>NZ_CP009526.1:0-1218703 GCF_000969985.1 Methanosarcina barkeri str. Wiesmoor | reverse complement strand
TGATCAAATCCGGGTTCGTAGCTTCCCAGCCCCAGAGGTTCTCAACGAAATCCGACATTTCCCTGGCTCCTGCATAACCGCTTCCCTGCATACCTTCAATCCACTTCGAATTGAAATATCTGGAGTAGGTTTCCCTCGTAAGAAACTTTTCTAGGGTTTCGGTTTTCTCGTCCCCATTTGTCAGCATGTTCGTGATATATGAATCAGGATACTCTCCTCCCGAAACGGAACTGATAGCAAGATTCAGCCCTCCAAGGTACTGGAAGAAATCGTCATTATCCAGAGTCCCGTAGAGGTTTGTGCTCCGGCTGTGCACTGTAGCTTCAACCCCTTCAAGGTTTTCTTTAAAAAGATCCTTCAGATCTTCGCCCCACACATCTTCTCCGTAGGCATTGCACATCTTGTTGATGTAAAGCTCTGCAAGAGCGTCGTTGCTTTCCCAAGTATCACTTGAAGAGATCGCATTTGGAAGGCCTGTGCCGTAGGCGCCGTCCGAAGACCCGAAAATCCTGAGCAGGGAAAGGTCCAGAGCCTCACTATCATTAAGGGAACCTTCACTCGTCAAAGAAGATTTCAGAGCATCTGCATTTTCCCGGACATAATTGGGAGAGTCTTCCTGGGCATAAGCCAGTTTTACGGCCTTGTCCAGCAGGCGAACCTTGTCAGGGTACATGTCCCTGTAGAGTCCAGAGATCTGCATTACAACATCAATTCTTGGCCTGCCCAGCGTCTCCATTGGAATAGCTTCCACATCAACTACTCTGCCGCTGTTCCATACAGGCTTAACCCCTAGCAGGTAGAGGATCTCTGCTTCCATAACCCCTTCGTGCCTTGTTGTTTCTCCTGCCCAGAGTACGTAAGCCACCTTTTTCGGATAAGTCCCGTGCTCGGTAACATAAGCTTCAAGCATCTGGTCAGCCATTTCCTGACCGAGAGTCCAGGCAGCTTCTGTTGGCACTATCCGCTGGTCAAACGCATAGAAGTTTCTTCCAGACGGCAGAGTTTCCGGATTTCTAACAGGGTCTCCTCCCAGATTTCCAGGGATAAACTTGCCGTCCAGGGCATTGAGAACCTGATCGATTTCCTCTTCTCCAAGAGCCAGGTTTGCAGCATATTCTTCCGCATTGGATAGGAGGGTACTGACGGTTTCATTGCTTTTTCCGAGCACCTGCTTCTGGGCGTTTGTGGAATTGACTCCCTGGTTAAGGACAAGGTCAAGCAAATAAAGCTGAGCCCCTTCGGTTTTATTGAATTCATTAACCGAGTCTGCAAAGTCAGTTCCAAGCATAGAATTTACCATGCCAACAAGCTGCTCTCCTTTAGGGCTTGTACCCAGGATATGAAGCCCGTAAGGCATAGACTGGCTCTTATACTCGTCCAGAAGATCTTCAAGCCCTTCAAGGAAAGTGGTATTAAAGTAAGTCTCGTTATTTTCTGCCTCTGTCATGTTAAGTTCTTTATCCAGGGAAAGAGACTGAGTCAGGTTTAAGACTTCAGACCTGTGAGCCGCTTTAAGAGAGGCATCAGCCTCAGCCTGTTCATAGTTCTGGATAGCTTCACTCAGATTTGAATAATTCCCATAGCTTCCTGCCGAAAGAATCGGGGGTACAAGATGGTCAACTATTACTGCTCCTCCTCTGCGCTTTGCCTCATTGCCTTCTCCGAGCCCATCCATAACGTAAGGATAAATCACGGGCTTATCACCTATCATCAGGGAAGGCCAGTCGTACCGAGAGAGCCCAAACTCTTTTCCAGGCAGCCATTCCTGAGTCCCATGCCTGCCGAAATGAACAAGGGCATCACTGTCGAATCCTCCTTCTTCCTCAGAATGCTGGAGCCAGAGATAGAAAGCAATGTACTGGTGGTGAGGAGGCAAATCCTTGTCGTGATAGAGAGCCTCATTATCATCAAGCCAGCCTCTTGAAGGCTGTGGAGCCAGAATCACATTCTTCCCTACCTCAATTCTGGGAATAACAAGGTATTTTCCAGTCTCGTTTTCCCAGACCATAATCTTTCCAGGTGCAGGACCCCATTGGTCAATGACCTCCTGCTGTCTTTCTTCAGGGAGTTCCGAGAACCATTTCTCATAAGTACTTTCTGGGAGAAGAACGACTTTGCCGGTATCAACCATTTTCTGGAGTTCTCCAGGTGCCCAGGTCCCTATGTTTATACCCTGGGTAAGCATCAAATTCAGGAGATCAGTTTCGTTTAAGGTCTGATTTTCATTCAGAGCATATCCGTCTTTAGACATAGCGTCAAGAAGGTTTGACAAACTTGGAATGACATCAAGATAAGAAGCCCCTATGTTATCCTTCCCTCCTCCATGATTATAATAGATTATAGCAACTTTTTTGTCCGACTCCGGAATTTCACTGAGGTTCACCCAACTTTCCACACGGTCAACAAGCCAGTCTACCTGGTAATCTATGGAAACCGAAGTTTCAGTCTCGGTTTCGGGATCTACTTCCGTTGCAGCCATTATTATTGGGTCAATAGCTCCCCAGAGTTCCTGCAAATCGAGCTTCATCATCTTGTCCGCAGGAAGCGGTCTGCTGCTGGCTTCATAATCGGTCCTGTTCATGTAATTGTCAACAATGCCGTTGATTACAGGCACACCGAGCTCTTCGGCATCAAATTTGTTGCCAAAGTATGTAAATGAAATAATTGCATCCACAAGAACCTCATCTCCCTGCTTGAAAAAGTCGCCGGAGGCAAGATCATCAGATCCGTATGTGGCAATAACATTGTAGTCTTTTGCTTCCAGTTTTGAGATCAGGGCATCAATTGGCTCAATCTGGAAGGGGAAATAGCTCTGGTACATGGTGATTGCAATTGTAGGCTTTGCAGGATCGTAGACATGCCCTCCATCGCTCCGGTTTGAATACCAGGCAAGATAGGTATCCAGAGAATCGGTAAAGTAACCTGTCATGTTCGTGTGATAAATCGCTCTTTCTGGAAGCGTATGCGGCTCCTCATATAGCAGGTCAGATCTGCCGCAGCAGTCACTGGCGATGCAGAATATAAGGTTTTTCAAGTTGTTCTGGTCGTAAGCCCCATTACTCCAGTAGTCGTTCAGTTTTTCCCTGTAACTTTCGATCTGGTCTTCAGGAAGCGGGATGCTCTCATTCAGAAGGGTATCGTCATCAATAACCACACACCCGTTAGCAATTGCACTGTCCACTGTCGGTGTGAGCTTCTGGGCTGTTGAAGGACTGAGCATGTTGATGTAGATTATGTCCATTGCACTAAGGTCAACGTCATTTTCCATTACGTAGTCAGCCATAAAGCAGCTAAGAGTAAGGTTCAGGCTGTTGTTACTGTTGACCTCTTCCGCTAGATTTTTTAGTGGAAGCTCATGGCTTCTGTATCCGGTCACAATGGCAATGTTCAGGTGCTGACTGCTGCTGGAGTTACTCTGGACCTGGCTGGAGTTATCTTGAGTTTCGCTGGAATTACTCTGAGTCTCACTGGAATTATCCTGAGTTTCTGTTCCAGCTTCCTTTAACAGAAGAACGTTTGTGGAACCCAGAGGTATAGGGTCAGCATTCATCTGTTTCTGGCGGGTAAGTCCACTGATTATAGCACTTCCAGAAAGACCAGCCTCACTGACAGGCAGGTCAAGAAGGGCCTGAGACTCATTTTCATCGATATTCCTGCTGGAGGTATCAAGAGTCACTATAAGGTCCGTTCCGTTTTGAACCTGAATTTGTTCATCGGCACGTCGCCATTTGTCCTCATTATAAAGAGCTATAAGCGTATAATTTCCGTCGGGAACGCCGGAAAACAGGTAGTTGCCTTCGGCATCACTGGTTGTACTGGCAATGAGTTCATACTGAAGATTTCCGCTTCCAGCCGCCGGAGAAATCGAAAACAACGTTAAAAGCATAAAAAATGCCAGTATTGAAGCCTTAATTTTTTTGTTCAAAAGGTTCGTTTCGTTATTCAACTGTTCATTCATGATTCCTACTCCAGAAAATAATTTAATATACCGAGTTGTGAGGATATTATTACTAATCTTGAGACTGCACGCTGCTTGAAAGAAATTCTTTACTGTTTAACTTTCAAATTTTTTATTAATAGATATGAAGAAAATCAAATTAATAAGAACAAGAAATTGCATTATATACAAATAACGAAAGTAAACTTTACTTATCAGTGCAAAGAAAAACACTATTTAACACCTGTTATTAAAGGATATTTTAAAAAACAATAACCTCACAAATTCTCAAATGCTCACCTCAATATCGTAAACAATTACGTAATTTCAGCTCAATTTTAGTTTACTTGTATAAAAGACTAAGATTTTAGATAATAATTATTAGCCAAAAAGGTAATAATAGCTAGAAAATAGACCAAAAAATAACATCGAATGCTATTTATTGAGCTGTGATAAATTTAATAGACGAATTGCAAATAAGATAAAAATATATTAAAAAGCTAGGCAAAGAAAGCATATTCTGTGAAAAAAATGAATTTTGTGGGATAATATAATAAAGAAAAAGTTAAATTTTGAAGAAAGTTATAATTCCGTGAAGGAAAGAAGTAATTACTGATTATAAAATTGTATTGTGCTCGACATACATATGTAAAATTATAATAGTGTTTAAAAATAAAAATAGTTATGAAGATATTAGGAAAGATTCAAACTGATGGAAAAATGATTACAAAAAGCATTACTTTTTACTGTTATTTTTCTTTCCTTATGACAAATTTATGTAAGCAATATTAATAGAGACAATTTCGTGGATAATTTTTCAACGTTACCTTTAAAGCTCAAACTTATTATCGATTTTGTTAGATTTATATCCAGTTATTTAGATTACAAGTTTGTAGATTCCAAAATAAATCCATTATTAATGTGAAATTCATTGATCTATAGATAGAGTCAAAATTTCAGATTTATGGATATACTTTGGGATCGATGTGCTGAAAAATGGAAGTAATGAGGTAAGCCAGTTTAACTCTTTATGACCAACTGCTAACTAAGGAAACAAAGTTAAGCAGTGTACCTCCCAAAATACCTCCTTAAGAACTTTTAGTTATGCCCAGATGAAAAAGATCGAATACAATCAGCACAGCCAGAGTTTATGTAGGAGATACTGAAAATAGGTATCAACTGCATAAACCTATAAACTTCACCGAAAAAAAGAGTTCCATAAATATTCCCTCAAAGTTCGAAAAAAACGTAAAAACAGCTTGGAAGTAAATTAAGGGCCCCTCCTATGGGGGTCTAAATCCTTCCATTGAGTCCACATTGTTCTCGGATAACGGTTAGCCTGCCACTTCAAGGAGTCCGAATTCCTTTCCTGAGTACGCCACTTATAGGAATACACAGGTTCCGCACAGGCTAACCTAACCCCTATGAAAACATAGGAAGAATTATATAACGAAATAGGAAAACATATCTTTTTCGTATGATTTAAAGTTTTTTTGATAATGGTATTAACTGATTAAAAAGCAATCTCAAGCCTGAAGTTCTTGAAAGCCGATGAAACAGAAAATACGGAATAAAACTAAAAATGTCCTCACTTTAAAAGCATCCTTACTTCTAGAATTTAAAAGACAGGTTATTAGCCAACAAGCTAAGAATAATTAGCCATATACATTTATTTATAAATGTTTAACAAATAGTTAGTTTAATCATATACAATTAGTTTAATCAGATATCCATTATAAATCCTTGAGAACTTTCAGGGAGAAAAGTTTACTCCAACCCGAATGTCGTTATTTGTATTCAGGTAAGATACAAAATGCCTGAACTGTAATGGTTTTTACGTTTAGATCATGTTAGAAAAATGACATGTATGGCATTTATGTTGTGTATAAAATTCGTTAATTGATTACAAATATAACATTTGCTGGGTAAATTTCAGGAAACAACTAAATTTCCTGCGTATATGTTCCAATAATCTCTTAAAAATCCAGTTGGTCTGGCACTTCAAAAGGTCCGAAACCTGATTCTGCCGCAGCCATGATACCAAAAATGTGGCCAGATTCTTCCGCCCAGACCACTGTTAACCCCATGAAAATATAGGAGATCTTCAAAAAAGAGGAACTGAAACCACTTACTTTTCTTTATACAGCTCTATGCCTGATATTTTTCCAAAAAACTGGAAAGTCAGGTTTGCCTTTCAGCAAAAATCTTGACAGGTGTTAAATCTCTTTACCAGAAGGGCTACAATTTTTTTCAAATGACGAGCTGGGGATATGGTTCTTCATATCAGGGACATGCTTACTGCGTGAATGCAGTAACCGGAAAAGAACTCTGGCACATCAATAATGTCGTAGATAACTTCTGCGGTTCTCCGGCTTACAAAGACAGCATCATTTACCTGACAACTTACAGCTTCTACGGAAATGGAGAGCTTCTTGCCTTAAATGCATCTGAGGCCAGATAATCTGGAAACAGTCAATTGAAAGATCGGATTCGACTCCTGCTTTGGCCTATGGAAATGCTACGTTTGCGGAGGAGCAAGTGGTTATAGCAACGTGCAAACTTACTGCTTCAATGCGACTACAGGCTCACCTATCTGGTCAACACCTTCAAAAATAACAGACGAAGGAGGGGTAGGAGACTGGACCTGTTCATTAGCGGTTGCCGATGGGATCGTTTATGTGGGAAGCGCAGAAGAGGGGTATTTTGGTTATGAAAATCTTTATGTTCTGGATGCCTTCACTGGCAATGTCGTCTGGAATTCTCCTTATGCCGGTTCTTCCCCTGCACTTTCAGACGGAATGCTTTTCAGTATAGGAGGCGACCAGAAAGTCTATGCCTTCAAGGACTCTTCTACCTCACCTGTCGCGAATTTCATCGCAAATGTGAAAGTGGTAAAGCACCTCTCACGGTACAGTTCAATGACACGGCCTCCGGTTCACCGACATCGTGGGCCTGGGACTTTGATAATGATGGAACTGTAGACAGCACTGAGCAGAACCCTATCTACACTTATGCTGCAGCCGGTACCTACAATGTCAACCTCACTGTTTTCAACGAGGACGGAAGCGATTCTGAGGTGAAAACCGGGCATATTAAGGTCTCCAGTCCCTTTTCAGCAAAGCCGGTAGCTGCATTTACTGCGTCGTCGACTTCGGGAAAAACACCATTAAAGGTTAAATTTACTGATACAAGTACTGGCTCTCCAACTTCTTGGTTCTGGAACTTTGGAGACGGAGCAAAGTCATTCCACCAGAATCCAATTCATAAAAGTAATAACAAAACCTGCTGCAAACTTCACCAACAGTGTTACATCAGGAAAAGCACCATTAAAGGTTAAATTTACTGACACAAGCACAGGAATACCTGCTAAATGGAGATGGGACTTTGGAGACGGAGCAAAGTCATTCCACCAGAATCCGATTCACAAATATTCAAAGACAGGAACATATACTGTTAATTTAACAGTAAAGAATGCTAAAGGCAAGAACACGGTAACAAAAACAGATTATATAACAGTGACTACATAAAAGTGACAACAAATACAAAACCGAGAATATATTCTGAAAGCAAATAACCTTAATTGAAAAATGATAAAAAATCGAGGCTAAAGGGTTGAGAGATCATTGACAAAATCTGGCAAAACAACTCTTTAGCCTCGTTGACCAGAGTTGAAAGCCAACTTTGGTTTGTAATTTTTACTAACCGGTTCCTATGAATCAATCTTTGTTCCAGCAATAAATTGTAGAAAGTCTGTTTTAAAACCTATATTCGGCATGTGCGACAAGAAGCTATACTATACTAACTGCGTCTCTGCACTATATTTGCCATTTGAGGTAATCTTACTGTGACATGCATAAACGGTAACGTTTGTGTGTGAAGCTCACAGGACAATATCAAGAAATCAAAAAGGATAATATCAAGAAATCAAAAAGGACAATATCAAGAAACCAAAAGGATAATATCAAGAAATCAAAAAGTGCAGAATCAGACTATAATGAATCTGCCAACATTATAGAAAATGGACGCATGATTCTCGGTTTACAGATGACTTCTAAAGTATTCACATTATTTGTATTATGGAACTTGGTAAACTTTATATACTTCTTCTTTGGTATGAAAGTCCGTGAGAATAATTATCTTTACGTACTCTTTCCTTCCTTTTTTCTTGAGGTCTGACTCAATTAACAGTATAGTATCTTGTCACACACTTAGAAAAGCTTGTTACTCATTTTACTAACAATCTTTTGCCAAAATAATACATTTAAATAAATTCACCTTTTCATCATTGTTTTAATTATTTTTAATTCTTTTATGGGGCAATTTATAGTTACGGAACACGAAAACCGGGCACAACATGTAAGAAAAATTTTACTGTTTCATTTTAGAAATATTTCTCAAAATTGACCAAAGAGAATTGAATAAATAACAAGTACTGACAGGGATAGTTCCAGAAATTTTGAATTTTTTATGGGAAGAGAGTAGCATGAAACAAAAAATGCGTCAACTAATTTTGATACCTATAGTAATGCTCGCAATATTGCAAAGTATACCACTGGCATTATCTGAAGAGGAAAACAACTGGCCACAGTTTCAGAATAACATAGAACATACCGGTTTTTATGCAGGAGAATTACCGGATGCATTCCAGTTACAATGGAAGAGTAGTGGAGTAGGCGCAGTTATAGATTCCGCGCCTGTAACCGCTGAAAACATGGTTTTTGTTATAAGTAGGTCCAATTCATTGAAAGCTTTGAATGTTACAACAGGTGATGTAGTATGGACTGCGAATACGGGAACAGATAAGTATGGTTCATGGTCATCTCCTGCTTATGATGATGGGATGGTGTTTGCTTCCAGAGGTACTGACACGATTTGTGTTTATGCTTCAAACGGCACTGAAAAATGGAAATTCACTAATCCGAGTGGTCAAACATCATGTAATGCCGGGCCATCAATAGCTAATGGAAAAGTCTTTTGTTCTGACTGGGGAGGAAGTCATTATTATTGTGTGGACGAGTATACTGGAAAACTCTTGTGGACTTATTCAGTAATAGGTTCCGCACAAGGTGTCCCTTCCTATAAAGACGGAAAGGTCTTCTTAACAAGTGGGTATGGTACAATAAATGTGGGCTCGAATGTATATGAAGGACAGGTATATTGTGTAGATGCAGAAAACGGCTCGAAAATATGGACCACTCCAATTACAGACAACGTATTATGTTCTGCCTCCGTAGGAAACAATGCTGTATATGTTACGTCTTATGATTTCTACACCGATAAAACTACTGCATTAAGCGCGTTGGATATAAATAATGGGCAGATCCTCTGGGAACAAAACATTCCAAGAACGGACTCCACTCCTGCACTTGCATATGGGAATGTTTACGTCTCTCCGGTATATTGTGTTAATGCTTCTTCAGGAGAAATTATCTGGAGCGGCAGTGCCGGGGGATGGACGAATTCCATGACAGTTGCAGATGGAAAAGCTTTTGCAGGCAAAAAAACTTCGTCATATGGTTATGATCACATTGTGGAATATGATGCATATACAGGCGATGTTTTATGGGAATCCACGGCTGGAGGAGCTTGTTCTATTGCAAATGGTAGTATATATACAATTGGCGATGACGGCGAAGTCTATGCCTATGGGCAGGCTGATCCTTATCTAGATATGGTTGTCCAAAATGTTTCAGTGGTCGCAGGAAGCGTCTACCCCTATTATCCGAATGAAATTGCTGCAACTATTAGAAATAACGGCAACACGTATGCTGACAACGTATCCGTATCCTTCCTGGTAAATGGTGAACAGAAAGATAACCTTGTAACAAAGATCGGAAGTAACCTGGCCAAAAATGTGAGTTTTTCCTGGACACCAGAAGCTCCAGGGGATTATAACATAACGGTTGAAGCTCATGCTACAGGGTCCGTTCCTGAAAATAATGATGCAGATAATTCTAGGGGAATAAATGTAACTGCTTTAGCTGGTGATGCAGACCTTATCCCTGTATCGATCACACCTTCTGCTATCTTTTCAAATACTTCATATGAAATGAAAGCAGTTGTGAAAAACCAGGGTACTTCCATGGCAAGTAATTTTACAGTGACCGTAAAAGAAGGAACAAATGAACTGGCTGCAAAGACTTTCGAACAGCTTGGTCCTTCCCAGAGCGCTGAACTAAATTTTACATGGGAATCCCAGGAGGCCGGAAACTTTGGGTTTACAGTATTTGCTGATACGGAGAACAATGTATCGGAAAGTGATGAAACTAATAACCAGGTGACTCTGCCTATTACGGTAAAACCGGAAACAGTAATTGAAGCAAAATCTGCAATATACTGGACACAATTTCAGGGGGGAAGTGATAGAAATGGTGTTACTGAAGGATATGCACCCCTTGATGATTCTGTTAAACTTAAGTGGAGTGCGGATGATTTTGGTGGGAATATCGATCTTTGCCCAATAGTTGTAGGAGATAACGTCTATATACTAGCTTCCAGTGGAGAATTGTATGCTTATAACAAAGCAGAAGGTAAACCAATATGGCATGCAACACTTGATGCTGCTTCGGTTTTACACTCTTCAACACCCGCATATGGAGACGGAAATCTCTTTGTATTAACTGAAGGTGGAAATCTTTATGCCTATAACGCAAGTACAGGGGTCCAGAAATGGAAAGTACATGTAACGGATGTAGGTCCAGAAAGTCCGGTTACGTATTACGATCACAGGATATACGTTGCAGAAGGTCTTGAAGGCGGGGTGGATACAAAATACTATTATTGCTACGATGACCTTGGAAACCTTTTATGGAAACATGCAACTCAGAACACATCCGGCTTCATATGGAACGGTGCATCCGTTGTAGGAGATTATCTGATATATTCTACCCATGAAGGGAATCTCACATGTCTTGACAGGAAAACAGGAGCGCTTGTCGATGAAATAAGCCTGGACAGCGATGTGTCGAGTCGGATTTTATTTGCTCTCCCTGAGCCGGGAAGATTCCGTTCCTCTGTCGCTTACCATGGCGGGTATGTCTATACGACTTCAGAGTTAGCACAGGAAACTGGTTATGTCTGGAAAGTAGGATTCGATGACTCTACTGGTACATTCCTTAACCAGGGATGGCGCTCTGACCAGATGTTCAGTACCTCGACTCCTGCAATCTATAACGGTAAAGTATACGTTGGACAGGGAGAGCATGGATATGATGGTAAGATGATCTGTTTGGATGATAGTGATGGTAAAAAAGTATGGGAATACCATGTGGATGCAGGTGTGAAATCCTCTCCTGCAGTTTCTACGTATTATGGAACACCTCGTATTTATTTCACAACTGCAGAGGATAACGGTTCCCTTTACTGCCTGAATGAATCAGGAGGTCTTGTGTGGGAATATAATCCTCCTGACGATGGGTATATCCTGCAGGGAGTAGCACTTTCTCAGGGAAAAGCTTACTTTGGAACAGATGGAGGAAATCTATACTGTGTTGAAGGAGATTGGAATGTTTTCAATGATCCAGATTCGGAGTCCGGAGCGTATATTTCACTTGACGAATTACAGACTGCCGTGCTTCATTGGAAAAAAGGTATTTCAATAGACTCTAACTACAAAATTTCACTAAACAATATACAATCGATGGTTATGTACTGGAAAAACAATTCGCCTATGAAGTTCAATAAGTGAACTTCATATTAACGAATATAATACAAGTGAATTGATGGCCTTATCGGCCATCACCTCATTTATGGGAATCGTTCCACTATTACTATGATTCCAAAACGAATGTAATATATTTTAGAATATATTACTTTAGAATGTAATATATTACTTTAGAATGTAATATATTACTTTAGAATGTAATATATTACTTTAGAATGTAATATATTACTTTAGAATGTAATATATTACTTTAGAATGTAATATATTACTTTAGAATGTAATATATTACTTTAGAATGTAATATATTACTTTATTATAGAGCTTCTCCTAAAATTCAAAATCGCATCTCTGAATTTCAAATTTGGAATTCTCAATCGAGTATATCATAACGAAAAATATTTCCAAAACTCCTATTGATTTAAGAATAAAATTGGTTTGGAGTTTGGGATGAGCTCATATATTATTCTTTATTATTTGAGGTTCCACCATTTTCTACAAAATTCCTTATTTCTCAATAATATTAAATAATAATATCTATTTTGCAAAAAAATTTGTTTAACGCACTTTAGATTTAATTTAATGAAATTTTGTGCCAATAATTCTAATTATGGTAATTCTTAGTAATATAATAAAGAAAAATACCCGATTCAAATTTTCAACACATAACTAATATTTATGTATTTATTCAATTTGTAAAAAAAATTACATGAAATGCTAATTTTTCAATGATATGTATCAGTAATTAACCATTTATCACTGAATTTTATATTCATCTACATTTTGCGCCGTTATTGGTTACAACATATCAGTAATTTTATATTTAGTAGTTTATAATCCATCATCCTCCAAAATTTTTTTGATTTGATTTCATTCGAATACCCCGCTAGCTTGCTGCGGGGATGGAAAACTTCCCCGAGAACCGTTGTTAAATAACTACCTTATATTTTTAGCTACATTTGTACTGTAAATGGAACTCAGACATGCAAACCATTGTGTCTATAAAATAAGATACCACATGGTTTTTTGTATGAAATATCGGAAAAAGCTTCTTTTAGATGCTGAAATCATTCGTTTTTTGAAAACCATATGCTTTGGAATTGGTGAAAGGTACTGTTTTGAGTTTGATGCAATTGGTACTGATGGTGATCATGTCCATCTTTTTGTTGGTGCCGAACCAAAATATTCTCCTTCAAGAGTAATGCAAATAATAAAAAGCATTACAGCAAGACAAATTTTTAAGCAATACCCTGAGATCAAAAAACAGCTTTGGGGTAGTGAACTGTGGAGTGATGGAGGATACATCGGAACCGTAGGAGATGGAACAACTTCCGATGTAATAAAAAGCTATATTGAAAATCAGGGAAATCAGGAAGAAAAAGAAGCATACAAACAAATGAAAATAATCGATTTTCAATAAGCCAATACAACCGAGCGGTGGCGCGAACATACCCCGTTGCTTGCAGCGGGGTGCGCCAGCGCAACTTTGATTTTCAAGCATGAGGGCCTCATCGACTTTCAGGGCAAGCCTCCTATGGAGTAAATCTCTTAAAACAAGGCTGAGACTACAGATATTAAGCTTATTCATTAAGTTTGTTTGTAAATATATGAAAACAGATATAGAGTATCCTTTGAAGGTAACAGTATTAATAATGTTAATAAATCAGTCAAAAAATGAGCATAATGTATAGCTAAAGGCTAACAATAATTTCCCAATTTGATTGTTTATTATATTAAGAAATACAAACTTATTTACATCCCACTAAATTAAAAAACGTAGTTGGGATTCAATCAATAACGAGTGGGTGAACTACAGGAGAATTCGCTTACCTGTGGGTATCAAAAATTGATACAGAACATTGATTAACGGAGTACCGAACATGAAAAATAAAAATTTGTTTATGCTTTTGATAAGCATGGTAATAATTGGATTGCTGCCCGTGGCAGTATCAGCTTCAAGCTGGACTTCGTTCCAGGGGAACAACGACAATAACGGAGTTACCAGTGAAAATATTACTACAACTTTTGCTACGAACTGGACTAGCACAACAGCTGCTGGTGATTATGCAGGGTTGGATGCAGGAGTTGTAATTGATGATAATAATGTTGCATATTGCGTAAATTACAATGGAACCGTATATGCATTTAACCTGACAACAGGAGCTCAGAATTGGGTTAACACCAATATTGCAAATGATAATCCGTACAGTTACGAAATATCTGTGCCTGTATATAACAATGATCGTTTATATGTTGGTTTGTCAAACGGAAACTATGGAAATACAAATATTGGTTCAACCATTTATGCACTAAATGCAACGACTGGGAATGTTGTATGGTATAATTCAAGTGACACCTATTTCCCATCTAACTACCAGATTGATTCTCCAATAAAATACGACTCTGGAAAACTGTATTTTGGCTCGGTAGGGTTTGATGAAAATTATAGTACAATTGGAGGTTACTTCTACTGTGTGGATGCAAGCAATGGCAATGTAATCTGGAGAAATGACAGCAGTACCCGTGGCTATTACGGAGCATCCCCTGCAATCATTGGTGACTATGTTGTCGTTGGGGATGACGCAGGTAAAGTACGCTCTTTCAATAAAGCGACTGGAAGCCTAGTAAGTTCTCTGGACGCGTCTTCTTACGGTAGCATCCGTTCAGGCATCGTCTACAAAAATGGATACATATACTTTACTGCTAAGCCAGGCTATTTGTTAAAAGCCTCGATTAGTCCTTCCGGCATATTGAGCAATCTACAAGCATCAAATAGCTTCGGATCTGACGTATACTCAACTTCAACTCCTGCAGTAACTAATAATTATATCTATGTAGGAACTGACAATGGCAATTATAGTAATCCTACTGGTACTGTAAAGTGTTTTGATACAAATTTGAATTTGGAAGACGAATCCTCCAATCTCGGTGGACTTGTAAAAGCCTCTCCCGTTATAACCACAAATACTTCCGGACAAGAAAGAGTGTATGTGACTACAAATAATGCCTCTGCTAAGTGCTACTATTTGAACTTTATCGATGGTTCCTTAGGTAGCAGTGGATCTTGGCAACCTAGCAACTCAACTTACACACTACAGGGAATAGCTTTTGCTAATGGATATCTTGTTTACGGAAACGATGCAGGATACCTGTACGGAGCAACTGGATTTTAAGGTAATTATTAGATTACCTTATTCCCTTTTTTTATTTATTCCACTTTTTTCTTTTTGGAATGACCTTAACTATTTAAGGTACCTTTTTTATTTATTCCACTTTTTTCCTTTTTGGATAACAATTCTTTGCCAAATTTTTAGGTATTTATACTCCTGACAATATCCTTAACTGTAAGTGTCGACCTTGCATAAAAGTGGAATCTAAAGAAATTTGCAGAACTTAATACTGTTATTGAACCTCCTTTTTCAGAAAAAATCGGTTTTTTTAAAAAATACCTGTTTGAACAGGTATCAACGTGGTCGGCAAGGATCAAACGGAGTAGATGTTATGAAAAAAATTACTTTACTAGCCTTCTTATCCATTTTTCTAATTATAGGTCTAGCATCACCAGCGCTTGCAGCCGATATAACCGGTGAGCGAACGTTAAACACTACAAGCGTGAAAGCAGGAGAAAGCTTCAGAGTAACTTTAAATGTCACAGTTTCAGGTGGCACACTTTACTCGCTAGGTATTGATGAAAATCTTCCTGACGGTTGGACTGTAACTCCAGTTCAGAATGATGGAATGACATACGAAGCTGCGAACACACAATGGGGACTCATTGATGAAATGAATCCTGGTAAAAAAACAGTAATATACAATGTTTTCGTGCCGGCAACAGCAGAAACCGAAACCTATTCAATTACAGGAGAAGTTTCAGGAAAAGAATGGGCTGATGGAGAAGAAACAGAAAGACAAAACAACATCACTGGGGATACGGATGTAACAATTGGGATTCCTGACATCCATATATATCCAGGGGATGATTTTAAATCTATTCTTCTGAATGCTCAAGAAGGTTCAACGGTATACTTGCATGCAGGGAACTATACAGGAAATGGAGGATATACAATATCTAATTCATTGCATATAATAGGGGATGGAGCAAATCTTGTTAATTTAACAAACATTGGATGGGGTGGATCACCTGGTACCACAATTGAAGGAATTCATTTTATAAACAAGGGACCACAATTTACCAGTAATTCTAATTATGATAAAATCAGAAATTGTATATTTGAGAATTCATCCGTACAAATTCAAGACGATAGCCTGTTAGAAAACTGTACTTTCATAGGTAATTCATATTTAAGGATATGGACTGGCTCTGGTGGAGGTACAATCAGAAATAATTTGTTCGAGGTATCAGGAAACGTGAGACCTTTATATCTTAAAAGAACTATGAGTAACGTTTCAGTATCAAATAATAAATTCGTGAATAACCATATAAATAACGAAGTCATTTATTTATTGCAAGCACAGAATACATCAATCACTGACAATATTTTTGATGGTATTTCTGCAGCTGGATCCGTAATTGCACCCCGTAATAGTGTGAATATAGTTATCCAAAATAACACTTTTGAAAACTGTAACGTTGATAAAGGTGCCATTGAATTCCAGGGCGACTCACAAAAAGTTACTACGTACCTAAACAACTTCATAAATTGTTCCTCTTTGACTTCAGGTTCAGGAACTGACGTTTCCTGGTCTTCTCCTTCTGAACTTAGCTACACTTATGCTGGTAAAGAAAACATAGGTGTACTTGGCAATTATTATGACCAGTATAATGGTACTGATGCAGATGGGAACGGAGTTGGAGATACTTCATACACCGTTGGATCTGATACCGATTATGCACCGCTGATAGCTACAATAGAGAATTACGGTAACATTACCGTAGCTGCACCTCAACTTCCAGTAGCAGACTTCACCAGTAATGTAACGTCGGGATCTGCTCCGTTATCAGTTAATTTCACCGATCTCTCTACAAACTCACCAACTTCATGGACCTGGGATTTCGATAATGATGGCGTTGTGGACAATACTGACCAGAATCCAACATACACTTTTACTGCTGCAGGAAATTATACTGTAAATTTGACAGTCACGAACTCAGTAGGAAGCAACAGTACTGTAAAAACAGACTATATTACTGTTTCCAAATCCTCAACACCAACAGAACCGGCACCAGTTGCTGATTTCACTGCGGACGTAACAAGCGGTACTTATCCTCTCTCAGTCCAGTTCACTGATCTTTCTGAAAATGCAACTGAATGGCTTTGGGACTTTGGAGACGGTACAAACTCTACAGAGCAGAACCCAGTGCATACCTTTTCAGAAGCAGGAAACTACACCGTCAACCTTACGGTTTCCAATGCAGAAGGGAATGATTCTGAAGTAAAAACCGAGTACATTATCGTAAGTGAACCATTGACTGGAGCTCCAGTTGCAGATTTTACAGCAACACCTACTTCTGGTAATGCTCCTCTCACTGTCAATTTCACCGATGCTTCAATTGGCAACATCTCATCCTATTCTTGGGATTTCAATAATGATGGAACTGTAGACAGCACTGAGCAAAATCCTATATACACTTATGATGCAGTCGGTACCTACACTGTCAACCTTACGGTTTCCAACGCGGATGGAAATGATTCTGAGGTAAAAACTGAGTATATTAAGGTCTCCAGTCAATCTTCAGCAAAGCCAGTAGCTGCATTTTCTGCGTCGCCTACTTCAGGAAAAGCACCATTAAAGGTTAAATTTACTGACACAAGCACTGGCTCTCCAACTTCCTGGTTCTGGAACTTTGGAGATGGAGCAAAGTCATTCCAACAGAATCCTGTTCACAAGTATTCAAAGGCAGGAATATATACTGTTAACTTGACAGTAAAGAATGCTAAAGGCAAGAACACGGTAACAAAAACAGAATATATAAAAGTGATTACAAAACCAGCTGCAAACTTCAACAGCAGTGTTACATCAGGAAAAACACCATTAAAGGTTAAATTTACTGACACAAGCACAGGAATACCTGCTAAATGGAGATGGGACTTTGGAGATGGAGCAAAGTCATTCCTTCAGAATCCGGTTCACAAGTATTCTAAGGCAGGAACATATACTGTTAACTTGACAGTAAAGAATGCTAAAGGCAAGAACACGGAAACAAAAACAGAATATATAAAAGTGATAACAAAACCTGCTGCAAACTTCACCAGCAGTGTTACATCAGGAAAAACACCATTAAAGGTTACTTTTACTGACACAAGTACAGGAATACCTGCTAAATGGAGATGGGACTTTGGAGACGGAGCAAAGTCATTCCATCAGAATCCGGTTCACGAGTATTCAAAGGCAGGAACATATACTGTTAACTTGACAGTAAAGAATGCTAAAGGCAAGAACACGGTAACAAAAACACAATATATAAAAGTTGTATAAAAATTGTAATAAAACCAGTTGCTTAAATTCTCTGAAATTCCAACCTAGAAAATCTCCATACCTGTACGGAGCAACTGGTTTTTGAGGTAATCTTGAGATTACCTTATTACCCTTTTTTATTTATTCCAGTTTTTTCCATTTTAGATAACAATTCTTTGCCAAATTTTTAAGTATTTATACTCCTGACAATATCCTTAACTGTAAGTGTCGACCTTGCATAAAAGTGGAATCTAAAGAAATTTGCAGAACTTAATACTGTTATTGAGCCTCCTTTTTCAGAAAAAATCGGTTTTTTTAAAAAATACCTGTTTGAACAGGTATCAACGTGGTCGGCAAGGATCAAACGGAGTAGATGTTATGAAAAAAATTACTTTACTAGCCTTTTTATCCATTTTTCTAATCATAGGTCTAGCATCACCAGCGCTTGCAGCCGATATAACCGGTGAGCGAACGTTAAACACTACAAGCGTGAAAGCAGGAGAAAGCTTCAGAGTAACTTTAAATGTCATAGTTTCAGGTGGCACACTTTACTCGCTAGGTATTGATGAAAATCTTCCAGACGGTTGGACTGTAACACCAGTTCAGAATGATGGAATGATATACGATGCTGAAAACATGCAATGGGGACTCATTGGTGAAATGAATCCTGGTAAAAAAACAGTCATATACGATGTTTTCATGCCGGTAACAACGAAAACCGGGATATATTCAATAACAGGAGAAGTATCAGCAAAGGAATGGACTGATGGAAACGAAGTAGAAAGACAAAACAATATCACAGGAGATACGGATGTAACAATAGAAATAATGACATCAGGTGGACTCGCAAATTCGGCATGGCCTAAGTTTCAGAGAGATCTCAACAACTCTGGACAATCGTCATACAACGGGCCCCAAACAAACAATAGCATTTGGACATACACTGCAACAAAGCAGATAAGCAGTTCGCCAGCAATTGGGACAGATGGAACGATATACATCGGAAGCTACGACAACAAATTATACGCATTGAATTCCGATGGAACCCTAAAATGGAGCTACACTACAGGAAACAGAATAAGTAGTTCTCCAGCAATCGGAGTGGATGGGACAGTATATATCGGAAGCTATGACAAAAACATATACGCACTAAACCCCGATGGAACTCTAAAATGGAGCTACACTACAGGAAACAGGATAAGCTGTTCTCCTGCAATCGGGACAGATGGAACTGTTTACATCGGAAGCAACGACAAATACCTATATGGATTAAATCCAGATGGAACTCTAAAATGGAAATACTACGCAGGAGCACAGCTACAGTGTACTCCAGCAATCGGAACAGACGGAACAATATATATCGAAAGCGGCTACAGAGATGTTTATGCATTAAATCCTAATGGAACTCTTAAATGGAGCTACAATGGAGGGGAAGGGGTAGCAGGTTCACCAGCAATAGGGGCGGACGGAACAATATATTTTGGAACTACTGACAACAAAAAAATATATGCATTAAATCCCGAAGGAACTCTTAGATGGAGCTATACTGCAGGAGGCAATTTAGGAAGTTCACCAGCAATAGGAGCAGATGGAACAATATATATTGGAAGCAGCGACAACAAATTATATGCGTTAAACTCTGATGGAACACTCAAATGGACATATGCAATAACAGGAAACCAGATTGGTTCACCGGCAATAGGAGCAGATGGAACTATCTACTTCGGGAGCAATGACAACAAATTATATGCATTAAACCCTGACGGAACATTAAAATGGACATATGCCGTAGAAAACCAGATAGTTAGTTCACCAGCAATAGGAGCAGATGGAACCTTATATATTGGCAGCCTCGACAAGAAATTATATGCTTTTAGAGACGCTGATTTCCCTACATCGAACTTCATGGCAATGCCGACTTCTGGCGAAGTTCCACTGAATGTTAATTTCACCGATCTCTCTACAAACTCACCAACTTCGTGGGCCTGGGACTTCGATAATGATGGTGTTGTGGACAGTACTGACCAGAATTCAACATACACTTTTACTGCTGCAGGAAACTATACTGTAAATTTGACAGTCACAAACTCAGTTGGTAGCAACAGTACTGTGAAAACGGATTACATTACTGTTTCCAAATCCTCAACACCAACAGAACCGGCACCAGTCGCGGCTTTTACTGCTGATGTAACAAGCGGTACTGCTCCTCTTTTGGTTAATTTCACAGACCAGTCAACTGGATCACCGACTTCCTGGTTCTGGAACTTTGGAGACGGTACCAATGCTACCGAGCAGAATCCAGCGCACACATACACATCAGCCGGTAATTACACCGTCAATCTTACGGTTTCCAATTCAGAAGGGAGTGATTCTGAAGTAAAAACCGAGTTTCTACTTATAAGTTTAGCATCACCAGCACTTGCAGCCAATATAACCGGTGAGCGAACGTTAAACAACACAAATATAAAAGCAGGAGAAAGCTTCAGAGTAACTTTAAATGTCACAGTTTCAGGTGGCACACTTTACTCGCTAGGTATTGACGAAAATCTTCCTGACAGTTGGACTGTAACTCCAGTTCAGAATGATGGAATGACATACGAAGCTGCGAACACACAATGGGGACTCATTGGTGAAATGAATCCTGGTAGAAAAACAGTCATATACGATGTTTTCGTGCCGGCAACAGCAGAAACAGAAACCTATTCAATTACAGGAGAAGTTTCAGCAAAAGAATGGACTGATGGAGAAGAAACAGAAAGACAAAACAACATCACAGGGGATACGGATGTAACAATTGGGATTCCTGACATCCATATATATCCAGGGGATGATTTTAAATCGATTATTGAGAATGCACCCGTTGATTCGACAATATACTGGCATTCAGGAGAATATGGAAGTGATCTAAGGACTACTACTGTTAATATCCTTGCTCCTTTAAATGTGATCGGTGATAGCCAGGACTCAGTTATACTTCATAATGTTCGCATGGAGGTAAACAATTTTGCTAATAATTCTCTATTTGAAAACCTTCAATTTACGGGATCAAAAGGACTAGGCATTAGTTCTATTGTTTATAATTCTGAGTTCTTGGATGTAAGGAATTGTTTATTTAAAAATGCTGTAGGATCATTGATGGTTAGAGATAGTACAATTATAGAAAACTGCACTGTAAAAGACAGTCAATTTAATATATATATTATAAATGGAGAAGGCGGTGGATTTGTAAAAAACAATACTTTTGAGAATGACAATTACAAATACATAATGAAAATAAACAACGTAAATAATGTGACGTGTGTAAAAAATAATTATCAGAATTGCAAAGTAACATTGAGTATATTTAATTTCGTTGGAACGAACAATAAAATTGATATATATCAAAACGACTTCATTAACTGTAGCTCTTATGCCTATTACCCGGGTAACGATGCGGGCGTTTCCTGGTCTTCTCCTTCTGAACTCAACTACAATTATGCTGGTAAAGAGCACATAAGCATACTTGGCAATTACTTCGACCAGTACAAAGGCGCTGATGCGGATGAGGACGGAGTTGGAGATACTTCATACACAGTTGGCTTTGGTACAGATTATGCACCTCTGATTGCTCCAATAGAGAATTACGGTAACATTACCGTAGCTGCATCTCAACTCCCGGCAGCAGACTTCACCAGTAATGTAACGTCGGGATCTGCTCCGTTATCAGTTAATTTCACCGATCTCTCTACAAACTCACCTACCTCGTGGGCCTGGGACTTCGATAATGATGGTGTTGTGGACAGTACTGACCAGAATACAACATACACTTTTACTGCTGCAGGAAACTATACTGTAAATTTGACAGTCACGAACTCAGTAGGAAGCGACAGTACTGTGAAAACGGATTACATTACTGTTTCCAAATCCTCAACACCAACAGAACCGGCACCAGTTGCTGATTTCACTGCGGACGTAACAAGCGGTACTGCTCCTCTCTCAGTCCAGTTCACTGATCTTTCTGAAAATGCAACTGAATGGAACTGGGACTTTGGAGACGGTACAAACTCTGCAGAGCAGGACCCAGTGCATACCTTTTCAGAAGCAGGAAACTACACCGTCAACCTTACAGTTTCCAATGCAGAAGGGAATGATTCTGAAGTAAAAACCGAGTACATTATCGTAAGTGAACCTCATTCTGGCACTCCTGTTGCAGATTTTACAGCAACACCTACTTCTGGTAATGCTCCTCTCACTGTCAATTTCACCGATGCTTCAATTGGCAACATCTCGTCCTATTCTTGGGATTTCAATAATGATGGAACTGTAGACAGCACTGAACAGAACCCCTCATATACTTACGATAAGGTAGGTACTTACACTGTCAACCTTACGGTTTCCAACGCGGATGGAAACGATTCTGAGGTAAAAACTGAGTATATTAAGGTCTCCAGTCAATCTTCAGCAAAGCCAGTAGCTGAATTTTCTGCGTCTCCTACTTCAGGAAAAACACCATTAAAAGTTAAATTTACTGATACAAGTACTGGCTCTCCAACTTCCTGGTTCTGGAACTTTGGAGATGGGTCAAAGTCATTCCACCAGAATCCGATTCACAAGTATTCCAAAGCAGGAACATATACTGTTAACTTGACTGTAAAGAATACTAAAGGCAAGAACACGGTAACAAAAACACAATATATAAAAGTGATAACAAAACCGGTTGCAAACTTTTCTGCAACTCCAACCTCAGGAAAAACACCATTAAAGGTTAAATTTACTGACACAAGCACAGGAATACCTGCTAAATGGAGATGGGATTTTGGAGATGGATCAAAGTCATTCCTTCAGAATCCGGTTCATAAATATTCAAAGGCAGGAACATATACTGTTAACTTGACGGTAAAGAATGCTAAAGGCAAGAACACGGTAACAAAAACACAATATATAAAAGTGATAACAAAACCGGTTGCAAACTTTTCTGCAACTCCAACCTCAGGAAAAATACCATTAAAGGTTAAATTTACTGACACAAGCACAGGAATACCTGCTAAATGGAGATGGGACTTTGGAGATGGATCAAAATCATTCCTCCAGAATCCTGTTCACAAGTATTCTAAGGCAGGAACATATACGGTTAATTTAACAGTAAAGAATGCTAAAGGCAAGAACACGGTAACAAAAACACAATATATAAAAGTGATTACAAAACCTGCTGCAAACTTCACCAGCAGTGTTACATCAGGAAAAACACCATTAAAGGTTACTTTTACTGACACAAGTACAGGAATACCTGCTAAATGGAGATGGGACTTTGGAGACGGAGCAAAGTCATTCCAACAGAATCCGATTCATAAGTATTCAAAGGCAGGAACATATACGGTTAATTTAACAGTAAAGAATGCTAAAGGCAAGAACACGGTAACAAAAACACAATATATAAAAGTTGTATAAAAATTGTAATAAAACCAGTTGCTTAAATTCTCTGAAATTCCAATCTCTAGAAAATTTTTATTAGCGGTAGGATTTACTGACGAAATCACAGGAGTTCCTACCGCATGAAATGGAGTTTTGGAGACGGAAAAACTTCAAGATAAAAAAATCCAGAACATCAGTGTTTTCAGAAAGGAAACTATAAGGTTACAATTACATGGTTAACGTTTCAGGCTACCTGTACGGAGCAACTGGTTTTTGAGGTAATATTCAGATTACCTTTTTTTATTTATTCCAGTTTTTTCCTTTTTGGATAACAATCCTTTGCCAAATTTTTAGATATATATACTCCTGACAATATCCTTAACTGTAAGTGTCGACCTTGCATAAAAGTGGAATCTAAAGAAACTTGCAGAATTTAATACTGTCACTGAACCTCCTTTTTCAGAAAAAATCGGTTTTTTTAAAAAATACCTGTTTGAACAGGTATCAACGTGGTCGGCAGGGATCAAACGGAGTAGATGTTATGAAAAAAATGACTTTACTAGCCTTCTTGTCCATTTTTCTAATTATAGGTTTAGCATCACCAGCGCTTGCAGCCGATATAACCGGTGAGCGAACGCTAAACACTACAAGCATGAAAGCAGGAGAAAGCTTAAGAGTTACTTTAAATGTCACAGTTTCAGGTGGCACACTTTACGCACCTGGGATTGACGAAAACCTTCCAGACAGTTGGACTGTAACTCCAGTCCAGAACAACGGAATGATATATCAGGCTGCGAACACGCAATGGGCACTCATTGATGAAATGGGGCCTGGTAAAAAAACAGTCATATATGATGTTTTCGTGCCGGCAACAACGAAAAACGGGACATACTCAATTACAGGAGAAGTATCAGCAAAAGAATGGGCTGATGGAGAAGAAATCAAAAGGCAAAACAACACCACAGGGGATACGAATGTAACGATAGGGGTTCCTGACATTTATAAACCAATACCAGTTGCTGCTTTTAATGCCGACATAACTAACGGTTTTGCCCCACTTACGGTTAACTTCACTGACCAATCCACAGGTACACCTACATCATGGATTTGGGATTTTGGAGATGGTAACAATGCTACAGAGCAGAACCCAGTGCATACATACACATCAGCCGGTAATTACACAGTCAATCTTACGGTTTCAAATGCAGAAGGAAGTGATTCTGAAGTAAAGACCGAGTACATTATCGTAAGTGAACCTCTACCTGGAGCTCCGGTTGCAAACTTCACAGCCAACAGGACCAGTGGAAAAGCTTCGCTTGATGTTCAGTTTACAGATGCATCAATTGGCAACATCTCATCCTATTCTTGGGATTTCAATAATGATGGAACTGTTGACAGCACTGAACAGAACCCAGTATACACTTATGCTGTAGCCGGCATCTACACTGTCAACCTCACTGTTTTCAACGAGGATGGAAGCGATTCTGAGGTAAAAACTGGGTATATTAAGGTATCCAGTCAATCTTCAGCAAAGCCAGTAGCTGCATTTTCTGCGTCTCCAACATCAGGAAAAACGCCATTAAAAGTTAAATTTACTGATACTAGCACTGGCTCTCCAACTTCCTGGTTCTGGAACTTTGGAGATGGATCAAAATCATTCCACCAGAATCCGATTCATAAGTATTCAAAAGCAGGAACATATACGGTTAATTTAACAGTAAAGAATGCTAAAGGCAAGAACACGGTAACAAAAACACAATATATAAAAGTGATAACAAAGCCGGTTGCAAACTTCACCAGCAGTGTTACATCAGGAAAAACCCCATTAAAGGTTAAATTTACCGACACAAGCACCGGGACACCTGCTAAATGGAGATGGGACTTTGGAGACGGAGCAAAGTCATTCCAACAGAATCCGATTCATAAGTATTCAAAAGCAGGAATATATACTGTTAACTTGACGGTAAAGAATGCTAAAGGCAAGAACACGGTAACAAAAACAGAATATATAAAAGTGATATCAAAACCTGTGGCAAACTTCACCAGCAGTGTTACATCAGGAAAAACGCCATTAAAGGTTAAATTTACTGACACGAGCACAGGGACACCTGCTAAATGGAGATGGGACTTTGGAGACGGAGCAAAGTCATTCCAACAGAATCCGATTTATAAGTATTCAAAAGCAGGGACATACACTGTTAACTTGACAGTAAAGAATGCTAAAGGCAAGAACACGGTAACAAAAACAGAATATATAAAAGTTGTATAAAAGTGACAACAAATACAAAACTGAGAATATATTCTGAAAGTGAATAAATCTTTAACTTGAACAAAGATAAAAAAATCGAGGCTAAAGGGTTGAAAAATTATTGACAAAATCTGGCAAAATAGCCCTTTCTGGCAAAATAGCCCTTTAGCCTTGTTGACTCGAGTTAAAAGTCAACTTTGGTTTGCAATTTTTAATAACCAGTTCCTATGAATCAATTTTTGTTCCAGCAAGAAATCCTGACTTTGACAGTATCCATTAATTGGTACTGAATATCTCCTTCTTTTTTAGTCCAATTGACCTGACACTCTGCATGAGTTTATAAAAATAGGATATGTGTTTTATGTAATTCCATTCATTTTTGCTACTATCAAGCTATTAATAGTAGCTATTAATAATAGCAAAATTCGCAAAAATATGTCCCTTGATCCCATTTATCTTAATGTTATCATCCGACCATACTCTCAACGGTTTAATATTAATTTCGTTCTTCAATGAATGGAATATTTTCTCAATAGAATCCTTTTTCCTGTATGTTATCAATGCATCTTCAAGTGTCAAATCCCTGTTTGATTTCAGACAGAAAAATTCTTCACTTCCATTAATCAGTGAAGCTTTCAGGAGTTCTATAGCTTCCTCATCACTCAGCTCTTCTAGTTTAGTTCTAAAAGAGTAATTAATCTCAATCAACGTATTATTTACTCTGAATTTCTTAGGAAGTTTTTTGTTGTTTATGACAGCTTTTTGAATATCTCTTGCTTCTTGTAATTTCTTCACAACAGCTCTTAATTTTGCTTCTAGCTGTTTTTTCTGTAGAGATTCAGAGAAATAGGAGTACTTAACACTACTTCGACATCCTTTATAAAACTCAAGTGGTTTCTGGTTAAAATATTAAGAAATATTACAACCTTGTGCCCGAATATAACCCGAGTAGAATTTTAAAAACAAAAATCTAAAAAGTACACTGCTTTTTCTGGCTAGTGTTATGGCAATTTAATTATTGAGCATAATTTTTGATTTATTCTCATCAATATGTAGCGATTCAGAGTTAACATGTGACCAATAACTAAATTTTCTTGACACTAGAAACTTATTTACTCAAAATTTGAACATAATTTTCTATATACACATTTTTGGGTACTGATCTAATTGCAATGTATAAAAGCACAGGGACGATTATCATGTCATCAAGAGAACCAATTACAGGTATGAAATCCGGTATTAAATCAATTGGTGATAATGCATAACCTATGGCGATCCATAACAGTATTTTTGCAGTTTTGGGGGTTCGAGGATCTACATATATAAGTTTGCATAGTTCTATGTACTTTTTTGCATTATTCTTTATTTCTTTTAGTTTCAACATAACTAACATAAATACAGAACTGATTGTTTATAAATAATTATCTGTATTATCTGAAATATATATTCAGTAATCTGTAAAAACGATACGCTGGTCAGCGAATAATTGAATAAAGGTGAATAAATCAAGACTTTTCGGGCATTAATTAGAGAAATCTGTAACTTAAAGCAGATGTGTTTTGAGTTAAGGTTCTTATTTTGAGATTTATTTTAATATTGGAAAACTTATAGAATTTTTTATCTAAATTTTTCTAATATTTTACATAATTTCTAACTTACTAAGCTTATCATAAAAATAAGAAAATACAACTTTAGAGGATAAAATACATTAAATAGTTAGTTTACAAATGAATTATTAATTTATGCCGGAAATTTTGGGGGTGTCTGGTGTTATTGGATATATTTTTTCTCTTAGCTACTATCTTAAAATTAAGTAATCTTTGTTCTCTAATTTTTCATATATTAAGGCTCGAATTTTGCAAAATTATATATTATTTTAAAAATACTTTAACCTTTCTATTTAATGACAAATAAGAAAATTTTTCAAAGATGTTTTCTATTGATATTATGATTAATATGAATAAAAAATATCTACAGCTCTTAATGTTAAGTACATTAGGATTGCTTTTGATCGCAAACACCGCTGCTGCAGACACCTATCTAAATTGGTGTGGTAAAGAGTGGTGGGTAAGAAGTGGAACTGGTAATCCTGGTAGTAACAACTGGAACAGTTCAGACAACAGTGTTTGGGTTGATGAAAACGAGAACCTACACTTGACAATCCAAAAAGTAGGAGATATGTGGTATTCTACGGAAGTTGATACAACATCCGCTGACTATACCTATGGTGTATACTCGTGGACGGTTTCATCACCAATACTGAATCTCGATCCTAACATTGTAGCTGCTATGTTCTACCGTCATAACGATACCAATGAGATAGACATTGGAGCTACTCAGTGGGGATGGATGTACAGTGACAGGCTTAACTATGGTGTCGCGCCAAATTCATACCAGAGTGCAATACCTTATGATTCTCCTTACCAAAACGCTACAGACGTGACATACAGTTTTGATTGGGAGCCAACATATGTACACTTCACCGCAAAGCTTTCTAATGGAACTGTTATATCTGACTGGAATTGTACAGATCAGACGAGCATCCCACATGTAGCTGGTGGAGTTGCGATGCAGATGTGGCTTATGAATCACCTAGCGCCGATAAATGGACAGAATGCAGAAATGGTTTTATCTGACTTTAGTTATGTACCATCTTCTGTCGCCCCAGACACTCCAGACGCTCCAGACGCTCCAGACACTTCAGACACCTATCTAAACTGGTGTGGTAGAGAGTGGTGGGTAAGAAATGTACCTGGTAATCCTGGTGGTAACAACTGGAGCAATTCAAGCAACAGTGTTTGGGTTGATGAAAACCAGAACCTACACCTGACAATCCAGAAAATTGGAGATATCTGGTATTCAACAGAGGTTGATACAACATCCACTGACTATATCTATGGTGTATATACGTGTACGGTCTCATCACCAATACTGAATCTCGATCCTAATATTGTAGCTGGTATGTTCTTCCGACATAACGATACTAATGAGATAGATATTGAAGCTACTCAGTGGGGCGGGATATACAGTGACAGACTTAGTTATAGTGTCCAGCCAAATGCCTACCAGAGTGCAATACCTTACGACTCTCCTTACCAAAACGCCACAGACGTGACATACAGTTTTGATTGGGAGCCAACGTATGTTCACTTCACCACAAAGCTTTCTAATGGAACTGTCATTTCTGACTGGAACTGTACAGATCAGACAAGTATCCCACATGTAACTGGTGGAGTTGCGATGCAGATGTGGCTTATGAATCATTTGGCACCGATAAATGGACAGAATGCAGAAATGGTTTTATCTAACTTTAGTTATGTACCATCTTAATTGAGGCGAAAGCCTCTTTCCTTGGCATGAAAGTCCGTGAGAATAATTCTCCTCACGTACTCTCTCCTTCCTTTTTTCCCATAATTGCGATTATTCCACTAATTATTGTGATACGATCGTCAACTGAAAACATCTCAGTCTCAACAATCTTCCTCTTATTAACTTCTCCTTTTTCGTACCCGGTCTCATCTTCATACATCTCATCATTTGTGATAAGAAAACAAAAAATAAGAAAATAAGGTTCAGGAAAAAGAAGTGAAGAAAGAAAAATGATTTTTTACTTAAAACAGCACTTTGTAATCTCTCCACTGATATCTTCCCTGAGCATTTTGACAGCTTCGTTAAATTCATCGGTCTGACCGAGCACCCACATAAGTTTAACAAGGGCGATTTCAGGCAGGGTATCTTCTCCTTCGATTGCACCGGCTTTCAGCATATCACGGCCAGTATCATAGACGCGGTCGCAGATTCTGCCATTAAGGCACTGAGACGTAACTATAACAGGCATTTTTGCATCTGTTGCTTTCTGAATCTTGGGAATCCATTTTGTAGACACATGCCCAAGCCCAGTACCTTCGAGAACCAGTCCTCTGTACCCGCTGTCAATGTAATGGTCAAGGATTTCAGGACCTGAACCGGGAGTGAATTTAACAAGAGCACATTTCGGTTCCATGCCTGGATTGAATTTGAGAGGTCTTTCTCCACGTTTGATATAGTCAATGAAAGTTTTTATTTTTCTTGTATTGTAATCCACGATTCCTATAGGTCGGGAATTTATTGACTTGAAGGCATCTCTGCGGGAAGTATGCATTTTCCTGACTTTAGTTCCACGGTGGATCTCACAGAAATCATCTGAGGTTGTTCCATGCATAACAACCGAAACTTCAGCAATATCACTAATAGCAACAAGGGCCGCACATATTGCATTCATGGCATTGTCACTGCTCGGACGGTCTGCACTTCTCTGGGAACCTACAATAACGATGGGCACAGGTGTTTCAATCATAAAGGAAAGGGCTGCAGCCGTGTACATCATGGTGTCTGTCCCGTGGGTTACGATTACTCCATCGGCACCTGCCTCGATTTCCTCTACGATGGCACGTGCAAGGTTTTGCCAGGACTCCGAATCCATGTTTTCCGAGAGAATGCTTGAGATTACCCTGCCTTTGAAATCAGCTATCTCTCTGAGTTCAGGGATAGCTGCAAGGATATCGTCAGCAGTAAACTGGGAAGTTACTGCACCCGTCCTGTAATCGATTTTGCTTGCAATCGTTCCGCCTGTGGAAAGAATAGCAACCTTTGGAAGCTTTTTTCCAGATTTCTGGACCTCCTCTCCTGCCGTTTTATGTTCTTTTCCGCCGTTCAGGCCTCCATTTGTGTTTTCACCATTGTTTTCCAGAAGAGTTATCTTTACCTTATCCATGGAAAAACCGGCATTGTAACCGCTGTTCATTTTTATTGTAATATATCCTTCCATGGACGGCATCACTTTACCTTCGTAGACAGTGCCGTTCTTTTCAATACGTACCCGATCGCCCTGTTTGAATTCCATAAATAATCCCTTTTATGACAACTTTTTGAAATGATGTATAGATGACCAGCATTTCGGTATTATACAGACATTCTTGTATAATACCTGGCTACTTTTACAATATTATGCATTTTGCATGGTACTGATAAGTCAAAGTAGTATTAATACTGAAATTAATACTAAGTTTAAGAGGTCAATGTAATATTAATGCTGAGTATTATACTTAGTTCATTGACATCAAGTATACTTAAGTATGGAGTTTGCTTCGTTATATCTCAAGCTTGCCTGTACTCATTAACGGTTGCAAGTAGATTTTCAAAAGCTGAGTCTGTAATATCTTTCAGGGTTGCAATTTCCTGCCTGTTAAGTTCAAGCTCGGTCTGCCTTTTCGAGAGGTAATTTCGCATTTCTTCGGGAGCTGGTCCGCCAGCGATTTTTCTTATCTCTACGTTCGAAAATGGGTTCAGGGCTTCTTTTACCATTTTCTCCTTGAGCCCACGGCTTGAAAGAGATTCGCCCAGCACAATTTCGGCAACGGAATCGATTTTTTTTAGAGTTGGTTTTTCCATTTCCCTTGCAAGCATCCCGACGATCTGGTGGGCAGTCCTGAAAGGAATTCCGGTTTCCCGGACAAAGGTATCCGCAAGTTCGGTTGCGGTTGTAAAACCTGTAACTGACTGGGCAACAAGCACTTCAGGACGGACTTTCATAGTTTTTATCATCCCTTCCATGATCCTTACTGAAGCCCTTACCGTTTCTACAGACCGCCAGAGATTTGGAGTTGCTTCCTGAAGGTCGCGGTTGTAACTCAGGGGAAGCCCTTTGCAGATTGTAATCAGAGACATTAGTGCGCCCACTGCTACTCCTGTTTTCCCGCGCATAAGTTCGGCAGTGTCAGGATTTTTCTTCTGCGGCATGATTGAAGAAGTAGAAGCGTACATATCGTCCAGTTCTATGAAATTGAATTCGGAAGAGGACCATATTACAAGTTCTTCAGCCATACGGCTCAGGTTTATCATGAGGTTTGTAAATCCTGAGGCGCATTCAATAAGAAAGTCTCTGGTGCTAACCGCATCCATTGAATTTTCAAGCAAGCCGTCAAAGCCCAGAAGCTCCTGGGTCCTTTTCCTGTTCAGGTTAAAACCCGTGGAAGCAAAAGCTGCAGCCCCAAGCGGGCAGAGGTTTACCCTGGAGTAAGCGTCCTGAATCCTGTCAAAGTCCCTGCCAAGAGCGGCTTCGTGGGCGCAGAGGTGATGAGCAAGTGTTGTCGGCTGGGCATGCTGCATGTGAGTAAAACCAGGCATGAGCGTCTCGGTATGTTTTTCCGCAAGGGTTAGAAGTGCTTGCCTCAGCTCATGGATTTCTTCAAGCAGCCCGGTCAGTTCTTCCCTGAGCACCAGCCTGATACAAGTTGCAACCTCATCGTTTCTGGAACGCCCAGAATGCATCCTGCCCCCAACGTCTTCCCCAACCATATCGATGAGCCTTGACTCAAGAGAGATATGGATGTCTTCATAGCTGAAATCGAGCTTTTCCATCCCTTCCTCCCGGATTTTTAAAAGCCCACTAAGGATTTTACTGCAGTCCTCCCTATTTATGATGCCCTGCTCTTTTAGCATTACTGTGTGGGCAAGGTCTACTGCTATGTCAGCATCAAAAATCCACCTGTCAGCTTCCATAGAGGAGGTATAACGTAAGATTTCCTCGTCCTGGGCAGCCTCCAGCCTGCCTCTGCGTAAAATATTGCTCATCGGTTTTCCTCTCTCTGATTTTTGTGATATCAGTAGGTGTAAGTATAATTCCTGTTGATACGAATATTCCTGTTGATACGAATCTAATTTCTGTTAATATCTGTGGCAATAGTATTTGTGAAACTAATATGAGATTTGATATGAGGCTTATAAGATTTAATATAAAACTTAAATGAAATACTTGATGCAAGATTTAAAGTAAGATTTGTAGCGTGGTATTATTTCGAACGCTTAAATATGAATCGGTTTCGGGAAGTTATCCTTGTTTTTCTTTTAAGGCTAACTGTATCAGGTAGGCCCTTGTTTTTTTCAGTAAAAATTTTTGAAAACTATCACGGCTTACTTACTTGTCCGGTTTCTTTCGGTATCCCAAAAAGGCTAGTCATAAGGAAAGCTTAAGTTCATTTAATGTCCGCGGTTTCGAAGTACAACCGGATATCAGCGATTTATGACATCGTACTATCAGGCAAGAAAATTCCTTAACCGATGACCAATGTATAAGATTTAATTCATGGAATCGCAATGCCTATGTCCAATGGATCATCAGGTTGTATCTCTATATCGATATATATTGCTAGATCACTAGCATCATTAGAGATCATTTCAGTCTTTGTAATATTGTTGTCTAATGTAGCTTTAATGTATGTCCCTGATGTCAGTGTAAATGGAAATTGTTTTCTCATGTATTCTTTTTTAGGAGCTGACATATATGATTCGTTAAATATAGAGGTATTTTTTGAGTCGAGTACTTCTACAGTAACTTCATGGCTTTTATCACCCCAATTATGTATAAAAAAATAATTACCGCTTTCTTTGTCGTTATTATTTTCATTTTTGTCAAGAAGAATATTCTGCTTAATAACAGGAATTAAAACAATAATGCTTATCAACAAAAGGAATATGCATACAAATATGACTAATTTTTTTCTTGACATGTTAATTCCTCAACTAAGATTTCTCTATTATAACTAGGACTTCCTCACTTGAGGAACAAAATAAATTACGGGAAAAACAGTACAATATGCCAAAATATTTCCCGTCTTAATCTCATCTGAAGAATAGACTATATGGACAACTTTGTTGTTATATTTCTTAGCAGTCTGGTCAATATAATAACTTTTATTATCAACGTTTATTTCTCCGATAAGAACGCCATCCCCTGCTGTTAATACGACGCTACTATTTGCTTCCCCAACAACTGTTCCAGTATACGAATAGGATTTAGGAGCATCTGAGATAGATCCATCTGCTGCTGTAATTGTTGCGTTGTCACTTACTATATGTATTTTCTGAAGTTTAAGATCAAAATTTTGTCCTAACAGTCTAAGTGTAACCTGACCATCAGCTGCATCATCGAGAAAAGCTGTAGGATTTGTAGTAACAGTTTCAAAATTATCTAGTGTATCATTGAAGTCAAGCAATTTTTTGTCGAAGGCAATGTTATTTATTATATCTGATTTGTCGTCCTCTGTAGTTGTACTTACTGCCAGTACAACTACAACAGTTACTATCAAAAATGTTGCAAATATTGCGCTTACTCCAAATATTTTATTCATTGCTATTTATTATCTCCTAAGGATTTTACCCCGGAGGCAGGATTTAAGTAAGCTTAAATATACGCAAAATTAATGTAATTTGCTCCAAAGTTATCTAACCTGCTTCTGGGCGCCTGGAGTTCAAATAGATCTTCCACATTACATTTGAACTCCATAATTTGTTTTATGTTTGCTGTTATATACTTTATCGAAAAACTCCTCAAATTAACTATTTTCATTCTTTTTAGTGCTTATTAATTATCCATCTTTTTGATTTTTTAGTTATTGACCAAAATTATAATATACAATAATAAAGCCTCAAGATCGCCAGATAATTATAAAAATAAAAGTATTATATAATATCATAATAAAAGTAAATATTTAATAAAACACCGCGAGATAAAATGATCTATTCCTATATTTTGTGTCATTATACAAAGAGTTCCATTGCAAAAATTACCGAATTAAAGGACACGAGCACCGGGAAGTCGTACAAAGGCGGTAATAATTGCGCTACAACTCCCTCAATGCATCAGGACGACAACAGATGCCAGATAATCGGAGACATCGAAGAAAGGCCAATAATCCCGGAAATTGGAATTGAAATGATAAACAACCTGATTAAAACATATTTTCTAAGTCCATTTCATTAACTTTTTTGTGTCGTTAATGTTTTACGCTTAGGTTTTACGCTTCGTATAATTATTGAAAAATTTTGTGATTTATCAAATTATTTTTCTATATTTAAACATCTTCCCTTCTTATTGATAATTCTCCTTGCATATCCCAAAAAAGCTAATCATGAAAAACGCATAAATTTGCTTAATGTCCGTTGTTTCAAAGTATAACCGAATAGCACCCATATACGAACTGATAGACTTGCCTCTGGAATATTTCTTTTTCCGGGAATGGAGAAAAGAAGCTCTTTCAGGCCTGAGCGGAAAAATTCTGGAAGTCGGGGTGGGCACCGGAAGAAACCTGAAATACTATCCGGCAAGCTGTAGGGTAATAGGAATCGACAAAAGTAAAAGGATGCTCCGACGAGCCCAAGAAAAAGCCGAAGGCAGGAAAAACATTACTCTTTATCCTATGGATGCCGAACATCTTGAATTTCCTGATAACAGCTTTGACTATGTGATCACAACTTTTGTCCTCTGTACAATCCCCGATCCTGTGAAAGCTCTTAAGGAAATGAGGCGAGTCCTGAAACCATCAGGGGAACTGATAGCTCTTGAACATGTGCACAGTGACTACCCTTTTGTTGACTTCATAGAACATTTAATTAATCCGGTTCTGTTTATTCTTCTTGGGGATCATACAACCCGACATACCGTGAAAAATATTGAAAAAGCCGGCTTCACCATTAAGGAAGCGAAAAAACTGGCTTTTAAGGATGTTTTCAGGAAGATCAGGGCAAAACCATAAGATTTCTTTTTTATTTGATTGAGCTCATCTTAACAAAGAAGTTAAAAAGGAAAGAACCAATCACTGGATAAATAAAAAATGGAAATTCGGTGGAGATATTCATGCACCAATGGAAAACAAACTCAAATTTCTATATGAGACTGGAAGGAAAGAACAGGTAAGAATGTACCTGAGAACCCAGAACATCAGAGATGAGACTTTTGATGAACAGTATAAAAAGAGAAATGACTGTGAAAAGATACACGGACATATTAAAGGTACAGTAAAGTTTGATATCAAAAGAGTGAGAAATCAGAGTAGAAAACTCTATTCTCTATCGAGTTTCATAGCATATCAACTACTGGTATTAACAGAAATGCAAAATAAGATTGGAGATAAATTCATTTGGAAGGTACTTTTAAAGAAATGGCATCAAATTAGATAAGGGATTTAAAAGCTAATTTGAGATCCTTTGAGATAATCCTTAAAAAGGCTTACAAGTAACAATAACATTAATAAAAAATTAATAAAAAAGAGCTTATAATAACTGTGTAACTTTTGGTGGTCATACGTAAGAACGAGCAAAGCTAACAGATCCAGAAGGATATATTTTGAAACCTTTCAAAGAAGAAGACCTATGCAAAAATATAGAGATCGCTCTTCTTAAAAGCCGGTCAAAAAAGAAAAAATAAGAGAGCTTTTAGAGTTCAAGTTAATGTCGTAAAAAATTAATTGAAAACATTAAAAATTAATTGAAAGCTTTTAAAAACTAATAGAAAGAAATCATCACTTTTTCAGAGTTTAAGGACTTTTGCGGCTTTCATAGCATTGAAAACCATGGTCTCGATATCCATTTTTTGTTCTTCAGTTACGACAAGGTCATAATTTGCTCCTATTTCAGGCCGCTCAGGCACAGCAGTGCAACTGCCTGCAGGTTGACTGGAAATATCATAGGTTCCGATTTTGCGGGCAATGTCTATTATCTCTGTTTTATCAAAGGCAATCAAAGGATGGTAAATAGGAATAGCAAGCTGATAAATTTCAGCATACATATTGGCAGCAGTTTGGGAAGCTACCTGTCCCAGGGAAGAACCAGTAATAATTCCACTTGCACCTTCTTTTTTCATAACCTCGTAGGCTTCCCTGTACATCATTCGTTTGCAGAGAAGACAGGTATTTTTTCGGTTGCAGATGTCGATAAAAGTCCGAAGATTGGGGCCGTGAGGAAGTTCATAAGTCTTAAACTGATGCCCTGGAGCCCATTTCTGGAGCTGGCGAATACATTCAAAAGCGCGTTCTCTTGCGGCGTTCTCGGCATAGGGCGAAGTATTACAGTATACCGGAATAATCATAACTCCGCGTTTCATCATAAGCCAGGCTGCAACCGGAGAGTCAAGCCCACCGGACATTAAAACAACCATACTTCCCTGTGTGCCTAGAGGAAGACCCCCTACTCCTTTAAATGTTTCCAGATAGACGTAAGCGAGATTTTGCCTCATTTCTACAAAAACTTCTTTATCAGGAGAACTAAGGTCAACTCTGGGATGCTTCCCTTTTTTTTCCAGAGCACTCCAGACGGCATCTCCGCAGGTTCTGCCTATGTCCACCGAAGAAAAAGGATGGTTCCCGCTTCTTCTAGCCCTGACCGCAAAAGATTCGCCTTCTAAAACCAGGTCCTTAGCCAGGGTAGCACATACACTGGCTGTGCTCTCAAGGGTAGGCTCAGTTGTCAATGCAGGGGAAGTAGAGACAATCCCAAAAACGTCAGCAGCTGCTTCAGCCGCACGGAAATCCATAGTCTCGATAAATATCCGGCCCCATTCCCGACGTATCTGGAAATATGGAATATCTCGAGATTCCAGCATTGCCGCAATATTCTTCATAAGAATTTTCTCATACCAGTTCCGAACCCCTGTACTTTTAAGGGCAAGTTCGCCATACCGAACTATGATTACATTAGGTGGGATTTCAGGCCTTAAAGAAGAGGGGCCTGAACCAGGGTTATCTGGATTTTCAATATAATCTTCCGGTGTATGCTTGCTTTCTCTCGAGGTATGGGCACCAGCCTTAGGCCTTGCCTCGATATCATTGGAATTGTCTGTCATGGATGCTTACGGTTAGGATGGCATGAAGTTTAAAACTTTCAGGATAAAGAATTTTATTTGCAAAAGTTACAGAATTAGTATTACAGAGTTGATAAGCCAAAAAAAATAATAAAAAGCTAACAGACTAGGAGAAAAAAATAATAAGACAGAAAAAGTTAATAAACCTGGGTAGTAGCATAAAAAGAGAAAGGCAAATCGTACCGGTATGCAGCTAAATGCATACCGGAAAAGGTTTCTGTTTTTCAATTTTCCGGAATTTGAGTTTTAGTCGGGTTCCTTAATACTCCATTCTTCACTGCTATTTTCTCTTCACCCATCAGGCTCGGGAACATACCAATAATCTGGATCCTCACTTTCCTGCTCATCATCAAGCTCCGAATATTCACTTTCCTGCCCATACTCAAGCTCAGTAGGATCCTCGCTTTCCTGTCCATCATTAAGCTCCGTAGTATTATAATTGCTGCTGTTATTTTCCGGGCTGTCGGAGGATTCAGTTATCTTTCCTAATAAAGGTGCAGTCGTGTTTGTACTTACATTTCCTGAGACATTTTCTTCTCCTCCGTACCATCTTGAAGGCAGGGAATAATTCAGAGTGCTATTATAATATTCAGGAAGGAAGAACTTAGTTCCTCTTTCCTGCAGAGCGTCCACAAAACCTGGATCTATCTCATCTAGTTTTGCCTTGCATGCAGCAGCCTCATCTAGTTTCTTTAGAGTATAAAGCGCAAACCGTTTATTGTAAAGAGCCGAAGGTGAGTTCGGACTAATTGCAAGGACATTATCATAGCATGAAACTGCTTCTTCAGTTTCTCCCATCATGTTATGAATGTATCCTTTGTTATACCATGCTGTGATACAATCAGGTTTAAGCTGTACTGTTTTGTTGAAACAATTAAGGGCTGCTTTATTGCTGCTTAACGTGAGATAAGTACAGCCCTGGAAATACCAGGCTGTAACATTGTCTGGACTGTATTCCAGAGCCTTATCGTAACAGTCAATAGCTTGCTGATATTTTTCCAGCTTGTAGAGCACAAAGCCTTTGTTATTGTAAGCACCCACATTGCCCGGATCCAGCTCAAGAATTCTATCGTAACAGCCCACTGCTCCCTCAAAGTCTCCGCTGTTCTCCAGAGCTTTTCCTTGTTTGTAAATTATCTCCCTGTTGTTCGGTGAGATTTCAAGCATTCTCTCATAACATGCAGCAGTTTCCTCATACCTGCCAAGTGCCTCAAGTAAAGAGGCTTTCTCAGCCAGGATCTGGGAATTTTCAGGCTGAAGCTTAATTATTCTATCGTAATCTGCCAGCGCGTCATTGGATTTATTGGATTTCGAGAGAGCAAAAGCCCGACTTCTGAGCGCCTCAAGGTTTTCAGGCTCAGAGTTAAGAAGTTTAGTGTAACAGGAAATTGCCTCGTCATACCTGCTCAGATTCGAGAGAGCAAGACCTTTCCCAAGGAGGGCATCTGAGTTACTGGAGTTTAGAGTAAGCAACTGGTCATAGTAACTGACTGCTTCTTCAAGCTTTCCAAGATCACCTGTAGTAGAGGCTATCCCATACAGAGCTGTACTTGACTGTGGATCAAGGTCCAGGGCTTTCCTGTAGCATTCCAGAGCTTCCTCACTTCTGTCTAACCTATCAAGTATCGAGCCTTTTTCATACCAGGCCTCAGCACGTGCAGGATTAATTGCAAGCACCATATCATAAGAATTAAGTGCATCGTCGTACATTCCGAGTTTACCGTAGATTGAGGCCTTTCCATACCATGCGGCATCGTAACTGATATCGGGGCTAAACAGGTTCAGATCTTCGGAAGGCTCATCGCGGTCTTCTGAGCTTGCGTATTCATAGTTCAGAAGATATGCCCAGAAACCTCCAGAAAGCATCTGGGCAGGATTGGCATCTGCACTATTGTTTTTAACATGCTCTGATATTAGAGCTTCTGTTGAGTCCTGTTTCATGTTTTTGTTCAACTTAAAGCGCGCAGCCGAATATTCGGGATCGATCAGAAGAGTCTGGTTATAACATTCAGAAGCTTCTGCATGCTTTCCGAGTTCATCAAGAACAAGCCCTTTATTGTACCAGGCAACTGCGCTGCTGGGCACAGCCCCAAGGACTTTGTTGTAACATGTGAGCGAACTTTCGTATTCTCCAAGTTTCGCCAGGGCAAAAGCCTTGCCAGCCCAGGTAAGGGTATAGTTTTCATCAATCTCGAGAGCTTTATCATAGCTTTCTACTGCATCTTTGTAGTCTTTGATTTTTGAAGAGTCTAAGCCTTTCCGATACCAGACTTTAGCATACCCGGAGTCCAGTTTCAGGGCTCGGCCATAGCATTCAATTGCCTCTTCGTACCTGCCAAGCCTTTCAAGATCCAGGCCTTTTAGATACCAGACAACAGCATGTCCAGACTCTGTTTCAAGAACCTTATCATAACACTCAATCGCAGATTCGTATTTTTCAAGCTTATCAAAAGCTAGGGCTTTCTCGTACCAGATTTTAACTGTAGGTGACGACTTAAATTCAGGATTTTCGGGATAAGATGGAAGTGCAGCTTCGTAAACATTTAGTTGTTCGAGCGAATCACTTCCGATTTCCTCAACCTGAACCCCTGTGTCCGGGTTAAGCGCCTTATCATAGCACGCTATTGCAGCGTCATATTGGCCGGTCTTATTAAGCAGAGAACCTTTACTATACCAGGCTTCGGAACTGCCAGGATCGTAGACCAGAACCTCGTCATAGCACTGAAGAGCTTCATCATTTCTTCCAAGCTTTTCAAGGCATACACCTTTTCTCTGTAAAACATCAAGATTTTCAGGCTCGGACAGAAGAACAAACTCGTAGCAAGTAAGCGCCTCATCATAAATTCCCATCTTTTCAAGGTTAACACCTTTATTATGCCAGGCATTTACCAGATCTGGATTAAAAGAAATTGCTTTGTCATAACAGTCTATTGCAGTTTCGTAATCACCGGATTTATCAAGAACTACTCCTTTCTGATACAAGAGTTCAGCATTGTCAGGAGTAATATTAAGAGCGCTGTCAAGGTATTCAATTGCCTCAGGATACTTCTCAAGTCCGAGGTAAGCCATTCCCTGCATCTGCAGAGAGCTGGAAGAATTGGAATTCAGTTCAATAGATTTATCATAAGAGTTCAGAGATTCCTGATCAAGCCCCAGCTGCTCAGAGGCAAGAGCTTTTCGGTACCATACCGTAGAGAGATAGGTATTTGCAGCAAAGCTTTTGTCATAGAAGTTGATAGCCTCAACATAGTTATTTAGCTCAAGATGTTTGTTACCCTTATTATACCAGTTTTCGGGAGAGACCGGAAAGGTTGAAAGAGCCTTCTCATAACAGTTGACTGCTTGGTCATTCTTTCCCAGTTCGGCCAGAGAACATCCTTTTCCATACCAGGCCAATGAAGAATTAGGATCGATCTTAAGTGCATCATTATAGCAGTTTACAGAGAGCTGATATTTTTTACTAGAGTACAACGCATTTCCCTTATCAATCAAGCCTTCTATAGAAGATGGGCGCTGTGCCATTATCTCATAAAGATCAGGAGCGACTTCAGTCTTTTCATTAACTTCATTCTTCTCATAGTCTTCTGCAACCAGCTCCTTACCTGTAACAGCTCCTGCAACAGATAAAAAACCTGAAAAGAAATATAGCATCAATGCAAGGAGAATAAAAAAACCAACAATCAAATTATTTTTCCTAATTGAGCTCATTAAATACCCCTGTTTACTCTAATGAGTTCTTATGAAGACTTTTCATAAAGAGTCTCAAACTATCATTATACTCACTAATTATACTCACTATTCTGTGCTGTCTCTATACCTGCGTAAGCGCGAACAATTAAAGAATAAAAGTAACTAGATAAAATCTTTTTGCATCACCCGTGGATAATTTATTCAGTTTAAGGGGACGGCCCCATACATTACCATTTAATTTGGCGAGTCCCCCCATATAAAAGTTGTGGAGTTTAAAAAGAATCCTCGGATCGTCATTATATCTAACTCAAAAGTATATTATGGTTAGAGAAATAATAAATCGTAAAATAAAAACATTTTTACAGTAGGATAAAATTAATAAAGATTAAGATTAATAATCAAATTGCGTGCGGCCACCCCACCCTAAAGGATGGGGTATGCTTCGGGCCTCCCGCCCGGTTTCTGGGGAATAGTTAAGTATCCATTTACAAGACTTCCTTGATGCAGAGTTTCATTACCAACTTATGTAACCATGAGACTAAGAAACCTACTTTACAAAGAAGCAACGGTACAGAGGTTTAAACGAAACCAAAAAGAGGCGAGGGTTCACTTCATCCCCAATCTAAAGAATAGGGTATTCGTGACCCTCTGCGCTCCCGTAGTAATAAAGACTAAAATTAATAATAAAGAATAAAATTAACGATTAGATTATAGCCTCAAAGCCTCCGTAGATATACGAAAATGTTATACATTGAAAATCCTATTGAAAAAGCATGCAGAAGGAAGACCTGGACTTTTTCAAAAAATGGTTTCTGGATTATGTAGACCAATTTTCCTCTCCTGAAGTCTTTATCCAGGAAAACGTTGAGCTAAAAATCAAACATACGACGAGAGTATGTGAAAATATTCTTTTACTTGCCAAAGCAGAAAATTTAGAGGAGAGAGATTGCAGGCTCGCTGAAACAATAGCCTTATTTCATGACCTGGGCCGCTTTGAACAGTTTACTAAATACAGGACGTTCAAAGACTCAGAATCTGAAGATCATGCTTTACTTGGCGTAAAAATCCTGGAAAATACCGGGATTCTTTCTATTCTATCTCGGAAAGAAAAAGATATAATCCTGAAAGCTGTGGAATATCATAATCGCATGGAGATTCCCAAATGCACAGAAACTACCAGCGAATTCCTTTTTTATTTGAAATTGATCAGGGACGCCGATAAGCTTGATATCCTGAAGCTTGTGAGTGAAGATTATGAGAAAGAAGAAGAGTTCAGGAATCCAGCCCTTGAACTCAATATTCCCGATACGCCTGGATGTTCGGAAAATATAGTTGCGGATGTTCTGAATAATAGGATGGCAAAGCTTGCAGATGTAAAAAACCGGAATGACATTAAACTCCTTCGCCTGAGCTGGATTTTTGACATTAGTTTTCCTGCAGCTTTTTCCCTTCTCAGAGAACACGGCTATCTTGAGGCAATTCTGTACTCAATGCCAGAGACTGAAAAAGTGCAGCTGGTACGCGAACATATTGAGAGCTATTTGAACTCGGTTGAGACCAGAGCCAGAAGTAAAGCTGTGAAAAATGATATAGAAAAGCTGTGAAAAAGGATATTATTTGAGCCAATAGGTATTAAAGAGTATAAATCAAGTTAAACTGAAACGTTAGTGAAGTTTCAGATAAACTGAAGCAAAAGAGAAAAGAAAACAACATATGAAAATTTTAAAAATGATTTGCTGGAAAAAGAGAAATCCATTCTGAATTCATTACATCCACTCTAAATTCATCACATATAAGTTCATTCCATGTATCTTCTACGAGATTCATTGCCCAGACTACGCCGGTAATCCGAACGAACCTGGTTTCTGGATTGTTCTTCAAGCATTGATTCTAAGGAATCTTCTGTAAGTTCTTCCTCCATATTTTTATTCTTTTTCTTTATTTCCGCTCTGTTTTCATCTTTTTTTCCTAGATCTGGTCTACTTTGATCCTTTTTTTCTGTCATATTAGAATTACTCCTACGTTCACAGAGTTAAAACATTTTTTCGCTGTAATCTACATTTCTGCGTAAACTTATTCTCAATAATTTTAATTAGGGCATTATTTTAATTAAAATCATGTTTTAGTTAAAGTCTCATTTTTAGTCTCATTTTTAGTTTGAGTTTTTCAGAATCTTCCTCTATGGGATAGAACCCAGAAAGATGTTCAGGTTTTATTAATCGCCTTGAGTCCGGAAGGCTGTTCGATAAATTCCACTTCAAGCCCCGAAATTTCATGTAGTCTGGAGCATAAAGCCTCCATGCCCGGATTTTCCGTAGCATAGTGAGTGGCGTCAATCAGGCAGAGATCCTCATACTCGCGGAGAATATTATGCTTAAGTTCAGAAGATATGAAGGCATCAACTCTATTTGCCCTTGCAATTTCAAGGAACTCATTTGCAAAGCCACTGCCACCGAAGACCATTACCCGCCTCATCCCCTTTTTTTCTCCGGCATACATGACAGGAGTTTTCAGGGTTTCCGAAACATGAGACGCCAGTTCAGCCGAAGTACAGGGTTCGATCTCTCCTATTCTGCCAATTTCCACATTTTCGAGATTCTTTAACCCGAGCCTTGCAGCAAGCACATCATTAATACCTCCTTCGGCCCTATCATAGTTTGTATGCATACTGTAAAGGGATATCCCGTTATCAAGGGCAAGCCTGAGGGATTCAGCCAGGGATTTTGAAATTTTGTTTATCGGATGGAAGATAAGGGTGTGGTGGGTAACCAGAAGATTTGCTCTCATTTCTGCAGCTTTCTTAAGTACGTAAGAACTGGCATCGAGGGCAACTGCAATTTTTTCTATATTGTTTTCCAAATTGAGAATTAGCCCGATCCTGCCTTTGTCAAAGTCTTCAGCAAGTTCAGGTGGCGCGATTTCTTCGAGAATTTCTACGACTTTCATAAGTTCCATGAAAAAACCTCTTATATCCGGAAGGGACTGCTACTTCTTGATTGGATTTAGAGACTTCCGAGACTTCCTTTCCTGATTCTGTTAGAGATACACAACTTAAAAAGAAAACGACACTATATAAGAAGTTTATTCAAGAAGGAAAACAGTACAAAAAATTAAAATATGAGATACCAAGATAACTTATAGAGTTTAGACAAATTTCGGATTAAAACGGCCTTAATACTACCATGTAGATCTAACCAGTGTAGACAAGCAAATTACAGAACATTAAATGATCTTGGACTTCAATGGGGAAACCATGAAATTGGAGTTAATTTAACATCGAGTTAGAAAATGTAAATCATAGGGGAGTGCTGGGGCAAAATCAATGCATCGAATAATAAAATACGACTGGTATCATATGACTGGTATCACTTGTGAATAAACAGTTAGTAATTGTATATAAATTATAAAATATAAAAAACATAAAGAGCCGTAGCCATTACAGCAGCTCAAAATGCATGCTTCCAGTGCGAAAATCCAGTATAAAGAGATCAAATTCAAGGAAGGTAACTATGGCGAAGAAGCTTGCACTGATCGCATTACTTGCCGTTTTCTTCACTTCGGCTTTCTCAATAATCGCTCTTGCGGAAGAAGACATCGAGTGGGTAGAGAAAAAGGATGGAGCAACACTGTACTGGGGGAATACAGTAACAGTTAACGGCTATGATATAAAGGCAGAAGATTTTAATGATAACAAACAAGTTTTTGTTTCAATCTCAAAGGATGGGGAAAAACTGAAGACATCTCCGCTTTCCGCAGGCATGGAAGTCGTATATGACGACAGGGTAAAGGTTTATGCCCAGAAAGTGGACCCGAATTATGAGACTCTCAAGAAGGATGGAAAGGAATTCAAGACAGGAAACTGGAACCCTTATGCTAAACTTGATATCCTTATAAAAGGAGAGCCAGAGTTTGACATAGACGTTGAAACCAAAAAAGACACATATGATTCGAAATCTACCGGAGACAGTTCAATCGATGTCTTGGTAGAGATTAAAAACGATGGAGACGCAAAAGCTGAAAATGCCGTTCTAACTATCGACACGGCTGGAATGGAGATCCTTAAAGGAAAAAAGAAGTATACGCTTGGAGATGTACTTAAAGATGAGGCTCTTGAACCTGTGAACATTACATTGAAAGCTCCCAAGCCGTGGGAAGACACCGAACTTAATATAACTGCAAAAATTACATGCGAGGATGTAAGGGACGAGAAGTACGAAGACATAGGCTTCAAAGTCATAAAAATAGAAAAAAAATGGGGCCTTGTTATTTCAAAATTTATTACAAGAGACAATCACATGGGAAGGCCTATCCATGTCTCGGTCAATGTCCGGAACTCAGGGCTCTGCGACATAGATGATATCGTACTTAAGGATTCGATTGCGTCCGAAACACACCTTAAGAAAGACGTGGTGCTCGAGAAGACCCTTTCCCTTAAATCCGGAGAATTAGCTGAAAAAGTTTTTGAATACACCCTGATTCCTGAAAAACCTGGAGAATTCACCTTCCCAAAAGCAACGGCTAACTTTACCCTGCCCAATGGGCAGAATGGGGACGCAGGATCTAATAACTCGGAAAAGATAAAAATTTATGGGCCTGAGATATCAGTTACAAAAACCATTAACAGACAGCAACTGAATTCTGGAGATGAACTGACTGTAATGATCACTGTAAAAAACACAGGAAACGTTGATTCAAGTGTGACAGTAACCGACACCGTACCTCCTGAAGCTAAACTAATAAGCGGGGAAACCAGTTTCAAGCAGGTTATCGGAAGCGGCGGCGGTTCAAAAACAGTAACTTACATACTGCAAATGCATAAAGAAGGGGAAATCCACCTACCTGCCTGCAAAGCAAGTTTCCTGGACCTTGACGAATACTCAGGAGAGGTTATTTCGGACACTCCTGTTATTTATGTAGGAGTACCAATTTCTCTTGAAGGAAGCAGCGAGCAGCCTGAGGGAAAAACTGACTCCAATCAGGAAAAAGATGAATCATCAGCTCTGGCGCAAAATGAAGAACCTGAAGATACTCCAGGGTTCGGTCCTGTCCTTGCTATAGCAGGACTTCTCGCAGTTACAGGCATCCTGGGAAGAAGACGCACCTGAAAAAACTTATATTAAGAGTTTCGAACGCTCTGGACTTTCCAGTGCATTCATCTTTTGTATTTAATAAAATATACTGAGAAAAGCCTCTTATTCTCACATCTCATTTTTACATCACTTTTCATTTTTTATCAGTTTTCATTTTTTTCATGACCATTTATACTACTTATGAATTATTTATTCTCATTGTTCCTACCAGTCTTCAAAAGCATTAGGTTAATAAAAGCTCTTTTTACCCTGAAACTCATTTGAATAAAAATTGAACAAAAGGAAAAATAAATATCTTTATTAATTTCCGAAATGAAAAACAAAGTATGTGAAGCAAAAAACAAAGGGTTGAAAGTGATAAAAGCTCAACACTGACGTTAGAAGAGATATTGCCGTTAGAAAAAATAAATATTTTTACGGGAAAAAGGAAGCAAAACATGAAAGAACTCCAGAACTGGATCAAAGCGAAAACTCTAATCCTTACTCACGGAGATTCGGATGGGATATGTTCAGGTGCGATTGCAAAAACCGCTTATCCGGATGCGTATGTGTATTTTACAAATCCGGTTAACCTTCTTGAAAAATTAAGGAGTATAAAGAACGTGAAAACCCTTATTGTTTGCGATATTGCAATCGATGAAAGGAACTGTTCCGAACTTCACGCAGCACTCAGAGGATTTGCGGAGAAGTGTACCCTTTACTATATCGACCACCATCCTCTCCCGAAAAGCTGTGAAAAAGAAAGCTGGTTCTACCATGACATCGAAGCCTGTTCCTCAGAATTGACCTACAGGCTCTTTGAGGACTGCCTGGACAGAGATATGCGGAGGATAGCAATCTATGGAGCAATTGGGGATTTCTGCGACAACACCCCATGTTTAAAAAACTGGGTCAAAGATTGGGATAAAAGGAATCTTTATTTCCAGGCCGGAACCCTGACCCAGGCTATATTATATAAAGGAAGGAATTACGAATTCAAGAGGAAACTTCTTGACCCTCTCTCAAAGGACATCATCCCTTCAAATATTCCAGAGTTGCTTAAACTTGCCAGGGAAGCTGCAATTAACGAGGAGAGATTAAGGCTTTTTGTTAAATATAATGTGGAAGTCCTGGGAAATAGCGCATATATTGTAAATACAAATAACTCCATTTCAAAGGCAGCGATCTATGCAGCCTCTTACGGCAGGCGGGAAGTAGGGGTTGCAGCCGAATACCGTGAAAGAAAGGGAGCTTATGACCTGAGCATCCGCTCCCGAGGAAAGGTCGACGTAAACCATATTCTCCGCTCAGTCGCTCCAAGATTCGGAGGAAGCGGCGGTGGACATCCCCTTGCGGCAGGCGCTCGAATTCCCGAAGATTCCCTTAACGCATTCCTCAGGGCTTTTGATAAAGAACTTGGAGAAGCACATGGGTAAAAAACCGGAGCACTGCGTGACTAAAAATGTTGATTCGCAACCTTTGACCCACAACCGTTAAGGTGTTGATCTCGGAGTTGATGGAATTTTCGGTCAAGCCTTTTTTCAAAAGGGTTGCAGGCAAGCAGTTTTTGAAAAGGGTTGCGGGCAAGTAGTTTTTTGAAAAGGGTTGCGGGCAAGTAGTTTTTTGAAAAGGGTTGCGTTCAAGCGTTCCTTTGCTTCATTGATGGTTGCAGGTACTCTCGATATGAAGAAAGCGTTAGTTCCTATTCTAGGATATTATCTTCAGTATAAAATATGCTGTCTGCAACATGATAGGCTATCTGATCAAGATTCAGGTTCTGTGTTACTTCGTGATGGTTTTGATGAGAACTTTCTTATTGGAATAGTCCCCTCTTAATTTCTTCATTCAGAGAAGGCTTGCAATTCCTTCCTTTCATTAATACCGTAATTTACAGTTACCCCTACTAAAAGTACAGTTAAAAAACAGTACTTTTGGACAGAACTCCTTATATATCTGTGTAAATTCTCCATAGAGTATGCTTTCTTCGCTATTTTGAATACATCTTCTATGATTGACCTTACAGATCTGAGTTCTTTCCATTTGCTTATTAACTCTTTAAACTTTGCAATTATTTCTTTGTAGAATTTAATTTCTTTTTCAGTATTTCTTCTTAAATCAAATATTTTCAGAGGATATCTAAACATATTGAAAAGTTTCTTAAAATTACAGTTTTTCCTTGGAAAAATTAAAGGTACTACCTTAAAATTTCTTACAGATATAACGTAGTTTTCATAGGAATAGTATCCTCTATCAGCATAGATAACGTCACCTGCTTTTATTATTCTCTTTCTTTTAAGTTCTTTAAGTATTTCAGGATAAATTTTAGGTTCTGCTACATTTGCTTCATTAATCAGAAACGCTAAAGGTTTTAATGTTTGAGAATCAAGTGCAAGAGTAAGTTTCATACCAATGAAGAAACCTCTATGGGTTGAATGGCCCCACTTGTATTCTTTGTTTTTTAGGCTTTCTTTGGTAATCTTTTTAGCGTGCCAGTTCAGGTTAAGGTTTATGTCAGTACTATCAATAATAATGTCTCTTGATCCATTTTTTCTCTTAGGGCATAAATCATTCAATATTTCAAAAACAAAAGCAGTAAACTCTTGGGGTTCATACTTACTAAGAATGCCATAAACTTCCTTTTCAGTTGGTACTAAACTGATTTTTAAAAAGTTTCTCAAGATTTCTCTTTCTTTTAATTCCTTTATAGCATAAGAGATTTCACAAGAAAAAACATGCTTAGAAGAACAATTTTTATAGTAGGTACTGATCTGTGGAGGGGCACAATGCCCCTCCTTGTAAGAGTTTGCTTACAGAATCTCAAATCAAAAACATTTAATATTTCGGACAACAATTTCCATTTGAAATCTTCATTTAGTGGTATAAGTGGAGGTTTCGTAATAATCACCAGAGAAGGATTAAAAATCCTTCTCAATAAAATTTACGATTTTTTATGACATTAATTAAAATTCAGACGAAAAATTGAATGTACTTTTTTGAGGGGAACTACTAATAACCTTAATTAATGGAACAAATAAGTAATAACCTCTAGTTTGAGAGTGAGTTTAAGAGGACCCTATATTGGAACTATTGCCATCCAATGCTTTTACAAAAAGAGAAATTTTGTTCTTGTCAGTAACCGTGAAAATAGAAAAACGAAATAAGTAGATTCTCTTGCCTTTAGGATGACCGCAAGTAATGTGGATAAAAACGGCATCATGAAAAATTTTTAATTTATATATCGACTTATCGAAAGTCGGTTTTATCACTCAAATATTTGATTTAATTTTAATTTTTTACTTACTTTGTACACATAAACACAGACAATTATTGTAAGGACTGCCACACCGTATGGAATGAAAAAATAATTAATTTTGAGAATATTAATAATAAATCTGCTTAACACAGGTAAAATAATCGGCCAATGAAATAAATAAATTTGGAATGAATATTTCCCACACAGCATTAGTGATTCTTTTAAATATTTGCAATTTAGTAGTAATCTAGAAAATAACATCATAAATGGTGGGAATGTTATTCCATATAATAAAATAGCATATTTATATGCAAATGATTGTGGGTAAACTATGGAAATAATAAATATTGCAGCAAAAATTGCTGAACAAATATATGAAACGGACAATTTATTTTGTTCTAATCGCTTGTAGCCATAGGCTATCCCAAAAATATAAACTGGCATATACATCATGACATTAAACAAAATACTAGGGCACTGTTTTAAAGTATCCTTATAAATAACATCAAATATCAGTAGTGGTATCCCTAAATAAAATAAAGTATCAATCTGAAAATAATATATAATTGTAAAACAAATAGTTGTTATTACAATTAGTAAAATTAGATACCCTAATTGAAAAGAAACAATATTATTTCCAACCAGAGTTTTAAGTAAACCGTCTATGTTTAAATTATTCCAAAAATGTGTAATACCTTCAAAGTTTAGGTTAAGATAATTAATTGATATATAACTGATGAAATATAGAGGAACAAACGCCAGCAGTGTATACCCAATATATGCTTTATACAGTCGAGTGAGTCTCTTAACAAAGTACCTACTTATAAATGATTTGTCGTTAATTTCTGCAGAATGATTTATCCCCATCTTAAGTCCAGATGAGAATGTAAACAAAACTAGGCCAAATGTGGCAAGATATCTTAACAAAAATATAGAATCGGGCCGATTTATCCCGCCTAACTCATGAAAGAGCACAATAAAAATAATACTAATACCATCAATTAAAGTAATTTTGTCTTTTATTTCTGAATAAAACCGAGAGATCATAGTCTAATCTCCAATTTTAGTAATAGTTTTAGTTCTGTCTAGCTATCTTTTATTTCAGTCGAATACACTGCTGCTTCAGCGGGGTGCGCCAGAGCAACTTTAATTAAATTTCAATTAATAAACATATTTTCTTTAGTACAAATGTATGAATTATTATGAAATTACACTAGATTTTTGTGATACAAACATTTAGGCATTTATCTTTACTCTCAGGTAGAATATAGTTTGATAATATTCAGGTTTTTTATTAAGTCATTTTTAATAATTCTCGTTCAAAGAGGCTTTTTACTATATGTTTCATCATAGTTGGTAAAAGAAATATTTTGCCAATTGTAACCTGGTTAGGACAAATTATAACTTATGTTGAATTTTTTTTACTTTTCAGTCTTTTATGGATCAGCTAAGCTTTTCAAGAGAAAGGTTCTGGTCAATATGATAGTTCTGGTCAATATGATAGATATCAGGTCTTCCTAAATTATAAAAATTTCCTAAATATAAACAGTTTGTGGGAAGACTCAAGTTTAAAGGTAGGATAGTTCGACATTAATAACTCTTATTTTGCCTTTCAAACAGTAACATTAGTATAATTTAGGAAAGTTTTTTTATGTATAACAGGATTTATTTAAAAATTATATTGCAAAAGAGTTCATAAAAATAATTAATATAAACACAAAAACAGAACTCGAAATTAAGCGATAAAAATCTGAAATATCCCGAAGAATAAGGCATGACGGTAGTGTCGCGAATTTGCTGTAAATTTGAAGTCAAGTTTTTGTGTAATGGAAGAAAATGGATCTCCCAATATGGAATTTACTACCCAATAACTTATGGAGATTTCTGATTTTACAGAAAAATTGGCACATTGCCGGCATAAACGTGAATCAAAGAAATTAAATAACTATAAAGTATCTTTCGATAAAAATTAGTCGACATTATGAGATTTTCCAGCACAGACAAGGGAAAAAATATGTAGCTTGCGATTATTTTAGGCACAATGCCAGATAAAATACGGGACTTAGTTAGAAAATAATCAATTTGATTGAAAATTTTTGGAGATAGAAGTTATGTCTTCTAAAATAAGAAATTATTCAGCTATTCAGGAAAGCATTCAGGGTGAAAAGGTTGAGTCCGTTGAACTTACTTCTAATATTATAAATTATTCAGTTAGTCCGGAAGGAGAAGAATTTCCGATACCTGAACCTGAAGAATACAAAGAAGAATTTAAAAGAGTTAAAGATCTTGTGGACAAAGCCCGTGAAGAAGGGAAAGAGATTGTCGTTGTGATGGGGGTCGGATTTGTTGGAGCTGTAATGGCTGCGATTATTGCAGATACGAAAGACGAAAACGGGAATTATAGCAAATTTGTAATCGGTTGTCAGAGACCAAGTACCCGCAGTTATTGGAAAATACCACTGCTCAACAGAGGACAATCTCCTGTGAAATCAGAAGATAAAGAAGTAGATGAAATTATAAACCGCTGTGTTCTTGAAACAAAAACGCTTGTAGCTACATACACAAACGAATGTCTGAAACTTGCTGATGTTGTTGTGGTAGATATCCAGTGCGATTATGTAAAGTGTGAACTTGGAAATGTCAGAACCGGCGAAGCCGATATGGCAGCACTTGAAGCTTCTATGAAAATAATTGGAGAAAATATCTGCCCCGATTGCCTTGTGCTAATAGAAACAACTGTTGCCCCAGGAACGACCGAATTCGTTGCACTTCCTCTCCTGAAAAAAGCGTTCCAGAAGCGTGGAATCGATTCAACTCCTTTACTTGCACATAGTTTTGAACGTGTTATGCCTGGGAGAAATTATGTGGCAAGTGTACGTGACTTCTGGAGAGTCTGCGCAGGTTGTACTGACGAAGCAAGAGCAAAGGTTGAAAAGTTCCTCAGTGAAGTGATAAACACTAAAGATTATCCTCTAACTATAATGGATAGACCTATTGAATCCGAAACTGCAAAAATCATTGAGAACTCCTACCGTGCAACGATACTCGCTTTCCTTAATGAATGGAGTCTTTTTTCGGAAAGAAACGGTGTCGATATCATAAAAGTTATTAATGCAATCAAAATGCGCCCAACTCACAGTAACATAATCTTCCCAGGACCGGGGATTGGAGGCTATTGCCTTCCAAAAGACGGAGGTCTGGGTTACTGGGCTTATAAGCATATTCTGGGCTTTGAGGATGGAGATGAGGTATTCAAGATCACCCCCACAGCAATTGATATAAATGACACAAGAGCCCTTCATGTAGCCGAACTTACGCGAGATGCTCTTCGGAATATGGGCCACTATATAGCCGGAGCAGATGTCCTCATTTGTGGGGCTAGTTACAGGCAGGATGTAGGCGATACAAGATACAGTGGAAGTGAAATTGTAGTCAGGAAACTGACTGAAATGGGCGCTGAGATGCGTGTCCATGATCCATACGTTGATCACTGGTATGAAATGGAAAATCAGGACACATATCCGGCTTCCGGCCACTCCTGGAAACGTTTCTTCAGAAACCAGGGAAGTCTGACAGAGCTAAAAATCGAAAGTGACTTTTCAACAGCAATTAAAGATATAGAAGCCCTTATCCTCGCAGTTCCACATAATGAATATCTTAACTTTGAGCCGGAAACTATCGTAAAGATGGCAGGCGGGCCTATCGCAGTTATTGACTGTTTTGGAATATTATCGGATGACGATATCAAAAGATATTTCGAACTTGGCTGCGAAGTTAAAGCCCTTGGAAGAGGCCATATTCAGCAAATTAAAAAAGAAGTCCAGAAAAGAAAACTGCAACAACTTTAATAACTTTATAATTACAGTTTCGCAGAAGGGATTGTTTGAAAACTAAAAATGTAGTAGTCACAGGTGGTATGGGTTTCATTGGTTCCCATCTTACTGAGAGGCTACTTGAAGATAATGAAGTAACAGTTATTGATAACGAATCTACAGGTAACATTGAAAATATAAGACATCTACTAGACCACGAAAATCTAACTGTAATAAAAGGCAGTATAGTAGACTTGAATTTAACAGAAATTTTCAAAGACAAGGATTATGTTTTTCATCTTGCAGCAATTCCCAGTGTTCCAAGAAGTGTAAAAGATCCTTTTAGTTCAAATAACTCTAATATCACAGGAACACTGAATGTTCTGACAGCTGCAAAAGATACTGGAATTAAGAAATTAATATTTTCTTCTTCCTCTTCGGTGTATGGCGATACGCCAACTCTCCCAAAAAGAGAAGATATGCCCATAAACCCAATGTCTCCATATGCAATTACAAAAGCAACCGGAGAAATGTACTGCAGGGTTTTTCAGGATCTTTATGATCTGCCAACAGTTAGTTTAAGATATTTCAACGTTTTTGGCCCTCGGCAGGACCCAAATTCTCAATATGCAGCTGTAATCCCAAAATTTATAACTGCAATTCTAAACGATGAGAGTCCCGTGATATACGGAGACGGAGAACAAAGCAGAGACTTCACTTTTGTCAAAAAAGTTGTTGATGCGAATATTCTTTCCTGCGAGTCTAAGAAAACTGGAGTTTTCAATATAGCATGTGGTAGAAGAATTACAATTAATCAGTTAGTCGATTACGTTAATGAAATACTGGGAAAGAAAATAAAATCGATACATGCAGAACCAAGACCAGGGGATATTAAGCACTCATTAGCAGATATATCAAAGGCTAAAGAATTCGGATATAATCCCATTGGTAATTTTAGGGATGAACTTAAGACAGTAGCAGAATGGTTCCTGAACTAAGCTGATAAAGTATTTTTAGAGAAATATAATCCGATCTAACAAGATTATGTTTCCCATTCAAATTTAAATATGGGGATTATTCATCGGCTTATGGTTTGTAATAATTAATCTCATAATTTAGAGGATAATGATCTGCAAAAGAGTCAAATTCTGCTAGCAACTGATAAAAAAGATTAACCTTGAACTAGATGATGTAATTATATTAATCAGTGTTATTTAATAAATTTAATCTTGCAGTTGAAGTTTTATTTTGGAAAATAAGTAAAAGGTATCAGAAATGAATCCAGAAAAATGTGAATATATAGTCAGACCATCCAGGCTTCAAGGGAAAGTAAAAGTAAGTGGTGCAAAAAATAGTGCTTTACGTCTTCTTGCAGCTTCATTGCTAACGGATGAGAAAATAGAACTGACAAATTACCCCGCTAATTTACTCGATGCTCAAATTCATGTTGGTATGTTGGAAGCTCTTGGAAAAAAATGTGTCGTAGAGGATGAAAAAATAACCATTTACGAGGAAAAAGCTCCTTTGAAAATTCTTAATTGGAACAAGCGCTCAATTCGTAATACTTTACTTATATTAGGTGCACTGGTAAGTCGCATAGGTGAAGCAAAGGTTCCTCTTCCAGGAGGTTGTAATCTTGGAGAAAGAAAATTTGATCTACACGAAATGCTTCTCAGAAACATGGGAGCAAAAGTTTGGATTGAAGATAATATGCTTTGTGCTAAAGCAGAAAATGGACTAAAAGGGGCTGACATTTTTTTACCTATCCGTTCAACAGGCGCGACTGAAAATTCAATGATCTGTGGATCTTTAGCTGAAGGTATAACCAGAGTTTGGAATCCTCATATTCAACCCGAAATTCTTGATTTGGCGCGTTTTCTTAATGAGATGGGTGCGAAGATCGAGATTTTTGGCCAGGAACATATAAAAATTACTGGAGTGAAAAAATTATTTGGGACTAGACATTCTGTAATTGCTGATAATATCGAAGCGGTCACGTGGCTAATTGCTTCAGTGATTACGGGTGGAGATATCGAGATCATTGATTTTCCCTTCAAGGACGTTGAAGTTACGCTAATACATCTTCGTCAAAGCGGAGCGAAGTATTATCTTGGAGACAACAGTCTTATTGTAAGAGGGGGAACCCCCTATCCTGTAGAGATTAGTACTGGTCCATATCCCGAAATCAAATCGGATGTTCAACCTCTATTTGCAGTTTATGGTGCCTGTGCAAAAGGTAGTTCAAAAATTGTTGACTTACGTTTCCCTGGTAGATATTGTTATACAAGTGAACTAGCCAAAATGGGCTTGCAATATAATATCAATGGTAATATATTGGAAATCATCGGTGGAAATCCCCTTAATGGTGCTCAAGTAAGAGCTCTTGATCTCCGAGCTGGTATTGCATTAGCGTTAGCTGGACTGGTGGCAAAAGGTGAGACCCGGATCTTAGATGCCTGGCAGATTGAAAGAGGGTATGATAATTTTGTAGAAAAATTAATTTCATTGGGGGGAAATATAAGATATGGATAAAATAAATAATTTGATTAATAAAAAAGTAGGAGATATTTATTTAAAAGAACCTCTTTCAAAACACAGTAGCTGGCGTATTGGTGGTCCCGCAGACGTTTTAATTGAACCATATAATATCAAACAGATAATTGAAATTGTACAATATGCTGATTTAATGAAAATTCCCACGGTTGTTATAGGGAATGGAACAAATTTACTTTTTTGTGATGAAGGGCTTCGTGGAATCATTATAAAGTTGGGAAATAATTTTTCTAGATATACTATTAATGGTAAAAGGGTTTGCGCGGAAGCAGGTATCTGGACTCCAAAATTTGCAAAAATATTATCAGATAATGGTTTATCAGGCCTTGAACATGCTATTGGAATTCCAGGCACTCTTGGCGGACTTATTTTTATGAACGGAGGAAGCAGTGGAAAATGCATAGGAGACATTGTCAAAAAAGTATGGGCTGTTGACAAGAATTATGATTTAATATATTTATCCCAAAAAGAATGTGATTTTTCTTACAGAAAATCAGTATTTCAGGATTCAGATTATATTATTTGTAAAATTGAGCTAGAATGTGAACTTGGAGAAAAAGAACGAATAAAGTCCGAAATGAGAACTATACTAAATAACCGTAAGAACAAATTTCCACTTAATTATCCCAATTGTGGATCTGTTTTTTTAAGTAATCCTGTTGTGAACGACACTTTTGCACCTCCTGGAAAGTTAATTGAAGAAGCAGGTTTAAAAGGTTATCAAATAGGTGGTGCTCAAATTTCGGAAAAACATGCCAATTTTATAGTAAATCTGGGAAATGCTACGGCTAAAGATGTGATTTCTATTGTCCAATATATTCGAAAAGTTGTATATCAACGTTACGGACTTTGTTTAGAAAGCGAAGTGAAGTATGTAGGAGAGCTGGGAAGTCTCAGATCATTGCATGAGATTGGAAAAGTTGAATAAAGATAAATATAGTTTAAAAAACTGCTTGAAAGATATAAATCAATATTTAGTTTTCTACGGTGGTAAAAACTTATTGAGTAAGGCTGCGATCTTTTTTTTGAAGATTTTTTTTAAACTAATATATCGGTATCGTATTTCTAGATGTTGTTATTTAAGATCTAAGATAGCTAGAAAAGCTCTCGGTTTTAACAAATATCGACAACCTATCCTTGGCGGCAATGAAATCGATTGTAGAGCTAAATTAGGTAATAGAATAAAATTTGCTCATACTTCAGTCGTAATATGGAGCGAGAGTGATTATTGGAGATGAAGTTACAATTTTTCAACAAACTACATTTGGAAGCTATGGGCATAAAGACGAAGCAAAGCCCTACCCCACAGTAAAACAAGGCGCAATAATTTATTCTGGAGAAAAAGTTATAGGTGGAATACCTGTTCATAAAAATGCTGTAATTGGTGCAAATTCAGTTGTACTGACTGATGTACCTAAAAACTCAACCACAGTAGGAAGTCCTGCAAAAATAATTAAGTAACGTAGGGTATAAAATGGTAAAGAACTACAGTTTGGCAAAAGATGGAATATCTGTTTTTGGAACTCAATTGTTTATTTTAATTGTAAGTTTCATTTCAGGAGTAATACTTGCGAGAGAACTTGGACCTTCAGGGAAAGGAATCTTTTCTGCTCTTTTAGTTTATCCGGGAATACTAATTAGTCTTTTAAGTATGGGAATGCGTCAGGCAACTGTTTATTATCTTGGTACAAAAAAATACTCGGAATCAGACATTGTAGGTGTAACGTTATTATTACTTATTTTATCAAGCGCAATTGGAGTTTTAACTTCAATTGTAATAATCTCGTATACTAAAAACCCAGATTATAATCAAATGCTAATATTACTTGCGTCATTTACAGTTCCTGCAGATCTTACTATTAATTATTTTACTGGGATTTTAATTGGCAAACAGCGAATAAATAAATTTAACCAAATAAAATATTTGGTTCCTATAATTAATTTTGTACTTATCATCTTTTTAGTATTTTTTGAGAATTTATATGTGTTAGGTGCGATTTTGGCCACACTTGTTGCCCGAATTATGCTTGCTTTATATGCCTTATTAATGATCAAGAGAGAATATTCTTTAAAAATATGCTGTTCACCCGAAATAATCAAAAAAATGTTTTCTCTAGGATTTATCTATGCACTTTCACTGTTTGTCCTGAATCTTAATTATAGAGTGGACATAATTATACTTGAACGTTTAAGTAATATTGCAGAAGTAGGTCAATATTCAATAGGAGTTGGTTTTGCTGAATTATTATGGCAGCTACCGACTGCTTTTGGGGTAGTTATTTTTTCATATAGTGCAAACGCAAAGGATTCAAATAAATTCTCTCAAGATATTGCAAAAATGATAAGGATTATTTTCCCTATTGTCTTGTTTGGGTCATTATTTTTATATTTTGCTAGTGGGTATATAATCCCTTTTTTGAATGGAGACGAATATATCCCAAGTGTCAAGATGCTAAAAATATTATTACCTGGAATAGTTATAATGAGTCTTTTTAAAATTATTAATATGGATTTGGCTGGCAGAGGAAAACCTGATATTACTCTAAAAATTTTTTCCCCAGCCGTTTTGATCAATATAGTGCTTAATATAATTTTAATACCAGATTATGGTGGTTGTGGTGCAGCCTTAGCTTCAACCGTTAGTTATACGCTTGCATCAGTATCCATTTTGTATTACTATATGAAAATTACTCAATTAAGTTTAAGTGACATATTTATTTGTAAAAAAAGTGATATCAATTTTATTTTAGGATTGATTCATGCACCACCAATCAAGCGTAAGAGAATCACCTAAATTGGTGTTTTTGAAACAGATTCATGTGTCTTCGGTTAAGTGAGGAATCGTGATAAATTGCCTCAATTGCCTCAATATTTTCCGAGCCTATCCCAAAAGCCACTTTACTCTTAATCATTGGGAATTCTCAGAATTATTTTCATGATCATGAGATTGATTGATTATTCAAAATACAAGGTCCAAGAAGCAAATTTCAAGTTTTGGGATGACCTCTCCAAATATATTAATAAATGATAAGCTGGAACAGGGTATCGATTTCATATAAAGAGGCCAAAATTTAAGGTCGGATTTTAATACGAAATCGATAGCTTTCAGGCAAGAAAATTCCCTAACCGATGAACAATGGAAACAGATTCATATTTGTCTCCAAATACACCATATAGTTGCTTTTACTTTTTGCATAAAAGTTCAATAGATCTGATATCAAATAGTTTTAAGTTTTGGGATTAAGTCATTACAATAAACCATTCTGAAAAATTGAGTTAATATATCGAACATACTAAAATGCATTTTATATTTTGCTTCGTTATAAATCTTGTAATATCTGTTGAGCTGACTGCTGATTTCAAAATGTTCACTTGAAACCGATTTAATAAAACTAGTAATATTATTTGCGTATTCTTCGTTGATTATCGCTTGAAGAATTTGTTTATAATTATCATCTGGATCGAAATTATCAATAGTTAATCTACTTGAAAAGTTTTGATCAAAAGCACTTTGAAAGTTTTTTTCTGTGATTAATAAAGGATAATTTGAGTTTTTTAAGGGGCACAGCATAATCTTCCCTTTTGATGCAGCTTCCATAAAGCTTCTTCCACCACCAATAACAAAGTCAGCAACATCAATTAGCTGACTAGCGTTAATTGAGTACTTCTCGTCTGTGAACAGATAAATATTATTATCTAGATTCTCACTTATTTCTTTACCAACATTTGCATCTTGTAGGGTTCCAATAATAATTAACTTAGTTTTAATTCCATCAAAATTTAATTTTTTTACAAGATCTATTGCCTGTAATATATCATTCTTTTTGGATACTTCAAGCCTGGAAATTATTAGAAATACTTTTGATTTATTGCAATGCACTGATAACTTGATGTCTTTTATTCTTGAAAAATCTGAAGGAATTTCCTTGATTCGATTTGGAATATAAAATAGATTGGTTTTTTTAAATCTTCTTGAAGACTGATAAAACTTAACGTTTTCTTGAGAAAATAATATTAAGTTATTCACTTTTGGAAAAGCTATTCTTGGATTTGGGCCTCCACATTTCGTATGAATATATGGCTTTTTGAAAATATTACTAATTAAACTCCCAAAAAAGAAGGTATCTTCATCAAAACTATGAATAACTTGAGGGCACTCAATATCAATAATGTTTTTCAGATCTTTCATTACTTTAATAACACTTATTTTTTCATAGATTAAATTATATACTTTTACTTTTGACTGATTTATAACTGGAGACTCTCTTTTTCCAATAACAACTATAGCACAATCTAACTTTTTACTAATTTCTTCAGCAGTAGTTCTTAAACTATAATAATGCCCTCCTCTTCCTGAGTGAGGCTCCATTGTCGAGATTAAGTATAACACTTTCATAAAGATTCCTTTTAATCAGAGAACTGCTTGAATATTACTTATTATATAACTTAAATTTTATATCAATTTTATATGTCGTACTATCAAATAAAATTAAGGTTTGATAATATAAATATCTGAAAATTTATCGGAGTAAAATTTAGTAACTCCAACGTCATTATCTAAGTGCACAAAATCACTATAATTAAAATTCCATCTGTTTTCAAAATTTGGCAATAGTTTTTGATCTTGGTTTCTACCAACATAACTAACCAGTAGATATGATTTGTTATAAGAGTCACTTAACGAAGAATTGTTATTGTATCCAAAATGCTTGATAACTTGATTACCATAAACAACATCATTTTTCTTAGCGGCTGAAACTCCATAAACTACATTGTAAATCCTATAGTTTACTGTTCCACGTTCCAATACAGGATAATTTTCTTTTACCTTATAAAATGTTTTCATTGCAGAAAACTCACTCTCTGGAGTCTGTTGATCTATTTTTAAAATATTAGGTGACAAAAATAAACTATATGTGGATAAACTCGTAATAAGTATCAAAATTGAAAATATTACTAATACTTTCAAATTACTATTATTTTTATCCGAAGATCTTCTTAGAAACATACTTATTGAAAAAGATATCAAGATAATAGAGAAAAATATTGAATAACTATAAACTCTTATAAAACCAAATTGATCATTGAAGAGAAATAGTAGCAGTGAGAAGATCACAAGGAATGCCCATCCTAGAATTGAAAGTTTATGGTAATAATTTACTTCTATGTTATCTTTTTTCCAAAAAGTAAGCATGTATATTATACAGGCGGCAGAGAGTATGGATAATATGATATAGGGACCGTACAGATTTAGTATTAGTCCGAAGATTTTCAAAAAAGATACATCAACAGAACTAAGAGATGTCTGGTATCTCCCAAATTCAGAGCCTCCTCCGTCACTGAATATTAACGTAGATATTATATTTTCCAGACTGTATGCAAGAATATGTAAATATGAAGACCATATGAGAAAGGAACATATCATAATAAATAATAAATTAGTTGACTTTTTTATTTTAAACTCAGAGTTTTTGTTACGATTAAGATACATAGTAAAATCAGATAATAAAATCGTTACTGTAAGCAAAATTGTGACTAAAGGATGAGAAAATATTATAAAAAAACTAAGTAGAATTAACAGAATCGAATATGGCACAGCTTTCTTTGGTAATCTCGATTTAAAAAAAACATAAAGAAAGAAAGGGACAAAAAGAATTGCTTGCCCATTAGGGCTAAGCATAACATTTTTACTGCCAAGTAATAGTATTGAAGAAAATGATAACATTATAAATAGATCACGTTTGTTTTTAAATATATACTTTCCAAGAATATACCACGAAAATATATAGAATAGTGAATATAATAAAGGTAGAAACATAGTAATATCGTTATAACTTAAACCAGAGAAGGATTTTAGTGTAAAACCCAGTATGTGAAGCATGGGATAAGAGTTAAAACCAATACTATGGGTATTCTCAATATCGACCATATAACCAATATGAGTTAAAGCATCTTCCCTGCCATGTATGAAATATCCTCGGATAATTGGCATAAGCAATAAAATTAGGTTTGAAACTATTATCATTAAAAAACCAATTAGCCAAGTATTAGTCTCATACTTAGAAATTGCGTTATAGATTAATATCATCTGGCCGATGAAAATAGCCATAACAATAAGAGCCCAAAAATACCATGGATACATATTGTATATTGAAAAAGCATATACATTAGGAGAATGGCTGTTAGTTATAATAGTTAAAGCTGATAATATTATTATAAACCCAAATATTGATACTAATTTTATGTATCTAGAAGTATTAATACACTTATCCTTGGAGAACACTTTTATCCGCCCATTAAAATATTCAATATATTATATTGAGACCATTTAAGTAGTCATCAATAAAAATACATAGAGATATGTTATGTATATAGATATAACCTTTTTTTAAATTGCTGTAAGATCGCCCTAAATTAAAGTTAATTTGACAATTCATTCAAGTCATAATATTTCGTAAATGATCTGTTTATAAATTCATTGAATATTATGAAGTATTTCTGAATATCTTTCCACAGCTTTATTGTAAGTGAAGTTATCATTTACAAAACTATGAGAGTTCTCTACAACATGTTCAAGATTTGGATGTTTCATAGCACGGAAAACATTTTTTGCAATGCATTCAGGAGAATTGTTTTCCATAATAAAGCCAGTTTCTTCATCATTTATTATATCAGGAATTGCTCCCACTCCTGTAGCAAGTACAGGCGTTCCGCAAGCCATTGCTTCTAACATAACATTAGGAAGACCTTCTGTATACGAAGGAATAACTAGCAATTTTAATGAATTTAAATATTTGGGAAGATCCTCACGAAAGCTCCATCCAACAAGTTTTACATTGTTTTCAAGACCATTTTGAGAAAGATACTTATCAACATTACTTTTTAAATCTCCATCACCTATTATCAAAATATTCAGATACGGTTTTTGTTTTAAAATGATAGGAATTGACTCTATAAAATTAATAATACCTTTTTCTTCAGATAAACGACCTACATACCCAATGAAATCGCTCCTTTGACTAAACTCAACGCTTAAATTAAAATTAGAAAAATCCAAAAAATGCCGAGGAGCTATCAAAATCTTATTGGAATATTTTTCAAAATTCCATTCGTTTATGAGACGTGGAGAATATAATATAATCTTGTCTACCAGATTAAAGTTTACAGTACATAATTTTGTAACTATTTTCGATAGAATATCTTTCTCGTATTTTATTGAAACTCCCGAAACTATAGTAACTGTTTTTATTTTAAATAATTTTGCGGGGATCAACGATAAAATTTGCATTTCCCCTCCTAAGAAAAAAATACATACATCGACTTTACGAATTATTTTTAGGAACAAATGAGCTATTTTTAAATGGGTACAAATATAATTTTTAATTCTATTAACTGAACCATTACCTTTTGAATGGAATATACCATACAAATGAATATGTTTATTACCAGCAAAATGATGATAACTTTCGTTTCCAGTAATTAGATATATCTCATTAGAAGAAGATGTTAAAATATCAATAAGATTAGATAATGGAGTGAACCCTGCTTTCATGGGTGGAAAAGTGATCACACAAATGCTTTTTCTTTTAATTACCATGTATATTCCTTTGTTTGTCCAGTATTCAATTCATTGTCATCGGTTGGAGAATTTTCTTGCCTGAAAGCTATCGATTTTGTACCTTAGGTGGAATTTAAATGGAATAATGTAACTTGCGATTCCTCACTAACCGAAAACGTATGAATATCAATTAGAAACTCGAGATCTCGGTCTTCTAGCTATCTCGAGATAAATTGTAGTATATTCAAACTTTGTAAATACAATTCTCATAAAGGGTCTCCATTTTTTTACAAATTAGTGGCCAAGTTAAATTATTTGTAATATATTTTTGCCCATTCTCAACAAATTTGTTCCCAATTTCAGGATTTTCAAGCATTAGTCTCATTTTGCATTTAAAATCAGTTACATCCCCATATTTAACTAAGTACCCACAAGAAGCTCTTTTTATAAATTCGCTACACCCACAGTCATCAGTAACTATTACAGGAGTGCCAGACATTATTGCCTCAAATGGAACAAGCCCGAATATTTCGAAAGAAGAGGGATAAACTAAGATATCAGCATCCAAATAAGCTGAAATTTTATCCATTGGTCCCATATATCCAGTAAAAATAACCTTTTTTTCTAAACCAAACTCACGTATTTGTTCTTTCGCTTTATCTTTATAACCGTCATCCGGACCAGCTAATATCAATACAGAATCGTCGATATCTTTAACCAACTCTACAAAAGACCGGAGTAGAAAATCAACACCTTTTATTTTATGTAACCTTCCTAAATACAATATCGCATGCTTTTGATTAATATGGTACCTAGCTCTAAAACTACCTTTTTCAGGTAAGCTAGATAATGAATCAACATCTATACCATTTGGAATAATGACCATTTTTTCAATAGGGACATTCATTTGTAAATATTGATCAACTTCTGTATTGGATACTGAAATCAGCTTAGATGCATCCTTTAATATTTTATTTCCCCATAAAACATCAAATATCTTTTTTAGATTCTGTTTACCAATAGTGTTTGGAAGTGTTCCATGAGCTTGTAACACATATGGAATATTATACTTTTTTGAATAATAATGAACGATTACTGCAAGCAATGTCCGATGCTCATGAATATGGATAACATCAAAATCCTGAATTTTTATTCTAGCGATAAAAGGTAAATAATAAGGGATGACAATATTGCGTTTTGTTAAATAATTAGACAGATTTCGGAAATAATAGGTATTTATTCCATCTACATTAACAGGCTTGTTCTTAATAGTTTTCAGCCTCGATTTAAATCCATCGGTAGTAAAAACTGTTACTTCATGGCCCTGTTGTACTAAATTTTTTGAAATTTCATAGGCAACCCTTGCAATTCCACCTGCTTCCCAAGAGGGTTTGAAAAAATTAGTTACCTGTAATATTTTCATTTGAAACCTCCATAGTTCTAATTTTGTCAGCAGGGACTCCACATATTACTGAATTTGCCACCGCATTTTTTGTTACGACAGCACCCGCTCCAACAATAACTTTTCTACCGATTTCAATTCCAGGCAAAATGATAGCATTGTTGCCAATAAAAGCTTTTGATCTAATATAGATAGGAGCAGCTTTCATTTCAAGACCATAAACCTGCCTGTAAGAGCCATCATGAGTTGAAACCATAGCACATCCACCAATAGTTACATCATCTTCAATGAGTATTGGAGAATAGGAACATTCTATAAATGTTCGGTTGCTGATATTGCATCTGGATCCGATCTTGAGGGACTCCCCTACCATTAAACACTGATACCCAAGATGTGAATTTTCCCCGACTGTAAAATTATTTACATTTATTAACACACCTGGAGCCACAAAAACATTGTTTTCAATATAAACACTACTGTAATCATTGGAAAGAACAAGAGATCCAGGACCAAAGTATACATTTTTGCCGATATGTGCACCCAGCAATTTCAACACTATTTTTTTGAATGTAGATGAGGGAACATACATTGAAAGACCTAGCAAGATTTTCTTAGCAAAGCTAATATTTTTTAACTTTTGACGGTCGTCTCTTTCGTTTTGTCTCTCAGCCATATAAATCACATCAGTTGCACAATTTGCACACGTCAATAATCGTTTTAGCCCTATGCCTGTATGTATGGTCCTTCAGAATTCTCTGCCTCGCCCTTTCACCGATCTTCAGCCTTTCTTCATCAGAGGATAATAACCATTCATAGGTTTCTACAGCTTCATCTTCACTATTGACAACAATAATCTCTTTTCCAACTTCAAACCAATCTTCTATCCCTTTGTAAGGCTGGGAAACTATGCAGGCTCCGTAAGCTGCAAGTTCAAATGGCCTGGCTGTAGCAGAGGCATATATATTTGTATGAGACCACCTGGTAATATTCAGGTTGATCTTACTTTTGCAGCAGAATTCGCGGAATGCGCTATAGGAAACCGGGCCAATAAGCTTTGCATTCCCCATGTCAATTCCGAAGTTACCACCCCCTACTGAGAAATTTACGTCAGGCAGCCTTTTACTAGGATTTGTGATCATATTTGTCATCCATTCTTCCCTTAATCCACTTCCGTGACCATAGAATGAGACATCAATAGTCTGCTCAACATTTACAGGGGCAAAAAGATCTGCGTCTGCTGCATAATACAATGGAGTAACGTTTTTTGCACCAGCTTCCTTGAGGTCTTCTATAACTCCTTTTGAATTGACAAAAAAAGCATCATACTCTGAAAGATCCGAATTCACATAGTAGTTAAACTTAAATCCACGTGACACCGCATACTTGGGAAGGATTGTAGGCATATCTCCATCATAATAAAGGCATGGAATCCCGAATTCTGTTTTTAACTCAGAAGGAATTCCTGTGATGTGGTTAAGGGGAATATTCATAAAAAGAATAAAATCAATATCTTTTTCTTTAGTTATAATGTCCGTGAGTTGCTTTTTTATCTTGGGCTTGATATCAAGATTGATTAAGTTTTTAGTTATGGTAGAAAGAAACACCTTGGTTTTTGAAGGATCAGCAACTTTTCTATGGGATTTCAGGAAGTTGTTATAAAGAATACTCTCAAATTTACACGAATTTTCATATGTTCTCCACCAGAGACTTTCCACTGCTCCTCCAAGGTAAGGGACTACTATAACTTCGTTTCCTGTCTCATGGAGAGCCTTCAGTAACTGCCACCATGAGGGTGTACACCCAAGTCCGTATTTTAAGTCGATAGTAGAAACAAACGCCAATAGTTTCATTGAATTACCTGCTATAAAGAGAATAATAAATAAAGAGTTAGTCTAAAAGTTTTTAAGAAATAATTCATCACAGTTTAAACTGTATTCACATCCTCCAAAATGGCAGATATCGAATGCAGCAAGATACCTGTCAAAGCCATGAAACTCCCTACGATAATAAACAGAATCATGAGCATGGTAGGCCCGAAATACAAATTTTTTCCCATCGTGAAATCCTGTACGAAAAAAGTGTCCATAACAAAACTGCTTATTCCAAGAATCAATCCCGGGACTGTAAGGTAGTAAAAAGGCTTGTTCAATTCGATATCTTTTAAAATCATAAGAAAACTCCAAAGCCGTGTTTTATCGGGTTTACAGTTGAACAGTCAACGTCATATCGGACTCCAATTTCAACTCCGACTATACGAAGACCAGGTTTGCCTGCGTCTGTCAGCATTTCGCTTTCTATAGACATTTTCTGAGCTTTGAAGCGAAAAATATCTTTTGTTAAGGCTGAAAAGGCACGAAAGCCGCTCTGGGAATCGGTAATCTGAAGCCCGGAGTTTAGCTTGGTAACCCCGTCAAGAATATTCTGACCGACACGGCAATAGGAAAGAGTATACTTGTCCAGGCCATTTAAATACCTGCTACCGTTGGCCATATCGGCTTTACCTATAATAATAGGACCGAAAAGCTTCGGGATTTCGGCTGGGTTATGGTGACTATTGGAGTCCATGGTAACTATAGAGTCCATGGTAACTATAATATCTGCACCCAGGTCGTATATAGCCGCAAAGACGGTCTTGAGGGTTGCCCCTTTCCTTTTGTTTACCTCATGAACAATTACCTCGGCTCCTGCTTTACTTGCAATTTCTGCTGTCCTATTCGGGCTGTCATCATCGACCACGATTACGCTGTCAGCATAGTATCTGGTAAGCAGGACTACACTTCCGATGGAAACTTCGTCATTATAGTCAGGAAGGATCACCACGACATTTTGCGGGGCTGTGTTCTTCACACACATGCTTTGTTTTTGGGCTGTGCACTTGGCACTCTTGCCCGCTAGTCGTTCTTTGCTCAATTTGGGTGACCCCCTCTGATAGTATACAATTTTAAGTGAATTTGCGTATGAACCTGAAAGGTCATCTAATTCCGATAATATTATAAGTGTGTAATATATACTGTAATATTAACTTTTTGGAGACTAATATGAAAAACCATAATATAAATTTACTGAAATTATTTCGGCAAATGCTAATAATTGGGTAATGATGTTATTGGTCATCCTCTTTGTAAAACAGAACATAAATTTTAAGTGATTTTACTAAAAGCCTGGAAATATAGCTCCATAAATATAAATTTCCATTATAAGACCTCTCGTAAAGTATAAATTGAGATTCCAAAAAAGTTATCCTGCAAACCTTACGGCATCTTCTTGGAGATTTTACAAATGAAATCCGTATTTGGAATAGTATTTTCCGAAATATCCACAACTTGAGAACACTTGCGGCAACATCTGAAGAAATGAAGAAAAGCCGGAGGAAAAACACAATGGTTGGTCAGGCAACTTCGGTCGGAATTACGGTCTTTTTACAGCATTCATTAGTCCTGCTATCAAATGCAATAAGACTCCTGTCAAAGCCATAAAAGTAAAGGTCAGAGCAACAGGATCATTAAAAGGATAGACTCGGGATTAAAACTTCTGCCGGAATATCAGCACAACCTAGTTAGTAACTGACTAATTTATCTTTTAATTTTTTTTGATTTAACTCCCTGTCATTTATAACAAGTTTAATAATTTTTACAGAGAAAATTTCAACAAATTTGTCTCTCTAAATCGAGAATTCAAATTGAGTCGACATATACAAAGTTAAAAAATAACTAAGTTTGCTACTGAGATATTCAAATTTATTACAAAGATTTGAAAAAAGATTGCATTAAGTGTTAATATTATATATGAATATAACATTAATTAAATTTTTATAATTAAATTTTGTATTCAGCGACATTTCATGGTGCGATTTTAAAGGCATCAAATGTAATTTTTGATCAAATAAGCAATTGTAGTCCATTTTTTTGCATTTAATGCGTTTTCGTCAATTTTGGCAAAACCTCAAATCCTAAATAATAAGTATCAAATCTCCAGAAAGTTGTCCCACTTTCTAAAAAGTAATCTCATAATTTGCACTTAAAATACAATTTTTCAGTAAAATTTCGGAAAAGTTTTTGTTTTTAATAGAATTTATCTAAACAATTGTATTAGGAAATTATTTATAAAAATATAACCAAAAATTAAGAACAGATAGTCAGAAAAAACTAGAAGCAGAAGTAATAAATGCAAACCAATGTATTTAAATAATTAATAAATGTAATTTGTTAAAAATTAAGAGGGAAAACAGAGTTTCCGATGAAGACAAGATGAAATTATGATGGGTGAAATTATTCGCAGCACAAGACTAGAAATTTAATAGATTAATTTTTATAATTTTTAACGAAGTAGAGGAAAATAGTTTGTCCAAAGTTGCATTAATAACTGGAATTACAGGTCAGGATGGCGCTTATCTTGCCGAATTATTACTCGAAAAGGGATACATTGTGCATGGAATCAAGCGGCGATCTTCTTCTTTTAACACGGCAAGAATTGATCATCTTTACAAAGACCCCCATGAGAGAAATGTTAATTTTTTCATGCACTATGGGGATTTGACAGATTCTACCAATCTGATCCGCATAATCCAGGAAGTTCAGCCTGATGAAATATACAATCTTGCAGCCCAGAGCCACGTTCAGGTATCTTTTGAGACTCCAGAGTATACGGCAAATTCTGATGCTATAGGAACTCTCAGACTACTAGAGGCTATCCGCATCCTGGGTTTTGAAAAGAAAACAAGATTTTACCAGGCTTCTACCAGTGAACTCTATGGGAAAGTCCAGGAGGTCCCCCAGAAAGAAACTACTCCTTTTTACCCAAGAAGCCCGTATGCCGCAGCCAAACTGTACGCATACTGGATTACAGTCAACTACCGGGAAGCCTATGGTATTTTTGCATGTAATGGAATCCTTTTCAACCATGAATCTCCAATCCGTGGTGAGACTTTTGTGACAAGAAAAATCACAATGGCGGCTACAAGGATAAAATACGGCATGCAGGATAGGCTTTACCTTGGAAACCTTGATTCAAAAAGAGACTGGGGTTTTGCAAAAGACTATGTAGAAGCCATGTGGCTGATGCTCCAGCAAGAAGAGCCCGACGATTACGTTATAGCAACGGGCGAAACTCACTCAGTCCGAGAATTTATTGAACTTGTGTTTAAAGAACTCGGAATCGATATAATCTGGCAGGGAAAAGGAGAAGAAGAAGTCGGAATCGATGCCCTTACAAATAAAATCTTAGTTGAAGTAGATCCTGAGTATTATAGACCCACTGAAGTAGAAATGTTGATTGGCGATTCATCAAAAGCCAGAAGAAAACTTGGCTGGCAACCAAAAGTCAGACTGGAAGAACTGGTAAAGATGATGGTAAAGTCCGATGAAGAAGAAGTCCTGAAAAGTTATCCTGCAGAGAAATTAGCTTCCAGTCAGGAAACTGAGGAAGAGTCAATAAAATCAGAATTAGATATCAGGAGTTTGTAAATTTCAGAACAGTACCTCAAAAAGTAAAATTTTTTTAAAATAAAGGCGATAGAATGGAAAAAGAATCAAAAATTTACGTAGCCGGACATAGGGGCCTTGTAGGTTCAGCCCTCAAAAGAAAACTTGAATCAAAAGGCTACACCAACCTTATTTTTCGTACCCATAAAGAACTAGATCTTACAAACCAGCAAGCTGTAAATAAATTCTTCGAACAGGAAAAGCCTGAATATGTCTTCTTAGCCGCAGCAAAAGTGGGCGGAATCCTTGCCAACAGCACCTATCCCGCTGAATTCATCTACGAAAACCTGATGATTGAATCAAATATTATCCATGCTGCCTACAAATGTGGTGTGGAAAAGCTGCTTTTCCTTGGCTCTTCCTGTATTTATCCAAAACTCGCCCCTCAGCCTCTCAAGGAAGAATATCTATTGACTGGCTCCCTTGAAGAGACAAATGAAGCCTATGCAATTGCAAAAATAGCAGGCATAAGGCTCTGCAAACATTACAACCATCAGTATGGAACTAATTTCATTTCTGTAATGCCGACGAACCTCTATGGACCTAATGATAATTTTGACCTTGAAACTTCCCATGTGATGCCTGCATTGATAAGGAAGTTCCATGAAGCAAAGGTGAATAACAAACCTGAAGTTGTTGTGTGGGGTACAGGCAAGCCTCTCAGGGAGTTCATGCATGTGGATGATATGGCTGATGCATGTGTATTTTTGATGGAAAATTATGATTTTTCTGAGGTAGGAGAGTTTGTAAATATAGGTGTTGGAGAAGATGTTACAATCAGTGAACTTGTAAAATTAATAAAGGAGATTGTAGGGTTTGAAGGAAAGATTAATTATGATACTTCAAAGCCTGATGGAACTCCAAGGAAGTTGATGGATGTTTCGAGGTTGAATGGATTGGGATGGAAAGCCAGGATGTCATTGAAAGATGGAATTAAAGAAACTTATGAGTGGTATCAAGATCAAATCAAGTGAAAGGTTTTGATTGCATATAAATGAGGAAACTGATAGAATAAAAATGGTATTCTCTTCAAATTTATCTCTTGTGTTTATTGTTTTTTGATATATTTTATTTTTTTAAAAGTTAACGTGTCAATAGAATGTGTTTTTTGTAAGTAAATACTGAATTAATAAACAGAATTTGTCAAATTAGGATTAATAAATTGGATTAAACAACTAAGCAAAAATTTAGGGATAAAACAATGCCTGCAAAAAATAAAATACTTGTGACAGGAGGAGCCGGTTTTATAGGAAGCCACCTCACAGATCGTTTTGTAGAAAAAGGGAATAGAGTTACTGTTTTTGATAACCTTAGCTCAGGAAAAATGGAATTCATAGAAGATCATCTTGAAAATCCGAATTTTACTCTGATAGAGGGAGATCTTCTTGATCAGGATGTAATTGAGGAGGCCTGTAGAGGCATTGATCTTGTTTGCCATGTGGCTGCAAATCCAGATGTCAGGCTCGGAGCTTCGGATACCAGAGTTCACTTGAATCAGAATATTCTTGCGACTTATAATCTTCTGGAGGCTATGAGGAAAAACCATATTAAAAAGATTGCATTTACTTCCACCTCGACAGTTTATGGAGAAGCGAGCATTATCCCTACTCCAGAAGATTACGGCCCTCTTATCCCTATATCTCTTTACGGCGCCTCCAAATTGGCCTGTGAAGCTCTTATAACTTCATATTCTCATACCTTCGACATGCAAGCTTGGATATTTCGCTTTGCAAATATTGTTGGCCCACGAAGCACACATGGAATTACCGTTGACTTTATACAAAAACTGCAAAAAAATTCCGATATGCTGGAGATCCTTGGAGATGGCAAGCAGGAAAAATCCTACCTTCATGTGTCAGAATGTGTTGAAGCTATATTGTTTTTAATAGAGAATAGTGATGAAAAGGTAAATATCTTCAATATTGGCTCTGAGGATACGATCAGTGCCACAGAGATTGGAAAAGTTGTTATGGAAGAGATGGGGCTTTCTAATGTTAAAATTATCTACACCGGAGGAAACAGGGGTTGGAAAGGCGACGTGCCAAGGATGAAGCTGGGGATTAAAAAAATGAAGAGTTTGGGCTGGAAGCCGGTATATACGTCGGAGAGAAGTATTAGGGACGCAGCAAGGATATTACTTGGAAGAGTGTGATTTAAGATATTAGGGATATATTTTTCAGTTAATTCGAATCTATCCCAAAATTTTTCATAATCTCATTATTGCTACTAATATAACTCTCAAATATGGGTTTCTTTGATTTGATCTCTTGGAAATACTTTTTTGCACTGTTCTATCAACTAAAGAGCTTTTCGATTTCATTTTTCTTTTTGTTCTTCCTCTTCTGATTTTGTTTACTGGTATAGCTTCATTACTTTTTTATTTAGAGAAGGGTTGATGGTGTTTCTTTTCTTAACGCCATAATTTACAATCATCCCCACTAAAAGTACAGCTAAAAACTAGTAATTTTGGAAAAACTGCCGACCTGCCTATATAGACCTAATGATAATTTTGATCTTGAGACTTCCCATGTGATGCCCGCATTAATAAGGACGTTCCATGAAGTGAAGGTGAATGACAAACCTGAAGTTGTTGTGTGGGGTACAGGCAAGCCTCTCAGGGAATTCATGCATGTGAATGATATGGCTGATACATGTGTGTTTTTGATGGAAAATTATGATTTTTCGGAGGTAGGAGAGTTTGTAAATATAGGGGTTGGAGAGGATGTTACAATCAGTGAACTTGTGGAATTAATAAAAGAGATTGTAGGGTTTGAAGGAAAGATTAATTATGATACTTCAAAGCCTGATGGAACTCCAAGGAAGTTGATGGATGTGTCTAAGTTGAATGGATTGGGATGGAAAGCCAGGATGTCATTGAAAGATGGAATTAAAGAAACTTATGGGTGGTATCAAGATCAAATCAAGTGAAAGGTTTTGATTGCATATAAATGAGGAAGTTAATAGAATAGGGTCCTTCCAAATCAGTATTAAGACTAAGGATATACAATGCTTATTTTGGATAATAAGTATGCATTTAGAGTTCCCTCAATTAAGGTACACCCTAAAAATCAATTTTTTAGATAAATAATCTATAATACTCTTTTAAATCAAGAAGATAGCGAGATAAATACTTTATTCTTTTATAACTTATATTTATTTATAAATAAGGCATCTGATGTCGTTTTTATCCCTACAAAATTCAATGTTAAAAGTAAGGGGAAATCAACGTTTAATCTACTAATTAAAGTATTTAAGTCTTTTAAACAGCAAATAGATCTTTTAATGAATGTACCTTAACGGGGAAAGGGCTGGCACTACATTTAATTGGGCAAATAAGGTTTAATATCCCTTAAAAAACTAATCATTTTTCAAGGGGTCTATAATAGATAGGGTCCTCTTAAACTCACTCTCAAACTAGAGGTTATTACTTATTTGTTCCATTTATTAAGGTTATTAGTAGTTCCCCTCAAAAAAGTACATTCAATTTTTCGTCTGAATTTTAATTAATGTCATAAAAAATCGTAAATTTTATTGAGAAGGATTTTCAATCCTTCTCTGGTGATTATTACGAAACCTCCACTTATACCACTAAATGAAGATTTCAAATGGCAATTGTTGTCCGAAATATTAAATGTTTTTGATTTGAGATTCTGTAAGCAAACTCTTACAAGGAGGGGCATTGTGCCCCTCCACAGATCAGTACCTACTATAAAAATTGTTCTTCTAAGCATGTTTTTTTCTTGTGAAATCTCTTATGCTATAAAGGAATTAAAAGAAAGAGAAATCTTGAGAAACTTTTTAAAAATCAGTTTAGTACCAACTGAAAAGGAAGTTTATGGCATTCTTAGTAAGTATGAACCCCAAGAGTTTACTGCTTTTGTTTTTGAAATATTGAATGATTTATGCCCTAAGAGAAAAAAATGGATCAAGAGACATTATTATTGATAGTACTGACATAAACCTTAACCTGAACTGGCACGCTAAAAAGATTACCAAAGAAAGCCTAAAAAACAAAGAATACAAGTGGGGCCATTCAACCCATAGAGGTTTCTTCATTGGTATGAAACTTACTCTTGCACTTGATTCTCAAACATTAAAACCTTTAGCGTTTCTGATTAATGAAGCAAATGTAGCAGAACCTAAAATTTATCCTGAAATACTTAAAGAACTTAAAAGAAAGAGAATAATAAAAGCAGGTGACGTTATCTATGCTGATAGAGGATACTATTCCTATGAAAACTACGTTATATCTGTAAGAAATTTTAAGGTAGTACCTTTAATTTTTCCAAGGAAAAACTGTAATTTTAAGAAACTTTTCAATATGTTTAGATATCCTCTGAAAATATTTGATTTAAGAAGAAATACTGAAAAAGAAATTAAATTCTACAAAGAAATAATTGCAAAGTTTAAAGAGTTAATAAGCAAATGGAAAGAACTCAGATCTGTAAGGTCAATTATAGAAGATGTATTCAAAATAGCGAAGAAAGCATACTCTATGGAGAATTTACACAGATATACAAGGAGTTCTGTCCAAAAATACTGTTCTTTAGCTGTACTTTTAGTAGGGGTAACTGTAAATTACGGTATTAATGAAAGGAAGGAATTGCAAGCCTTCTCTGAATGAAGAAATTAAGAGGGGACTAATAATAGAATAAAAATGGTATTCTCTTCAAATTGTATGGGTAAAAATAAATTTTATGTATTTGCTGAAAATTTAAGAATTTCACCAAGCCTGAGAAACAACCTCAAACTATAAATTCAACTTTATAACTGTATGGGGAAATTGTTGTATATTTATTAAATTGGAAAATTCTCCATTGAATTTGGAGAGAATACAAAATTATTTCTCAAAATGAAAAAAATTGTGGAATAATGCTATTGGTCATCCTTTTCGTAAAAAGGAACATAAAGTTAAGTGATTTTGCTAATGCCTGAAAAATATAGCTCCATAAATATAAATTTCCATAAAGGACATCTCGAAAAGTATAAAATAAGACTCCAAAAAATTAATTTTTCAAACCCTGGGGCATCTTTTATAATATTTTACAGACAAAATTCATATTTGGAAGAGGATTTTCCAAAATATCCACTATGTGAGATTATTTGCGGCAACTTCTGAAGAAATGAAGAAAAACCGGTTAGAAAACATAGTGCCTAGCCATATAGCTTTAGTCGGAATTACGGCCTTTTTACGGCATATTTATCAGACCTGCTATCAAATGCAGTAAACTCCTGTCAAAGTCATAAAAGCCATAGGCAGACTATATGTGATCATTAAAAGGAATGGATCGGAGATTAAAGTTTCTGCCGGAATGTTAGCAGAATCTGGATAGTAATTTACTAATTTATCCATTAATTTTCTTTTGATTTTACTCATATCATTTCTAACAAGTTTAACTACTTCTGCTGAGAAATATTCAACAGATTTGTTTTTCTAAAGCGAGAATTCAAAATGAATCGACATATATATAAAGTTAAAAAATAATTAAGCTTGCTACTGATAGCTTTAAATTTACTGCAAAGATTTGCAAAGAAAGATTAAAAACTCCACACTTCCGTGATTTAGGAATGACAAAATATAATTTCATATATTTTCATTGCCTAAAGGCAATTCTGCTTGAACTAATTACAAACCAGAAAGGAATCTCCTTGGATGCTCCGCGAAAAATATTCGGAAGAAACCGAAAAACAAATGAAATCATTTTTTGATTCATTAAATGAGAAAGACCGAAGAAGATATGCAGCTATAGAAGCAATTAAGTTAGGTCATGGTGGACAAAAGTATATAAGTAGTGTACTGGGCTGTCATTTCCAAACTGTCATGGCTGGAATTAATGAAATCACTAATGGTATAAAAACACCTGATGACAGAATTCGAAAGCCTGGTGGAGGTAAAAAGAAAATCATCGACACTGTGGAAAATATCGATGAAGTCTTCTTTGAGATCTTAAAAGATCATACTGCTGGAAGTTCTATGGATGAAGAAATAAAATGGACAAACCTTTCATTTAAAGAAATTTCAAATGCTTTTAAATCGAGAGATGTGAATATATCCTATATTCGGCAGGTCGACATTTCATTTTCGATACTTTTTGCTGATGGCGATTTTGAAATGATGAACCCTTATTGTGTGTAGTTGTGAAGTTTACATATGATTCAAACATAATCTCTCATACTAAACTTTAATGGAAAAATGATTCAGTGTTTATATGTGTCGTGGGAGTTGAGCCATATGTTAATCAACTTTAAATCTAATGTATATTTATCAAATATTCAAAAACGATATCAAGAGAAATATTCAAATTCCTTATATCGACCTGCAGAATCTAGGATATATCACCATATGTGGTAAAGCAGCTTTTGGAGAAACACGGTTTTGTAGAAAGAAAAATGAAAAAAGCTGTTACAATGACAGACTGTAAAGACAGAAACAAGCAAAAAGTAAGTGAAAACTTCAAGGAAAATATGAAAATTGTATTTGATGATTATTTGGGGAAATGGAATTATAGAGCAATTCCAGAAGGAAAAACTTGAACTTATATTTCAAGCATTCCTTAATAAATTGTGTAAATAACTATGAGCAAAAAACTCAGAGGACTACTACCTGAGTAGCAAAAATAACAATATAAAATTGAGAAAAATCGAACAGGGGGTTTGTAAGAAGGTAGACAAAAGTGAGTCTGCGTGATTTACTATTATTTTATTTCAGTCGAATACCCCGCTAGCTTGCTGCGGGGATGGAAAACTTCCCCAGTAACCGTTGATGATAATATAATTTCTCAATTCCATATTCGGTTATTAACTTCTGTTCAAACTAAATTGTTAAGGGTTATTATTTCCTTTAACGGAATTTGATAGTAGTTTTTGAGAGCTGCAAATTTCACAAATTTATCCGCTTGATTTTATCCCCTTTAAAGGCAGGAAGAAGATGTTTTTCATTAATAAACTAATAAATGCAAGGCAATATATTCTAAGTTACAGATCCAATAAAACAATAAGAGATGTACAGTGGTCATTTTTAAGCCTTGTAACATCATCTCTTGCTCATCTTTTATTAAGAATGGTACTTGGTAAAGAATTAGGTCCAAAAGGGCTTGGGACCTATACATTGGTATTTACAATTTATATTTTTGGAATGCAGTTCGCCGCTTTTGGCTTTGGAGCGGCGTTGACAAACTCTGTTGCAAAATATAAAAATAATATATCTAAAACAAAAGATTATATTTCTTCTGGTGTTATAGGTTCTATAGTTAGTGGCTCAATAATGGGCATAATATTATACTCATCTTCTGAGTTTATATCTGTAAATTTTTTTCATATTCCTGAAATGGTAACATTGTTAAAAATAACAACAGTCTGTTTCCCATTTATAGCAATTCAAAAAGTCACATTAGGTACATTGAATGGATTCAGAAAGATGGATCATTTTGCAGCGATAAATATTCTCCAAAACACATTCGTCTTTCTAGTATCAATTTTCTTTGTGTTTTTCTTGAATATGGGAATTACAGGAGCAGTAATTGGTTTTGTAGTTCCTACAGTGATGATAGGAGTTTTATCTCTGTTATATATCAGAAGATCATTTTCTTTGCCTTCCAGAATAGTATTAGTTAACATCTTGAGAGAAATTACATGGTTCGGATTTTATGTGGTGCTTGGAAATTCCATTAACATGATTAACACACAAATTGGCAGTTTACTTATAGGTCGTTTCATGAGTGAAACCGATGTAGGGTACTATGCTACAGCAGTAATTATAATACAAGGTATGACATTAATTCCAAGCGCCATCAACACAGTAGCAACACCAGCAATAGCTACACATCATGAGAAAAAAGAGCACTCAAAAATCAAAAAATTAGTTAAAAATACAATGATAAAAATTTTTTTGATTGAAATAATATTTTTAATTTTATTAACTGTGTTTGGAAAATATATCATTCTCATACTATTCTCAGAAGAATTTATACCGGCATATACACCGATGTTAATATTATCCATTGGATACCTGATATATGCACCATGGATGTCTGTTGGCTCAATATTTGCAAGCATTGGAAAAGTAAATTTATCGTTTAAACTTAATGGCCTTTGTGCTATACTAAACACAACATTAAACTTTTTATTGATTCCAAAGTTTGGACTAATAGGCGCTGCAAGCTCTACAACTTTCTCGTTAATATTTACTTTTATACTAAACTTATGTTTTATAATAAAATATATAAATATAAAATAAAGAAGTTTAAATGTAAATTATTGAAAAAGTAAAATCTTTCGATATAGAGGAGTCTGGAAATGTACTTTTTTAAAGATTTAGCACCTTACATGATCATAGTCACAATAATTATTTGCAGTCTTATTGCTATTAAAATTAAAAAAGAAAAAATTAATACAATTGATAAGGTATTTTCGGTTGCTGGTTTTTTGCTAGGATTAATTATAACATTTTTAAATTTAATATATAGCAACAATTACATATTCTCTATAGGACCTTTAATATCAATAACTTGCTTAGTTTATTTACAAAACCGTGATAAATTTATAAGATACTCAAACAATAAATTAAACTTAAACTTAGAAACCAAAGTTTCAAAATTCATGGACATTTTATACTGGGGATGTATAGCAGTTGCGATATATAGTTACAACACTGCAGACCTTTATCACAGATCATTAATTTTCTTCATAAGTATCTCTATTGGGGTGGCAGCATTAGGTTCTAAAATTCTAACATCAAATTTTAAAAACAATATTACTATACTTATACTACTATTTAAAATAATGTTCATTTCACTACTAGTAAGAGCTTCTGTGTGGTTTATCTCACCTTATCCAGTAGGACATGATTCATGGGCACATTACGAATACATAAAAAGTTTTTTAGATACAAAGCATATAGAAATTGGAATATATCCAAGTGAAACTGGTATGGATAATTACTATACCCATTATCCAATAGCGCACTTACTGTCATGTACAGGAAACTTGATTGAAAATTTGAATATAAAAGAATCAATGTTTATTATCAGTATAGTGCTTGTATTAAGTTCAATATTCTTTTACTTATTCATAAAAGAGATATTTAATGACGAAAGAGTTGCATTATTCTCTACTTTACTGTTAAATATGTCAGAACATCATCTGTTCTGGGGAATTTTCATAGTAGCAATGAGTTTTGGAATTGCAATATACACTTTTTTAATTTGGTTATTAATTAAACAAAGTAGTAAAAAATATCTTATGACGTATAGGAGTTTTACAATATTAAACACAATTTTAATTGTAAATTCACATGTTGTAGCGGCTTTTATTGGAATTATATCTTATATTAATATTTACATATGGCAAAGTTTGTATGTTCACGTTTGTAAGAAAAATATATATAAAAACAAATTAAGTATTTGCGGACTGATAATAACGTTCATTGTTATCTTAGTGTATAAATGGACAGATCCAAACTATCCATTTTTAGATCTTATAATTATTGGACTAGAGAAATCATTAAATGTTGAATCACAATTTTTAAATCGAATGACGTTATCCAATATTCAAGATTCATTGTATACATTATACGATATACTGGGTTTTTTAATTTACCTTTTTTTTGGTGCAATTGGAAGTCTAGTTTGCCTATCAAAAAATCATATAAATAATATTAAATTCTCACTAATTTTAACAAACGCAGTTTTATTCTTCATAATGTTTTGCTTTCCATTGTTTGGAATGAAAAATATTGTGCCATTTAGGTGGCAAGTTTATATATATATTACATTTATACCATTTGTAGGTTATGGTATTCTGCAATTTTTAAATATATTTAGTAATAATGCTAAAAAAGGTATTTGTTTCATTTTAATCTTACTATTAACATCTACTTTTTTGATGATGACTTCTAACTATGCAAATACTGATTCACCGATCTTTGCTAAAGAAACAACCAGTAAACTCCTTTGGACTGAATCTGAAATGGCATTATTTTCAAAAGTAAACAATTCGTATAACGGAGTCATTGTAAGTGATTTACAAACATGCAATAGACCTTTTAGAACATATCTTAAAAGAGATAATGCAATATCTTATAAATTAACAATTAACAAAGAAATAGATGTTGATTTTTTAAAGGGAAAGATGATTATTTATAGAAAAGATTTTCAAACACGTGCTGTACAAATGGGAGGGTATAAGCATCCCCTATATTTTATAGGTTCTGGTTTCGAATCAACATTAGATCAAAAGTTTAATTGTATATACGATACAAAGGAAGCAAAAGCGTATATTTGAACCTATTCCAAACTCAGTATTTCCAAATTTCCTTAGTTTTAATACTAGTGTCAAGAAAATTTAGTTATTGGTCATATAGTAAACTTGAATCATCATGTTCTGATGAGAGGATATCAATGATTATGCATAATAATTAAATTATCATAACACTAGTTTGGAATGATTCTACCTACTTTCCGCAGTATTTTTTCACATATAATATTGGCTTTGGTAGTTAACTATAGTTATGTATAATGAGAACCTATATTTCTATATGAACTGCCCAAGGTGTAATAGTTCCACTCACAAAAAAAATGGTATAGTTTTTGGACGTCAACGCTACAAATGCCATGATTGTGGATATAACTATACCGTAGAGGTAAAATCAACTGCTAGCTCCCCTTCTGTTAAGAGACAGGCTTTGCAACTCTATCTTGAAGGGTTAGGATTTCGCTCAATAGGACGATTTTTAGGAGTAAGTCATATTTCTATCCAAAAATGGATAAAGAAATTTGGTCAGGAGTTGGAGGACCTAAAAAGCGAAAATGAGATATCTATTGTTGAAATGGATGAGATGCACACTTACATCGGTAACAAAAAAATATTTCTGGATCTGGATTGCTGTTGATAGAGTTAGGAAAAAAATTCATCAACTGCTCTTTTGGCAGCAGAGGAACGGAAACTGGACAACTAATATGGGAAAAATTAAAGCAAAAAGAGATTGGAGAAGTGATGACAGATCACTGGAGAGCATATGCAGAGTTTCTTCCAGAAAATATTCATACTCAATCCAAAGCCGAAACATATACAGTTGAAGGATATAACGGCATATTGAGGCACTTTCTGGCAAGGTTGAGACGAAAGACAAAATGTTATACGAAGAGTATTGAAATGCTAAAGTACTCTGTTCTTCTATTGATGAAACATAGAAATAAAGAGATAGCTATAATTAGTTAACAATACCCTTGCTTTATATACTTCGCAACTACAGCTTTTACTTTGTATTTTCCACTTTCATTCAATTGATCGTAACCACGACAGTTGCCAAACTGTTCATCTTCAAGTTTGTCTACTTCAATACCTTTTTTAATTCATTGTTAACGTATTCTCCAATAACTCTCAAGACCTCTTCCAAAACCACATTATTTTTTGACGCAGAAGCTTTTACTATGGAGCCGTCAATACTTAACTGCTCAAGACTTATTACTCCTAGATCTTTAGCTGCTTTAACTGTGTTTTTGAACAGTTCTGTAATCAATTTTTCATTTTCTTTTCTGAAATCACTGATTGTTCTAAAATCCGGTTGAGGTTTTCAACCAAATACATGTAAACTACATTTTCTCGGACATTGCGAGCTATCGCTCGCGATGATCGAACTCTGTCAAGCATAGATTGAATCAAAATTTTACACATTATGCAGGGATGATAAGCTGGGTGTCCAGAACCGTCATACGTTGTTTCAAATTCACTGAGATCCATCTCATCTATAAAAGACTCAACCAAGTAGCAGATATGATCTGAAGGAATTAGATCTCGAATATCTGGAGGCAAGATCCAAACTTGATTCTTTGAAGATTTGATAAACGCCATAAATCAAAAAAGTAGTAAAATATTATATAATAATTAATATATTCAAAGCAGAAACCTCAATTAACTGAGATAATTGTCGGACAGCCTGTAAAGAATGGGGTATTCGTGACCCTCTGCACTCCAGTAGTAATAAAATAAATAATTACTAACTTATATTTATATATTTATATTAAATTACCCATTCAAAACAGCGAAGAGCCAACATGGTAGTGTGCCTAATTTTATAGGTCCTCATGATTTTCAAAATTTGTCTTAACGTAGCCAATCTCTCCCTTAAAATCTCTGATATTATCTTTTAGTAAGGATTGACATTCATAGACTTCAGATGTTCTTATCATTCTTTTATGTTTATTAATATAATCCTTAATAGACCCCACTACTACTGCTGGATTCCCTATAGCAACTGAATTGTCTGGTATGTCTTTTGTAACAACACTCCCCGCCCCAATAATAACATTATTACCTATACTGACGCCTGGTAAAATGATACTTTTGACACCGATAAAAGTATTAGAACCAATCGATACTTTCCCTATTTTTGTATACCCAGTATGTCTGCTAAGACTGCCATCATGAGATAGTATAGTCACACCGTTAGTAATAGCAGAATTATTACCAATAGAAATTAACCAATGGTATCCAGGATCTATAACAACATTACTTCCTATGAACACATTTTTTCCAAAAACAAGTTTCAATTTGAGAATAATATTTTTTACCCTTATCCTTACATAAGCAGTTGCTAAACGTAATATCTTAAAAGGAATTTTTAAAAACATACTTTCCTCGTTGCTTTTGATTCCATTATAAAGAGCTATGAAATAACGCTTTTGTAAACATTTCTATCGAATTTACAACTACAAATATATATATATCGAAATAACACATCTCTGATAAATCATATCTTAACCGAATACAAATTGGAAATAATTAAGTTATAATGTCCTAGCATATAAGTCTTTCATTGACTCCAGTAGTTCCGATCAGACTGATTTCCGAATGATAAAAACAAACTGAACTTACATTTTATCCATTAATTTTCAAAGTAGACTATATTATTGCTCAGATTTTAAAATTCTTAAGCTATAACTTTCACTTACATTTTTCAAAAAATCAGATCACATTGAGTAATTTTATAGCATACGCTATTAGGTTCTTAAACTTTAATTTGAGATAAGTTATATTATAGTTAATCGAGTGCGTAGCACTCGATTTCTTTCTTCATTGACCCATCTCAAACAATCCAGTAACACACTAACAGGAATAAAATTCAGCGACTTTAGTCCATATCTTACAACTTTGTTTATATCTTCATTTATTAATGATTTTAGCTCATAAGCTGTAATTTTTAGAACTGACTTTAGCATATTTAGCACATTGTACATTATACATTGAATAATAAAGAACAATAATCTCGCTACTGGAGATTTTGTACATGATCGTATCTTGAACTCGTTTTTCACTCTATATCCAGTTTCTATATTCCATCGTTTTCTATATTCTTCAGGAATCATCTTTTCAAATTTCTCAATTGATTCTGCTTTTTTGTTTGTAGCAAACAGAAGATACTTTTTCTTTTCATCATTATATATTGCCACAACATTAAAAGAAGGTCCTCCTTTCTGAAATTGATATTCAAAAATAGTCGAAGTATTTCCATACTCTTTTTGATGATTTTTAAGTTCTCTATTGATAACCTGAGTCGATTTAACTGCTATAACAAAATTGACTTTAAGTTCATCCAATTTTGGAATCACATCAGTGTTAAAAAATTCTCTATCAAGGTATACTGTTCCTGTTTTTACACCTATCGTTTGAAGTCTTTTGAATAAAGATTCGATTAAAAGAGAATAATTCTTGTTCAAACTATTGATGTCTATTACGTCAAGTGTTAAGTGAGAAGTTCCAATTATATCCTACTTTCCGCAGTATTTTTTCACATATAATATTTTTCGTATTTTTCTCCCATCAATCTCAGCACTTTAATTGTTTCTTCGTCCAGATTTAATACCTTCTTTATCCTCTTTCCCTCAATTTCGATCTCTAACTCCGTTATTCTCCTGAACTGAAAGAATACCCATTTCATTGTCGGAGTCTGTGTTTTCTTCTTAACCTGGTTTCTGATAGCTTCTTTTGCTTCTTCCAATCTTGTTCTCAGTTTCCACTCAGCTATTGAATACAATAACCAGCATAGAACCATTACCATCGCAAGCGCTTCTATTCTGGACTTTTTTTCAGGTACACCTTAAGACACTCTGAAACTCTTATCTTTAAGGAACCTGAACTCTCTTTCAACTGTTCCCTGTTCTTTATAGTACTTTAGGAGTTGATCTGGAGTCAACTCCAGATCATTGGTTGCAAGAATGAACCTTCCTAACTTTGTTCTTTTTTCCTGTACTTTCTCCTGATCGTGTTTTATCTCTGCTTCTATCAGGCAAAAAGTCTGTACATCTTCACCTTTCCCTGGTCTTCCTTTCTTGTTTTCAAGTCTGTGTGACTTAGTTTGTATCTCAAGTTTCTGGAATTCATACAGTTCATTCTCTTTCAACTATTGTTCAGCAGCCATTCTTGCGTCTGCTTCACAAGCAAACTCATGATTAGAAAGCTTTTTAAGAGACTTTTCTGCTGCGTCAAGCTCTTTAAGAATCTTTTCATCAAATTTCTTCTCTTCCTTCTTTTTCATTTCCTCTGAACAGAATACAACCCATAACTGTTCTACTCCACCATAACAGGATTTTACAGCAGAACAAGAATAACGTTCATCAGAGCATGTTTCCAGAATTAAGTCTGTCATCAATAATTCCTTTGATTCATTGATGGTTGCAGGTACTCTCGAGATGAAAAAAGCATTATTTCCTATCTCTTTGACATTATCTTCAGTATAAAATGCACTGTCTGCAATGTGGTAGACTCTCTGATCAAGATTCAGGTTCTGTGTTACTTCCTTTATGGTTTTGATGAGAACTTTCTTATCGGAACTGTTACCATCTAATGCTCTCACAAACAGAGGAATTCCTTTCTGGTCAGTAACCATATAAATAGAAAAACGAAGTAAGTCTACTCTCTTGTCTTTAGGATGACCATAAGTAATGTTGATAGTTTTGCCGTTATCATTATGGTCATAGTCACCATAAACACTGAAATTTGTAGTATCTGAATGACAAAAACGAGGATTAATAGGAACGTGTTTCATAGCTTGCAGAATTATATGATTGAAGAGTTCGGTTGCTCCATATTCCTGGATTTTGTCCAGAGTTCTGCCAAAAACGTCATCATTAAGGTGTTCTGGGAGAACACCTTCTCCCAGTAACCTTTCAGTGGGCAAGTTTTCAAAGAAAGCAGAAAATAGGTAAAGACGACGTTCAGTAAATCCTAAACCGTTAATGCACATTGCCTTAAGAACAGTAGAATGAGAAATGTTATGGCCACTTTTCTTAGGAAGAAGAGTGTCAATCAAATCTGAAATTTCAAGTTCGTCAAATACGCCAGCAATAAGGCCATAATGACCAAGATGAGTTGTGGATTCAGAGCTGGGAGAGAGTCATCAAGGTGAAATTGAATGGGATTTTATAAGAAGTAAGTACATGATCTGAAAAATATGAATTTACGAAAATTTACTGCGGAAAGTGCGTTATATCAAGAGTACAGAACGATTTACCCCATGAACTACCATTCTTTAGTTTTATTCCCCTAATACCAGGAGTATTTTTATCTCCATAATAGGAAATGTCATGAAAATCAATAGCTATATCGTGAATCTTGTTTTCAAGTTTCATCATCTTGAAAAGCTCAAGATTCATTTTTCTAAAGGAGGAAAGAATATCTTCAATTTTATTTTCGTTGATGTAATTGAAAATAGTATCTGCTGAAGGTATTCTTAAGTCAGGATTTTTTCTTTGCAGATCATTACTTGCAGATTCAAGAGAATTTGTAGAGAATGTTGCGGCATGCAACAATATGTTTAAAGTGTCCTGACATTTATAATTTGCAGATTCTGGCAAAGTTATTATATTATATTTGCTAATCAATTCAGAAGATACAGCCAGCAAGCTGGCTGTATCTAAGGTCATGGAATCGTTTTTTGTTGGCATTAAAAATGAATTCCATGATCTAATAAAACTTTTTTTCGGGTAATTATAATTAGTTACTAATGTTCCAAATTCATTATTCGGAACTTGAGTTATTCGGAACTACTGCAAATATAGGATGAGAAAGTTAATGTAATCAAGTTCAGTGCATTTAGGCAGGCTTATTTCATATAACTTCACAGGTTTTTTAATTATGTTTTTATAATTTATCAACTGTAATACTTTAATACAATTTGTAGAAAAAAAATACTCAACCGCGTAAGTCCTACAGATATAAACTTGGAGATAACAGAGACTAAATTATTTAATATTTTCAATAAAAAATTAGAAGGTAAATTCACAATTCTAATTTGCAATAAATTTGTTTTGTTTGTTCTGCAACATTGTCCCACCGATACTGCTCTACATTTTTGATATTTTTTTTATTTTTTTCGTTATTATATAGAGCACTTTCTATTTTCTCAGCTAGTGCTTGCGAATTACCAGGCTCAACCAAAAGGCCATAATCTTCAGACGTTATAACCTCTGGGATACCACCTACTTTCGTTCCAATAAATTGTCTTCCACAACCTATTGCTTCAAACATGACAATAGGATTTCCTTCACCCAAACTAGGAAGGACAAATAAATCACTAGCGTTTATATAAATAGGAACATCTTCGTCTCGGATCCAGCCAACTAGTTTTACATAGTTCTCTAGTTTAGACTCTCTTATTTGCTGTTCTAACTCTTCTTTTAAATAACCTCTTCCTCCAATAATACAATAAATATCCGATCTCTTCTTAACAATATCACCTATTGCTTCTATAAGATATCTATGACCTTTTATTTCAACTAAATTCGAAACATTAAATACTACTTTTTTATTTATAGGTATGTTTAAAACTTTTCTACACTCATTAGCATCACGAGGAAAAAATAAAGTTGAATCATAGCCGTTTGGAATCACAATTAATTTATGGGAATCTTTTGGGAACATTTTAGAAATGAAGTCCTTTTGTTTATTTGAAACTAAAACCATAACATTAGTATTTCTTAGTACAAAATTAAACAAAGATTTATATTTTTTTACAAATTCTTCCGTCTTTGAGTGATGAAAGGTTACAACTAACTTTTTGTTTGTAATCTTTGACACAATAGATGCTGTTATAGAGGAAATGAAACTGAAGATACCTCCAGAAGCTTGAACATGAAGTACATCATATTCTTTTCTGTGACTAACTGAAGTATAAAAGAGACCAATCGTGCGTCGATAAAATTTATCTAAAGATATACTTTTAAATAAATATTTATTTTCTGAAATGAAGTTATAGAGAGTAACCTTTACTCCTAATTTAGATAAACATTTCGTTATATACTTTGTGTGTGTTGAGACTCCTCCTGATGATGATATTGGACCACACATAAACACTCGAATCATTTTTGCTCCTCCTTTACTTCTAAATAAGTAGCTAAAGCTAACATCATCCAAGCCTGTCCCCATCTTATATGAGGAATGTTATTTCTAAAAATTCTATACTTTTGATAATAAAAGTAACCAGCTCTATTTTGCATATTTAAAATTGTCCATAAAGCAATTTTTAGAGAAAAATTTGAAAATTCGTTATTAAAAGGAGCTAGTTTACTAAAAGTGATTATACCCTGTGCCTGATTGTGGATATCAATTGGATATTTTTGAGGATATCTAAAATGACACGTTCCATCCTCAAAAAACTGTTTTTCTTTATAAAATTTGGCACCATTTTTAATGGATGAAATTATTCGGTCTTTTTGGTTCAAAGCAGCAAAAGGAAGATATTCCAATAAGGAATTAATAATAAAACCTTGGTGAAAATCTAACTGAATCCGAATTTTCCCATTGTTGTATTTGCTATATATCCAGGAACCATCAGTATTTTGATTTGTTATTAAAAACTCAGCAAGATTGTAAGACGTTTCTTTCAAATTTTTATCATCAAACAAATGCATAAGTTTACATATTGCAGACAAACCTTCAGCAGAAGCATTAATTACAATTTTACCATCACTTGAAGAATCATAATCAAGATAAAAATATCCATCCTTTGATTCATGTAAAAGAGAATTAGTTAAAAACTCGTACCCACTCCTTGCCATTTTTATCAAATCATTCCTTTTAAGAACTTTATAACTTTCTACAGCGGCTTTAATGACATTAGAAGTAGTAATCACATCTGGTATATTAGGAGATAGTATACTTTTGTCAGAATTTCGAAAATTATAATAATGACCAGCCCAACAATCATGGCCATAAATAGATACAAGTGATTTTTCTTTCAGGAACAACATACAATTTAATAGATCATTTTTGTAATTTTCATCAGCTGTTAAAGTATACATCTTTGAATATGCTTGGGCAAAGAGTGCCATACCTTTTACATCAATTCCCTTTTCCACCCTCAGAAGCGGCCGAAAATTGACTATAGAATATTTATTAATCTGGGTAGCCAATATCTCTAAAGATGGTGACCCCATACATAGTTTTAGGATAAATTTACTATTCAGAGCGTCATAAGGATCCCAACCATAGTAGGCTTGATCTTTTACCCACTTGTGAAGAGATTCAATAGAATCCCAGATTATTTTTTGGGATGTCATAAATTGACCTCTTGTTTTTTGAGACAATCAATAATTAATAAGATATTCTTACTTGCATCTCCATTCCCGAATCTATCTCTATGTTTCTCTAAAAAAGGTCGAAATTCCTTTACCATTTTGACAATCTTTTCCTTGTTAGTTCCAACAAGAACGTTCCATTCATCGTTGACAGTTTCAATCCATTCAGTGTTCTCCCTCAATGTGATGCAAGGAACTTTGAGTACATAAGCCTCTTTTTGCACACCACCTGAATCGGTAAGTATCATCTTTGCATTATTCATCAGCTTTATGAACTCAAAAAAACCCAAAGGCTCTATTAAAATAACAGATGATTTCAATCTATCATAGAGTCCATATTTTTTCAAAAATTTATCCGTCCTGGGATGTAATGGAAATACAATAGTTTCCTTTAATTCGGAAAAAGCATTTACAATATTTTTCAAATTTTCTTCATTATCTGTATTGCTGGCTCTATGAATTGTGGCCACAAGGTACCCTTTGCTTTGTAGGCCTAAATCATTTAGAATAGTAGATTTATCTTCTGCAATCTTCCTGTTATACAATAGAGAATCAACCATCACATCTCCGGTTAAATAAACATTTTTTGTTATGCCTTCGTTTTTTAAATTTTCAACCGCATTTTCTGTTGGGCAAAATAATATATCAGAGCAGTGGTCTGTTACGATTCTATTGATCTCTTCTGGCATCGCCTTATCGAAGCTTCGGAGACCAGACTCAACATGCGCAGTTTTGATATGTAGCTTTGATGCGGCAAGAGCTCCTGCAAGTGTTGAATTGGTATCACCGTAGGTAAGGACGAGATCAGGCTTTTCTTTGATTAAAACTTCTTCGATCTTCTTTAGCATCTCACCTGTTTGATATCCGTGAGATCCAGAACCAATATCAAGATGATATTCAGGCTCGGGAATGTTAAGCTCCTCAAAAAAAAGTTTATTCATCTGATAATCATAGTGCTGCCCCGTATGAATCAGAATTTCTTCATTCTTTTTTCTTAATTCTCTTGAAACTACAGAAGCTTTAACAAATTGAGGTCTGACTCCAACAATACTTGCAATTCTCATAGTTACACCATTTTAAATTGATATTGAAAATCTGGATTATCTTTCATTACATTAAAGCTCTGAGGGTAATTTTCTATAAACCATGCTAGAAATCCAGTAACATCAATTTTGTCCTTCAATAACCGTTCCTTTTTACTAAACCATTCTTCCTTTATGCCAGGTTTATGAAGCAATTCAACTGCCTTTTTCAAAGCTTTTTCAGGATCATTGAAGTTAAAAATCAGTCCGTATTTATTTTCAAGTTCTTTGAAATTTGACATATCGTTTTCACCAACAAATGAATTGCATCTTATGGCTGGAGTACCGAGAATTGCAGCTTCAGTTGTCATTGTTTGGCTATCACCAAAAAACATCTGAGCATAAAACAATAGATCATGCATTCTCTCCGGTGCTGTCGAAATTCTGTATTTTTCCAAATCATCTGGCAATGGCTTTTCCGAAGTAATAAGTACTTTCCCGTATTTTTCAATCTCATGCACAACTTTTCTTTTATCCTCCAGACTCAAACCCTTATTTCCAATATCGTGATTGGCACCCCAAGACACAAACCTTAAAATTACATATTTATCACTTTCTTTGAACCCAAAAGATTCTAACACAGATGGATCAGGGGTAAAATAATTTGGGTGAAGGTATGCCAATTCATGATAACCGTCGTACCTAACTTGTTTTTTGCCAAGATCCTTTTTGTAAAGAGATGGAGTACAAATTACATTTGCAAATGGATATGTTATTTTATGACTAAACGCAGTAACCTCCGAATCATCCAGCAATATAGCTTTTTTTCTGAGAATCCAAGACGCATGCGCTACACATGGATTTGACATCCCCATTAGAATATCTGGGTTAAACTTACTTGCAATTTTCAGTATTTCATAATCTCTATTTATCCATTCACGTACCAAATCAACTTTACTACTCCCAATTTCACCTACTGAGACATATTCAAAATTATATGCCTTGAGCAAATCTATGGTAACTTCCTTATTTCTAGCTGTGACCAAAACACGATGGCCTTTTTTATTAAGTTTCCATATGACATTCTTGAAAAGATGAACGTGTGCAGGGTGTCCCATATCAATCATTATTCTCAAATTCTCATCCCAAAAATGTGATAATATTTAAATATTGCAATACTTTTCATAAAGGCTTAATTTAAATTTAAATATTAATGTTGAACTGATCCCGAAACTCAAAAATTGGTTCTGTAAATCTAGTATTTGAATAGTCAATGCAGCTTTTGATCACGGAATTTTTTCTGAAAACTCTTATCGTTAAGAGCAAAATTGGTTTCGAGATAGACTCATTCATGTAACATGTTTTCTGAGTATCGTCATCCTTTACGTCAAGTATGTGAGTTTCTCATTTTCTAGAGGATCCATGCAATTTTCATTTACATTGATGTCTACAGTACATAATCTCTTAGAAGTGATATGGCAAGATGTAACTCAATTAGCTTAACTCTATAAATTTTATACACGTTTTATCACTGTAGAACTTGCAATCGAACTAAAAAATCGATAGCATCAAACCGTTAATTATCTAAAATGTGACTTTAATCCACAGTCTTTGTCGTAATTGATTTTGGTTCTCAAGTGCGTAAGTCCTACACTGTTTATTTTTTCCAACAACACCTTCATATTATAATGCTATGTCACAATTATCAACTATTAAAAGCTACGATCCAATTTCTTGCTGATATCCGACTGCATGTCAAAGAACATTGCAAAAAGCAACAACTGCATACCCATCAAAGTAACAAATACGCCCAACAGCGGATAGTTTGGAGAAACCGAATTGTGAATCAATTTTTGTAACAATATCCAGAAATCAAAAAGCAGTCCACAGGGCAAAAGGATCATGCTGGCAGTATAGAAAAACACCAGTGGGTGGAAGCTCAAAAGTATATATTTGGTTTTCAGCCTCCAGAGAAATCCTTTAAAGAGCATGGGAGCAACTTTTAAGATATATTTACGATAATTTATAGAGGATTTTTCATTTCCATAACGAGCAGGGATTACAACATCAGTTACTCTCATGCCGTATGCATTGAGTTTAATTAGTATATCATTTAAGTAGCCATAATATGTGTATACGGAATCAAGATCGATTGTTTCCAGAGCTTTTCGAGATGCAGCAGCATAACCATTTTGAGGGTCCATTAAGTCCCAGTAACCGCTTCCGATTTTAGTCAGCAGTGAGAGTAGAGAATTTCCAATGAACCGCCAGGTGCTCATTCCTTCTCTGGCTTTTCTGGTAATAAGCCTGTTTCCTTTAGTGTAGTCAGCCTTATCCTCTATTATAGGCATTAAAAGACGAGGCATCTGGGATGGGTCCATCTGGTTGTCGCCATCCATGACAACAACTATGTCCATTTTGCCTTTCAGAGCCATTTTATATCCGTCAACAACGGACTTTCCAGCTCCCATATTCACTTCATGCCTTAAGGAAACTATTCTGGAATCTTTTAGACTTTTGATCACCTCAGGAGTTCGATCAGAACTACAATCATCTACTATGTAAATGCGGCTTACATACTCCGGAATTCCCATTATCGTTTTGCCTAACAAAGCTTCCTCATTATATGCAGGCACTACAACTCCGATGTGATACTTTTTAAAAAGGCTGAATGTGTGCTCTTCTTTAAGATCAAGGTGCTTTGCTTTCAGATTATTATTTTCAGCAAAAGAAATAATGGCACTTGCAGAAGAAATGTAAATATCAGAGGAACTTAGTATCTCAAAGCATTGTTTAGAAAAAGCAAAAAATCCTATAGGTCCATTTTCTGTCTGCGTCTCATTCAAAAAAGATACGTTTTCCTGTAATCGGTTTGATTGGACAAAACAGGTGCCGATTACCATATCGAAACCATCTTTTTGAATGGGCTCAAGCATTTCAGGAATTAGCTTGGAATCGTGGCAAATACTGATGTCCATAAACAGTAGAACATCAGAATCTAAGGCATGTTGGATACCCATTGTTAATGGAAAGTCCGGCCCTCTATGCCCAACTTTGTGAATTACTTCTGCACCTGCAAGCTCAGCTACTTCAATCGTATTGTCCGAACTTGCATCATCTATAACAATTACTTTATCGGCTAATTCCTTCGCCTGTAAAACCACGCTACCTACTGAAACTTCCTCATTATAGACCGGAAGAATCACAGTTACATTTTGGGGGACCGTGTCTTTAGCGCGCAGATTTTCATTTTGAGTCATATACTGCGAGCTGCTGCCCAGCTTCAGCTCATTACTCATCTATTATTACCCCTCTCTTACAGCCACTTTCATATCTTTTAGGCAAGAAGCTTTTACAAATCTGTATTAGGCATCATGGAATTTTGATCCGTGCGGATACTAAATATTATTTAAACATAATTAAAACGCTATACAAATTATAAAATAAATATATTAAATATTAAATAATCATTTGATTTTTTTGCCCACTAATATATAAAGTAGAACAAATTCATATAATCAATACGACACCCCTCGTTTGAGTTGGCAGAGGAATACAAATTTCATTATTCTACTTGAAATCTATAAGGAACGATTATATAAATCATATAATCTTATTTAATAAATATACTAAACTAGTTTATTATATATAAAGTTAGTGAGTTAATATAATTATGCGATAATAAAATGGAAAGTATTGCGAATAAAACAATACTCAGTTAACAAAACACTCAGTTATCAGAACGATACAACATCATCATTGAGTTAGACATTCTAAAAATATCCAGTAGCTAGACATAAGATGATAATCTCAGAAAATAAGAAAATAAATATGGAAACAAGAAAAAACTAGAGAATCGATAAAAAACCATAGAAACAATAAAATAACTGTGGAAACAAGATCATTACCAGCCTGCAGGCATCCAGACCATATCCCAGGCTTTCTCAGCATCTCTGAATAATTCTAATTTCATCTTGACTCCTTTTTCACTCCTCGCATTTTAACAGAAAAGGATGAAAAAATATTTCTGGAAAAATTAATTAGAGAAATGCAACCTAATCTATCGATCCCATAGAAAAGCTGTTGAAAAAATCAAACTGCGTAACACCCGAAACATACTCAGTTATTTAATGATGTTTGATAATTCTATTTCAGGATCAAAAGATTACGAAAAAGGATAATTTGACACCTTTAAATTGAAAAAGAAGGAGTTAGTTTCTTACTGATAGTAATAGTTGTAGGGCTTACGTAGTTGAACTGGAAAATCAACAGCATTAGGCCGTTAACTGTTTAAAACAGGATTCAATTCACAGTCTCTGCCGTGATTTATTTTGTTCCTCAAGTACGTAAGTCCTAAGTTGGGCAGCCTCTTCAGCATTTATAAGATAGATAATTTGATTTTTTATGTATATGAATTTAAAGAAATTAATACTTGTGATTAAAAATAAAAAACTATAAACAAAACTTTATATATTATTCACTATAAGATGTTGTGGAATCTCAGGCAGATCTGTGCAAATATAAGTGAATTCGCCCTGAATGAAAGAAGGTGTTCCAATGAAAAAAAGACTTATTCATACTAAACAAAAAAAGCTAGATCTTCTAATAATTATTTCAGTGTTGAGTCTGGCTTTACTGGCAGTTTCTCCTGCATGTTGTAGTGACTTAAATAATTCCTCATCCTCACAGGCAGGACATGTTTTGAAACTGATACCTGTTAACAATTCGGAAGAACCAGGTTTTTCAAAATTTGTGTTATCTGATGAGGGTTCAGGGCCTTTTCAGCAAGTCGAACAATATGTCGACCTTATTTACACTTTTGGAGGAATCGGAGCCGCACTTCTGATTCTTTTAATGTATCGACGTATGGCCTCTAAAGAGCAAGAAATGATCAAAAGGCCTCCGCAAGCTCCCGATTTGCATAAGATCTGGAAAACACTAGGGCTTGAAAAATTAAACCAGGAAGAGTACGAGGCCACAAGAATCAGGCTCTTTACCGCAATACCTGTTGTATGTATAGGCATAGCCGAACTTCTTATCTTTGCAGGCAAAATGAAACTCGCTATCTGGATACATATCGGAGTTTTAATTGCGTTATCTCTTTCCGATATAGTCATAAAGGATCTCAAAGTATACAGAATTTACCAGGCTCTAATGCTTCTCCCTATCCTTAGATTAGTAAATCTTTCTATGCCTGTGTTTTTTAATACCACTCTTTATACCTTCGTTTTCGTTTACGCCCCTCTTTTAGTTCCCCTGGCAATTATAGTAATTAATCAACGTTCCTCTTTTGAGCATATAGGGATTACTGCAAAGAATCTTCCGGCTTATATTATCCTTTCAATTCCTCTAGGCTTTCTGCTTGGGCTTGGAGAATACCTGACCATCCATCCAGGCTACCTTATTAAGGAACTTTCTATCGTAAACCTGCTTATACTCACTTTTATAATGGTGTTCTTAGTAGGTTTAGTTGAGGAAATTATTTTCAGGTCACTCCTCCAGACCAGGCTCGAAGATGCACTTGGTGTGAAAGAAGCGGTGTTAATTGCAGGGCTCTTATTCGGTCTCATGCACTCGGGATACGGCACCTTCCATGAAGTATTATATACAGGTTTTGTAGGACTTTTCATGGGCTTCGCTTTCTACAAGACAAGAAGTCTGCCTTTTGTTGTTGTTCTGCACGGCTTAGTCAATGTATTCCTTTTTGGGATTTTTCCCCATTATCTAAGTAGCTGGACAATATTCTGAGACTTTCTTAAAATCAGTGTAAGTATTTAGCTATTGTCAGCGTCACGAATTTACTGTAAATTTAAAATCAAATTTTTGTATGTGATGGAAAATAAATCTTTGGATATGGAATTTTCTATCCCATAAATTCTTAATATTTTTAGACCCCTTGAAAAATGATTAGTTTTTAAGGAATATTAAACCTTATTTGCCAAATATAATGTAGTGTCAGCCCTCCCACAGTTAAGGTACATTCATTAAATGATCTATTTGCTGTTTAAATTACTTAAGTACTTTAATTGGTAAATTAAACGTTGGTTTTTCCTTACTTTTAACATTGAATTTTGTATGGATGAAAATGACATCACATGCCTTATTTGTAAATAAATATAAATTGTAAAAGAATAAAGTATTTATCTCAATTTTTTCTTGATTTAAAAGAGTATTATAGATTGTTTATCTAAAAAATTGATTTTTAGAGTGTACCTTAATTGGGGAAACTCTAAATGCATACCAATCATCTAAAATAAGCATTGTATGCCCTTAGTTTTAGTACTGATTTGGAAGGACCCTATAATATTTTAAGTTTATAGAAGATTGGCACACTGGAGATTAGAATTGGCGTTGATTATAGATAGCTGTAATAGACACAAAAATTATTTGGATTAAATAAAAGCATGCTTTTTGATAGGAAAATATCCAAAAAAGTAAAAAATAAAAAATTAACTGGTAATAAAAAAATAAAAAATAATAGAATTCTCTATAAAAGCTGTTATCAGGGTCTGATAATCGCTATAACATTAAAAACTACAATTGCCATAAAGCTGAAGAACAAAGGAATAATTGCCATATTAAAGGAATTGTTAAGGTATTTATTCCACGTTTCAGATGCTGAAAAAACCTCTTTCAGGGAGAGAAGAGCTATCAGTCCAACAACTATTGCAGCCCCATACTGAGGAAGCCCTGGAGTCGTGATCATTGTTACTGCACTCGATGCAGCAGCGCTTGAGACAATACTAGATGACATACTACTTAGTAACATAATAACACCTTCCACCAATATAATTTCTTTTCTAAATGTTAAAGACGCCTGCTAGGTATTGCAAATTATATAAAAGAATGATATAGTTTAAAGTAAAAATAACGTATTAGTATAAAAAAGTATTCTTAGAAACTTTAGTTCTTAAATGTAGCGAATTGCTACTCCTAGTTCCGCATTAATTAACAGGAATTTCGAAAATTGTGGGCAACTGTGTTCTGTTTGTGCATATAATTTAATGAAGAACCCTTTTATTTTTGAAGCGAGCTGTAATAAGGATATTAGCAATTTGCTGGAATCTATCCCACTTTCCGCAGTAAATTTTCGTAAATTCATATTTTTACTGCTATCGATTTTCAATCAAATGTAGATTTATTGGACTTTTATGCAGTAGGTAAAAGCAACGATGTGGTGTATTTAGAGACCAAAAACGATATCATTCAATTTTTCACCAAATACCATTAAAAATCCAAATTATTTACTCTGTTCCAAAAACGCTATCATGAAAAATATTGATTTTCAAAAAAATACTGCGGAATGTAGGATCTATAAAAGAAATAGGACTTACGAACTTAAGTAACAAAATCAATTAATGAAAAGACTGTGGATTAATGTCGCGTTTTAGACAGTTAACGGTCTAATACTGTTGATTTTTAGTTCAACTGTGCAAATCCTAAAAGAATAAACGAGATTTACAACGAGTAGCTGTGAAATTAATACATCTGTCCAGGTGACATAAAATACGATAGCAATTTCTTTATTATAAAGGAGTAAAAGGAAAGATTTAACTTTCCTCTACTTTTTGTCTTCCCGCTTCAAAAGCCCTGAGATTCACTTCAATTGTTTTCTGCGGCACAAGGGCTTTAACACTTTCAAGCAGGGTTTCTTTAGGAATCGGCAGATAGCCTGAGACTGCTCCCACCATTACGACATTCATTGCAAGCCTGTTCCCAGCTTCGTAAGCCAGATCATCTGCATTAAAGGCTTTGACTATGTATTTTTCCGAAAGAAAATCAAGAATGTCTGAGACTTCCGGATATTTCGTAAGGCCTGAGGTAACAGTTACAGGAATTATGGGTTGCGTATTCATTATAACAATTCCGCCGTCCTTCAGGAAATCCAGGTACCTGACTGCTTCCATGGGCTCAAGAGCAAGCAGAAGGTCTGCACCTTTTTTCGGGATCATGGACCCATAGTCATTTCCAACCCGAATATGGTTTACAACCGAACCTCCACGCTGTGCCATTCCGTGAGTTTCCGCAGCCCTGATGGGAAGTCCTGCAGTAACTGCGGCTTTTCCTATAATGTCCGAGGCAAGAATTGCACCCTGTCCTCCAACACCTGTAATAAGGAGGTCTAATTTATTTTGCTCAGCCGGGCTCATCGCTTCACCTCCTGAATCGCATCAAACTTACAGATCTGGGCACAAACTCCGCACCCACTGCAAAGGGCCGTAATTACAGCACATTCGTTATTCTCGTTAAACTCAATTGCAGGACAGCCGAACTTAACACACTGCTTGCAGCCTTCGCATTTCTCAGGGTCAACAACATATGGAGCCCGACGTATACCTGCCCTTTTTCCTGAAATCACGCAGGGTTGCCTGGAAATAACCACAGATACGCCTTCAAATTCCTTTGCTGCCTTGAAAGCTTCCTGAGTCTCCTCAAGCTTATAAGGGTCGACAACCGATACAAATTCTGCACCCATTGCTTTGCAGAGCTTTTCAAGTGAAACCTGTACGGTTGGCTCTCCTGTTGCCGTATACCCGACTCCCGGATTTGGCTGGTGTCCGGTCATGGCAGTAATACGGTTGTCCAGAATAGTAACCGTAATATTCGCTTTATTAACAATTGCATTCAGGAGTGAGTTCATGCCTGAATGGAAAAAGGTTGAATCCCCTATAGAACAGCAGATCGGCCGCTTTTCCCCTGCATGGTAAAGCCCTGAAGCAACGCTGATGCTTGAGCCCATGCAGAGTGTGGTCTCAACAGTACCACTCTGGATTCCGAGGGTGTAACAACCAATATCGCTGGGGTAAATCGCATCTTTTCCAAAGACCTTTTTCATTGAGTAGAAAGTTGCCCTGTGAGAACAGCCCGCACAAAGAGCAGGTGGGCGAGGAGCAAGCTCAAGAGATGTGCCTGATGTTTCAGATTCGGTCTCGAGGTCAAAGGTTTTCTTAAGAGTTTCAAGGAAAGCACTTACATTCAGTTCGCCTTCCCTTGGCACAAAACCATTAGTTTTCCCAAGCACCGAAACCTCAATCCCGGCTTCCTGTGCAATCATCTTTACCTGTTCTTCCACGATAGGCTCAAGTTCCTCAAACACAAGTACGGTGTCTACGGTTTCAAGCAGCTCGAGAATCAGTTTTCTCGGAACCGGATACGTTCCAATCTTAAGGTACGAAACTTCAAGTCCAAGCTCCACAAGTGCTTCTTTTGCATACACTGAGGCAATGCCTGCACCTATTACTCCGAATTTTGCATCGGATTTCAGCTCAAGGGAGTTCCATGGAGATTCGGCAAGAGCATCCTCAATGGACTGCTGGATAGAAAGAAGATGTGTATGGCGTGGGCGTGCGTTCTTCGGAAGCATGACCCAGCGGTCCAAAAGTTTTTCAAAACTAGGAGCCGGTTTTTCTACGGGTATTTCTCCTAGCTCGATATCTGACTTTCCGTGCGAAATCCGGGTGGTGGGCCTGAAGATCACAGGAACTTCAAACTTTTCAGAGAACTCAAAAGCATAGGGTAGCATATCCTTTGCTTCCTGGGGAGTCGCGGGATCAAAACAGGGCACAAGGGCAAACTGGGCATAGCGCCGCGTATCCTGTTCATTCTGGGATGAGTGGCACGATGGGTCATCAGCCGCGATTACAATCAGACCACCCTTTGTCCCTGCGTACGCTAGAGTCATAAAGGGATCGGCTGCAACGTTTAGCCCGACATGTTTCATTGTTACTACAGAACGAACGCCTGTCCAGGCAGCTCCGACTGCAACCTCCATTGCAACTTTTTCGTTAACCGACCATTCTACATAGTAATCCCGGTCTTTTCGGGCTGCAAGCGTATCTATAATCTCCGAAGACGGAGTTCCGGGATAGCCTGCAATAACCTGCACGCCGCCTTCAAGAAGCCCGCGGGCAATTGCCACGTTTCCAAGCATGTACTCACGCATTGTCATAATTATTATCTCCAGTACTGATACAGGAAAATACCGTTACGATAACAGATTAAATATATTCATATTGATTAGTATCTGCAAATTTAGATAATTTACTCGATTGGTGACAGCGAATCTGAAGTTCTATAAGGACAGTTCAGCAAACCATACCTGCTGTCCGAAACCAGGTAAAACTTTTACATTATCAAATAACACGATCAATAATATACTTTCGGATAAGTACCCTGAAGTTCTCCTCTTGTACAATCAATTAACCTGCAGGGAAAAATAAGAAACGATGAAAGTTTACAGTTTTTGAGAGAACACAAAAATAGATTTAAAAGCTGGTATAAGTTAGCTTGCTGCCCAGCTCAAGAATAAATAATTCAATTAATAACTCCATTTTTCTCCAGAAACTCTACAAGCTTCTTGATTTCATCCAGCTCGAAATCAAGTTCTTTGCCCTTAAGAGACGTTTTAAAAATTTCTCTTCTTTCCGGAATTTCAGCCACGACATTTGCGCAATTTACCGACGCTAGCATCTCTTCCCTTATGTCCGGTTCAACTTTATTAAGCACAAAGTAAACCTTGCACCCACACTGAGCGCCAAATTCATCAAATTTATTTGAAAGCTTGAGGGACTCGTAGGAAGGGTCAATAACAACAAGAATAAGGTCAAAGTCCTTATCAACCCCGCGCCCGAAGTGCTCAGTGCCGGCTTCGGTATCCACGATTACAAGATCATCCTTACCAAGGTCAAGGTTTTCAAGAAATTCCCTTGTCAGAGCTCCCATTGGACACGCGCAGCCCTCCCCAAAATCATGGATTTTGCCAACTGCCATCAGCTTGACTCCGTCCTTTTCTTCCACAAATTCCGGCGGGAGGTCGGAAAAACTCCATCTCTTCTCGAAAAGGCGGGACTGCTGTTGAGCTGGCTGACCTGAAGTACTCCCACTGGCTGCAAGTCCCAAGAACTGCGTTTTTTTGGGAGCAGTCCTTTGTTTTTCCTTAAAGCCTGTTTTTCCTCCAAAATATTCCATAAGATCCTTAGGGGCCGCCGTTCCTAGCTGGCTGTGAAGACCGTAATTGGACTCGTCAATGTCGAGCACAAGCACGTTTTTAGTTTTTGCCATTTCCTTTGCCAGGAGCGCCGAAATCGTACTTTTTCCGCTTCCTCCTTTTCCGCACACTGCTATTTTCATATCCAGTTCACCTGTCCCAGTAATTTATCCTGCTGAATTAAAAACGCTTCCTTTAAACATCTTCTTACCTGAAAAATCAGATGAAAAAATTAAAATGAAAGGAAAAGGAGAGAAAGTGAAAAAATGAAGACCAAAGGGAAAAAAGAACAAATAAATCCAGAAAACTAGTTAGAATAATGATTGCAACCTAATAATAATCAGAAAGAGATGATACCAAAATTCAAAAGTGGATGCCAGTAGCGAGAAAATGTTTCCGTTTTTTAAATGGAGATTAAAAGCTGGTCATGGAGAGTAACTATCTGGAAAAGTTCTCTCCGAGCCTGGAATGTGGGATTTAATAGGGGTGAGCGAATTCCCATAAATAGCTATGAATTTTTAGTATATAATTACACATGTTTTGATCTTTTTTGAGAATTAGGGGATTTAGACGCTACTTCTTCGATACATGTTTTAGCTTTTATCCTAATCAGATACGGGACAATTTTCGTGCCTCAGAACTCATAGGGCTCATCACGAAATCAGCATAATTTTTCATCACAGGCACTACTAATTGATATTCAGATAATACATGCAGTTAATATAAGAAATATCTTTCAGAAAAAAAGAAAAAAATATGAAGATACGAAATATGTCTTAAAAAATATTTTTCAGTTTTCTTGCTCGAATTCAGCCTCAATCTCAGCAGCAATCTTGCGGGCAGCTTCTCTTGGTGACTCTGCTTTGTAAATGGCTCTTCCTACAATTACCCAGTCTGCGCCTGCGGCAATAACATCAGACGCTTTTCCTCCCTGAGCGCCGACTCCAGGCGAGATGATGGTAAGTTTGTTACCGATAATTTTTCTAATCGTTGTCACTCTTTCCGGTCTGGTCGCGGGTGCAACAAGGCCAAAAGCCCCTGCTTCGGCTGCCATTCTTGCGATTGCTTCTCCGACAGGCTGGAGGAATTCAGCTCCTCCTGGGTGGCTCATTTCACTTACCACGAACACATCTTTTCCGTATTCGGAAGCAATCTCAATGCAGGCATCAAGGCTGTCCCGGCCTGTAAAACCCTGAACAATTACTGCATCGGTTCCTGCCTCAAAGACATGCTCACAGATAAGGCGGTTGGTATTTGGAATATCGGCAACTTTGAAATCGGCTATTATAGGAGCAAACTCGGCAAGCTCCCTGATAATTCCAAGTCCGGTAGCAAGTATTAGAGGATAGCCTACCTTTATAGCGTCCACGAATTCCGAAACGTCTTCTGCAATTTTAAGCGCTTCTTCCCTGTCGGAAACATCAAGGGCGAGAATCATACAGCTTTTCTTTTCCATAAAACCACTTCTTTGAAATTACTTCTTTGAAAGACGTGTACGCACAGCTGCAACCATAAGCGGGAGAGTAATAGTCGCATCTGCATACACGGTTACGGCTTTTGCGTTTTCTCCTACTTTTCCCCAGGACTGGGCTTCATCAAGGGTTGCCCCACTCAAGCCGCCAGTCTCAGGATGATCCATTGTTAATTGGATTGCATAGTCAAAAGATTTGGGAGTCACAAGCATGGACTGGAGAATATAATTCTTGGGAACCCCTCCACCAATGAGCAGGGCACCTGCACTCTCAGCCGCATAGCAAATCTCTATAAACTCGTGCATATCAGCAAATGCATCAACATGCAGAGGGTTTCCTTCTTTATATAGCCAGGCCTGAAGCCCTATTACCGAGTCCTGAAGGGCAGGACAATAAACTGGCACACCCATTTCTGCTGCGGTTTTCAGGATAGAGGAATCATCATCAAGGTTTTTCCCGATCTCAGTAAGCACCTGCCGGATCGAGAGTTTTTCCTGAGGAAGTCCGGCATAGACACCCTGTAGAAATTCTTCAAGGTTTGCAAAATGCTGATCGGGAAGATAAACATCATAAATCCTGTCAATGCATTCATTCCGTAACTGGATATCGTTTGTACAGTCTGTGCCTTTATAATGGTGAAGTCCCAGAGCTTCGACAGTGTCGTGCACCATATTAGCTCCGGTCGTGACAAGCACATCGATGTAGCCGTCGCGTATTAAATCCGCAACAACATTTCTCATGCCTGCAGGAGTCATGGCACCTGCAAGCCCGAAAAATTTCGTAGTTTTTTTGGAAGCAAGCATTTCATAATAGATTTCTACGGCCTCAGCCAGCCTGCCTGCTCCAAAGGCACAGCCTCTGTATTCCCTGACAAGATCGTCAACGCTCATGTTGGGGTTGATCTTTGCAGCTTTGATTGGGGTCGAAAGTTTTTTGTTTGGAGTATTACAATCCATTCGATTTCCCTCATGAAAAGGTATGATAGTTCATATCTTTGAGAACTATCTCTTTGAAAATTATCAATTCCAGATTATTTTTGAGCTGATATTGGATTACTTGAAAACACATAGTATATGATAAACTTTCTCTTTACTTGTTTTTGGATAAAGTTCGCATTAAATACTCGAGAGCATCTGGCTAGAATATAATCAGGTAATATTAATACCCTCATTGTAAGATCTTAAGAACATGTCTGCTGAACCGTTAAATAACGAACTGATAAAATACGAAAACATAGGGATTTCTTTTGAGAACAGACAGGTACTCTCAGGCTTCAACTTGACCGTAAAGAAAAACCAAAAAATTCTCCTGCGGGGAAAGTCCGGAACAGGAAAAACCACCCTCTTAAAAATACTGCTTGGTTTTACAAAGCCTTCGGAAGGCACCATCTATTTCAAAAACCGGATAATTGATTCAAAAATCTGCTGGGAAGCCCGAAAGGAAATTGCTTATATAATACAGGATACTGACCTTGGAGAAGGGAAAGTCAAAAGCCTCTTAGATGAGATCTTCTCTTACAGGGCAAATAAAGAAAAACTAGACCATGAAAAACTGAGGGCTTTTATGAGGGAGCTAGAGCTGGAGGACGATATTCTTGAGAAGAATTTTCAAGAGCTTTCGGGCGGAGAAAAGCAGCGAATAGGAATCCTCATTGCCCTTCTCCTTAACAGGAACATATACCTGCTTGACGAAGTCACTTCCGCTCTTGACGCGAAATTAAAAAAGAAAATTGCAGATTATTTCCTTGCCCGAGAAGACTGGACCCTCTTGATCGTTTCCCATGATAGAGAATGGGAACGCGACTGGATGGAGACAATAGATCTTGAAACCAGGTTAAGGGGAACTTCCAGAATCACTCCTCAAGCAAAACAATAAACAAAACAATAAACGAAACGAGAAACAAAACAATAAACAAAACAATAAGGCAGTGTAGCGAAAGTTCTGGAAAATATGATTGACTCTATATCCTTTTTCTTCACCACAAAAAATAGGATGTAGAGTCAATGGTTAATCTATTCTCATTCATAAAAGATCATCTTGTCGATCAGGAAGATGGAATTCGTCAGCTAATTACCTGGTTTTTAAATCTTGTTATGGAGGAGGAAGCCCTCCTCCAATCTTGTGCACAACGTTATGAGCGTACTGATTCACGAAAAGCCAGTAGAAACGGCTACAAACCCCGCACTCTCCTTACCAAATATGGAGAACTTGAATTGTTAAAGCCTCAGTTCCGTGAATTTCCTTTTGAAACTCAGGTATTTGAAAAGTATTCCAGGGTTGAAAAGTCCATATTAGCTGCTGTAGCGGAATCTTACTTCCAAGGTGTTTCCACCTACGGGTGGAAAAGGTCATGACTGCTTTAGGAGTAGAGAGAATCTCAGCCTCTTCTGTTTCCAGAATTACTCAAGGCTAAAAATTAGTGAGGGTCTTTGGACAAATCTGAAAAATGCGCACACTTACTTGTTTAATCGGATTTGAGAGCCTTCCTCTTGATTACGATGTCACAGGAAATTACTCCCACAATCCAATTTTTACAATTTTTCATGAATAATCTGTTTTAGTCTCTTATTATTAGATTATCCCCAGCTTTTCATAAATAATCTCAAAGGTTGTCCTTAATTCCTATTTTTAATCCCCGCTTTAATTCATGTTTTGACCCATATTTTGACCCATGTTTTTAACAGGTACAGTTTTGAACTCAAGAATGCCTGCGAAACGTGCCTGTAGAGTTTAAGCTGAGATAATTCCCGGAGAGATGTGAAGATCCTTTAAATCCTCGTTTTGCAGGGATAAAGCCTGAAATATTCCCGAAATTCCACGAATTTCAGGGAAAACTTTAAAAATTATACATTTCCTGAGACTGCATTCCGCAGGCAGGTTTCCCAGTCTTCAGGATTATCTATATTGTCGCACTGCCACTCAAATTCGCGCCTTGCAAGCCTGATGGTTGCACGTGCTTTTTTGAGTGGAACCAGCTCTTTTCCGACATCACCAATGCCCCCGACCTCCAGACAGCTTACGATATCGATCATAAACTTTTCCAGACTCTCTGCAGGTATCGATTCGTTCCTTGCATGGATTTCTGTGCATTTTGCAAGATATTCTGCAAGTACTCGGATCAGTTTCGCGTCACGCATGATTGTAACTCCTTTGTACGATAGGTGGGGCAATGAACCTCGTCACACTGGGCTTTAGATTTGATAATCAAAACAATTATGACATTAATAAAAATGCGGACATATCTTCCTGAGTTCAGTCAGGACCTCTTCAATCCTGATTTTTCAGGGACAGTACCTCAAACAGCAATTAAAAATATGTATTTTCGAATCTTAAAGCTTTCTAAATAATCGTATTTGAGAGAAATTATGTACATGTGGACACCAGCTGAAAGTTTCTAATTTAGTGTAAAGTGTCTTTTCTACTACTTTCTACTACAGTTATGAACTAAATTTATAGGTGAGACTTTTAATCTTCTTTTTAGCATAAATTTCCATTTGATCTCCATCTTATTATCCAGGATATTCAAATATCTGGCATGGATGAAAATTTGACGTGCCTGAGTATTAGTGTTAAAGAAATATTAAACCGCAAGTCTCTACAAATCTCTAGACATATCAACTGATTATTACGAAAAACACAGAAAGAAAAACCAATAATAACTGCCTGTTTTTGACTAATTTGAATATAGCGCGGTTAAAAATCAGGAGTGATCTAAAATGCCGAAAGTAGATTTAAAAAAAGAGAATAAAGAAATGTACAATCCATCCGCAAAAGAAGTATCAATCGTAGACGTTCCTGAAATGAATTTTCTAATGATAGACGGCAAAGGCGACCCTAATACCTCACAGGAATATCAGGATTCCATATAAACGTTGTTTTCAGTATCTTATAAAGTTAAATTTATCACTAAAAAAGAGAACTCGCATGATTATGTGGTAATGCCTCTTGAAGGATTCTGGTGGGTTGAAAATCTGGCAGATTTCAATATTCAAGATAAAAGTGGCTGGAAATGGACTGCAATGATAAGACAGCCTGACTTCATCACTAAAGACATGATAAAAAAGACCATACAGGAAGTCGAAAAAAAGAAAAAACTACCTGCACTTTCAGTCAATATACAGGCTTCATGTACATTCTTAGCAACATCAATTCCGACATTCAAATACACTTCTCTGAGCCCCCACAACACTAATTTATAGGCCAAGAACCAAATATCCCTCTGCTCTCTACAGATCGTAAGCTCGTAGAAAATTGCCAGACTATGCGATGGCAAAGCTGTAACAGTTAAATTGCCGGAGAGCCGTAGGAGTGGATGGTAGTAGTCTATTCAAGCCAGAAAATGCTGTAAGTTACAAAAATACCCTCTCAGCCTACGTTTGTTTTATGAAAATGCAGCTATAAAAATAAAGCTGCATATTACCCTTTATACGAGTTACAAATATTAAAAAAATCAAATTTACAGTTTTTTTCTGCCTATGTACTAATGAAGTTCAAATTTTGAATTTACCTGTTATCCTGTAAACATGAGAAAGAACTACAAAAATCCCCATTAAAAAACCTAGCCATAATGCACAAGGAGCACAATTGTTATTGGGATTCATATAATAATAGTTAAAAATAATCATTAAAAATATGCATATAGTAAACATAATTTTTCCTTTTAAATCATGACTAGTCATTTTGAATACCTCATTGCTACATTTTTTTGGTTTTAGCTATTGAACATATTTATTTATCTTTATCACTTAATATATTGCATTAAATATATAAATAAAGGAGTTGTCCGACAATTATTACTAGTAATAAAAAAGTGCTAAAAAGAAAGCAAATAAGACCTTTGAATCAAAAAAAAAGGAATTATTTTATTACTAAAGGTAATTGTCGGACAGCTTGAAAAGGATGGAGTATGCTTCGGGACGCCCGCCCAGTTACTTGGAGACAGATGATTAAGTATCCTTTAACAAGGTTTCCTTAACATAAGTGATTGAAATTTTGACCTCGGTTTCCGATCCGAGTTACTGTCTCTATAAAAGGAAACTATGGTTTAGAGATTCAAAGAGAAATACGAAGAGTCGAGGGTTCACTTCATTCCCAACCTAAAGAATGGGGTATTCGTGACCCTCTGCGCTCCCGTTGTAATAAAGAAATGTACAATCCATCTGCAAAAGAAGTGTCAATTGTAGACGTTCCTGAAATGAGTTTTCTAATGATAGACGGCGAAGGCGACCCTAATACCTCGCAGGAATATCAGGATTCCATAGAAGCATTGTTGAAACCGAAACGCATTCAGTATCTTATAAAGTTAAATTATCTCTGAAAAAGAAAACTGACTCAGTACCAAAATCCAGTGATAAATGTAAAATTCAAAATCACTAGATTTTGTAATTGACCACAGTCCATATGATATAACTCAGAGGTTGAAGTCTTAAGATGTCGAATATTGATTTTGATGAAAACTGGATTCTTCTTGTTAATTCAGATTTTCAATCAAGAAATGCAAAAATCACTATATTTTGGAACAGATCCAGAAAACTCGTAGGATTATGTGGTAATACCTCTTGAAGGATTCTGGTGAGATGAAAATCTGGCAGATTTTAATATAAGCCAGAAAAACTTAAAACTATCATAAGACAACCCATGAAAAGAGGAAATTAAAATAATGAATAGATAACAAAATAATGAACAGAGACTTGAAACTCGTCGAGAACTGCTTAAGATATTTTTTGTTTGGGTTGTTCAGGTTCATGTTTTTCATATTATTCAATAATTATTAAATCTAAGGAAAATTTATTCTATTATACTTATCTAGTTTCCAACTATCTAATAAATACTCAGATAGGAGTAAAATTTGTTTAATAAAATTTGTTTTTATCATAAAACAATATCTGTTGAAGTCAATCTATAGATAATAGTTTAATAAGTCTTAGCGATTTGAAGGAACTGAAATGTTGACCGAGGACGAAATCTTTGCCAACGAAACTTATACCATAGATCTCTTAAAAAAGATAAAAAGAAAAGGAGTTAAAGATTACATCCAGTACATTGAAAATTCAGATTTCTTTTCTGCACCTGCAAGTACAAAATATCATAGAGATTATCCTGGCGGACTTGCGGAACATAGCCTCAATTTATTAGAGCCGCTGAAATTATCTAATTCCCGCCTTAAGAAAAAAGAGCAACTTCCTGAGGATTCTCTAACAATTATTGCTTTGTGTCACGACGTCTGTAAGGAAGGATTATACGTTGGAGATTATGGAAATTATCGAACGTTAAAAGGCCATCCTGCAAATAATAAACATTCAGTTCTTTCTATTGAAAGGATTAAGAAACACATAAAACTGACACGCATTGAGAGGGACATAATCCTATATCATATGGGGCTGTTTTCATGCTATGAATACTGTATGGAGTACACCCCAGAGGATTTGATGAGAGCTATAAAAAGACATCCTCTTGTACAGATATTTGCAGCTATTGATATGGAAGAAACTCACTGGCAAAGATAAAAATCAAGCTTTTTAAGAAAGTTATTTTTTAATTTCAAGATTTTAGACTTTTTAAGACAAGTTGTTTTTTAATTTAAAGGTTTATTTCATAACAGAAAGGATGTACATTTTTCAGAGCTGTTGATTAAAACTTGATAGCAGAGACTTTGAATTGGGGTATGAAAAATGAATTATCACCTTACTAACCTGAGTACACTAGCTTGAGTACACTAGCTTGAGTACACTAGCTTGAGTAATCCTCTCTTAACAAACATTTGGTTTGAATTCTTTTTATATTAAACTAGAGTAGTAATAAAGAGGAAATAAAGGAATGGTGGGAAATTAAATTGGGGAAGGCTTTGGAAACTTAAATTTAGAAAATGAACTTATCAAGCAAAGAGTAAACCAGCCTTAGATCAGCAAGGAACTCCGGGGAAATAAAATCACAATACGGGAAAAATTACAATATGGGAAAAATTACAATATGGGAAAAATCACAATACGGGGAAAATCACAATATGGGGGAAAAAGCAATGCAAGCAAGTACTACTGAAGTTCAGAGTATTTTAGGAAATATAAAATATCCTGCAACGAAGAATCAGGTCATCGACGAAGCCCGAAAGCAGAATATTATTGGTGACACAATGCAGGCTCTTGAAAACATTCCAGACCGGGAATACAACAGCGCTGATGACATTATCAATGAATTTGAAGGTTTTCAAAAGGCTGTCGAGATTTTCCATAACAGGAAATATCCTGCAACAAAGCAGGAGCTCATCAATGAAGCCAGGAACCTTCATGTCCGCGACGTAATAATAAGAGCTCTTGAGGCCTGCCCGGATAAAGAATACTCCAGCCCTGCTGATGTTATCAAAGAATGCAGAGCCAGCCGACAGAGAAGATAATTTGGTTCTAGAGTAGCCCAGCCGCCAAAAACAGAAGATTAAAGCATAAGATCAAAAACAAAATGGAAAAACTGTAACTCCAGCTCCGATCGCCCTGGGCCCTGAATTTTTGGAAGTTCAGTAGAAGATATAAAAGCAGGCAACGCACAGTTAAACATTTGGTAAATCCAACCCTTTTTAGTTTATTAAGAATGATTGAGCTCTTCTCAAAATTAATTCGATTCCATTTGTCATCGGTTAAGGAATTTTCTTGCCTGATAGCTATCGATTTTGCATTAGAAGCCAGCCTTAAATTTTGACCGATTTACATGAAATCGATGCTCTGTTCCATTTTACAATTTATTGAAATATTTGATATATGTTGAGGAAATTGATGCAATTTGTCACGATTCCTCACTTAACCGAAGACGCATGAATTCGATTCTTAAATCCGTAAAGTTTCAGAGATATTCCCATTATAAGAGAATCAATAATTATTTGAAATATACGACTAAGAAAAGTAATATTGAGTTTTGGAATTAACTCATTATGTGATCTATCAGGCTCTTTTACGCTTTAGCTCCCTTTTATACTGCGTCAAGGTCTACAGCCCTGGTTTCAGGAAAACTTTCTACAAGCATCCGTACGGTTTCGGGATGGCAAGTGAAATAAAAGATCTGGTTATCTGATGCAAGGTCCTTTATGGCTTCACAGGTGCTTTTGCAGCGTTCAGGGTCAAAATTCACCAGCACGTCATCAAAAACAATCGGAAGAGATTCCGAATGCCTGCCGAATTCCCTGATGAAACCGAAGCGCAGAGAGAGATAAAGCTGTTCGGCTGTTCCCCTGCTGAGTTCCTGAATGCTCTTCTGACGCCCGTCCCGGTCTTCAACATAGATTTCGGTAGAGTTGAGTGGGGAATAAATCCTCGTGTACCTGCCTCCGGTAATTTTTGAGAAAAAGGCCTGGGCTTCCACGATAACTGCAGGCTGCCTTTCCTTTTCATAGACTTTAACTGCTTTAGCAAGGATCTCACGAGCTAGAACCAGAGAAGCCCATTCCCTTGACTTTTCGTGAAGTTCTTCCAGCAGGCTTTCCTGCATTACTCTTGTCAGAGAACCTTCACTTCCTTGTTCGAGCTGCCCAATCTGGTTTCGTATCGCTCCGCGCCTGTCTATAGTATCTGAAATATCCTGTTCCAGAGATTTCAGGCATTCCTCCAGCCTGCGATTTTCTTCTTTCAAACCTGAAGGATCAGAAGCTTGCAGTTCTTTTATGAAAATCCTGTACTCTTCGTCACTTCCGGAAATTCTCCAGATCTGCTGTTCAGCTTCTTTTTTCCTGTTTTCTAGCTCGGTTCGTTGAGCCCAGAGCCGGGAGTTTTCATAAAATTCTTCTTCCGTCTCTGCAGAACCGGAACCAAGAAGGACTGCAAGCTCTTCTGCAGCTTCTTTGTATTTATCCCGTGCTGCCTCAAGTTCAATTTTGAGTTCTTCCGATTTGGTTTTCAGCTGCTGCAGGTTTCTTGCCTCATCAGATGCCTTTTCAAGGTCTGAACGAAGTTTTTCAACCTGGGTGTCAAAAGAAAGTCCGGAAAGCGGACGTCCACATACCTGCATTACCCCGGCTACCTTTGCTTCATAGGCTTCTATCGACTTTCTGCTGGAAGCTATCTGTTCTTCAAGTTTCCGGATAGCCCGCTGCCTATCAAAACATGTCCAGATTACCGAAAAGATTTCAAGCACACTTTCTACTGAAAGTGAAGGGTCAAGACCGTAAGTCCCAAGCCAGTTAGTCCACTTTTCTGCAAAGGCATTACGTGTCTTTTTCTCCTCAAGGAGCCGGGCTTCCAGCTCTTCTTTTTTACGGTTAAGGCCTTCAGACTCAGCCTCAAGTTTTCTCACTCTTTCAGCCTGGTTAAATGCAAAACTCACGTCCTCCCTGAGCTTTGCTATTTCACTTTCAAGTGCAATTCCTGAAATAGGCCTTCTGCAGGCCTCCAGAATACTACAGGCTTTTTCTTCGTACTTTTTAACAGTAGCTTCTTTGAGCTTTACCTGCTTTTCCAGTTCTTTTATATTCTTTTGTTTTTCCAGGCAAGCCCTGATTGCAGAAAAGATCTCAAGAACATGTTCAGGAGAGAGCTCTGGACTGAGCCCTGAAGAAATAAGCCATGCTTTCCATTCCTGGAAAATTTCTTCCTGATTTGCCTCTTGTGCCCGGATAGTTTCTTTAAGTTCAATGTAATTTGAATTTAACTTATCCAGCTTCTTCTGGAGTTTTTCCTCCCTCTGGCGCAGTTCCCAGGCAGTCTTCAACTCAACCATGGCCCTCTGCAGCTCATCGGCTTTCTGTTCTCGTACTGATGGGTCAGGAATGTCTTCAAAACCACACTTTTTTGCACGGGCTTTCATGGATGCTTTCAGTGCACTAATCTCTCTGAACAACTTTTCCTTTGAGTCCTTTACGTTCTGTTTTCGGGATTCAGAGTCCTCCAGGTGCTCTTCCTCGGCAGGAGGGATTGAGGACTTATTAGTAGCTTTCAAGAAGTATACCGCAGAAGTAGCGAAAAGGAGTAAAAATATGACAAGTCCGGAAAGTAGGGTGCCGTTAATGCTCTCATATACCAGGCCAATGCAACCTGCAAGCAGAACCATTCCTGCAGGCCAGAGGGGTAGCCCGTCCTCATGTTTGGTTTCCCGAGGTCTTAAAGCTGCAAAAAGCATCTCTTCTTTTTCCAGGCCTTTGAGTTCACCTTCTTTTTCCCTCAAGAGAGGGTAGGTCACCCTGAGATAACTTACAGCTTCAAGATCCTGCTTCACCTCTTCAGGCCTGGGGAGGATCGAGTATACCTCAATTTTCTCTTTGAGAACTTCGATTTCCTCACAGACTTCTTTAATTTCTTCAAGGGCAAGTTCGAGTCTGTCGCGGTATCTTTCAATTGTTTTTTCGGCCTCATCCATTTCCCTTTGTTTTCTGAATACAGTTTCTTTTGAAGGAATTGAGTGCTCGAAAAGACCAAGAGCAGTTTCGTCCCATCCTTCCCCAAGCCCTGACAGAGTTTCCCTGAGTTCAGCCTTTCTATCCTGAAGTTCCTGAGTTCCGGAAAGAAGAAAGTCCTTATCAGCCTGGTATTTTTCGATTCCGTTTCCAAGTTCGACAACCTGGTCTCTGTGTACGAGAAGACTTTCTTCAAAAAGATCATTTTCCTGAAGGACTCTTTCAATGCTGTTAAGGATCTGCTGGAGTTCGTTTCCGGTCTCTTTTATTTTATCCTCAATTTCGTCTACTGACCTTCGCATCTGAATAACGGATTCCTTTGCAGGAATAGAGCGGTCAAAACGCTCCAGAGCTTTCTCATCCCAGGCTGGCCCAAGTTCCAGAAGAAGCTCAGAAAGCTCGGCTTTTTCCTGCCTGAGGTTCATTTCCAGAGAAGGGAGCACTTTTTCTTCAGACCTGTACTTCTCAATTCCGCTTCCCAGTTCCAGCACCGCATCTTTTTGCTTCAGAAGGCTTTCGTCCGGGGAAAGGTTTCGTTCTTTAACGGCATTTTTATCCAGGTCCTGCTGCAGCTTCGAAATAGTTTCCCTTATTTCTTCAATTCTTTCCTGAACCCTCATAAGCTTCTCTTCCCCTTTTTCAGGGAAACTCTCAAGTTCAGGTAAGCTTTCAAGGGTAGTTTTTGACTCACAGAAGATCTTCCAGTCTTCCCAGATGGAAAGCAGGTTTTGAATGTGATTTAATTTTTTCCTTATATTCTGAGACTTTTCTTTTAGTTGGCCAATCTCCAGGGTTTTCTGTTCCAGTTCGAAATGGAGAGAATCATATTTTTTCTGGACCCTCTCAAATTCGGCAATTTTTACTTCAGTTTTTCCTATTTTCCTGAACAGCTCATTTATGAGGGGTTTACTACCTCTAGGCCTATACAGGCTGTTTTCAACGCTGCTGATTGAGTTCATCAGTCCTGAGATGGAAACTCCAACTCCTGTGCCTGCACTGTATAGTTTACTGTTGATGCTCTGGTCGTTCAGGGTCTCAAAACTCTGAAGTTCTTCAAGGCCAAAAGCATAGATATTTTCAAAGACATTTCTGTCTGCGTGGCCCAGCAGTTTAAGGAGTTCAGCCCTGCCTCCTGTATTCCCATCTGGAAGTACAACCTTTACATCTTCTTTTCGACCTGCACTTCTTTCTATGACCCATCGATCTCCAGCAGAATCGACGACTGCAAGTCTTCCCCCATGCTTTCCCCCTTCAAGTGGAGGATAAAGGTTGCAGAGCCTTGTGTTAGGAATACCGAAAAACATTCTCCGGATAAAAGTGAACAATGTCGATTTTCCGGCCTCATTTGCCCCTGTAAAAACAACCAGGCCTGAAGGCAGGCCTTCCATCGACAAACTGGAAAACTTGCCAAAACCATCAATATGGATGGCATTAATTTGCATTATCTTCCTCCGTGAGCAAGGCATCAAGCAGGATATTTTCAGCGCGCTGAAGCAGAGAATTCATCTCTTCATCATCAATTATGGAAATGTGTTTTCTCCCGTTCCTGGAACCAAAAAGCGGGGAAAGGGCTTCACGAAACTCATCCAGGGCTTTTTCATCGGTCTTCGAGCCCTCCACAATTTTTACCAGATCTCCCACAAAATCTTCCCTTTTCAGAAGAAGCTCCCTTTCTACGGGAAAAAGTGTATCATCCTCAATGCGCTCTACCCAAAGGAACTGCCGGCCCCAGGTTTCACCTTCCCTGAGCAAACGCAGGAGGTCTTCAAGAAATCCGTCTTGCCTGAAAATGTGATGCAGCGGTCCCCTTCCTTTAAGGACAAAACTGCAAATCACAGACCTTCCTCCGGAATTTTCCCTCATTTCATCAAGCTGGCTTTGAAGGCTTTCTATTAGCTCCCCTTCTTTTTCCAGGCCTTCTATGGAAATTTCCCTGATATACCAGCGGACAGAGTCGGTCTCCATGAATCTGGTAGAAATATCTCCTCCCGAAGAAACATCCACAACAAAACACCCCCTGGCTCCGTTTTCGCCTAGATGTCTGCCCTGTGGGTTTCCAGGATATATCACAACCGGAGCCTCTTTACAAACTATAGAAGGAGTATGGATATGGCCAAGCGCCCAGTAATCATAGTTAATCTTTCTGAGGTCCTGCAGAGTACAGGGTGCATAAGGGTCATGTTCCGGGTTGCTTCCCACGCTGCAATGCAGCAGCCCTATAGTAAACGGCCAGTTATCCTCTTTTCTTGGAAAGTTTTTCACAAGATTTTTCATTATGTGCCGTGTTGGATAGCTCATCCCCACTATAACAGCGGCAGTTTCTCCTTCTTTTTTGAATTCCACAACTTCGGCCCTGTCCCCACTCATGATATGTACGTTTTCGGGCCAAGTTAGGCTTGCCGACCAGCCGTCAAGAGGATCGTGGTTCCCGTGGCATATAAAAACCTGAATCCCGGCAGTTTCGAGTTTCCTGAGCCCCTCTATAAACCTCACCTGCGCATAAAGGCTCTTGTCAGCACTGTCATAGACATCCCCCGCAATAAGCAAAAAGTCAACTTCTTCCTCCATACAGAGTTTAATAATTGCCTCATAAGCCTGAAAGGTAGCTTTCGCAAGCCTTTCCCCAAGCTCAGGATCAATTTCTGAAATTCCTGTAAATGGACTGTCAAGGTGTAAATCCGCAGCATGGACAAAACTCAAAGTCCTAACCCTGCCAGAATTTGTCGACATTTTTGTTTTTTTCATTGGAGATACCACTAACATATTTAGAATATTTATACCTCCAACTGTATATAAAACCCAATCAAATATTCTGGTTTGAGGGCTTCAGAAACAAGTGTTTAAACCCATAGTCTGCAGTATTTTTTTTGAAAATCACTATTTTTTCTGATAATGTTTTTGAAGCAAATTAAATTAATTTTGACATTTAATGGAACCTGGCGAAAATTGAATGTTATCTTTTTTGTCTCTAAATACATCAATAGAGCTGCTAAACAAATTATCTGCCAAAAGTTGGTTAAGAAGAATTAAAGTTAAGGAAAATAGAAGAGTAAAAATTGGTAAGCTAAAACTGAATATAAAAGCTGAAAAATATGATACAAACTAAAAGGTCAGCAATTGAGTGCAATTCCCTGCGTGCTGGCCGGAAGATTCATGCTGTTTAATCCCAGAGTATCAAGAGATCTGTTAATCAGGCCATTTCTCTTATACAGCCTCATTTCCATAGTTATTTTAATATTTTCTTTACTGATCTCAATATTCGCTTCAAAGTGTTTGATGTTGATCAAATCCATTTTTGAAACATTAAATTTCTCGGAAACATCAAGAATCTCAATTCCTATGATATAATTATCTTCACTTACATCAAGTATTATGCCGTCCAGATCAATAGATGATCTGTATTTCTTATCGCTCCCATAAAAGAAAATGCTGTCACTCTGAATATCGTAATCGTATTTATTCACCTGAGAGCCCTGAAGCATTCTCTCTCCTCCTTTTCTTCGAATCTACAAGGAAACAAGTTATCAGATTAATGATTATTGGGTTGGGATTCTTTACACTTATTATGATTATGAGATCGTGATTCTCACTAAGATTGTAGTAAAGTTTGAACGTGTTTTCATTCTGTTTTAAAATACCAACAGGTTTTTTTCATTGAAAATAATATCGTATATATCATAAACATCTGGATGTATATCATTTTTCCGTTCATTTGCTCGTGTTTCAAAATGATGGGTCACACGTAGATTACTCACATCTATTTTTGATAAATATCTTAAAGGTATCTACGTCCAAAAAGTCTCCTCAGATTGCTACTTTAATTATTGAGATACATCTTCTATATAATACATAATAAATCTGACTTCGGGTAAAAAGTGCCCATGACCAGAAACTTTAAGCCGGTGTCTTCCAAAGAGAACTTTTTTTTATAGCCTCGAAGACGAGGACGTCAAAATTCCTGTCGTCAGACAGGTTTTTACCACAATGGTAGAGGTCTCTTCTCATGCCAAAACTTCCCACTCCATAACCTCTTGAAGTCATTAAGGCTCTCAACAGCCAGGGATTTCAGGTCATATCTTAGAAAGACAGCCATATCAAAATTAAAAAGAAGACTCCAGATAAAACGCTCGTTGTTATCGTCCCGGATCATCCGGAAATTCCGGTAGGGATATTGAAATCTATAATCTGGCAAGCCGGGATAACCGACGACGAGTTTATCAAGCTTCTGTAATCAAAAACGAACATGAAATTTTGTCCCGTTTATTTTCTCATTATCCCCTTTGGATTTTTTTCTCCTTTTCACAAATGACTAATCAAATTAGATCGATATACCAAAGACATCTCTTCTTTGGCAAATGCTCAACTCGAAAAAATTATGGAATAAGCTCTTCCAGTTCCCATACAAGGAATCCATCGCCTTCCAGGCGTTCTCTGCCTTTGACCTTTCTGGCCACTATCCCTACTTTCAATTCCTGACCAGATATCCCTTTTACTAATTTTGTTTTATCAAGCGTCAACTCCAGGATTTCTCTGGCCTCGCTTTCACCCAGTTCTTTATTCTTGACCTCAATTGCCAGAACTTTTCTCCCCTGGCGATTTACTCCAAGAATATCAATCTCATCCCTCTTCCTGTTCCACCAGCTCCCAATATCCGGATAATCGCTGATCATCTTTTTAACCAGCAGTTCACGAACAATATCCTCGAATATCTTGCCTGTGTAACTCTGCCATTCCTTCCGAACCTTTTCCAGCATAGGAGAATAATTGCCTGCCATATACTGGCTGTACATAGGATATACGAAGCGGCCATAGAACCTGAAGAAATTATCTTTCAGGAAATACCGTCCTCTCTTGCTTTTTTCAGGACTGTCCGTGACAGGAATCCGGTGTTCCACCCTATATTCGGCAGGTCGACATTTCATTTTCGATACTTTTTACTGATGGCAATTTTGAAATGATGATCCCTTATTGTGTGTAGTTGTGAAGTTTACATATGATCCAAACATAATATCTTATACTAAACTTTAATGGAAAAATGATTTAGTGTTTATATGCGTCGTGGGAGTTGAGCCACACGTTAACCAGCTTTAAATCCAATGTATATTTATCAAATATTCAAAAACGATATCAGGAAAAATATTCAAATTCCTTATGTCGACCTGCCGAATCTAGGTTCCACTACTCCCAGCAGGTCTATAAGGTCGTAAAAATAAGGTGACAATGAGCTAGAAGAGACATGTGTCATATCCGAGATCTCGCTCATCGAGCATCTGCCCTGCGATATTGCTGAAATTATTTCATAATATGTTGAGTGCTCCTTCCCAAATTCTTCTATCAGGATGTCCCTCACTTCATTATTAAGTGGTGCAAATTTGCAAAACTCATAAGCTATCCCTCCCGGTATACAAAGTGCTGCACACCTTCGCCTAATAAGCTAAGCAATTCTGCCGCATTCGTTGGGTAGACCTCGATATCATTCATACTGTCAATGGGAATCCAGTGAAACTCTATGGTAAAATCTCTGCCTTCAAGATGCTCCGAACTAATGAACTGTCCATCCAGCGGAATTTGCGTTTTATCAGTCAAAGTCACCTGATAATAATTACATATCTGGTGGCATGGCTTTTCGCCCCATGGAAAGAAAATCTCGGCAACCCATTTAAGATCAGTTATCGAAATGTCCGCGCCAATTTCTTCTTTGAATTCACGGATTAATGCTTCCGCGTTCGTTTCGCCAAATGAGATATGTCCTCCGGGAAAAGCAAACCCAGTATCATTTGTTGGCTTTTGCAGGAGCACTTTGTTATTATGTATCATTATCCCTGCAACACGGTAGCTGAATATCCAGTTCTCAGTCCTAAAAAGAATATCATTCATCAAAAATCTCCTATGCTTTAACAAACATTTAAAAATAATTTGGCATACTGAACGAAACGTATCTTTTTGTTGATTATACATCAAAACACATGCAGAGAATGTGAGCAAAACACAGAACAAATAAATCCCTTGAAATATATGGATTTTTCTTCAAAAGCTGTAGTTAGCAAATTCCCCATTAAGAAAATATTTTTGCCAATATAGATTAAAAGTAATAGATTTATAAAAATTAGAAAGCTAAAATATCTCCAAAGTAAAAGAAAATACCCTTTCAATGCTTCTTATTTATAAGCCATTAGTTCGGTTTTTGCAGAAATTTGAAGGGACTGTCGACTATTCCTGAATAATAACAAATAACTCCGTTCAAAGCTTCCTCTGAAAGGTTCTATATGCCTAAACTGCGAACCCTGCTTATGAACAAAAAAATGTTTGTTGGTGTAGACGGGTACAAAGCAGGTTGGTTTGCAGTTGCACTAACAGAAACTGATAGCTTTGGTGTATTTCAGTTTCCTAAAATCTCGGATCTCTATAGCTTTTTTTGTGATGGCAATACTCATGTGCGTATACTTGTGGACATTCCTATTGGTTTAGTAGATAGCAAATCTAATTTCAAGAGAAGGTTTTGTGATGTAGAAGCTCGAAGACTACTGAAATCCTACAGGCAGTCCAGTGTTTTTCCAACTCCCTGTAGAGAAGCCATCTATGCAAAAAGCTATGAAAGCGCTTGCGACATCAATGAAGAAGTTACAGGCAAGCGACTTACAAAACAAACATGGGGAATAGTTCCAAAAATTAGAGAAATGAATGATTTTCTTATAGCCACAGATTCTGCGAAGAAAAAAATAATAGAAACTCATCCAGAAGTTTGTTTCTGGGTTCTTGCCGGAAAGCCAATGGAATATTCTAAAAAAAAGAGTGAAGGTTTTAACGAAAGAAAAAAGCTACTACAAGAAATTTGCACTTCCACAGATGAAATTGTACAGAATGCTCTTTTTAAATACAGACGTAAAGATGTAGCAAGAGACGATATTCTTGATGCTCTGGTCGCCTCTGTAACGGCAAAGTTATCTTTTCAGAGAGGACTAAAATTAATCCCTGAAATTCCTGAAAAAGATTCACAAGGTCTTCCTATGCAGATAGTTTATACAACGGTTTGCTAATAGAATTCACAGCGTTGGGAATAGAAACTATAAAGATCAAGCACAGAAACATGCAAAGATCAAAACAGACTTTCAAATCAGAGGAAAGTAGAGAAAAGAAAGCAGAGAAAGAAGAAAAGCAGAGAAAAAAAACTAAATGCGAGGGATGGGATTCGAACCCACGAATTCCTACGAAACTAGGCCCTCAACCTAGCGCCTTTGACCTGGCTGGGCAACCCTCGCATAGCGATATTTTACAAATAAAGAATTTGAAATTCTTTACAAAAGTAACTCACAAAAATAATTTTTAGAAACGTATGAAAACTTGAAATTTTTAAGGTTAAATGCTTTAAATTGACAGATTAAGAAATTTAGTGCGAGGGATGGGATTCGAACCCACGAATTCCTACGAAACTAGGCCCTCAACCTAGCGCCTTTGACCTGGCTGGGCAACCCTCGCATTTCGTATTAATCTGTGTTTGATACTGTTTCATTATGATAATCCGGCGCGCTTTACGCCTTGCACTCCCTCACAATATCGTGGATAATATATAAACGTTTCGAGCCGTGAAGATTACCGGAAATAAGTTTTGAAAGATGCCAATAAGGCAGAACAGCTCCTTCCGTATTCAGGTACAGAACAATAATAGATCAGGAGTCAAAAGTCCAGAGAAACATCTGCTCATTAAAATACTCAGGGTTTTACGTGCCGCCTTAACCTCAAAAAATTGGATGTGGGACTGTTCCCGAGCTGGAGCTCAGAATTGGTCCAGAATGCTCAAGAGTTCTTCAGCTTTGCCTTTGATCACATTTGACGCATTAAGGGCAAGGTCTTTGGCTGTGTAAGAACCATCGGACTCCATTGTAAACACAAAGGCATTCTCATCGAAGCCAATTTTTATCGCGTGAATATCACAGACCTGTTCACAGAGTTTACAGAGTGAACATTTCAGGACATCTTCGCTAGAAACTTTGGCCCCTGACTCTTCAAACCGTATAATGCCTTTTGGACATTCGGCTGCACAGTGCCCACATGCATCGCAGTTTTCAATGGTTATAACAGGCACATTCTTGTAGCCGCAAGCGACTCCTGCCTGCCATTTAACACTGTCCCTGCCATAGCCCATATGAGCAAGGGCCTCAAGCACAAGCTTCTGCCCTTTTTTCAGCTCAACAATAGGAATATTGGGATCAGCCGGCTGTATCTTCGGGTCAGAGGAAATAAGATCCCGAGAATAAACCGTGCACGGACCTTCTGCACTCAGGGTTAAGGAAACCTCGCAGGCAGGACAACCTTCTCCTCCGCAGACGTCGCATTCTGCCTGTGGCACATATGTCTCTACATCCGTAACAAGCGGGATTAAGGACAGACGTAGAGCCAGCTGCTCATCATAGAGTACCGAGGTATTTTCGTAAAGGTTCACATATTCAATCGCAAGTGTTGGTACATCTGCGATCATGGCGCGCCGAATGCCGTTGGCAAAAGATGTGCTTACTTTTGAAAGCACGAATTTTGCAGATCTATCCGATAACTCCAGAATGTCTACTTCCATCGTCATATTCCTTAATTTCCCTTATATTTTAATGCATTCAAAAAAGAGAATTTTAGAAGAACTTCCGAAGAAATTCCCTGAAGAATTCTCTTATACACGTCTTCCGCCTTTGGGACGAGTGCCGTCGTGCGGGACAGGAGTAACATCTTCAATCCTGCCAATCCGGATTCCTGCTCTTGCAAAAGCCCTGATTGCAGCCTGAGCGCCGGGGCCCGGGCTTCTCTGCTTGTTTCCACCAGGCGCTCTTACCCTTATATGGATGCCATGGATACCCTTATCCCTGAGCTGGTCAGCAAGCTGGCCTGCCATCTGCATGGCAGTATAAGGAGAGCTCTCGTCTCTTGCAGCTTTTACAACCATACCACCGGAAGACTTTGCAATGGTTTCAGCCCCTGTGATATCGGTTACAGTAATAATTGTGTTGTTAAATGAAGATTTAATGTGAGCTACGGCCCATTTCATGTCTGCCATGATTATCTCCTCCCTCTCCTCTTCCTTCCGCCTCTTTCAGGAGGTTTCTCTTTAGCCTGCTTTGCTTCTGCAACAGCCCTTAAAGTGGTTGTGCTGTCTGCAAGAACAGATGCTACCTGCACAGGTCTTTCAGGATGAGATTCGCTAACAAGCGGAGAGGTTGCATAGTACCCGATATGCATTTCATCTTCCTTGGAGACAAGCATCCCCGGAACTGTAGCTTTTCTGCCGTTTATTGCGATGTGACCGTGAGTGATAAACTGGCGAGCCTGAACAACTGTCCTGGCAAGCCCGAGACGGAGAACCTGAGTCTGGAGTCTCCTTTCGAGAATATTTTCAGTTTTTAAAGAAAGAATGTCATCAATATCAGCATCTGATTTGATGATGCCATAGCGGATAAGCTTCGCAAGAATTTCTTCAGATTGTGTCTTCTGATGCCCTTCAAGTCCTCTTTCCTGAGAGTTTGCAGCGCTTGCAAGTAATCTCCGGGCTTCAGACCTGTACATTCTAAGCGTACTGGCTGCTTTCCAAACTTCTCTCTTGTTTCTGAGGCCGTATGCCTTTACAAGCTGAACTTCAGATGCCATCCTGGCTTCCTGCCAGGGGTGCCTGGGAGTCTCGAAACTTTTACTTTTTTTACCTGGATATGCCATTTAAAATCACCTGACCGGAAAATCACTTTCTCCTACTGACACCGACAGTTGACCCGCGGCGACCTGTAGATTTTGTTCTCTGTCCTCTGACTTTAAGGCCCCTTTCATGCCTGAGTCCTCTGTAGGCGCGAACCTTCTTCAGGTTGTTAATATCTTCCCTGAAAGTCAGTAAGATGTCTGTTCCCAGCAGATGCTTGTCCTGTCCTGTTGCCAGGTCTTTTTGCCTGTTCAACATCCAGGATGGAACAATTCCCTCAAAGTTTCCGATTGCGCGGTCTAGCTTTGCCACTTCTTCATCTGGCAGATATCCAAGTGTAGCAGTAGGGTCTACCCCTGCGCCTTTTGCGATAAGGATAGCGGTGCGCCTCCCTATTCCCGGGAGACCTGTAAGGGCATACTCTACGGGTTTTGCCCCCTTCAGGTCGGTATTCATAATCCGAACAAGATGCCTTATTTCTTCATTATTCTTTTCTTCTACCATATATTCCCTCCAGGGGAATGTATACAGCATCCTGTAGCCCCTGATCGAATACCCTAAAAGAATACACGAAAAAGTCAGGAGCAGCTCTCTAAAGGAGCTTCTTTACAGCACATACTGATGAATTCATTTACATGCTGTTACCAGTATATAAGGATATCTGCGCTTAGCCCCAGCTGAAAGCGGATGTTCGGAAGGACTGAAAGCCGATAGTAGAAAAGTTACTGAATGAGCCTATCCTGAAACTCAAAATTTGATTTTTGAATTTTTGATTTTTTAATTTCGTATATGGAACAGTCAGTTGAATACCTAATCATTAAACTGATCCTGAAAACTCATAGTGATTTCATGCGTCATCGGTTAAGCATTAAATTCCCTCTCTTGTATGTGTTTTTTATATTAATAATCTAAATATCTCTGTATCTATGTCTCCTTGTCCCCCACCTACTCTTGAAGACTCTCTTCGGGAAATGTTTCCCGAAGAGTGGTTAAGGCAAACTGCCAAAGAAACTGGTCTTATAGTACGTGAACGTAAAATTGACCCTGTCATTATCTTTTGGGTTTTAACTCTCAGTTTTGGTGTACGCTTGCAGCGTACACTTGCCAGTTTAAAACGAGAATATGAAACTGAGTCACAAAAAACCATAAGTGATAGCAGCTGGTACTATCGTTTTACTCCAGAACTTGTTGAGTTTCTTCACCAGTGTGTAATTCATGGCATGGAAGAGCTTGCAAAAGAACCTGGTAGGAAACTTAGCAAGAAACTCGAAACCTTCCAAGATGTTGTCATTCAGGACAGCACAATTGTTCGTCTCCATTCCTCGTTAGCAGACAGGTTTCCTGCAGCAAGATCAAGAACAGTAGCTGCAGGAGTAAAAGTTGGAGTTATGGTAAGTGCAATTGCTAACGGACCTAGAACCATTGCTCTGTACTCTGAAAAAACAGCTGAGATAAAGACATTAAAAATAGGTCCCTGGATCAAAGACCATATTCTCCTTGTTGATCTTGGTTTCTACAAAACTCAAATGTTTGCAAGAGTTGAAGAAAATGGGGGATATTTTGTCTCAAGGATTAGGAAGAATATGGACCCTATTCTTGTTTCTATTGAAGAGGAACTTTCTAAGACAAAAAGCAAAGAGTTCGCTGGAAAACCTGTTAGTGAATGTATTAAGCAACTTTCTGGAAAAGATATTGATGCAGTTGTAAAAATAGAATTCAAAAGAAGAGAGTATAAAGGCAAGCAAAAACAGGACGAGATGATTGTACGCCTTGTTGCCGTATATAACGATGAGGATGAAAAATACCACATTTACATCACAAATATTCAGAAAGATATTTTGAATGCAAAAGACATTGCAAACTTATATGGGGCAAGATGGGACATAGAACTGTTGTTTAAGGAATTGAAAAGCAAATACTCGCTGGACGTTCTTGAAACAAAGAATGTGCAGGTAATTGAAGCTCTAATCTGGACAGCAATATTGACACTAATCGTTAGCAGAAGAATCTATTCTCTTGTCAGAAAATCAACAACTCATCCTGAAAAAATGGCTAGATATACGCAGTTACGTTGGAGTACAATATTTGCAGAGAATGCATCAGATTTATTGACAGTAATTCTGCATAGATGTGGAATTCAAAGAACTTTTGAAACGATAATGAGCGTATATGAAAGTCAAGCATTAGATCCTCATGTAAACAGAGAAAGGTTTAGAGATGAATGGTTTGAGTAATAAATGAAAAATTGGATTCAAAAAGAGTAACAGAAGAAGGAAATAAATCCTTAACCGATGACCAATGATAGTGATTTAGAATAAAATAGGTTTTGGGATAAGCTCAATAATGAAAAGAACAGTTTATGTTGGCCGTGACTTGATATCCAGGCATGCTGTAAAAAAGCCGAAAAGTATCTCCACCAGCAGCAACATAATTTTATCAAAGAAATAAAAAGGGCGGTTCAACATCGTCCCTCTTTTTAGTTTACATAAAGCCGCTATTAACGCAGCTTAAATGTCTTTGGTGCAAGCCTGTATGCAAGAATCAAGGCGACGGCAATATATACAATGCAAAATACTGAAATCGATGTGCCGAAAATCAGAGTAGGGACTTTCTTACCGATGGCTAAATAACAAACGATATAAGTAAATGAATTGGCAACGGCAAAAGTGCCACTTTTTATTTCGAGATTGATATTGTAAGGCTGCAAAAGATAATATAGCACCATGTTGTGCACCGAAAAAAATACCGACATTGCTATAATGGAAACAAACAGCAGCACATAATTGAGCGCGTTATTCGTCCCGCCTGTAAGCCATAACAGAAACGGCAGCCCGAGTGCAATTACCGAAGCGGGCATCAAGTTTATCAATAGAATGGATTTCAGCCGTTCCGTAAAAAGAAGCAGAATTGCACGCGGTTGTCTGTAAAACCGGTAGGCAAGCATACTGTGGTCACAGTTCATGAACATGGCCTGAGTAATAACCTTTCCGCGATTAATAAAATACATGATGAACAAAAAATAAGGCAAAAAGGTCAGCATCATCCCGTTTATGTTCGGTTTTACCTCAGGGATAAGAAAACAGGCCGTAATGGAAAACGCAAGCACTGCAAGGGAAATCAAAGTGATATTTTTGGCTGATTTGGTCAGCAGACTGCTGTGACGCTTGACAAAAAGGTCGTTGAAATACTGATAGCCGTTTTTGCTGCTTGTTGCCTTAAGGTCTATATTCTTTTGCAAAGATTTTTGAGTAGCACGTGTAGCCATATCTTTTCTGTTCATAGCAAAACTATCCGCTGTGAGAAGTTCCTTGCAAATCCTTCGGTATTCAGGGAATTTGAACACATATAAGAAGGAAAACACAGCCATAACAGCGGAAATGACAAACAGAGCGAGAAAAACAGCTCCGTTCATGGCATAGCCGAGAAACGGTGGGAGATATGCCGCAGCCACTGATACAGCAATGCCAATCAGAACAACCGGATCGAACTTATTTTCATTTTTTGCATGGCCGGTTCGGACATACTCATGAAGCGCGAGGGCAGTAAAAATAAGTTTTACGGAAACGACAAAAAGCGGCATCACAAGACAGATAACGGTAGGCACCCCTGAAAGCCGTCCAAGAAGCAGCGTGAAAGGCAAAAATCCGACAGCGATTTTCAAAAGGAAATAGAAGTAATTTGAAAGCGTATACTCCCGCGCGTTCATTCGCATGAGAAAAATGGCATAATACTTGTCTCTGGTGGGATGAAATATATGTGTGTTGAGGAAACCGCCCGTAATAGTAAGAAAGAAAAACATATGCATGAAGCTGTTCGCAGGACTGCTTTTCATATGATCTTTTAGAAGAAAGATAATAATAAACAGATAGAGCAGCTTGCCCAAAAACATCGAGCCGATCTCCCACAGGATGCTGACGAAATTGGCAAATATTTTCATCCCCGGGCTTCGATAGAGCGAGACCGGTAGCAGCCTGTTGATGACAGGGATGGATTTGAGCGAATAGATGATGCCATTGGCTTTATATGTGTTTTTCAGCCTGAAGGACTTAATGAAAGCTTCAATCATTCTCATCCCTCCTTAGGGCCTGAAGGATCTTATCCTTAAAGGCCCCGTTGCTGAGGTCATCCTTTTCCATTTTTTCCAGAACCCCGCCGCTCAGAATCACGATCTCGTCACATAAATCCAGAGCAAGCTCCATGATATGAGTAGAAAAAATAATAATGTGGTCTTTTTTGATTTGGCGCAGCAGCGTCTTCATTTCGTCAGCGACCACAACGTCAAATGAGGTCAGCGGCTCGTCTAAAAGCAGAATGGATGGATTTGCGATGAAGCTTATAAGCATCTGCATCTTGCTCTTCATGCCATGGGAATAATCTTTCAAAAGCCTGTCGCGATCCTCGCTTTCGATCTTTACAAAATCGAAATATTCGTCAATAGGCTTAATGTCCGGAATTTTTTTCACGTTTATGTCAAGAAAGAACTTTAAAAACTCTCTGCCTGTCAAGAACTCCGGAACTACTGGCGTCGACAGAACATATCCGATATCATCAGGACAAATTTCTCTCTGCACTCCATTTTCTTCAAGGAGAATTGAACCGCCGTCAATCCTCAAATCCTCATTGATGCAGTTAAACAGCGTGGTTTTGCCTGAGCCGTTTCTTCCGAGGAGTCCGTAAATTTCCCCCTTTTCAAAGGCAAAACTCGCACCCCGCAAAACCTCCTTTTTGTCAAAACTTTTTACGATATCGTTCAGGATCAGTTTCATTTTCAATATTCCTTCTCTGTTTGTTTCCGTTTATTATTTTCATTCCCGCCTGAAATCAATCGATCATTTTTCAACGGGGTTCTTACCTTGACATTGTCAGATTAACTTATTTTTTTCGATCATAATTTCTGTATTATCCCATCTCTCCCATGCTTTTAAAAGATTTTTATTCACAGTCCCATTCTACAAATCCTATCTCTTTTAATTGAGAGCCTTTTTTACAAACTTACAACCGGTTCCAGCAAAAACATAGACTCATCAGTCCCAGGAGCAAGAATCTATTCAACTTCAATCAAAACCTCAAGTATTTACGATCCTTTTAACCTGCTTTTTATAGAAGAAGTATTCAACACTGCAGGTACAGTGGAAATCTTCCTCTTGATCTTTTTTTCGGAGGGATTCAACTATTGGTTCTTCAAGATAAAACTAATTATTAGAAGCTATATTTGCAACAAAAGGACCGGAGATGTCTGCAGATTTAAACGTAATTTAGAAAGAGCTTATAAACCTAATTTAGAAAAGGCTTAAGAAAATACGCCGAGGGGGAGATTCGAACTCCCGAGGGGCTAGGCCCCACAAGCTTTCCAGGCTTGCGCCCTACCACTAGACTACCTCGGCACAAAACTTAGACACGACTCGTTTATGCCACAACTCTTTATACGTGAATTATACCTAGCCTTTGATCAAGCTTTCTCTTAGAAAGATTGTGGTCAAGCTTTCCTTTAGAAAAGTTGCTTTGGAAAGGTTGGCATAAAGCTTATGGCACGACTTATACCATAAAGGAATAGTGATATATAAACTTTATTCTAAAAGAGGGAGGCCCTAAAAGAGTTTTATAGGTTAGGATTCAACACCATACTCTTTTTTAGTCCAACCCTTTGGATAGGTTCCTATCTCCATCATAATTCGGACTGAGGTAGCTGCAAGTCCGGTTGAAGCTTTGAGGAGCTCTTCTGTACTCATTTCAGCTTTTGCAAGGGCAACGAGCTCACCTTTAAGGGTAAACAACGCTATAAGCTCTCCTTTCTTAAGGTTCGCATCCAGGCTTGTTATGCCCGGAACTGCCAGAGCAGCCCCTGAACAGATTGCATCTACTGCACTGTCCCGCAGGATAATCTTGGGAAGGTGAGATACAGCCGTTTCCATTGGCATGATTACACGCCGGATTTCAGACTCATCCCCGTCTTCCTTCCAGAGTACATATGCATCTTTGAGATCCTGGAGGGTGACAAGTGTTTCCTCGGTAAACGGGCCTGCTTTTGTCCTCCTGAGTTCCTGCATATGTCCGCCGCAACCAAGAGCAAGTCCAATATCGTGACAGAGTTTTCTGATGTAAGTCCCGGCTTCGCATCCCACGCGAAAGAGCACAAAACTCCCTTCAATTTCAAGCACTTCAAGGTAATAGATCGTCCTTATCCTGATAACGCGTTTGACAGCTGATTTGATAGGAGGCATCTGGTAGATAGGGCCTGTAAATTCCTCACAGACCTTCCTGACCAGTTTTTGAGGCATTTCCTTATGAAGCTTCAGAAGGCAGACATATTCCTTTCCAGAAAGGCGCAGAGCAGGGACTGCCTTTGTAGCCTTTCCGAGTAAAGTGGGCAAAAGCCCTGTAACCTTGGGATCAAGTGAGCCTGCATGCCCTGCCGTACTCACGCCCAGAATAGCTTTTACCCAGGCTGCAACCTCGTGACTTGTCGGCCCCTTTGGTTTATCAATATTTACAACCCCTTTCTCAATATATTCAAGAATAGGACGCTTTTCCGGGTAAGAACCGTAAGAGGGGTTTGTCCAGGCACCGGATTTCCGGACCAGAATTCTTTCAGCTTCGGACGGCAATTTGCCAGCAGGTGACATAGTTTTTCAAAAACTCCTGAATTGAATTTATAAATGTAAACATGATGGATATACAGTAGCTTGACATAAACATGATGGATATACGGTATGACGTAAACGTGAAGGATATACAGTAGCTGGTAACACATGCATAATGAGAACGACCCTTAGTGAAAATAAATCTGAGATCTATAAATTTGAGAGTTATAGACCTGAGATTTACAAAAAGATTTACGGAAATTCCCTTAATGCATGTAAGAAGAAATTACAGCATTATTAGTTCAGTATTAATGAAGAGAGAGTTCAATATTAAGAGAGTTCAATATTAAGAGAGTTCAATATTAAGAGAGTTCAATATTAAGAGAGTTCAATATTAAGAGAGATCATATGCCGACTACTTATGATTGCTGTAATATCAGTATATCAGGTTCCGGCAGATAAAACTCTACGCTTTGTATAAAAATCCAGCCTTTAACAAATTGAGGGAAATTACTCTGGCCCTACGAGAGAATCGATAGCTACCTTCAAAATGTCAAGAATCTGGTACTGATTCCATTTTTCAGAATCAATAACGATGTCGTAAATTGAGAGGTCGTCAATATCGATATTGTAATAGTTCATATAGCGGAGGGCCTCAGATTTTTCCCTCTCAACTGTTCTTTCGAGCTCTTCGTCAAAAGAGACTGATTTTTCCCGCCTCAAGATTCGTTTTACCCGTACAGGTAGCGGAGCCTTTATCCAGATTTTAAGTACATTTGGGACTTCTTTGGCCATATGGCCTGCAAGCCTGCTTTCGAGGATCAGCTTTTCATGACTGTGGATAACTTCCCTCTGATTTTTATCAATAGCCAGGTCAATTGAAGGGTCTTTTTCGGCCATAGCTCCGAATTCTGCCAGGCTCATTTCCTTCTCCCTGGCTATCCTCCTGAAAATTTCACCCGAGGAGATCAGTTCAAGTTCATAGTATTCTGCAAGGAGCTTTGAAACCGTTGTTGTCCCACTTCCGGGAAGCCCGCTAACTGTTATCCGCATCAGACCCCACCGATATCCAGTGCCTTTCTGATAAACTGGCTAACTCCAAGAGAACAAATAAAGTACCAGTATAACCAGTTCTGGAAGTACCAAAAAGCATGGGTTGTCAACAACTGTTCACCCCAGAAAGGAAAAACCATCGTGGCGCTTCCGTGCCCACTGATGTAATAATAAGCCCACATGAAGAGAGGAACCGAAATAATACTGATGTAAGCCATAGGCTTGAACTGCTGCTTGGACATCTTCATCTGGTCTTCCATCATTGTTTGGCGTTGTTCTTCCAGTTTTTTAAGCATATAAGTGTTCTGAGAAAGCTGTGCCTCCCGGAATTCCTTCTGGAAAACCTTCATGCGTTCCTGGGTATTCCTCATGAGGTCCCAGTCAATTGTGTATTTCTGGATAAGGGATGCGTAAATAGCAGTAATAGATGCCATTACCAAAAGGATTAGATAGAAATTCTCCTGCCCGACCAGAGCAAGTACGGGATTCATTAAAGTCCCTACTACTTCCCCGACAGCCTCCCTGAAACTCTGCCCGAGAATCATAATCCCAATCATAAGGGAAAAACCGAGAGCCAGCAGGAACCGGTCTATTTGAGTTTTTAATGTCTCCGAAACCAAGTTGTCCTCACCATTCAGATTCAATAGTTATTCTGAGATCTTCAAATGTAGAAGAATTCCAATAATAGAAGCTTGACAAGCTTAAATTATTGTAAAATCGTGATAAATCAGCTCAAGTACGGAGCCAATTTCAAACGATTACGCAGGTAGTTCTGGTTAATAAGTGTCGATGTATATATAAGTTATACTATTCTATGAAATTAATGCAAAGTCCTCTCCGGAATAGCAAAGAAATCACAGGCGGGAAAAAGCAAGTAAAACACTGTAGAGTTAAAAATCTGTTGACAGAGCAAACTTTGAGCTGGTAAAAAGGTATGAGAACATTTCAATTTGAGGACAAAAACCCGCATTTAAACATATTACAGGAAAGTGAAATCGAAGAAACTCAAAGCCTTGAAACCCCCCTTGAGTAAAAATTCTTTGTTTCAGGTTAATAATTTGGTTATTCAAGTTAATACTGTGGTTATTCCAGATTATACTATGATTATTTAGGCAATATATCGGTATGTTCAGATTAATACGTAGTTATTTCGGATTAATACTGTAGTTATTTCAGATTAATACTGTAGTTATTTCAGGTCAATATATCAATATTTTCAGATAAATGTCTCAACCAGCAAGTACTTAAATAGAAAAATGTCTCAACCAGCAAGCACTTAAATAGAAATCTGGTTCCAAGAATCTCAATAATCAAAGGTATTTTCCATCCAGTTTTTCTAAAACTGTTTTTCCCTCTTCTGTCAGGATATACTTTCTCCATGTGGTTTTTTCAGGAGTCAAACACTGAATTAAGCCCTTACTCTCAAGTTCCTTTAAAGCATGGCTGATATTCTGTGTGGATCGGCTTGTCTCATGAGCAATATCCGAAGCCCTTACAAAGGGGTGCCTTTTCATGGAGTCCATCAGAATCAAACGGCGATCAACGCTGATAACCCAGTTAACCAGTTCATCGATCGAGTTTTCAGTCATATTAACTCAGTTTCTCCGTAATGTATTTTTTGTTGATATAAATAGCCACATATTATTTAAATACAAATTATTTGAATCAAATGAATGCGAAAAAAGCAAAGGCATTTCGATAAATAACAAAACATAGAGGTATAATAAAAAAGTTAGAAGATTTAATAAAATGAAAAAGAAATGAAGAATTCAGGCAAATTTTTTAAGAACTGCCTTTATTTCTTCAAATACCTCGTCGATATCTTTTGTGCCGTCTAGAGTTACCAGAAGTCCCTGCTTTGTGTAATAGTCAATAAGAGGTTCTGTCTGCTTTTTATAGACATTAAGACGGTTCTTGACAGCCTCTTCTTTGTCATCAGCACGCTGGAAAACCTTACCCCCGCAAATGTCACAGACATCATCTTTTTTCGGCGGGTTAAAAGTCCTGTGGTAGCTCGCACCGCAGTTGCACATAAGGCGACCGCTTATTCTTTCAATCAGTTCTTCATCAGGCACTTCGAGATTGAGAACAACATCTATGGGCTTATTGATCTCATCAAGTATGACTGCAAGAGCATCAGCCTGAGGTATTGTTCTTGGATACCCGTCAAGGATGAAACCCTTTTCACAGTCCTGTTCTTTAAGACGGTTCTTGATAATCCCTATAAGTACCTCATCAGGAACAAGTTCTCCTTTGTCCATATATTCCTTGGCTGCAAGCCCAAGCTCGGTTCCTTCCCTGACATTTGCCCGCAGGATATCACCTGTGGAGATCTGCGGGATTCCATAGTTGTCAACCATTTTTTTGGCCTGGGTACCTTTTCCGGCACCTGGGGGCCCGAAGAGTATTATATTCATTTGAAGATCCCTGTGTTTACCCTTTAGTTTGTTTACATTACATCTCTCTTATTCGATTCCTTATTACAGCTCAAAAAGAACCCTTTACTGTTCCCCAAAGAAGGAGCGGATCATCGGATGCATTTCCATCATCTGCTCGGAAGCTATGTCCTCATAGAGACGATATACGATACTGACAGCCAGCAAAAGCCCTGTACCACTAGTACTTCCAAGAGTACCGAGCAAGCTTGCAATCAGCGTCAGCAGCCCTATGAAAGCCCCACCTATTACGGTGACTTTCGGGATATAACGCTGGGTAACTTTTTCAATACTGCTAATATTTCGCCTGAAACCTGGAATCTGCATGCCGGAATTGAAAATCTTCTGTGCAGTAGGTTTAGCTCCCATACCCGTTGTTTCTATCCAAAAGAGTGCAAAGATAATTCCGCCTACGACAAGCATAGTAGCATCTGTAAAGACATGAAGTACAATCTGCCAGTTTGCAGGTGTAGCCGCCCCATAACCTGAAAAGGACTGTCTTACAAGAGATGGAATCCAATCATAAGGACTGTGTATTGGAGCAAGGTAATACATAATCCCGTTTAGCGGCGTAGACCCATGGAACTCTCCAAAGAAAGTGATTCCACGGCTGGCAAGAATAATTCCAATCATCTGGATATTCGCCTGAAGAGCTCTGACAAGGATCATCGGCAAGACTGATGCGTATATTAACTTGACAGGAAAACGGCCCCTTGCTCCTCTAACCGCACTGTGGGCGAGAGGAATTTCGATTCTTGTACTTTCCACGTACACCACAAGCAAGAAAATAACAATCGTGCTTAGAAGCGCAAGAATACCTCCACTGACCAGCATATACAACACGCCCTCACCTGAAAGAAGGTAATCTGCTCCAACGTTCTGGGCGATGTAAATCCATTTTGGAATCAGCCCGACCGGGAGCCCGGAAGAATCAAGCTGCCAGTTAAAGATTCCTGTAACAATCTGCTGAGAGATTCCCGCAACAATAAAAAGCCCGACTCCTGACCCGATGCCCCATTTGGAAACCACTTCATCCATGAAAAGGATCAGTGCGCCTCCAATAAAGATCTGGATAAGAAGCAGGAAGGTGATTACTCCCAGGCCTACACCTAGAGAAGAAGCGAGCCCTGGATCCGGCTGGATATATCCACCAAGTAGCTGCGGCAGAGCTTCCAGTATGATCATGACAAACACAAGGAACTTCTGAGCTCCCTGGAAGAATGACTGATCTTTGGGATCTGACAGGTCCAATTTAATGATATCTGCTCCAACAAGAAGTTGCAGGACAATCGAAGCCGTGACAATAGGCCCGATACCTAGGAGAATTAGAGATCCAGACGCACCTGCAAAGAAGGCACGGTAAGATTCAAAAAGGTCAACCGAGTCCTGGGACATCCCAAAAAGCGGTACATTTGCCAGAGCAAAGTACAGCAAAAGGACTCCCAGAGTCCACCAGAGCTTATCCTTAAAATGGACGTGTTTTTCCGGACTTGCTACTGCAGGTAACTTGTTAAAAAACGGTTCTAACGTATCCCTGAGAGTCATCGATTACACCATTCAAAATATAATTTATTATAATAATTAAAATATTAGATCACGTTTTACCGTAAGACATTGGTAAGTATAGTACATCTAATATGAAAAAGTTACCAAAAGAATTAAAATAAGTAATGCCAAGTGACATTACTTATTCGGCATCGATGCAACTTCCACCAGCGGCTTCAATTTTTTCGCGGGCAGATGCGGAGAATCCTTCCGAAGTAACAACAAGGTTCTTCATAACACGTCCGCTTCCGAGTACTTTTTCGATTCCAAGGTTTTCAAGGTTGATGTGGTATGCATCATCCTTGATTTCTGCAAGCCCTTCCTCAACAAGGTAAGGAGCAAGTTCATCAAGTTCTCCCACATTTACTATGGAAACGTCCCTGGAGATCTCAGCAGGGAGATTGAAACCATGCTTTCCGTAGCTGTATCCCCTGAACATAGCTCTTACAAAGTGGTGCTTACAGGCACCGGCTTTTCCACGTCCTCCGCGGTTTCCGGCTCCACGCCTGTTTTTATGAGTCCCGCCTCCGCAGGTCCTGGACCCTCTGAACTTCTTTGTATCCATTCTAACCACCTTATCTCATTTTGTGCAGGAGTGCATTGATCCCATCGCCGTGGTCTCCGAGCTCGCCACCCTGCTGTACGGTTCTTTTAATCCCTGCGTGTCCTTTTCTTGGAGGGTGAAGCCTGAAAACAGGCTTCAGTTTGGGAACTGACTTAAGGGTAGTTTCTCCATTAACTACAGCTTCAGCAAAAGCCTGAATTGAATCATAGGCTGTGTTTTCCCTGATATATTCCTCAGTCAGGCGAGTATCGCCTTCGAGTCTTCCACGGTTTTCGAGGATCTCTGCAAGGGTATTTGCATCAATTTTCCCAAAGGCAACGTAGTCCTTCACCTTCTGGACCATACCTTTGAAATGAGGATTCTCAGGCACAAGCACACAATGGTTAACCTTGTGCAAGCGAAGCATCTTCATCGTATCTTCAATCGTGTACCGGACATTAACCTGACCTCTCAACCTAACAATGGCATACATATCAGGCTTCCTCCTTACAGTAGACTGGCAGCCTCATAACATTGACCTGATTAAGGGCGTCAAAGGTTGCCTTTGCGAAGTTGAGGGTAGACCGGGTAGTACCGAAGGTCTTGGTCCATACATCTTTAATCCCGGCTTTTTCCAGCACTTTGGTTGCAGTATTCCCTGCAGCAATTCCAAGGCCTCTTGGTGCCGGAATAAGAGTTACGCTTACACTGCCTGCCTTTCCGGTTACTTCATAAGGAACAGTGTGAGGCAGACCACAGGCACATTCCCAGGATCCACAGCCTCTATGGATATAGGTGATATCGAGCTTTGCAGCATCAATTGCCTTACGGATAGCAGGCCCTACCTGCACATCCTTTGCCTGCCCGAGCCCTACATAGCCATTTCTGTTTCCTACAATTACAGTTGCTCTGAATTTCACACGACGTCCAGAGTCAGTCATCCTCTGAACCATGTTAATATCGAGTACCTCGTCTTCCAGGTCAGGAAGCAGCATATCAATTATCTGAGGTTCCCTGATAGGCAGGCCTGATTTGATTGCTTCTTCCATGGAAGCAACCTGTCCTTCCATAACTAATTTTCCAAGCCTGGTTTTTGGAATCCATTCTTCATCGAATGCCATTTAATCACCTTAACTAAACTCAGCAAAGATTTTCTCTTTGGTTGCTTCAAACTGCTCTGGCAGGTCTGAGCTCTCTTCTCTGTATTCAGCAATGTGCTCTCCCCGGATTCTCTCATCCGAAGGGAAAACTTCAGGGCTGCAGGGGACTTCGAAACCCGAGTCAACTATGCCTTTAAGCGCAGCATAAACCCTGGAACCTGCAGAGGAAGCCTGAAGTCCTATATCCAGAATTCCTCCTTCATACCCCTTCTTCAAGCTTTTAAGCCCGAACAGGAGTCCCGTAAGGTATGCAGCCGTTGTGTTTCCGGTAACCCCTGTGTAACCGTACTTAGCAAGCTCACTCGAAACGGCTGAGGAATAAGTTATATCCCCTTCTGGGGTCGGAGCTATTAACTGGATTTGAACATTTCTTGCACTCTTCCTGACAACCACACGATCCTGCTTTGAGATCAGTAACTTGAGTCTCAGGTGGTAATTAGTGCGTCCTTCTCTTCGTCGTCTAAAAGGAACCTTATATCTCGGTCCTGTTGCCATATTTAGCTCCTCCAGGTTATTTCTTTAACAGTTTTTCAGACCCAAGGTGAGAATTAAGGTGAGCAACACTTCTGTATTCGCCGCCTTTTGCTTTTCTGTAAAGTCTGCAGTACACGGATTTATCAAGTGTTCCATCTGCACGCAGTTCCTTGAGTCTTCTTCTAAGCGCCCGGATCTTTTTGATCCACTGCTCCTTCTTAGGAGTACGGGCTCCTTTCTTACCTTTTCTTGAACCTTGACCTTTACAGTGCCCATACTTGCGCTTGGCAGCAAGAGCTCTGGCTCGGCCTCTGCTGACTCCTTTGATCGGCTTAGCTTTAATAGTGCCGTTCTCAATGAGCCCGCGAATATCTTCCCTGGTAATTGCCGACGCGATCTCTTCGGAGGCTTCCGGATTAAGCCATACCCTGTCAAGTCCGCATTCTAGAATTTTGGAGGCTAACCTTCTTTGATTGGCCAGATCTGACATTTTTATTCACTCCTTCCAGGGTTCAGTACTTTAATACCAAGTTCTCCAGCTTTTGTAATAATAATAGCTTTCTTTCTTGAGCCTACTGTCGATGCTACCCTGATAGCCTCATAAGAAGGATCAACGAGCTCAAGCTCAGCAACGCTGGAAATAAGCACATCAGAATAACCGGACGGGTGCAGGCCCTTTACTGCAGCAGGACTTCCGTATCCCACCTGGGCATGAGCACCTTTTGAGACATATTTTCTACGCTGTTTACCCTGAGTACCTCTCGGGTGCCTCCAGTTGCTGTCAAGCCTCTTAAATTTATGACAGGCTGCTCTCTTGAACTGGGGCTTCTTTCCCTTCTGGACTTTTCTCACATTGAATAATCGCCTGGATTCAGAGTCCATATCAAGGGTGGAAACTAAAGTATCTTCTGATTTGAATTCTTCTGCCATCATAACCACCTCAGGGCTTCTGCACAATGTAGATTCCGTCCTGGAAAATCCTTGGGTCGAATCTCTTGATCTTGGTCTTCTGTTCAATATTTGCAGCAGTCTGCCCGACATCTTCCTTATTGATTCCGGAAACAGTCACCTCATTTCCAGAAACTTTAACCTTTGTCTCACCAAGGATTTTTGCAATTCTTGGCTTCTTTTCTCCAAGGAAGTTTCCGATTATGAGGGTCTTACCATCAACTTTTACCTGCATTGGGAAGTGAGCGTACAGGATAGTCATCTTGCACTCAAAACCCTCATTTACGCCTTTCATAAGGTTTTTGATGTGGGAAGTAAAAGTACCTACCATGGCTTTCTGTTCTTTCCTGGAAGATTCCGCGTCAACCTCTACTTCGCCGTCTCTGACGTAGATCTTGATTCCAGGATACCATAGTTTTCTTTCTACAGTTCCCAGAGGACCTGTGGCTGTAAACACATCATCCTGAGAGAAAGAAACGGAAATTCCTTCAGGAATCTCTATTTTTCTTGCAATTTCCTTAACCATTTCCTGTTCCCTCCAGCTCAGTATACATAAGCAAGAAGTTGCCCACCAATCTTCTTCTCACGGGCTTCGTACTGGGACATAACTCCGCTTGAAGTAGTTATTATAAGGGCGCCAAAGTTCTTTGCCGGCAGGAACTGCTTTTCCCAGCGTTCAAAGCTGCCAGTTCCTACGGAATACCGCGGCTTAATTGCACCGCATTTGTTGACTCTTCCCACGAGGGTGACACTATAGATTCCGGCTTTTCCGTCATCGATAAACTCGAATTCTCCAATGTAGCCGAGATCTTGCATAACCTTCAACACGTTGCCAATGTTTTTTGAGGCAGGCCTGATAATACAGGAACTTTTCCCAATAGCCTCGGCATTCTTAATTGTGGAAAGGGCGTTTGCAAGAGGATCAAGTAATACCATTTTAATCACCTTATGAATACTTCTCAAAACCCATATCGTGGGCAATCTCCCTGAAACAGTGCCTGCAGAGGTAAATGTCATATTTGCGGACAAGCCCCTGCTTTCTTCCGCACCGCTTGCACACGTTTACTCCTCTTCCGGACTTATTTATAGTCTCTGCCATTTACATAACCTCCACGCCATAGCTATCGTTAAGGAAAGCAATAGAATCCTCAAGTGTGACCCTGTGGTTAGTCGGGATCTTCCTTGTTGCAATCCTTCTCTTGCAGATTCTTTCTCCAGGGCGCTTGATAACAACTGTTACGTCCATTCCGAAAACTCCGATATTCGGGTCATATTTCATGCCCGGAAAATCAGTGTGTTCTTCAATTCCGAAAGAAACATTCCCAAGGGAGTCAAACTGGGACCTGACAAGAGTCTTATCGACAATACCAAGAGCAGTCTCGAGAAACTGCTGAGCTCTCTGGCCTCTCAGGGTTACTTTGCAGCCTATAGGTTCATTCTTCTTGATCGAGAAAGCCGGAAGAGTCCTCTTGGCAAAGCACCTGACAACTTCCTGCCCTGTGATATTCCTGAGGATTTCTTCGGCGTCTACGAGATGCTGGCCACTTTCTCCAACACCCATGTGGACAATTACCTTCTCAACAACGGGAGTGCGCATAACGTTACTCAATTACCTCACCACCGAGTCGGATTTCAGGCTTGTCCTCACCAATTACAATAACGTAATCTTCAATTGTTTCGAAATCGGTTTCCCCTGAAATCGCGACTGTATTGTGCCTGGAACTCTTAACTTCCCTGATTTCAGTAATCTTTCCGATTTCTCCAGAATGCTGGCCGCCTACTACCATTGCCAGATTGCCGACCTTGAACTGCAGGTGCTTTACTATCTGCTTGTCAGGCAATGAGAGAATCAGAGAGTCCTTTGTGCTGTACTCGTTAGAACCCAGAATGTTGGTCCCGTCATTCAGGTTAAGCTGCACCTTTCCTCCTTTGAGGGTAGTCTTGTTGTTAATCCTGCACAATTTGTTAACGTTTGTTGCGTTCAGCTTGTGAAGGGCCAGACGTCCCTTTTCGTCCTGGAACATTCTGTATGTTTCATTTACGAGAGGAAGTGTAATTACATCAAAAAGCCCTACCGGGAACCTGAGGTCTTTCCTGGGGATTCCATCTACAAGAACTTTGCCTTCCGAGAGAATCCTCTTACCTTCCCTGCTATTATCTACAAGCTTGAGAATATCGCGAATTATGATTCCGAGCGGAAGACTGCGTGCCTGACTGTGAGGCCCCGGGCGAGTGGTGGAGACCCACTTATAACCTTTTTTCCCAGCCTTCCAGCTTCTTGGGATTGATAATCTTTTCTGGTGTGTCACAAAATCACCTGCCTCACTTCTTAATACTTGATGCTCTGCGCTCGTCCTTCAGTTCCAGTTTTGTGATCATAACATTGGAGGGGTATATAGGTCTTGGGACTTCGGTACCATCCACCTTGGTGGAAATAACTCCGTCCACAGAAATTGTGCCGTCCTGAAGCGAAACGGCCTGGACCTTTCCTTCAGTACCCTTATAATCTCCACGCATGACCTTCACGGTGTCTCCCGCTATAACTGCGGCGCTTCTTGTGCCGTACTCCTTAGAGAGTGCTTCACTAAGCCTTGCGCCCATGAATTTCTGTCTGACGTGAAGAGGCGCATTATATCTTGCCTTTCTCTGCTTTCTAGGCTGTTTGGATACCATTTTCGCCACCTCAGACAATGATAGATGCTGTAGTCCCGATCTTGGGGTACCTCTCAGCTACTTCTCTTGCTATAGGACCTTTTATGTCCGTGCCTTTTGGAATCCCTTCTTCATCCGTGATTACCATTGCATTGTCCTCAAAGGACACGCGCAGCCCATCCGGACGGCGGAACTCCTGTTTCTGGCGAACCACTACTGCAAGAAGAACCTGCTTTCTCATTTCTGGTGTACCTTTTTTTACTGAGACGACGCACATGTCCCCAATTCCTGCGCAGGGCATTCTGTTCTTGACCCCTCTGTACTTCTTGACAGAAATAATCTCAACGACCTTGGCTCCGGTGTTGTCCACACAGGGAACCTTGGCGCCTGCGTTGAGAGCCCTTGGGATGTTGGAGCGTATGCCTTTCATTTGGGTACCTCCGCTTTAACTACCACATAGGACTTCGTTTTGCTTATACGCCTGCATTCTGCGATCGTAACGATATCCCCGACTTTTGCTGAAATGCAAGGCGGGTTGTGTGCGTGCACCTTTGAACGTCTCTTCTCGTATCTCTGGTATTTCGGCACCAATTTCATGTATTGCCTTTCAATAACTACCGTATTGTCCATCTTGCTGCTGACCACGGTACCTACAAGGATTTGACCTCTTACTGAAAGTGTTCCGTGGAAGGGACAGTATGAATCATTACATTCTTCTGATGGCGCCGGTATGTTTAATCCAATATCTCTTGCCATGAGTTTAGCCCCATTTGCGTAACTTTTTGATGTTCTTGATCCGATTTTCGGGTTGTGAGAGCAGCAGGTTTCCCTGAATTTTAACGAATGTATCGGATCTGCGGCCTTTTTCTGAGAGCTCGGTAGGGATTCGGAAGAGAAATTCCGAATCCGCCTTTGGAATCTTTAGTTCCCGTGGCCCTGAGTTTTCTATGATTAACAGATTTTTCGTTTCGTCGATCACTCGGCCACGGATTCCTATCAATGCTGGATTAGTGGAACGAATCACCTGAATTTCGAGCCCTATCAGTTCATGGTAGATAAGGGTCGAAGGTAGAATTTCCACTTTAGATTTCATTTAGCTCATGCTGAATTGTCTTTATCCGGGCAATCGTTCTCCTGATTTCTCCGATTCTTCCCGGGTTTTCAGGAGCTCCACCTGCGGAAGTAAGGGCACGTTCCCTGACCAGTTCACTGTTAAGGTTCTCGAGTTCATCAGCCCGCTCCTCAAGTGACATGTCCCGGATTTCTCTGGATCTGAGGATTGCCATTATTCCTTAGCCTCCTTGTGAACCCGTGCCATGGGATGCCAGTAGTCGTAACCTTCGTGCTTGTGCTGCCAGACTCCATTGACCTGTCTTCGCAATTCTTCTGAGCCTTCAACCTGGATGACTTCAGCCTCTTCAAGGTCTTCTGCTACTTCAGCCTGTGGTTCTTCCTCGGCTTCTTCAGGCTCTGCGACTTCAGCTGTTTCTACTGGTTTTTCAGGTGCTACTGCAGGAGTTTTGGGTTTTGCCGCGCTTTCCTTTTTAGGGGCCTCAACAGGTTTTTCAGCCGGTTTCGCAGCCGGCTTTTCCGCAGGCTTTTCAACCGGTTCAGTTACAGGCTCACTTGGTTCCGTAGTAGTGTATGAGTCAGGCAGGACAACGCCTGGCTGAATGATCCTGACTTTGCAGCCAAGGGTTCCAAGCTTTTTGATTGCTACTGCAAACCCTTCGTCAACAACCTCGTCTACAGGGTTTCCGGAGTGTTTTATGTACCCATCAACGAATTTTTCAACTCTCGACCTGGCACCCGTAAGTTTCCCGGAGATAACAACTTCACAGCCAAGTGCACCTGCATTCATGACTGCACGAAGGGTGTTGTGTCCGGCTTTCCTGAAATACCAGCCTCTCTCAATTGAAGCTGCAAGCCTTGATGCCATCATCTGAGCATTAAGTTCAGGTTTCTTAACTTCCTGAGCATCAATCTGCGGGTTTTCAAGATTGTACCTGGCTGCAACGTCCCTGGTAAGCTTTCTGATGACCTTCCCGGCTTTCCCGATTACCATTCCAGGTTTTTCAGAATAGATAACAATTTGGGTGCCCATTGGGGTCCTGTTAAGCTCCATACCGCCATATCCAGCTCTGTTCAGCTGTTCTGCGAAATACTCGTCCATGGAGGCTTTGACAAACCCATCATTTACGAATTTTCTCTCTATTGCCATTTAGCGCACCTCGGAAAGAATCATCTCGATATTTACAGTTTCTGTGTCTTTGGGTGTTGCCCGTCCTCTAGCTCTAGGCATAAATCCACGAATTACCCTCCCACGCTGAATTGCGGCATGAGTAATATACATATTTGCGGGTTCAAGGCCCTTGTATTCGGCATTGCTTTCTGCATTCCTCAAGATCTTGAGGATCTCTTTTGAAGCACTAACAGGATACCTGCCTGCAGCCATTGGACCTTTTCGGTGTCCTGATCCATCATGATGTCTTTTGAAGGGAACTGCCTGCTTTAAAGCAATTACATCTTCTAAAAACTTTCTTGCTTCAGGAACCTTCATACCCTTAATTTTGCAGCAGACTTCACGAGACTTTTTAGGGGAAATATGGAGTTCAGAACCCATGGCTTTAGAGGTAGTCTCAGGGTCTTCTTTAACTGAGTAATTAATTCTTGCCATTCCCTTTCACCTCATTTCAGTGGCACGAACTTGCTTGAACGGGTTGCTCCCACACCGGCACTGCCGTGTGAAACTCTTGATCTTGTGGGTGCGAATTCTCCAAAGCGATGCCCGATCATTTCAGGCTGGAGATCCACACTTACGAAGCCTTTCCCATTATGAATTTCAATAGTCTGTCCGATCATTTCCGGAAGGATAATCAGGTCTCTGTGATGAGTCCTGACCTTTTTTCCTTCTTTGAACTCGTGCAGGACTTTTTTCTGTCCGTCCGTGAATCCGCGTTTGATGCTCCTGCGTTCTCTTGAAGGCAGGAGTTCTGCAAACTCTTCAAGACTCAGTTCCTGAAGTTCTGAGACGGTTTTCCCGCGGTAGGTATACTCACCCTTTCTCTTTGGTAATCTTGATGATGATTTTTTAGCCATAACGAATACCCCTCATCAGCGCTTCATTCCGGTCCTTCTAGCTGCAATCAGTCCGACCTTCCTTCCAGGCGGAGCGTTTCTGCTAACCGTTGTGGGTTTGCCCGGGTGCTTCCAGGCACCTCCACCGAATGGGTGGTCAACCGGGTTCATGGCAACACCTGAAACCCTGGGATACTTTGCAGCTCTTGTTTTCATTTTGTGGTATTTTTTTCCGGCTTTGAGCCATGGCCTGTCCACCCGACCTCCACCTGCAACGATACCGACAACTGCTCTGCACTTTGGATTAAGCCATTTAATGTTACCTGAAGGCATTGCCACTGCAGTCCTGTTAGACTCGTGGGTTACGACTGTTGCGTATACACCGGAAGAGCGCACGAATCTGCCACCGTCATTTGGCTTTGACTCGATGTTGCAGATAAAGAAACCTTCAGGCACCTTTCCGATAGGAACTATATTTCCTGGCCTGACATCGGCATCATCTCCGCACTCGATTGTGCTCCCTACTGCAATTCCTTCTGAGGCGAGCAGGAGACGTTCTTCCCCAGTTTCAAAGACAACTTTTGCTATTGGAGCTGAGCGAGCAGGATCGTGCTCGAGATTAATTACTTTCCCCTGAATCGACGTGTTCTCATCTACACGGGGATGCCTCAGTTCTGCCTTGTACTTATGAGAAGGAGCTCTGTAGGTAGGAGTACCTCTACCCCTGTTTTGTGATATGATTCTTTTACCCATACATCACACCTCACATCAGTCCTATCCGAGTTGCAATCTCGTGTGCCGATTCAGGATCTTCAAATGTCAGGATTGCTTTTTTCGTGCCCTTCATGGTAGTCATGGTTCGCACGGACTTTACTTTGAACCCGTATAGTTTTTCAACATCTTCTACGATCTGCTTTTTGTTTGACCTGGTATCCACGATAAACTGGAGCTTGTTTTCGTCAAGCAGCATCATCGCTTTTTCAGTAACAAAAGGATAATTAATGGAACTCATTGGAATGCACCTTCCAGTTTCTCAACTGCGGACTCTGTCCAGATAGTAAGGCGCCCTGCGTGAGTGCCAGGTGCGAGCAATTCGGCATTCAGTGAATCCACTGTTGCAACATCTACCCCTGAAAGGTTTCTTGCAGCCTTCAGGATAGGGGCGCTTTCCCCTGCAACAATAAGGACGCTCTTTTTGTGCTTGTATTTCCTGCCTCTGAGCTTTCCGCGGCCGGCCCTGATGTGTCTTCCGTATTTTGCCCTGAGCACGTCTTCATAGACTCCTATAGCCTGCAGGAATTCTATTACCTGCTTTGTCTTATCCAAGTCTTCAAGAGCGTTTTCCGTAACAATAGGAAGCTCGGCTTCAAAGATGTGGCCTCTCAGGCTTACGAGGGTCGGGTCTCTGGTTGCTGCGATTGCAGAGCGGATTGCATAGCGGCGTTCTTTGGTGTTGACTTTCTCGCTTCTGTCAGCTTCCGGCTTTGGTGGGTGGGCTCTTCTTCCGCCTCTTGCGTGCGGGACTCTTGCAGCTCTGCTGCTGTTTACGAGCCTCGGAACATGGGATGTGCCTCGCCCCGAACCCCAGCCTCTTGCGGAAGTTTCCATGCCTGCATAGAGACGGGGACCATAGGGTTGAAGCCTGTTTGCCTGTGCCGCAAGCACTGCCTTTTTAATCAGGTCAGGTCGGTAATCCACATCAAACACGTCGGGAAGCTCAATCTCCCTGACAACCTTCCCTGTAAGGTCTATTGTTTTTGCTGTAGCCATTTCACTTCACCCCTGCTTGGATTCCCTGCTTATGTGAAGGATATTTGGTTCGCCAAGGTCAGCTTTCTTTGCCCTGATCGGATCTCTGAGCCTGATAAGCCTTTTGGAAGGTCCGGGAACACTGCCTTTGATCAGCACATAATCCCCACGGACAAGGCCATAATTTATGAAGCCGCCTTCTGGAGTGACTTCTTCCCCATCGGATCCAATCTTAAGGATTCGCTTGTTGAACTCAGTTCTCTGGTGATATCCTGTCTGACCCATCTGCGGGACTCTCCAGGAGACACGGCGAAGGCCGAAGCCACCAAGAGTACCGATCTGCCTGAGACTGCCCTGTCTGGAGTGCTTGCCTTTCATAAGCTGGATGCCCCAGCGCTTGGCAGGACCTTGAGTCCCTTTTCCGATAGTAATTGCAGCTGTGTCAATAAGTGTCCCGGTCTTGAAAACGTCGGTTATGCTTACAAGGGTGCCGAGGATTGATTTTGCATACTCAAACTTGGTGTTGAGATCTCTGGCACTAATTCCGGATTCCATGATATCGGGCGTCTTTTTGGGAACCCCGGTAAGGCTCTTTGGTAGAGTGTAGGTAACTGCCCTGATATCACTTACCTTTCCTTCTTCGATCATTTTTCCGATATTCCCAAGGGTTTCAGCCATGTTATCTCCTTTTGGTACAGGAATCCTGCGTTTGAGTTCAGGATCAAGGTCTGTTGCCCATACCTCAGCGATTGCCTTTTCTCCGGCTGTGTCTTCTGCATAAGCCCGGATGGCTGCGACCCTTATCGCAGGAGTTTCGATGATAGTTACAGGTACGGAGATTTCCATACCCTGGGTAAGGCTGTTCTTTGTGTCATCAACCATGATCACGTGGGTCATGCCCACCTTGTACCCTGCAAAACCCTGTAGCCTTGGTTCACCTGTAGCCTCCGGCCAGGCTCTGAACCGTGGAATGTGGCTCTTTGCCCTTTTGCGTGGACTAAATGCGAGGGAACCTCGTTTTGGTCGGTGTATGCTTGCCATATTTCTACTCCGTAAATTTCAATTGAAATGCCAGCCCCTCCGGTCGGCCCAACATGAGTGGAAAAAGAAAAAATACACTGGATTCCCCGAACGCTACCAGGTAGGGAGGGATGTATTCAGACCTGCCTGGCATATGTGCCTCGAGCAGACCAGAGCTTTATGCTCCCGGTACCCTAATTCCTTCAGGCATCTGCAATATCCGATCCTCTTCCCAGCTTGTCTAGCAGGAGCATACTCTTAAAGGATCGATTTTACGATCCTGGCAGACCCAAACCCAGGCACCGGCCCTGATTTGAAACTTCAGTAGTCTGATTTGAAACTTCAGTATATGGTAACCTGATTTTAAATTCAGTTCCCTGATTTGAAACTTCAGTATTCAGTAACTGCAACCGCAACTCATCGAAAACCTGAACAGCTTCGTGCGATTTTAGGCGTCTCAAGACGCCAAAAGCGGGCGTTTCAAAGCATTGGCCCTTTAACACTCATGTTGATCCGACTTTTCTCACTGGATTTATCTTCAATGCAGGAAATCTTCCGTAAAACACGGTAGAAAACCCTATCTCCCGGAAACTTCCAGGATGTTAGCATTAAGCATCACATTGATCTGATTAGATAATTTCAAGCACTAAGATGCGTGAAATTTCCATCTCGCATGTACATCTCGCATGTACTTTGCCTTTACATAGCATATCTAATATATAAAGCCTTTGCAGGGAGAGAAGAGAATTCAGAAAGAAGAATCCATCGCAAGAGAGAACAAGAATAAATAGCTAGAAGAGTTCGAGATTATATATCCTCAATCGAAGAGTTGAAATATGGAATCACAGTTGACAGAATATCAGTTCTACTTCGGCCAGCAAAAACTTATGGACCGACTTTAGATGTACGTTATATAACCGGCTATAAGTATAATGTAGATAGATATTATTATACAAGAATGTAGATAGATATCATACTGGTATCACGTCAATCCTCAAGGATTCACCGATCCCGAATAATTGCAATCGATTTTATACGAGATTTTATCGTTGACACGACACTAGAGATTATATGCGAGCTTGTAAATAATAATAAATCAGTTTAGAAATATTTTAAAAATAAAATGGAATCTGTTAATTGAAGTTATATACCTAATTTTCCAATTAATTTTTTAGATTCCAGGATTTTTGTTTTAGAGTTCTGATTAATGTCTTAATTTCGTCTAGACTTATTAGTCTGAATTCGAACACTTACTTACTCGTAGATTATAATTCCAGTCCTGCTATCCAGTCCTCCTGTATTACGTAGATATTAAAGGAGAAACACTATTAATCCGTTCATTTTCGGATATTGAGAGACAGTGAAGAGTACAGTAAACAGCTTTTTCCTCCATGTCTTTCAAGACAACAAATTCAGTTCCACAAACAGGGCAAATTTTTTTTACATAGACATCGCTTATATAATTCATTGAATATCACCACTTTTTACACTTAGCTCTGGCACTAATTTTTTGATGAATTTTAAATCATATTTAATAGAGACTAAAATAAAGAGTTTCTCAAGCTGTAATTAGATAGTACCATGAGAAGAATGGAGTATCTTGTCAGCAAGTTTTTTTTAGTCACTTATGTCTATATGATTATATACAAGGTGATCTATTAACCTAAGCAAGTAAATAGTATTAAGAATCACAATTTCTAATAAACTATACGTTTCAATTTAAAACATGAAGTGCCTTATTTTTAGATGTTGCCTTCTGAAATTGAATTGTTGGACAACCTCTAAAGATTGGAGTATTCATGCCTCTTCACCTGCCGATATAATAAAACTAAAAACTCTGTTTTGGCTAAAACTTTAACATATATTGTATTTTTGAAATAAATTGTTCAGTGTCTGTGAAGTTAGTACAGAGAATTTGATTATTAGAGATATTACCCAGCAGGTCAACCAGCAATCTGCAGAAAGTCTGGCTCTTGAAGTAAAACTTCTTTTTGACCCAGGTCAAATCCACGAGGAAAATTTACTAAAGGAATTTGAACTAAGAAAGAAGAGTTTAAGTAATGAAAAGTCGAGATAGGTAGACTTAGAGCTCTTAATAATATTATTGTTGCTATTGTGTTATTCAAAGAGAAAGAAATTTGAAAAATGAGAAGGCGTTTACAGAAAATATTTCCTTAAAAAATATTTAAATGATTTTAAAATTTCCTTAAAATTTTCGAAATAAAGGAGATTTATCTTAATAAATTTGCAGAATAACAAATCATGCTAAAATCAAAGTTGCGCTGGCGCACCCCGCTGCAAGCAACGGGGTATTCGAATGAAATAAAACATAAAGTCACACATAAAATGTATGAAGAAACGTAAAAACTCAAATTCAAGCAGAAAAGAGGATAATTAAGGGGTGCACTAATTGAAGAAAAAAACAGGGATTTACAATGAAATATTTAGCAGAAAGTGGAGATTAATATTTATTACTCTAGTTCTAATTTTTTCAGTAATTTCACTATCAGCTACAGGGGCGGAAAACAGAACCAACAGTCAGGCAAGAGACAAAGTAGTACATGAGTCAAACATTGGAGTAAGTAACGAGACCGGGAAGAATAATTGTTCGTACTGCATAGAAAGTGACGAAAAAAACGATACAGGAAAAGAATATTCATACTTCATGGGAAGTAACGAAGAAGATGAAAACGAGGATGGATATTCATACATTATAGTAGATGAAAATCATAAAGATAAATGCTCGTACTGCACTGAAGATGAAGAAAATTTTGAACAAAAAGTAGGAGAAAACAAAAGCAAGGAAAATCAGAAAACAGTAGAAAACAGTACTAAATCAAAAACAGAAACAGAAAATAATACAAAAACTCAAGAAACCATAGAAAACAGTACTAAATCAAAAACAGAAACAGAAAATAATACTAAATCAAAAATAGAAACAGTAGAAAATAATACTAAATCAAAAACAGAAACAGAAAATAATACTAAATCAAAAACAGAAACAGTAGAAAATAATACTAAATCAAAAACAGAAACAGAAAATAATACTAAATCAAAAATAGAAACAGTAGAAAACAGTACTAAATCAAAAACAGAAACAGAAAATAATACTAAATCAAAAATAGAAACAGTAGAAAACAGTACTAAATCAAAAACAGAAACAGAAAATAATACTAAATCAAAAACAGAAACAGAAAATAATACTAAATCAAAAATAGAAACAGTAGAAAACAGTACTAAATCAAAAACAGAAACAGAAAATAATACAGAAAATCAGGGAATAGTAGAAGACATTGAGCAAGAGACTGACTTAGCTGACTCTATTTTACATTACAAAGTATATAAGGTAGAAAACAGCCAAGAAAAGATTAAAGAAAATGAATCAAAAAGTTCAGAAAGCAATGTATCTGACTGGTATAAAAAAATAGCAGTAAATAAAACAATTGCTCAAGAAAACGAATCAAACAGTAACGATACAGATAGCAAAGAAAATATCGAAGAAAATGATTCAAAAAGTTCAGGAATTAATGTAACTGATTGGTATAAAAAAATAGCAGTAAATAAAACAGTTGCTCAAGAAAACGAATCAAACAGTAACGATACAGATAGCAAAGAAAATATCGAAGAAAATGATTCAAAAAGCTCAGAAAGCAATGTATCTGACTGGTATAAAAAAATAGCAGTAAATAAAACAGTTGCTCAAGAAAACGAATCAAACAGTAACGATACAGATAGTCAAGAAAATATCGAAGAAAATGATTCAAAAAGTTCAGAAAGCAATGTATCTGACTGGTATAAAAAAATAGCAGTAAATAAAACAGTTGCTCAAGAAAACGAATCAAACAGTAACGATACAGATAGTCAAGAAAATATCGAAGAAAATGATTCAAAAAGTTCAGGAATTAATGTATCTGATTGGTATAAAATAATAGCAGTAAATAAAACAGTTGCTCAAGAAAACGAATCAAACAGTAACAATACAGATAGCAAAGGAAATATCGAAGAAAATAATTCAAAAAGTTCAGAAATTAATGTATCTGACTGGTATAAAATAATAGCAGTAAATAAAACAGTTGCTCAAGAAAACGAATCAAACAGTAACAATACAGATAGCAAAGGAAATATCGAAGAAAATGATTCAAAAAGTTCAGAAATTAATGTAACTGATTGGTATAAAAAAATAGCAGTAAATAAAACAGTTGCTCAAGAAAACGAATCAGACAGTAACAATACAGATAGCAAAGAAAATATTGAAGGAGATGACTCAAAAAGTTCAAAAAGTGATGGATCTAACTGTAAATGCAAAATAATAACAGTAAATAAAACAGCCATCCAAGAAAATAAATCAGACAGTTCAGAGAGCAATGTATCTAATTTGAAATATAAAACAACAACAGTGAATAGAACAGTCACCCAAAACAATACCAAAACGAAAAATGAAACAAAAACTGAAACCGTCAATGAATCGAAAAGTCTGAAAAGTACGGAAGTGGAAACTGAAAACAAAACCAAAATCTCCAATGGAAACTCAAATGGAACTTCCGATGGAAACTCAAACGGAAACTTAAGCGGAAACTCCAATGGAAACTCAAACGGAAACTTAAGCGGAAACTCCAATGGAAACTCAAACAGTACAAAAAGTGTGGAAAGTGAAGTAGTGAGTCCTGAAGTAAACTGGACGAATAATCTGAGAAGTCAGAAAGTAAATGAAATAAAAGTATATAACTGGACAGACAGTCAGGGAAATAAGTCAGTAACATCTGAGGTAAAAACAGAAAAAAATAGTTGGAACAATATTAAATATATACTGTCGTATTCCTATCCCCTTCGTTCGTTTTATACCACAAACGATAATGTGAATATAAGCTATAATGGACCTGAAACTTTAAGATATCAGAGTGTGGACATTTTCCTCATCAAGGAACGCAGCCCGAGTTCTCCGGAAAATGAGATTTCATATGGTATGAATGAAAGCACGATTAGTCTTGAAGACGTCTTAAACAATGATACAGAAGCTTATGTTAAGATACCTGCGACTCTGAACAAAGAAGGAGACCTTGATCCACTGAGACTGGACCCTCTTCAGGCAGGCCATTACTGGATCCTTATAACCCCTGCAGGAAACGAAACGGAAAAAACAGTATCTGAAAAAGAAGTCCTTTTAGCAAAATATTTTGAAGTTCTCAAGTATCAAATAGAGGCCAGATCTCCGTCTGCCATTCAAAAAGGTGAAAACTTAGAAGTCAACCTGGATCTGGAAAATGAACCTGCTGAGAAGAATTATACTTACTGGGCTGTACTGATAAAAGATGGTGCTTATACAGCATTTGAAGGCACGAACCCAAGATGGAGAATGACTACTGGAATTAGGCCTATCGTAAACGGAGTTGACCTTATCAAGCGTTTGGAAACAAATTTGAGTAGGTATGAATCCGATAATGAGAAAGACGAACTTAAGAATGAGATCCAGACCCTTATAGGGAAAGATAATGGAACGATAAGCATAGGTGAGAAAAACCAGAGTAAGCTTTCCCTGAAAAGCCTGGATCTTCCACCAGGAGACTACATCCTCCTTACAGGAGCCTATGAAGATAATAAAGGTTTGATAGGTACAACCCAGAAAAAGATGAGAATATCCCCCGAAGACTTATACGGATTGGGTTTGACACCCAGCTCAGAAAATACATTGGGTGATGAATCTTCGACGAAATTCGAAACCTCTCCACTTATGGAAATTAAGTCTATTCTCGAAAATCCAAAATCATTCATATTTGAAGATGTCAAACCATACATTCAGGCAAACTCATTAGCAGAAGTCTTAAGAAATCCTCCAAAACTTCCCTCGTTCCTGTTGGGCTTTGCAGTAACTCTACTGATAGGATTTGCAGTACTGAGGAAAAAGAAATGAAAACCATAAACTAGACCCAGAGAAACAAGTTGGGAAATCCCCATCAAGTCATAACGAAAATCAAAAATCTTGAAAAAAAATGAGAGAATGGGTGTAGAAGTCTACAACCCTTTTTCTTTACAGCTAGATACAAAAACCTGTATACTGGATAGGTTTTACTGCAGCAATGCGAGATACTAAAAAGAAAAAAATATATAAACCAGTTTTATTATTTGTCTTTATGTCTGTCTAGAATTTTTATAATTAGTCCAGGTGTAAACAGTAAATATACAACAGTAAATATACAATACAACTGTTTAATGGACAATAGCCTTTCTAGTCAAAAAACATGAAGAGGGGAGGTTGGAGAAATTGCTTCCTAAAGAAATTAAGCCAACGAATCCAGTTTTTACATTTATCAAAAATCCAAAGAATAAAGAAAGTTTGAGACTCCTGTTTTTGCTTCCTGTGTTCCTGTTTCTAATTATTTCTCCCGGAGCAGCTGCATCAAGCAACTGGGAGCTTACTCCCCAAAACCCCGTTGTTGGGGATATGATGAAGATAAAAGGAACCGGTTTTGAGGGAGATACCGCAAAAGTGCTGGTATCCTTCGAAAAAGATGTGAAGGTACAGGATGGAAAATACGAGTACCTGCTTGAAGATGTAGTAATCCCATCTGGTTTCGACAACAGTTTTACCGTGAAGGCAGAAGGAGTCGAGGATCTGAATGTGAGAGCAAAGACGCTCCTATGGTTAACTAAAAGCTCAGAAGCAAAAGACGGCACCGCCACAGTATCCCAGGCAAACGTCCCTGCAGGAACATATGAGATCAGGATCGACGGAAAGGCAAGTGGTTCTAATGTCAAACTCAAGATAACAGCCATGCAAAAGATAGAGGTAGATTCTGATAGAAGTCTCAGCTATGAATATAATACTAAGTCTATACCGGCAGGCAATTTTGAAGTAAACGTTGAGGGCATTACAAAGCAGATAGAATTACAGTCTGAAGAAGGCCTTCTTTCAGAAATAGACTCTGTGGAACAGAACTTTTCAGAAACAAACTCTTCGAAACAGAACTTTTCAGAAACAAACTCTTCGAAACAGAACTTTTCAGAAACAAACTCTTCGAAACAGAACTTGAATGAAGAACAAAATAACGAAAGTCTGCCTTCGGAAACAAATTCATTGGAACAGAATTTAAGTGAAGGAAAAGATAATGAAAGCCCAGGAGATACACCTGAAGTAAAAGTATATAACTGGACAGACATCCAGGGAAACAAGTCGGCAATATCTGAAATAAAAACAAAGAAAAATAGCTGGAACAATCTGAAATTCATATTGTCATATCCATACTCCCTTCGTCCGTTTTATACCGTAAACGAGAGCTTAAAGTTGAGCTACAATGGACCTGAAGCTTTAGGACAGCAGAGTGTGGACATATATCTCATCAAGGAACGAAGCCAGAGTTCTCCGGAAAATGAGATTTCATATGGTATGAATGACAGCACAATTAGTCTTGAAGATGTCTTAAACAATGCTACAGAAGCTTATGTCAAGATACCTGCGACCCTGAACAAAGAAGGAGATCTTACTCCCCTAACATTGGGCCCTCTTCAGGCAGGCCGCTACTGGATCCTTATAACCACCGCAGGAAACGAAACAGAAAAAACAGTATCTGAAAAAGAAGTCCTTTTAGCAAAATATTTTGAAGTTCTCAAGTATCAAATGGAAGCCAGAGCTCCGTCTACCCTTCAAGAAGGCGAAAACTTAGAAGTTAACCTGGATCTGAAGAACGCACCTGCTGTGAAAAATTATACTTACTGGGCTGTACTGATAAAGGATGGTACCTATACAGCATCTGAAGACACTAACTCAATCGGGACGACAACCAAAATAAGGCCTATTGTGAACGGAATTGACCTTATAAAGAATTTGGAAACCAATTTGAGTGGATATGAATCTGAAAATGAGAAAGACGAACTTAAGAATGAGATCCAGACCCTTATAGGGAAAAATAATGGAACGATAAGCATAGGTGAGAAAAACCAGAGTAAGCTTTCCCTGAAAAGCCTGGATCTTCCACCAGGAGACTACGTCCTCCTTACAGGAGCTTATGAAAATAATGAAGGCCTGGTTGGTATATCCCAGAAAAAGCTGAGAATATCCCTCGAAAATTCGTATGGACTGGACTTGAGATCCATATCCGGAAAATACCTTAAGTATATCGTCGATGAAGTTAATAGCCTCTCCGCTTATGGAAATTAAGTCCATTTCCGGAACCCAAAAGCATTCATGCCCAAAGAGATCAAGCCATACCATCAGGCAAACTCTAGCAGAAGTTTTAAGAAATCCTCCACAACTTTCTTCATTCCTGCTAAGCTTTGCAGGAACCTTACTGACAGGACTTGCGGCACTGAGGAAAAAGAAGCAACTCCTGATAAAAAACGAAAAAACGGAGAAAGCGAGAGAAAGAATGTAGAAAGCTACAATACTTTCTCCTTACAGCTTAATGCAAAAGCCTGTATACAGAAGGTATGTTTTACTGCAAGCAGTGTGGAAGACTAAAAAGTAAAATATATAAACCAGTTTTATCATTTATCTTTATATCTGTCTAGAATTTTTATAATTAGTCCAGGTGTAAACAGTAAATATACAACAGTAAATATAAAATACAACTATTCAATGGACAATAATAGCCTTTCTAGTCAAGAAAATATAAGAGGAGAGGTTGGAGAAATTGCTTCCTGAAGAAATTAAGCTAATAAAGCCCGTTTTTACATTTATCAAAAATCCGAAGAATAAGGAAAGTTTAAGACTCCTGTTTTTGCTTCCTGTTTTCCTGTTCCTGATTATTTCTCCCGGAGCAGCCGCCTCAAGCAACTGGGAACTTACCCCCCAAAATCCCGCTGCTGGAGATATAATTGAGATAAAAGGAACTGGCTTTGAGGGAGATACTGCGAAAGCACTGGTATCCTTCGAAAAAGATGTGACGGTACAGGGAGGAGAATACGAGTATCTGCTTGAAGATGTAATAATTCCCTCCAGCTCCTACAATAGTTTTACCGTGCAGGCAGAAGGGGTAGAGAATCTGAATGTGAGAGCAAAAATGCTACTGTGGATAACTAAAAGTGCAGAGGCAAAAGACGGCACTGCTACAGTTTCCCAGACAAACGTCCCTGCAGGAACATATGAAATCAGGATCGACGGAAAGGCAAGTGGTTCTAACGTCAAACTCAAGATAACAGCCATGCAAGAGATAGAGGTAGATTCTGATGGAAGCCTCAGCTATCTATATAGTACTAAGTCTATACCGGCAGGTGATTTTGAAGTAAACGTTGAGGGCATTACAAAGCAGATAGAATTACAGTCTGAAGAAGGCCTCCCTTCGGAAATAGACTCTGTGGAACAGAATATTTCAGAAACAAACTCTTCGGAACAGAACTTGAGTGAAGAACAAAATAACGAAAACCTGACTTCGGAAACAAATTCTTCGGAACAGAATTCAAGCGAAGAAAAAGATAACGAAAGTTCTGGAGATACAGCCCAGGAAGAACTGAAAACATCTGATGGAACCTCTCGAAGGTCGAGCTTGATATCCAGTTCGGAGAATTCTATTGGAAATAATATCACTAATATTTCTTCAGTGAAAAACAAAATTTCTTCGCTTATGAGAATCAAGTCCATTCTCGAAACTCCAAAATCATTCATAGCCGAAGATATCAAGCCATACGTTCAGGCAAACTCATTAGCAAAAGTCTTAAGAAATCCTCCAAAACTTCCTTCCTTCCTGATAGGCTTTGCAGGAACCCTACTGATAGGGCTTGCGATATTGAGGAAAAAGAAAAAATGATAAATCAAAACTAGAAGACCAGACTGGAAAATTTCCATTCAGCTTTAATAGAAACAGAGGAACTTAAAAAAGATTGAGGGAAGGGATGTAGAAAGTTATACTCCTTTCTCTTTACAACTGGATGCAAAAACCTGTATACTGAATATGTTTTTCTGAAAACAGTGTGAAATACTAAAAAGAAAAATATATAAACTAGTTTTATTATTTGTTCATATATCTGTCTAGAATTTTTATAATTAGTCCATATATAAAGAAAAGTAGACCAATAACACCGCTATTCAATGGACAATAGCCTTTCTAACGAAAAAATATCAAGAGGAGAGGTTAGAGAAATTGCTTCCTGAAGAAATTAATCCAACAAAGCCCAATTTTACATTTATTAAAAATCCTAAGAATAAGGAAAGTTTGAGACTCCTGTTTTTGCTTCCTGTGTTCCTGTTCCTGATAATTTCTCCTGGAGCAGCTGCATCAAGCAACTGGGAACTTACCCCCCAAAATCCAGTTGTTGGGGATACAATGAAGATAAAAGGAACTGGTTTTGAGGGAGATACTGTGGAAGTGCAGATATCCTTCGAAAAAGATGTGACGGTACAGGATGGAGAATACGCGTACCTGCTTGAAAATGTAGTAATCCCATCTGGTTTTGACAACAGTTTTACCGTAAAGGCTGTAGGGGCTGATGACTTGAATGTGAGAGCAAAGATGCTCCTATGGTTAACTAAAAGTGCAGAGGCAAAAGACGGCACTGCTACTGTTTTCCAGGCACACGTCCCTGCAGGAACATATGAGATCAGGATCGACGGAAAGGCAAGTGGTTCTAATGTCAAACTCAAGATAAAAGCCATGCAAGAAATAGATGTAGATTCTGATGGAAGCCTCAACTATGAATATAATACTAAGTTTATACCGGCAGGCAATTTTGAAGTAAAAGTTGGAGGCATTACAAAGCAAATAGAATTACAACCATCAGAAAGCCTCTCTTCGGAAACAAACTCCTCGGAACAGGACTCGGAGCAGGACTCGGAACAGAACTCAAGTGAGGGAGAAGTCGAGGGAATAACCGAGAGAATAAAAGAAGAAGCAGATAGTGGAAAAAACATTGCCAATGAAGAAAAGAAATTTGCCGAGGATTTTCTGGACCTGAAATCGCAGAAGATATGGATAGCAGGAATCTTAGCCGTATTAATATTATTTGTGGTTTATTTAGGGAGGAGAAAGTCATAATAATACACTGAGGGATTTTAAATAACTTTGATTTTAAAATTTTTTGAAGACGATTTCGATAAACTATAAATACATATTAATAGTAGACATGTCTTGTATACAAAATATATGAATATGAATTAATTTAATTAAAAAAGAAATTCGTGGATGAAAGCTTAATAATTAATGAAGTAGATAATAGATAAAAGTAAAAAATATATAGCAAAAGTCCAGGATAAAACAATAAATATTACTTTAGGGGTGTAACGATTGAAGAAAAAAATAGGAACAAATGGAATAGATATCAGAAAATGTAAATTAACCTTCGCGGCTCTAATCTGCATTTTCGCACTTATTTCGGTATCAGCCGCGGTTTCAGAAAAAGGACTCTGGGCTGCCTCTATTGAGAAAAACGGAGACAGCGTCATTTTTGCAGACCACGATGATAGCCAAGACGAGGGAGGATGGATTCAACTCAGCGGAGGACAAGAAATCCAGCTTCCACAACCACTTAGCTTTATTTACAATGGGACCAACTGTGTTGAAAAGGCAGGAACTATAGTTAAACTAAACAAGGATAATAACACGGAAGTGAACTATACATACCCATACGCCACACATCCATTTTATACTGACGGCCAGAGAGTAACAATGACCTATAATGGTCCTTCAGCTCTTAAGAATCAGAAAGTGAATGTTTACCTTGTCAATGGGTCTAGTGTTAGTTCCGTCAAAAAAGCCATTGTTCTTGCGGGTAACGAAAGCATAAACCTGGGAGAAATTTTCGGAGAAGGTACGGATAATTCTTACATCAGATTATGCGCGACTCTGGACAAGAAAGGAGATCTGCTTAAACCAATTACCTTCTACTCTCTTAAACCCGGGAGTTACGGCATCATTGTAACACTTGCGGACGACAAATACAGAGAGAACACCAGCATGGAAAAGAAAGTTCTTTCAGCAACTGGCTTTGAAATAGTTAACTATGAACTGAAAACAAAGGCAGACAACAATATTAAGGAAGGCGATAACCTTGATGTTACAATGAGCCTGAAAAAAGCACCTGCTGATGGAGAGTTTACATACGGTGCCCTGCTGATAAATGAAGAAGCCTACAGAGCTGAAATAAACGTCAGCACCAATGGAACAATAAATGGGACCAATGCTTCCATCAACGATCTTGATATCAGAGACCTGGGCATAAACTCAACAAACTATAAGTCCAAATTGAACAAAAGTGAACTTACAAAAGCAGCCCAGACTCTTATTGGAGAAGGCAACGGTACGATAAGCATAGGCGACAAAAATCAGGACACTCTTTCCCTGACAACCTTCGACCTTGCGCCAGGAGATTACATCCTCATTACAGGCGCCTATGAACCTGGCAAAGGCCTTGTAGGCATAGACCAGGATAAACTGAAAATAAGTACAAAAGGAACCTCACCGATATAATCGGATCAGAGAGGTTAAAACCAAAAAGCCAAAACTCTAAAAAACAGCAAAAAAACAGAAGAGAGTTAAAGGCTTGAAAAGGCGGATTTCTTTATGGAACCGCCTTTTTTGATTTTTATTCACCATTTGTATTTGGCTTTTTTCTATTAAATTGTAAAATCCTCAACCAATAGTTTCAAACTGTTCAATATTTATTTTCAGTCAATCATCTTTCTATTCCTATTTGCCAAAGAATCACTGCTGATATAGTCATCAGTGGTAAAAACACTATTGTGAAAGGTTACTGGAATACAGAAAAATTGACATTGGAAAAAGCTATTGAGCTCATCCCAAAACTTAAAATCGTTTTTCTAAATCCCATGTTCCAAATAATTAACTGAGTTTCTGACATGGGAAATAATTGTGAAACTTTACTTATTGAGAACAAAATTGTTTTGGATAAACTCATTAAGTAAATCTTTTGGAACTATTACTTTATTCTCGTAAATGCCGCAGTAAACCCGAGATAGCGTGAAGCAAAATTCCTGTAAAAGTCATACCCGTCCCTATGATGGTTAGAATTACCATCAAAACCGTTGGCCTGAAGGCAAGACTTCCGCCAAGATAGAACGTCCGTAGTAAATCGAGGCCTATGTATAACCCGATTGAACAAAGAACAAAACCTGGAAGGGTAAACCAGTATAGAGGATTAAACTTCATTTTTAGAAAATTGTTAAATCGAACAGTCAGGTTGTGTTTAAAAGGACTTCTAGTCAAACAGTTTACATTATAGAACTGGATTATATTTTTAAACGTAAACTAACCTCCAGGCCAATAGATCCCACTATTATTTATAAATCCGGACTAATTTTCTTGAATAAAAAAATTTTAAAATATAAATACTTTTCTAAAAGTTCAGGTATGAATAAATTATATGTTTGAGAAAAAAGTCACTTCAAGTACTATATATCACAGAAAAGCAAAAAATCCACAAAAAATTCAGGTGGGATTTTCAGGTCCAGTTGGAGTTATTTTGCCTGATAACCACACGATAAAGTTAGAACCCAGGAATTGCTATGTCCCCTAATCATTGTGGGACATTTCATTTGAAAAGCAGGCGTGGAAAATCCATATTTTTTCTCTGGAATCCAGCGGCATTCTTGTGCCCTCCACCGCCGTATTGTTGAGCGATTTCGGCGCAATCGGGCGAATTGGGATTCCCTGAATCGGATCTCAAGCTGAATACCACCATATCCTCTACAGCCTGCCACATGATAGCAATATCATATTCAGGCTTCCTGTAGATAAATTCTCCAAGCTCGGAGATATTTCCAGTAGTGTTTACAAGCCTGGCTTTCCAGTTATGGAAAATGTAATCCACCCCACGGTCAAAGGCTTTTTGGAGCTTGTAGTTTTGAGCTTTGAGAAGCAATTCCCCGATAGATATCATATTATTTACAGTATCCTCGTATTCCGAACCAAGGAGTACGTCCCATGCTGGATCATCAGGAGTTTTCACTATAAGATTAAAGCCTGCAGTGAAAGCCCTGGTTTCAGAGTATTCAAACTTCCACAGATCTTTATCCCCGATATAGGCAACTGCAGCAGGAGGTAAAATATTTTCTGGATGTGTGAACTCCCATGTAAGTATACATGCTGCTTTTTCAACAGACCGGATTCCCGGAATACTGTTGGAATTCCACAGGTCTGGAAATTTCTCCACAGCGGTCTTGTGATGGTCCACCCATATCAACTTAGGACCACAAACTTTTACGAATTCCTCCATATTATCGCTTGTAAAATCAAGAAGCCATACTTTTTCTGCTGCCTTTATTTCGCCCTCACTCCAAGACTCTTTGCCATAATTTATAGCAACAAATTTTATGTCAAATTCATTCCGATCATAGGAAGCACCAGCAATAGCAGCTGCACAGTATCCGTCATTATCATCATGGTGATAAATTAAAATCATGCGTTTATCATCTGTCATTTTCGATTCTCCATTAGTCTATAGGATTTCTTTCTCATATTTTCTGCTGTGAATTTAATATCAGAGTATGTTTAAAGAAAGCCCGATGTGGAAGATGCTCAATTAAGTTATGATAAGTAAAATAAAAATATTTTTAAATATCAAAATCAATATAATTATAATACAAGCCAAAAAGGGGAATAAAGTTCAGTGAAAAACGGGGAGATTAAAAACCCTGCAGGCTTAGTCTGTGATTTTGTGAAAAATCCTTTGGAGAATCGAGGTGACATAATGAAGGGAGGCGACAAGACGAAAGAATATTGCAATATCTGCGGTCGGGAATTGCTGGAAGACGTGCTGGTCGTTGATACCAGCCAGGACATGAAACCAATAAAATTCAAGGACGTTCACGGGGATAAGTCCGATCTGATATGTATTGAGTGTGCAACTGAGTCAGTTGAGAATCCACCCTTCTTATGTTCGAGATGCGGGCAGCCAGTCGAATTCGGTGAGCACTTCTATGTATTAAAAATGGGAACCGTAAAACCTAGTGGTCCCAAGGTGGACTTTAAAGAAATATCGTCTGAAGATAAATGTATCTGTATCACCTGTTACGAAGAATTCATGAACCCTGTAGAGGAAGAAGAAAGAGACTAAACGGATAAGTTTATCTCTAAACTTTTTCCTACTATGCCCTTAGTTTTCAATTTCCAGGCAAAAATCAAAGTCAAATGCCTGAGATAATTCAACGTATATGAAAAAGAGCAGAACTGACTTTTCAGTTTTGTTCATATTGGTTTTATCTTCACTAACTTTTCTTTTTTTATGTTGAACTCCTTCAAAGCCTTCATACTTTGGGATATTTAGCAAAGCTTAGCATTGTTCGTCTCTTCACAGATAAAGTAAAAAAAGTAAAAGATAAGAGAAAGCAGGTCAGTACTCGACCTGGTCTGTTTCTTTTATCTTTTCCCTGAACAACGTATATGCCCATAGCTGGTAGATGATGATTATGGGCACGAATACCAATGCTCCCCCCAGCATGACGCTCAAGGTCATGTGGCTTGATGCTGCCTCAAAGATATCTATTCCATATTCAGAAGATACAGAAGACTTAAGCATGTAAGGATAGATACTTGCAAGCCCGCTTTCAACAACGAAAAGAAACGCTAGGAGATTGCTGCAAAAGGCAGGAAATATCCTGTCCTTTTTTGCAAAAAACACAGCAAGAACAGCTGTCACTACCGCAAGACCTGGCAATAAGTACAGAGCTGGCATGGCTGAATAGTTGGTTGTAAAACCTTCTATACCCATAAAGGAATATGCCAGATAGACCAGAGCAAGTACAAGTACAATAAGAGCGCTCTTCTTTGCCAGATCACCTGCTTTTATAGCTATGGCCCCTTCAGTTTTAACATTGATCCAGAACGCACCTGAAGTAACACTCATAAGCACAAATAAGACACCGCCTATCAGTGCATAAGGGCTAAAAAGTCCAATAAGGGTACCGATATAAACGCCTCCTGAAGCAATTTCAAGCCCCTTGAAGAAGTTTGCAAATGCAACTCCCAGAACCAGAGAAATCAGCAGGCTTCCAGCAAACCATCCCCACATAAGGATTTTCTGTATATGGGGATTTTCATCCTTGTGAAGATATTCTATGGAAATTCCCCTCGCAATTAAGCCGATAAGCAGCAACATCATAGGAAGATACAGGAAAGTAAACATCTTCGAGAATACCAGAGGGAATGCAGCAAATGTTCCACCTGCAGCCAGGATGAGCCATACCTCATTGCCGCCCCAGAAAGGACCAACAGAGCTCTGGATTTGCATCCTCTGGGCCTTATCTGTGGCAATAAAAGGTACCAGAAGGCCTGCCCCAAGGGAAAAGGAGTCGACAATAAAGTAAACTCCCCATATTACACACCACAGGAAGAACCAGATAATAGCAAGCATATCATGAGTAAGGAAATCGAACATATTCACTCAACTCCTGTCGCATTGACCACGGTTTTCTTTATGAGGTATATCTCAAAGATAAGCAGGACCATATAAAATGCGCTTATAAGGCTAATACTTAACAAGACGTCGGATGTGGGAACCGATGATACACCATTAGCTGTCCTTAGCAAACCATATACCATCCATGGCTGCCTTCCTACCTCAGCTACAATCCAGCCAGCAGTAATAGTAAGATATGGAAGAGGAATAGACCACATTAGCAACTTTAGATATTTTTTAGATGTATATAGCTTGCCTGATTTTTGAAGATATAAGCCTAAAAGAGCCACTATGATGAACAGGGAACCCAGAATTGTCATTAACCTGAAGCTCCAGAATATCATTTCTACAGGCGGTAATTCATCCTGAGGTAGCTGGTTAAGTCCTGTTATCGTTCCGCTAAAACTTCCTGTATACAGGAAACTTGCAAGACCTGGAATTCCCAGCAGCTGAACACTATTGGAGCCTGTGCTTGAATCGGGTACCTGTATTAGATACATAGGCACTGAAGATCTTGTTTCCCATATCGCATCCATTGCCGCTCCTTTTGTAGGTTGAAGCGCAGTAACATATTGTGCATAACCATGACCAAGAACTGGAAGCATGACTGCAGTAGCGAGTGCTATGATAACTGCTATGTTGAAAGATTTTTTAAACACTTCATTGTTATTCCCTTTAAGGAAATGATATGCACAGATCCCCATGACCACGAATGAGGTCAACAGGTAAGCTGCAAGCAGAGTGTGTATCAGCATGTACCAAACATAGCCGTTCGTAATTAGAGCAAGGAAATCTGTCATAACCACCTTGCTCCCGTCAGCAGCCATCTCATAGCCTACGGGATGCTGCATAAAACCATTAGCAGTGAGAATCCATAATGAAGATATGTTAGTACCTAGAGCGACCATCCACATGGAAAATGCCTTTAATTTCTGACGGTTATGGCCCAAGAATATCCATGCTCCAAGGAAAGTCCCTTCAAGGAAGAAAGCAAATAACGCTTCCATAGCCAAAGGTGGTCCAAAGACATCTCCCATGAATTCTGCATAGGCACCCCAGTTAGTACCTAACTGAAAAGTCAGTGTAATACCTGATACTAGACCTATTGCAAAGTTTATCTTGAATATATTACCCCAGAAGTCAGCCATTTTTCGCCAGGTTTCATCTTTGTTCCTGTAGTACATTGTTTCCATGACTGCCACTAATAATGCTAATCCCAAAGTTAGTGGAACGAATAGGAAATGGAACGCAGCTGTTATGGCAAACTGAAGCCGGCTTAATAAAAGCAATTCAATCATTAATTATCCCCTTTTTTCACTACTGCACAAGATAGTATTTGTGCTGAAGCAAGCCGATGTCTTACATTCACGGCTTGCAGATCATCTTCATACTCAATCTCATCAGTGAGAATCTGAAGCACAATGCTATATGTCACCGGATCTTTATCTTTGACTATCTGAAGGATATATCATTGTACACCCGGATGACATACTGTTTCCCCCTGATATTCTGCTCAAGTTATGTTTCCTCAGACTCCTTAGGCTCCTTAGACTCCTTAGGCTCCTTAAACTCCTTAGGTTTCTTAGACGCCTCACACATTTTACAGATACCATAAAAGTTAGTGCTCGTTGAAACAATAGTAAATCCTTCTATTTCCTCAGCTATCTTCATCGAGTAATCCAACAATTGTTCTGAATCGAAATCCTCCATCCTTCCACACTCCCGGCAGATTAGATGGTGGTGTGGAATGAAATTAGCTTCAAATCTTGAGACCCCTTTTACATTCACCTCCTCCAGTAACCCTTTCTCCGTAAGGAATCTGAGATTTTTATATACGGTAGCCTTGCTTATACGCGTCAGTTTTTTTCTAACCCCATCATAAACTTCATCTACAGTGGGATGACCATCATGTTCGCGCAGGAAAGCAAGTATTTCGACTCTCTGATTTGTGTATTTCATGTCAGCTTTCTCTGTGGGCTTCATTGCCGTCCACCTAAATTACCTGTGAAAACAGGTTTACTCAGATATACATGATATCTGTTACTAAATGATATTTATTATTATTTAACAATTACTATCATCCATTTTATTTCTTTACGTAGAAATGACTTGTAACTGTTTCATTTACCTAATAATGTAGCCCGCAGTTCTCCCCACTAAAAGTACGGCTAAAGAACAGTAATTTTGGACAGAATTTGTCAGAGCAAAATCGTACGTCTTTTTCAATAAAATTTACAGTTTCTTGCAACCTTAATTGGAACATAAACCTAAATTTTATTGCACATTTTTTGGAAATCAACTCCCCTGAAAATTTACCTCCAAGTTCGCATGATTGCGAAGTGAGCAGATATCGAGCAGCCACTGGCAATACAGAAAAATAAGAGTTTTTCCAGCTGTCGAATCCATAAAATTGGCTATTCCTCGTAGACATCACAGAATCAAATATTATATAATTAATGAAATTCATTAACTAATAAACTTCTGAACTAACCTACATCCCTGTTCTATATATGATGAATTGCAGCAATTCCACCAAAAGTTATCATAAGTTGAGAGCCTCCGTTGAAATCTGTTGATATAAAAACAATCCTTGCATTACCTTTATCAGCGAGTTCTAAGAAAGCACATAAACTGCTTTTAGTTCAAGATTCGCCCTTATATTGTCCTCTCTTTAGGATAGATACTTACCAGACTCGGGTATCAAACAATCCAAGAACCTTTTTTGAAGCTCATAATGTAGAAATCCACCTTCACTGAACTCTTTTTAGTTGGAGAATGCTCTCCTAGAATGCCTTTAAGTTCAGCTGGCTCCGCTTTAAGAAATGCCTCACTTGCAGCATCCCTTATTCTTTTGTAGAAATAATGAATAATGTTTTAGCTGTTCAGGCAATCATTACGACCAGGATAAAATTCTGAATAATAAGATCACCGACAACTACCATATATACTTAAATTTATATTTAGTAGAATAAATTTGCAAATAGAAAATGACTTTACACACAAAAATTATGGAAAGAACAAGGTTCATGGCCATATTATGTCCATGAACCATTGCATGCGATCAATAGTTGCACCGAAGCAAGTAGATGTCTTCTATTACAGCTTCAATTTTTTGGTGCTCGTTTTTGTTGATCCATCCGTTTTTTGGTGGCATAAATTCATTCGCTTTGATCCGTTCGTTTTAATCTGTTCATTTCTTTTTATGGGGTTACAATCTATAATTATTCCCAAACTTATTTAAAATAAATTATATGAAAAATTGGTTCTGAACAAATAATATTTTCAGGTCAAATGTTTTTTTAGCAAACAACATTTAAATATTAATTATTATTTCAAATTTTTTTAGATATTCGGCTGAAGATTCCATGCTCCACAGTACTTTTTTGAAAATCAATATATTTTCTGATAGCACTTTTGAAGTAGATTAAATTAATTTGATTTTTAATGGCACTTAGTGAAAATTGAATGATGCCATTTATTGATTTCTAAGAGATGAAGAAAATATAATTTCAATTGTTTATATACAGACATTGTCTTTGAAAGTTATTTAGGAAATGAAATTATATGGCTATTACCAAAGTGACCAAAGTTAAAACTTGAGTTTATTATTCAATTATTCCTAAGTGGAATTTGAGTATTAGTATCAGTATCCTTAAGTTTAAATGGCCAGGTAACGAAGATTTCACAAAAGTCTGCCACTTTAAGGACTTTAGGAAACTTTCATATAGCTGGGAATTTCGTCTACAACATGAGACGTTTCATTACCATATCGGGTAAGGAATCTATTAATGTTAAAATAACTACTGCGGTCATTTACGCATCTTGATTTACATTTATGGGTTTACAAAGATGGCAACAAGAATAACAGACTTCGTATAGATCGCATCTTAACCGAATACAAATGGACAACGTATACTGCTTCATGTGTAGTCACGAGAATAAATAATGCAACTGTTCAATTGAGGTACAATGATGGTTTTATTGCAATAATCACATGCGTGACTATAAGTATACACATAGATTTTTTTACATTGCTATATATCACTGGACAAACTAACTACTTATAACAAACTAACTACTTATAACAAACTAACTACTTATAACAAACTAACTACTTATAACAAACTAACTACTTATAACAAACTAACTACTTATAACAAACTAACTACTTATTGACATTTGATTCATTTACATAACTTCATAATGTCAAAGGCTTTTAAAAATGAGTCTATCCGAAAAGCGTTGTGATCTACTATATTTTCACGGTTAACAGTTTCATACTTAGATTGGTATTGGATATTACAGACCAGTCGCGACTTTACTATATGCGTTGACTTTCGGATAGGCTCATAATTATCTCCAGTTTCCTATCGATTTACTTATGCCCTTTCAGTTGCCGTCTCTATTTAGCCGATACAATAAATTTATTGAACAACGGCGTGGACGAACGACTTCAGGCTATCAACTATTCTGTTTTCATTTATTCCTTGAAAATAGACTCTTTTACAATCTTCAATGGTTACATTGCATGCTTGTGTAAATCCACGCTGCGTAAGGAATGCCTCAATTGCTCCTTCCTTTATACCAAACTTAAAAGGTTCTCCCAACTGTGACACTTGATTCCGAATATTCCTCCCCGTCTCAAGCTTAGAACTTCCATCAACTGCAGACTGAGGAAAATAATCAAAGAGAATACTACTGTTCTTACCTGAGTTCTTTACAATAAAGGATAGGATTTCATCTACCACCTCTGGCTGAAGGTACATTAAGAGCCCTTCCATTAAGAAGAGAGTCTTAATGTGTCGGTCATATCCCATATTTATCAACTTTTGACCAAAGTTTTCGGTTTCTAAATCGGAAGGAACATAGACAACATGATCTGGCAAACTGCCAAAGATCATTCTTATTTTTTCCATTTTTATATTTTGTGTAGCAGGATGATCTACCTCAAAAGTTTTGATCTTCTCCAATCCTTCAATCCGATAGGCCCGTGAATCATATCCTGCACCCAATATAACCAGTTGCTCGATACCTTCATCGATTGATTTTTTCACAAAATCGTCAAAAAATCGGACTCTAGCAACGATTGAGTTATTTCTTCCCGGAAAAAATCTGTCCAGCTGCTCCTGCATTATTCTTGCTTCATCTGGATGGCGAGTTCCCCACTCCAGAATCTCCTGGTTGATGAAATAGACTGCATATGGGTCATAACAGATTCGTTCGTCTTCGGGCTTCTGCGATTCAAAGTATCTGACAAGTAAAACTGCCATGGCTGTCTTGCTGCCTGGTCCTGTTATTTCCTTAAACATTTTGTTCATATTGTTGAACTCTTTCTCTGTATTTTCAGGTATTTCCATACATAAGCTTCTCCTTTATTATCTACTCATTTAAGGTCAACATTAATCGATTTTTCAAATTAAAAATCTACCTTTTGTTTAGGATTAAATGGTTATTTGATAAACCAAACAAAATTTAGTAGGGTCAAATCCAATTTTAGAAGACAAGGATAGATAATCTACCACTTTTGATAATATCCTCTAGAAAATTCAACATTGCAAAGTTCTGAAGTAAAAGTTATGTATAATTTCAACTAACCAATTTTACTATTTTTAAATTACATTATGGAATTTATATCGCAGATAAAACTATTATATTAGCGATACTAAACAATTCTGAAGATACGTCTAACAAACTAGCTGCGCTTACATCAAACATGAAATTGCTTTTAGGTTTTATGACAAATGGTTCCATATTCTTCAATGCCCTTTTTTGATAATATCTCCGTTTGTAAAAATGGATGTTAGAACTACAGAAATTCAGAACTATTGATATTCTAAAAGTGGTTAGATATGCGGGTACTTACAACGATTTTACTAAAAATTTTAGGTTTTTTTGTTTTATTGCAAATTGCATTAAGAATTATAAAAAGATTTTATGCATGTTCACCGCCAGCATTTGTGGGACCTTTTTTAGATAGCGATTTTAGAAGAAAATTGCAGTCTCCTGATAAAGTGATAAAACGAAGTGGGATAACAGAAGGAATGCGTATTCTGGAGGTTGGATGCGGAAGCGGAGCGTTTACAACTTTTGCTGCAAAGGCTAGTGGAATTAAAGGAGAAGTATACGCTCTTGATATTCAACCAAAAATGTTACTGCAGCTAAAGAAGAAACTATCCAGACCAGAAAACAGAGATATAAAAAATATCAAACTTGTAGAAGGAGATGTGCATAAACTGCCCTTTGATGACAATTCATTCGATTTGGTATATACGGTAACAGTTCTTCAGGAACTCCCAGACAGAAATAGGGCTTTAAAGGAGATAAAAAGAGTCCTAAAGCCCGGCGGAATTCTTGCAGTAACAGAGTTTTTACCTGATCCAGATTACCCGTTAAAATCTACTACTATTAAGTTAGGAGAAAAAGCTGGCTTTGTCCTGGATAAAGTTGAAGGAAATCTCTGGAATTATACTGTAAGATTTAAGGCACAGAAATCTATGTGAAAAAATTTGTTTACTTGCCAAGACTAAATTCATTAATAAATTGATAGTGGACAACGTTAACTTTAAAAGTTGACAACGGTGATTAAGAATTCACCATTTTCGACGGTTAAAATTCCCCAATTTCCAATCCTTGAGAAAAGTTTGAGGACTGCAGATAATACTGAAAGGACTGCAGATAATGTTGAAAATGGAAGAATGGTTATTGATACGAGATAACTGATAACTTTTCATATTATTGCATTTTACAGGATTTATGGAATTTCATCCTTACTTTAGTATATCTTGCTCTTGAATCCCTAAAGCATAATCTGTCAATACGATCCCATACGATAACCCATAAAAATTTAGCATAAGAGAAAGGATAATTCACCCAAAAAACCAACTTCTTGAAAAGTGATAGATTTTTGTAGTCATCTACCCACATAGATTCACTTAAAAATCCTCTCCAGACAACAGATTTTTGCATATGTTTCCATCGCTTGAACATATGACCTATTATAAATAAGAAGGTACAAATGATTGCAAATAGTCTTTTAGCCATATTTTTCACCCTCAATGACTCAATAAACTTAATAGGTTAACAGGAAAATGCATTAAAAGCAACACATTTCTTATAGATCGTATCTTAACCGAATACAAATGAATATCTTTTCAAAATTATACTTTCTTTCTTCCCATTTTCTTTCGTACATACCGTAAAACCCCATAAGAACAACCCAACATAAGCATAATCTTAAAGGGTTTCTCACCTGCTTTGAGTAGTTCTTCGATTTTTTCATGATCGAATTTTGGTTTCTGACCTCTCTTTTTCGGAGGAAATCGATCACTCATTAAGACTTCACCTCTTTATATAATTTACTGTGTTTTTGAGTTTACGAGGGCTGACCATTTTATAGGTTTAACTATAGCTGAAAAATTCCTTAGCTTCCATAACTTGACAGAACCTCAAGAAAGTTGAAAAAAAATCACTTAACAGCCCCGCATTATCCATCTCCACAATATAAGCATATTATAACAAAAATATAAAAGCCTTTCATATGAATTATTAATTTAAACTATTAATATTTCGTGTATCACTTAAGTAAGTAGAAGTAAAAATAAGAAACAGTAAACAGCTATCAAAAGGCTTATTTTTAGACTTGATATCTCTCTCAAAACGATTTTGCTCTAAAGTCTCCAGTAATCGATCATGAATCCTAGATTCTTAATTCTAAATTCTTATATGACATAGAATCAAAGTTGCGCTGGCGCACCCTACTGCAAGCAATGAGTTGTGTTTGCGCCACCGCTCCAAATTCCGTAAAAGGAAATAATAACATAAATAAATTCGATTGAAATTAACTCTTTGTTCCTTTCAGAAATAGCAAAATTTTCTATAGATCCCAAACGTGCAGAAACATTTAGTTTATATACCTACCATCATCCGGAGACTTTCCAATGGAAAATGGGTTTTGAACCTTAGTTCCCAAATATTAAGCGCATATGTGTTGTAATAAAAATACATGAAGTCAATAGGTCATGATCTTGAAATTCTAATACAAAGATCATGTGCTTAAATTTAAGCGCATACTTAGATATCAGGAGACATTTATGCGCCTAAAAATGCGGAACTTAGGTTTGAACCTCATATATAAAGAAAAAATTGAAAAAATTGAAAAAAAGCAAAAAAGCCTCGGGCGGGAAATCGCCTTCCAGTTAAAAGCCTTTTTATCCAATTGGATGTATGAGTTTATATATTTATCCTTTATCTTGGATGTAAAGTTTAAGGATAAACATATATTTAATTGATTTATGAATATTTCTCCCTTCCTGGCTATCATAATCCAATTCCGACTGACATTCCTTATCATGTCGTAGCAATAAGCAGAGATTACTGCACACTGATTGCAAGATTGATTTGTCTACTCTTTATCAGTTACATCACTCTACTGTCTGATTGCAAGATTGATTTGTCTACTCTTTATTAGTTACGTCACTCTACTGTCTCGTCAAGCATCTTCTCGGCAGCCCATTTATAGATTATGGGTTAAAAGAAAAAAGTTAAGTACGGTGCCTTATACCTAATTAACTGAATTATATTTCTAAGTTAAAATCCGAGATGAGCGTAGTGAATAAAATACATATTATGCTTTTGCTTTTGGTTTTTTCTGTAGTATTAGCAGCTGCTGTGAATGATAATACAGATAATACAGTTCAGACCAATGAAACTCGGATAACTGCCAGTGGATGTGTACATGAAAACGGATGTGTATATGAAAACGAGCCTAAAATCTTTGATGATAAGATAGTATGGGGAGAACGGTACAGCAATAGTGGTAATAACATCTACATGTATGATTTCTACACTTCCAAGGAAACTCAGATTACCACCAGTGGAAGTGCATACGATCCTGATATTTATGGTGACAGGATAGTGTACATCGATAATCGCAATGCTCTCGCGTATTCCACAAAAGAAGATATTTACTTGCATGATATTTACATGTATGATCTCTCCACCAAAAAGGAAACTCAAATAACCACTAGTGGGAAAGCATGGATAAATCCTGATATCTACGGGGATAAGATAGTGTGGCAAGAAATACACAACCAAAAAGTTGATATCTACATGTATAACCTTTCCACTAAAAAGGAAATTCAAATAACCAACAGTGGATCAGCAATTAGTCCTGCTATTTATGGCAATAGGATAGTATACACCGATAAACGAGATGGAAACGATGATTGGCTACATGGTATATACATATATAACCTTTCTACGAATAAGAAAATGAAAATTAGCAATAATGGACCAGCAGATCATCCTTCTATCTATAAGGACAGGATAGTATGGGAAAATACCACCTTTTATTCCAATGGATATGGGAACGAAGTTGAAGATCATAACATCTACATGTATGATCTTTCTACTAAAAAGGAAACTCAGATTACCTCTAGTCTAGATGATCAAACATCGCCTGATATCTACGGTGACAAGATAGTGTGGGAAGAGGATGGTGGAAAAGATGCTGTTTATACAAATCATGGAATCTACATGTATGACATTTCCACTAATAAGAAAACGAGAATTAGCGCTAGTGGATCAGTATACCAGCCTATCTACATATATGACATTTCCACTAATAAGAAAATGAGAATTAGCGCTAGTGGATCAACATATCCTGCTATTTTTGGTAATAAAATAGTATGGGAATATGAAGTTGATAATAAATACTACGTTTACATGGTCGCTATTTAAAATGCGAAACCAAGAACCCTGTGCAAAAATAAGTAAAAAGGGAAAATATACTGTGAGCTTAGTAGCAGAGACTGCTAACGGTAGTAACATGAAAACAATGTCCAATTACATAACGGTGAAAAGATAATAAGGATTTAAATTAAAAAATAAAAAGGTCAAGCATAAAAGGAGTGGGGAACTTTTTATAAATGTCTACCTATATGTAACTGAATAAGAGATAGAGGTGGATGGGGAGACCGAACCTGCTTACGGACTTGAGAGGACAAGATGAAACAACTAGACCTGTTTCATACGTGATGTAGACTCTAGCTGATTGGATATACATAATGTAATTAGTTAGAACGCTTAAATTTCATTTTAGAGTTACTGTTGATTATATTTTAGTTGGATTTAGAAGCTTTTTATTTAGACCCCTTGAAAAAGGATTAGTTTTTTAAGGGATATTAAACTTATTTTCCAAATATAATATAGTGTCAGCTCTCCCCCAGTTAAGGTACATTCATTAAATGATCTGTTTGCTGTTTAAATGACTTAAGTACTTTAATTGGAAAATTAAACGTTGATTTATCCTTACTTTTAACATTGAATTTTGTATGGATGAAAATGACATCAGATGCCTTATTTATAGATAAACATAAATTGTAAAAGAATAAAGTATTTATCTCGCTTTTTTCTTGATTTAAAAGAGTATTATGGATTATTTATATAAAAAATTGATTTTTAGAATGTACCTTAATTGGGGAAACTCTAAATGCATACCTATTATCCAAAATAAGCATTTTATGCCCTTAGTTTTAGTACTGATTTGGAAGGACCCTATTTTATTGATTGTCCAAATATTAAGTCCTTATCAGCACATTGGTAAGAGTAGCCATAAAAATTGCAAGGGTTATCCAACCAATAACTCCTTCAAGGGTAGCCCATTTCCTGAAGTTATCTTTAGCATCCCAGTTATTATGACTCATAAAAATGAACGTGGTTATGCTAAAATTCAAAGCATCCCAAAAGGAAACTTTCTGATGCTGATTTTCAGAAGCATCTGTTCGCACTATTCCTGGTCCCTGAAAACGAAATTTAATAGGCGTTGTTTCGGTACTAGTACTTACCAAAGATATAGTTGGACCTTTTGCATAGATTATGGAAAATAAGAAAGTCATAATCATTCCAAAATAGAGTGAATTTAAAGGTCTTACACCGTAACCACAAGTAATTAAAGTAAGAAAGTCTATCAAAAGTGGGGTATCATAGATAGATTTTGATTTTGCAGCGTAAATTAATTTATGTTTTAGAGATGAATCTCGGTAGTTATAATATATAGTATCCGCTTCGTCATATTTCCCGAATCTTTTGTAATATTCAATAAATGTCTGACTACTTTCTCCATCTGAATATATATTTCGAGGTGAGTAAGGTCCCACAAAGTCGGCATTATTATTGAAAGTAACTTCATAAAAGTTACAATATTTAAAAGTTGTACTATGGGTGGAATACCCCCAAGTTCCATTTCCGAAATAGGTAGGACCTTTAAAACTTACTCCGTAAAAGCTGCTAATATCATTAAAAGCCACATCTGAGAAATCTGTAGAACTTTGAAATTTTACAAGAGTAAATTTGACACGATCATTGAACTTTACACCTTGGAATAATGCATCATTATTAAAAAGTACACTAGTAAATTCTGTAGGACTATCAAAAGAAGCGTTCAAGAACTCGGAAGTGCCTTTAAAAATCACATTTTTGAAGCTGATAGTACCATCAAAAGAGTCCATATTGAAATAAGTATCTACTGCAGAAGTTGACCCTACTTTAGAAGTTGACCTTTCAAAACTGGCAAAATCATGAAAATTAGTCTCATTGAAGGAGGTCGTATTGTTAAATATCGACCCTTGAAAACTGGTAAAATCATGAAAATTAGCTTCATTGAAGGAGGTCGTATTGTTAAATATCGACCCTTGAAAACTGGCAAAACCATCAAATAAAGTACTATCAAAGTTAGTAATATCGTTAAAAGTTGTTTCCTCAAAATAGACAGAATGGCGAAAACCCACATCGCAGAAGTCAGTTATTTCATTACTATTACTTCCAAAAATGACTTTATTGAAGTAGGCTGTATCATTAAAATCCGCTCCCTTGAAGGATGTTTGACCTCTAAATGTTGTAAAAGAAAAGTTTGCATTATCATTAAAATTCGTAGAGGTGAAATTTGAGGTTCTATTAAAAGTTGTCTTATAAAAGTTGGAAGTTCCATTAAAAAAGGATGCTCCGAAAGTAGCATTGGAAGAACAATTTACTTCATGAAATAAAACAGATCTACTAAATAGAGCTTTTGAGAAATCGAGGTCACTATCAAAACTACAGTTAATGAATGTGATGTTGCCTTCAACAACTCCTTCTTCACTATCAGTTGGATCAGGGTCCTCTTCGTAATAGTACCAAGGTATCCGATTATATTTAGAGACCTTTTTAAGTTCAACATTACTTAAATTGAGTTCACCGACTATACGACAATTTTCAAGGTATATATCTTTCCCACTCTCTATATTTTTCAGGATATCCTCTGCTTTAACTTTGGTATTAACTTCTCTGTATTCAGCTGCCTGAACTGTCGTTGACAGCAAGAGAAGTGCCAAAATTGACAACAGGAGAAAAAAGGTCAAAGATCTAAATTTCATTTTTACACCTTTTTAGGTAGTATATCTTCCACATATTATAGTTTTTCCGAAATTGTTTTCAGATTTAAATTGTTAACTAACTCATAATTACATTAGTTAATCTAGGGGAGAATAAGGCGTGTTTTGCACTTTTACCACTTGATTTTGTGATGTTTTAACAGGGATGATACCGGACCAACAATCCTGAAAACTTCAAGTAAACTATGGTGTAAAGAAATGTAGACTATACACCTGGCGATAAATTATCAACCTGCTGCATATACAATATTCGGGCTCTGTAGAAACCCTCATGATCCAAAGGCTCACGCATGAGGTAGGCGTCTGGGTTATTCTTTTTAGGATGGATGTCAAGCCATGCAGCAAGATAAGGGACAGAGAATATAGTCCGGACACGTCTCATCCCAGTTTTCCCGTTAACAGTCAGGATGGCACCATATTGGTCAAAGACAATAGCTTAATCTTAAGCGAACCCATCTCACCAATACGTGCTCCTGTATCATAGAGAACTGCTACAATTGCTTTATTCCGCGGGTGCTCGGCAGCCTCGATCATTCGCTTAATTTCGTCTTCTGAAATAAGTTCTTCAGGCAACTTGGAAGAGTTCATCTTCATGGAAATTCTAATCCATTTGATTTTCTCTTCCATACCAAGCCATGTAAAAAGACGTTTTACGGTAAGCTTATAGTCGTGTTTTGTCCATTCAGCCCAATCTGAACGTTCAATCCTTGCAACAATAGCCTGAACTTCTTCAAGCTCCATCGACGAAAAGCTGGTATCTGTCCATCCTGCAATCACGTTAAGATGTGACAAGTATTTCAAAACCTGAACATTGGATAAGCCATTGGCAAAAAAGTAATTCTCAAATTTAAAAATCAGCTTTATATTGTCAGCACAGTAATTTGCCTGCTCTACCCTATTTTCTACTGCGTTTAAAGCCTTATCATGATCATATATGCTCATACTATCTACCTTCTTGGAAACTATATTATATACACAAAATCCAAGCAAAGTGAAAGTAAGGCTTTAAACTGGTAGTAGTAAGCCTCGGGCGGGATTTGAACCCGCGACCTCGTCCTTACCAAGGACGCGCTATACCCCTAAGCCACCAAGGCACTGATGCTCAAAGAGCATCTCCAAAATATCACAGCAGAGATATAAAGGTTTCGACTGAAAGCAGAAATAGGTGGGATTTTCTCCCAGACTGCTATAAAATTTGCAAGTTTGTTTTAAATAAAATAGGAAGGCATGTTTCAAAAAAGCTATTTTGTTCCAATTTTATTGCTTAGTTTGTCATTCCCTGAGATATCCCCTTATAAATTCCAGCGCTCATCGATAGGGAAGCGCTCGTTAATCCACATAAGGACGTGGTTGTTGTGGACTATTTTGTAGGAACGGGAAAGGATAGGTATGCCACCAAAAGTTGGTTCTCCTTCCAGGATTTCAAGTTCAGCCATATCGCGCCTGGTTTCAAGGTTATGGCTGCGCAGGATCCGGCCGATAGGGATGTCTGCCCTCATGAGCTGTTCCTTCATGGTATCAGGCATGCGTTCCAGCGGAGAGAGGGACCTTGCATGGACAAAGGTTGTGCCCCCTGCAGAGAGCCTGACTATTCTATCGTTTACCTCGCTGCCTTCTTCCACGCCCAGAAGGGCAGCAATCGTTTTGTCAGCCTTAATGGTATACTGGGACTCAGTTATTACACTTACCGGCTTTCGTGTCATTATTTCCAGCAGAAAGGTCACCGAACCGTCGGTTCCGCAGCAGACCCGCAGGCAGGTGGGAATCTCAAAGCTCTTCAGTTTTTCCAGAAAATCGCCACTCAAAAAGATGCCTCATGGTAGGGTGTTAGGTAGAAAAAATTTCAAAATAAGGTTAAGTAGTCAGGAGTTTTACTTCCCACTGACTTCTTTCTTGGCATTTTTTACTCGCTCTTTTGCTGTGTAGCCGGTAGCCTTATACAGGAAATCCCGGAAGGCCTTATTGGTCTGCAGGACAGTTTCATCATCAGTTACGGTGTCATCGGAAACCGTGTCCACAGAGAGCATTTTATTTTCAATCCGGACTTGTATCTTTGACATAGCACCATAGGAAGTTTCAAGGACTCCTTCATTTCTGGAAATCTCCCCTGGAAAACACTCCGCCATTACAGAATAAATCCTGTCAATATCAGGCTTAAAACCGCGCTTCAATTTATACTTCTGCATTGCTATCCTCTTATAAGAGAGTTTCATCTCAGATAAAGTTTGCTTAGAATCGGTCTGCTTAGTACCTTTTCCCTCACATTCCCTTACATTTTTATATATTTATTTAAATTGCAGTATGCTTACTTACGTTACAGTACATCATAATAAGTAAAGGAGACGTTACTATTTTTTCAAATTGTACCTCTAGTACTTTAACTCTGCTCATATTTAACATTGGTTATAATTTGACATGAGATAGAATAATTTCTCAGATATTTCTAATACGGGAGTCCAGAATATGTTTTTCTCTACTTTCGTCCAAGTTCGCATCTAATTATATCCAGAGTCATAATAGCTTCATGAATTATGAAACAATATTATAATCTAATGATTATGTAATTTGAATTAAATATTCAGGTCATAACAGATAATGCCCATGAGAATCAATCATAAATATGATTATACCTATCATAAGTTGATATAAAAAGATCTGATTAACTACCTGAGAGATCTTAACGTTTAACATCGTTTAATGCTTAGTTTGATTTACCTTATCCATTACTTTAACAATATCCATTACTTTAACAATGTACGTTACTTTAACAATGCACAAACAAAAAGCCTTTCCACTTTACTAAACCTGCTTCTTTTTATTGAAGCTAATCGAAACTGATAGAAGCTACAAATAGAAAAATAAGAAGGAAAAATAAGAAGGTGACCCCAGGATGCACAAGACACTTAATCTGGAAGAATTAATTGCCTCAAAGCAACTTGAAAAGGAAAAAGAGAAAGGATGCGAGGATTTTAAAATTGAAGAACTGTATGATCTAATAATCCCCCCAGGCACGGTTGTATCTATTATTTACGATATTGTTGAAGAGTTCGGGCTTGAACCTGTCACCAGAAAGATGTTCGTAGGCATAGCAAACAGCGAAGAAAGAGAACTCCTGGTTCTCCGTGGCCCTCTGGAGAAAGTTCAGGCTGCTGAAAAATTCCTCTATGAAGAAATGAAAGCCTGGATAGAAAACCCGTAACTAATTAAAGACTCTCAATTCGGCTAGATTTCACAAATAATCCCGCAAGTTTTCTCAATCCGGTAAAATCTCTTCGGGCCAGTAGCATGAAGAAAATAAAATTCCGGATTGAAAAACAATAATGAAAATTAATCTTTTTTGACGAAAATACGAAGGTGTAAACTTTAAAAATGTAAACTTTAAAGATGTGAACTTTAAAGACATAAACTTAAAAAGATTAAGCTTTAAAAGATAAAAAATAAAAGACATTAAAAAAGAAAAGAGGACAGGAAAACCTCTATTATTCGGAACAGATGCCTGTAATGCTTTCCCTTGAAAAATCAAATACTGTAACTCTACCTGTTTTATCATGAATATCGAGTTTTAATCCTGCCTCGATTTTTCCGATAATAGCAGCCGTAAGCCCGGCTTCTTCAAAGACCTTTCTGCATTCTTCTGCCTTTTCCGGATCTGCAGTAAACACATATCCTGTTCCGGGATGCACTTTTAGCCACTGCTCAAAATCCACGTTTTTGGCCCTCGGGACTTTTTCAAGGTCTACAGATGCACCAACTCTGCTTGTTTCACAGAGCATGCCAAGTGTCCCTATAAGCCCTGGGTTGCTTATGTCTTTTCCTGCTGTAGCAAGTTTTCGTTTTGCAATTTCCTGGGTTACTAGATAGCTCTTCCTGAGCACTGCCGGATCTTTAAAAGATGTTGTATCCCAGCTATAAGGGGAATTTGGCCCTATTTTTCCGTCCATATCGTAAGCTGCAATAACCAGGTCTCCGGACCGGGCAGTGTCGCTCCGGATTACACAATCTTTCTTCACTATCCCGATAATAGCAACTGAAATAGAGTTATAATCAGTATCAGGATGAACGTGCCCACCTACAAGCGGAACCCCGAATTTTCGAACTCCTTCAGCCAGGCCTTCCATGAGTTCCTTACAGGCTGTCTCGGAGCTTGAAGAAGCAATATCTACCATAGCAAGAGGCTTTCCCCCCATTGCTGCGATATCGTTTACGTTAACAACTACAGCTCCATAACCTGCCCACCAGGGACTGGCATCCAGTAACCTTCCCCAGATTCCATCTGCTGCAAAGAGGATAACATCATCTCCTCCTATGTCAATAACTGCCGCATCGTCTCCAAAATCAACGATCGCGTTCTGATACTCAGGACGAACGGCTTCGAAAACTGAAACAATGTCCTCAATCTGTTTTTTTCGGGTAACCCCTTCGAAGTTTTTTATCCTTGCTGCGAGCTCTTCCAGGTTCAATGTCAGGCTTCCTTTTGTTTTTTAAAATTCATATAAATATTTCAGTAGTACAGATACAAATATTAACAGTACAAATACGAATAATCAGTAGTATAAATACGAGATTTCAGCAGCGTAAATACGAGATTTCAGCAGCGTAAATACGAGTAATCAATAGTGTACAAGTATAAGAGCATGCTAGTAATACAGATAATATTAGTATTACGCTATCGATGAGAATAAATAGATTACGAAACTTCTTTTATGAAAGAATCTTGAGGTATTTTCGCGAGTACCTATTCTTTTATCCTTTATCTTTTTTGTTCTTTGTTTCATATAGAAGAAGCGACAGCTTTTTATTAAGTAATTCAATCTTATAAAAGTAACTTAATATAAGTATAGACAAATAAAAATCCCATACTGTTAAAAAGGAGTGAAAAAAATGGTAGCAAAAGTTAATGCCGATTCCTGTACAGGCTGTGGAACTTGTGTAGATGAATGTCCAGCAGCTGCAATCTCTCTCAACGACAACGATATTGCAGTTGTCGATGAAAATGAGTGCCTTGATTGTGGTGCATGCGAAGATGCCTGCCCGAACAACGCAATCACAATCGAGTAATATTTACAAGTGCAATTTTAAGTACGCTTTTAGAATAGATCTGAGAAGCGGAGTACTCTTACTCCGACTTTTCAGTTATTGGTTCAGCATTCTTTTTATAGGTTTTGAAGCCAGAACTCTTACTTGAATTCTTATTTAAAAGCTTTTTTTGATTCCAGAGCTAAAAATTACTCATGCTACTGGAGAAGTAATTCTTAAGCCTGGAGTTTCGGCTCTTTTCAGGCTTCCTGCTCCCCATTTTCCTTAAGGATTTTTCTTGCTCTTTCGATATCCTCTTTTGTCTGGATTTTTATGAGCTTTCTGCGCTCTTCGCTCATCTGCGACATGTCCTGAGAAAGGAGTCCATACGCATCAGCTCTACACTGCCTGCAATGGCGCATCTGCAAGACGTAAGGTTCACACGCCTGCTGGGCAGCTTTTCTTTCTTCTGCGGTAGGCGGTTCAGTGTTTGCAAAAGCTCCCTGGCTAATAAGAGGCATGATATTCATGATGTAGACCCCAAGTTCGTTGAGTTTTTTGGCAATCTCAACCACATGTTTATCATTAATGCCCGGGACAAGTACGGTGTTTACCTTGACAACAATGCCCGCATCTACAGCCGCTTTAACGCCCTCAAGCTGGTTCTTTATCTGGATTCTTGCGCCTTCGATTCCTTTGTAGATCTTTCCGTGATAAACTACATGGTCCACGATTTTTGCCTGAATTTCAGGGTCGATCGCATTTATTGTTACCGTTAATGTAGAAACTCCTACGCGCAGAATATCCTCCAGCTTTTCGGGAAGCATGAGCCCGTTTGTACTCATACAGAGTGTGAGATCAGGAAATTCGTTTTTGATCAGCTCAAAGGTTTCAAAGGTCTCTTTATTGTCCAGGGGATCACCCGGGCCTGCAATTCCGACAACCTTGATAAAGGGATAATCTTTTATGATCTGCCTTGTCTTTTCAAGGGCTTCCTGTGGAGTAAGAACCTTACTCGTAACTCCTGGGCGGCTCTCGTTTACGCAGTCAAATTCCCTGACGCAGAAATTACACTGGATATTGCATGAAGGAGCCACAGCCAGGTGAATTCTCCCATACTTATGCTGGGCTTTCCTGTCGTAGCAGGGATGTTCGGCAATTTTTCTCAGGAGCCCTTCGTCAAATTCAGGGCGATTTATGTCATTTATAGGATTGTCTTCTGGCAAATGTGTTCTCCTCCTTTCAGAGTTTAGAAGTACAGCAGAACCTCAATGCAGGGGGATTTCAGGATGTCTAACCAGTTTATGATGACCCCCTTGATATACGTTGTGAATTTATATGGAATCCAGAGAATTTTTAGCTGTTTCCTCCGAGTTCCTACAGTTTTAAATTTTAATAAGATATAAAATCCCTTTAATTATATAAAAGCTCAGTATGGTATAGCGGGCTTTAAGCGAATTTATATACATTCGGTAGATTATTTCTCAAAAATCCTGGGTAAAGTAACTAATAATTAAATGTAATCAGGACAAACATCGTCGGATTTGATCATTCCGAGAAATTATCCATTTCACACCATTTGCCTTCCCCTTCCCAGACCCTTACCTGAAGGGGAAAGCCAAATCTCTTGTAGAGTCGGGAGTGAATGTGCTGGCAGAGATGTTCGGAACTTGGAAATTCAAGGATTTCATTTAATAGGATATGGTCATATTCTTCAAGAGTTTCTTTAATTCCTTTCTTCAGATCGTAAAAGTCGATAACCATTCCATTTTCCCTGACTTCCCCTTCTACCAAGACCTCAATTTTATAAGTGTGACCGTGTACTCTTCCACATTTTCCATGTCCAGGAAGGTAATGGGCACTATCAATATAGTCAATAACTCCCAATCTCATTTTTGTCATCTGGTACACTCCGTTTTCAATAAATATGTTTTTTCAAGAATTTTTCACATCTGGAGTTTATTCACATCTCAGTGCGTTCTTTGTTCTCTTTAATTCCGGTTATAAACAACCCCACATCCTGTGAGTCTGGGGGATAACTCGTGTATCTATAATTTCAAGCAGACTTTTCTGCAGTTCCATTATATTCTGGACGGATGCCTGTATAGATCGCGAAGGTCGCGGATTTGTCACGTCACGTCCAATAGGGGTTTCAGGCTGGAGTATCACACAGGATACATAAGGTGCTATAGACTCTACAGCCGGAGTTACAGTTTCTAATTCCGTGCTGCTATCTACAACAATCTTGCAAAAACAATCCCTTGAGTGGTTTTTTCTCAGGAGCTTGAAGCACTCAACTGTATTCTCCATATGGGTTTCCCGGGCTTCAGCCCCAATACCCCGGAGTGAGTCGGGAAGTTTGAAGTCTCCGGACACATAAGCAACCTTTTCAGTCAGTTTTCTGGCCTGCTCAGGCAAGGTCATATTGGACTCAAGGTAAAGCGGCGAAGTCAGATTCAATTTTTCTATAAAATCCGCATGCATGAGGGGTTCTCCTCCTGTCAGGGAAACTGAATGGAGCTTATTGAAAGGCCGTATCATAGATTCCAGCTGGCTGATACTCACAGGATTTTTGATTTTCTCAAAAATTCCGCTCCCTTCCACCTGCTCATAGTTACAAGTTCCGGGGTTTGAAAAATCCGTATCACAGTAATTGCAATTGAGATTACAGCCAGAAAAGCGGACAAAAGCCTGCCTTGCTCCAACATATGGTCCTTCGCCCTGCACAGAGCAAAAGACCTCCCTTATCGGAGCAGAAACAGAGTCAGAAGCTGCCATTATATAGCCCCCAGAGGTCTGGACTTTCTCAGGTCCTTTTCTATATCCTCAAATTCGCGGACATAGGCTTCTCCTACTGCCTGCATAAAGCTTTCAACCTGTTTGTCTTCTCCTATCCCTGCATCTTTCAGATTTCCATATACATCGTGAGAGACGTTGATGCCGAAATGGATCTTCTGGGAAACTGCCGAGGTACTGGCAATCGAAACTGTCAGTTTCTTTCCTTTCAGGAAAAGGTCATCTCCTTCCCGTGTTGCATGCACACCGAGATCTGCAAGGTATTCTCTTACAAGAGCTGTGAAAAAACGCTGCCGTGCATAGATAAGTTTCAGATCCGTAGAATCAAAATGTTCGATAATGAAACTCACCATATCTTCGGACCAAATAGATTCATTTGCCCGTCGGTCTTCCAGGTCGATCATGTGCTCGATTTTTACGTCGCAGGCTCCTCTGAAAACTACAACCGAGTCTTCCTGAACTCCAAAACTGTTGTAGGCCCATAGAGAGGAAATCTGGCTCCCGTCATAATCAAATTTCTCAGGTAAAACAATGCATTTCATAGAATTCTCTCTGCAAGTTTTTCTGCAAGTTTTTCTGCAAACTCCTTCTTAATTCTTTCTTAATTCTTTCTTAATTCTTTCTTAATACACTTTGTTGGCCGGCATCCTGTCCGATTATGTCGATTCAGATCAGGCGTTTCCTTTAGGCTCAAATTCCAAGTCTTTCCAGAAGAGGATCTTTTACACCTGCGTTTTTAAACGCACGTGCCCTGCGCACGCAGCTTTCGCATTCTCCGCAGGGAATTTCTTCTCCGCGATAGCAGCTCCAGCTGTACTCAAGAGGAGCTTTTGCTTCCAGAGCCCTTCTGACTATTTCCGTTTTCCCAAGTTCAATCAGAGGAGCCAGTATTTTTACCCCGTTTTGAGTGGAATAGAAAAAAGCCCTGTCCATTGCCTTCACGTAGTCAAGGGAATTGTCAGGGAAAGTGCCTGCCTCTTCCCCGTTAAAACCCACTACGAGATACTCACATTCCCTGCTTTCGGCAAAGCTTCCTGCTATATTGAGCATCACCCCATTTCTGTTAGGGACCCAGACAGCTTTTGCTGAAGCGTCTGTGATTTCTGCAGGGGCCGCTTCGCCAATGTCCTCAAACGATAAAGATGGGACTTCAACATCCCTGTTAACGAGAGAGGTGGATGTTATTTCCGAAAGCCAGTCCAGTTTTATAACCCTGTGCTCAATTCCGAAATATTCGCATACCTTTCGTGAGTACTCAATTTCCCTCTCTCTGGCTCTCTGCCCATAATCAAAGGTAATAGCCATTTCAATGTCAAAATCTTCCGCTGCGATTGCGAGCGCTGCAACTGAATCAAGCCCGCTGCTCAGGAGGGTTATAGCCTTCATTTTCACTCACTAATTAACTTTATTTTCACTCAAGATTCTAACTCTCTAATTAAACTCATTTTTTAAACTTAACCGGTAATTTAACTGATTATTGAAACTTAACCGGTAATTTAACTGATTATTGAAACTTAACCGGTAATTTAACTGATTATTGAAACTTAACCGGTAATTTAACTGAGTATTGAAACTTAACATGAAATTTAATTGATTATTGAAACTTAACATGAAATTTAATTGATTATTGAAACTTAACATGAAATTTAATTGATTATTTTAAATTTAATAGGGAACTAAACTTATCATTTAAACTCAATAGGGAATTTTTTGAATTTGTGATTACAAGATTATCCAGGTTTATTGACTCAGGATTACCCAGGCTTATTCGCCCAGTATTCCCAGAATGCTCTTCAAAGATTATTTCAATAATACCAGTAACTCATATTTAAAAGTAGCTGTCTTCTTGATAGGAGTTAAGGCGCAACCTGTGGATTTGTGTTGCTCCAGATTCATTATAGGTGCAAGCGAGAAAGCATTCAGAGTTCAGGGTAAAAGCAGTTCCTGTCAAGGTTTAAACTTAGTAAGGTTCGCTCTAAATTTCGATTAAAAAGTCTGATTATAAACTTTAATTTTAAAATTTCAATTCTTGAAGAAGGCTCTAAAAAATCTGTTTTACCAAATTCTTTTTAGCAAACCGCACCATATATTAAATAGGGAAAGCTAGTCGAAGAGGTGGGAATACTTGATTGGAATTATTTCGGACTCACACGATAACATGAATGCTATCCGGAAGTCAGTAGAGTTTTTTAATGAAAAAAAAGTAAAAGCAGTGCTGCATGCTGGAGATCTCATTTCTCCGTTTACCGCGGGAGCCTTTAAGGATTTGGAGTCAAAACTTTACTTTGTATTTGGAAACAATGATGGAGATAAAGTGACGCTTACGAAGCGGTTTGAAGAAATCGGAGCTATTTCCTGTGGGAACTTTGGAGACCTGACAATTGATGGACTGCATATTGGCCTTCTGCACGGGACAAATGAAGTCCTGGTTAAAGCGCTTGCCAGATCAGGGGAATTTGACGTGGTAGTCCGGGGCCATACTCATGATCCGGGTGTCAAAATCATTGAAGGGGTTCCTGTGATAAATCCAGGGGAAGCCTCAGGTGTGCTTTCAGGAAAGCAAACAGTTGCCATTCTTGAAATAGCAAACCTTAACGTTGAGATAATGCAGCTTGAGCTGGACTAATTTTACTCCTCTCTTATTTTTTAGCGTGATAAGTGTTATTGGCATTTTTTTGGCATTTTTTGGCGTTTTTGGGACAGGCAAACTGAGCCTAATTAGCTGGCAGTAATATCGGAAATTATATTAGCTTTCTCACCGTTTTCATTTCAATTATTTTTGAAACAACTTATCATTAAAGGTTATGAAACAGTTTTTCATTAAAGGTTATGAAACATTTCATTAAAGGTTGTATTACTCATAACGATTGTATTTCCCACTAATGTTTAGCTTTCTCATAAAAGGTTGTAATATCCATGGAATCAGCAGGAACGGAATCTATAAACTCTTTACCTGGCAAGACAGATGAAATGAAAAAATCTTCCGGAAAAAGGAAAAGTACCCTCATTTTTGCCTGCTCTGGTCTTTCTAACACCGGAAAACTTACAATGCAGGCAGCTTCAACTCTTGCTTTCCGGAGGCCTAATCTGTACAGGGCTGCAGCTGCTCACAAAGGAGTTGATGCGGTTGAAGATGCAGTATCAGACGGCTTTAAAATTATTGCCCTGGACGGCTGCACGGACCGCTGTGCCACAAAAAAGCTCGATGAAGCCGGAATGAAAGCTGATGTATATCTGATGGTTACGGAACTTGGGATCGAGAAAACAAGGTCTTCGGATGTGAAGCCCGAATATGTGGAAAAAATTGTCAGAGCTATAAAAGAAGCCTGAGTTCAACTCCCCAGCATTACTTTAAATTCCTTGTTTTATATCAGTATCCCCGCCTGAGAATAGCTATCAATTCCTCTGCATGGGGCATTCGTTCCCTAATTTTTGAGCAGACCGAATCGATATCGTAATCGAGGTGCAGGTGCTCTACTTTTCCGTTTTCGGTGTCAAAAACGGCACAGCTTGCCCGGGGATCTCCGTCCCTTGGCTGTCCGACTGAACCCGGGTTTATTATTGTCAGGTTTCCGAGTTTCCTGTCCATGGGGATATGAGAGTGACCGACAACAAGAAATTCTGCTTCCATGGGCTCCATTGCTTCGTTAATCATATTCTGGATCTCTTCGTCCGTGGTTTCGGGTTTTATGTATTCGAACATAGAGCGAGGGCTTGCATGGGTTAAATAGAGCCTTGTTCCATCGATTTCCTCTCTAATTAGGAGAGGGAGTTTCTGAAGGTATTCTATTCCGGATCTATCAAGGATTTCCCAGGTGTATTCCCTAGTCGCAATAGAAAGGTGCTTATATTTGTACCCGCACTGGCAGTCTACCTTGAAAGCAACCGCATTATCATGGTTTCCTCTTATTACGGGAATTCCTTTCATGCGTAGAAGGTCAATACATTTGTCCGGATCAGGTCCATAGTCAACAATATCTCCGAGACAGATGGCTCTATCATGAGGGATTTCCAGAACAGTCTCTAAAGCTTCATAATTTGCGTGGATGTCGGCAATCAGCAGAATTCTCATATTTTCCCCCTCTCACTTCATTCACTCTGTTTTTGGCTTTTTTCTCTTTATTCTCATAATTTCTCTTTGTTTTCCCCTTTAGATTCCTCTATTTTATTCCTTAATATGTAACCCACGTATGCCTATTCCCATTACCAGTAAATTAGTTTCCATAGGTGGATAGTTCCAGCCATCAGGTGAAATCGTTTTTTTCTCAACGGAAATTTCAACCTGGTTTCCGCTAAGGCCGCAGTCGCGCATGTAATCCATAGCAAGCTTTTTCCCAAGTTTGGTTGCAGTATCAAGGGCTTCCGAATACGTATCAAATTTCAGCCTGCTGCCCGGAGCAAAGACCAGGAAATCTTTATCTGGGGACATGAGGCTTGCTGGCCGTATCATAATTTCAACTCTTTTAATGCCTTTTCCCACAAGGGCTCCGACCGCGTTTCCTACCTCGGCATGTGGAGGAACGAGGATTTCTGCATCAATGATTGCCTTCAGATCTTCCCTATACGCCCGGACAGGACCTCCAAGCAGCACAACCGGAATGTCCAGCTTAAATTTAGCAGGATAGTTTCCGTCAAGGATCTTCTCAATGGATGCATATGGAACGTCTGAAAAGATATAAGACAGCAGATGAAGTGCCATACTCCTTGCAACCCGCTTTTTTACGGCAGTGCAGAACTCTCCTGGGATCATATGCATGAGCCTCGCAAGCCTTTCTGCGCCTATTTGTGAAGCTTCGACATCCCATTCTGTGTATTCCCCAAGTACATGCAGAGCGTCAGTAGGAGTGAAACCAACTGCCTGAATAAGGCGTTTTCTGATAAGAGAATCTAATGTCTGAGGATAGACGTCTTTTCGGAGAAGGACATTGATTTCAGGTACCGAAACGGGTTCTTCCCCAATGACCTTCATTACCTCAGCTTCAGTCCTGCTTAATTCTCCAACCTGATAACCGGATCTTACAAAAAATTTTGTGGGCTGGATGTTCTCTCCCAGATCTTCTCTGAAAGGTACGGGCGTTCTTTTGAGGTTATTCAAAAAGCTCGGGTATTTTACTGCAGCTACTGCCAGGGGGATGACTCGCCTGGGCCCAAGGAAAAGTTCCTTGTTAACGGTCCAGATATGGCTATCCCCTCCTGTAGCTGTTGTCTCCATCCTGATTGCCCGGACGCGGGTCTTCCAGCCGCCTACGACAGCCCCTTCATCGCTAAGGTCTGGAACACCCATACAGATTGAGGAGATGTCCGTGCTCGTGCCTCCTACATCCACAACCTCACAGGTCTTGAGCCCTGAAAGATGGGATGCTCCTACAAGGCTTGCTGCAGGGCCTGAAAAGATAGTTTCAATGGGTTTTTTCAGGGCGTCTCTTATCCCCACTACCGAGCCATCGCATTTGAGCATAAGGAGCCGTGCGTTAATCCCGCGTTTCGTGATATCTGAAATAACGGACTTCACGAACTGTCTTGTAATAGGGATGAGCTGGGCATTGAGAAAAGCCGTCACAGCCCTTTCGTAAGCTCCCAGTTCCTGGGAAAGCTCGTGGCCGCAAACCGCAGGCAGCCCTGTAAGTTCAAGAACCAGGTCTCTGGCCCTTATTTCGTGTTCAGGATTTCTTGTGCTAAAGTAAGACGATATCGCAAAAGCTGAAACCTTATCCTTGACCTGCAAAGCAAATTCCTCGATAGCCTTAGTATCAAGGGCAGTGACCTCCTCCCCATTATGGTTGTGCCCGCCAGCAGCAAAAAGCACATGTTCGGCTGGTAACTCTTTATCAACCGGATGGTCACCTATAAGGATAAGGGCTACAGGAAAACCTGTGCCTTCAAGGATGGTATTGGTGGAAAGGGTCGTTGAGACCGAAACCAGCTTTACGTTTTCAAGATATTCAGGATTGAGCCCATCAATTACGTTTTTAATGCCTGTAATGGGGTCGGGGTAGGTAGTAAGCGCTTTATTTGAATCTACAATCTCTCCGTCCGAATCCCTTACAAGCGCTGCATCGGTATAAGTACCTCCAGCATCAATCCCAAGACTGTAATGCATATTGAGAATGACTCCTTTTTTCTTTTTCTTGAAATATCTTTTGACAAATCTTTCTTTTCCTTATTTACTGTCAGGAAAAACTATTAGGAATTAAAAACTGATTTAATAAAACAATATAGTCTTAAAGCAATAATATCTAAAATTATAAATATCTACTTATTTCATAATAATTTGAAATGTTGTATTTTGAAATGATTTCGCAGACTCAAAACCATTTGAAAGGCAAATACATAATACAACAGCAGGCAACGCAAAAGGTTAAACATTGAGTAAATTCCAATTCTATATTGGTATTGTGGAACGATTACGTAAGATGAAACAAATTCGAAGTTGAAGTAAAATAATGGATCACCTGTATACAATATATAGCTATAGCTGCAATAAAAGAAATTAAAAACTCGAAATAATTTTGGGATAAAATACATAATAATTTGAAATAATTAAGAGTTATAACGCCCTTTGGAAATATTAAAAAAGCTTCAGTATATCTTGTAAGAAGTTGCTTAATATTCACTTTTCGAGACAAAACAATTAATTACCCTTGTTTCCGAAAAAAGATATGAATTTTCAACTTAGATAACAATTAAAAAGGATTCCAGTAACATGACTTCTGCAAAGCCTTTCCAAAATGCCACTCCTCATCTTCCTGAGGACTTTGATTCCCGAATTTCCGGAGTTCTCCCTTACTACTCCTGTTTTCATCAGGAAACTATCAATTTCATCAAGTCCATGCCATCAATCCCAAGAATTTGGCTGGATACCGGATGCGGAACAGGATCCCTGGTTAATAAAGCAATTGAGGAATTTCCGACTACAAAGTTTCTTTTACTTGATCCCTCAGAAGGCATGCTGAACCAGGCAAAGAAAAAACTTTCATCCTGCCCTGCTAACCGGCTGGAACTCCTGAAAGCTTCCTCTACTCAGGAATTCTCTCAGGAATTGGAGGAAAAACCAGATATCATCACTGCGATACAGTGCCATCACTATCTTAGCCGCGAAGAAAGGGCCAGGGCCACTGGTATGTGCTATAATCTTCTAAAAGAAGGCGGAGTTTATATTACATTTGAAAATATCAGACCGCTAACAGAAGAAGGAATAATTGTAGGGAAAAGGTACTGGCGCAATTTCCAGTTAGACCATGGCAGGACTGATAAAGAAATAAAGGAGCATCTGAAGCGTTTTGATACCGAATATTTTCCAATAACTGTTGAAGAACACCTTGAACTCTTAAGAAAAACAGGATTTAGAACCGTGGAATTATTCTGGTATTCTTACATGCAGGCTGGCTTTTACTGTATAAAATAATTACTATTTTGTTTTTTATTTTTTATTCCATTTCTTATTCTCTTACTTATTCTTATTCGCTTTCTTATTCTACTTCTTATTCTATTTCTTATTCTATTTCTGATTTTGCTTCTTATTCTACTTCTTATTCTCTTACTTATTCTCTTTCTTATTCTCTTTCTTATTCTCTTACTTATTCTCTTTCTTATTCTCTTTCTTATTCTCTTACTTATTCTATTTCTTATTCTCTTTCTTATTCTATTTCTTATTCTACTTCTTATTCTATTTCTTATTCTCTTTCTTATTCTCTTACTTATTCTATTTCTCCTTATTCTTCGATCACAGATTTAAAATTACACTAATCAGCTGACGACCTCTATCTTATTAATAAACAAGATAATTTTTTTATTAATGAAATGATATTAATATTCATTCAGCGTCTGTTTTTGTGACGAAAAACAGAACACGTCGAAGATTCATTGGAAACATATTTTGGCGGTAAAACTTTATGGAAGATTTAATAATTTATTTACTGATTGGTGCTGCAGCAGGTATTTTAAGTGGACTATTTGGTATCGGTGGTGGGGTTATAATTATTCCTGCACTAGTTGTTTTACAGGGATTTTCTCAAATAAAAGCCCAGGGAACTTCTCTAGTTGCACTGCTCCCACCTGTTGGCATACTTGCTTTTCTTGAATACTATAAAAGAGGAAACACCGATTTATATGCGGGTATAATCATTTGTATTGCTATGGTTATTGGTGCTAAATTCGGAGCACAATTCGCAAATACGCTCCCGATGGATGTGTTGAGAAAAGCTTTTGGTATATTTGTTATTTTAATAGGAATAAAGACCTTTTTGGGAAAATAAGAATTCCACTCCTAGAATATCATTAGTTATTCGACCTATGCAAAATTAGTCTATTGGTTTTGATTTCAACATAAATCTGAAAAATAAACTAAAAGGCCTGAGTAAAAAATCCGAAGTTTGAATAAAGTATTCGGGGTAAAATTATGTTCTCAGAATTCTCAGAATTTTTTGAAACTTCTGAAACTTTGTAGCCCCCGAAATCCTTAAAAAGAAATGAAATTAGTACGAAGAATATTTTTTCTTCGCAGTTCGTGTATCTCTTGTATAACTTTTGCTGTTCGTATTGCGAGAGCCATTCCAGGAGTCATTTCTAGAATAACTCCTGGAGCCATTACGAGTGCCACCACGATATTCATCCGCACTCTTTGAGCTTCTTCTCTTTGATTTCTGGGCAAGCTCTATAAAGGGTTTTCGACCTCTCTTTTTGTCTTTGAAGATTTCAAGCAGGGCTGAAGCCTGGGCAAAAGGTACAGTTACGAAGGAGAAGTGCGGGAAAATTTCTGCATCCCTTATTTTAAGGTCGCTTACTCCGGTTTCTTCCTGTATAAACTCGCAGAGCTTCTCAGGGGTCATGCCGTCAGCTTTTCCCATTGCGATGAAAAGCCTGGTTTTGCCTTTCCGGTCGACATATGAACTTCCGGAGATCTCTGTGTACATGCTTTCGTCGAACATCTCTTTGAAAGAGTACTTCAGGAGAGCAGCCAGGATTTTCTCGGCCGGGTATTCTTCAAGGAACTTTTCACTCATCTCAAGACAGTCTCCGTACTCCTCGTTTTTTATAGTTTCTTCGAGTTCGGCTTTTACTCTTGCCCTTTTAGCTTTAATTACATCTTTTATCTCAGGAATTCGGCCCCTCTTCATTGCGGATTTTGAAGTCTTTTTTATGTATGTGAGCCGCCTGTATTCCGTAGATGTAACGAAAGTAATTGCAGTTCCCTGCTTTCCTGCCCTACCGGTTCTTCCTATCCTGTGTACGTAAGACTCGGGGTCTTGCGGAAGAGAATAGTTAATTACGTGGGTCAGGTCCATGATATCGATACCTCGAGCTGCAACATCGGTTGCTACGAGGATGTTAATCTTTTGTTTTCTGAACCTGTTCAGTATCTTTTCCCTTTCACGCTGGGAAAGATCACCGTGCAGAGCATCGGCTGCATATCCCCGGTCTCCAAGCTTCTGGGCAAGTTGGGAGGTATCGGTTTTTGTTCTGCAGAACACAAGCCCGTAGAATTCGTCTTCAATATCGATAATCCTGCACAGGGCTTCAAATTTGTCGCTTTCCTTGACTTCGAAATAAATCTGCTCAGTAAGGTTCACATCAAGATCTTCTTTCTTAATAGCAACATATTCATAGTTCTTCATGTGTTTCTTGATGATGCCAAGGATAGGCTTTGGCATTGTAGCTGAAAAGAAAAGCATTCTCTTATCAGGCCCAGTTGCCTTTAAGATTTCCTTAATATCATCAATAAAGCCCATATTGAGCATTTCATCAGCTTCATCCAGTACGAAATAAGCAATGTTCTCAAGATTCAAGCTCTTCCGCTCAAGGTGATCGATGACCCTTCCTGGAGTTCCCACGACAATATCAACTCCGCTTTTCAGCATTCTGAACTGCTGGGTCATGGACTGTCCCCCATAAATCGGGACAATATGCAGCTTTTTGTCTCCTTTCAGAGAGTTAAGTTCTTCTGAGACCTGGATTGCTAATTCTCGAGTCGGGGTCAGGACTATAGCCTGCACCTTTCCTGATTTTTCCGGAATTTTTTCTATAATGGGGGCTCCGAAAGCCGTTGTTTTCCCGGTTCCGGTCTGAGCCTGCCCTATAATATCACATTCTCCTTTCAAAAAAAGCGGGATGACTTTTTCCTGAATTGGGGTTGGTTCTTCAAACCCTTTCTTTTTAAGGGCTTTTAACATACTGTCTGAAAGCCCCAATGCCTTAAATTTTGCTAATTTTTCCATGTACTCACTCTAATATTAACATTTTTTTACAGATCGCTCAATTTGCAGGTCTGCTGCTTACATACTCTGCCGCATACCCGACAGTATCCTTTACGGAAGAGGCCATTTATTTAAACCAGTACATGATACCAGCTAAAAACAGGTAAACACGCCGTATAAATGGTTAATATTCCCCGGGAATGCGAGAAGGTGCCTAAGGACCAGGGAAATTCACAACCGAGATACATAAAACTTATACAGCAAAAATTCGATTTTCTTGGATAAGTTCCGGACGCTTTTTTGAGTTATTCCCTGTGATACAGGCAGACGGAATTATTAAATTAAATAATATTAGGTTAGATAACCTTTAATTTGAATAGCTACCCTGTTACCCATTCCTGTATATAACCCTTTGCAACTCCCCTAATGAAGTTTTTAATAATAAAGCTTTCTATCATCAGGAAAAGCCCCTGAGCCGAATGACATCGATTTCCAGAAAAACCGTTTATAGGAAGAAACGTAAAACCCCTGAATCTTTAGCTTGGGGGATATAGACATCCACATTTTCACGGTCTTCTGGCATTGATTCTGTGAACTTACTTGTATTATTAACATTATTAGTTTTATAGATACAGACACCACAGCCCAAAATACGAAAACCAAGTTGAAGAAGTTGGAGAACAGAGTATATCTCATACCTGAAGGGATCGAGGACATTAAGCCGGAGAAAACCGGAAGTCGAAAGACATCTCAAGTATAATCTCATGCTCAGATTCTATTTCACCTTCGGAAAGAGGTGTAGAGCCTGTACGACTCGTCAACATTGGTTGGGAGGATGACTCAGGAAGCCCAGAAGTCTTTAGCTTAGGGCACAGTTCACAGGTAGCAATTACAATACAGGTATTAGCTGTGATTAATAAAGGTATTAGCTGTGATTAATAAAGGTATACGCATTAATTACAAGACTGGGAAAATATTCAGATACTGCCTGTTCAGTAATACCAGCCGTGAAAACAAAGCTCATCAGTTAACATTTCTTTAAGAAGGTTCAGTCTCTCTATCGAGTTCCTGATCTGTTCGGGCTTATCCATTACTTCTTCACACCCGGTTTCTTCCTGTATTGTTGTAATCCTCAAAAGCTCGGCAAAATTAACACACTCATCCAGAAAGCTGTTGAACAACTTGCGGGCTTTTGTAAGGCCGTCCGAAGTCCTGAAATCGGGCTGAACAGTTTTTTCATATTCTGCTCTCTGCTTCATTTCTGAGACCAGGAAACGTGACTCAACATAATCCCTTGAATTCAGAAGATCCCCAAGGTTCCTGAGATCAGTCCCTATATGCTGAGTAAAGTAAGCAATCTCAAAAGCCCATTGTTTATCAAAATTAGTTTCCGGCCCTGTATTGGAAAAAGGAATTTTACTCGTCAGCCAGCTCATCTCCGGTTCATTTTTGCCTTTTTTCATTATTAACATGTAAGAGGAAAGAATAAAAGCTTAACTAAATTCTCTGGCAGAGCTTAACTAAATTCTCTAGCTTTATAATGTGTTTTCTGGATGTTTCTTAAGAAGTAAAACACGGAGCGCATATGTTTTTTCTAAACTCTCATTTGGCCTACTGTATCCACACTTACCGTAGTTTGTTTAATCCATCAGTTATTTTACCTCATTTAAAATAGAAGTCAAAAAAACAGAAGTCAAAAAAAACAGAAGTCAAGAGGAAAATGCTTTTTCTGCCTGAATGGCTTTTGGAAATCCCTTAGTGGATTTCCTTAACTGCCAAATTTAGACCGGAGAACATTCAGTATTGTTTTTCAAGTAAAAATTTGAAAAAAAAATTAAAAAAGCAGTATCAAAAAAGAATTAATTTAAAAATTAGTTCTTATTTTGAAGGTGCTGCTTTTGGAGCTTTTGGCTTGTCTACTATTGGAACCGCTATCTTAATAACTTCCTTAGCGCCAGTCTTTGCTCTTTCATTAGAGATTGAAAGACAGCCCTTTGGACAGCCGTTAACGCATTCAGTGCACATTATGCATCTAAATAAGTTGAGCTCCCATGTTTTATCGGCCTTAGTAACTGTTATTGCATCAGGCGGGCATTTCTTTTGACATAGTCCGCAGAGAATACAGTTCTCAGGGTCAAAAACAATCCTCCCTTTAAACTCCTTAAAAGGTTCCCTTATCTCGAAGGGGTAAAGTCTGGTAGCAGGTTTACGAGAAATATTTGTTAGTACAAGGTTTAACATGCCCATTAATATCACCCTCTTCTTTATCTTTCAGTGCAGCTAACGCAGGGATCTATAGTAAGTACAACTATAGGTACGTCAGCGAGTTTGACGCCCGGTAACATAAGTAACAGTGAAGGTATGTTTGCAAAGGTAGGCGTCCTTACTTTAAGTCTTTCCAGTTTTTTGGTGCCATTACCTTTCACGTAGTATATGACTTCACCTCTGGGCTGCTCTGTTCTCATAATCGCTTCGCCCGTAGGGAAGCCCTTTACACGTACTTCAATCTCACCCTCAGGCATCTTGGAGATTGCATTTCTTATAATAGTAAGAGAATTTAATAGCTCAGTAATTCTTACTTTAGTTCTGGCGTAACAATCTCCATCCTTTTCAACAGCCGTCTTAAAACCGAGATCCTTATAGATATCCCAATCTGGTGTTTCCCGCACGTCAATAGCGTTCCCACTTCCTCTAAGTGTAGGACCAGCGGTTCCAACTTCGTATGCAACTTGCTTTGACAATGTAGCTAATCCCACAAGTCTTTGCTTAACCGTGTAATTGTTTACGAAAACTTTTTCAATATTTTTAATTTCAGTTTCCAGTGAATCACACATTTTCAAAAGCATATCAATATGTTCCTTAGTCAGATCTCTAGTAACTCCTCCAACTTTGGATATTGAATGTATGACTCTGTTTCCGCAAATTCTTTCCGCTACATCCAGTACTTCTTCTCTGTACTTCCAGCATTCGTAAAAAAGGCTTTCAAACCCAAAACCATCGGCAAACAGGCCAAGCCAGAGGAGGTGACTGTGAAGTCTATTAAGTTCACCAACTATTACTCTTATATATTGTGCTCTTTCAGGGATTTCAGTGTCAAACAATTTTTCTACTGTCCGTGTATAAGTTATACCATGGAGAGCGCTGCATATTCCGCATATTCTCTCACAAACATAAGTTGTTTGATTAAAGTCCTTTGTGTTTATAAATGTCTCAAGCCCTCTGTGAACATAGCCCAATGAGGGAAGTACTCCAACAACAACATCGTCGTCAATTTCAAGTTTTAACGATACTGGTTCGGGTAAAACGGGGTGTTGAGGACCAAAAGGTATTACAGTTGTCATATGATTCTCCTCTCAAATTGCTTTAAGCTAAAGGAGCTTTCGGACTGTTTGGCGTTAAGTAGAGGTGGCCCTTGTAGTCTATTGCTAAACCTTCGAAAGTCAATCCGAAGAGATCCTGGTACTCATTCTCAATCAAAAGTGCACATAGATAAATGCCTGATATACTCTTTGGCTTCTCGCCTGGTTTCAAGAAGTACCTTAGATTTTTTAGTTGGTAGTCTTTTTCAAAGACATATATGAATTCGTGACCTTCGTTAGCTTTCAGGCATATCATAGTAACATTTCGATAGCCATCATTTTTTAAACCCTCAACGGTTTTTAGCAGCTCATCACTGTTTTTAATTTCTACCTCATTCTCAAGCATTTGATGGCACCTCGTTTCCTTTCAATTTTACTTCTTTTCCTTTGATATTCCCTTTCTTCTTATTTTCAAGTATTGAAAGTGCTGCCACTACTCCGTCAAGTATGGCTTCAGGCCTTGGGCAACATCCGGGAACATATGCATCTACTGGTATGACCTGATCCACACCACCTATCACATTATAGCAATCATGGAATATCCCACCTGTAGATGCGCAGGCGCCTACAGCCAGAACGACTTTAGGATCAGGAATCTGATTATAAATGTTCTTAAGCACATTTACATTCTTATAATTCACCGAGCCTGTAACCACCATTATATCAGCTTGCTTGGGAGTACCAATGTTTAAAACGCCAAATCTTTCAGCATCATATAGAGGAGTAAGACAGGCCACTACTTCAATATCACAACCGTTGCAACTGTTACAGTTAACATGTATAATCCATGGGGATTTTGCCAAACTCATAAGTGTCCCTCTTTTTAAACTAATTTGACTCCACTAACGTACAGGTATGCTATGTTCACAAGCGAAATAACTAGCAGGATTGTCCAACTCAGTTTGAGCATCCACTGCCAGTACACTCTTGCAGTAATGTTATCTATAACAATTACAAGCAAGTAAGCAATGATACCTATAAGCACACCTATTACTGGGGTTGATGCCCAGAATAAGAATATGAGCCCTGTTAAAAACACATACTCATAAAAGTGTGCAATCTCAATGGTAGCAAACCCTGGCCCACCATATTCGGTCGTCATACCTTTAATCAGCTCCTGGTGACCATGGTGAGAGGTTGAGTAGTCAAAGGGTGATTTTTTCAATTTTATATTCAGAACAACTATCATTGCTATGAATATAAGAGGTGTATACATTAGCAGAGGGGATGATGCGTCTAACAAAGCTGATAACTTGAAAGTGCCGGTAAGCAAGTAAATTGCAAGAGCATATAATATTAAAACTGGTTCATAGGACAGTATAGCCATTATTTCCCTTGAACTTCCTATTCTAGCGTACGGAGAACCAGTGCTCATTCCTCCTACAACTAGAGCTACCGAAGCTACTGTGTAGACGAATATTATCATCAAGAAGTCTTGTTTGAAGACCAACATAAAGAGACTCAAAATGATAAAGGCGAGGTACACGACCACGTAAAAGTTTTGAGATGGATTTACAACCATATTGTCTTTGCTAAGGAGCTTCTTAACATCATAGTATGGCTGCAAAAGAGGAGGCCCTACTCTACCCTGCAATCTTGCAGTGATTTTCCTGTCTATTCCTGAGGCTAAACAGCCGATGATAGGAGCACCAATTAAGACAAGAATAATTGTTAGAATATCGTTCATAATCCGACTCCTCCTGCTAATGCAATTACAATCAGAATTATGGAAATTGCGTATCCAAATGTTGTAAGTTTACTTTCTCCAAAAATATTCTGGAGATAGATGTTGGAGACACTACATTTTTCGTAACTGCAAAGTCCATTTCTAAACATTAATCTGTCCTTTTCAAGGTTGTTCTCCCCACACATATAATAGCCAGCTGTACGAGGTGTGAACATGTTCTTGGTAGCGAGATAGATCAGAATAGCCAGAGCAAGCACTGCAAATATTGCTGCATAAGCAAATGCCCCTATTTCAGAGGTAAACTGCCCAGCCTGTCCTGTAACAGCAGGAGCAACTTTGAGTAGAATTTCTACCTGAGGTCTAATGAAGTAATCATATATTGAAAATATGAAGATACTTGTACCTATAATGGATAACCCAAGGACCGATAGTGGGAAATATGTTTCCAGTTTTTTATGGGGAACTGCATTTTTATCCATGCTGGTTGATAAGATTGTTCCAAGCCATTTAGAGTAATAAACTGTGGTAAGTGCACTTCCAAGTACTATGAATATTATCACAACAGGATTGTTTGAAGCAGCTTCCATTGATACCCATTTTGTAAGCAATACCCCAAAAGGAGGCAATAGCATGGATACCATTCCCAGAGCTGCAATGGAAGTGAGAAGAGGAGCCTTCTTAATTAATCCTGACATATCCTCGATATCTCTGCTTCCTATGGTGTGCTCAATTTCACCTGTGCACAGGAATAAGAGACCTTTCGATATGGCGTGGAACAGAATAAGCATCATCGAAGCAGCTACAGCCAGAGGTGTGCCTATCCCGGCGCTTGCGATAATTAATCCCAGGTTTGCAATAGTTGAATAAGCAAGCACTCTTTTAGCGTTTCTTTGAGATAAGGCTAAAGCTGAACAGATAACGAAGGTGAAGCTACCGTAAACTGCAATAGCTGTTCCGAGGGAGGTATTAGCATAAGCTGGTACAAGCTTGACAACTAAAAACACACCGGCATTTACCATCGTGCTTGAGTGTAGTAAAGCAGAAACAGGAGTTGGAGCTACCATTGCGCCTAAGAGCCAGCTATGGAAAGGCATCTGAGCAGATTTCGCAAAGCCTCCAATACAGAGTAAAGCAACAGGAAGGGCTAAAGCGGCCAAAGCTACTGCATCAGTTCCAGCGTAAGTTGCAATCCCAGTAAGGGAACTTATATTATAGTTAGTTGCAAGCAGAATTATGCCTATAGACATAGCAACTCCGCCAACCAGGTTTAAAGACAGAGCCCTGAAACCGTTGTTGATTCCTTCTTCATCCATGTTGTATGAGATCAACACGAATGAACACAGAGTTGTTAGTTCCCAGAAAAGATACAGCCATCCTAGTGTGTCAGACATTACCAGACCATTCATGGCTGCCAGGAAGAAGCTCATTGTAAAGTAAAATATCTTTTGTCTATTAAGATGTCTGTGCTCCTCATACTGGTCCATGTATCCAGTTGCGAATAAAATAATCGCAGTACCGACTATATTCACAATTAAGATCATGAGCTGAGCCAGTGGATCAATATTAAAAGAAGCACCCTCGGCACCTGGAACATTGGCATAAGTGTAAGCAAATAAGGCTGCTGAAATTATTCCAAGTCCAAGTGTAGGCCAGTTTTTATATTTTGCTGACACAGCAAGAATATATAGTATTACCAGTACTTCGAGTAAAAGGACAATGTTTTCATACATTGCGAAATTTGGTCCTTCAACCGGAACTACTCCAGTACCACCTAATACCAAACTAACTGATAAAGCTACTCCAATTATGAAAAAAGCCCAAGCCAAATACCTGTATAGCGATTTGGGAAGAGCTACAAATAATAACGAAAACAGTAGGGGTACTATAATTAATAGCATAACGGTGTTTTCTATCATACAGCGTATCCTCCGATCTATTAATCCTCCGATCTGTTATTCTCTGACTTATGATGCTGGAACTTATGCAGCTGAAAAACAGAATCCAATATCTTGGACGTTTTTGTAACCTATTTTCTATATACTCGAATGACTTGATATATTGATTTTCCAGTTCAACTGCGCAATTCCTGAGTATATAAGAATATGGACTAATATTCCACAAATATTATAGTATTCTTATATCAAAATTACAAGAAATAATAATATGCGAATAATGTCGATATAAATTCGACATGTTGCCAATTCTTATTATAACAAAGGCATATTTAAAGATAGTGATTTTCTTTTTACTTTTATATTACTAACGAGAATAATGGACAAAATAGCCCCCAAATATTGTTTTTTTCTTGTTTACATCCTCGTTATAAATATTACTGAGTGTTAATAAATACTACCAAATAATCCCAGTACTACTTAAGTAGTATAAATTAGCATGAACAAAGCTATATTTAAACATACTGATTTTAATTTACTTTTGTATTGCTCCTGAGACCCATTTATTGAATAACCTGTGAAAATCACAGTTTTAAATTAAAATGCCAAAATAAACGAGAAATAATAATATCAAATTATTACAATAATTAATATAACAAAATGATATTTAAAGAAAGTGATTTTAACTCTATATTTATATTAATTTAGATATATCCAGTATATTAATTTTCGTATAGCTTTTTATAATAATTTTGTTATGTTTTTCAAATTAATCGCATTATATATGGAAAGAGATAATTACACTGTAATAATAAGGATTATTATACTACGAATATAGAAAGAACTTGACAGCTTATTTCATAAATGCTTCTAATTAAAAAATAAAGTAAAAAGATAGGAAGAAAGGAGCCTAAGTACTGGTTATAACAGTATATTGAATAGATATCCTGTAAAGATTATCGAAACTCCCACGATTAAGACAAAAATTGCTATTAGCTCTTTTTTCAGCACCTTTTTAAGGATAACCATTTCAGGAAGGGAAACGGCAGTAACGGACATGAGGAACGCAAGAGAAGTTCCTATGGGAAGACCTTTCCCAATCAAGCTTTCTATGATAGGAATCATTGCCATAACATTTGAGTACAGTGGAACTCCAATCAGAACGGCAACTGGCACCGCAAGCAGATTATCCTTACCTGCATATTTCTCTAAAATTCCCTCAGGTGCATATCCGTGGAAAATGCCTCCTATGCTAACGCCTATAATTACATAGATCCATACTCTTCCCACAATGTCTTTTACGTTTTCAAAGGCAATATTTGCTCGTTCCTTTACGGTTAACTCTTCGGGTTTTGCAGTCTGCGGTCCCACTTTTATCTTATAAACAAAATCCTCCACGTACCTCTCCAGCTTAAGGAAGCCAATTAAAACACCTCCAAGAACTCCCAGTATAATCCCTGAAACTATATAGATTAATGTTGCCTTAAGACCTAGAGTTGCCCAGAGAGCAGCAACTGCAGCTTCATTTACAAGAGGTGAGGTTATCAGGAAGGAAAAAGTAATTCCAAGAGGTATGCCTGCCTCTACAAACCCAATGAAAATCGGAACGGATGAACACGAGCAAAAAGGAGTAATTGTTCCAAGAAGAGACGCAAGGATGTGATACTTAATCCCTTTTTTGTTTCCAAGTACTTTACGGGTTCTTTCAGTAGTAATATAGGTTCTGAGATAAGAAATGAAAAAAATCATTACTGCAAGCAGCAAGAAAATTTTCATCACATCGTAAATAACAAAGTTAACACTCGCTGCAAGGTGCGTATCAGGTGCAATCCCGAAAACCTCGTATGTTAATTTGTCTGCAATCCATTGAAGAGGGTAAAATATATCGACCATTTTGAGTTCCTTCTTCCAGTTGTTCACACTTATTTTGTAGATTTCACACTAGCATCATATCAATATATGAATATATAATTGTTAACAGATATAAATTTGTCGTTCTAAGTAAATATATATAATAATACTTGGATTAGAGTGAAATTAGATTGAGACATTGTCACACCGAGAGACATTGTCACACCGAGAGACATTGTCACACCGACATTCAATACTGGTACGAAAACAATAATTTAAAGCTCAAACATTATCAAAACTGAATTGTAAATGCACTAACTGAGGGTTTCAAGTATGGTTAAATGTTCTATTTGTGGAAAGGATGAAACCTCACTTATTAGAGCAAAGCACAGGAAACTTGGCCTAATAAATCTCTGTTTTGAATGCTGGGAAGTAGAAAGCAGCAACAAAAATCTCTTTCCTTCATGTGACAGATGCGACTGTTGCAAATGAGTCTATTTTCAGACATATTGCAATTTACTTTCACTTTTCTTTGCTCTATAATTTCCTCCAGATCCCTGTTGACTCTATTCTTTAAATAAGAAAGATAAATCGGCCATTAAAACCGATTAAAAAGGAAAAATTAGCACCAAAAAGTTTTAATGACCGAAACCAGACATTAGAAGGTTAAATAACCATGTAAACAAGCTTAAATTTTTGTCAGCTATTTTATGCAGAGTGTTTTTGTTTAGAGTTTAAGGGAAATACTTCAAATTAAGAAATAAAAGATTAAAATGGGAGATCATTCGGATTGAAGAATTTCCATAACTTTCCCGAGAGTATCTGTTACTTCCTGGTCTTTGAGGTCTTTTTCCTTACTTTTCTTGATCCCAAGTTTGGAAATTACGATCTGTCTATCAACTTTAAACCCTGCAAGTTCAAGGGTCTTGCTAGAGCAGTTTACAGGACAACCGTCAATTGCTATAATACGATCAGAAGCTTCGGCAGACTTCATAAGTCCCGGAGCTCTTGCACCGATCCCGACAGTGCACATAAGATTTCCTATGCCCTGCTTTTCGAGTTCAATTGCGATTCTGTTTGAAAGCTGACCGACATTTGCTGCTCCCGCGCATGGGAAAATTGCCACATTCGCCGAGCCGCATGCACATTTTGCTTCTTCTGGCATGTTTTTCACACTGACCTTGGATTTATCTCAAAGTAACTGTATCCTGGATTTATCTTAAAGTAAAAATGTATCCTGGATTTCTCCTAAAGGAATTATTATTTTAGTTTTTAGTTCCGGGCTAATGCTTCAGTCCATTTTGACAGGTTTATTTTTTGATCCATTTTTTGATATCATCAACGCTTGGAACTTTACCTGCGACTTTAACATCTCCGTCAATTACAAGAGCAGGAGTGACCATGACTCCGTATCCCAGAATTATATCGAAATCCTCTACCTTGACAATTTCAGCATCTACACCTGCTTCTTTTACAGCTTTCTCTACCATTTCTTTTGTTTTGTTACATTTTGAACATCCTGTACCAAGTATTTCGATTTTCATCGTGTTCACCTCAATAGTTCTTATTTCAAATATATTTGAAACAATCTATATAAAATTTCCTATTTCAAAACAATTTGAATTAAAACCCAGTCTGGTTGGTTCTCAAATTAAATTATCCTTGCAGGCATTTTCAAATAAGAAATTAGGAAAAACAGGAAAAACAAAGAGAAGAGAAAGTTTAGTACAGTAATAAATGTACAAAAAATATTTATTATGAAAATATATTTATAGATAAGCGGTCTGCTTGAAGCCCTGTAAATCCTATTCTCATTTTGAGTGAATGTATTCTATACTGCCGACAGGGAGAGGAACATCCATGCTTCAGATATTCAAATCGACAGATTCCGGACTGACAACTCTTGACCAGGTTGAAGACGGCGCATGGATTAATATTGTAAATCCAAACGAGCAGGAAATTCTTTTAATTTCAAAAGACCTGAATATTCCTGCTGAACATCTTAAAGCTGCACTTGATGAAGAGGAACGCTCCAGAATTGAAGTTGATGAAGGCTGTACTGTTGTATTAATAGATATACCTGTACCGAATGCTAACCTGCAGGACGGAGGAATTTTTTATACAATCCCCCTTGGGATTATAATTACTGGCAAAAACATTGTAACAGTCTCTCTTCAGGAGAATTACGTTATTAAAAGTTTTATCGAACAGAGAATAAAATCCTTTTATACATTCAAAAAAACACGTTTTCTTTTACAGATCCTGTATCGAAACTCAAAGTTATATCTTCAATATCTCAGGCATATCGATAAAGCAAGTGATAAGATCGAGTCCAAATTGCATAAATCCCTGAAAAATAAGGAATTAATCCAGCTTCTCGAGCTGGAAAAAAGCCTTGTATATTTCTCTACATCTTTAAAAAGCAATGAAATAGTCCTTGAGAAAATCCTGAGATCCACTCCTGTTAAGATGTATCCTGACGATACGGATCTTCTTGAAGATGTTATCGTAGAAAACAAGCAGGCGATTGAAATGGCAAATATTTATAGCAATATCTTGACCGGAACAATGGATGCATATGCTTCGGTTATTTCCAACAACTTAAACATTGTTATGAAATTCCTGACTTCAGTTACAATCGTTCTGTCAGTCCCAACAATGGTTGCAAGCTTTTTTGGAATGAATGTTGACGTCCCATTCGAAAATAACCCTCATGCATTTGTGATCATTTTCATAATGACATTGTTTTTCTCGATGATTCTAGCTATAACAATGCTAAGGAAACAACTGTTCTAAGAAAAAATAGTTCTAAGAAAAGAAATATTCTGAAAAAACTGTACTGAATAAAATATTCAAAGAAAAAACTGTACTGAGAAAATATTTAAAGAAAAAACTGTTTTGAAAAAACTATTCTGAAAAACAACTATTCGAAGAAAAAACTATTCGAAGAAAAAAACTATTCTGAAAAAATGAGGGGCTGAAAAAGAAAAAAAAAGAGTTGAGAAGGCCCCTAACTTTTTCGTTAACTGAATAAACCTGTTTTCCTCAGTGAATAGTGTCGTAGGCACATTCTCCGTGCATAGAAATATCAAGGCCTATAAGTTGTTCTTCGTCCGTAACTTTGACCGGAGTTATTGTGTTTATTAGCATCAACATAATGTAGGTAAACACAAATGCATAGACTGAAGTAGCTGCAACAACCACAACTTCTTTAATAAAGAATGCTGTGCCACCGTAAAGCAGTCCGTCAGCTCCTACCGGGTTTATAGCCGTCGAGGCAAAGACTCCAAGTAGAATTGTGCCGGTAACGCCCCCAATTCCATGGACACCCCATACATCAAGAGCATCGTCCCATTCCATCTTGTTTTTAAGATGTACGGCAAAATAACAGACAACTGATCCGAGGATGCCCATTATTGCAGCCACGGGTAAAGCAACAAGACCTGCTGCAGGAGTAATTGTTGCAAGGCCTGCAACTGCTCCTGTCATAAGCCCTACAAACTTTGGTTTTCTTTCCTTATACCATTCTATTATCATCCAGGTGATTGCCGCAAAAGAAGCTGCAATGTCACTGTTCAAGAATGCAAGTGAGGTAATCCCATCTACATTCAGTTCACTTCCAGCGTTAAACCCGTACCATCCAAACCACAAAAGAGCAGTCCCTATAGCCATTAACGGAATATTGTTTGGTTTTGTTATTTTGTTGTACTTTCTTGAGCCTACGTAAAAGACCGAAGCAAGAGCTGCAAATCCGGCTGTAGCATGAACAACAATTCCTCCTGCAAAATCAAGAACTCCCATCTGTGCAAGCAGACCGCCTCCCCAGACCATATGAACAAAAGGATAGTAAACAAAAAGCTGCCAGAGAACAAGGAAAATAAGATAAGCTTTAAAAGTAACCCGGTTTGCAAATGCTCCAGTAATCAAGGCAGGGGTAATAATTGCAAACATCATCTGATAAGCTACAAATACAATTTCTGGAAACCCCATATCTTTGATTATTGTAGTTGGGGTAATCCCGTGTAAAAACATTTTGTCCAGGTTTCCTATGATGGCACCTTCTCCCCCGCTGAAACATAGAGAATACCCGATAAAAAACCATAAAACAGTCGTTGCTCCCATCGAAACAAAGCTTTGCATCATAATTCCTAAAATATTCCGCTTACAGGAAAGTCCTCCATAGAAAAATGCCAGACCAGGAGTCATTAGCATCACAAGACTTGTCGCAAGCAGCATAAAGCCTGTAGAGCCAGTATTTAACATAATATCATCCCATCTATATTTATACAATAACTAGGAAATCTCAAATATCTTACCTTCTTCCCATGTTATTATACATAACCATTTCTACCTTGACGTTGCACGAAATATATTTAAAAAGACTTTCAGGATAGAAATGGCTAAGATGGGTTTCTCAATGAGGAAAAATCCTAAGAAAACCTAAAATTAGAAAAGTACAGGTAAAGTTTTGCCTGTACTCAGATGTTATATGCAACTTCACCATGCTGCGTCTTGTCAAGTCCGATGTTTTCTTCACTTTCGCTGACTTTAAGCCCTATAGTTCTGTTAAGTATGAATCCAATAAGGAGAGTCCCGACAGCTGCATAAACAATTGTGACGACAACGCCTTGAAGCTGGATTAACATTTGGCTGGAATTCCCAAGTAAGAGACCGGTCCCTCCTACACTTGCAAATACACCTACTAGGAGTGCGCCTACTATTCCACCAACACCATGTACTCCAAAGGCATCCAGCGAGTCATCATATCCAAGCCTTTCTTTGAGTCCTACAGCATTGTAGCACACGAAACTTGTGATCGCACCTATAGGAATTGCTGCCATTGGCGTGACAAAGCCTGCACTTGGAGTTATTGCAACAAGTCCTGCAAGAATCCCTGTTGCAAATCCCAGAGCTGTTGGATACCCTAAGTGATACCATTCAAGGGCCATCCAGATAAATCCTGCAGCTGCTGGGGCTACAAGTGTTGTAATGAATGCGAGAGATGCAATCTCATTTGCAGCAAGTGATGAACCTGCGTTAAACCCGAACCATCCGAACCAGAGAAGACCAGTTCCAAGAAGCGTCAAAGTAACATTATGTGGCTTTAATGAATCTACCCCAAAACCACGTCTCTTTCCAAGGTATGTAAGAATTGCAAGTGAGGAGACACCTGAGGTTATGTGCACAACTGTACCGCCTGCAAAGTCAAGAGCTTCCCCTGTAAGGAACCCACCACCCCAGACCCAGTGGCAGACAGGTGCATATACGATAAGTCCCCAGAGAGCAATGAATGCGATATAAGATTTAAACTTCACACGTCCTACAATTGCACCTGAAATCAGAGCAGGTGTAATTATTGCAAACATTCCCTGAAACGCAACATATGCATAAGTCGGAATTGTACCAGTTACTGAATATACATCTATCCCTTTCAGGAATACATGTCCAAGGCCACCTACAAACCAGTTACCGTCTGCAAATGCAAGTGAGTAACCTATCAATACCCATTCCAGAGCCATGACGCCCATTGCAACAAATGAATGCATCATGCTGCTCAAAACGTTTTTACGCTGGACAAGCCCGCCATAGAACAGTGCAAGTCCGGGAAGCATTAACAATACAAGTGCAGACGAGATGAGTACCCATACTGTGTCTGCTGCTTCAATAGTCATACTCATTCCCTCATAGAGCTTCTGGTCCGGTTTCGTTTGTGCGAATCCTTATTACGTTCTCTAAAGGTAGCACAAATATCTTGCCGCTTCCGATGTAACCGTCCTTGCCTTTTGCTCCGGTCTTTATTGCTTCAATAACCGATTTCAGGAAATGATCTTCCACTGCAATTTCAATCTTGACCTTTTCAAGAAGATTTGCTTCATGTTCAGTTGCCCTGTAAATCTCTAAATGCCCCTTTTGTGCACCATAGCCAGCGACCGATGATACTGTTAGTCTATTTACCTCAAGTTTCTGAAGTTCTCTTTTGACTGCATCGAGTCTTTCCGGCCTTATCATAGCAATTATGTATTTCATCACGACCACCAATAGGTATCTTGTATCCGGTTTCTTGATATTTAAATCTGCCTATCTTGCTATTGAATAATAAAACAGTCTCATCCAAAAAAACGAGAATAGAGGGAGTTTTTCTCCAATTAAGGAGCCTAATATCAGTTTTTCCTCTCGACATTATTACTGTATATTAAAAATAGGAATTCTGGTTATCTAGCGTGAGTTTCTTTTCCTGTTTTCAAACATTTCTGTCAGAGAGCTTTTATTTAGTGAAAGCAAATTTAGAGGTATGTTTGGAGAAATTGGAAGTGTAAAAAGCAAGGCGGATGAGACTGCACTGCAAATTTTATCCCTTTTCAGGGACAGCATCAGTGAAATTTGCCTGAATGAACCTGAATCCATATCAGATTATTTCAAGCCGGAGTATTCTCATTACATCATAGTCCATACTCCCCTGAATTTCCGGTTCCCTGAGAGGAGGGAAGAATTGAATATGCGTTTTTGCAGGGATGTCGGAGTTTCGGTTGTTGAACGCATCGTAACCGAAACTGATCAAATTTACGTAAGAGGACTTATGGCAATCAACGGATCAAAAGTCTATGCTATCCTGCCTTTTATGAAAATAGATGCAGAAAAAGCAAAGATAGCAACATTTCCTGAAGACCACATGGTACGCGTGCGATCAAAAGTGCTTCCTTCTGTGCTTCCTGACATAAAAGGAGAAACAATTCTCGATATTGGTAGCGGCTTTGGAAGCCTTACCATAGAGCTTGCAAGAAACAATCCTGATTCGAAAGTCTACGGAATCGATCTTCATGATTCTCTTACAGGCCAGTCGCAGATGAATGCTGATGTCCTTGGCGTGTCGAATGTGAAATTCAAGACCGGAAGCGCTTATTCACTTCCTTTTGAAGCCGGTTCGATGGATGTAGCTACCTGTTTTTTAATGCTTCACCACCTGGAAGACATTAAATTTGCCCTGTTTGAGATAAAGAGAGTGCTTAAAAACGGCGGCCTGTTGATAGCAGTTGAACCGCTTGCAGAACAACACCACCACGGCCCCCAACTTTCGGAAGCCGGATGGCAAGAGCTTTTCGAAGACGTTGGCTTCGCAATAGAGGTTGAGAGCCAGGAAGGGGCAGCGATTATGAAAGCTGTAAAAAGAGAATAAACCCTACAAGAAGAGAATAAATTCTGTAAAAAGGAATGTGGGTAGTATGCCGATTTTTCTGTAAAATCACAAATTTCAAAAAGGTATTGGATCAAAAATTCCACATTGGAAGATCCATTTTCCCCACATTACACAAAAACGTGGCTTCAAATTTACAGCAAATTCGAGACACTGCCCAGAATCTTAATATTATCTGTTATCTTTTTATCATTTAATTAGCTAATAATTTTGTTTAATGCGAACATTTTTATATATTTAGAAAGGATTTCTTTGTGTTACCATGCTGCTCTTTGGACATATTGGTATTACACTTGGGATATTTTTTGTATTTTCATATATTGCACCACAGTTAAAGACTATCATAGATAAAAGGTATCTTGCTATTGGAGCTCTTCTGCCTGATTTGATAGATAAACCATTAGGACTGATTGTCTTTGCATCAACGATTTCAAATGGACGCATGATAAGCCATACATTATTATTTTCTATTACTCTCTTCCTAATAGGTTTATATGTCTATAATAAAAGAAACGATATAGTAATTATTACCCTTGCGTCAGGTTCTTTTTTCCATCTTATGGAAGATCAGATGTGGAATACTCCAAAAACCTTATTCTGGCCTCTACTTGGATGGAGTTTTCCGAAAGACGACGTTGCTAATGGGATCGCATTCTTATTAATGCTATTCAAAGAATCTTTTACACTTAACTTATCACAAGGTTTTAGTCTTGAACACACTTTTATTCCTGAGATAATAGGAATGGCGGTAGTAGTTATTTTTACTTTAAATTGGTTAAAAAACAATTTGAGCAAAACAATCTCTAAAGATGAGGAAATAAAAAAAGAGAATACTGAAAAACCGACTGTAGAAACAACCGTGTTTTATATCATAGGTTTCCTTGTGTTTGGACTACTTTCTGTAAGAGCCATTATAGCACTGTGAACTACAGCGGCTAAAGCACGTTTGCTTCCTGAGTCATTCCGCCATCTAGTATCTCAACCATTTAATTATGAATCCCCTGACTAAACTCAAAATCATTTTATGCTGATGAGAAACTGTTACGTTGTGTATCATAAAATCACTTTATGCTGATGAGAAACTGTCTACGTTGTGTATCGTAATTAAGTTGCCAGAACACTAGCTAATCAATGAATCTATTGAAGGCATAAAAGGAACAAAAGAAAATGATGCAAGAGGAGAACTCATCCAAATAGCTAGTGGGAACCTTCTTGCATCATAATACGCCGGGCCTCCATTTGTTCGGGGAATCTATCTGGTTCTGGATTTATCTGTCTTTCCGCAGATGTCTGATAAATTTATCTATTTTTTTAGCTAATATCTCTCTTTCCGCAGATGTCCGTACAATTTTCATAATTTTTTCTGCTATCGTTTTTTCTGCTAATTGCATGTGATGTTTAAAGAATTATTTTTAAAATGTTCTACAATTTTCGGCATTTTTACCTTCAATGAAAACTTTCAACTCGATTTACCAAAGCTTCAGTTGAGATAATAACGAGAGATTTTTGAGAAATTCTCCAAAACCGATAGCAAGAAAATTGTTGTTTTTTCGAGAACATCTGCGGAAAGTCAGATGAATGTATGGCTGAAGCTACCTGCACTGCAACCGAGGTTGCCGAGAAAGTAGGGTGCAACCCAATACTTACAAAAATAGGTTAATACAACTGGCTGATCAAGGTAAATTATGTAAAAAATTAAAAGGTAGAGTATGGGGATTCAGGCCAAAGGAGGACATTGAATAAAATTGTTTTAACCTATGAATTATAAAATTTTAAGTTTGCTGTTTTGTTAAAGTTTACGGGTTGTATCTCGCCGTTAAAATGATGGGGATTAACCCTTCCTTTTTTCTTCAAGAGGCTGAAAACAAACACGCAAAAAGACATTATGCCATTCAACTGTCTGACAATCCAAGCCCTGTATTACTTACTTCTTCCTGAACTTCCACCCACCACAGAGGCAGGCCAAGCCTCCCAATAAACTAAAGCCTGGTGTAGAGTTTTTACTCGATTCGTTTCCACTTGTGCTTTGACCAGTCATATTAGAATCTACAAAGTTCCCAAAGGCAATTTCAATAGGATATTTTCCTACGTTCACTGTATCTGTAACATTGTTTGTAGCTGTGTCAATTACAGAGACAGTGTGGCTTGCATAATTTACCACATATATCTTTGTTCCATCTGGAGTAACTTCGATTCCACCAGGCGCCCTTCCTACAGGCACAGTGGCTGTAACCTTGTTTGTGGCTGTATCAATTATATTAACAGCACCCGTAAGTGAATCAGGTCCAGGAAACTGTATAGCTACATATACCTTTTTTCCATCTGGGCTGACTGCAACTCCGCGAGGAATGTCTCCTACATGTACTGTAGTTGTAACATCGTTTGTGGTTGTGTCAATTATCAAAATAGTAGCTGTGGAGTCATGGTAAATATTGGAGTTCATCACATATGCCTTTGTTCCGTCCGGACTGAATGCAACTTCAAGTGAGTTGTTCCCTGTATATATCGTGGCTGCAACAGCGTTTGTGGCTGTGTCAATTACAGAGACTGTAGCTGTAAAGTTAGTTGAGTCACCGCCAGAATTTGTCACATATGCCTTTTTCCCATCCGGGCTGAATGCAACTCCAAAAGGAAAGTTTCCTACATCTATTGTGGCTGTAACTTTGTTCGTGGCCGTATCAATTACAGAAACAATGTTGTTGCTGAGACTTGTCACATATGCTTTTTTCCCATCCGGACTAATTGCAATTCTTTGAGGATCGGTTCCCACTTTCACTGTGTGTATAACCTTATTTGTTGCTGTATCAATTACAGAAACAGTGTTGCTACCTGCGTTCACCACATATACCTTTTTCCCATCTGGACTGACTGTAACTCCAGCAGGATGGTCTCCTACATCTACTGTGGCTGTAACCTTATTTGTGGTTATGTCAATTACAGAAATATTATTACTTTCGTAGTTAGTAATATAGGCAAATGGCGATGCACCTACTACACCAGCTAATATTAAAATCGTAAGTGAAGTTATTCCCAAAACTCTTATGAGAGTATGCTTTCGATATGTTTTATCATATGTTATTTCTTCCATCTTAAATCCCAACTTATAGACTCATTGAAAAGCGACAACATCAGCGGCTCCCTTCTGGATTTGTTCATACTAACACCCTATAAATAAGGAGGTTTCGATAAACCTTAATCCTTGGTCGGTTGTTATATAGGTTCATAGGTAACTGTTGAAAATCAGAAGTTTATCGAACTCCTCTGAGGAATTTTTATCTTACATATACATTTGATCTTTGAACTGCCGTATGTGAGTTCAAGTAACCTTGGATTACCATAGGTCGGACCAATAGGCAGTGAATCATTAACATGCAAATATGTATACCCATTTTGAGTTTTGTATCCTCTACAAAGTCGAAAATGAGTGAACTCGTAGTGAAAAATTGTCTCTCATTTTCAATTTCTGGTGTAGTACCACTATCAGAAAAGCTAGTACTGCAGCTCAGAAGTAAATTCATAAAGTTTGGCTTTTGAATATGGTCCGAAGATCGCTGATTTTCCCAATAAATAAAGAATTGATTTTGAAATCGAGGCGTTAGTAGCTATAATTCTCGTTTTTACCCATCTATATAGTAAAGGGCTACAAATAAAACCATTTCATTCGTTTCAAGCTCATTTTTTATTTTAATTGCATCCTTCTCTGGAATCCAATTCATAGATCCGTTTTCAAAATGAAGTTCACACCAGACGAACTTTTTAATATGAAGATTTTTTTTATCCAGAATTTCAAGAAAGCTTTCATTTTCGATAGCTTGTTCGGATAAAGAAATTATGTTGTAGTCTCCCTTTTTTTTATCAGGAGCAGATCTAAACTCATCTCCTATAACGATATTTTCGTTATTTTTTACTTCTATATAGTAGTTATCTGCGATGTCTTCCACATTGTAATTCAGCCTATACATGGTCAAGTTATAATTTTCAAGAATAGTTTTAACTTCTGGTTCGGTAATTCCTTCTTCAAATTCGATAGCTAAGCCACTTACTTGTAATTCTTTAACTGGAGTTTCGGCATCCTTTAGAGTGTTTTTATTAATTGGAGCTTTTATAAATAATCCCACAATCGTTACGAGAGTTAGAAGAAAAATAAAAATAGCAATTTTCCCATTTATTTTTCTCATACCAACCACCAAAAAAGATGAGGAGTTTTAGCTCCTCACATATATACGGTTAATTTCTGAACCAAATGCTTCCAGCTGATAACTACCAGACCACTGAGGCGATGGATCATTGAGTGCCAAAATTTGTTCCCCAGTGTCATAATAGTATCCTACACAAGCTCGAGCATGACCTGAAACTCCACTTCTGAAAGGTCTATTATTGTTAATTTCGGTGACTACGTCACCAAAATACAGACTACTAGTGCGTTTTACTGAATTTGTTTTCGCTAATCCCTGTGAGGATCTATAATAAGTAAGCTGCTGATCAATAGTAGTCCCTTGTGGAGCCGTCGCACCCATTATTCCATAAATGTAATCTTGGGTATGAGATACCCCATAGTATTTAGCAATCATTTTGGCAGTTGCCGGCCCACAATAATAAGTTTTTTCGCCTCCATATAAAGGAACATTGAGTGTTTTAGTTGTAGCTGTTGTCACTACATTACTACTCAGTTTCCCCATCTGTTCCTCAGTGATTGGTGTAGATATGTTGATCTCCAAATTAGCTGCTTTATACTCCACAGATTTCGTAAGATTATCGCTTTCCTGCCAGTTCTTTAAATTCTTGTCTATTCCATTCTTCAATCTCTGCTCGTATATTGACCAAATTCCGCGCTTTGTTTCAGTTGCCGGTTCATCTGGTACTATATCAAGAGTATATACGTCTACAAATACCCGATCTTCATCCCCTGTTATTTTGTCCTTTACCACTGTCATTGCTCCGATAAGAGGATAATCGTATACAACCATTTGTGTTGATTTTATTTTTCCATTTGGATGTTCGTTTATGGCGATTTCTATTGATTTTTTCATGGCTTTAGTAGCATCAAACGGTTTTGGATTGCACTCAACAAGTTGGACAGTTTGCCCAAGTTTTTTATCTGCACCAATATCGATTATACCTACTAGATTATTATTTTTATACACAGAAAACTGATAATACAGTTTTTGACCATTTGGATCATAAAGTTCTAGTGGTTTTGGATCAATAGTGGCCTCTGTCCAGTTCTCAAAATAGGGTGCGTCTGTTGCAATAAATTTTGCCATGTGTGCATTTGCGTGTTTAAAAGCTTCCTCAGCAGTTACAGAATAATTATCTTCTTTCTGTGCACTCACAGCTGGTATCAATGCCATACCAACCAGCAGTATTGCTAAAACTAGCGTTCCTACTCTAATTTTGTCCTTAATCATTTTATTACTCCTAAATTTTTCCCTAGGAGGCAGAATCAGGCAAGTTTAAATATTCGCACAGCTAAACATGATAACTGCCTTTCGGGGTAGATTTTATGGAGTTCGGTAGCATCTGAAAGCACTTTTGAACTCCATAAACTATTACTAATACATTATATATAAACCACAAACGTTTTCACTAGATCATTAAACTATCCGTTTTTCATACTTTTTTCCGAATCATTAATTATTTCAGAATCTTTGATTGTTGGATGTTTTGGTCACAAATTATTTATTTAAGTATATGCCTTGACTCATGTTTAAAAATAAGTATAAAAGAAAAGATAATTTAATCTTAGGATACATAAGTCTTATTTACGTTAATGAATAATAGATATAGTCTTTTTTGTTTATAAATTATCCAATTTTAACTATATTGGTGTAATCAATTAAAGAGTTCGAAGAATGGAAACTTACTGTTAATTGTGCATGCGCCTGCGTAAAATTGTTTTAAAATATGAAATCTAAAAAATTTTAAATTCGATACCTTAGGACTCCAATAAAGTATTATCAAAGGATTGTAACAAATTTGAAAATCTGGTCTTATCCGCAGGTTATTGATTTTACCTAGAAAAAAGATGAAAAGCCATTAAGTGTTTAGCGTAGTAGTTGTTCACGCTTCAGAAAAAACTGCGAGAAAAGAAACCAAAGCAGAGAACCGCTGCAATAATTATAGTCCTTAACTTAAGTATTTGCATTTTACTTTATAACTACGAAAGGCACGGAAAGCCCGGAAGAATTGTGCCCCTATTTCATTTATCCTGTGTTTTCCATGCTTTCTGTGATTAACCTTTCACATAGATTGGTGAATAAATTTTGGAGATAAGTAAAAAATTTTGGCCCGTGACTATAGAAACGCTGGTTTTTTATTCATCGCATTCCTTCCACACATTCTTTTTCGCTTTTCTTCTCGGTATATGCTGCTGGTTCTGTCTGTACCGGTGCAGTGAAAGTATCGGTAGCTTCCAGAATCGTATTGGTGATTCTGTCCAGTAATTCCATAGCCCCTCTATAACCTATATTAAGGATGCGCTGTACACCGACTCTGTCATGTATTGGTAGGCCGACCCTTACAAGAGGGATGTTCCGGGATTTTGCAATGTATCTCCCGTTGGAATTTCCTATAAGGACTTCCGGATTACATTGGCTGACTGCATCGTTAAGAGTGTCAAAGTCAATTCCATTCAGAACCTCAGGTTCGAGTTCCGGGTTTATTTTTTCAACTATTTGCCGGATTTTTGCTTCAAAGTCCCGGCTTTTACTTCCTGTAGCTATTAGAACCGGGTTTATCCCGAGTTCCAGCATGAAGGTTGTGAGGCTAAATACAAAATCGGGATCTCCATAAACAGCGGCTTTTACGCCATAGAGATACTTGTGCACGTCAACCATAGCATCCAGGAGCCTACCTCTTTCTTTCTGATATTTTTCAGGTATGGGACATCCAATAATCTTTACCAGCTCAGTGAAGAAAAGGTCAGTGTTTGAAAGCCCTATTGGGATTGGAACATCATATCCTGGTACTCCATGTGATTCTTCCAGATATTTAACTGCTAAGTTCTTACTAACTGTACCCAGGCCCAGGCTTGCTCGACTGTTTGGCATGTCAGCAATTTCGGAAAGTGGGGTACCACCCGGCGCAATTTTTGGTAGATCTTCTCTCAGCGGAGCGTCAAAAGTTTCGGAAATATCAGGCAGGAAAATATAATCTCCAGCCATAACATCAAAGATCTCTTTGAGTTCACGTACATCAGCAGGGGAGAGACTTTCAACAGGGATGACATTGAGCTTTCCATTTGGGATTTTTACGGATTTTTCTTCTTCAGTTTTTTCCGTAAATTTCCTGACAACTGCGTCTAAGGCTTTTATATATCCGCTTACGTGACTTTCCCCATAGCTAGGAGTTGAAACCGGAATAATTATAATATCTTTTTCAGGATCGTCTCCGATCTCTTGTTCTTCTTTAAACTCACGGATTATTGCAGGTACATCGTCCCCAATTGTTTCGGCAAGGCAGGTCGTAGCAACTCCGATTACTTTCGGATTGTACCTGTTAATCACGTTTCTCAATCCTTTTTTCAGGTTTTCCCTGCCCCCGTATACTGCTCCTTTTTCACTGAGCGAGCTTGATGCGATGTCTACAGGTTCCCTGAAGTGATGAGCAAGAAGCAGACGCATATAGGTGCTGCAGCCCTGAGAACCGTGGTAAAGAACCATAGTATTCTCAATTCCCTTAAAAGCAAGGGCACTTCCCATAGGCTGGCACATAACACAGGGGTTCACAGTTGCATAGTTTCTTTTCGTCATCTCAATGCCTCCTCATACCTGACTCTCAACTGCAGCCTCGGATTTCTGGTGCAAAAGTTCAGGTTTCAGAAGCATGCCTTTACACTCTTTTGCGTAATTTTCTCCAGAAGTCATGTCTTTTACTGCCACTTTCTCTATTTTACCTAATTTTTGTTCTGATTCCACTGCTTCGGGTTTCAGAATTCTTTCTTTAACAGCTTTCCATACAGGGCTACTGATGGAAGCGTCCACTTCTCGTGCAAAATTTACAAAGCCATCAAAACCTTCGAACTCCACCACCCTGTCATGGTTGAAGTCACAGAAAGCAATTCCAAGCTTGTATGCAATAAATCTCTCCTTTACGCCTGCAACCATCAGGTCAGCTTTCTGTCTAATGAGCAGTTCGGCAAGTTCAAGGGGGTTCGCATCATCAACAATAACTGTCCCATCCCTTACCGAATAACTGATTTGCTCGTAATCCTCTTTTTTCCCTGTCTGGGTCCCGATAATAACGACTTCCATGCCAAGTTCGGCAAAACCTTTGATAAGCGTGAGAGCTTTTGCAGGCCCTCCCATGTAAATGGCGGCCTTCTTTCCTTTGACCCTTTCCCGAACTCTGGAAATTTCAGGCATTATACGGTTTATTTCAGCTTCCAGAATTCTATCAGCCCGTTCTCTCATCTTTTCGGAACCAAAATAATCCGCAGTTCTTCGCAAGGCTAAGGAGATATCTTCAATTCCAAAGAAACTTGCGTTTAAGTAGGGAATTCCATATTCCGTCTGCATCCATTTTGCAAGATAGGTCATGGACCCACTGCACTGGACAAGGTTAAGGTCAGCTTCAGCTGCCCTTGATATGGCTTTTGCAGTTGAATCTCCTGTCATTGAGACTATAACCTCAATTCCCATCTGCTCAAAGAGAGGCTTTACGAGCCAGACATCTCCGGCTACGTTAAAGTCCCCTAAAATGTTAATCTTTGGCTTTATGTTATCAGGAACTCTGGGACCTTTCTTCTTAATTTCATCTTCGGAAGGTCTTTTGATCAACCTTTTTAAGGCGTCACAGGCAGCTTTATATCCGTCGGACTTATTGCCTTTGAATCCTTCGGATTTTACAGGAATTACATGGATATTGTGTTTCTGGCTTGCAGTTTTGCACACGGACTCCAGATCATCCCCAATGATTCCAACTATGCACGTGGAATAAACGAAAATAACAGGAGGGTGGTAGAGCTCCACCAGTTCATCAATTGCACTTGAAAGCTTTTTCTCTCCTCCGAAGACTACATCGATCTCTTTCATATCCGTGCTAAAGCTAGTGCGGTTTGTTTCAATCCCACTGGACTTTGCACCTCTTATGTCCCAGGTATAGCCTGCACAGCCGATTGGGCCGTGGACAAGGTGAACGGCATCGGTTACAGGGTTTAAGACAACCCTGGCTCCCGAATAAACACAGGCTCGCTGGCTGATAGCTCCTGCAAGAGAGTTATTATCACAGGCAAGAGGAATTTCCTGCCCTTTTTCTTGTTTTCTGGTAATATATGGCTTCCTTTCTTCGAGAGTATCCACTATTCCAATTTTCTCTTTCATTTCCTTCACTCCCCTCTGCTTCGGTTTTGAGGTTTGCGGCAGTTTTCCAGTTATCCGATTAATTATTTGAAAAGGGCTTCACTCGATGGTTTCAAGCAGCCAATCAGGAGAATCTCTGTCTTTCCTGTCAAGCAGGATATTTCCTATACGCTCTACAAGTCTTGCAGCTCCTGCGTATCCCATGATTGGGAAGTAATGCAGGTTTGCCCTGTCCATAATCGGGAAACCTACCCTGACCAGGGGTATATCCTCTGCCCTTGATATGAATTTCCCATAGGTGTTGCCTATAAGAAGATCCACAGGCTTTCTCTTGATTATCTGGTGAAGAGTAAACATGTCCCCTCCGGAAATTACATCAGCCTCCGGGTACTCTGGACCTATGAGTTCTTCTACTTCTTTTTCAAACTCCGAATTCTTGGTTCCTGTAAGTACTACAACAGGCTCCATGCCCATTTCCATCACAAGACTGGTCAAGCCTGTAAGAATATCCGGATCTCCGTAAATAGCTACCTTTTTTCCGTGGTAGTGTGGATGTGCATCGGTCATCATATCCACAAGTCTTCCCCTCTCGTCTTCAAGCTCGGGAGGAATTGCCACATTAGCAAGTTTTGCCGCGTTCATTACGAAACGGTCGGTGTTCCTTATCCCTATGGGAGTAGGCCCTATTTTTGCCGGGACTTTGTAGCGGCCTTCAAGGATCTTTGCAGCTGAGCCTCCTGCCATCCTGCAGAGAGCAATCGTCCCGACTGAGTTTGCAGAATCCTCTATATCTCCTATAGGAGTCCCACCTTTTGGATACATTCCAGGTTCGCCGGTCAGAGGAGCATCAAAGACATCAGTCGTATCGGGAAACACAATGCTGGAAATTCCCATTATTGAGAGTATGCGTTTTATTTCCCGTATGTCCCCAGGTTCTACAAAACCGGGGATTATGTTTAGTTTCCCGTTTGGTTTGCTCTTTTTAGTAAAGGTGGTTACAAAGGACTTTACCATATTGTCATAGCCGGTAATATGGGTGCCCACGTAACTAGGAGTAGAAGCTGCACAGATCTTAATAGAAGGGTCTATGAGTTCTTCGGCCTCTACATCTTCTAAGATGACCCCTACGTCGTCCCCTATTGTTTCTGCGACGCAAGTGGTATGAATGGCGATTACTTCAGGTTTGTATATTGTAGTCAGGTTTACGAGGGCTTCCTTAAGGTTTGCAGCGCCTCCGAATACGGCAGTTCCTTCAGAAAAACTGCTAGTAGTTGCCAGGGCAGCTTCTCGGTAGTGTCTGCTTAAGCACATACGCAGATAGGAGAGGCATCCCTGGGACCCGTGACTGTGCGGCATGCAGTTGTGTACACCAAGGGCTGCATAGACTGCGCCTATTGGCTGGCAGGTTTTTGCAGGGTTAATGGTTACTGCTTCTCTGGTTACTTCTTCACATGGGGTATAGTCTAACATTTTTCTCCCTCTTATTCTACATCTTCTGCTTTCCAGGGTGGGCGTATGAACTTCCAGGTTGGGCTGTGCAGAGCCATGTCAATGTCCCTTGCAAAGTTCAAAACTCCGGAAAAACCTGTATACCTTCCACTGTAATCGTACGAATGGATCTGTCTTGACGGGACCCCAAGTTTCTGAGCCCAGTACTTATCCTTGATTCCAGAGCAGAAAATATCCGGCTTAAGGGTCTTTACAAGGACTTCAGTCTCATGGTGGTTAAGATCATCAATAACAATGGTTCCGTCTTCCGCATCCGGGAAAAGGCCTTTATAGTCCATGAGTCCAATTTTTGTTTTCAGTTCTTCAATCCTTTCAGGACTGACTGCGGATTTGACGTTTTCATCCCTTTCGTAGTGCACATCTTCAAGAATTGAGCCAAGAGCTTTTTCTTTCATATGAGGGATAATCTGCCTGCCTTCATAGTCGTCTCTGTGAGCAAATTGATAGCCTGCAGCAATCACTTTCATGCCAAGTTCCTCAAAGAGATTTATATAGTGATGCGATCTAGAACCTCCGGCATAGATGAAAGCAGTTTTTCCCTGAAGTTTTTTCCTGTATTTTTCGATATCATCTGCATATTTTGCTTTTTCTTCGGCAATGACTTCTTCTGTCTTCCGGGTAATTTCCGGATCGTCAAAGAACTCTGCCATTTTCCGCAGGGATTTTTCAGTTCCTTTCGTACCGATGTAATTTACTTTCAGCCAGGGAACACCGTATTTTTCTTCCATCATCCGGTTAGTATAGTTAATGGAACGGTGGCAAAGCAGAATACTTAGTTTTGCCTGATGAGCCTGTGAGATCCTGTGGAATGAGCCGTCTCCGGTTAAACTTGAGACAATTCTGTACCCAATTTTTTCAAAAATTGGTTTGACTTCCCAGAGATCTCCTCCAATATTATACTCTCCAAAGACGTTTATATCAAAAGGTGTTGGACTTTTAATTTCTTCAGTCCCAATGAGGTGTTCCATCAGGGCGTTGCTTGCGATATGGTGGCCTGCCGACTGGCTAACTCCCCGGTATCCCTCGCAACGGGCGGGAATTACCTTGATCCCATGCTCCATTTCAGCTTCTCTGGCAACAGATTCAATGTCATCTCCGATAAGTCCTACAGGACAGGTTGCGCAGATAGTGATAGCTCCAGGATGGAAAATTTTCACAACTTCGTCAATAGCTGTTTTGAGCTTCTTTTCTCCTCCAAAGACAATATCGGTTTCCTTCATGTCAGTGCATACGCAGTAATTCATGAAGTTATCTCCACCCTCTTCTGCCTTTGCAAAGTTTCGTCTGGTGCCCCAGGTATAGAATGCACAGCCTATAGGACCGTGAACGAGGTGTACCATATCCTTAATCGGCCCGAAAACCACACCCTTGGTACCTGCAAAAGCGCATCCGCGGTTTGTAAGGATGCCAGGAATTACCTTGTCGTCGGCTTCGATGTGTTGTTCAGTGGAACAATTCCTGACAACTATGTGTTTTCTTCTGTTTCTCGAAGCTTTTTCCGGGAGCACTTTTAACATATCATCGACAAGCTTTTGTTCTTCTTCAATTCTGGAATCTATTTCTGCTCCCATCATACCAGCTCCTTATTTACTGTCGCCTCTCCGCTTTCTCCAGTCCGGATACGGATTGCTTCAGTAACGTCTGAAACGAAAATTTTTCCATCTCCTGCATTTCCGGTCTGGTTAATTTCTATGATTTTCTGGACCACTTCACTTACATTTTCGTCATCCACAACGATTGTGAACATTCGTTTTGGGATAAAGCGAATACAGGTCTCAGCTTCCTTTTCCGGATCTGGCAGAGGGGGATTAAATTCATGGCAAAGCCCTCTTTGTTTCCCGCGGCCCATAACCCTTCTTACGGTAAATGAAGGAAAGCCGCATTCAAGCAGGACATCTTTAGTTCTCTGGGCTTTGTTCATCCTAATTATCGCAGTAATCTCTTTCATAGGATTTTCCTCCGAAAATCCGGCTTTAAAGTCCTGGTTTTCCAGTCCTTATGGTATAGGCTTCTTCCACAGGGGTTACGAAGATCCTACCATCTCCGTATTTTCCGGTCCTGGCGGACTCCATTATAGTCTTTATAGCCCTGTCTTTATGTTCGTCTTTTACCACCATTAGAAGCATGGTCTTCTGCAGTTCATCGTAGTTGATGTCTGCTATATGGATCCCTTTCTGCTTCCCTCTACCAAAGACTTCCATTTTTGTAAGGGAAATACATCCCTCTTTTTCAAGGCACTCGATAACTTTAGTTTCCATGCCTGGCCTGATGATTGCACGTATCATCTGCATAGTTTTTAACTCCTTTTCATTCTATAATTATAATTATACAGTTTCAAATTCAATCATCACATATCAACAATTCCGAATTCAACCATCATTGATTCTAACTCTTCCATTGGAAGCGGAGTTGGGACAACAAGTTTGTCGTTGTTCTGGACGTTGTGGGCAAGAGTCAGGTACTCTTTTGCCTGGTTGGATTCTGGGTCAAAATCAATTACAGTCTTCCTGTTAATTTCTGCTCTCTGAACAATGTTGTCCCTGGGTATGAAGTGAATTAGCTGACTTCCCAGTTTTTTTGCAAAAGCGTCGAGAAGTTCACGCTCTCCGTCGACATTTCTACTGTTGCAGATGATACCTCCCAGACGGGCTCCACCTTTGGCAAACTTAGCAAGTCCTTTACAGATGTTATTTGCAGCATAGATAGCCATCAGTTCTCCACTGGCAACTATGTAAATCTCTTTTGCTTTTCCTTCGCGGATAGGCATAGCAAATCCACCACACACAACATCACCAAGTACGTCGTAGAATACATAATCAAGATCATCGGTATATGCTCCAAGGTTTTCAAGCAGCCCGATGGAAGTGATAATTCCTCTGCCTGCACATCCTACACCTGGTTCAGGCCCTCCGGATTCCACACATTTTATGTCGCCAAATCCCCGCTGCATAACAACATCAAGATCAACTCCTTCATCGCCTTCACTTCTAAGAGTGTCAAGTACGGTCTTCTGGTTCAGGCCACCAAGCAGCATTCTAGTAGAATCTGCCTTCGGGTCACATCCTACAAGCATAATTTTGTTGCCCATGGTCGAGAGGGACGCGGTCAGATTCTGAGTAGTAGTGGATTTTCCAATTCCACCTTTTCCGTAGATTGCTATCTGTCTCATTTTTTCCTTGCTCCTTAATTTTCTCCTCGGCACAGGAAGCCGGTAACCGTTGTACCATGTCATAGTATTTATAACTTTCTATTAATTAGGATATATGATATAATTAATTGACGTTGTTCGCGAGTTTTGGGAAAGGATTAATAAACAATTCCTCATAAATTGTAAAACTAAAAAGAATAACAGGAAGACCCTTTGATGATCCCTGAAGCCTCTTATGATGTAGTCATTGTGGGTGCAGGCCCCGCAGGTTCCACATCAGCCCTGTATGCTGCAAAGAACGGCGCCTCAGTACTTCTTCTTGATAAAAAAAGAGAAATAGGGAGTCCTATTCAGTGCGCTGGTTTCCTTCCCGATGCTTCGGAAGTCCAGGCCCTGCTCCATGAAGCAAGGCTTCCGGATACGCTGAAAAACTACCCTGATTCCTGTGTGCTGCAGAGAATTGATACTCAGCGCATTGTCACTCCAAACTGCAATATAAAAGAATTCGCTGTCAAGGGGGCAGTCCTTGACCGGCGCAGGTATGACCAGTTCCTTGCCGAGCAGGCAACAATAGCAGGAGCTGAACTGATGATTAAAACTCGCGTAACGAAAATTGAAGGAACGACTGTTGAAACTTCAGGAGTCTTTGGGAAATATAAAATTAAAGCGAAAGCGATTATCGGAGCTGACGGCCCTAATTCCCTGGTAGCAAAATTAAAAGGGCTTGCCCTTAAGCCCGAATCAAGGGAAACCTCGGTCGCTCTTGAATACCAGATCAGAAATGTGGATATTGATCCCTCTTCCCTGGAAATGTATTTCGGAAAGGATTTTGTTCCCGGCGGCTATGCCTGGATTTTTCCCGAAGGTCAGGACCGAGCAAACATCGGAATAGGAATACGAAGCGGTGTGGCTGAAAATGGGGTCTCTGCAAAAGAGTACCTGCACCGTTTTATGCGTAACCATCCGCTTGCAGGACCAAAACTGAAAAACTGCATAATTATGAACGTTATTGCAGGCATTATCCCTGTAAATGGCGCTCCTGAAAGAACCGCAACTGAAAACACGCTGATTGTAGGAGACGCAGCAGGCCATATTTTTGCAACAAACGGAGGTGGGATTCCTCCTGCAATGATTGCGGGAAAAGTAGCAGGAGAAACGGCAGCTGAATTTGCAGCCGGAAAGTGCAGGCTTGAAGAATACGACCGTCGCTGGCGAGCTCAGTTCGGATCCGCACTGGAAACATCAGTGCAGGCAAGGAAGCTCATGGATGGGATTATGAAATCCGATACACTCATGAATGCAGCTTTCAAATTTATTTCCCCTGAGCAGATGAAAGTCATGCAATGCGGAAAACTCCCAGGCCCCGTAAAACTTGGACTCCAGGCACTAAACCGTGGAAAGAAGTAACTGGTATGAAAAAAGAAAAAGAGGCAGGCCTTTTCCGTTACGTTTCTTTCTCTTCTGTAATTGTTTTCCCTCCTCTCTCTCAGGTTTTTGCTTCGGACATCTCCATCTTTCTTAATTCGGTTTCTGCATCTTCTTTATTGTACCTTGCTTCTGGGTAGACAGGTCGGATCTCAAGAGCTTTGTCAAACGAGGCAATAGCTTCTTCGTACCGTTTGAGAATTACATATTCAAGCCCTCTGAGGTTCCAGACTCCTGCAAAATCAGGCTTCAGCTTCAGAACTTTATCGAAATATTCAATCTTTTTTTCGGGATCAGTTTCGCTGGTCGCAAGCCTGTACCATTCCTCTGCAGTCTTGCCTTCAATTTTCTTTTTGAATAATCTGTCTAGAAATCCCAATAGTATCACTCCCTAGTATTACTGCTTATCTAGAAGATTGGTCTGACAGGTAGAAATAGATGATTATTCTTTTAGCTGGAGTAGCAAGGGGAGAATGAGATAAAAACCTGGAATAAAAATCTGGAATAAAAATAATACGGCATGAAATAAAAGAAGGATGTCAAATCAAAACATTAGGGATGCAAAATATAAACATAAACAGAGTCAGGCATCGGAAATAGTATTGAGAATGCAGAATATTTAAAATTAAGGCGTTAAAAAAGAAAAAATTTAGGAGCTTACTGTGAAAGCATCTCTGTTTCATTAAGTAAGCTTCTAAAGTCGGAAGTAATTATCATTTTGGTAATGTTTCCTGAGGTAGTTACATTGTAGGTTACTCCGCGTTCGGTGGAGTTTGCCTGGAAAGCCTTAATCTTCTCAGCAAATTCGGGATCGGGATTAAGGTAAAGGGACGTCTGACTGTAACTGCCGTCATCCAATTTCCTGAGATCAATGTATAACTGATCGGCCTGGATAGTGGAATTATTCGTCTTTGTGGCCAATTCCTGGTAGAGGCTTCCTTCAGGACTCACCTGGCTCAGAAGACTATTATATTCGGTTGAAGCAGTTGCATTTCCTTCCAGCACGTCAATTACATCTTGCACGCTCTGGCGAGAGCCAAGGATCATAGGGCTTCCGACTACATTCCAAATGTCATAAGTATTGTTTGTCCTTGCAAGGAGACTGTAGTTATCGTACTGGACTAATCCCCAGGGCATTAAGATTTTCCGCTCCGGGATCTGGTGGAGTTCGAACCCTTCACCATCAGCATAACGTGCTCCATAGCGCTTAGTTACGTCTGCCCCATATAGAGAGTACATCATTGTTTTATTCCCAAAGACCTGTTCAAATGGAGTTCCTGTCGTTCTTTGCAGGTCTACATATGAAGCACTTACTACCCCTTCAGGAGACATGTTTAATCCATCCGCAACGGAATTGAATTCATGGTGGACCTGCCTGCCAGGAATTTGAGAAAAAGCGATCGTATTATTTTCCTCTATATTTCCGGAAGAGGAAACATCATCACTCTCATTATTTTTATTTGAGTTACCTGAAAAGAAGATCGCACCGGCTGACAAAAGCATTGTTAATGCCAAAAAAACAGCCAGATATCTCTGGTTTTTTGTTGCTGAGTCCTTTTGTTTCATAAATGAAACCTCATCACATAAAGTTAATTTTTCTGACAGTAGAAATCATGCACCTGATATCTAAACATGTCGACTTAAACATTCTGACAGTAGAAATCATGCACTTCATATCTAAATATATCAGCTTAAACATTCTGAAGGTAAAAATCACGTACTTGGTATCTAAATATATCGGCTTAAACATAATGATTTGATATTTGTTGAGATAAGAACTTTTCCTGAGATTTATTTCATAAAACCGAGTACACTGGATCTCAGATAGAGAAGCGGGTTTAAACTGGAGCCCTCTACCACAAATAGACATATCGCATTTTTTATTTAAGGGTAAGGATTTTAAGCATATTTGTGCCTCCGGGGCTTCCTGAAGATGGACCCTGGGTGAAAATAACAATCTCTCCGCTTTTTACAAATCCAAGGTCTTTGGCTTTCTCAGTAGTCTCTTTTTCCCAGCTTTCAATATTTTCATTCACAGTGATAGGATAAACGCCATAGGATAAAGAGAGGAAGCCGCAGGTTCTCGGGACACGGCTGAAAGCAAGGATCCAGGTATCAGGCTTGAAGCGCGAGATCCTGCGGGGGGTCGCTCCACTTCTCGTGGGAGTCAGTACGGCCGCAACCGGCAACTTTTGCAAGGCTTCATGCACCTGGAGGGTTATTACCTCATCCACTGACATATCTCTTGCCGTTATGCCCTTGATAATAGCATCTAGTCCCCATTTTGTCCCGGAACGCCAGTCTTCTGTGGTTTTTGCAATTTTTGCCATCATTTCAACAGCTTCCACAGGATAATTACCAACTGCCGTCTCTTCCGAAAGCATAACCGCATCTGTGCCGTCAAGGATTGCGTTGGCTACATCGGTTGCTTCTGCGCGGGTAGGCCTTATATTATCAGTCATTGAAGCCAGCATTTGAGTGGCTGTAATTACCGGAATTCCAAGAAGTTTTGCACTATGGATAAGTTCCTTCTGGACTGAAGGAACTTCCTGAATAGGTATTTCAACCCCGAGGTCCCCTCTGGCAATCATGAGAGCATCGGTTTCTTTTAGAATGTCCTGGATATTCTCTACAGCTTGCCTGCGTTCGATTTTAGAAACAATATATACAGACTTTCCTCTAGCTGCAGCAAAATTCCGGACATTACGAATATCTTCCGCACTTTCTATGAAAGAAATGCTGAAAGTGTCGATCCCTTTACTAAGGGCAAACCCAAGAATTTCAAGATCCTTTCCAGTTACAGAATCAACTAAGATCTTTGCCCCTGGTAGATTTAGCCCTTTATGAGAATAGAGCTGCCCTCCGATAAGAACCTCACAAAGCACATCTTTTCCCGAAACTTCCAGGCATCGAAGCTGGATAAAACCGTCACTTAAGTAAATAAGGCTCCCTGGAACCACGCTTTCCGGAAGTTGCTTGTAGCTTACAGGAATACGTGTCTCATTTCCTGTAGTTTCGGCAACCGTAAGGGTCACAGAGTTTCCTTTATGGAGCATGATCGGTTCTTTTTCCAGTTTGCCTATACGGATCTTCGGGCCTGGCAGGTCGGCAAGAATCGCAACTGTCCTGTCAAGCTCCTCTGCAACCTTACGGACTCTCTGGATTACTTCGCTATGGCTTTCGAAGCTCCCGTGGGAAAAATTGATCCTTGCCACGTTCATGCCAGCAAGCACAAGTTTCCTGATCACTTCTTCGGAAGAGGAAGCAGGGCCTATGGTACAGACAATCTTTGTTTTATGGTCCGGAATTTGCATATTTTCACGACCTTTACAGCCCAACCTATTATCAATGCAGCCTTTAGAATTTATATCTGATCTTCGCGGGCTTTTCTGCAGGCTTTATTATTTACCCTTATAGATCTTAAGAGCATCTTCGGCACTTGCATCTTCAACCGTTATTGCATAGACAGCATTACACATGCGGACAGCTTCATCAAGAGGCCTCTGGTGAATGTTTCTTCCAGTTGCATTTCCCTGTGCTCCGGAAACATGAATCTGATCATAGAGCTTTTTCAGGAAAGCTCCAGCTTCGTCACTGGAACCGCCTGCGCAAACAACCTTAGTACGCCCTGCGGCTTTGATTGCTTCCTTAAAGCTCTCGGCAGACTTTGCCCCTTCTTTTTTCGGGTAATTGACCTTTACAAAGTCCGTACCAAGGCAGGCTCCGATGCCTGTTGCTCCTGCAATAAGGTGTGGGTCTTTTTCATCTTTTACAGCTTCACCGCGTGGGTAAATCCAGAGTACGGACAACATGCCATGCTGGTGAGCATCATAAATTACTTGAGCCGCCTGAACAAGCATTTCGGCTTCGAATTCGCTGCCAAGATAAATAGTATATCCTACGCCAAGAATCTTAAGCCCACTGTTTTCCTTAAACTCAACGACCTGGTCCACGTCATACCAGAGGTTACTAAAAGGATCAGACTGCGCTGTCCCAACAAGATTGGTCTTGGAGTTTACCTTTACAAGATATGGCACGTCCCTGTAGTCCATGCCATAGCGAGAAATAAGCCCAAGCTGGGTTGCAAAAACTCCGATTTTTGACTGTGATGCTATTCTGAAAAGGTGTTCGGGATCACCATCGTCCTCGGGGACTCCTTCACCGTAAAAATCATCGTTGAGATGTTCTACCTTCTGGTCGCCTGCAAAAAGCATTAGCCTGCCGGTTCCTCGTGTCATCTCCATATAATTGTTCACATACGTTTCACGCATTGCTTTTGGAACGTCTAAAGGTACAATTACGTCCTCTTTATTAATCGAAACCATATGTATAAACCTCAGTTTTATCGAATCGTAATTATTTGGATGGTAATAATACTGTTAAAGTGTATTTATGTATTATCTATAATTCTTCTTACTACCTTATCCCTTTCGGGAAATTTATAATTTTTTCCACGGAGTGTTTGTAGATCTATTCAGGAGTAAAATTTATTAACATTTTGCTGAAACTTCTGACTCTCCAGGTGATTGATAATAATGAATTCGATAATAAACTGTGTACCCGACAATAAGCTTTGTACCCAGAAAATTTAAAAATTTAATATAATAAGCCTGCTAAGACAAGATGAACTCTAAAACGAGCTTAGAGAGAACAAAATAAGCGAGTTCAGACAAAGTAGATATAAAAAAACAAGCAAAGTAGAACCAAAAGCAGGATCGAGTAGAATAAGTTCCAAAATCCCATGTTCAAAGAACAAAAAGTGAAAAATAATCAGAAAATAGTAATTATTGAAGAAAATTAAAAATGCAAAAATTTTACGCCGCTTGCAGGGCTCGAACCTACGACATTCTGGTTAACAGCCAGACACTCTACCAACTGAGTTAAAGCGGCTTTTCGATAGGAAAGTTATTATTTTACCCTCAAATCTTCTTATACAACAGATTCTTTGGGTATAAAGTTTATGGGCCTGACCGGATTTGAACCGGTGACCGCTCGGTTATGAGCCGAGCGCTCTAACCTGACTGAGCTACAGGCCCTTATTGATTCTATAATATTTAGTAGCTTATAGTATGGCTTAAATAATAAAGTTTTTGCATATGTTATATCTATTCTGGGAAGAATAGTATAATAAGAAATAAGAAATACAAAAATTTTACGCCGCTTGCAGGGCTCGAACCTACGACATTCTGGTTAACAGCCAGACACTCTACCAACTGAGTTAAAGCGGCTCATGCAATCGGATGTGGTCGTTTTGCTCACCTCATCGCGAACACTCCTAAAGCGATAATATTATTTATATATTTCGCTTTGAGAGGTTTTCAGAACCATTTATGCGCTGAGAAATCTGATAAAGCAGGTGGTTGTTAACTTAGAATAATACTATCTAGTCAGAAATATTGTTTTTTAGTCAGTTCATTTGAATTATTTTCACTACATTAGTGTTATTTTTCATTCATTTATATATACTTTTTTACTATTTACAGCCATTAACAAATATATTTATTGAATTCTTGTCAAATATAGCATTAAATTACTATTATCCGATAAATACCATTTAATACCTGTCCAATACCTGCCGTGAGTGCCTATCAATAAAACCTGCCACCACATTCGGATTTACTTTGATCCCCATTTAACAGTACACTTTTGAGTAAGTGCAATCTCACCAGAAGGCAGCCTTTTACCCCTTGATCATATAAAAGATAATTCATTTTGAGCTAAAACTTATATCCTATCAGGAATAATATATTTGATAGCTTGTTGTAGTATTTTGCAGCGAGGTCGGACAGGTATGATTTAAGCGATCCGATTGTTTAGCTTAAAACGCCTTTATCTGGGTCCTGTCCGGGGGAATTGATGTGTTGTCAGTTAAAGGTCAAAAACGGCTTTGAAACGTAACTTCAAGGTTAGGGGCAGTAGTTTTCCAGTATAGATGGAGATTCTTTCAGGTCCTTTATGACTATAAGGATATCTTTTCGATCTCCGGGCTTTTGACCGCCTGATCTTGCAGTTTAAAAAATGGATATCCAAGGGGGATTAATTACGAAACGGCTAAAAATATGCCCAAAATGCCACGCTAGACTAAAAATGAGTTCGGATGGAAAGATAGAGTACTGCAGTGTTTGTAAGTACTGGACAAAAGTGGGTACCGCAAGGCTCGATTCTATCATGATTTACGGATGAGGACCCTGCATGAAAAATGAAAGTATTCCTATGTTTTGCAGCGTATGCCAGACAACATTAAAACGTCAAGTCATGGGTTCTAATGTCTTCTATTATTGCCGAAACTGTGGAAGTATGATTTCGGAAACATACTTATCAGGGGAGGTAGACATCTTCCACACTCAGAAACTGACATCTATAGACATGACATCTTCGCCTTCAAACCTTATGAAGACGCCTGAACCTGTAATAGAGACCTGAATCGAAAACAGGAGTTTAGTTTTAAAAGCTGGAAAAAATTAGCTTTCTAAGAGCTTCAATATCTCTTAAGTTCTCTTTTCTAATTTTTAGTTATTATTAATAATTTTTGTAATATATAATAACTTTTTGTTTCTTTTTATATTAATTATTGTTTATTAAACAACTTTATACATTTTGTTTTTTGAAAAAAATCATCAATCTTCCTTAAATGAAAATTCCATATCCTTCTTCAACACTTCTTGCTAGAATAAGCAATTATAAAAATAAGAAAAAAGTTGAGATAAGAAGATTATTTAAGGAGATTACTACCGGTAAAACCAGTCCAAAAGCGGCTTTTTCAATGCCCCGCTTTGAGCAGTTTGCAAACGTTTTCTACTTCGGACCTGAACTCGTCCTGAGAGATTCCATAAAGGCCAGCAAGATACATTGCACCACCGGCCCCTGCACCCTCCTTGATCGTACCAGTCTCATACCTGTGAAGTCCTTTTAGTTCGGACTTTCCAAAACCAGGGTCTGCAACGTAGACTGCAGGTACACCAAGTATTCTGGTAAGTTCAATAAAGTTTGCGGATTTATCTTCCACAACATACCGGGTAGTCGCAATTGCCAGCTTTTCCGTATTGAAACCCAGATGTTTTATCAGTGCATACACTGCTGCCATCTGAGTCCCTCCAGCAAGCACAATACTGACATCAGTGCTCTGGAAACCTGCAACAAGACCTATAACAGCAGGCATCATCGGATCTCCCATGCAGGCAATAGCTTTCATGGGATCATCTTTCAGGCAGCCGAAAGTCAGGCCTGATGCTTTCAAGCCTTCTTCAATGACCTGTTTCTTCAGCTTAAGGGGATTCTCATCAGCACTGCTGCTGACATTTCCATTGTATCCTAGAGCCATTAAAACACCCATTGCGGTTGTTGTACCACCTGGAATGCTTTCTCCAATGACTACATGGTCCACCTGGTTTCGGAGCCTCTTGCCCAGGAACTTTGCCCGCTCATAGACCCCCTGTACGTCGTAGACTGCAACTGGTTTCCGGATATCTTCTCCGGGCTTTGCCTTGAGGTCAATGCACGGGACTTCCGGAGTTACAATAAGGCCAGAATTAATGAAATTATAGGGAGCGTCCGTAAGTTTCAACGCCGAACGGGTCATAATTGCAGGAGTAGGAGTGTCATAGGGAGGAGTCATGGGGAGAACGGGTACACTGATAATATTTCCTGTGTCCATAAGTTCCGCATCTCCTGCAGGCGTATAGTCCGTAAGTTCAGCCGTTTTCCCTGCAGCTGAAAGCTTGGGAATATGTGCAGTTTTGGTATTGGAAAGCACACATAAAAACATCGGTCTTCTAGGTTTTTTGGTCACTTCCGGTTCGATCCAGGACATATCGTATCTCCTTTATAAATAGAATCAACTCACCCACAACCGTTGAGCCACGACCATTGAGCCACAACCTTTACGATGTTGATCTTGTCGTTACTGAGGTTTTCGGTCAAGCCTTTTTTGAAAAGGCTTGCGGTCAAGCAGTTTTTTGAAAAGGGTCGCGGTCAAGCAGTTTTTTGAAAAGGGTTGCGGTCAAACCTTTTTTCAAAAGGCTTGTGATCACGCCGACTAAGACATTTTAGATTTAGCAGTTTTTTGCTCAAGCCTTTTTTAAGGGCTTGCGGGCAAGCAGCTTTTAAGAAGGGTTGATTCTTTATGAAATCCAATGAGAATTCTTCAACTTACTATTTAATATTTATCCATAAGCAAATATAATTTAATATTGAACAAGTTAAGTTTACTTTATTTCTTGTTCTTTTCGGAGTCAGTCACATGATTTTGATTGAGCTTTTATTAAAAATCAGTTGATTAAGTTTTCGTATATAACAGATACCTGATAATTTGTTTTCAGGTTCACTCAGACTGTAAAGACTGTATAATAACCTGCACAGATAAAAATAGAAAGATGAAAGCCGTAGCGTTACGGAATAATCGACTTTCCAATTTGTGCTATATCGGCTTTCCGATTTATGCCAGAGTAACTTTCTTGTTTTAATATGTTCTTGCCACGTAAACACGAGTTTCGGTTTCTTCCCCGCATATAGGGCACTTTTCTTTTCGGTCTCTTTTTTGCTCAAGAGGAATTCCAAGAATTCCTGCACCTATCACGTCTTCCATAGCACGTCCACATTCTCTCTTTCCGCACCAGGGAATTGTTGCAACTCCATCCTGAATTTTGTTCTTTACTTCTTCAAGTTCAGTACATTCAAATATGCGGTTTTCAAGTTCGACTTTCGCTTTTTGATACAGGTTTTCGTGGATCGCCTCAAACTTTGAGCTCACGCCAGCTTCGATCTCAGGGAGTGAGATCTGTTCTTTTTCTCCGGTATCTCTCCTGACAGCTACAGCGACATTATTTTGAAGGTCTCTGGGCCCGATTTCAAGCCTTAGTGGTACACCTTTCATTTCCCACTTGTAGTACTTTGCTCCGGGACGAAGGTCACTTGCATCGATTTCGACTCTGATTCCGGCTTTAGTTAGGCGTTCCTTGACATCCTTGCAGGCTGCGAGTACCTCCTCGGCTCCTTTCTTGAAGATAATAGGGATAATTACAACCTGTACAGGCGCGATTTCCGGAGGCAAAACCAGCCCTTTATCGTCTCCATGAATGGAAATCGTAGCTGCAATTGACCTTTCGGAAATCCCGTAACAGGTCTGATAGGCATAACGCTGTTCACCGTCAGGGGTTTCATACTTAATGTCAAAGGTCTTTGCAAAGTTATCCCCCAGATGATGGGCAGTACCAATCTGAAGGGTCCTTCCGTCAGGCATAATTGCATCAAGAGCATCGGTATAATCTGCGCCCGGGAATTTATCCCAATCAGGTCTCCTTGAACGAAGCACAGGAACTCCAAGCCTGCGGTATATTTCAGTATAGAGCCCAATAGCTTCCTTAACTTGAGCTTCTGCATCTTCCCAGGTAGCATGTACTGTATGAGCCTCTTTAAAAGAAGTAATCTCTCTAAGCCTTATCAAGGGACGGGTATGTTTTGTCTCGTAACGGAAAGTATTAACTATCTGATAGATTTTGATAGGGAAATCCGCATGGGACCTGACCCACATTTTGTACATAGGATAAATGGCAGTCTCACTTGTTGGGCGAAGGGCCAATGGGATATCAAGGGTGTCTCTTCCACCGTGGGTTACCCAGTATACCTCATCTTCAAAGCCTTTAATATGCTCGGCTTCTTTCATGAACTCATTTTCGGGAATAAGAAGAGGAAAGAGAGCTTCCTGATGTCCACTATTGTCAAGAATTTCTCTTATAATATTATATGTGTTTCTTCGGATTGCAAAGCCGAAAGGATACCAGACATATAATCCTTTTACAGGATAGCGGACATCCATTATTTCGGCCATCCAAAGGAGTTCGTTATACCATTCGCTGAATTCCTCTTTTGGGGGGAGTGCTGCTTCTTTTTCGCTTTCTGCCATACCTTCACCGTATTATATAGCAATCTGAAATAATTTTTAAATTCTTAAATTAATTGAACAAACTCAAATTAATCAAACAAGTTATCAAACTAATTAGACAAGTGTTTAAATTGACCAAGTAGATGTTAATTTGATCAAGTAGACATTAATTAAATCAATGTAGGCAAGTTGATCAAATAAATACTAAATTAATCAAATAAATATTAAATTAATCAAATAGATTTTTAAATTGACCTGGTTTTCCGTCTCTCCAGAAATATAGAAGGTTTTCCAGGAAGTCACATTTTGAGGGGTGACATTTTGAGAGACGGAGCCTTGAGAATGTGGCATTCTAATGTGAAATTACCTTCATAGCCATCAGTATGCCTGCCTTTATGAAATAGAAGTTAATAACTATATTGGAAGTATGCCCTCGGAATTTATCAGGCTGTGAAAAACCGGAAAAAAGAATTAGTCTCCGAGGGGCTGAACATTGTCTGAGACATCGTTTACGAGCTCGGATTTGTTAACATCGAAAACGACCATGCCGGTGTTTAGCTTCTCGGCTTCTTCTTCGGAGAGTCTGGTAGCCTTTACTTTCTTTGAAATTATCGCACTGTTTCCAAAAGGATCTTCAACTATGACTGTTATTTTTCTCTTTCCCTCGATCACATCTTCAAGCATACAAAGGAGCTCCTCGCTGCGTGAAGATTTCTCTTCGTCTCCCTGCACCCACCGGCTTGCGGTCAGAAGAACATCACGGACCCGTTGCAGTACGCCTTCAATATTCGTTACATATGACTCCGAAACTGAGCCAGGTTCGATGGTAACTCCCATTTCCGGGATGCGGATAGTACCTGAGGTTGAACGGATGACCCTTGCATTCAGGTCTTCACCGGTTTCAACTGGCATCTCATAGCGCATGGGCTCCTTAACCGAGAGGATCATGGTATCTGCAAAACGGAAACTGCACTGACACCTTGCACTGACATGCATGATCTCCCCGAAATAGGGAATGTTATCTCTCTGCCAGGTCATCACCAGATCTGCCTGGCACAGAGGGCAGCAAATTTTTGTTTCAAACCTTTCCTGATTAAAGAAATCCTGATTCAATATTTTCCACCAGAAATCTTGGATCTGTCGATTTTAATGCCTGTAGGGGTTACAATTACTGTATTTCCTTTGACCCCTGCGATATCCCCATGGACATCGATAATAACGTCTTTCAACTCTTTTAAAACTCTATCTCTGAGCAGGTCATCACCTCTGATGTTTGAAATATCTACTATCAAGATATTTCCGTTATAAATTTCCTGCTTGAGCTGAGATACCTGGTTGATATTCGAGACTTCTGCGATCTTCACATAAGTTTCTGCAGGCTCGTCCTCGAGAACTTCTTCATATTTGCTGAGATCAATCTCGGTGTAATCCTCGGGACTGGTTGGACTTTTTACATTGCTGCCAAGGAGCTTGTCGATAAGTTTTGCCATTTATGCGCACCTATTATATTTTTTAAAATTCGAATCGCACTGTCCTATATTGAAATCTATATTAATTAATTTTGCTATTATAAAGCTGATCCGGATTTTCATTATATTTAAGGGAGGTCGCGTTTCCTGCCCACAGGTTTTGTTCAATGAAATGTATTTTATGGGAACTATCAGAATTCCGTGTTCCAGAGCTTGTCTCCTACATGGGATATAGACTTTATGGCCTTACCTGAAGTAGCTTCGACCATTTCCGACCCCCCCATAATAGCTTTTCCAATTGCAAGAGGTTTTTGATGAGTCTCTTCCACTATTATTACGAGGTCTCCTTCTTTTATTTCAGGATCGGCACCCACAATTCCAGGAGCCATAATATCCGCGCCGTTTGAAACAAAACGGATAGCTCCTTTATCCACGGTTACAACACGCTTTTGAAGTTCCATCTCAAGAGCTCCGCGGACGGTAGGAAAAACATGTCCTTCTATTTCAAAAAGCAAAGGCTTGCCGTCCACCAGAATAAGGGAATATTCCTCAAGGGTAATCTTTTCCAGAGTTTTGTCTTCCAGATATGACAGCTCTTCGCCGAAAGTGGATACGAGGTCTTTCAACATTTTGTTCTTGACATTCTTCCTTAGCTGAACTCTTGACTTTACTTTCAATTAATCACCGGATTTTCAAATGTTATATTTTATTTATAGCATAGGGTTTTTGTGCCTTTTAAAACTTATGTGGAGCTCTGGAGTTATCTGAAATACATTTATGTCATATGTGAAGAACTGGAATTATCTGAACTATATTTCTGTCATATTTTCGCATTTAGCCTCAGAGTGTTTATTCAGGAACTTTAAATTATTATTATGTAAGTTTCACAAAGAACACTGAAAGCAGCGCAACGGCACTTACAAAAAATAGGGTCTCATAACCTAAAGGTCCAAGGAAAAGGCTCCCAAGAACCGGGCCCAGCCCTAACCCTGCATAAATACCGGTATTGAAAAGCCCCATTACAAAACCACTTGAACTGATACTGGAAACAGCCGTAATAAGCCCCACGACTGCGGCTCCGCCTCCTGCTCCTATCAGGAAGAAAGCCAATAAAGGCAATTTCACCGAGAGAAAGATACCTGCTGCTGCAAGGATTATTCCTGTCCTTACTATGTTCTTAGAGTTGATATCTGCCCTGCCTGCAATCAGAGAACTCAGCATTGCAGCCAGATAAGAAACTGAAATTGCCAGCCCGAGTTCGGGCTTTGTCAGAAAGCTAGCACTGTAATCCGCATAGTTCGAATTTAACAGACCTGTGGCTCCATAAAGAAGTACAGAAATTCCCCAGATCTTTCCGAAATTGGTTTGAAACATGGTTTTCCTGGACTTTACCAGGTAACTTTTTAATTCAGAAAGCAAAGAGGTGTCCTGCTGACTATTTGCATGAATTTTGTATCCTGAATGCGTAAATTCTTTTCCGTATCTGTTCGGAGAAAGCAGTTCTCCGACTTTTGAGAGAAGGAAAAGGCAGGAGAGCCCTGCAAGGAAAGTGAAGCTGGCTATTGCGGTTTTAATTCCAAAACCGGCAAACATTCCTGAGAAGAAAACACCTGCAGCTAGTCCAGCATTTAACAGGAAGTTAAACTCCCCAAGACTTTGCTGACTGTCATCCCATTCTGCAATTATGGAAAAAGCTGCAGGAAAAAAAGCTCCGCAACCTACCCCTTCCAAGAACCTGAAAATCCCAAGAATCAATGGGATATCCGAAAATGTAATAACAAAACCTGCTAAAGTAGTAAGAAGCATTCCGAATCTGATTACCTTCAGATTTCCGATCCTGTCTGCCAGAACCCCGAGGGGTACAAGAGCAAGAAAAGCCCCAATAAAGTATCCGGAAAAAATAAGGCTTGAAATCACAAAATCTCCGCTATCCCCTCCAGCAAGTTCCGGAAGAATAGGGATTACCGCGTTTGAGAGTCCCTGGAGAGCAAAAACTGAAGAATAAAGCGTTAGTTTTTTGAGGTTCATAGATCTTCCAATTATATGTACTCAACTCTATGCTGATATTCTACTCGATCCTTATTTCTCCCTAATTTCTAAAACCGTTTACTTTTAAGAATTACTATTATTTTGAAAGCTACTGAAAGATACTATTATTCTAAAAAGTAATTTTATTTTTAAAGACGGCTACTGTTTCTAAAAAATATTCTTATTTCTAAAACCCCCTCCTGAATATCAGAAAATTCCGTAGAATAAATATCTTACGCAATATCCCTTGATATTCAATAAAAGTAAACTTATTGAAATAAAACCTGATTAAATACTCCTACAAAGGAATCTTTAAATCTTCAATACGAATCTTTAAATCTTCAATACGAATCTTTAAATCTTCAATATAATACCAACTGCAAGGATACATCCGTTTGCTATAAACAGCTTTTCAAAACTCACAAAATCTATAAAAAATCCTGCAATAATCGGGGCAAGAGAAAGCCCTGCATATATAGTAGTGTTGAAAAACTCCATTGCAAGACCTCTGTCAGCATTCATTCTGGCAACGGCGAGGGCAAAACCTACAGTTGGAACTCCTGATCCTCCTCCGAGGCTTGAAAATCCCAGCAAGGGATATTTTATTGCAGAGAGCACCAAGGACCGAAAAACCTAGTCCAATTTTAATTAAGGTTTTTTCCTTTACTTTAAAATGCCCTCCAAACAGAGAGGTAATCATTGCACAGACATAAAGACTGGAAATCGAGATTCCAAGTTGAGCTTTTGTTATAGTTCCCATGTAGTCAGGATAGTAGGCTACAAGCACCCCAATGGCTCCGTTAAGCAGAAAAGAACTGAGCCAGAGCCCAAAATTGCTACGGTCGAGTAGCTTCTTAGTTTCTCTGTAAGGTTTTCTGAAAAGGCTAGAGCTTTTCAATGTACCTGCTTTCTCTGAGCTTTCAAGGTCAACCAGTCTTCTGTATCTGGAAAACAGGTACGTGATCAAAAAGAAAGTAAGGATCGTAAAGACCAGGATTGCTCCTTTCAGGTAAGTATCTGCCAGCAACCCCGAGAGAAATGCTCCTGTCGCCAGGCCAGCATTGAAAAGAAAAGTCAATTCTCCTAGATAGCGCCCTGGATTGTTTAATTTGGATAATATGACAAAGGAAGCCTGGAAGAAAGCTCCACAGGCAGAACCTTCTATAAACCTTGCAATCAAAAGAATTCAGAGGTTTTCAGAAAGTAGAATTGTCAACCCTGAAATTACCGTAAGAATGATACCGAGTTCTATGAACGTAAAATTGCCGAACCTGTCCGCAAGAATCCAAAAAGGTAGCATTGTTCCCAGGGCTCCGAGAAAGTAGGCGGAAAATCGCAGGCTTAAGGCGAATCCTCCAGAGGAATTATTACTCAGGTTCGCAAGCTCTGGAAGGATAGGGATAACAGCATTCGAAAGTCCCATTATAGTAAAGGCTGCTCCGTAAATCAAAAGCCTGTGAAGGTAGCACTAAAAACCCTTAACCAGATATTATAATTTCTCGTCCGTAGTTTCTTGTTCGCAGCAGATCTTGAAAATCATCCTTCCCAAGGTTAAAATACTTAGAGCCGATTTTTAAAGTCTTCTTCAACTCTTCGCAGGACTTTTATTCATTGCATAGTAATAATGCGTTAAAAATGTGTTAAAAAGATTAAATTCAGTTGCTAAGCCCTGGTTGCTAAGCAAATATGACATTATTATTATAATAAGTTGGATAGAATGGATAGCTATTTATATAATTAGTTTGAATAGGGGTAATGTGTAATGTGAGCGGGAAACTTTTTTCACATACCATACCCCCCACTCCCCATATGACCCCCCACTCCCCAACCCGCTCACACTACTTATACTAATTAGTAGATCTTTTTATCTACCGTTCTACTTAAGTTTTAAAGTCATCAATTTTTTCTGCTTATTTTGCCTTTATGAATAATCGTGAGTTCTTTAGACCATTTATAAGTTAGAAACCATTTGTCAGTTCTTTTTAGCTCACTGTAAGCCATTTACTGTAAGCCATTTATTGTAAGCCACTTACTGTAAGCCATTTACTGTAAGCTATTTATTGTAAGCCATTTACTGTAAGCCATTAAATAATCTCATACTATTTTTTAGTTCAAATGTGTTAATTCAGAAAAGATTGTTTTTATTATCAGGACTTACTTGTCAGGACTTACTTGTCAGGATTTACGCACTCGAAGTACAAAATCAGGCTTAATAGATATGGTAATCCATAGTCTTGAACGCAACTATTTACACTTAGGTTCTCATAACGAACAAGAAACACAATCTTTTGGATTAGGAAAAAAATTAGTTCAATTTTAAGTATAATTCTTTGCATAAGTAATTATTAATTCAGATTATAGACAGCTATGGGTTTAATAAGTTTAATTAGAAAACTAAAAGTTTAATGCTATCGAGTTTTCATTTCAACCGTGTAAAATTCTATGCTTTCTTTTTTATGCCCTGTCATTACAATACAAAAATATACAATGTTCACATATCCTACAATTACCTGGAACATGGAGAATCTTTTTAAGGCTCCTCTGCAACCGAAAAAGTTGCAACTAAGGTAACTGAAACACATAAGAACTTACTCATCAATTATTATTAAAATTAGTTAATTTTAAGTCTAGTTATTCTGTACATATACATGTTGATCATTAAATTAAACTAGTTTTAAAAGAAGTTGTTAATTATAAATTTATTTAGTCAAAACATATTATAAATTTACAGAATATTAAGATTAAAAAGAGGTGTCGTGGGGGGATGAAATTACGACAAATTGTGAACACTTGAAAAGATGTAGTAGATGTATATTACCTGAAACAACACCAAATATTACTTTTGATAAAGATGGTGTTTGTAATTTTTGCCATTCTCACATAAAAGTCCAATATGAGGGCGAAACAAAACTTAAAGAACTATTGTACTCACATAGAAAAGACAGCAACAAGTATGACTGTGTGTTAGGAATCAGTGGCGGAAGGGATAGTAGTTATACACTTCTTAAGCTTGTAAAAGATTATAACCTAAAAGTTTTGGCAGTTAATTACGAAAATCCATTTACTGACCCCCAAGCTAAAGCCAACATAGACAATGCTGTAGAAGCATTAAACGTTGATATTGTCAGTTTCAAATTGAAAAATAACGTTCACGAAAAAACATTTAAACATAATTTTATTTCGTGGCTTCGCAAACCATCTCCTGCAACTATACCTATGATGTGCATCGCTTGTAAACTGATTCTTCCACACATAATAAAATACGCAAAAATGTATGACGTGAAATGTGTAGTAACCGGAGGTAATCCATATGAATACGTATCTTTTAAAAGGGAATTACTGAATGTTTCAGCAGAGAAAGATTACAGTAATCTCTTAATAAAAAGTTTTGGCGTAAAAAGTTTTGGAGGAATTACGAATGAAATATTAAAAAATCCGTCTTATTGCCACCCAATGTGTATTCCTACAATGATAACAGGATTTTTATATGGGAATCCTTATAGTTTTGGACCCAGAGTTCTTTCACCAAACATCAAATTTGTAGATATATTTCATTACATTCCGTGGCAAGAAGATGAAGTGTTGTCAAGAATTAAACACGAATTGAAATGGGAAAGTCCGAGTAGATTTAGTTCATCCTGGAGATTTGATTGCTGTGTAAGTCATTTAAAAGATTTAATGTATATAAAAACACTTAACATGACCGAAAAAGATGATTTTTATTCCAAAATGGTGAGAGAAGGTTTAATTACTCGTGAGAAAGCGCTCATAAGGCTAAAAGATGAGAATAAACTACAAAAAGATGAAATACGAAAATTACTTGATAGTATCGGAATCAAAGACGTTTCTAACTTAAACGGAAGTAAAGGAGAAATGATTCTTAAAGAATTATTACTCGAATAAGTCAGGTAATTTTTCATTAGGCCCCTCCAAAAAATTATCCAGTTTTAAGGATTAATAAACGTTATTCATATGTCAAGTATAGCACTAGTCTTTTTATAGAACATTCTTCCATTAGAAAAGTCCTTTGCCCATTATAAGGGAAGAGAAGAGAATTGCTACCATGTTTACGACTTTAATAAGGGCGTTAAGGGCAGGTCCTGCAGTATCCTTGAAAGGATCACCTACCGTATCCCCTACTATTGCAGCCTTATGGGCTTCCGAGCCTTTTCCCCCATGTGCTCCATCTTCAATCAGTTTTTTTGCATTATCCCAGGCCCCTCCTCCGTTATCCATCAGAAGGGCGACCATAAACCCGACTACTATGAGCCCTATAAGGAGGCCTGCCAGGGCTTTCGGGCCCAGCAAGAAGCCAACCAATAAGGGCGCGAGTATGGCAAGAAAACCTGGTAGTGTCATTTTCTGAAGTGCAGCTTTTGTAGCGATGTCAACACAGCGTCCGTAATCTGGTCTTGCAGTCCCATCCATAATTCCGGGGACCTCTCTAAATTGTCTTCGAACTTCATTTACGATTTCAAATGCAGCTCTTCCTACTGATCTCATGGTTACTGCACTGAATATGAAGGGCAGCAGTGCTCCAAGTAGCAGCCCTGCAAGCACGACCGGGTCATCCAGGTTCAGGGACTGTCCTCCAAGGTTTACCTTATTCCGGTAATCCGCAAAAAGAGCAAGTGCACCGAGAGCAGCCGAACCTATAGCATATCCTTTAGTAACCGCTTTTGTAGTGTTTCCCACCGCATCAAGTGCATCCGTGACTTTCCTGATATGGGCTGGAAGCTTTGCCATCTGGACGATTCCTCCGGCGTTGTCAGTAATAGGACCGTAAGAATCCAGCGCAACGACCATACCTGTAGTTGAGAGCATTGCAACGGCTGAGATAGCAATCCCATAAAGACCTATTTCCGGGTTAGTTGTTCCACCTACGATAAAGTACGAGGCAAGAATCCCGACAACAATTACCACGGTAGGCAAGAGCGTGCTCTCAAAGCCTATGGACAGTCCTGAGATAATATTGGTTGCAGCTCCGGTTTCGGAAAACGATGCAATACTCTTGACAGGTCTGTATCTTGTGGAGGTGTAGTATTCCGTGATAACAACCATAAGCACCATAATAATGATGCCAATGAATGCCGCATAATAAAGCCCTGGATTGCCCATAAGGGAATTGGTAACGAAGTAAAATGATACCAGGCTGATAATTACTGAACCAGCTACGCCCTTATAAAGAGCCTTCATAACATTTCCTTCTCTTCCGAGCTTCACAAAGAACATGGATATAATGGATGCAAAAATTGCGGTTGATCCCAATACAAGAGGATAAAGGATCGCATTTTCGTAAACATTTACTATAAGGGAGCCGAGCAGCATCGCAGCCAGAGAAGTTACAACATAGGTCTCGAAAAGGTCGGCTCCCATACCTACACAATCGCCTACGTTATCTCCTACGTTGTCAGCAATTACGGCAGGGTTTCTCGGGTCATCTTCAGGGACCCCGACTTCTATCTTGCCTACAAGATCCGCGCCAACATCCGCAGCTTTAGTAAATATTCCTCCACCTACTCTTGCAAAAAGACTGATAAGGCTGGCACCAAAACCGAACCCTACAACCAAGTTTACGTCCCCGTAGAGAATATAAAACCCGCTTGTTCCAAGAAGTGCAAGCCCTACTACAGCAAGCCCTGTGATAGCCCCTCCTCGAAATGCAACAGATAACGCTTTTTCAATCCCGCTTGAAGCAGCGTAAGCAGTCCTGACATTTGCTCGAACCGAAACACTCATTCCAATATAGCCAGCAGCAGTAGAACTTATAGCTCCTGCCAGAAAACTTACTGCAACTTTAAGCCCATCATCAAACAAAAAGAGAATCAAGACCATGAGCATGGTCGAAACCATTGCGATCGTTCTGTACTGACGACTTAAATAGGCCACGGACCCTTCCTGAATTGCGCCAGCAATTTCCTGCATCCTTTTACTTCCAGTATGTTCTTTGAGGACATTGTTAGCGAAAAAGGTAGCGAAGGCCAGGCTTATAATGCCTGCTGAAGGAGCAATAAATATTAAGCCTTCCATAAATTTCCTATCCTCTGGTTTCGGTACCCACTCAGGTTTCTATTTTCTCCCATTCCTTCAAACGACTCCTGTCCTGTAGTTTTGAGTTTCCTCTCGTTATCTCCAGTATAGCATATATATTTATTTAGTTTTATAATATTTTCAGTAACAGTATGATGTTGCTCTGAAATACTATTCTGAATTTCAAGGCTTCATTTCAACGAAAGCAAAGGAATTTATTTTTTGAATTAACCCCAAAATAATATTATATTGAAATTATAAATTTGGAAATTATACCCTCCTATGACAGATAATACTCTAGAATCCACAGAACCTTATCTCTACAGAGATAGAAAGAAAAAGAAGAGAAAAAGATCTAACAAAAAGGTATATTGGGAGGAATCCAAAAAGAAGATGCAACAGAAAGGTTCTTTAGCTAGATAGAATAAGGTTTTTAAACGGAATCATGCAGAAAGTTTTCCAAGATATGAAATCAAAAAATATCATACCCTGAAGTTGTAACGTTAACAGTGATATTGAAGTTAATCAAGTTCTGAGATGAGATCCACAACAAGAATGAAGTTACATCATAAAAATTAACAGATATCTCAAGGATTAGTATTTTTCGATGGAACTCATGCAAACCTCTCTTTAGTCATTAGTTAAATACCACTGTTAAAGAGTTTTGGTTTCCCTAAACATAGAATTAATGAGTTGAAATCGTTGTCTTTGCCAAAAAAGTATAAAAAATTAAAAATTAATATTTTACTCTTTCGTGATATGTTTATGTAGAGGAAGCCTCACAACATCCGGTGCTGCAAGGCTTGGTTCCTTTCTCGTTACTATTGATCAGCAATTGATTTCTTTATTACTCTTGATCAGCAACAGGTTCCTTCATCTTCTCCATATTAGGATTCTCATTCCTTAGAGGGATTCTCATTCCGTAAAATGAGCGCCAGACGAAGAATAACGCAACCAAAAGGAATACACCACCTACATAAGGAGCTATGTTTCGGAAAGACTCGGAAATAGCGATCTCCATAGCTAACAGACCAAACAGCGTGGTGAACTTGATGATTGGATTGAGGGCAACTGAAGAAGTATCTTTAAAAGGATCGCCAACAGTATCGCCCACCACAGTAGCTTCATGTAAATCGGTGCCTTTCTCTTGAAGGTCTACTTCCACGACTTTCTTAGAATTGTCCCAGCACCCACCGGCATTTGCCATAAACACGGCCTGGAACAGTCCGAATACCGCAATAGAAATCAGATAAGAGACAAACAATGACACTGAGTCATTCCTACTTATTGGAGCCGATAGACAGGAAAATGCTAGAGTAAATGAGAATATGGCAATAAAAATATTGAACATACCCTGCTGTGCATACTGGGTGCAGATCTTTACCACTTCTTTTGATTTCTCCGTGGATGCCTTCTGGCTGGCGTTTTCATCAAGCTGAATATTTCTCTTGATATATTCAACTGCCCGGTAGGCTCCGGTAGTTACGGACTGAATTGATGCCCCGGTAAACCAGTAAATCACACAGCCGCCTGCTAATAATCCGAAGATAGTATATGGATTAAGCAGAGTCAGGATTTCTTCAGGTTGTACCCCTAGCACGTCTTTAATAACAAGGATCAAAGAGAAGATCATTGTTGTGGCACCAACCACGGCTGTGCCTATTAAGACCGGTTTGGCTGTAGCCTTAAAGGTATTTCCTGCTCCATCGTTGGCTTCCAGATAGTGTTTGGCCTTATCGAAATCAGGCTTGAAGTTGAACTCTTTCTGGATCTGTTCCTTTATTTTGGGAATGGTTTCTATAAGAGACAGCTCGTAAATGGATTGAGCGTTGTCTGTTACCGGTCCATAACTGTCAACTGCTATAGTAACAGGGCCCATGCCCAGCATCCCGAAAGCCACCAGTCCGAATGAGAATATGGAGGGATAAATCATTATCTCGCTCAAGCCGTATCCACTGGCATAGTAGGCAACGAACATTAGCAAGAAGAAAACCATACCTATCCAGAATGAACTGAAGTTACCTGCAACCAGTCCGGAAAGAATGTTAAGAGACGGGCCACCTTCTCGGGAAGCTTTGACAACTTCGGCTACGTGCTTGGAATTTGGGCTGGTAAAGACTTTAGTAAATTCGGGAATTAAAGCCGCTCCCAGAGTACCACAGCTTATTATTATTGAGAGTACAAGCCAGAGATGTTCCAACTCAACAGGCACTCCGGATTTAGGTCCCAAGAGGTAATAGCTTACGGCAAAGGTTCCAATTATAGAAAAAATAGAGGTAATCCATATTAGACTGGTCAGAGGTTGTTCAAAATCAAAATCGTCTTTGCCACTGAGTCTTGCCTGGCTAATTGCCTTATTGATGTAAAAAGAGGCTACAGAAGTAATAATCATGAGTATACGCATGACAAAGATCCAGGTAAGCAGGATGCCGGTCAGGTCAGGCTGTACAGCCAGAACTATGAAGGAAACAAGGGCAACTCCGGTTACACCATAAGTTTCGAATCCATCGGCGGTTGGCCCTACACTATCACCTGCATTATCTCCAGTACAGTCGGCAATAACACCGGGATTACGCGGATCGTCTTCCTTTATTCCAAAAACGATTTTCATCAGGTCGGAACCGATATCGGCGATCTTGGTGAATATCCCGCCTGCAATACGTAAGGCGCTGGCCCCCAGAGACTCTCCGATTGCAAAACCTATAAAACTTGCTCCAGCCAATTCCCTTGGAACAAACAGCAGTATAATTAACATCATTATTAGCTCAACGCAGACCAGAAGCACGCCTATGCTCATCCCAGCATCGAGAGCGATGTTTAATAGTTTAAGGGGTTTTTTCTCCAAGGAAACGAATGCGGTTCTGCTGTTAGCCAGGGTATTCATACGAATTCCGTACCAGGCAACCGTGTAAGAACCCAGTATCCCTAAAATGGTCCAGGCCATGATAAGCAGTACTCCGCTCAGAGGCATTTTCTGAAGGAAGCCAAAGTAAAAGGCTATACATAAGCCGATGAAAACAAATAATATGCACAGCAGTTTACCCTGCTGGATAAGATAAGTTTTACAGGTCTCGTAAATTGTGTCGGCCACATCCAGCATGGATTTATGTGCCCTGATTTTTTTCACCTTCATAAACTGGTAAAGACCAAACAGCATACCTAATACACAGACTACGATACCCCAGAGCAGCAAATTGTTTTGCTCCTGGCTTAAATTCGGAATTTTAAGATTCGCCTCACTGGCAGCTGCTATTGCCGATGTTAGCGACATTATGGTCAGGCAAAAAAGGCTTTGTAGCGTTGCCTTAACCACCTTACTTCTGGTTATAATCTCCATTTAGCCGATCACTTCTCTCATCACATTTTTGACAGATAAATTGGTTAAAAGTTAATTTCAACGAAAGTTTAATAGCAATTATCTTTATGGTTTTGTGCATTTTGCGGGAGTTAAGATCTTTTAAATGCGTTGAACCTATATAATTGCCCTTCCCCAGCAAACCTTAAAATTCAAAGTGTATTTATATTCTGCAGATGACATAATTAGACTTTCAGGCTTTATTCCATTTTGAATACGAATTCAAAGTATGTATGTCTGCATTACTACCGATGCACCTCATACCAGGTTTTCAAAATAGGTCTTAAGTCTATTATTTTTGATCTGCATTAATACCGATGCGCCTCATAATGGAATTACCCCAACGGGAAGGGCAGTATAAGGTAATTCACGACGTATTCCTAATCTCAAAGTAATATGCTTAAGCACATTACATGAATTATAGTAGTGATATGTGGTCATGATCAGCAAAGTTAGCTCTAAAACTAACTTGTAAACGTCCATGAGTCCTGAATCTATCGTTTAGTCAGGCTTGCAATTCTAGGATAATAAGTTTTGAAGTAAATTGAGTTTTGAATTGTTAAAGCCTGATTTTGACAAAAGCGTAATCAGTTGCTTTTATATAAGTATTTTTACCCTTTGTCTTAGCGATAATTTTGAAATTATTATTACAACAATCCTTCTCTTTCACCTAATACTATATGTTCTAGTCTAAGAATCCAAACAAGACGCAAATATATAGCATGTTGTCGGGACAATCTAAAGAAATGGAACCGTGGAAATAGGAGTTTGCTGGGAAATAAGCTCTGAGTATTCTACATTTAACGGGTTCGTTCTACGTTTTTTCAGTTAAGTTTCTACCTACGTTTTTTCAGTTAAGTTCCTATATATATAAAGATATCGACAAACTTTTGATAAAAAAAAGCAGTTCTATTTGTAAATTGTATTTTTTAAATATTTATATACCATATAAATAAGGTAATAAGTTTCCGGGTTCCTATAAAGAACTGAAGAAAACAGAATTTTTTACCATGTCATTGAACTGATCGTTTTCGAGCAGCCCGATTGAAGCAATAATTCCTTGATTTGCACATCCTACACCTGGTTCTGGCCCTCCAGATTCCACACATTCTATGTTGCCAAAGCCCGGCTGCACGACAGTTTCAAAGTGAAATCCTTCATCGCCTTCACTTTTCAGAGTATCAAGTACAGTCTTACGGCTCAGGCCACCAAGTATCACTCTGGTAGAATCTGCTTTCGGGCCACAACCTACAAGCAAGATTTTATTGCCCATGGTTTCAAGGAATGCAGTCAGATTTTGCGTTGTAGTAGATTTTCCAATTCTACCATTTTTATAGATTACCATCTGTCTCATCTTTTTACCTTGGTTTTTATTTGCCCTACTTAATGAATAGGAAACCGGTAACCGTTGTAGTATTTGGTTATATTTATAGCTTTTGTTCATCGGAAACTTAGATTATTTTTTAATCAGTTAGACATTATATGTCTAAAGGAAGCCATTGTACTATGTGTCCTTTTCAAATGGCATGTTGAGAAAAAAATAAAAATGTTACTTTTAAATCTATTTCCAAAACTCAACCTTGCGCCTCCAAACATAGTATTCGGAATAATCAAGCAAGTTTTGGACCTTGAAAATTAAAAATCGGAAGCATAAGAATCAGTTTCCGCAGCTGTGCACATGGATGCCATAGATTGGCCCAACGTGGCAATATATTAAAAAGTATCCTATTCATTAATTGATCCTTTTGGGTAATTAGGCAAATAAATATCACATGTGTGTACATCTGCGGAATGTGGGATGAGAAAGTTAAAAGGATAAAAACTACTACATATATTTTTCCGGTCAAACCAAAAAAAAGACAGGTCAAAGTTAAACAGATCTGGAGATCTCAGTTAACTCCCCTTACCTGCAGTAGCTGGAACTCGATCTCATCCGGTACCGAGGCCAGGAATATAAACGTATTGTATCCGAGTTTTTGAGCTTCTTTAATTGCATTTGCCTGAGCTTCACTCAAATCCCTTGTATCACTTACGATGCAGAAAGATTTTCGATTTCCTGTATTTACAAGGAAATTAAAAGCACTTCCATGGGTATTCAGGAACACAACAAGGTTTTTAAGTTCTTCCCAGGTGTTGCACATGTGAATATACTTAGATCCCATATTTTCCACATACCAGTCCCTGCTTACGTAAGAGTAGGAAGCATATTGTTCATTCAGCTCATCAAAAGCTTTGAGGATTTTGTTAGTATCCGTCCTCAAGTTTACCCATTTCCAGCTCTGTGTTGTGAAATAGCGAGCTGCTACAATCTCAAAAATTGCCTGTTTATCTTCGTCTTCGAGTCTCATTCTTTCACTTCTTTATTTTGTCTGTGTTTTTGCACTCAGAACACATCGTCCTGGGCATAACTTCTGTTAAACTGCAGAGAAAGTTCGGCTTTTTCCAGTTCCCTTCCCAGATATGCGGCATGATCCAGGCGGGAGACGAGTTTCAGTTCAAGCAACGTGTTCATAACTTCTCTGGCATTTTTTCCCACAACTGAAGCTTTCTCGTGTTCGGCTACAATCAATCCGCCGTTTCCACTGATTCTGTCCAGTACTGTACGAATGCGGATGGGGCCTGCAGGATCTACACGCCAGCCTTTCGAAAGCCTGGCTTGAATCGCATTTTCAGGGAGAGGAGAATCCGGACGCCTTCGTTTTTCTTTAATGCAGAGGAGATCAAGCCCGAGATCTTTTGGTGAGCTTTCTCTTATACCGGAAAGCAACATCATCTCAGAAGCCCGTTTTAATTCCAGAATTGAACCCTGAGCCTTATCACTGAACTCAGGGGTAAAAAGGATGCTTGCTCCGACCTCTACTCCGATTCCACAGAGTGTGGCATTGACTCCTATGGTATCCACATCCATAAGCTCAGTGACATTGCCAACTCCGAAGAACACGGGAACCTCAGGGTATATCCTGTGAAACTCATGAAAGCGTACAATGGATTCGGTTATATTGTGACCCACGGGATCAAGCACAGGATCGGCTATAATTTTTTCAATTCCAAGCCTGCGGGCAGCTTCAACATTCCAGATAAGGCTTTCCAGACTTCTTTCCTCGTCCGGGATTATCACGACTGCAATTCCTGCCCTGGCAACGATCGGACCTGCAGTCTCAAGGTTCGAGCTGTTGAGACTCAGGACAAGGTCTGCTCCTGCTTCTACTCCTTCCTTTATCAGTCCAGGATCAAGGGTATCTATGCTGATTGGAGTCTCTGTAATGGTTTTTGCAATGGATACGGCTCTTTTAGCCTGCTCCGGCAGGGTATTAAGGGTAGCCCCAAGGTCGATTATATCTACCCCCCGGGCGATAAAAGCTTCGATTTTTGCCTGGAGAGTTGGAGCATCCATCTCCAAAGCCCCTACAATTTCTCCCATAACCTTCATGCGAGCTTTTCCTCCGAGTTTTACACCTCTGAGTGTAAAGGAGGAGGAAGCTTCTTCTTCGTTTTTCTTTATTAACTCAAGAGCCATCTCTTTTCGAACATCAGCAAGTAGTTCGCAGGCCGGAACTTTTTCGGAAAATTCGATTTTTCCGGCAAAAGAGAGCACAAAGCCAAGATCATAGGCGTGCTTTGGCCCAAGCCGGATTTTACACCCCAGTTCTTCAGAAGCTTTTGAAAAATCTCCTGCTACAAGTCCTGGAAGCAAAATAAGGTCATAAACTTTCGAAAGCCCAGCTTCCTGAAACGTTTTAACAAGTTTTCGAGGGGTGATAAAGGCAGCAATATCAATATCGGCTACTAGGATATCGGCTTTTTCCCCGATTGCTTTCCTGACGGTATTTTCCGCAAGCCGCCCTGTTGCAATCAAAATTTTCATGTTTTTAGATAGAAGCGCTAATAAAAAAGAGTATCTGTTTGAAACGTATCGGTAAAAAAGTATAAGGGAATGAAAAGCCCGAACTTTTCAGCTTTGATAATCCGGGCTTTTACCTGAGTATGATTTAATTTATAAAATCAATGATTGACTCGTCATGATTCTTTCTAAAAGACCCTGTAGAATTCCTTAATCTTTCTGCCGTCATTTTTCCAAATCTTCTTTCCTTCATAGGATCAGCTTCGGATCTGGACTCCAGAATTCCACCTGCTGCTTGAGGACCCAGGATCTGTGCAGACTGCACACCTGTCATGATGGCCATTACCCTGACCTTACCTTCATAGTCCTCCCTGATCCTTGCGCCCCATATAACATTTGCACTTGGAGAGAGTTCATAGGTAAGCATGGATGCAATCTCCTCTGCTTCCTTAAGACTCAGGTCAGGCCCGCCAGTTACATGGACAAGGCTTCCGGTTGCGCCCTTGTAGTCAACATCAAGCAGGGGGTGATTTAGGGCAGTCCGCACCACTTCAGTGCTCTTGTCCTGGCTTTTTGACTCACCTACAAGCATAACTGCAACCCCGCCACAGCTCATGATAGTCCTGATGTCGGCGTAATCAAGGTTTATCAAGGAGGGCACTGTGATGGTCTCTGTAATTCCCTTTACAGTCTCGGCAATTAGCTGGTCCATTACGGAAAAAGCCTGATCTATAGGAAGGTTTGGCACGTAATTAAGCAGCCTGTTATTATCAAGGACAATTACGGTATCCGCTGCCCTGCGCAGATCTTCAAGGCCTTCTTCGGCTTTGTAAATCCGAGCTCTTTCAACTCTGAAGGGGCTGGAGACCATTCCCACAACGATTGCTCCCTGTTCTTTTGCTACTTCGGCAACTACAGGAGCAACTCCTGTTCCGGTACCTCCACCTAACCCTGCAGTAATGAAAACCAGGTCAACATCCTTTAACACTTCTTCAAGTGTGCCCCTTGCAAGTTCTGCAGCTTTCTTTCCTGTCTCGGGGTAACCGCCTGCTCCCAGCCCCCGCGTGAGAGTTTTACCCACCAGGATCTTCTTGTCAGCCCTTACGTTGTCAAGGTGCTGCTTATCAGTGTTAATACAGACCGTTTCCGCACCTTCAATTCCCATGTTATAGAGACGGTTTACAGTGTTATTTCCTGCACCCCCGCATCCGACAATCATGATTCGCGGTTGCCCAAAGTCTTCAAAGTCGTCATCAGAGGAAGAATTCTTCCGAAATTCTTTCTCTTTTTCACTGAATTTCATTGCTTCCTGTACTATTGACTGCAATTCTATCCCCTCGACTGGATTTATGCCTTATTGCTACATTTGACTCCCCACTCTTTACATCGGGGGTCACATATTTTTCAATACTCTGAGTGGAGTTATGCGATAACTTCCAAAATCTATCAAAGATTTTCATTCATCACCTTTAATAAGTTGGCACTCTGCCGAACTTAAATGTTTCGGACTTATTTAAATGATATACTTAAATTGTTTATCAAGTTTAAATATGTCATCCATAACTCTAATATACTCACTCTTTTATTTCCTTTAGCATCTAATTCTCAAGGATGAAGGGTGAGGGACTGCCAAAATGTTTATACATATAAACATAACTTTTTATTGGAAGTTTTATTTTTCTCAGCAAAGTTCTCCTGATCATCCAAGTCAGGGCAATTTTCATATCTTCTATTTTTTATTCATTTTATGCCATGCTTGCCCTCAGAAGCTAACACTGTAGTGAGATTCGTTTTTGATAAAACTTTCTTGATAAAACTTTCTACGAGAGTCTTGAAATTAAATCAAACTGTTTATATTATTACTTTTAACTAGAATTCCCCTCTTAAAAACTGTTTCGGTATTGCTCTGGAATTTAGAGGCTCTTGCTTAATTTTTTGAATTAATGTTTTTTAAATTAATGTAACTGTTTCTAGATATAGTTCCCAGGCAATTAACCTCAGATACTTTCCCAAATTTTGTTTGCGTAGAAAGCTTCAAATTAATTTCTTCAGTATGCATGTTTTGGAAAGTACAGATAAGAAGGCACATTAAAAAGTAATAACGTGACAAAATCCGAAAAAAAATACCAAATCAATAAGAAAAATCAATATAACATGTTAAATTCATAAGATCTGTTAATACAAAAGAAACTTGTAAAATTCATAGAAAATGTATTATAAAGTCATAAGAAACGCTTTAAAACTTTAATAGGCGATTTGAAATCGTGATAAACCTAACATATTTATAAAACAGTCATTTAACGTATAACGTGAGTTTAAAAATATAAGAAGCAATTTAAAACTATGGTTCCGCCGGAGATTTTCCGGGAAAACTTTAAGACTTCAAAGCCGTTTTTACCTTAATTTCAAGGAATCTTAGCTACCTTATCTCCCCAGTGTCGAGTCAACCACAAAATATCGTATAAAATCGATTGCAATTATTCGGAATCATTGAATTCTTGATGATCGACTCAACACTAGTACCTTAATTTCAATACTAAGCTTTAATTTTGGAGTCAGAACTGTGTTAAAGGCATTAATTTTCGATATGGATGGCGTTCTTGTGGACTCCATGCCCTTCCATGCAGTAGCCTGGAAAAAGGCTTTCTTTGATATGGGTATGGAAATCCAGGACCAGGATATTTATTCAATCGAAGGTTCAAATCCCAAAAATGGCCTTCCTTTGCTTATCCGAAAAGCCAGAAAAGAACCAGAAGCATATGATTTTGAAACTATCACTTCAATCTACAGGAAGGAGTTCAAACGAGTCTTTAAGCTGAAAGCCTTCGACGGAATGAGAGAGTGTCTAGAAGTCCTTAAAACGCGTTTCCTGCTATCAGTAGTCTCGGGCTCTGACCATCTTATTGTTCACGAAATCGTTGACCAGCTTTTCCCCGGCATATTCGATATTGTGGTTACAGGAGACGATGTTAAAAATTCAAAGCCATATCCCGATCCTTTTCTTAAAGCCGTTAAACTCCTGAATGTGCAGCGGGAAGAATGCATAGTAATAGAAAACGCTATTCTGGGTGTAGAAGCTGCAAAAAAAGCCAAAATCTACTGTATAGGGATTCCCACATATCTGAAACCTTCACAGCTTGACAGGGCAGATCTTGTGGTAGGAGATCACGAACAGCTAATGCAACACCTTCTAAGCCTTGAGCCATCTCATGGGTTCAAGGTATGAAAAAATCCAGGTACTTCTTCAAAAAAGAATTGGGCCCCGGATGGGGTCACAGTAACCTTACGGTTTCAAGGTTTGTAAGCGCCCTGGTTTCAATTTTCAGTTTCTTATAAATTGAACTTGCCAGGTCAACACAAGCTTTTTCGTCCCCATGCTCAGTAAATACTCTTTCCGGACGAGGCTGCATCCTCTTGATGTAATCCATAAGCTGTCTCCTATCGGAGTGACCTGAGAAACCGTCAACTACCTGAACTTCCATGTTTAACTTCAGGATTTCAGTGCTTCCACCCTTTCCTGTCATCGGAATTTCTTTCCATCCTTTCTGGATTCTACGTCCGATTGTTCCATCGGCCTGGTACCCTACAAACACCAGAGAATTGCGTGGTTCGTCGGCAAAGGCCTTGAAATACTCCATAACCGGCCCTCCGTTCATCATGCCTGATGTCGAGATGATTACACAGGGGTGAGGGTTCTGAATTATCTTCTGGCGCATGTCGTGGGAATCAACAGGCTTGAAGCATTCGGACAGGAAGGGGTTCTGGCCTTTCTGGAAGATCAGTTTCCTCAGATCATTATTCAGGTACTCGGGATGTGTAGCATGAATTGCCGTTGCTTCCCAGATCATTCCGTCCAGATAGACCGGAACTTCAGGAATCAGCCCTTTTCTTATAGATTCTTCAAGCACTATCATAACTTCCTGGCTTCGACCTACTGCAAAAGCCGGGATGATACAAATTCCTCCCCTTTCCACAGTGTTCTTAACTACCATCTGCAGGTGCCTTTCGGCGTCCTTAAGTGAGGGCTGGAAAGCATTGGAATTTCCATAAGTAGCTTCACTGACAACAGTTTCGACTCTCGGAAACTTATTGACAGCAGGATCAAAAAGCCGCGTCTTCTCATATTTGTAGTCTCCCGTAAAGACGACATTATGGAGCCCGTCTCCAATATGGAAATGAGAAATAGCTGACCCCAGAATATGGCCTGCATTATGGAAAGTCAGTTTGATATCAGGAGCGATATCCGTTACTTCCTCGTAGTCCAGCGGAATTGTGTGTTTGAGAGTCTTTGCTACCATGCCTGACTCATAGGGAATCTTTTTCCCTTCTTTTGCTGCCACGTCGATGTAGTCAAGCTGGAGCAGCACCATCAAATCCCGCGTAGGGGGCGTACAGTAGACAGGCCCTTCATATCCGAATTTGAAAAGCAAAGGAACAAGCCCCTGATGATCCAGGTGGGCGTGAGTAACTATCACGGCATCGATCTGGTTTAACGGAAAAACTTCAGGAACATACAGGTAAGGAGTCATGTTTTCGTCCGAACCTACATTGACTCCGCAGTCGATCAGGATTCGGGACTCAGGAGTAGAGAGCAGGAAACAACTCCTCCCCACTTCTTTGCAGCCCCCAAGTGATGTAACCCTTACCCACTGATCTTTAGAGGTACACTCTTTGTGAATCTTCCTCCCCACTGATTTAAGAATCTCTTTTCTTTCCTTGAGGTTGTTTCTCATAAATTCCCTTACATTCTTTACTGTACGGGATTTGATAGGGGGAGTCCGCACAACCTTTGGAATCCAGCCAATCTGCTTTGTGATCTCACGGAGGGTTGCTCCGTGCTTTCCTATCACAAGACCAGGCTTTTCAGCTTCAATAATTACTTCTCCGGAATCTGGGTCAAAATAATAGCTTGAGATTACGGATTCTTTTGGAACAACTTCTTCGATTATAGAAATAGAGTCTTCAGCAGTTGCAAGTACCCTGGGATCAGGGCGCATGGCAATCCGCGTTCTGAGTTCTTTTGCGAGGTTGCGAATAATGTTCCCGTCGTCCGCGAATTTGCGGGGCTCTTCAGTATATAGAACAAGCTGAGGACCTTCAAATTCCACGTCGGTGATTGTAACTCCCGCGGGTAGATTTTTCTCAATTTTATGTTTGAGGTCTAATAGCACATCTTCAATAGGCATCAAGAATCTTCCTTTTTGTCAAAAAATGGAAAAGTATATAGATATTGGAAAAACGATAGGTTGAAAAAGATGTTAGTTTAGTGTTAAAATAAAAACCAACAGTTTAAGTTATTTAGGTAATGAAGCTCTTATGGATTTTACTTCTTCAGGGTCCAGCCTCCTGAACGCCTCTTTAGTAATCACCACTACATCAATGTTCTCTCCTGACGCTGAATCCCTTTTAGTCGCATTGTGGATCGCCCGGATAGCAAGGTCAAGGCCTTCTTTTACAGTCATATCTTCTCTGTACTGGTCTTCAAGCACCCCATATGCCATGGGAGAACCGGAACCTGTAGCCGAAATTCGTGTCTCTTCGATACTTCCACCAAGAGCGTCAAGTGAGTAAATCCCAGGCCCATTTTTGTCAACTCCCCCTATAAGGAGCTGGACCATCATGGGATAGTAACGGTTGGAATTTAAGAAGTTTGACATTAAAGTCGCAATACCTTTTATTGTCATCGACTCGTTTCTACGCATCTTATAGAGCTGTGATTCCACATTTACGAGCCGCACAAGCTGCTGGGCATCCCCTACCGAACCGGCAGTAGTCATTGCTACAAGGTCGTCGATCTGGTAAACCTTCTTTGCAGTTTTACTTGCTATGAAATTCCCCATTGTGGCTCTCTGTTCACTTGCGAGCACGATACCATCGGTACAAACTACTCCTACGGTAGTTGTGCCCTTTAGATATTTGTCATTATCCATAAACATACCCTCATAATAAGTTAAAAATGAGAAAATGTCGCTAAAAAAAATGTTTTAGTGAGGTAAGTATTTTTAACTTAAATAGCAGGATTTAGCACTTCATTATCTCATTATTAATATCGCTATATATAAGTTTTCCTTCTCTTTTTTATTGAAAGCGTCTATATTTAAATTCGAAGGAAGATTTGGCAAAATAATTTTATTTCTTTTCGTTTACAGGAGATTCAAAACTCCCGATATCTCGAAAAATCCAAAATTTAAAGAAAAAGTCTCTCGACCTCTTCAGCAAGCTTATTTATTCTCTGAATCACATTTTCGGGTACCTCTTGCTTACGCATGAGCTCAATTCTCTTAGCTACAGTAATTCTTCTCGTTCCCTTAACAAGGTTATCGGCATGGGCAACTATTTTTTCCTCAAGGCTTCGTGGAAAATAATCGTCCTCCGGAAGCCCTAAACTCCTTGCCTCTTCTGTTGAGATTCCTGCCCCGATATGTCTTTTTATTATTTCGGAAATCTCGGGCTCGATTCCCTCGATCCTGGCTAGCCTGTACCCTTCTACTGCATGAGCGATTTTATGTGTTTTACACCTCCCTAAATCGTGAAGAAGAGCCCCGACTTCTACCAGTTCCGGGTTTACGTTATGCCCTGCTGCTTTTGCTTTATTTGCAATTTCAACTGCGAGTGATGCGACTTCCTTACAGTGTTCTATCACATTTGGGGCACATCCGCTTTCCTCAAGCAGTTTTATTGCTTCGGTTCTGGTAATCAAGGGAGATCACTTACGCTGAACTGAGAGCATCTACACGCTTTCTCAGGACATCAATAAAATGGGAGTTGTCGTAGAAGACCAGGTCTTCTCCACACATGGGACAAAGAAACTCGGTTTCTGTAGCTTCGTCAAAAAGAAGGCGAACACAACCCTGAGGGCACATATAGAAAACATTATTTTCTTCGAACTCAAGGCGGGTCTTCAGGTTGCGGAGCAATTTTTTCTTTTCCTTCATAAGCTGGTGCTCTATGTCAGAAAAATCCAGGCGCCAGAGGTATGTTAACCACCCACTGTTTGAATCTCTCTCCCTACGACATATCGCAAATTTGTTTTCGTTTAATATGAAGAGAGTTCTCCTCACGGTGTTCAACAGAACCTCGGTCTTTGCCGCAATTTCTTCATCCGTAACCTCGCCTTCAGGCATTTTTTCAATCATTTGTAGCCCGTCTTCCCCTACAAGGCTCAGGAGGTATCCTCTAATTACCTTGTCATTTAAATCGACCAATATGTTCACCTCGCAAATGCCAGTATGAATTGGACATACCAGTATTAAAATTTACATTCCCCTTTTCCGGAAATATTTCTTAGCCAGAAAAAATTGAACATTCTTAACTTTTAATTTTCACATATTCTCGGCAAATCTCAGGTATCCTCTCTTTTCATCTGGTTTTCAATAAAAACCCTTATCCTGTTTACCCCTTTTTCAAGCGATATAAATGCCTCTTCCCTGGTAGAGGTACACGCAAAAAGGGAAGTAAGAGGTCCATCAGGCTCTATAACGGTCCCCTGAGAAGGAATGTCAGCGCCTTTGTTCCTCAGAATGAGCTCCATGAGCTTTCGATCTATAAAAAGTTCTCGATCTGAGTATATCACCCCTCTTGCAGCAAAACCTTTAGCTTCGGGTTTTTCAGGAAGTTCTCCTCTAAAGCAGCCAGCATGGGCCTCAAAAAGGTTAATATTCATCGCCTTCTCGATAGTATCAAGACTTCCCTGAAACCTCGGGTTTATTTCAAGTACTACAGGCCCTTTTTTTGAAGCCAGGAAATCCACTCCGTTTGAGCCCAGAAGCTTGAACTCAAGAACCAATTCTTCAGCAAGAGCTTCCATTTCCTCGGCTTGATTGGTCCTGAAAGGAGTTATATTCCCGCAATAAGCAAAGGGCAACCGCGAAAGCCAGGGTATTCCTATAAGCTGTTCGTTAACAGCCACTGACAGAGCTTCGTTCTTTGTAGAAAGCAGGGAAACACTTGAAGGTGTTCCTTCCAGAAACTCCTGAATAACAATGGTTTCTTCCGTAAGCTCCGGATTAAGCCCGTGTAATTCCTCAAGGATGGCTAAAAGCTCCTGTCTGCTCCTGGCAATTCGGTTGAAAATTCCTCCTCCGCCTGAAGATGGCTTAATCATAACTGGATATTCTATTGCATCCAGTTCTTCCGGGGAATAGCAGCGTGGATGAGGGATTCCAAGGTCTTCAAGCTTTTCTGAGAGATAAAGTTTATCTGAGGCCTTCTGCATGGCATCCGGACTGCTGGCAAGTACGGGACAAGGGAAATCATTATGGTCAAGCATTTCCAGTCCCGAACCCGGAACAAGGGCATCAAACTCAAGTCCAAACTCAGCCATATGAGCCTTTATCCGGGAAGCTTCGAGCTGGTGCAGTTCCTGTATGGTTCTGCACTCGAGAAATGCTGATGCATAAGCGCATTCCCGAAGGTCAAGATCACAGAAAGCATCTATAGAGCAGACCGTATAGCCAGCACGACTTGCAGAGCAGACAATATTTCGGGTATCAAATCCGATTACAAGGATATTCTGCATGTTTCCTCTTTCTGGACCATTCATTTCGCCTGCGGAATCTCAGAATGCGCCAGTGCAAAGATCCCATAAGGGGTTTTCAGGACAGGAATATCACTTCCTGCTTCTGCATTGAACGACACAGGTTTCTTTATGGCAACAGTCTCATACGTTTCAGGGTCGAGCACCAGAATTGCGTTGTCTTCGATTGAGACCAGCACTGTTAAAACCGTATCTCCCATGTTGCCTATTTTCTCTGCTCCTTTTAATTCTTCAGGGGTTGAGATAAATCTTGAGCCGTCCTCAAGGGAAGTCCCGTTAACCTTTTTTCCGGAACTCTTAATCTGAATAATCTTTCCTCTGAACCTTATCACATCTCCTGGCCCGAATTCGGGAAGACGTACAGCAAAAGTAATCCTGTAAAGATTCTTTCCATCTTTCATTCCTACAAGGGTAGGAGATTCAGAAAAGTTACCTCCAAGTTCTGAGGTGATTAGCCTACATATCTGCCTGCTGGCATTCATGGAACCCATGTAAAAGTCTATTCCTCCCTTTTGCTCCACTTCTTCACTTATAAACGCAAGTCGGTCACCCTTTTTTCTCATGCTTTCCATGGATTCTCTGGCAATAGCCATAGAGCGTTTTATCTCATCTTCTGTAGGAAACCTGCCTGCTGCCCTGATCTGAATAATCGCTTCAAAATATCCTCCTGACTCCCTGCTGCACATATCGCAAGCTGTTCGCTGAATCCTTACCTCAGTCTCAGCTTCTGCGTGCACCGGCTCTTCTCTGACCACTGCATCGACTTCAGCTCTTACCATATACATATAAGGCGTAATCTCTCTGGGTTCAAGGTAGACTTCCACATCTCCGGCTTCGTTGTGGATAAAAAGGGCATCTTCTACAGCTTTTAGCACCACATCTTCAATATTACCAACATCTTCCCACCGGCCTCTATGAAAGTGTGCTCCGCAAGCTGAACATATCCTTACATGGAGTACATTGGGCAATTCAATCAGCTTGAAAGTCTCAAAAAAGCAGTCCTTGCAAACTGAGTCAAAGAGCCTGTAGCATTCTCTACCGCATCTCGGGCATGTGATAAAATTCATCTGCAATCCTTACTTATAATCTTCTTGGAATAGTAACAATATTCTTGAACAATATCCTTCCTGGAAGAGTAATTTTTAAAATATCAGGAAGGAAAATTTCTGCAGTATATTTAAGCAATTGACCTGTTAAGCTTACTCATGCTATTTAAAAATAGCTGGATTTGCTAATTTCCTTTTAGTATTCAGGCTCCCCCAATTATTAGAGTGCAAAATTAGCAAAGAGTACATATTCTTTATAATGTAACTAAGTTATGACTTGATTATAACTCGATTTAAAAATTATATTTTAGATGTCTATTAAATTAGTGTTTGTCTTATATAAATATTTCTTGAGTTTAAAAGTATCAGAAAATATTAGAAATTAAGTTACATAGGCTCGTTTTTCTGAAAGCTAAAAGCTACCTTAGTATGAAGTTCACTAGAAAAGTAACAAAAATATAATTTCAACGATTTTTAAAAAAAGAAAGTTCCGTGTCTTTATGACACGGAATATTAATATTCAACTTTATTTTCTGATTATTTCTTTGGAGGCCAGTTCTTCTCCATAAAGCCAGGCAGCCTTCCGGAGTCCATTGGGCCCACAAGAATATTTGCGCCCAGTTTGTCCTCAAGGTCGCCCTGTAGACGTGCAGCCAGACCAGGAATGATTACACTGTTATGGGTAACATCCTTCTTAAGGTCAAAGCCTGATTTATCAAAGGCATCCTTTACTTTGTCAGCAGTCAGCTGCCCACCGGCAACAGAGGCTTCCACACCAATACCATCGGTGTCAACTGCAAGCAGATAGCAGTCGATGTCGTTTGAGGAAAGGTCGCTCTCTACTGTATAGTAAGTCAGAGCGAAGTTTGTGGTGAAGAGCACAGGTGAGTCCGCTGTTGGGTTTCCTACCTTGTACATCTTTGAGTCCACAGCTACAGGAGTCCTTGGGTCAGTGTAGATTGTCTCGGCCAGGTGGACTTCAGGCAGCGTGGCATATGGCTCCATACTGTGGAGAATCATAATGTCACCGTACCTGATAGTAAATACGGCAGCCATTGCAGTTTCCCAGTATGAGGCGCTGACAGGGTCGGAAATTCCAGCCATCCAGGCAGTAAACGGCAGAGCCATGATCGGATATGCGATCTCGGTATCTCCCATAATACCTGCTCTCCTGATCTTCAGGAAGTTGGTAAAGGATTCCTTCATGCTTTTACCAGTTGGATAAGTTCCGGGGTCAAGGACAATGTCCTTAATACCTGCCTCTGCAAAGGTTTTTGCAAGAGTCTTAAGGCCATCAAGGTCATTTATAGCTGAAACAACGACAGGCACATTGTATTCAAGGGCTAGTTCGCCTACTTCCTTCCAATTGTCCTTGTTTGCAGCGTAGAGCAGTGGGTTTGCATCCTTTGCGGCTTCAAGTCCTGCTTTAAGAACTGCAGGGTTAAAGGAACAGAAGATCATTGGCATGCCAACTTCTGCAACTTTCTTAACAGCGGCTGCGAACTTTGCAGGATCGTTTGATACGGACCTGATTGCCACACCGTCAAGGAGCAGGTTGCGACCGACATAGAACTTACGGAAGTTAGCAATATTCTTTACTCTTTCAACAAGGGCAGCTTCTTCCATTGTGTCAGTAACATCGAAGAACATCTTCGTTTTGTTGAAGAAGGTCAATTTGTGACGGTAAAGAACATCGTCACCACCGATCTTGACTGCTCTGTCACCCACTCCGATTTCAATTTCACGAATCTCAGGTGCAAGGAGCCTGTCAAGTTCTGCAAGCTTCTTTGCAAACTTCTTCTCTTTCATCAAAGGTGAGCAGTCTGCTGTCTTTCCGGACCTGTCTATCAGCTTGGAAGCAAATGCCATACAGGTTGCTTCACCACATTCTCCACAGTTGGTCTGCGGGAGGTATTTGTAAGCTTCTAATGGGCTGTTTATCTTCATGTTTTACACCTCCGCTCCGATCCAGTTAGCAATGTCAACAGGCTCTGCCTCCATTGAACCAAATAATGTCTGGGTAATCTGCTTCAGGACAGCAACTGATGTTGGGTGCATCATCATGAAGAGGTCGTTTCCTGCAATGGCAAGGGACAGACCTGTAATGATTTCCCAGATAGGACCTCTGTACTCTCTGGGACCCCAGTCAGAATCTTCCTTCAGTGGGGAGCTAACCATCCAGGACTCACGGGCACCCCAGGCGTTAGTGGTACCAGAAGACATTGGGAAAGTCAGTTCATCGTCACCCATAAGGGCGGCAAGGCGGATACGCTCCATGTTGGTGTAGGCATAGTCGAGACCATAACCGAGGGCGGCAGTGGTTGGGTCCATGATGATCCTGTCTCTTGGAACGTTGCACTGCTTCATGAGCTTCCTGTTAAGTTCTTTCTGTGAGTTCATATCAAGCTGGGTCCAGGACAGAACATCGTGGTCATACTTTAATGCAGCTTCCGCAATCTTGGCATAGTCGAGGTTCAGGCTGGCAGATGCAATGAGGCAGCGCTCGCCTTCGGCAACTTCGGCAGCTTTTGCAAGAACCTCGGGGTCTTTCTGTGGGTTACCTGAACCGCCGATTGCGATTGGAACATCAACAGCCTGCAGTACTTCTTCTACAGTCTTGGCTGCTTCCTTTGCAGGTGTATCCTTAATCAGTGGGTCTGTTGAGATCAGGTGGATTGTAATCATGTCGGCGTTGAACTTCTCAACATTCTTCTTTGCCCATTCTCCAGGGCTGTCCATTACTTCATCATAGTTCACCTTGACAGCTTTTGCAAGACCAATTCTCATATCGAATACATCAATGGTAACCTGGTTCCTGTTGGGCATTGGGGCGTCAGGGAAGAAAGGAAGAGCTTTCTCGCCACCGAGCATGACCCTCTTGCCACGGCTGCCGCCGTCGGCAGAGGTGTTGCCTATTGGGACTTCCTGAATCTGGCTTGCCCATTCTGAAATGTTTGCAACATCGAATTTGGCAGGAATGAGATCCTTAAGTTTCGGGGCTGCAAGAGCAGGAGAAATTTCAGGAGCAGCGGCAGGAGCACCAGCGGCACCAAAACCTACAGGGACACCAAACATGCTAGCAAGTCTTGCGAAGTGCTGTGCAAGTACTGCATTCTCCTGCCCAAGGAGAGCAGCAAGCATCGGGTCAAAGCCACCTCCGAGTCCACTAAGATCAAGCTCAATGTCCCCTTCAATGGTTACACCTTCAAGGGCTAATATCTCCATGTCCTTGAACATGTCTGTCATATCTGATAACTTAACTTTCTTTGCCATGTAAACCTCACCTTTTCCGTAAATATTCCGTTTTGATGAGTGACTATATAAATAAGAAATAATACAGATTTTACTTCCAGATTCTTCCCTATATGGAAAGAAAAATTGGGGCAGAAGTAAACTCTGCTCCATTACTTTATATGATTTTAAATATTGTTTCAAATTTTTAAAACGGGCAGGGGACCTGCATTTTAAAGGTATCTGTATCTTATTTCCTGCACGGTTTTCTACAATACATAGCTCTAAAAAAACCGGGATTAGAATCCCAGTTTTTTTACGATATTTTCGATTTCTACTGCAGCAACCGAGTCATCCGAGATTTGAAAGAGAGGTATGCCTTTTATATCCATTTCCTCAATTTTTGGGTCGAGTGGGATCATACCTATCATATTAAGTTTAAGATCCTCTGCCAGTTTGACAAGCTTTTCGCGGTTAGCATCTGTAACCTTGTTTGCAATAACGTGAATTCTACCAATGTTTGAGTCGAGTTCATCCACAAGTTCATGAATTCTCTCTGCAGTCCGGAATCCCCTTCGAGAAGCGTCTGTTACGACAATTAGGTCATCTATGTCTCGGATAATCTTCCGGCTGAAATGCTCAAGACCAGCTTCTGCATCAATGACAACCACATCATAATTAATGATCAGTTTATCCATGATGCCCCGAAGAAGGTTGTTTACATAACAGTAACAACCTGACCCTTCGGGCCGGCCCATAACCAGGAGGTCATAACCAGGCATTTCTTCGATGATCTCATAAATCTTGCTTTTAAGCACCGCCTCTTTATTCATGTCGGGATGGTCAGGCTTTGGCTTGGTTATCTCAGCCTGTAAATACTCCTTTGCATCTCCGATTGTTTTTACATTCTCACAGCCAAGAGTTTCAGGAAGGTTAGTGTCTGCATCTGCATCAACTGCCAGTAGAAACTTTCCTTTCTTGGAAAGGGAGCGGATCAAAAGAGCCGCTACCGCTGTTTTACCAGTCCCACCTTTTCCCGTTATTGCAATTACTTGTGTCACAGAATACCCCGTTGGATTGTTTTTCGTATTAGGCGATTACCTATCGTCGCCCAACTACATTTATTCCTTCTTCTCGCTGACGATCATTTTGTCAATGGAGATCTTTGCATTCTTGAAGGTGATCTTTATTCCACCAGCTTTACCAGCAGGCATCATTGGCATGGAAGCCATTGCAGGCATCTGGAAGCCGGCAGATGGCATCATCATTGGAGCTGCTGAAACAGCTGCTTCCTCTTCTTCCTCTTCCTCTTCTTCTTCCTCTTCTTCCTCAGATGCCCAGTTAGCAACGACCGGGTGGTTCTTCTCCTGCAGGAAAGCCTTCAGAGACTCGATATCAGTTGCATCGTTCTCAGTTGCGATCTTGTCTTTAATGTCTTCAGGAATGGTTTCGGCAATCTTCTCCTTGAGCATAGCAGGGAGCCAGACAACTCTGTTCCAGCCACCGTCAGACTGGATAAACTTTGGAGAATAGAAGTAGTTGACACCAATACCGAGGAAACCTACGACCTGCTTTCCGCCACCTGTCTGACCAGCCATTGTTGAGAAGCCAAGACCATTGGGTGCCATTCCCTGGTATTCTCTGTTAACCCAGCCGATACCGTCAACCTCAGGGATATAGAATCCGACTACTTCAAAGCAGCCACAAGAAGTGTGCGGGTATTCGAAGAAGGAGTGGAGGTTGATCTTGTCATATTCACCACTGGAAAGTTTCTTGGCAATCTCATTGACACCGGAGTATTCACCGGTATCGGCATTGATAAGTTCACCCTTTTCAATTGCGAACTGCGGACCTTCTGGGTCTACTTTTGCGGCTGCGCGGCCGTCGAACCAGTTGATTGCACCGCAGAGGGAGATTCTGTCTGGAGAAACAACACAGACGTTGGTGGGAGCAAAAGCCTGACAGAGAGTACATCCATAGAAGACATCGACATCCTCATCGTGGAGGTCCTTTGTCCTGGCGTCTCTTATCTTGAAGATTTCCTTTGCTTCTTCCAGTTGTTTTTCGACTTCAGCCTCGTCGGTGTAGAAGGTAACCTGCATCTTCTCAATAAAGGGAAGCTCGGTCTTGAAAAGCATCATGACAGCTTTGCCGAAGGAATCAAAGGAATCCATTTTTGCAGCTGTATCCTTGGAAACTCTCATCCAGACATCGTACCTCTGGTTCAGGTGCATAATGCCCTGGCAGTAGTTAACGAAGTCGTGGACACGCCTTTCAACGACAGACTCAAGGTCAGCTTCAACAAGTTCTCCACCGATGTTGAAAATCATTGCCCAGGGGTAGGTTTTACCCTCTTCCATTTCTTTGAGATCAGGACCAACAATTGTAACCTTGTCATCTTCGATCTCGTCAAGATCTTTTGCACGGACAAGTTCCAGACCCATGGACTTTGGACCACCGAGTTCAACAAACATTCCATCCTTTCGTACTCTTTCTCCCTCAAACATTGGGGAAATCTCAAATGGGAATTCTGCCATTATATTTTGCCTCCTAAATCAAAGTTATAATGCGTTAATAAGTTCATCCAGAGCAGCATAATAATCTGCCTTACTCAGGTTCCCGAAGGACATTGTTGCGTTCTGGATGTAACCTCGTTCAATCGCAATTGTTTTCAAGTTACTGAAGTTCTTTGCTGCGGACAGTACCTGGTTGATGTAGTACTTCTTGAACCCTATGGCTATGACCATGTCGTAGTTTCCGTTTCCGTCAAGACCGGGCCACTTCGGATCGGTCAGGTAGAAGCCGAGCATATGTGCGTTGATATACTTTGCATCTACATCTTTATCAACAAGACTTGCCATAGAACTCCCGGTTGCAGCAATAGGGATATTTGCAGCCTTTGAAATTTTTACTACACGGTCAAGGATCTCTGGCTCAAGAGTCAGGGTTCCTACCATAAGGAGCGGCCTCTTTGCTTTTGAGATAAGCTTTGCAGCCATTTCAGGAGATACAGTTCTTGAGGTACTCACTCCATAGCTGGTAAAGAGCTTTGTGTTCTTGGTAGTATCAACCATTTAACTCAGGCCTCCTTGCAAAGTCTCTTGAGGTTAGTAGGCTGTGCCGAGACATCGAACTTGATCTTTGGACCGGAGATGACTTTCTTCCTCTTCCAGTCAATTTCCCAGCCATGTTCTTTTTCAAGCTCCTTGAGGAGCGCCTCACGGGTAGCCAGTGGGAGGTCAGCTTCATTCCTGACGAACTTCCACCAGTCTTCTGGTTTCGATCCGAGGTACTTTTTGTGGAGTTCCATCCAGTGGGTCAGCTTTATGGATCTGCCCATATTGTTATCTGATGGACGGATGCATGCCTTTGCCATCATCGGAATTGCTTCCTGCCAGGTTTCTGCTGTAGTCAGGAGGAATTCTGGTGCTGGAGGAATCGCCATTTCTTGTCCATTCCTTGCATCGTAAACTTTCCACTTGTCCTCTTCATAGTTCTTGGCAATAAGAGCTCTCCTATATTTAGAGGAATGAGGACCGAGTACTGCAGGGATACCAAGAATATTACATCCGGTACCGATTGAAGACGCCTTCTGAGAGAATGCACCCCAGGCGAGTCCGCAGGCACCTACACGATTCAGGACGTAGTCTCCAATTTCGGCGAGGTTGCCTTCAAGAGTTCTCTGGGCAAAAATAGCTGCGACCTTCTCGGCTGCACCGGTGATGTGAGCGTTAGAGACACAAGATCCGATGTTGGCAAGTCCCCCACACTCAAATCCTCCTGGGAACCTCTCATAGAGAGTCTTACCATCCTCATCCTTGAACATACCAATGTCCATTGCTCCGCAGCCTGTCGTCACTACGATAAAGTTTCTTTTCAGGAACTCCTCTGCGATGTAGTAAACGTCCTTGGTACCTTCTGGATAGTTCGGGCATCCGATAATTGCAATAATACCCGGTGTGGTACCCATAACCAGGTTAAGACCTTCTGCACGGATTTCAGCGTCAGACACCTGGCCTCTGCCAGCTCTCATCAAGCCTTTCTCTTCAGAAATCTGTTTCTGGGCTGCCTTTTCGATTATGTTGAGAATTGGTATTTCCTTCTTACAGACCTGTTCGCAGCGGCGACAACCGATACACTGGTCGTGTAATATATCTAAATATGAGTAATCTCCTTCCTTTGCAAATCCCATAGCTTCGGGGATATCCAGTTCTTCTGGGCACGCAATCATGCAGGCTCCACAATCTGCACATTTCATAACCCAGTTTGTGAATTCTTCATCTGTTGGAATTGCAGTGATACCGGAAGCATCGCGGATCGGAGCCATTTCCATCGTGAGCCTGATGCAGATTTCTCCAAGCTTGTCATAGTCAAGCATTACACAGCCTGGAATCTTTCCGGATCTAAGTTCTTCAATGGTCTCATCAACGTCGGCATCTGTTCTGTTCGGAAGCCCGTACATGATCTTGGGATTTGATGCAATTACCGGAATCATGAGTTTCTGAGCTTCAGGTACAATATCACCACGAACACATTGTTCGTCTACAACAATGACATCTGGCATTCCAGAACGGATTACCTTTAACTCCTTGGACATTGAACCGATGACCTTTGCATATGGGGGTCTTCTATCGGCTTCCTTGTACCTTGTAAGGTCTATTGCAGTACAGCAGAGCCCAGCGATCTCCATCTTGTCGGTCAGGTCGTGATCTTCCATGTAGTCCATCATATAGGTGACGCCGGCGACATTGTGTCCAATAACACAGAGGAAAGGCTTGGACTTGTCAATTGTTCCCATTCCTATTTCGATTAAGGGAGCCTCTGGGTCAGCTCTCGGGAAATCATAGGCTGTAACCTGTACAATATCGGAAATTTCCATGCCTACATGGTCAAGGCTACCACTGAAGAGGGCTTTGGAGTCATAATCAATCTCTGCGGATTCCTGGCCGGCGTGAACTGTTGCAAGTAACTGGGTTAATTGTTCTTCAACATATTCCATTGCCGGTTTAACTTCACCAAGGGTTTTCGGGCTAAGCCCGGTACTGATTGTAATGTTTGGGGTAAGCACGTTGGACTGCCCAAGGTTGAGGGGTAAGTCTTCTCCAAAGGTTTCTATCAAATGGTCGAGCAGGTGGCGGCCGTGAGCTGCATGGCAGGCAGTACCTGTAATCACGCGGAGGAAGAATTCTCTCCCATTGTGACCAAGCATGTCAATACCACAAGCACCTCTTTTGTTCCCTGAGAGATCACAGGGTCCATAGGTACAGTAGCAGCACTGGTCACACATAGGGGTGATAACAGGCTCGTAACGGTCAAGCAGTTTGAAGTTCCAGTCATCCCTATAAGACTCAAGTCCTGCAAAAAGTGTGGGACCTGCGTTAACGAGCTCCTTTGCTTTTTCTTCAGCAGCCTCCTTTGCTGCCCCTACAATATTGTTAATAGTGATCTGAACGGATTCCAGATCTTCTATAGAAAAACTCCCGGTAGTTAGTTTGCTCATTTGAGCTTTACCTCCTAAATTTGTATAAAGTCGACTTCATCAAGACGATTGCAATTTTTAATTCTTCGGCATATTTGTAATTACCAAACACTCCTTGCCGTCTGCTTAAAGTTACAACCGTGTAAGTAAATACGCATCTGGTAAAACACTATTCACCACTTTTTTTCAAATAACAAATATTTTACCAGCGTTTTTCCAGCTAAAGTCGTTTTTAGAGGAAATATTTCCATATAAAAGTCGTTTTTAGGGCTTATTCACACTTCAAAGCCATTTTTACGCCCTTTGTCTCAAAAAAACCGTTTTTGCCAACGATTGAGACCTTAATCCTAAGCAGAGGTCGCTACCGATGGATAATAAACACTAATTAAATGTCTTAACGTACCAAATCTATATAATATTTTCTAATTTGTAACACGCATTTCGAGATGGGTAAAGTGGGAATGTTCAAAATCAGTTGACTTTACAAGTTTATTGTAATTATAGGTACAAAAAAGAGATTAGTGCCTGTAGATGTGGGTTTTTCAGTAAAAACCATTATAACACTGATGTGTTACTTCTTTGTGCTATTAATTATTAACAATTACGCTTTTTACTCGTGTTCACAACAAATTATTATGTAAATATTTGTTACCAAATAAAGAACTGCTCCTTAAACAAAACTTATCTTTGCAGGAGATATAAAATTGAAATAATATTTCGAGTTATATAAATATATCTCAAATAAATAAATGGAAAATTATTTATAGACATAGCATTGTCATATGGCTTTACACAGTAAACGCCGTAAACTATTTTTGCATTTTGACAGGAAACACATAAATATAATATTATTAATTGAATATTAATCGGATTATTTTTTAGTTAAAATAATATATATTCAGCTAAAAAATCGCATAAATCCATTCTCCAATAAGTTCACTCTTAAATACCAATAAGTTCACTCTTGAATAGGTTCATTCTTGAACATAATGAGCACAACTCTTCAAGAATTGATTTTGCTCTTTCCACGAGTTTTAACCTCCGGTTTATTTTATCGAAAGCTTAGACAAGGGGAAATTTACTTAGTTATAGGCCTCTGAAAAACGGAATTTTAAATAAAGTGGACGGCTAAGCTATAGTATCCGGAAAATTTACTGGCTTACGTATAAAGCATTTAAGTAAGCACGCAATTAATTTATAAACGGTTATTAGAATTAAGAGTTTTAAAGTGATGTAAATATCAATGATCAAGTCAATGAAAACGATATTACCGATATCATTCTAAGCTGAGATTCTTCATCTGGGTTACAGGTGATGATACTCTAAGCGCCTCAAATTTTATAATTGCTTCAAATTTAAGGCAGTGTTATATGATATTAAACCGAAGAATATATTGGAACATAAATTGGAGAGTATAGAATATAAACCGGAAAGTAATTAGAATATAAACCGGAGAGTAATTGGAAATATGTTTGACCTTAATGCAGCTTACATCCCTGGAGGTGGAACGGGTGGCAGGTAAAGACTATATTTTCGCAAGCCCGTCAATAGCAATCATTGCCCTTTGCACACTTTCATTCTTCCTGGAAATGATTCCGGGCATAGGTGATGCCTATTTTAACGCTTTTTATTTTGACCCAAATTATCTTATAACAAGGCCATGGACGCTTATTACATACATATTTCTACACAACGGTTTAGTCCATCTATTATTCAACATGCTCGTCCTGTACTTTTTCGGGACTGCACTTGAGCGACGGATAGGGAACAGACAGCTTCTGGCAATTTTTTTCACAGCCGGAATTTTATCGGCAATAGGATATACCTTTTTAACTCAGCCAATTTTCAATATATCTCCTGGCCCAATGGTTGGCGCAAGTGGAGCAATCTATGGAGTCTTTGCAGCCCTTACAATACTTGAGCCGGATATTCGTGTATATGTTTACTTCGTCCCGATGAAGTTAAAACATGCCCTGGTGCTTTTTGCTCTATTTGACTTTCTGATGATTAACTCATCGGACATGATAGCCCATACAGCCCACCTTAGCGGTCTCTTTGTAGGTCTGTATATGGGTTTCCGCATAAAGAAAATTCAGGAAAATGCTCTGAGATCCAGATACATAGGCAGGTGGTAACTCTGGAAGGAAATGACCTTCTAGAGGGCACATACTACTATCCGAAACCCGAGCCAGGAGAGAAAATTCCTATCCTGATTTTGAATATCAGGAGACTATTTGCAGCCTGGTCCCCAGAGTTGAAAAAGACCCTGTACTTTGAAAAAAAACCTGAAGATGAAAATCTGAAAAGGGTAAGAGAAATTAATCTTCTCCAAGTCTATGACTGGCTTGCGGGAAGGGAAGGAGTGATAGAGCTTACTGACCCGGAGTTTGAGCAGTTCATGGAAGTTTATGAGGCTTTCCTGGAGAAGCTTGGAGAAATCCAGTACCTCAGGCGCAAAAAAGGAAGAAGAACGGAAAACATTTTTGAACTCAAGGAATCACCATACGTTATTCGGGAAGTAAAAAAGGGACCCTTTTCCAACAATTTATAAATAAAATTAATACGTTTTATAGATCTACATTTTATAGATCGGGATTTTTGTTCTGCCGGAGTTTCTTCCTCTATGTTCACAAGAAGATTCTCAGGTGTTTTAATCCAGTCGTTTATAGAAGGATAGAGTTGCAAACTTTGATTGCCTTAATATGCAAATGTTTTACTACAAAAAGCAGATATAAGGTATCATCGGATTGAATGCAAAATTGCGGTATCAAGATATAAATCTTAGAAATTCGGAACTTTAAACCTCAAAAACTGATCGCGGAAGCATAAACTCTGTATCGGCAGATTGGAGGGCTGCTGGAAGTGTAGCTTCCCCCAGAGTTAGTGCTGTATGATCATATGGCGCAAACAAATAAGGTACAGGTTCCGTGAACTGTAAGATCACAGAGGACATTGATAATGAAACCTGTAAAAAGCGGAATCGACTCAATATCAAAATACCTCCGCTCGAAAAAAGAAGTTGGCAGGCGGAAAATAGGACTTTTAGTGGATGGCCCGAATATTCTCAGAAAAGAATTTGATGTAAATCTTGAGGAGATAAGGGACGTCCTGAAAGATTATGGGAATATCAAAATCGGGCGCGTTTTTCTTAACCAGTACGCCTCTGACAAGCTTGTGGAAGCTATCGAAAATCATGGACTTGAACCTATAATTTGTTCGAGCGATGTTGATGTGCGCCTCGCAGTAGAGGGCATGGAGTTAGTATATAATCCTAATATTGATACTCTTGCAATCGTTACAAGGGACGCTGACTTCAAGCCGCTGTTGAACAAAGCAAATGAGCACGGCAAAGAAACTATCATTTTTGGAGTTGAACCCGGTTTTTCCACAGCGTTAAAGAATTCTGCGGACTATGTTATTCTTATGAAGAAAGACAGAATGAGCAGTTATGATGAGTCCGATGGAATGGGGTCAGGTGAAAGAAAAATTGATGCATCGGAATATCAGGACAGTATGTATGAAGAATCCATAGAAAAGACCTGATTTATGCCTGTCCTTTTTTGATATTCTGTTCTCACTTTTTTAAGGGTAGTTAACTTCTACACCAAGGATTTCTTTCTCTCCTGCAAAAACATCCCGTGCGATCTCAGCACAGCCTATTGCAGCATGCCACTTTCCAAGACACTGACATTCTTGCCCCAGATGTGCACGGATTTTTTTCTGCACATATTCAAATTCGCCTACGGATCCCGCAAGAAAAACCTCTCCGATTGTTTCATAGTCCTTAAGAAGAAGCTGCATTGATGCAATTTCCATGGCTGCAAACAGCGAAATAGTATCAAGGGCCAGGAGAGCAGGACTTTCTTCATCTTCGGCTGCAAGAAGCAATTCGTCCCTATCTTTATAGGGAGTCATTTTCAAAGCTCCGGCTTCCATAAAAGCCTTGTTGGCGGTGCGGTATCCGTTATCTACATCCCTGATAGCTTGCAGGTCAAGGGGTCCGTGATGAACACCTGGGGCAAATATGCAAGCATCGATTGCTCCAATTACCTTCCTGTCGGCAATGGCAAGAGTAACAGTGTTTGAACTTATATCGGAAACCACGAAGTTATTATAACCAAGGCACAGAATGTGGTAAGCAATTCCCAGTTTCTCGGGACTTGTAAGATGGGAAAATACCTTCATTCTTGGATCTACCTTGCTTTCCGTATGAAGGCCAGGGATTGCTATTGCCGGAACTCCCGAGTGCCGGATGGCATCAAAAACTCTTGTGCCTCCTCCTGTCTTTTTTCCCGCTCCTTCAATACTCTTGAGCCCTCTTCCTTCAAGGTTCCTGACATCCTTAATTGTGGAAAAACCATCACCCATCGAGTACGTCAGTGCAATAAGGTTGATTGTCTCACGCCGAATTCCAAAATGCTCCTCAAGCGAGGTCAAAATTTCATTTTCGGACATGGCTGCTGCCTCAGCCCTCTCAAGTTCAAAGGTATGGGTACTTTCCCCTTCTATGAGAGCAAAACGCATTGCAGTTGTGCCATGATCAATCCCTATAAAGGCCAATTACCTGTCTCTCCTTTAACGCCTCAGAAGGCAGTTTTCAAGATTTCGTTCAGTTCATCCATAATTCTATCTCCCTCTTCAGCGGTCCCAACTGTTGTTACCAGTCTTATTTCCTGAAAACTCCTGCCTTCAGAGAGCAATAGCCTCAAGTTCCCTCTCGCATCCGCACGCAGTACTTTTCCAGTAAGGCTGCCTCCTGCAATGCCTTTTACGGAAATTACGGTTGGGATTACCTTTTTTACTTCAGGGTGCTGGCTTACAAGCTTTACAAGTTTTTTACCAGCCCTTCCCCCAATAATTGTAGTATGGACTCCACCAAGTTTATTTTTCAAGGAGTTTTGTGCGTTCTCCTGTAAGTTAGTTTTATTTTCCATCATTGTAGTCAAACCGGTAACCTGTTCCTCTGGCAATTTTTTCTTGTTCTATTTTTATTTGTAGTTTTTATATTTATCACGTATATCTATTTATCCGGTTAGAATCTCAAAGAAGTGTTGCAGACTATAAACCCTCTTATTAAGGTTTTGTCCTGAAGCCAGAAGCTATAAAAAGAAGTATCTCCAGAATCCCAGGAGCACAAATGCGTCAGATTCTGGATCATTTCGTTTTTCTCTAAAAACGCTTGTTTGGGAAAGTCCGTTTTTTCGTTAAAATCAGATATTTTCAAGTTCCTTCATGCTTATGAGCTTGATACCTTCTTCTTCAAGTGTTTTAATTGCCTTTTCAATGTCATTGACCCTAACTATTAAAAGGGCTTTCTGATCCCTGGTGACAAAGGCATATGCATAGTCAATGTTAATCTTGACTTTTCCAAACACTTCTGCAATACGGGACATGCTGCCAGGGACATCATTCATTTCGATTCCCAGAACACTGGTTTCGGAAACGGTAAACCCTGCATCATGGAGTATTCTGTGAGCATAGTCGGATCTGTCCACAACCATGCGGATTATTCCGAAGTCTCCTGACTCGGCAATAGTAAATGCCCTGATATTTATGCCGGCGCTTTTCATTTTATTTGCGACGTTTGCAAGTCTGCCAGGTTTATTTTCCGCAAAAAGGGAAATTTGCTTTATAATTTTATCTTCCATTCCAGCACCCATGTCCTTATATTGCTTGTTCTATGTCCGTATACTGTTTATTCCTATTCTCTCTTACTTCTTTTTATAGTCTTCTTACCAGAGTATAATATAAGTCCCTATGTCAAATATAATATAGTCTCTATGTATACTTTAAGCTTACATACAGTTTTTAAGCTTATAACCAGTTATAATCAACTCAGCAGTAAACCGTCTATTTAGAGTGTTATATACTGATATTGTTCTTGTATATACGCTTAAATATTTTCTGCATTGGCTATTTTATATTACATCGTTGTTAGCTATTTTATATTACATCGTTGTTAGCTATTTTATATTACATATGAGAACTTTACGTTACGTCTGGTTCAACAGTATAAAAGAAATCTGAGAGAATGTCCACAAAAAAAGTGAAACCTGCAGGACAGTAATAGTTGCAGGTTTTGTTTTCTCTCTTTGAAGCTTTCAAATCTTTCGCTTGTCGATAACTTTCTTTGATTTTCCTTCAGAGCGGGGCAGGGAGCCGTGCTCCACTAGCTCCACCTCGACTGCGAGATTCAGTACGCTTTTAAGTGCACTTGAAATCTTCTTTTTAAGTGCCATCATGTCTGACATTTTATCGCTAAAAGCAGACTCCTGCATTTCGATCTGGACTTTCATGGAGTCAAGGGGTCCAATCCTGTCTACAATGATCATGAAATGGTTCCCTACTTCAGGAATCTTCATAAGGACCGATTCTACCTGTCCTGGGAACACATTGATACCGCGCACGATAATCATATCATCCGAACGCCCGCTAATGCGTGTAATCCTGGGATGTGTTCTTCCGCACATGCAGGGCTCCGAGAGCTTTCGTGTAAGATCCCTTACTCTGTAGCGGATTAGAGGAAGAGCTTCTTTATTGAGAGTCGTGATTACGAGTTCTCCAATTTCGCCATCAGGAACAGGCTCATCTGTTTCGGGATTAATAATCTCGACAAGGAATTTGTCTGCCCAGATATGAATCCCGCACTGTTCTGAGCATTCGGTAAAGAGAGGACCGCTCATTTCCGACGTTCCGTAAATATCAATAGCTTTAATTCCGGATTCGTCTTCTATACGTTTTTTGAGTTCTTCGGACCAGGGCTCGGCCCCGAAAAATCCCATCTTTAATCTAGTGTCATCCCTGATACTAATACCTTCTTTCCTTGCAGTCTCGATCAGATAAAGGAAGTAAGAAGGCGTGCAGGCTATAGCAGTGACATCAAGGTCTCTCATAAGCTCAAGCTGGCGCTCGGTGTTTCCGGAGCTTGTAGGAAGTACGGTTGCACCCAATTTTTCGCTTCCGTAATGGGCACCAAGCCCGCCTGTAAAAAGCCCATAGCCGTAACTTACTTGAAGGATGTCATTTTTCTTCAGTCCGACAGAAGTAAATCCTCTCGCGAGAGATTCTGCCCATTCATCAATGTCATTCTGAGTATACCCTACGACTATAGGTTTGCCTGTCGTACCTGAAGAAGCGTGGAAACGAGTGAGTTTTGAGTTAGGGACGCAAAACATACCAGTTGGATAGGTATCTCTGAGATCCTGCTTAACTGTAAAAGGTAACTTTCTGATATCTTCAAGAGTTTGGATGTCTTCCGGCTTAACCCCGTGTTCATCAAACTTTTTTCTGTAAAAAGGAGAGTTTTCATACACATAATGTACAAGTTGCTTCAACTTTTCTTCCTGCAGCTTATTCAAATCCTCTACAGGCATTGTCTCTATCTCAGGATCCCAGTATTCTGGCATTTTTTCACACTCTGTATATCTTATGTTCTGGGCTCTCGATATCAGGCCCGATATTTTCTAGCTTTTTTCCTGCACATCTCATTTCATGCCGCTTTAAGGTCATATTTCGGTTCTCTTTATCTCTCTAATATTGCTTTATTACTCCGATTGCTTTCTTACTACGGAGTTTATTATTTTTAAGTTTATTAATTTCAACGGAGATATACTTCCGGCAGATATAATATGAAGATTAGCTGGATTAACATGAAGTTTAAGCTAGATTCTCATATAAATATTAGCTGTTAGGCCGAAAAAAGATTTTTAAAGTAAACCTGAAAGCTGGATGCATAAAGAGATAAAGTTCATCGAGTAATTAGATATAAATCTCATGATAATTCGGCAGTTTTACTCATGCCGATAAATTCTATAATTACCGGATTCAATTACCGTATTCAGTTACGATTCAATTACCGTATTCAGTTACCGGATTTAGTTACCAGATTCAGTTATCGGATATAGTTGTCGAACTCTGGTCTTATGAGACAAAATAAGATTTCAAGTATATATGAATTAAGGGATTTTTGAAGTATATTCTGAAGAATGAACCTCTTTTGATTACATTCAGAAAAATGAACCTCTTTTGACTATATTCAGAAAAATGAACCTCTTTTGACTATATTCAGAAAAATGAACCTCTTTTGACTATATTCAGAAAAATGAAACCTCCTTTTACTTGAGAACTCACTCATTTTCAAACTCTTCGATATTATCCTCAAAAGAGATCTCTTTTGACGTTCCTCCAAGAGAAGCTTCAAGAATTTTCTTTGTTCTTTCCTTGCATTTATCCAGCACTTCTTTCATGTCACCGATCACATCGATTCCGGCAGCTCCGGAATGTCCACCGCCTGTGCCGTTGTATTCGTTACTTACATCTTCCATTAGCTGTCCAAGGTTAACCCCGGCATTTACGGCATCACGCTTTGCTCTTGCACTTATCCTGACGCTTTCACCTTTGGATGTACCAACAAAAGCAATATCTGCGCCGATATTAATGAGCATGGAAGATGCAGATCCTCCGAAAGAGCTGACATGGGAAGATGCTATCAACATATCCTGCACCCTATCGAGCTCGACACGGCTTGCGGCTTTCAGGATAGCTATACGCATGGAAATATCCTGTGGGGTAGCAGCCATAAGGTCCAGCACTTCCCCATACTCAACGCCGCTGTTCTCTATGATTTTTGAGACTGTTCGGAACGTAGCTGCCGATGCATGTTTGAAATGCCCGGTATCCGTTACGATTCCTGTGAGCATCCCTATCCCCACCCGCCGGTTAATAGGTGCTCCCATTGCTTTTAAGATATTGTAAACTATTTCTACGGTAGAAGTACTGTTCCTGTGCAGGAAGAATTCGGCATTTTCTGTCAGAGCAGTAGTTGTATGGTGATCGATCACGCAATACCTGGTAAGCTCCAGATCATTTAATTGCGCTTTTGTGGAGGTATCAACCACAACGACAAAACCATAATCAGCCGGATTGGGTTTATCCACAACTTCAATGTCAAGTCTATCTATAAGCACAGCAGCTACACGGTTACAGCCGTCCACAAGTCCGACAGTGCCTCCAATAGCTTCGGAAAGGGCAAAAGCACTGCTAACCGCGTCCGGATCTGCATTCCGGTGGCACAAATACAAAATATTCCGATAGTCAAGGAGCCGGTTGAAAAACTCCGCTTCATCAACTTCCATTGTCCACTCTGGCTATCGTTTTTACAGGCATTGATCTCCCTGGATTCAAGAATTTTGAGATTTTTGCATGGTCTTTTATGACTTTTGGCAAAGCTATACTTTATTTAATATTCCTTTATGCTGGAATGAAAAATAAAATTATTGTGCCCTGGGTCCTAAGGCCTGCTGAATCTGCTCCTGAAGCTGTTTAAATCGAGATGTGAGCCTTTCTTCCTGCCTGGATATGGATTGAAGCCTGAGTGAGAGTGTTTCTTCCCTGTCTTTCAGTTTTGTAATGGACTCTTCCTTGCTCGTTTTTATTACTAACTCCCCTACATTACGATAGACTACTGCGTCGTCAGCGAGTCTTCCTAGCTCGTCAAGAGCCATCTTGGACTCTTTTTGCATAGCTTCAACCTGTGATTTTTGCATAGCCAGAGCCTGTATCTGCTGCTGTATTTGCTGAAGCTGTGCTATCTGATTCTGAATTTGAGGAGGTAATTCTGCAGTCATATGATTTTCACCTGAGTCCTCAATAAACCTGAAGGGATTTTAATGTTTCTGTCCTTACAGCTTCTGAAAAGTTTCCCATTTCCATTTGAAATTAATCTTGAGCCCTTTTGTCAGAAATAAAAATAACAGATTAATTCTGAATACTTGAATAGCGAACAGTATAAAATTTGTTGATATTAAGAATATCTGAAGTATATCTGAAGTATATCTGAAGTATAAATGACCTGGTTAATCGCCAATCAGAGGATTTGAAAAAAATTGCTTTAGAATGAATAATTATAAAAGAACCGCTTATCAAAAAAGATCGTAAAAAATCATTTATCAAAGAGTTTGTAAAAAAACATATAATAAAGGGAAATAATAAAGGGATAATTATAATTAACCTTATTAAATTATAATTTGTCTCATTAAGATCAATTTGAACTTTAAATTAATTGATATTCAGGAGATATTCGAAAATGGAAAAAGGCGGAAACCTTAAAAAAATAAAATCTCTGCTTGAAAAATTCACCAATGCTCATGGGATCTCAGGCTTTGAGGACGACATCCGAAAACTCCTTGAAAAGGAACTTGAACCCTATGTTGATACCATGCGCAAAGATTGCATGGGAAACCTAATAGCTCTCAAAAAAGGAAAAGGCCCTTCCATAATGCTGGCTGCCCATATGGATGAAATCGGGCTTATGGTCAGGTATATTGATGATAATGGCTTCCTCAGGTTTGTCGGGATCGGAGGATGGTTTGACCAGACCCTTCTTAACCAGAGAGTTGTACTTCACGGCAAAAAAGGTCCAATTCCCGGAGTCATCGGGTCCAAGCCTCCTCATGTAATGAAAGAGGATGACAGGAAAAAGCCCGTGAAGCTGGACGATATGTTCATCGATATCGGAGCAAAAGACAGGGAAGATGCTGAGAACCTTGGAATTGAGATAGGTACGGCAGTTTCTATTGACCGGGACTTTGTGCCTCTGGCAAACGGAAAGATAACTTCAAAAGCCCTTGACAACCGTGCAGGCGTTGTTATCCTTATTGAGGTTATGAAACGGCTTTCCAAACATAAAGTTGGAGCAAATGTCTATGCCGTAGGCACTGTCCAGGAAGAGGTAGGGTTAAAAGGAGCAAGAACCTCTGCCTTTGGGGTTTCTCCAGACCTTGCGCTTGCCCTTGACACAACTATTCCTGGAGACCATCCGGGCATTACTAAAACCGATTCTTGCCTGGAAATCGGGAAAGGCCCTGTAATTACATTAGCCGATGCGTCCGGAAGAGGCCTTATAGCTCACCCACAGGTTATTAAGTGGCTTAAAGAAACTGCTACTGAAAATAAGATACCTTACCAGCTTGGCGTTGGTTCGGGAGGCACAACCGATGCAACCTCAATACACCTTACAAAAGAAGGTATCCCTACAGGTACAGTCAGCATAGCCACACGATACATCCATTCACCTGTTGAAGTCCTGGATGTGGCAGATATTGACGCGTGCGTTTCCCTTATTGTGAAAGCAATAGAAAACGTAGGCAAATATTTCTGAAGCCCTTTTGAAGTAACTGCAATAGGTAATTTTACGCAAGAGTCGCATACACTTTGCTTTTTGTGTTGCGGGAAAAACTCTTGCAGTTTTATCATTTTCTCATTTTTTCTCTTCTTTTTCTTCTTTTCTCCTACTTTTCTCTTTTTTCCCTAACTTCTTTACTATATTTATTTTTAATGTTTTGAAGAATTGATCATAGAAAGAGATTATTCCTTTTAAAGTAGAATACGTTGTTAACTGGAAACTAATATAATTATCTATATTGTTTACCTCACAGATTTACAACGACTTGAAAAAAATTGTCATAATTTTCAGAATAAAATAAAACTGTTATTAACACATACTCAATGTCAGGGCAATCCTCAAGTCAGGGCAATCCTCAAAGTAAATTACAACAATTTTCGGATAGGCTCTTACTGAAGTAACACAGAAGCAGGCTGTATATTCAAAGTCTAATTTAGGAAAAATAGCAGGTTGAATATGAAGCTTTACCTAGAGTCACAAAGAGTAAAACACGGTAGAAGTTTTTGGTAAGACGATAGACATTTTCAATCGCGCGTTAATTTTTGATAAATTAACTATTGAAATTTAATTTTTTGGATTTTATTATTATAACTAAACTCAGCAGCATTAAAAAAGTGATTAGTAGTAATATTGGAAAGACAAAACCAAATTTTGTTGGAATTAAATAAACAGTGGTAACTATTAAAAATAGAATTATCCCTAACCACTTGTTTGGTTTATTTACAAAATATTTATTATTGCTACACTTGTAGAGTATATGTAATATAAAAAATCCTAATATGTATAAATAGAAAAGAAGAGATGTAAATAAACTTGACCAATAAAATATTCCTACCCATGCCATTTTTCCATTGAAAGAAATAGCATCTAAAAAAAGAGTTAAATCACCATTTAACATTGGTACGATAAGATAAATAAGACTTGAAGCTAATAAATCTAAAGATAAAAATAAAACTAATGTTTTTCTAGATCCTGATATTGCTTTGTTTAGCATATAGCGGGTTTCCAATATACTAAGAGAATCGGTAAGTACATTTAGAAAGAAAAACGGAACGAGTTCATATAAATTATTATCTTTTAAAAGTGGAAATATTAAATCATGTTTGAGTAAAGACCATAGTACAATTGTAATAAATGAACTTATTATTACAACCAATGGTGAAATTTTAAAAAATGATTTGTATTTTTCCATAGCTGAGAAAACAATATACATATAAGCTGTAGGGAAAAATACAATGATAATGAGTATTAAACTGATTAAACCATAAAATGTTATAAATTCAGAATACCCAAAATGGAGGAGGGGCATATCGGGAAACCCGCCACTTGTTATTAATGATTTGGGAGTTAGTTGAATAATTATACCCATTGCTACAAAAAAGATAGCAAAACCTATTGCCCAACACATACTGGCAAAAACACATTTTTTTAAAGAAATCTTTTCATTTTGATATTCGCTATAAGGGTTATTTTTTAATTTTAATTTATACTTTATAGAATATGTTAAATGATCATATAAATTATCAAGGGTAAGGATGCTTTCTTTAAATCCGATAGGACCACCAAATATACTTAAAATAACAAAGAGAAGACCAAATACTGAACTAAATGATAAAACCTGTATTGTGTTTGTGTATTTTAGGGTATATCCAAACAAGGTAAATAAAAATACAACTCCCCAACAAATAAAAATAGAACTCCATAAAAAATTAGAAATTGTGGGATATTTGAGGGTATCGGAGTAAAGATTATCAAATATATCAATAAATATTTGACAGACGTTTTTTATATAGAAATAATTAAAGTGTACACTTTGTTTGAGAATATTTTTCATTTTTATATTCACTAGGTCGTCGTCATCGTTAAAATACTGACCAAAAGTTAGACATAGACCAGCAATTAAAGCATAAGTTGTAATATCAAATATCATTTACACTCTGCAATAATTCTTATTTTATTTTGATAAATAGAAGGTCTTTACTGAGTTTATTTGCTTATATTTAGCATTCTCGAGTCTTAAATTATAATATCCAGGATCTAACGAAGTTGTGTTAATATCAATTTTATATTCTCCTGCATCAATTGCTTTCCCAGTCAAACAGCCATTAGATTTTAATGTATTATTTATTTGATTATTTGAATCACTTGAACTCAAATTTAAAGAAGATATTCCTTTTAAGGTCCCAGGCTTTTCACTCGATAATGTTATAAGCAATCCTGTATCAGGCCCTCCCATTTTTACAGGAATATCAACTAGATGTCCTATTTTATACTCTGAATCAGTATCATAAGATATATGTCCAATTTTTAGAGTTCCATCATAGGATGTTATAGCTAATACGCCGGAGAGTATAAGACAAAAAACAAATAATAAAGAAGTAACCTTTGCTATTGGTATAAATATATCGTGTATGAACAATGGTTTATCTTCAGATAAGTGGAAATAATCGGGAATAATACCATGGTAGAAGAAACTGAATATAATTAGAAAAATTGTTAATAATAAGAAACCGAATGTAAATATAATCGCCCACGGTATATTAGGCATGAGTAAATTCATACCGCATAATGGCACAAAAACAACACTCGCCAAAAGAAAAACAAAAACAATTTTGAGTATGATGTAATCACCATCAATATAATATCTAAATGTAAGTGAGCGTTTAATAAAATAAAATACTATAGCAATAAGAAGAAATGTAATAAGGTAAGGGTACCATATTCCTAAAAAAAGGTAAAGTTTTTCTGGAATAGGAAATGTTAAAAAATAATTTATGCATCTGGTTATTTCATCTAAGGTTGGAGTAATGTCCATAAGTTCAATCCTTCTAAATTAGGACCAATTGAATCTTTTTATTATTAACTTTTTCTATTTTATTATGAATGCATACTTACTTGTTTTTTAAACTCGGTTGTTCTATTAATATAGGAATACACAAGTTTCCACTCCCATTAGCCCATCTAGTTAGAGTAAAAGCATATACGGAAACACGATTTCACAAGAAACTGATTTTCAGGTCTGCTCCATTTTGATCCGCTGTTTTGTGAATGGTGAGTACTTAATAACTTTACCGACTTTAGTTGTCCGTTTGTAGTTATCTATAAAATCCGAGTAGTCGTATATGTCATCTGGTGTAAGTGTTTGTAGATCCTTATCACCACAACAATTAATAAATGGTGTGAGGTAGCTTCAGCCGTTGCGATGGTTGCTTCTTCAAGTCCATCGGCTTTGCACTTTCTTAAGTAGTTCGTTAAGATTTTCTGGTTACCTATGATGGTATAATTGAGTTGATACCAGATTAACAGTATAGGTTTCTTCATTTGTTAACTGGAAACTAAAAATACTATGGTCTACCTATTGAGGAAAAGTTTCAGAGAACCACGGCGTAAATTTGGATACCTTCCTGAAAAAGCCGGGTTCCTGAGAAAAATATATGTAATATTTGTATTAATAGATTGGAGCTTGCAAAATAGGACATAATATTATAAAATGACAAGTATTATATAGATATTATTTTCCTGTATTGCGAAGAAACTATCTCAATAAAAAAAATACTGAGGGATTATATTATTCGAAAATGTCCGCTTTCTGGATACTACTTTGAGAGACGGTGAACAAACACCTGGCGTTGCCCTTACAAAGGACAAGAAGCTTTTAATCGCCCGAGCGCTTGATGAAATGGGGGTCTCAATAATTGAGGCCGGTTCTGCAATCACTTCCAAAGGTGAAAGGGAATCTATCAGAGCTGTTGCAAATGCAGGGCTTAACGCTGAAATTTGCAGCTACTGCAGGATCGTAAAGTCCGATGTTGACCGTGCTCTGGAATGTGATGTTGACTCTATCCACCTTGTAGCACCTGTTTCAGACCTTCATATAAAGACGAAAATCAAAAAGGGTCGGGATGCAGTAAGGCAGATCGCAGTTGATGTAATTGAGTATGCCAAGGACCACGGCCTGATTGTGGAATTGAGCGGGGAAGATGCCTCGCGCGCAGACCCTGAGTTTCTAAAGACCATCTATGCCGACGGAATAGATGCAGGCGCTGACAGGTTATGCTTTTGCGATACTGTAGGCCTTCTGGTACCTGAAAGGACAACCAAAATTTTCCGGGACCTGTCTTCTTCACTGAAAGCTCCTCTTAGCATTCACTGTCACAATGATTTCGGTTTTGCAACTGCGAACACGGTTGCTGCCCTGGCTGCAGGGGCAAAACAGGCCCATGTAACAGTTAATGGGTTAGGTGAAAGAGCTGGAAACGCATCCCTTGAAGAAGTAGTAACGAGCCTGGAATGGCTCTACAAGTATAATACAGGTATCAAACATGAGATGATCTACCGGACTTCAAGGCTTGTAAGCCGGCTTACAGGAATTCCCGTATCACCAAATAAAGCTCTTGTAGGTGGAAACGCATTCACTCACGAAGCAGGAATCCATGTTCACGGCCTTCTTGCCGATAAGGCAACCTATGAGCCGATGACCCCAGAATATATCGGAAGGCAGCGTCAGATCGTACTTGGAAAACATGCAGGACGCAGCTCGATTACTCTTGCCTTAAAGGAAATGGGGCTTGTAGCTGACGATGCCCAGACCGAAGAAATTTTCAACCGGGTCAAGCAAATGGGTGACCAGGGAAAACACGTAACTGATGCTGACCTGCACACCATTGCAGAAAACGTACTTGATATTTACAAGGAACCTCTGGTAAAAATGGAAGAGTTTACCATTGTGTCAGGAAACCGTGTGACTCCAACGGCATCGATAAAACTTAACGTAAAAGATAAAGCTATTGTACAGGCAGGAATCGGAAACGGGCCTGTAGATGCTGTAATCAACGCAATCCGGAGAGCTGTACGTTCCTGTGCGGAAGATATTATCCTTGAAGAGTATCATGTAGACTCGATCACTGGCGGAACCGATGCCCTTGTTGAAGTAAGGGTAAAACTTTCCAAGGATGGAAAAGAAGTTACCGCAAGCGGAGCCAGGACGGACATAATTATGGCCTCCGTAGAAGCTGTAATGAACGGCATGAACCGCCTTATCCGGGCTGAGTGATTTCAAAAGAATGAACTTAAAAATTTATCAGGAGGGCTTCTCTGTCCTCTTCTCTTTTTCCTGCTGGAAAAATTCTTGAAATCACGCAATGCTGATATTTCTGGATCAGGAAAAACCTTATCCATATATACATGATTGATTATGATATATTTACAGAATTAATAACGAAAAAATGTGAGTGTGAGAGATAAATATTTCTAATGAACACACCCTTACTGGAAATGTACTCATCTTCAGGTGAGTCCCCAGTTAAATCACCATTAAGAAATAAAAAGGAGTTAAATAATGACAACCGGGTCAACAGAAAAAGTTAATGGCGCAAGGGCTCTGATTAAGTGCCTGGAAGAAGAAGGTGTTGACACCATCTTCGGATATCCAGGAGGGCAAATCATCCCCTTCTATAACGAAATTTATGATTCGAATCTGCGCCATATACTTGTGCGTCACGAACAGGCAGCAGCTCATGCTGCGGACGGGTACGCCCGTGCAACTGGAAAGACCGGGGTCTGTGTTTCTACCTCAGGTCCCGGAGCAACCAACCTGGTAACAGGAATTGCTACTGCATATATGGACTCAGTACCTATTGTAGCCTTAACAGGACAGGTACCGACCTTCCTGATAGGTAACGATGCTTTCCAGGAAGCCGACATTAAGGGAATTACCCAGCCCATTACCAAGCACAACTACCTCGTACAGGATGCAAACGAACTCCCGAGAATCGTAAAAGAAGCCTTCCATATCGCTTCTACCGGAAGGCCTGGCCCGGTATTAATTGACCTTCCAAAGGATGTACAGAACGCGGAGATCGACTTTTACTATCCTGACAAAGTAGAGCTTAGAGGATATAAGCCAACTTACAAAGGCAACACCCAGCAGATCAAACGAGCCGCCGAGGAAATTGCAAATTCCTGCATGCCTATTATATACGCAGGTGGCGGTGTGATAAGTTCTAATGCCAGCGCTGAGCTTGTAGAGCTGGCTGAGACAATTAATGCTCCGGTTACGACTACTCTCCTGGGAATTGGTGCAATTCCGACTGAACACCCACTGCATGTTGGGATGCTTGGAATGCACGGGACCAAGTCTGCAAACTACGCTATCCAGGAATCTGATCTTATTATTGCCGTGGGCGCAAGGTTCGATGACCGTGTGACCGGAAAGCTCGAGTCCTTTGCCCCCAATGCAAGGGTTATCCACATCGATGTCGACCCTGCTGAGATCTCAAAGAACGTAAATGTCCAGATCCCAATCGTCGGAGACGCAAAACAGGTACTTAAGTCCCTGAATAAATATATCAAGTGCTGCAAATCCGAAGCATGGCTTGAAAAGATAAAACAGTGGAAGAAGGAATATCCACTTACCTATAAACAGATGTCATCTGATGTCATAATGCCTCAGTTTGTCATCGAGCAAATATCTGAGGCTTGCAAGGACGCAATTATAGTTACTGAGGTCGGGCAGCATCAGATGTGGGCTGCTCAGTTCTTCAAGTATAAAAAACCCCGCACTTTCATTACATCAGGCGGTCTTGGCACAATGGGCTACGGTTTCCCTGCAGCCATAGGAGCAAAAGTTGGCAAGCCGGATAAAACGGTTATTAACATTGCAGGTGATGGCTCTTTCCAGATGAACTCTCAGGAGCTTGCAACTGTAGTCCAGAACGACATTCCGGTTGTTTCTGTGATCATTAATAATGGTTATCTGGGTATGGTCAGACAGTGGCAGGAACTGTTCTATGACAAACGGTATTCCCAGACATTTATTAAGGGCAGTGTTGACTTCGTCAAACTTGCTGAGGCCTATGGGGCTCTTGGACTGCGTGCGGAAAGGCCGTCTGAAGTAAGGCCTGCAATTGAAGAAGCTGTCAATTCAGGTAGGCCTGCTGTTGTCGAAGTGATTGTTGAATGCGAGGCAAATGTTTATCCTATGGTGCCGGCAGGAGCTGCAATCAACGAAATCCTTGATATTGAAGAGCATGCAGACACTCCCTGCGCTATGCCCAATCTGCGTACGGCAAAAACTGATAGAGTTCTCGACCTGGAGGAACAGTAATGAAACATACACTGGCAGTCCTTGTGGAAAATAGGTCTGGAGTCCTTTCCAGGGTGGCTTCGCTCTTTTCAAGACGCGGATACAATATCGAAAGCCTGGCTGTTGGAGTCACAGAGGACCCCAAAACCTCCAGAATGACTATAGTAGTTGATGGAGATGACCATGTGCTCGAACAGGTTACAAAACAGCTTAACAAACTCGTTGATGTGATCAAAGTTTCGGACATCGGAGGAGATGACTCTGTAGAAAGGGAACTCGCCCTCATTAAAGTTTCAGCCGACGTGAGTGCGAGGACCGAAATTATCCAGATTGCAAATATTTTCAGGGCAAGGATAGTGGACGTAGCTCCTAAATCCATAACTATTGAAGTAACCGGGGATGAAGCCAAAATTCAGGCAATTGAAAAACTCCTCAGGCAGTTCGGGATTAAGGAGATGGTCCGGACAGGTAAGATTGCTCTGGTTCGTGGCCCAAAGAAGGTTTAAATAATAAGGACAGGTAAAGAAAGGTAGCTGCTTAATTATTTTTACAGATTGGGGCAGCCAGAAGCGTTTTAGAACCCCCAAAGCTTCATTAAAAGTAGGCCTGGGTTTTCAGGCATCTCCTGAAACTTCAAAAGCTGTCCCTTTCTGAAGAAAGCAACTTCTTGAGAATCGACTTAAGTCAACTTAATTCTCAGGGAAGCGAACGGATCTCACAATTTATACTTCCTAAGATACTTCCCCAAAAAAGATTAGGAGCTTTGCTCAAAAACTAAAAAATTCATCAGGAGAATCTAATATGGCAAAGATAATTTATGATAACGAAACTACTTTTGATGCACTTAAGGACAAGACTATCGCAATAATGGGCTATGGAAGCCAGGGTCACGCTCACGCCCGTAATCTCCATGAATCTGGACTCAATGTTATTGTTGGACTCAGAAAAAGCAGCTCAAGCTGGGCAAAAGCCGAGAATGATGGCCTGAAGGTCATGACTGTGGCAGAAGCTGCAAAAGCTGCAGATGTTATCATGATCCTCCTTCCGGATGAAAACCAGGCCTCGGTCTATTACTCTGAAATTGCGCCAAATCTGGAAGCCGGTAACGCACTTGCTTTTGCACACGGCTTTAATATTCACTACAACCAGATTGTCCCCCCGAAAGACGTTGATGTTTTCATGGCTGCTCCCAAGGGACCTGGTCACATTGTAAGAAGAACCTACACCGAAGGCATCGGAGTGCCGGCTCTGATTGCAGTCTACCAGGACGCAACCGGAAATGCAAGGGAAATTGCTCTTTCATACGTCAAAGGAATTGGTGCAACAAGAGCAGGTGTCTATGAAACCACTTTCCGTGAAGAAACCGAAACCGACCTTTTCGGAGAACAGGTTGACCTGTGCGGAGGCCTTTCATCTCTTATCAAGACCGCTTTTGAAACACTTGTTGAGGCAGGATACCAGCCTGAAATGGCCTATTTCGAAACCTGCCATGAAGTCAAGCTCATTGTGGATCTTATCTATGAAGGCGGGCTTGAGAGAATGTGGCACTCCGTTTCAAACACTGCAGAATACGGTGGCATGACCGTTGGCCCCAGGATTATTAATGATGAGTCCCGCGAAGCCATGCGTGAAGCCCTGAAAAGAATTCAGAATGGCGAATTTGCCAAGGAATTCGTGCTTGAAGGCATGGTTAACCACCCAGTACTCAAAGCCATGGAACGCCAGGAAAAGGAACACCAGCTTGAGGTCGTCGGAAAGCAGATCCGTGCAAACATTCCCTGGCTCAACAGAGAGATTGACGACGACTGATTCTACAGTAATTGACAACCCGTAGACAGAAAATTCATAAATCTGGAAGTATAAAATTCAATCCGGAGGGGAAGTAATGCCAGTAAAAGGAGAAAGCAAAGTCATTAACACTATCCTTAACAGACGGAGCGTCCGAGAGTTTACGGACAAACCTGTTAGCAAGAAAGATATCAACACTATCCTTAATGCAGGCCAATGGGCACCTTCCGGATTGAATAACCAGCCCTGGCGTTTCATTGTTATTCGAAACCGTGAGACTATCCAGAAACTCTCGGAATGCACTCATTACACAGGTATCGTGGCAGGAGCTCCTCTGCTTATTGCGACTTTCCTGGACAATGAAACTTCTTACAACAGGACAAAAGATCTCGAGGCAATAGGGGCTGCAATCCAGAATATGCTCCTCAGCTGCTGTGATCTTGATCTTGGCGGAGTCTGGCTTGGAGAAATCCTGAACCAAAAAGAGAAAGTCAATTCCATTCTGGACTGCCCTTCCGATCTTGAGCTAATGGCAGTTCTTGCAATCGGAGAACCGGCTCCAAAAGAAAGGACTTCAACACGTAGAGCCCTATCCGAAATAGTGTTTGATGAAAAGTACGGCCAGAAATGGGAAGAGTAAACTATCCTGAGATTCTCAGGCTAAATTTCCTTTTAATGGTTTATAAATATTAAATATAAAAGGATATTTTAATATAATTAAGGATTAAGTTTATAAGCTATTTAGCACTATAACCAGCCAGTTAACTGATTATGGTTTCTGTTAACGAACTGATCTTAACTTTTTGATAGTGAAGGTCTGTAGTGTAGAGGATATCACTGGAGCCTCCGGAGCTCCGAACCTGGGTTCGATTCCCAGCAGACCTGTTTCTTAAAAATCTGGTAAGGCATGGTTTTATTTTTTATATTGTTTGCCGGGCAGAAAGTATAAAACTGAAATAAAACAGAATATAAGTTAGAAGGTGTATTTAATGGCTAGAGGATTTAATCGTCGCTTCATGCGTGCTGGAAGAAGGTCATCTTTAGTTCAGCTAATTCTCATAGCAATAGTACTGTACTTTTTACTGAGAATTATTTTACCGCTCATTTGGACTCTCATATTGATTCTTGTCGTAATTTTACTATTGAAAATAGTGGTAGAAAATCTTTAAATTGACTGCACTCTCCTTTTTTTACGACTTTTAACTCTCTTCACCTATGCTTTTAAATATTTTTTAATCATCTTTTCTTACGATGTAGGTGATGCATTGTCAACCAGCAAGAAAATTTGTGATTTTTGTCTGAATCAAAATGGTGAAGAAGTTTTCATGGAAGAAATAAATGATTCACTAATTTGCCCCAAGTGTAAAAATTGCATCTTTATTGATTTAGAAAATTATAAGAATGTTATAAGAATGCTTGGTATAAAAATGCAGAGGGAATTTTTCCTTTTCTCCGTCCGGAACTAACTTCAGATGATTTGCCGAATCCTCGGTTGCTTTTTCTTTATCAAGATTGTTATCAAGCACTCTTAATAGGCCGTTATAATGCTTCTTTAGTGATGATGGGCGTATTACTCGAAGCAGTTATGAAGGAAAGGATTGAACTCAAACTTGGAGAGTATTTTAGCAAACCATTTGGTCCTTGCCTACAAAAAATAGAAACTCACAAATTAATGAGCCAAGAACATATTTTATTTCTTCGAAAATTCAAAGATATAATCAGAAATCCGTATCAACATGATGATGAAGCTGATATTATGAATGGTATTTACATGCCGACTTGGCCAATTAAATTTGAAAGCGAAATATCTGCAGAAGCCATTGGAGACCTTATGAAAAACATAAGATCCGGCAAGATAAAACCAAAATTTCTGCCTGTTTCTGAAATTCCTGCAATTCGATCTGTTGCAAAGCAGTCTTATGATCAAAAAAGAGCAATAAAGCTATTCAATGAAGTACATGATTTTTTAATTGAAGTATGCAAGTTTTACTTTAAAGAGTGTGAATACCAAGAGCACAATCTAAAATATGGAACAGGACTCGAAAAAATAGAACATTACAAAATTTAGCTTTGTAAAAATCTTCATAACTAACTAATCTTAATAAATTTAAACTGAATTGTGATATCATTTTACTTATTTATTTTCAACCTCTTGAAGTTGATTTAGATAGGTTTTTTACACCCCAAAAATGAAGTATTTGTATATAAAACGCACATGATATTCTTCGAATAACAGGCACAAACAAATGAAAGTACTTTTCACCTTATCTTTTTTTGATTATTGATCTCGTCATTACTTGGGTAGTAAGGTTGTCCTAATTTTGGTTTTTCAAACTATGCTAAACGAATCCGTGAATTGCCACACAAGACTTAGATATGATAAGGAGCAAAATATCAAAAGGAGCCTCGGGAGCCAGTTTTATCCCGCACTTTCATGCTAAATCAAAACGTCAGGTAATGAGTGAGAATTAAAGACGACCGTATTTTTTGTGCGCTTGCTCTTGTGTCAAGATGTCAAAAACAACAATTGCATTCTCTTCAAAATCAACGGTATAGAACGCCCTGTAATTCCCGATTCGAAGGCGGTACACATCTTCTTTATAACCTTCTATTCTGCACTTATTACCGCCCTGAAACCCATTTTTTAGATCTTTTAAAGCTTCAGCAACTTGTTTTTTTCTACTTTGTGGCAGGTCATCAAGAACTTTTGCTTTTATGAAAACTTTAAAGGTCATCCACGCTCACGTATTCTTCGCGGTGTTCTTTAAAGTGTTTTTTGGCTTCTTCCGCAATTCGGTCTATCTTCAATCTATATTCATGATTCCTATACTCTCTGATTAATTTCTCAATGACGGTATTGTAGTCATCACCCATAGAGCCGATTTTTTTCAATTCGTCGCGGTTTTTCTTTGAAATTTGAATTGTGGTTCCGTCTTGCATGATAATCATTATAATGATTATAATATTTATAATTAGCTCTCTTGCTCCTGCATTGACTTCTATGCTCAATTCTTCAAGAGCTTTGAGTACAGGCGATTAGAGGCCAGTACTGAAGAGATAAGGCAAGTAAAACCAAGGAGCATGAAGAGAATCCAGTCAGGGAGCCCAGAAAGGCCCAGGCAGGGAAAAAAAGGGAACCCTGATTAAGAGGACATGTAAAAACTGTAATCAGCCTTTCGAAACATATATTATTTTTTTAATATTATATAATTTTGAATAAAAACAAAACAGTTATTATTCATTCTTTCTGTATAAAGAATTCCTAAGAATTTGGGAATAAAAGACTTTATTATAAATCCTGCATTCTCAACGTTTTTCGACTAGTTGTGATTATGCTGAAAGTTGATTGTAGGCTATACTCAGGAGGAAATATGTCTAAGCAAATGTCTAAGTGGGAAGAGAATGAGCAAGAGCTAGAGGATTATATTGTAAGCGTTTTTGAACGTATGTTAAAAAATGATAATTTAAAAAATTTCAAAATTGAAAAGAATCACATCGAAATTGGACAGGGAGGATTCAAACATAAATTTGATATTTTTTATGAAGTTGACGTAGCAGGAGTATCTATTAAAGCTGCAATAGAATGTAAATATTACAATAAAAGAATAACAGAAAAAATGGTCACAGAATTTAAGTCAAAACTTAACGAATGCAATAATATTACTGGTTTTATTCTAGCCACTAAAAGCTATAATGCAGGAGCTAAGAAGTTTGCGGATTTTAATGGTATACAACTGATAACTGATGATCAGTTACCAAATATACCTGAAATGTTGCTTTTAGCCACGGTCTGTTCTGTGCCAGACGAAAATGTACATGGGGATCCATTTTGGACTATTATGAGAGTAACTAAAGATGGGAAAAATACAGGTTCATATTACTCGCTCAATGGTGACGAGTTCAATATGTTAGAAATTATCGTCCACGAGAGATACAGGCCAATATTCTTATTCATATCAAAAAAGACTGCTGAGAGAGCATTAGAAGCCGATGGGGCAAAGGATTGTGCTGTTTTTGGAGTTAGTCGACAACAATTGAAATGGATTTGTCTCCTGTCACAGTTTTTCAAATGTGAAATACTAATCAGCAGCGTTTTGTCACTTGACTCAAATGGATGTCTCTTTGCGTTAAAACATTCATACGATGAAATATTAGCTGAATATGATTTGGAATAATATTTTCTGTATTTTTCTTCTGAAAGAATATAGTTTCAAGATCTACTAAGGAGGAAATATGGCCGAGCCGCAAGAAAAAGGCAAGAAGTTAGAGAATAATGTCGAAAACGTTTACTCAATTCTATTGCAAAACGAGCATTTAAAAAATTTCAAAATTATAAAGAACCACAAAGAAAAAGCAAAATCTGGAACCCTACAAGAGTTCGATGTTTTTTGTGAAATTGAAATAGCAGGAGTAACTCATAAAGTCGCAATTGAATGTAAAAATTACAATAAAAATGTAGAACAAGAAAAGCTTCAGGCTTTTAGCAAAAAACTTGATGGCTGCAATATTAAGACTGGTTTTATGATCGCTGCGAATGGATATCAAAAAGGAGCTAAACTAGAAGCAAAATTTTATGGGATAGAGCTAATAACTACTGAAGATTTGCCAAATATATATCCACTAACTCTTAACCATATGAAATGGCTTTTGCCAGACAAAAATACATATGGAGATCCATTTTGGACGATTATGGAAGTAACTGAAGATGGGAAAAATAAAGGTTCATGTTATTCACCTAGTGAAAAGATAGCACTATATATGTCGAAATATAATCCTCATGGGGAGACAGCACTTAATGGGGCGATAGCATTATTCATATCGAAAAAGTCTGCTGAGAGAGCATTAGAAGCCGATGGGGCAAAGGATTGTGCTGTTTTTGGAGTTAGTCGACAACATTTGATAGCTCTTTGCGACACTGCGAAAGATTTTAATCGACCATTTGCAATCGCTCTCGACTTCGGATTAGGGAAAGACGGCAGGATCTGTATGCTTGAACAGTCATATGATCAAATATTAGATAATTTTGGCATGTAATAATTTCTTTTTGCATATTGTTAAAATTCACACCGTTGAGTGAATTTAAACCCTCTTATTTTTTTGCATTCTTCCATACTCTACTTTTATGAACTCAATTATTCCATATTATCCAGGAATACGCAAGTTATGACCGATAAGCTAAAATCAAAAGTAAAAAAAGTATGAGATACGCACAGGGCACTTTTTACATCTGTTATGTTAGTGTTTTCACTCGCTCAAAAAAATAGAAAATTGCAAAATTTAATAGCTTTTTAATTAAAAAAGAAAACCAGAAAAATCTGGTTTCACTGCTCTTTCAAATACTCGTCAATTGCCTTTGCGGCTTTCTTGCCAGCGCCCATTGCACTGATAACGGTTGCTGCGCCTGTGACAACATCTCCGCCTGCAAAGACTCCGCACTTGGAGGTTGCACCGGTTTCTTCGTCTGCGACAACAGTTCCTTTTTTGTTCTGATCAAGGCCTTCCGAGCCTTTGAAGATCATGGGGTTCGGGGATGTGCCTATGGCGATAACAACAACTTCGGCAGGAATAGTGAATTCCGAACCTTCTACAGGGACAGGGCTTCTTCTGCCAGATTTGTCAGGCTCGCCGAGTTTCATTTTAATACATTCGACTGCAGTAACATTGAATTTATCGTCGCCAAGGATGCGGACAGGGTTTGTAAGGAGCCTGAAGGTTATGCCTTCTTCTTTAGCATGCTCGATTTCTTCCCTGCGGGCTGGCATCTCTTCTTCCCCACGGCGATAGACTATGCTGACTTCTTCAGCGCCCAGGCGGAGGGCTGAGCGGGCGGAATCCATTGCCACATTTCCGCCACCAACCACCACAACGTGCCTTCCAAGCCTGACTCTGGTATCATATTCAGGGTCATAGGCTTTCATGAGGTTTACACGGGTCAGGAACTCGTTTGCAGAGTAAACGCCGTTGAAGTTTTCGCCTGGAATTCCCATAAAATTCGGCAGACCTGCACCAGTGCCCATGAAGACCGCATCGAATTCGTCACAGAGCTCGTCTAAGGTCTTGATCCTGCCGATTATATAATTGGGCTTGAACTCGACTCCGAGTTTCTCAATGTACTCAACTTCCTGCCGAACAATTTCCTTTGGCAGCCTGAACTCTGGAATGCCGTAACTCAGAACTCCGCCGGCTTTGTGAAGTGATTCAAAAACAGTGACTTTGTGACCCAGCTTTGCAAGGTCTGCTGCGGCAGTGAGGCCTGCAGGCCCTGAACCTACAACAGCTACTTTCTTTCCTGTAGGCTCTGGAACTTCCGGAACCTTTACCCCTTGCTGGCGCTCATAATCAGCGCAGAAACGTTCGAGCCTTCCGATAGCAACTGGCTGTCCCTTCTTTCCTAGGACACAGAGAGCTTCGCACTGAGTTTCCTGGGGGCAGACACGACCGCAGATGGCAGGAAGGGCATTTGTGCCTTTAATCTTCTCGATTGCCCCTGCAAAGTCTTCCTCGCAGACAAGCTTGATAAAGCCCGGAATATCCACATTCACAGGGCAGCCTTCAACACATTTTGGTTCCTTGCAGGAGAGACAGCGAGAGGCTTCGGCAAGAGCGTCTTCTTTCGTGTAGCCGAGAGCTACCTCATTAAAGTTCTTTCTGCGCTCTTCCGCAGGCTGTTCTGGCATAGGGGTCCTTTCTTTCTTTGCTTTTACGGTTTTTTCTCCATTTAATTCTTGCATTTTTCATCCCCTCCATTTAGTGCAGTCCACACCTGCATTCTTCATCGTATTTTTCCACAGCTTTTGTTTCTTCGCCGCGGTACATTGCAAGCCTGTTCATGAGTTGAACAAAATCAACTTTCCGTGCATCAAATTCAGGCCCGTCAACGCAGGTAAATCTGGTTTTTCCGTCAACTGTAACCCTGCAACCGCCGCACATACCTGTCCCGTCTACCATAATAGAGTTAAGGCTGACCAGAATTTCAACGTCATAGGGAGCAGCTACTCCTGCCCCTACTTTCATCATTATAGGGGGTCCAATAATTACAACTCTTGCAACCTCTTCCCCGCTATCCAGAATCTGTTTCATTATATCGGTAACAAATCCGTGGTGCCCTTTTGATCCGTCATCGGTTGCAATATACAGTTCAGAACTGGCATCTTTCATCTCGTCTTCAAGAATAAGAAGGTCCTTGTTTCGAGCTCCTATAATGGAAATTACCTTGTTGCCCGCTTTGCTATAAGCCTTTGCCTGGGGATAAGCCGGGGCAACTCCTACTCCTCCACCTACAAGAATAACAGTGCCAAGTTTCCTTACATCGGAAGGAGTGCCAAGAGGTCCGACGACGTCTTCGAGAAACTCGCCTGCAGAAAACTTTGCAAGCTGTTTTGTAGTCTTGCCCATTTCCTGAAATATTACGGTTACTGTGCCCTTTTCTTTGTCAAAATCAGCAATCGTAAGTGGAATTCTTTCCCCCTTTTCGTCAATTCGGAGGATTATGAACTGTCCGGCTTTTGCAGCCTTTGCTACGTCAGGGGCATCTATTACCATCCTGTGCACCGACGGAGCGATTTCTTCCTTATTCAATACTTTATATGCCATGAGATCACATTTTCCTGAGTAAAAGAAATTTTTTTAGAGCAAATGAAATAGATAAATTTTGATATCGCGGATCTCCTCACGGATTTTTTAGATTCCCGAGCTTTTCCGCCTGGACGTTCTCCTTATACTGATTAATGGGATATATATTCTCCCAAATAATTTTAATTATTTTGTCCGTCTGGATTATTTTTTGTTGAATTATAAGCGCCCTTTTTGTCAATACTTCCTTTTAAAAGAGTCTGGACATTCTTTACCTTTTTGACCATTGTTGCAATAATTTAATAAATCTAGTGAGTATAATAAATTAAGGGGTAATCCCTGAACAGATTATATCAGGTAGTCAATTGTTAGAGAGGGGGAATAAAGCAAACTCAGTACAAAAACTCAGTACAAACCATATCCGGAGAGATAACCGAATTTTATGGCCGTATTTGAGCTTGAAAGTTTAAAGCCTTTGCCTGAAAGGGAAACTTATTCGCTGAAGAAAGTTCATCCACTCTATTGCTATAAAAAGCTAAATGGCTATAAAAAGCTGAGTGATTTCGTTCTGACAGGCGGATTAAGAAGAAACGACAACTGAGACGAATTCATAGATATGGGGGTTAAACAAATGCCTGAAGAAAAAAGAGAAGGTACAAAGGGAGAGAAGTTAGAGAAAAAGGATGGGGAAGAAGTAGCTGACGTCGATCCGATCCATCCTACCGAAGCCAGAGGTGGCAAGAAGAGATCGCTCCTTGATACCTGCAAATAATCTCACTTATTTTTTACCTTTTTGCCGGGACGATTAAAACACTGGGAGATTGAAGGAATATAAGAGGAAACTCTTAGTCCAGAAGAGTAATACTGAATCTCCGGGCCCGATAGAAAAAGAGGTAAAGTCAAGGAAAAACCCTATCGTAAGCTGTGACAAATACGATGAAGCTGTGACAAATACGATGAAGCTGTGACAAATACGATGAGGAAGAATGAAAGACCCTTAATGGGAAAAAAGAATCCTGAATATTTTTGAGGTAAGGAAAGAAAGAACAGAGGAAAAATTTATAAATAAAGGTTTTTATTTGACCTTTTTTGTTCTTTTCTTTCCTTTTCATTTTAAGCATTTTTGCTCGCCTTTTTATTTCCTTGATTTGTTATCATGCTTTATTTTCTGGGTTCTTTTATCTTACTTTATTTTCCATTTTCATTGATTCTATTCATTATTATTTGCTGGAAAAATATTATTGTGCCTACGATTGTGACTTTCCTTCAGATAATAGACAATGGGTTTTCAAAGTACCTGAGAGTGCGAACTGAAAACACGGATGAAACTGAAAATATGATATGAATGAAACTGAAAATATGATATGGATGAAACTGAAAATATTATATAAATGAAAGTACGAAAGTAACTGGTATCTCTTGAAAAATAATATTAATAATCAGTTATTCTCTTTAATCAATAATTCTCTTTAATCAATTATTTTCTTTTTGAAAAAATACCATGCTGCCATGCAAGAAATGAATATATTAAACGTTTTTCTGTGCAAAGATTATTTAATGACTTTCATTATATATTGCTTTGATCTCGTATTTTCAGTGTGCCTATACCTTTTTATCTGGAGTCTAATATTAGACTAGCTATTATAGGATCTAAGTCATTATAGAACCTAAGCATTAAGAATCTAAGCCATTATAGAATCTAAGCTATTAAGAATCTAAGCTATTATAAAATCTAAGCTATATACCTTCAGTTCGATTATTAAGATAGCATCCGTTTTAACCGATATCTAAAGGAGATGACAGGTATAAAATCAATAATTCTTGCAGGCGGTTCAGGAACACGACTCTGGCCTCTCAGCCGAGAAATGTATCCCAAGCAGTTTTTGAAGTTTGGAAATACGTCTCTTTTTCAGGAAACCGTCCTCAGATGCCTTGAAATTTCAGATATTTCCGAAATTTTTGTTGTAACGAACGAAGCTCAAAAATTTTTCGTAATCGGCCAGATTGAGGAAATAGGGTATTCACTCCCCACAGAGAATGTCTTAATCGAGCCAGAAGGCAAGAATACTCTCCCTGCGATCTTCTTCGGAATGAAAGAAATTGAAAAAAAATATGGGCGCTCTGTAGTAGGAATATTTTCTTCGGATCATGTCCTTGATAGAGTTGCAATGCAGACAATTGCTTCGGCTGAGGATCTTGCTTCAGATTATCTGGTTACTTTCGGCGTTGTTCCTGTTTTTCCTCACACAGGATATGGTTATATTAAACCCTCAGAAGCCTGTGTGCCAGGTTACAGGGTTTCGGAATTCCGAGAAAAACCGGACCGTGAAACTGCAGAGAAATATATTAAGGAAGGCTGCCTCTGGAACAGTGGGATGTTCCTTTTCGATACAGAGCTTTTCTTTGACGAAGTTAAAAAATATGCACCTTCTGTTTTCACATGTTTTGAAAACGGAAAGGATATTAATGAGATTTATGCATGCGTGGACAAGATTTCCATTGACTATGGAATAATGGAAAAATCCGAGAGGGTCGCAGTTGTAAAACTTGAGCAAAAATGGAGCGATCTGGGAAATTTTGCAGCAATTTATGACGAGTTTGAAAAGGACCCTGTAGGAAATGTAGTCCATGAATGCGATCCTATAATGCTGAACTCCGATGGAAATCTCGTATATTCAAGTTGCGGTAAGCTTGTTTCGCTCATTGATATTAAAGACATGGTTATTGTTGATACCAGTGATGCTCTGTTAGTCTGCCCTAAATCCAGTAGCCAGAAGGTAAAAGATATTGTCTCAGCCCTTAAAGAAAGGAATGATGAAAGGGCATACATAGGGCAAACCGTTTACAGGCCCTGGGGCTCGTATACCTTACTTGAAGCTTCTCCGGAGCATAAGATTAAGAATATCACAGTACTTCCTGACCATAAGTTAAGCCTCCAGCTGCATTACCATCGCAGTGAGCACTGGGTGGTTGTTAAAGGTATGGCCTGTGTGGAAGTGCGCGGACAGCAGTTTTTCCTGAGACCTGGCGAGAGTACTTTTATCAGCGCAGGAGAAAAACACAGATTGTCCAATCCGGGAAAAATTCCGCTTGAGATTATTGAAGTGCAGTTAGGGGAACTTGTAGACGAAGCGGACATTGTCAGGTTTGATGATGTTTATGGGAGGAGCTGAGAAGAGTGAAGATAATAGAAACAAAAATAAAAGATCTCTATATGCTTGAGCCAAAAGTATTTGAAGATGACCGGGGCTATTTTCTTGAAAGTTATAATAAGAAAACACTGGACAGCCTTTTAGAAAAAGAATACACTTTTGTCCAGGATAATGAGTCAAAATCATCTTATGGAGTAATTCGTGGCCTACACTACCAGCTGGGTCCCTTTAGTCAAGCGAAACTTATACGAGTTGTACAAGGTAAAGTCTACGATGTTGCAGTAGATCTAAGGAAAAATTCCCCTACTTTTCTGGATTGGGTTGGGGTTGAACTCTCCGCTGAAAACAAAAGGCAGTTTTTAATTCCTAAAGGCTTTGCTCATGGATTTTCCGTACTGAGCGAAACTGCCATCTTTCAATATAAATGTGATGAATACTACCATCCTGAAGCTGAAGCAGGGATTATCTATAATGACTCATCATTGAATATTGACTGGAAGATAAAAGCTGAGGATATAAAGACCTCTCCGAAGGATCTGTTACTCCAAAAATTAGAAGAAGCTAAAATGAATTTTTAAAACTTGAATAAATAAAACTTGAATAAATTTTTCTCCATCAAAGTAATTTATTGGTATGTATTCTATTAACGTACCAAATATTTATTGACACACCAAGAGGTGACCTAAATGAGACTTCTGGTTACAGGGGGCTGCGGATTCATAGGCAGCAACTTCATTCATTACATGCTCAAAAAGTATCCCAACTACCAAATTGTAAACCTTGACAAACTAACCTATGCTGGAAATCCAGCCAATCTCAAAGAGATTGAAAGTAACCCCAATTACTCTTTTGTGCAAGGGGATATCTGTGATTCTCAAGTTGTCAATGAAGTAATGAAAAAAGTCGATTGTGTTGTACATTTTGCAGCTGAAAGCCATGTCGACCGCTCAATTGAGGACGGTTCGGTTTTTGTCAGAACAAATGTGCTCGGAACAAATACTCTTTTGCAAAGCGCACTTGCACATAATATTAAGAAATTTATTCATGTGTCGACTGACGAAGTATACGGAAGTACCATGGAAGGTTCTTTTACTGAAAAAGACAACCTGAACCCTTCAAGCCCTTATTCTTCAAGCAAAGCAGGTTCCGATCTTCTTGCAAAGTCCTATTACACAACCTACGGCCTGCCCGTTTGCATAACTCGATGCACAAATAACTTCGGACCTTATCAATACCCTGAAAAACTAATTCCATTCTTCATCAGCCGATTGATGGAAGGGAAAAAGGTTCCTGTTTATGGCACCGGCCTGAATATCCGGGACTGGATTTATGTTGAAGACCATTGTTCTGCAGTCGATTTTGTCCTTCACAATGGAAGCAATGGAGAAATCTACAATATAGATGGTGGAAACGAGCTTACAAACCTTGAAATCACTCATCGTCTTCTTAAAATGATTGGCAAAGATGAATCTTCAATCGAATACGTTGAAGACCGAAAAGGACACGATTTTCGTTACTCTCTTGACGGCAGTAAACTGGAGAAAATGGGCTGGAAACCAAAATATGATTTTGATAGTGCCCTTGAGCAAACGGTCAAGTGGTATGTTGAAAATCGATGGTGGTGGGAACCATTAAAACGCTGATCATTGGTGCCGACGGGATGCTCGGATACGATATTTGCAAAGTGTATCCGAATGCTGTGAAACTGACACATAAAGACGTTGACATCACAGACAGAGAGCAAGTACTCGAATCCATAAGAAAAATAAACCCGAATCTGGTGATAAATGCAGCAGCCTATACGGATGTTGAAGGCTGTGAAGATCATCAAGAACTGGCACTTAAAGTTAATGGGTATGGACCTGGATATATCGCTGAAGCCTGCAGTGAAGTAGGTGCAGCACTTATACACTTCAGTACAGACTACGTATTTGACGGATCAAAAAAAGAATATATAGAATCCGATACCCCTGTTGACCCTATTAACGTATACGGTCGTTCAAAACTTCTTGGTGAACAAAAAATTACAGAAAACCTGAATGATTATAGAATTATCCGGATTTCCTGGCTTTTTGGTACGCATGGAAAAAACTTTGTAGAAACAATGCTGAGACTATCCGGTGAGATGGATCAGGTCAAAGTTGTTAATGATCAGTTTGGAAAACCCACTTATACAGTAGATCTCGCAAATAAAATTATGGAAATCGCTGAACTTGGAGCCGGGATATACCATGTGACAAACGAGGGTATATGTTCCTGGTACGAATTTGCATCGGCGGTCATAAGTAATACTATTCCCTGTACAAGTGAGGAATTTCCAATGAAAGCCAGGCGCCCAAAGTATTCGGTTCTTGTAAACACTAAAACCAAACCTATGAGGCATTGGAAAGAAGCACTCAAAGATTATCTAAAGGAGAGGAATAAATGAAAGGCATAATACTCGCAGGCGGTACTGGCAGCAGGCTTTATCCCCTGACTAAAGTTACAAATAAGCACCTGTTGCCTGTCTATGATAAACCAATGATATTTTATCCCATCCAGACTCTCGTTAACGCAGGCATCAAAGAAATAATGATCGTATCCGGTCGAGGTCATGCCGGACATTTTCTTGAGCTTCTGGGTTCAGGTGCAGATATAGGGGTTAAGTTTACTTATGAAATTCAGGAAGAAGCTGGAGGGATCGCACAGGCTTTAGGTCTCGCAGAGCGTTTTGCTGATGAAGAAGATGTGGCAGTAATCCTTGGGGACAATATTTTTCAGGATAACATTAAAGATGACGTCTCAAACTTTACAGATGGTGCCAAGATATTCTTAAAAGAAGTCCAGGATGCCCACAGGTTTGGAGTAGCTGAGCTTAAAGGTGACAGGGTAATAGGAATACAGGAGAAACCTCGTGAACCCAAAAGCAATTTTGCAGTTACCGGTCTTTATATATACAGTAATAGTGTATTCGAAGTAGTCAAAACCCTTAAGCCTTCTGCGCGAGGAGAACTTGAGATAACTGATGTCAATAATTATTTTGTAAATAATGGGACTATGGAATATCGAATTCTGGACGGTTTCTGGAGTGATGCAGGTACTTTTGAGAGTTTATTGAGAGCAGGGGTACTGATCCAGAACCATTGTAAAAACAAAAACGCGGAGTAAAATCCATTGACTACAGTTAAAAAAATAGCCAGGAACAATTTATTCTTATTTTCTGGTCAAGTAATAAGTCTAGCTCTTGGCTTATTTTATTTTGCTTATATGGCCGGATATTTAGGGGCTAAAAATTTTGGAATACTGAATACAGCAATCTCTCTTACTTTAATTATCGGACTTTTAGGAGATCTTGGATTAAGCTCGTTAATGACAAGAGAAGTTTCACGTAATCAGTCTCTGGCCCCCAAGTATCTTGGAAATATTCTCTTAGTTAAAGTTTTATTAGCAGTAGTTACTTTTGCAGTTGTTGTAGTTGTAGCAAATACTCTTGGTTATTCTGAGCAGTCAATAAAGGTAATTTATATAATTATGTTATCTACTATTGCAACAAACTTCACTCAGGTTTTTACTTCAATTTTTCAAGCATTTGAAAGATTTGAGTTCCAATCTTTTGGTGTAATTCTAAATAGTATACTGATGACAGTAGGTATTATATTTTCAGTATACCAGAAACTTGATTTAATTTACTTTGCCCTTGTTTACTTTATTGTAAACTCAATTATTTTATTGTATAGTTTTTTTATTTGTCTGAGAAAATTAACATTTCTTGATTTTAACATTGATTGGGCTTTCTTGAAACAAATAATATCAGAATCATTGCCATTCTGGTTAAATAGTGTTTTTGTTCTGATATATTTTAAAATAGACATGGTAATGCTTTCGATAATAAATGGGGACATCGCAGTTGGATTGTACTCAGCCCCTTATAGGTTAATAGATGCACTTAGCTTCATACCTGTAGTTCTTATGAGTACTATGTACCCGGTATTTTCAAAATTCTATGTTAGTTCAAAAGAATCTCTGGAATTTGCTTTTAAAAAATCATTTAAGTTTTTAACAATTATTGCAATTCCAATTGGTATTGGAACTACGATTTTAGCAGAAAGAATTATTTTGTTAATATATCGTGATGTACAATATTCTCCTTCAGCTGTTGCTTTACAAATTTTAATATGGGCAAGTGTTCTGAGTTTTATCAACTATGCCCCTTCAACTTATTTTTCGTCTACAAATAGACAGCGAGCTCTCATGATATTCACCTTCATAGGAGCGGTTCTTAACATATGTTTAAACTTCATATTAATTCCTCGATTCAGTTATAACGGAGCAGCTATTGCAACTGTCTGTTCCGAATTAGCTGTGGGAATACTGATGATTTCTAATATACACGAAGTACAAAACTTATCTGCTTTATTAACTGGTGTTATACTTAAATCGTTAGTAGCAGGAGCTTTTATGGGATTATTTCTGTTAATTTTCCATAATTTCACATTGATATTGCTAATATTATTTGCAGCAATTATATACTTTGTTGTCCTGTATATTGTAAATGGTTTCGAAAAGGAAGAGATCAATTTATTTAATCAGGTGTTTGGAAGATAAAAATGGACTGCCCTAAAATTATTATTATCATTCTCAACTGGAATGGTAAGGAAAATACGATAAATTGCCTTGAAGCTCTCAAGCTAACAACATATCCTAATTATAAGATCATAGTAGTCGATAATGGATCTACAGATGGATCTGTAAAACATTTCAAAGATCATTATCCTGAAGTTAAACTCATTGAAAACAAGAAAAATCTCGGATTTGCTGAAGGGAATAATGTAGCTATAAGAGAAGTCTTGGCAAGACCAGAAATTAAGTACATTGCTTTGCTGAATAATGATACAATAGTAAAACCTGATTGGCTGGAAAAACTCGTAAATGCTCTGGAGTACGATGAAAACATAGGCTCCTGCCAGCCAAAGATATTGTCATTAAGTAATCCGGATACAATCGACGCAGTTGGGATTTATATTAGCAAGAATGGAGGAGCGTATCAGAAAGGTCACAACGAAAAAGACCTCGGCCAATATGACAAGACTACAGAAGTATTCGGAGTATGTGCGGGTGCTGCTCTATATAGAGTAAAAATGTTAAATCAGATAGGTATCTTTGATAAAGATTTTTTTGCTTATTATGAAGATGTTGACCTTGCTATCCGCGCAAGGCTATTTGGATGGAAAAGCGTTTGTGTTCCTCAAGCTGTGATTTATCACATACATTCTGCTACCCTTGGTGACGATTCCCCCTTTAAGACGTATCTTCTTGAAAGAAATTCATACTATTATGTTTTTAAGAGTTTGCCTCGAAAAGTTATTCTATCATTTTTGATCTGGAAAGCTCGTTTCATTTTTTTCACATTATATGATTTAACTAGAAACAAAAAATTCAATATAATAAAATCTATGATTAAAGGAGATCTAGCTGCTCTTGGAAATCTTCCTGTTATTATCTCTAAAAGATCCGAACTTCAAAATAAAAAAATAGTTTCTGAAGAAGATTTTATGATGTTGTTGAGGTAAGAATTAAGTATTTTGCATCAGCACATATTAAAAATACCCCATAAGTTACTTATGCCCAGATAGTTTAATTTAATGGCTAGATTCTGTGTAAAAAATATTTAATATTAACTGTTAAGTTTTAGGGCTAAAAGTGAAGTACAAGATTAAATATATATCCAATTTCAGCTCAAATTTATATTTTAATCGGTTAAAAGACTCATGTTATTGAATATTGGGCAAATACTGCTACTGCATGAGTTCTAACTTGCATAGTTTTTCTTTCAAGCTCAAATTTGGATTATAGTAAGGGTCTCCTGTTTCTAGAAAAATCCTATAAGGTTCTAAAATTCTCTGTACATCAGTGGGTGAAATCTCATCCTTTCTTAGACCTATTCCAAGCTGGTATACAGATACTGTTCCTATGCAAAGATTCCGAAAGCCTTTTTTATGTACCCTCAAGCATAAATCAATATCATTTCCATAGTATTTGTTTTCATCAAAGCCGCCTGCTTGGAAAAACGTTTTTTTGTTTATCATCAAGCATTCTCCGCTGACTGCAAGGTAATCCCTGGACCATGTATCCAAACCAAAGTTAGTCCAGTTGTTTTCAGGATTACCTGAAAAAACATCGTATTTTTCACCGTTCAGACCTAATATGATTCCTGCCTGTTTAATTGTACCATCAACATTGAGAATTTTCGGGCAAACACAACCAATACCTTCTCTTCCTGCGTTTTTCAATAGAGAAATTAGCCAGTTTCTATTAGTGGTTTCTATTCTACTATTCATAAATAATAAATAATCTCCACTGGACTTCTCTGCAGCAAAATTATTAATAGCAGACACATTCCAGGATTCATCATATGTTAAGACTTTTATGGCAGGTTGTTTGTTTGAAGGATCAAAATTAATTGACAATTGTTTTTCATTCTTTTTAGACACCATGAGTAATATTTCGTATCTAGTCTCTTCTGTGTTTTTGATAATGCTGTTAATACACTTTTTAACATGCACATTATCATCAAAATGGATAATAATTGAAACCAGTGGAGACCCTTTTATCTCGTAATCTACCTGGTAATTTGTTCTATTTATAGTGGCAGCTGCTTTTCCATCTATTTTTTTCCTATATAAGTAATCCTGTAATGACCTGATACCGTTAATCTGTGCTTTATCTTTAGAGAAAATATTTAATGCAGTTGAGCCCGGAATCATTCGCCAATGATATAGTATTTTTGGGATATGTTCAACTTGATTTGTTTTTTCTGCAACTCTTAAAAATAGATCGTAATCCTGGCTTCCTTCAAAACCTATTCTGAATCGTCCTACTTCGTCTACAATTGTTTTCCTTATTACGGCAAAATGACAAACATAATTTACTGAGAATAATACATCAGGGGACCAACCAGGTTTGAAAAAAGGGTTGCATCTATTTCCTTTCATATCAATTTTGTCTTCATCACTGTATATAAGATCAATATCAGATTTTTTGTTTAGTACTTTTACAACTTCATAAAGAGCATCGACACTTAATTCATCATCGTTATCAAGTAATCCTATAAATTCACCAGTAGCTAAAAGTAGGGCTTCGTTTGAAGCTCCCGAAATACCACGATTGTTACTCAGGTACTTTACTTTAATGCGGGAATCTAATTCTGAATATTTAGATAAAGTGGATTTTATATGAGGTTTTGTAGAGGCATCGTCGGCGATACATAGTTCCCAGTTGGTATATATTTGATTTATAACAGAATCAATAGCTTTCTCAAGCCAGATTTCGTCCACATTATAAACCGGCATTATTATGCTTATTTTGGGTTTATAAGCAAAGTTTTGTGCTTCTTTTCTACATCTTTCTTTTTTTGTGGCGGTTAGAGTATTTCTTAACATCCATACGTCATATTCATATTGTACTCCAAGGTCTGAAAACGCCTGAAAACCAATTTTGTCATTAAAGTTGTTACCGTCATAAAATAACGTTAACTCCTTTGTTTCATCTGTTTTTTCGTATGAGACTGAGGCCGAAGATTCACCTATGGATTGCAATCTAAAATTAAATATTCTATCTTTGCTTTCTTTTATTGGTTTAAATTTGAATGAAGTATACTCATTATTTTTAATTTCAACACTTTTTACTATAGATTCTCTTATTACCATTTTTTGTTCATTAATTATTTGCAGTTTAAGCTTAAAATTTTCTTTTTGAGAATTAATTGTAAATATATTTATTTTATTCAGGTTGTTTGCTGGAAAATTGAACTTTCCCTGCAAAGTTTTAACAAGAGAGATACCGCCATCAGATTTACTGATTTTTGATTCAAAAATTGGGATTTCTGAAGATTTGATATAATTCTTAAAATTTTGATTTTTAACTTGGTGAATAAATAATTCAAACCCTCTGCGTTTGAGTATCTGGAGATTTAAAATAGCAAAATCATATATTTCTCTTCTTTTCGTATTTAGAGGTAGTTGTTTACTTATCAACCCTTGAAATTTAGTTAAAGCTTGCAGTAAAAAAGATATGTAAGTTTCTTTAATTTTATTTTTTATCATCCAGAGGTAAGCAAACTCTGAACTTCTATTTTTTTTATTGTCCATTAAATCACAACTCAAATAGTTGCATCTGAAATATATTATTGAGAAAGCTATTATGCGTTTTTTGTATGGAGTTCATTTCAAAAACAAGGGAAACTTGCTTGAGTAAACAATGTTATATTTTTCAGTTGCTCAAGTAAACAGTGTTATATTTTACAGTTGCTTGAGTAAACAGTGTTATATTTTTCAGTTATTACTAATAAGGCAGTTTTATACGATTAATTACTTAAATATACTCTGGTATACGTACTTGAAAACAATCATAAATAATTCATAAAGGCTTTTATGAATCTCGAAAATTGTTTTAGATCATAGTCTGACATTTTCCTTTCAATCAAAATGACCAATAAGTTGATATGGATTCATAGAGATTTTTCCTTTACCTTCAAATTATGAAAAAATATGGATCTATATCCATTGTCCTTTGCCAGAATGTTTTCATTAGATATTTATTAATTAGAGATTTGTTATTCTCATAAAAAGTTGGCATCATGTTTGCTCTATCTTTCAAAAAGAATGCTCTGTTCAAGTTCAATAAATTAAAATTTTTAGAATTTATTGGTAAAATGAATTTAGGTTATTCGGTTGCTATTTAATTAAAAGAATACAAATTTAACGGAGACTCAAATTTTTTGAAAATCTCTATTGCTCTTTGCACCTATAATGGTGCTCAATTTTTACAGGAACAACTTGAAAGTATAGCTTTTCAGACACGAGTTCCAGATGAAATGATTGTTTGCGATGATCTATCAAAAGACAATACATTAGAAATTTTAAAGGATTTTGCCTCAAAAGTTTCTTTTCCTGTAACTATATATATTAATGAAAAAAATTTAGGTTCTACTAAAAATTTTGAAAAAGCTATTGGGTTATGCACAGGGGATATTATTTTTTTATCTGACCAAGATGATGTCTGGAATCCTGAAAAAGTGGAGAAAATTGAAAACCAATTTTCTACTTCTCCTTCGACAGCACTTATTTTCACGGATGCAGAATTAGTAGACGAAAATTTAAAGCCTTTGGGATATAGTCAGTGGCAATCTAATGGATTTAATCAAAAAGAGCAAGATTACTTTATTCATGGTAAATTTATTGAAGTATTGCTTAAACGTAATGTTGTAACTGGTTCAACAATGGCGTTTCGTTCGGAATTTAAAAAATTAATTTTTCCTATTCCAGATGCCTGGGTTCATGATGGATGGATAGCACTATTAATTGCTTTTGCGTCCGATTTAAATCTTATATCAGAGCCTCTTATAAAATACCGTCAACATCATCTGCAGCAAGTAGGAGCTGGTGATGAAGGTTTAACCATATATCAGAAAATTCACAGAAAGCTCACTCAGCTAAAAAATTTGGAGTCTGACTACTCTAATTTTCAGCCAGAATGTATAAGATATACATTGGCCTATAAACATTTAGTTAACTCTCGTTTTCCTTCTATAAAAACAAATAAAATTCCACTTCTTAAAGCTCGAGCTTCCCATTACTGTATACGTTCTCATCTACCTGTTAATAGAACAAAAAGAATTCCACTTATTATAAAAGAACTATTAAATATGAATTATCACCACTATTCTGAAGGGATATCCAGTATTGGCGGGGATTTGCTTCGTAATAACAGTGAAATTAAGTAATAATCAAACATCCAGGAACAAAAATGATTTCCAAGGTCGCCATTATTATTCTCAACTGGAACGGTTGGGAAGACACTATAGAATGTTTAGAGTCTATTTATCAAATAGCATATCCTCTTTATGATATCATCTTAGTCGACAATGGCTCAAAAGATAATTCTATACAAAAAATAAAAGACTATGCTGAAGGAAAAATTAAAGTTGAATCTCAATTTTTTGATTATTCTCCCGACAATAAACCTCTCTATTTAAAGGAATTTACAAAAAATGAACTGGACTCCTCAGTTTCTATTAAGAAATCTATTGATAGCCTGGCTCCAAATAAAAATTTGATTATTATTAAAAACGATAATAATTACGGCTTTGCTGAAGGAAACAATATTGGCATTAGATTTGCTTTAAATAACCTTAATCCAGATTATATTCTTTTACTTAATAACGATACAGTTGTTGATCCTTATTTTCTAAAAGAACTTATAACGGTGGCAGAGAGTGACTCACTCATAGGAATACTGGGGCCAACTGTATACGAATACAAAAGTCCTCAAGTAATTCAATCTGCAGGTGCAAAGATTTATTGGAACAAAGGTGAAGTAATTAACCTGACACCTAATGAAAATAAGTATTCAGACGAGCCTGAAAACGTCGACAGTGTAATAGGCTGTGCATTACTTGCAAAAAGTGAATTATTTCATAAAATCGGGTATTTGAATAAAGATTATTTCGCATACCTTGAAGAGACTGAGTGGTGTGTACGTGTTTCTAAAGCATCGTACAAAATAGTTTACGTGCCAAAAGGAAAAATCTGGCACAAAGGTGGAGCTACAAGCAATAAAATAACCGGTTTTACGCTCTTTCACCATACCAGAAACAAGTTTTGGTTTATGAAAAAGCACTCATCAAAAAAACAATACATTTCTTATTTAATTTATTTTTTTGGATTTCGTGCATGGATGATCATTGGTGGCATCTTTTACCGGCAAAAAAATAAGGAAATTTTGCCATCTTTGATTTCTTTCTTGAAAGGAATTCGGGATGGAATTCTGACCTAAGGTCACAATTCCTTATATACTTTTAATGTTTTTTTTGCCGAAGTATCCCAGCTAAACATTTTTGACCTTTTCAGTCCTTTTCTAATCATCTCTTCTTTGAGATCATCATTCATTAATAACTCATACATTTCTTCAGCAAACTTGTTTACATCATATGGATCTACAACTATAGCTGCATCTCCTACAACTTCAGGTAAAGACGAAGTATTTGAAGTTATAACAGGTGTTCCACAAGCCATTGCTTCTAGAGGAGGCATCCCGAACCCTTCATATAAAGAAGGAAATACAAACAGATCCACAGCATTGTATATCTCTGCCAGTTCGGACTCTGAGACATACCCTGTAAAGATGACGTCATTCTGTAAGTTTAGAACCTCTATCTGTTTAAGTAGTCTTTTTCTTACAAACAGGTAATTCGGGGTCCCTACTTTCAATAATTTTATATTTGATATTTTATTTTTTAATTTGCTGAATGAATTTATAAGAAATTGGATATTTTTTCTAGGTTCTTCAGCTCCAACATATAAAATTACTTTTTCACCGTCACCAATATTATATTTTAATAAACATTCTTTACTTCTATCTGGATAGTAGAGATTATGATCCACTGCAGGAGGTATAATCTCTATATTTTCTTCCGGATATTTTATGTATTTACTTATATCCTGCTTAGAGAATTCAGACACCGTAATTATTCTCTCTGCTTTTCTCAATCCCTTTGCATTAAGTTTCCAGAGAGGATTTTGGGTATTATAATATGCTATAGGTATGATATCGTGACAAGTAACAATGGTTTTTTCTAAACCCGTTAATTCTAAAAGAAACGCTAGATCCTGGCGAGTTATATTCTTAACATTGTTCTTATCTACTTTCTTTTTAACAATGAACGGATACGCAAACCATTCAACAACCTTGTTAATTCCGGGTATTCTTGATACATTGGGATATTCTATCCGATTTAATTTGATATCACTTAACCTGCTGTGAATCTCACTTTGATACTTTGACATTCCGAATTTTTCATCTGTTTTAAGACCGTTGATATAATCAATTTCCATATTTATTCTCCAGAAATCCGGAATGATTTATAAAATCCCGCAATTTAAAAGAGCGACTTATTATTTATTCTGAATAGTTTACTCTTTAACCTGACTAACTTAGTTTTTGCCCTTTAGGTATTGTTTTTCAATTTCAGCCGAGACTTCATTCCAATCCATTATGTTTTTATCTATCCCGGATTTTTCTATTTTTTCCTTTCTCACAATATTCTTCAGTGCCCCTGTCACTTTCTCTTTTGAAACCGGACTTTCAATCCCAATACAGTTCCTTCCATCCACAAACTCCTCAAGTGCGCTCCCTTTTGCCACTATACACGGAATTCCCGCAGCCAGTGCCTCAGCAACCGTTATTCCATATGCTTCATGAGAAGAAAGCATCAAAAATATATCCGCATCTGTATAGCATTCAAGCAGTTCTTTCCTTGACAGATCTTTTAACCATTCAATCCTTTTTTCCACCCCTGAACTTTCTGCCATATCGCGAAGCTCAGCTTCGTAAGGCCCCTTTCCGATGATTCTCAACCGGAAATCCTGAAGTTCAGACAAACTCTGGATAATGTACTGTACCCCTTTATATTCTTCCAGGCGACCCACATAGAGAAGAAGCTTTTCTCTTTCGGAGTTCCCATTTAAGCTTTTTCCCGGCTGCCTCAAATCTTCGAACTCTTTAAGGTTTATTCCATTAGGGATCTTTACGGTTTTTGCGGCAACCTCAAAATCTGATTCTACAAGTTTCTTTTCATACTCTGAGACACATATTACGGAATCTGCCCTGGAGAAAATCATTTTCCCAAAAAGCCTGTACGGCTTATGCAGTAAATCGCGGAATGCAGTATGGCCGTGCCGGTGATAATGCGGCGTAAACACAAATTTTCCATTGTGTCTGCTTAAGGATGCGAAGAATGCAGGAAAAGCATGATAACTGTGTGCATGAATTATATCATAGTCGTGCTTTTTGAGATAAGTATAGATCTGAGGAGCGAAGTAATATGCATTTCCCGGAGCAAAAGATCTGAACCTTAGAACTCTTACTCCGTTTATTATCTCTCGCTTTCTCAATTTCCCCGTGGGATCGGTTGTTATAACCTCCACATCGTGCCCTGCTTTAACCAGCCTTTCACTAATTTCTTTTACATGAGTTTCCACTCCACCTATGTCAGGGGAATAACGGGGACAGATCTGGGCTATTTTCAAGGCTGAACCTCTTTTATACTGGAATCTATGTGGAGTAATGCATTAGTTTAATATAAAGATAATGTGATAGTTTAGGCAAATGACATCTAATAAAAGCGTTTGCATAGTCGGACCTTCGAAACGTTTTTTGAGCGGCATCAGTTATTATACTATCCGTCTAGCAAATGCCATGTCTGTGGAAAAAGAAGTCTCAGTAGTTTGCTTTCGGCAGTTGCTTCCAACTTTTCTGTTTCCCGGAAAATCCCATGTTGGAAAGAATATTTCTGACCTGGATTTTTCGCCCCGAATACCTGTATTTAACGGCATGGACTATAACAATCCACTGACCTGGATTCAAGCATACCGCTTTCTTAAAGCACAAAAACCGGATATTATAGTTTTGCAGTGGTGGACGTCCTCGGTTGCGCATATGCAGCTTTTGCTAAAGATATTTGCAGGTTTGCTGAATAAACCTAAAATAATTATCGAATTTCATGAAGTTGTAGATCCTTTTGAAGAATCAATACTTCCAATTCGGTTATACTCAAAAATAACAGGGAAATTGCTGCGTAAAAACCTTGATGCATATATTACTCATTCCGAATCCGATAAAGAGCTTGTTGCAAAAAGGTATTCTATTTCTCCTGAAAAAATCCATGTGATCCCGCATGGACTTTATGACCAGTACGGAGAATTGCTTGACATAAAAGAAGCAAGAAGAAATCTCTCAATAAAGGACGATTTCGTTATACTCTCCTTTGGCTTAATTCGAAAGTATAAGGGAACTCCCTACCTTATCAGGGCCTTTGAACAGCTTCCCCCCAAAATTCTCGAAAAAAGCCGGTTATTGATTGTCGGGGAAATCTGGGAAGACCGCAAGGAATTACTTGACCAGATTAAAGCTTCTCCTTTTCATGATAAGATTACACTGGTAGACGAATATGTTCCTGACGAAAAAGTAAACCTGTATTTCAGTGCTGCAGATGTGGTAGTCCTGCCTTACCTGAGAGCTTCTCAGAGTGGAATTGCGCATATTGCCATGTCTTTTGGAAAGCCTGTTGTTGTTTCAGAAGTAGGTGGCTTAAAAGAATCAATGGCTAACTATGAAGGAACTTTTTTTGTACCCCCTGCTGATATTGATTCTATTAGAGAAGCTATTCTCAGCCAGTTTGGAGAGAGAAAGCATTACGAAGCTCCTGATCAGAAATGGGATAGAATTATAAACTGTTACATAGAATTAATACAATCTATTTAATTTTCTTTTTCATAATTTTACCTAAATTTATAATGTTCAATTTATAAAGGGGATACTATGAGTTCTCAGGATCATCCTGTATCATCATTCAAAAATAAAATAAAATCCAGTTGGCCTTATATTCTGGCAGTTGGAATAATCGGTTTTGTGTCTCTATGGATCAGAATACTTCCTTCAGATAGAGTGCTTTTACCTGGCGGAATTGTGAAGTTCACGACCAATGATGCATGGTACCATATGCGTACCTTAAGGGTTCTGCTTGAAAACTACCCCCACAGGATGTTTTTCAATCCCATGACCAACTATCCTACTGGGAGTTACATACATTTTGGTCCATTGTTCGATCAAATGATGGCTGTTACTTCACTGATTCTAGGTCTGGGCCATCCCAGCTCTCATCTTGTTGACACTATAGGAGCTTATTTCCCTGCCGTGCTCGGTGCCCTAACTGTTATTCCGGTTTACTACATAGGAAAATATCTTGGAGGCCATAAAACAGGGATTCTGGCTGCGATCCTGATTGCATTTGCTCCAGGGCAGTTTCTGTCCCGTTCAATGATTGGCTTTGCAGACCATCATGTTGCCGAGTCGCTATTCAGTACTTTCTTCATGATGTTTTTCATGCTGGCTTTGATTTCAGCAAAGAAAAAAAAGCTGCGTTTTGAAGACGTGTTCAATAAGAAATTCACTGTCCTGAAAGAACCGTTTATATACTCAGTTCTGGCGGGAGTCATGTACTCAGCCTACCAGCTTTGCTGGCCAGGAGGTTCGCTGTTCTTATTAATAGTTCTGGTTTACGCTATATTCCAGTATATCTTGGACAACTTCAGGAATGAGTCCAGTGACTACCTTGGGTTTACAGGCATAGTCACCTGTCTGGTAAGTACAATACTTATCCTTCCATTTGTCCATCCAGATATGGGTTTTTCTATGTACTATTACTCATGGTTCCATGTTATCACATCTCTTGGGACAATGGCAGGTTTTGTAGCTTTGAGTTTCATTGAAAGGGAATTCAAAAGAAAGCAGATGAAGGCTTATTACTACCCTCTACTAATCATAGGAGTTGGAATTCTCGGGCTTATATTTATCAAGGTTTTATCTCCATCACTTTATTCCCTGATTATGCATGCACCAAGCACTGTTTTTGGGATTCAACAGGGAGGACCTTCAACAATTCTGGAAGCTTCGTCAATATTTTACGATTATGGCGTTTTTACTCTATCTAAAGTTTATTCAAATTTCACTACTACGGGATTTCTCGCTTCTATTCTAGGAATGCTTATTCTGGCTGCGAACCTGTTCAGAAAACCAAAGCCTCAGGAATTTCTGGTTCTTGTCTGGAGTTTCTTTATTCTCCTCGCAATTTACGGACAGAACCGTTTTGCATACTACTATTCAATAAACGTTTCAATCTTGAGTGCATATCTGGGAGGCCTGTTACTTGAAAAAGTGAAATGGAGTGAACTTGACCAGAAGTTCAAAAGTAATGTAAAATCGCCTGCAGATATACCGAAAGCATTGAAATTCGTCAAAATAGAGCAGGTTTTTGCAGTCCTGCTTATAGTGGTATTTCTGATTTATCCAGTATATGGATCTGCAACGTCATATACAAAAATGGTATACGCTCAGCCCCTTCAGCCCTGGGAAGAAGCTTGTACCTGGCTTAGCTCAAACACTCCGGACCCTGGTATGAACTACAATACTGTTTATGAAGCCCCGAAAAATGGAGAACTTTTCAATTATCCTGATACTGCCTATGGTGTTATGTCCTGGTGGGATTACGGACACTACATAGAGACAATAGGGCACAGGATGCCAAATGCGAACCCATTCCAGGCTGGAGTGGGAGGACGCAGGGTAAGCATTAACGAGACAAACCAGCCAGGTGCAGCAACCTTTCTTACAGCTCCATCGGAAGAAGAAGCAAGTGCGGTGCTTGAAGCCATAGACCCAAGGCCTGACAAAGCAGGTGCCAGATATATAGTGTCTGATGCTAAAATGGCTACAGGGATATTCAGCTCAATTGCTACCTGGACCCTTGATACTGAAGGGTACTACCAGGCTTACGGGACAGGCAGCATACCATCTACCCGATATTTTAATTCCATGGAAGCAAAACTGCATATTTTTGACGGAAACGGCTTGAAACAGTACCGTATGGTTCACGAGACTGAGGCCTACCAAACTGGTGAGGTAGGGTATAAATATGTCTACAATAACTTATACGGAGGCAAACTTCCTGAAGTAGATACCGGTTATGTAAAAATTTTCGAGTACGTCAAAGGTGCAAATATAACAGGCACGGCTTCCCCCAATGAGACCGTTAATATAAATACGACAATTCTTACGGATCAGGGAAGGACCTTTGAATACTCGCAGTCAACAACTGCAGACTCTCAAGGAAGGTACGAGTTCACAGTGCCTTATTCAACCGACGGCCCAATTACAGGAGAAACGCAGTTTGATACTGCACCTTCAGGACCCTATGTATTGAGTTATGGCGATACGACAAAAGAAGTAAGAGTAAATGAAGAAGCCGTATTAAAGGGAGAACAGATAAAAGTCTGAAAAATCTCGAAATGTACAATGTGTTAATAAATGTACAGAGTGTTAATAAATGTACAGAGTGTTAATCTCACACTTTTATTCCTTTTCCCTACTTTTATATTTTTGTTTTTATTTTTTGATGAGGCTTATTTTTTAATATTTTTGAAGTAGCCCCCATGTTTCCAGAATGAGTATTTTTATATATTCACCGATTACATATACTTTTATATACTAGCAATAAAATTATTTTATATGTCAAAGAGCTTCTTAAAGTGGAACCAAAAGATTGCATCGTCTTTATGAAACGTTTAAAAAGACTTATTACTATTTCCAAATAGGCAGCTTTAGAGAGGCTGTAGTCGAGAAAGAAAAGTAAACCTCCTCCAGGAATACTGAATCTTTTGCAGACTGTCCTCCCCGACTCATTATGAAAGCTGCAGGAGTTTCTAAAAATGAATAAGCAGGATTATAAATAATCAGACTGATTTACCTGCGTAGGGTAATATTATCTATTTGATTTTCTTCTTCCACAAATTATATATTTAATTGAAAAACTTACCTCTTAAAGGGGATTATTATGAGTTCTCAGGATCATCCTGTATCATCAATTCAAAACAAAATCAAGTCCAGCTGGCCTTATACACTGGCAGTTGCGATAATCGGTTTTATATCTCTATGGGTCAGAACACTTCCTTCAGATTCAGTGTTCTTATCCGATGGATCAGTAAAGTTTGCGACCAACGATGCATGGTACCATATGCGTACCTTAAGGGTTCTGCTTGAAAACTACCCCCACCGGATGTTTTTCAATCCTATGACCAACTATCCTACTGGAAGTTACATACATTTTGGTCCATTGTTCGATCAAATGATGGCTGTTACTTCACTGATTCTAGGTCTGGGCCATCCCAGCTCTCATCTTGTTGACACTATAGGAGCTTATTTTCCTGCAGTTCTCGGAGCTCTGACTGTCATTCCGGTTTACTACATAGGCAAATATCTTGGAGGCCATAAAACAGGGATTCTGGCTGCGATCCTGATTGCATTTGCTCCAGGGCAGTTTCTGTCCCGTTCAATGATCGGCTTCACAGACCATCATGTTGCCGAGTCGCTATTCAGTACTTTCTTCATGATGTTTTTCATGCTGGCTTTGATTTCAGCAAAGAAAAAAAAGCTGCGTTTTGAAGACGTGTTCAATAAGAAATTCACTGTCCTGAAAGAACCGTTTATATACTCAGTTCTGGCGGGAGTCATGTACTCAGCCTACCAACTTTGCTGGCCAGGAGGTTCGCTGTTCTTATTAATAGTTCTGGTTTACGCTATATTCCAGTATATCTTGGACAACTTCAGGAATGAGTCCAGTGACTACCTTGGATTTACAGGCATAGTCACCTGTCTGGTAAGTACAATACTTATCCTTCCATTTGTCCATCCAGATATGGGGTTTTCTATGTACTATTACTCATGGTTCCATGTTATCACATCCATTGGAACAATGGCAGGCTTTGTGGCTTTGAGTCTCATTGAAAGGGAATTCAAAAGAAAGCAGATGAAGGCTTATTACTACCCTCTACTAATCATAGGAGTTGGAATTCTCGGGCTTATATTTATCAAGGTTTTATCTCCATCACTTTATTCCCTGATTATAAACGCTCCAAGTACTGTTTTTGGGATTCAACAGGGAGGACCTTCAACAATTGGTGAAGCTACTTCTATATTTTATAATAGTGGCGTCTTTACCCTGTCTAAAGCTTTTTCAAATTTCACTACTGCGGGATTTCTCGCTTCTATTCTAGGAATGCTTATTCTGGCTGCAAACCTGTTTAGAAGACCAAAGCCTCAGGAATTTCTGGTTCTTGTCTGGAGTTTCTTTATTCTCCTCGCAATTTACGGACAGAACCGTTTTGCATACTACTATTCAATAAACGTTTCAATCCTGAGTGCATATCTGGGAGGCCTGTTACTTGAAAAAGTGAAATGGAGTGAACTTGACCAGAAGTTCAAAAGTAATGTAAAATCGCTTGCAGATGTCCCGAAAGCATTGAAATTCGTCAAAGTACAGCAGGTTTTAGCAGTCCTGCTTATAGTGGTATTTCTGATCTATCCGGTATATGCATATGCAATGCTATATGCAGTTGGCTCAGACGAGCCAAATGAGCCGTGGACGGAAGCCTGTAACTGGCTTCGCTCAAACACCCCGGATCCTGGTATGAACTACAATGCCGTTTACGAAGCCCCGAAAAACGGAGAACTTTTCAATTATCCTGATACTGCCTATGGTGTTATGTCCTGGTGGGATTACGGACACTATATAGAGACAATAGGGCACAGGATGCCAAATGCGAACCCATTCCAGGCAGGAATAGGAGGTCGCAGGGTAAGCATTAACGAGACAAATCAGCCAGGAGCTGCAACCTTCTTCACAGCCCCATCGGAAGAAGAAGCAAGTGCAATACTTGAAGCCATAGACCCAAGGTCCGACAAATCAGGCTCACGATATATAATGTCTGATGCCAGAATGGCTACAGAGATATTCGGGGCAATGCCTGCCTGGACTCTTGATACTGATGGTTACTATCAGGCTTACTGGACAGGCAGCCAATATCAGAGCATACCATCTACCCGATATTATAATTCCATGGAAGCAAAACTGCATATTTTTGACGGAAACGGCTTGAAACAGTACCGTATGGTTCACGAGACTGAGGCCTACCAAACTGACGAGGTAGGGTATAAACAGATATACAATTACTTCTACGGAGGCAAACTCTCAGAAGTAAATACCGGTTATGTAAAAATTTTCGAGTACGTCAAAGGTGCAAACATAACAGGCACGGCTTCCCCCAATGAGACCGTTAATATAAATACGACAATTCTTACGGATCAGGGAAGGACCTTTGAATACTCGCAGTCAACAACTACAGACTCTCAGGGAAGGTACGAGTTCACAGTGCCTTATTCAACCGACGGCCCAATTACAGGAGAAACCCAGTTTGATACTGCACCTTCAGGACCCTATGTATTGAGCTATGGCGATACGACAAAAGAAGTGAAAGTAAGTGAGGAAGCTGTATTAAAGGGAGAACAAATAAAGGTATAAAGCTACGGAGTGTACTATTGCGTACTCTCTTCACCTTTATTTTTCCTTCTTATCCCTTTGCTTTTATTCTTGGATTCTATCTTTTCAACCTTATTTTTAAGTCAGGTCTGCAGTTTTACTTCATTTTCCCGCTATCTAGATATACCATTAAAAAAACCTACTTCGCAGGTGAAGTGTGATGAAAAACCCTATCATAGGCCGAATCTGGAAATTCGGAGACGATATCGATACAGATGTAATCATTCCTGGTAAATACCTGCGGACCAAAGATATGCAGGTTTTTGCAGCTCATGCAATGGAAGGTATTGACCCCGAGTTTGCAAAAAAAGTAAAGCCAGGGGATGTTATTGTAGCAGGCAGCAATTTCGGCTGCGGCTCCTCAAGAGAACAAGCTCCCCTTGCTTTAAAACATGCAGGTATAGCTTGCATTGTTGCAAAATCTTTCGCAAGGATATTTTTCCGAAATGCAATCAATGTAGGGTTACCTCTTATTGAAGCCGATATAGAGTGCCAGGAGGGCGATGAGGTCAGGGTTGATCTGCTAAAAGGCGAGGTTACAGTTTCAGGTAAAGGCACATTCAGGGGAAATAAATTGCCGGATTTCCTTCTCCAGATACTTGCTGACGGCGGGCTTGTAACTCATAGAAAAAAACTCAAGAGCAAGCAAAAAGAATAATTTGTCCGGTAAATATCAAAATATACCGAAAAAATACACTGAAAAATACGCCGAAAACATGCCGGAAATTAATTCAATTTGGCAATTACTAAAATAATAGTAACCTAGAATCGATAACCTAGAATCGGTAACCTAGAACCGATAACCCAGAAACAATAACCCAAAGAAAAAGATAACCCAAAGAAAACGATATCTATGATTTTTCCTGATGAGTATAAGTATGTGGGCATAACAAAATCCTTCTGCCCGGGCACTGAGGAGCCGATCTATTTTCTGACTGACTACCTGATTGCAGAAAAAGAAAATCCTCAGACAGGCGAGTACGAATATGCAGTTTATCACGTAAAAAAAAGCGGAGAGGGATTGCTCAGGAAAGTTGAAACTCTCGAAACAATAGCCTCAGGAGAAGAGGTGGTAAAGTATGACAGGGAATTAAACATAAAAGACCGCACACTCCTGATCGAAACTGCAGAAAAGCTCTGTACCGGCGAAGTGAACACCGTAATTTTTACAGGTATGGATAAGCATGTCACTTTTATTCATGCCCCTGACCTTTCAAGCATTCTTGAGCTAGAAATCCTTGACGTTGCTCCTCCTTATCCATCCTGGCTTTCTCTTGTTGTGAAAAGGCTTGAAGCCAGTGGCATTTTCGGGGATCTCCAAATCAGGTTTACTGAAAAGATAATTGACCTCAGGCGCTTTGAAGGGAAAAATACAGTTTTTCCATGTAGCGCGTCTGGACTGGAAGGCAAGTGCCTGGATTCGGATGTGCTCACAGAAAATGGACATTTACTTGTAGGATGCGAGATTTCGAAGACTCTTTTTGAGATGCGTTTTCCTGAACTTGAATACTCCTTTATAAACATCTGTCCTTTCAAGTCTGAAATAGTTGTGCCCTCAAAATCCTTTATTACCCGCTGCTGCAGGTCTGAGAATTCAGGGTTTGTAAAGATTTCGGGGTTTGACGGAGCTGTAGTTCACTGGGGAGCATCGGAGTACCAGGTTGCTGAAGCTATCCGAAAACTTGTAAACCGTCTTAGACAGAGTTCAGAGAATCTAAATAGCCAGAACGTGTAAGAGTGTTCACAAAGTAAACTGCAAGACTGCTAAATTTACTTGTGGAAACGTACCACTGGAAACTGATGATTAAATAAATTGCCATGTGCGAAATTCTATTTACTTATTTTGTACCTTTTTTGAGCATTAATACTGCCTGCTCCTGCTCTCCAATTTTCATCAACGCTTGACGATAAACACGTAGGTTGGATTCACTTAGAAGAGCAGGACTCGTATTACTTTTTTGTCAGTAACAATCTTGGGTATAAGAGTCTGACCAACGTTAATTAATCACATGTTTGTGATTAAATCATGATTTTTTTCATTATACATACATTAGTTTAGTATATATAGGAATCTCTGACAAAATTTGGAAAAAGTTATAATCTATGAAGAACATCCTTTTAAGGGATCATTTACCAGCGACGCTCGTAATTGAGGGAATTTGAGGGGAACGTCAAAGATTTAAGCGACTCATGCAATCGGAAGTGGGTAGCCGATTACATAACAAAATTAAATCTGGGGGTAATGCTATTCTTTTGCTCATGACTGTGGGGGTTATTGGATTCATTGTGGGGGTTTTCTTGCTGAAGTTCGTGTTTGTAACAGTTGCGGTGCAGGCTTCACTTGCTTATAACGCAATCATTGGGCATAATATTCAGGAGAAGTATCAACAGGTGAATATGATACCTGATTGGGTTAAAACTCTCGCGGACAACAATATATACCAGCGATATTCGCTTGATCCACTGCGTGTTGTAAAATATCCGGCGTTTTATAGAAAAGGCTTTAAGTTTTTTAATAGAAATCAGTATAAATATGCTGTTTCTTATGAAGGCAACGGTAAGTATACCGTCTATAGAAAAGTGAGGGCAGGCATATCGGGCAATAAAACAAAAACAATGGTTGAAGAAAAATCTGAAATTAAGGTATGAGCAGAACTAAGGTACAAGCAGAGTTATTTAACCGAAATGCGGCCAAGACTATGCCAATATGTATGAACAGAACTAAGGTGCGAGCAGAGTGTGAAAATATCCGCACAGCAATTTAATTTAAACACTGTCCGTTCTAATCATGTTACGCAGACCTTTCAGGCTTAGTCTGTCTGGAGTTTGACGAGATCTTATTATCCAGTATCCTCTCAAACAGTATTTTTCATTAGTGACCTGCACAGAAAACATAGTTTTAAATCTGATTGTAGATTTATTGAATCATCAAAAGGGCAATAATCAGACACAGAGGTATTTTGAGGATTTCAAGTCTCAAATATCCTCATGTACTAAAGCTCTAATGATGCCTAAATCATGTGTTAAAGCTCTAATTATCTCTAAATCATATACTGAAGGTTTAACTATCCCGAAAAACCCTATCTATAAAACGAAACTGGAGTTCACTTAATGTCTTTCCTTACTAATTTCCTTTTAGGACTTGGGCTTTCAATGGATGCATTTGCAGTTTCCATGTCCAGCAGTACTACGATAAGGCCTTTTCATCAAAAGGATGCACTGAAGCTTGCTGTCTTTTTTGGAGGATTTCAGGCTTTCATGCCCGTACTGGGCTGGCTTGGAGGGAGTGCAGTAAGCGGCTTTGTATCAAACTATGCTTCCTGGATTGCTTTTGGGCTTCTGACCTTTATAGGAGGCAAAATGATTTATGAGGCTCTTTACGGAGACCCGGATGGGAAGATAAATTCCCTCAATTATTCTGTGCTTCTGATGCTCGCAATCGCTACAAGTATAGATGCCCTTGCCGTGGGAATTAGCTTTGCTTTTCTCAATACTCCTATTCTTGAACCTGTGATTATAATAGGTTGTGTGACCTTTGTCATGTCTTTCTGCGGAGCAGTCCTGGGACACAGAATAGGTCATTTTTTTGAGCACGAAGTTGAGATTATTGGAGGGCTTATTCTCATAGGGATTGGTGGAAAAATCCTTGCCGAACATCTTCTCTGGATCTGACAAATCCTCAAGATCTCAAAAAGTTACGCCAGATTCATATACCCCTAACTAAGATGCAGTTAATATGAGACTGGCTGTAATCGAAGGTGATGGAATAGGTAGGGAAATAATCCCTGCAGCTGTTAAAGTCCTTGATGCTTTCGGGCTTGAGTTTGAAAAAGTTCCCCTAGAACTTGGCTATACCCGGTGGGAAAGAACAGGAACTGCAATATCAAATAATGATCTGGAAACTATAAAGGGGTGCGATGCTGTCCTTTTTGGAGCAATTACTACTGTACCGGATCCGAATTACAAAAGCGTGCTCCTGACCATACGAAAAGAACTGGATCTGTATGCTAATGTCAGGCCTGTAAAACCTCTGCCCGGCATAACAGGAGTTACCGGGAGAAACGATTTCGATTTTATTATTGTCAGGGAAAACACTGAAGGGCTGTATTCGGGAATTGAAGAAATAGGGCCTGAACTCTCCTGGACGAAAAGAGTCGTCACCCGGAAAGGTTCCGAGCGGATTGCAGAATATGCCTGTAAGCTTGCAAAGAAAAGAAAGAACAAGCTGACCATTGTCCATAAATCCAATGTCCTGAAATCCGACAAGCTGTTCCTCGATGTTTGCAGGCAAACTGCCAGTGCTAACGGCGTGGAATATGAGGATATGCTGGTTGACTCGATGGCTTACAACCTTATTATGCGCCCTGAAAGGTATGACATTGTGGTTACAACGAACCTCTTCGGAGACATTTTAAGTGATATGTGCGCAGCCCTTGTAGGAAGTCTCGGCCTTGTCCCAAGCGCCAATATAGGGGAGAAATATGCCTTCTTCGAACCTGTGCACGGGAGCGCACCTGACATTGCCGGAAAGGGCATTGCAAATCCGCTTGCTGCGATCCTCTGTGTAAAGATGCTACTCGAATGGATGGGAGAACCTCGATCTCAAATTATCGATGAGGCAATAGCCTATGTGCTTCAAAAGAAAATCATCACTCCTGACCTCGGAGGAACGGCCAGCACAATGGAAGTAGGAAACGCAGTTGCGGAATATGTGTTGAGTAATATACAGGATCGGCGCAGCCCACCCTGGTAACATAGTTCAACTTGATAACATAGTTCAACTTGATAACACAGTTCAACTTGGAGGGCTGGATAGCCTCCTGCCAGAGGAGAGTTTTTAATGCTTTAAACCCTTTTTTATAATAAGGCGCAGTTACATTTTTATCAAAAATGACTGCGCACTTAAATTCTGACTTATCGCTAACGAATGAATGGGGGGTTCATTCTGCGTCAATTTTTCGACATCTCGCTGCCTATTACGGAAGAAATGGTTGTATATCCGGGAAAGCCGGGACCTTCTATAAAGAGATATGCCTCTGTCCCGAGGGATAAAGTAAATGAGTCTATCCTGACCCTGGGAAGCCATACAGGTACTCACGTAGAGTCCAAACTGCATCTTCGGGACGGTAGAGAAGGAGCTGCTGATCTGCCTCTTGACCATTTTTATGGAAAGTGTAGAGTTTTTGACCTTGCACTGGTAGAAAGCGAAATTCACAGGCAAGACCTTGAAGAATTTGAAATCGGACCTGAAGAAATAGTGCTTCTCAAGACCAGAAACTCGGCCCTTGGGTACGTGAAATTCCTTGAGAATTATGTACACCTTAAAATGGACGCAGCCGAATACCTCGTCAATGCCGGAATCAAAACTCTGGGATTTGATTATCTCAGCATTAAAAAGCCTGAAGGGGACGATGAAGTCCGTGAGCTGCTGATAAATAACACAACTTTGTTCTTAGGGCTCAACCTTGCCGGCATTCATGAAGGAGAATATACATTCATAGGCCTGCCTCTACGTATAGATACGGACGGAGCTCCGGCAAGAGTGATACTTGTTAAAGAATAACACGTTTCATAATAAAATCCTGTTTTATATTTTTGACCATTTTATATTTTGACTGTTTTATATTTTAGCTATTTTTGTGTTTGATTCTTGAATTGTTTTTTAGGATTTCCCCACAAATGATTCCTTTCTTCCAAACTTGCTTTTCATCATTTGAGTTCTCTGGAACGTTTGCTTATATTCTCTAAAAAGTTCGAACTGCTCATAGTATTGAGCTCTTTCGATTATCTATTCAAAAAACTCATTCATGTGGATCCCCCATAATCCATATAATATTTAGCACTCACATTTATAAAATATTTACCATTTGAGCGGCAGATGTTTTCAAAAATAGTTATAAAATATTGACTTCAAAATTTATCATGTGGAACTGGGATGGAAATAACAGGTTTGAATGGAACTGATTGAAAAGTAAGTTTCGCTCCGCCTTTAATTTTCGTTGGTCTGTTCTTGTGATTTACTCCTCTGGTCTGTTCTTGAAGTCTGCGTCTTATTTGGTCTGTTCTTGAGATTTACTTTAATGGACTTATTTTGAAACTTACTTCTCAACGTTCCAGTTCTATAGAGGTTTTACATCATTTTGATTCGCAGTTTTTTAATTTACAGATTTTAACTCGCAGTTTTTTAATTTACAGCTTGTTAATTTGCAGCTTATTATGCAAATTAAGTCACTTTCAGGCTGACGTAAGTAAATCTTATATCACATACTCATTGCTGAAGCCTTTATTTTAAGTGCAGGCATTTCTTCAAAGTGTACTGAAAGGTTTCTGTTCCTGTAACTTTCAAACTGCTCATAATACTGAGCACGCTCAATTAATCCTTTGAATATTTCCTCCATTTTATTCACCTCTATTCCTAAAAACTACTTCAGTACTTATTAATCTCAGCCTAGCAGAGTGAAAGTATTTCTTGCAAGCCATCCGACAAAAATTTCAGGCTCTATGGCCACTGAAGCTGAAAACTTTTCCAGAAGACTTTCAAAAAACAAAGAATGCTAATAGGAAAAAAATGTTAACGGAGAGCTGAAGCAAAATAAGTACTAAATGGAGAGATGGAAAAAGATAAATGTTAAACAGAGAGACGGAAAAAAATAAATGTTAAACGGAGAGATAGAAAAAGATAAATGTTAAACGGAGAGACAAGATGAAACTACTATTAATACTTTTTTAATGAGTTGCAAGTTTCTTTCCAGGCTTATCTCGTCTCATCCATGCTTTTTCATCTACATCTAAAGGAATGATAAAACCATGAGAGTCCCCTCATCCCAATCGATTGCCTGTGCCCGGTATACACCGCTGGAGAGTTCAATGATTTTACCTTTTTCTTCAATCCATACCTGGCTCTCCTACTTTTCAGGTTTGCATTCGGAAACTGGTAATCTCTTCCAGGAATTGATCAATTAACTCATAATGACCTCTTTCGTAGCCTGCCAACATTTCGAAGAAATTTTTCAGGTTTTCGTCGTCGACCCTTTTTGCGACTTCCAGATAGAAATCCTCACTTTTTCTCTCATGCCTCATGGCTGCAACAAGAATGCCTGCATCCCCAAGTGTGATCTCCCCACCTTTTACGCGACCCGTATCAAACTCAGGGGTGAAAGACTGGCCACTCGGAATTTCCGTACTTGCTACGGGCAGCTCGTTCTGATCCCGATATTTTTCAAGGTAGCCAAGATGTTTTGCCTCTTCATTTGCCAGATACTCGTAGAGTGCCTTAAATTTCGGTCTGTCCATTAAAGCAGCTTTACTCAGGTAGAATTCTTTTGCTTCTTTTTCTCTTTCAATTGCCAAAGCTACAGCTTCTTCAATTCCTTTAAGATTTTTTACTTCCTCTACTACATCTTGATATGTGTTTCTCATACTTCTTGCTCCCTCTGATTCGTATCTCTTCAGATTTCCCCATTTTTAAAGTTCTTATTTCTCTTATTCTTCCTTAGCTTTCTTCTTTTTTCGTTCTTTAACTTTCAGAATTATATCTTCAGAAGGTCGCTCAATCCCGAATATGTCATAAATCTCGTAGGGACTTGTAAGCACGATGATATTTTCCATCTGTGCAAGTTTTTCCGAGTTTGTAACATCTACTTCGCGCATATTAAGTTCAAAGGCTCTACCACTAGGTGCAGAGGTTTTTACACTCCCTCTTTTCTGGTCTACAGGCAAAATGAAAATAGGTGTTTCTCCTTTTGCAGTCTGAGAAACTGCGTTTGTAACAAGGGTATCTGCAATCCCATACACAATTTTTGCCACGGTATTGGCGGTTGCCGGGGCTATCAATAAAAAGTCGTAATATCCCATCTGCAGTGGGCCTGCAATAAACGGGGAGTTAGGACCTGCATCCACCTTGAAATTAGGGAAATCTTTTTGAATTTTATCCCAGAGATGATACCATTTCATTACAGTCTCGCCCTCTTTAGAGAGAAAAACCATTGCCTCAACATTTGTTCGGTTCTTAATGTCCACCAGAATGCTGTAAGTTTCAATCATCTGGTCTCCCGAACCTGTTATTCCCCATGCGATTCGCTTGATTTTCTTATTTAATGGTTCTACCAAAATAACTCCTCCTTAACTGGTTCTGACAAATCATGAAATTATTTCTCTTCCTGATTAACCTGAATCCTGAAAAATCCATCTTCCAAAGTTTACTTTATTTGCCTTCTTCTTTTAAAGTTTCAGACGGCTGAGGTTTGGATTCCGTTCCTGAAGAAGCATTTTTTACAAGCTGAGTTGTCTGGACAAGTTTTTTGAGGGTTCTTCTAAGGCTTCTCATACCTTCGGAATCTTCTGAGACTCCTTCTTCCCCTTTATCCTTCGACCAGAATGTCCCCCCCAGGTTAGCTCCGAAAGAACCTCCTCCCACAGGTATCATTTCGTTGATCACATAAAAGTTCAGGATTGTCTGGATTGCCGGTTCCTGTCCCCCGATCCTGTCTCCTCCATCTGCAATTCCCATTCCTACTTTATTCAAAAAAACCTTTGGATTTCTGGCAACTACGGCCCTGCATCTATCCATGATTGTTTTGGTCTGAGCACTAAGTGTTCCCTGATAAACAGGAGTTCCGATAATCCAGGCGTCTGCCCAGATCATTTTGTCGTAAAGCTCGGCTGAAATATCATCCTTGTGAATGCAGCCTTTCTTTGTTTTTAGACAAAAGTCGCAGTGGATGCAAAAGTTCAGCTTTTTACCTTTTGCGGAAAAGTAATCGGTTTCTGCGCCATATTTTTCTTCCGCAATTTTCAGTGCTTCCCGGACCAGAAAATCAGTTGCCATATTCCTGGGACTCCCTGATATTCCGAGTATCTTTATCGGTTTGGCTTCGGTTTCTTGCATGTCCCCTCCGAATTACAAGTGAAATTATGTATATAAACAAATATATGTATATGCTGGTATGTCTTTCTGACAAATAATTTTATGCCTGAGTAGTTTTATGCTTGAATTTTCATAGCTTTTTTCCTTACACTTTAAGTCTTCTGTAAACGTTATCGGAGAAAGGAATAAGCAAATTGTTCCAGCTCTGAGGATATTATTTCCTTTTTCAGGATAAGTTTCCATGCCAATCAAGGGTACGTTGAAAAGCCCTTCACCGAAAAGTTTATCTAGATGTTCTTGAGAGGACGACCTATTAAGTTCCAAAAACGGATAAGGCATAAGATGTCCTAAAGTACTCGTTTGGAGAAGTAATGCACTCAAAATAATAAAAACAGATATAAGTGGCTTGAAAAAAATAGAGATTTCAAAAAAGGATAGTTTCAAATAAGAGAGACGGTTTCAAAAAAATGAATGGTTTCAAAAAAAAGTATTACAAGAAAAAGCTGTTAATCGAGATGTAAAAAAAGCCAGATATCTTTGGTACAAATATCTTTAGTACAAAGTTATAGAAGCCCAGAAGTTCACAGGAAAACATCCAATTTTGAACTCCTGATCTTATAAATTCTGACCTGATACTAAGAAAATAAATTGGATTGAGTCTCAGTTGATGAACTGAGAATTTTCCAATTAAGAAAATATCTTATCCACAGTTTTCAATTCTGTTATCGTGGATATTTACACTGGTTTCTTTTGTATTTAAATGTACTACTGCAGGAGCAGATAAGTCATGGAAATAGTTGCCAGAAGCTTCTATGTTTTTAAGAGTTCCCTGCAATTCCAGACCTGCGTATCCACCGCCAGATGTAGTACATTCATTGTTTTTCATGACCCCGTTAGTAACGGAATCAAACCGAACGGACGAATTAGTCCGGTTAATAAAGTTACAATTCTTAACTGTAATGCCGTTTACGTGATAGGCATATACACCATCGTGTCCACATTTGTTTACAGTTACCGAATCTATAACTACGTTGCTGGATTGTGAAATGAGCATTGCATCATTACATCCATTCTGGAACGTAACATCCTGAATTGTTAATCCGTTGCAGTTTACCATAGTTGCCATGTTATAACAGGAGGTTCCGAGCCTGACACCAGAATAATAGTCGGACTGGCTGCCATCAACAGTTATGCCTTTTATTGTAACTCCGCTTGCAGAACTGCCTCTAACCATAAGCATGGCTTTCTTCTCTGAAATACTGCTATCACGCCCACCCCAGACCGGTAGTCCTTTGGCAAGCTTAATCTTTGTACCGGAATCTCCTTCAAGGACTGTGTTGCTGCCGATCCGAAGGGAATCACTTATATCGTATGTGAATGGACCTTTAAGGTGGACAGTTGTGCCCGGATTCTGTGCAGCAAATTCAAGAGCCTGGTTAATCTGGACATCATCGGCTCTTCCATCACAATTGTAGTCTCCACTTCCGTCTCCTGCAACAGTTACTACCTTTGTACTCTGAGCACCTAACGCAGCCGGTACAGTTGTTAAAATAAGGCATGTTACCAGGAATAGGGTTCCTAGTTGTCTTTTTTGCATCGTATCACCTTTGGGTTGGATTTTTATAGGGATTTAAGTGAAATCAAAAAACATACAGTAAGGTACTTCGTTCCCAAATATTCTCAAAATTTCATATTACGTACTCGTAATACTTACTTTTCCGAACTAATCTAATCAGGTAGGGATTTTGAATTTTTGAATGGAATTCTCAGATCAGGTCGGCTCTATATGGGTATTCAGATTCCTATTACGTCTGCGTAATATTGTTTGAACCTATCCAATTCGGTTCTCTGTGATTTAGTAGGGCGGACACGTTGCACACAGAGTATCCACTCTCCAATAACGTATAGGGATTAGTCACTGGAGGTAGCCGGAAACTAGAAGTTTTGGCTTCTACAAATCAAAAATGCTACTGACCACAGGATAGTAGCCTTCTGGTCAATATCATCTATTTACCTAATACGGCCTTTAGCCAGATCAACTCTCCTTTTTAAAAAGGTTTGATTCATCACTATTGAATTTCTGAGTTGACACACCTGGTTATGTGATTTTGTTATAAAATATTTTTGGTATTAACTCAAATAAATTTATATAGTATATATTATTTCAGGATATTTCAATGAGAATCTTAAGGTAACAAGCTCCAAACTTATAATCGGAATAAGCTTGGTCAAATAACTTTTTCTCATCAAATGATAACTGTTTACCTGGTCTTCCAAGATTATTATTGCCAACTTGAAGAAACTGCCCAGTGTCAACGTGCTCTTAATAAATCTACTGGACTCAACGAGCTGAGATCCAGAGGATCTCAGATATTGTCGAGATAGATTCTCCTTTCAACTATCGATATCGGAAAGAGCAAACAGTTGACATATGGCAATACTGCACAAACCCCGACTATATCCGGCAACTTTATAGTGTGGTCTAATTCCGGCAGTATTTAGATGTTAAACTATTGACAGGATAATTACATAACAAGCATCAGCCGCAAATCGAATCGCTGGAAACTGGATCCCAGAAATAAGATTAACTCTAAAATACATTCGTCATCGAATGCCATTTTCCAATATAAACTTTTTGCCAATTTGGAAAAAAAGTTTTCTTCGAAAAAGCCCAGTTTCTCTCAGTTTCGTTTTCATAGTCCAAGTGGTACAGTTTGAAACTGCGGTTTCAAGTACTAGTTTCTGGAAAAGGTTTTTAAGGTATTAGAACTTACGCACTTGGAGTACAAAACAATAGCAGTAAACCCATAGCATCCCAAAAGTAAAATTTTAACTATGAAGTTTACTGTACTTGATTTTGCCGTACAAGTGCGTAAGTCCTAGGTATGATTATCTTTCTTTATTGATTCAGGCTTGAAAAGTTCACAATGAGGCAAAATAAATAAACTATTTTATTCGGATGCTTTTATATAAGTTGATTAATACAGTTAAATATATATAGATTCTTAAATACTGTTATGTGAAATCATATAAGATTTATAATTGATGTCTATTATAATGGATATTAATTATTATTTAAAAGAAATATTTTGGGGACAAAAAACGACCCATTAAATTAATAGACAGTAATCAGGAGTAACTTGAGATGAAGTTCGGAATCGAATTTGTGCCGAGCGATCCCGCCTTAAAGATCGCATATTACGCAAAGCTCTCAGAACAGCAGGGATTTGACCATGTCTGGATCACTGACCATTACAACAACCGTGATGTGTACTCCACTCTTACCGTTCTTGCCCTGAACACTAACAGTATTAAGATCGGTCCCGGTGTTACAAACTCCTACACCAGAAACCCCGCAATTACTGCATCCAGCATTGCATCAATTGCCGAGATATCAGGCGGCAGGGCAGTTCTAGGCCTTGGACCCGGAGACAAAGCGACCTTCGATGCCATGGGCATTGCATGGAAAAAGCCTCTTGCAACCACCAAAGAAGCAATTCAGGCAATCAGAGACTTTATTTCAGGCAAGAAGGTCTCCATGGACGGAGAAATGATAAAGTTTGCAGGTGCCAAGCTCGCTTTCAAAGCCGGAAATATCCCTATCTACATGGGTGCCCAGGGCCCCAAGATGCTTGAACTTGCTGGTGAGATCGCAGACGGTGTCCTTATCAATGCTTCCCACCCGAAGGATTTCGAAGTTGCTGTCGAACAGATTAAGAAAGGAGCCGAGAAAGCCGGCCGCGACCCGAGCGAAGTTGATGTTACAGCATATGCTTGTTTCTCAATTGATAAGGACCCTGTAAAAGCAGTCAATGCCGCAAAAGTAGTGGTTGCTTTCATTGTCGCAGGCTCCCCTGACCTTGTTCTCGAGCGCCATGGAATTCCGGTCGAAGCCAAGAGCCAGATAGGTGCAGCCATTGCCAAAGGAGATTTCGGGGCTCTTATGGGTGGACTTGTTACCCCTCAGATGATCGAGGCCTTTTCTATATGTGGAACTCCTGATGACTGCATGAAGAGAATCAAGGACCTTGAGGCAATCGGAGTTACTCAGATCGTTGCTGGATCTCCGATCGGTCCTGCCAAAGAGAAAGCAATAAAGCTTATAGGTAAAGAAATCATTGCAAAGATGTAAGTTTATTACATCCTGCATAAATTTTTTAATTTCATTGATTTTTTAATTTTTTATTTTATTTTTAAAAAACGTCTTGCCAGTAAGGCAAGCATATCAAGGTGTTGGAGGTAACTAATTGCCACCAAAGATTGCAGAAGTCATAGAACATGACGTATGCGCAGCCTGTGGAGCATGCGAGGCCGTGTGTCCTATAGGAGCTGTAACTGTAAGGAAGGCGGCAGAAATTCGTGATCCGAACGATCCGAACCTGTATCAAAAAGGAGCAGGATATCTGGTCTGTGAAGGTTGCTTAACCTGCAGCAGAATTTGTCCAGTAGTAGACGGCTTCATCGAGAATGAACTTGCAAATGTACGCAAGTTTTTTGCCGCAAGGTCCAAGGAAAATGCCGGCAGTCAGGATGGAGGAGTTACCAGTGGTATCCTTAAATCCCTTTTCAAGCAGGGCAAAATCGACTGCGCAGTAGGAATTACTAGAGACGAAAAATGGGAATCAAAAGTCGTTTTATTGACAAGTGCTGAAGATGTTGAGAAGGTAAGAGGAACCAAGTATACTTCTGATCCGGTTGTTGCAGCCCTCAGGGAAGCCTTCGAAAAATATGATAGAATTGCAGTTGTTGGGGTACCCTGCCAGGCTCATTCTGCGCGGCTGATCAGGGAAAATGTAAGCGAGAAAATTGTGCTTATCATTGGACTACTATGTATGGAAAGTTTTCATCATGATGTAATGCTTGATAAAATAATCCCGGAGATTATGAAAGTCAAGATCGAAGATGTCAGGAAGATGGAGTTCACTAAAGGTAAATTCTGGGTCTACACCAGTGACGGTGAGGTTCACTCCGTGCCTATCAAGGACGTAGCCAAATATGCCCGAAACCCCTGCCATCACTGCTGTGACTACACTTCAGTCTTTGCCGATATTTCTGTAGGCTCGGTTGGTGCTCCGGATGGATGGAACTCGGTCTTTATAAGGACAGATGCCGGAGAGGAATACTTCGAGATGGTCCGCGAAGAAATGGAGATTATGGAAGATCCCAAGCCTGGCCTTGAACTTGTAAAAAAGCTTATTGATATGAAGCGCAAAAATAATGCTGAACATTTCAAAGAGGTCTGCAAAGAGTTCAGCTTTGAGACAGGAATCCGTGACGAAACTGTATGAAATCAGAATATATCGAGAATAAATAATAAATGTATTGTTGGAGGTTGAAATACGGGATGACACGAGCTTTTTATATTGGACGTTTTCAACCGTATCATTTTGGTCACCATACCATAATCAAGCAGATTGCGGAAGAAGTTGATGAGCTGGTTGTAGGCATAGGAAGTGCTCAGAAAAGTCACGAATCAACTGACCCTTTTACGGCAGGTGAAAGGGTTTTGATGGTGTACAACGCGCTTGAAAATCTTCCTATCCGGCACTATGTTCTCCCTATTGAAGATATCAAGTATAACTCTATCTGGGTCCATCATGTTGCGTCCCGAACGCCTCATTTCGAAGTAGTATACTCGAATAATCCGCTGGTTATTCAGCTCTTCCGAGAGGCCGGAGTTTGCGTAAAACAATCTCCTCTTTATATCCGGGAAAGATACTCCGGAACTGAGATCCGGAGACGAATGATTGCAGGGGAAAAATGGGAACACCTTGTTCCAAAGTCAGTCGTCGAAGTAATAAAGGAAATAGACGGAGTAACCCGCCTCAGGAACGTTTCTGCTAGCGATAACAATTCTTCGTTATAAGAATGGTTACTCGTATGATTACACACGATTGTTTGTCTCTATCTATGTATTAATTAATACATCCCCCAAACTTTAATAATTTTTTTAATAAGTTCACGCAGTCAACAATCATAAGTAAACTAAAGAGATAATTTTTAATAAAAGAAATGGTTATTTCTAATTGTGAACTCTTAATACTTTTTCGTATTGATCTCAGATCGTTTTCTATGTGTTTTGTGATACTGCATCTCAACTTTTAACTTTAATTTGGATATAAGGTTAATTGATACAATCGATGCTATTATTGAACACATTGAAGAGTACCTGTCTTTTCGAAGAAGTAAGAGATGAATAAAAACATAAAACAGACAGTTTATTTTTTAACTGTTTGTTAAAAAATAGTGTAGAAAGATCACTCAATCATATGAAAATATATCTCCCTGATAAATCGGGGGTTCAATCCGGAAGAGTATATTTTCATTGCCAGTGAAAATCGGATTTAAAAACCAATAATTTTGGAAATTTTTATGATTGAGTGTATACTATGGAGGGTATAAAATGCGAAAGATTGTATTTAAAACAATATGTATTTTCACATTAGTCTTTTTTGTCATGTCAATGACAGGAGCAGCAGCGTGTAGTAACAGTTGTAAATCAAAAACAGATGCGAGAAATGACTCTTATAATGTTAAACTTAAAAAATGCCCCAAAGTCACGTATTGTTTTAACACTGTATTGAAAAATGACAAAGGATGTAACCTTAAAGTTATAACTACAAAGACTATTACTACCAAACTGGGTGGTAAAGTGACAATGTATAGTAACGGTAAATTCTGCTACAAAGCACCATCAACGTGTTGTTATAAAAAATGTTCTTGCACGGACACTTTCAACTACTGTGTAAAAGGTAAGGATGGAAGAACCGATTGTGCAACCGTTACACTGAAACTCAAATGTGCTACCTGCTAAAAATGCCTTCAGGCAGTTGTCCTGATTGGTGTAACGCCGCAATTTAAGGGAAAAGGAAGTTTTAATCTTCCGGGGATCCAATCCCCATATCCCTTACCAATTTCCTTACCTTTTAAATTCACAATAGTTAAGGAACAAGATCAATCCAATCAATTGATCCTGGTTTATACTCCGGCAATTCTTCTTCGTTGCCACTTAAAATATGATCTATTATTTTTTCTATGTGCTGTTCTGTCTCTTCAATGCTCTTTCCTGTTGTGTTTATCTCAAAAACTTTCTTACACCATTCAAAGGCTTCAACCAGGATCACATCGAGAGCTTCGGCCTCAATATTTTCTCTTATTTTCTCTTCCGAATAGCCGCGTGCTTTCAGCCTCATTTTCAATTCAGGAGGGTATACCCTGAGTATAATCACGATATCTGCGATGTAATGAGCAAGATGACTCTCAAGAATTATTACCTCATTTTCCTTTCCACCAATAATCTCTTCAAGACGCTGCCTGACAAGTTCCATATCTGCAATAACCGCATCTCTCACCTCATCGACCTCGGTGTAAAGATGTTCTTCTTTGATCATTTCATTAAGGTGAATTACTTTCCAGTGCCTTTTTCTTTCAAGAAACTTACTTACCGAGGTTTTTCCAGTCCCTGGCGTACCGGTGAGTCCTATTAACATGGAGGGAAGAATGAATTTTATATCAATTATACTTAATGTAGTCCTAAAAGAACAATCTGATAAAACTATTACTAATTATACTCAGCCCTGTTTTCTGTTACTTTTTCAAGCCCTATAGTCTAACATGATATTTTTAATGGCTTTTCTAAAGTTTGGTAAAACAATAAACGCACCTTGTAGCTCTCTGCTGGGCATGCTCGCGCCGTTATAATCAGCCAAAATCCAACAAATTAGTCTGCTTTATAGTCTTTCTTCTCTTCGGGAGTTCCCTGTGTCTCAACACAATTGTGTATCGCGTCCGCCATCACATCATCAACCACTGTTCCGATGTATTCTCCTTCATTCCAAAATTCGCTCCCCTAAAGCTGTTTCCTTACTTTGGGGAATTTCTTGAAAAACTCTCTTGTCGTTATGCTTTTTACTATTTGCATCTCTTTTGAAGGCGAATATCTCGGCGCAGCTCCAACAAAATATGGACTTAATCCCCATCTGTTGAAAGAGAAAGCTGAGTTTGTAAAACCAATCACGCGTGGGTAAATAGGAGTCCTTAATAGATTACAAGGCCACCGGTAAAACCGATGGCTTGCTGTTAAAATTATCTGTTTTCCGGATTTGGAGGTTTTTTGTTCATTTCCAATTGGAAAGACCAATCACTTCAATGGTGCCTGAATGATGCCTGTACCCACATCATCCTCTTCGCTGCCTGGGACTAGAGAGTCAAAGGTGCCACTAGCAATAAGTTGCGCCATCAAGCTCACGTTATTTATCCTCCCGGTCAATTTCAGTTGACGCTGTGCCCATAGGGCAGCAATACCCGCAGCGTGAGGTGTCGCCATGCTGGTCCCACTCATACTGATAAGGCCACTCGTGCCTGCTTTAGCAGAGATGATGTTAACGCCAGGGGCGGCAATGTTCACCTGATTATTTGAAAATTCGGCAACGTTAAAGCCCTTGCCTGATTTATTCAGTGCGCCAACGGCAACGATGCCTGTGGCGGCAGCGGGAGGGGAGACTGCAATTTCGTATTTAGGCCGATTGCTTTCGTTACCGCTGGCCGCAACGATGATTGCAGATTGCCCAAATGCCCCATGTGCTGCCACGACGCGCACTAACTCGGTGAACAGGTTGACGTTTGCACGATACTCTTCCAGCGCCTGGGATGTTGCTGGGTTAATATTCATGCCTTGGTCATGAACCAGCCAATCTACATAGCCCGGAAAATCAATACCTAGGGACATGGAAATGACATTTGCGCCTTCCTGGACTGCCCACTGGATGGCCTTGGCGATCGTGTCTGAGGAACCTCCTTCTTTGCCCAGCACCTTGCCAATTAGGGCACATTTAATTTTTCTAGCGATGCCGATGCGGACACCATTGACATCCTGGCCAAAAATGGTCCCTGCACAATGCGTGCCATGCCCATGAATATCATTATCGATTTCCGTAGTGAAGTTCTTCTGAACCAGCTTCATGCCTTTAAATGCTGGGTGATTTGGATCGATTCCAGTATCTAGCACAGCTACAGTGACACCGGTTCCATCAAATGGCGATTCCGATGCACGTACTGCGTCGATTCCCCAGGATTTTGTAGCTGTTGGTGCATCAAGGCTACCAACCGGTGCAATCAGTTTCATTGGCATAGGTTTGGCAATGGCAAGTGTTCTGGGATCTCTGCGCAGATCATTGCTCTCCCGCTTGGTAAGTTCGGCGTACTCTAACTTGACGATTGGTTGGGCCGCTTCCAAGGGGAATACTTCTGCTCGGCGTGCTCTTCCTATATCTCCCCGTGAAGGTGGTAATATCTCACTGCTGTGCAGGATAACATATTTTGAATCCATATTTTTACCCTCCTCTAGTATTTCGATATCGGCATGAATCCAAACTGGGAAGTGGCTATATATGAAGCAACTATCTACCCCCCACCCAAAGTAATAAAGAGCCTTATTTTTACTGGTCGTATTTTATTTATCTGATAAAATACGACACTTTATATATGTAACAAAAGTATATAATTACTGGAGAATATATATTTAGAAACTATAGTTAGGATTGCATATAATCTGTATCGACAGGCCGATACTAAAGTGTGCAAATTATTGTTGATGGTGTTTTTGAAACCACATACCTCAATGCTACATGTTCAATAGAAATTATATATGAACCAAAATTTAGGACATATATAAGTGGGAGCCATGTATGGTATTGTAATGTTGGGCAAAAGTTTAGTTATGTGGCAAAAAACTGGATAGGATGGAATTATACCGAAAATACAAGTACATGCCGAAAACAGATTTTATAAATAGATTTCAATTTTTATTAGTCAAACTGCGGGGTATTCATTAAAAAAAATAAGAAAATCAGGCTAGAAAAGCCTCGTACCGAGGCTTCCATAAAACGCCAGCAGGACCTTTCCATAATACAGAAGTTCTACACCATGTGGACAAATGATCACAACAACATATTTTCCTATCCTCATGTATTTATCGTAAGAACCACTTTATTCTTTCAAAGTCCCGATAACAGGAAAGTCCTTAAACATTTCAGGCCCATGAGGCGCCTCGTCCATTTCTTCAGTAAGGTCTTTTCCTGCATCGTGAAGTCCCTGGTGTGTACCATCCTCCCATAAATAGCTGTCTGAAACATCATAGACCTGACCCTGATAAGCAACATATATCTTGCCATTTTTACCGTTATATTCTGCAAGTTCTTCAAGTGTGTATTCTTTCAATTGTTATCTCTCCGCTCTAATATTAATAGCTCATTTGACTAAAGCCTTCAGTTTCAATTGCAGTCATACATTTAACATTCTTAACATCTCATTGACCTCAGTAGTAGGAAGTTGACATTGATAGTTTTGGCAGACGTACGCAGTAGCTTTTCCATCGATAGGAACCTGCCCTTCCGTATATTTTGCCAGCTTTGTAATTTCAGGGTCCTTTCCTTCAGGTCTGAAAATCAGCACTTTATTAGGAATGAAGTACGTCCAGAGTTCTTCGAGCATCTGTCCAGTATCCGGGGATTCATGTTCTCCGACAATTACCACTTGATAAGCTGGACCCAGACCAAAATCAAGAGCTGATAAGAACTGCGTATATCCTGATGGTATTTTTTGGATGAGTTTTGAAAAAGCACGCTCCAGCCCTTGAGCTCTATCTTCCAGCTCGGAATCTGCAGTTATTCTGGAAAGTCTAAGAAGATTTAGCATCTCAATAGAATTTCCTGAAGGTATGGCTGCATCCGAAAACTCTTTTTTCCTGAAAATAAGTGCCTCGCTGTCGTCAGCAGTAAAGAAGAGTCCTCCCTGAATGGGATCCCAGAAGTGTTCGAGAAATTCTCTGTTGAGGCAAAGGGCTGCTTTAAGATAGTCAAGTTTAAATCCTGCCTCGTAAAGCTCCAGGAGTCCGTGGATCAGAAATGCATAATCATCGGCAGTTCCGGAAATACCAGTTTTCCCATCTCTATATCGATGAAGCAATCGTCTATCGGGATTGTAAAGTACCTTGAGAATAAAATCTGCAGCTTTTTCGGCAGCTTTCAAATACTTCTCCTCGCCAAAGGCCTGGAAACCTTTTGCAAGAGCTGCAATCATAAGTCCATTCCAATCAGTTAGAATCTTGTCGTCTTTTGCAGGTCTTTTGCGTTTATCCCGAGCTAACAGGAGTTTTGCTTTAGCCGTTTTTACCCGACTATCAACGTCGTCAGCAGGAATATTCAGTTCGGCAGCAAGCGATTCGAGAGAACGAGGCATATAAAAAATATTAGTTCCGGTTTTTCGACCTCTTATTTCTTCTTCAAAGTTACCTGTTTCGCTGAGATTAAACACTTTTGTAATCAGTTCGGACTCCTCGGGACTAAGAACCGTTCTGACCTCTTCTAAAGTCCAGAGATAGTACTTTCCTTCCTCTCCTTCTACATCAGCATCTTCCCCACAATAAAATCCACCTTCCTGAGATGTCAGATCTCTTAACACATAGTCAAGAATTCCTTCTGCTGCTTCCTTATACAGTCTCTTTCCGGTAACCTGATAAATTTCTGTGTATGCAGTTGCAATAAGAGCCTGGTCGTATAGCATCTTTTCAAAATGGGGGACAATCCACACATTATCTGTAGAGTAACGGTGAAAACCCGAACCTAGATGGTCATGAATTCCTCCCCTATACATATTTTCCAGAGTATATTCAACCATATGAAGAGCTTCAGGGTTCCCGCTGCGTCTCCAGTAACGGAGCAAAAAGAAAATTTTATGTGAAGTAGGGAATTTGGGAGCTCTTCCAAAACCGCCATATTCATTATCAAAAGAAGTCAGTAGCTCTTCGTAAGCTTCCTCCATTATTGACTCCCCTATGCCCTCTCCTGCTGGCTCTGAGATCATATTTTGGATAGTAGACGTGATTTTATCAGCCGACTCAAGGACCTCTGTGTGCTGCCTGTTCCAGATCTCCTCTATTCGCGGCACAAGTTCGAGCATTCCTGTCTGACTAAAACGAGAATTTTTAGGAATATAGGTTCCTGCAAAAAAAGGCTTCATGTCTGGGGTCATGATGATATTAAGAGGCCAGCCACCTCTTCCCAGAATAATCTGGCAGACCGTCATATAAACATTGTCAATATCCGGCCGTTCTTCACGGTCTACTTTTATGCAAACAAAAGCCCTGTTCATGAGTCTTGCTATCTCTTCATCCTCAAATGACTCATGTGCCATTACGTGACACCAGTGGCAGGTGGAATATCCAATTGATAGAAAAATAGGTTTATTTTCTTTTCTGGCTTTCTCAAAAGCTTCTTCCCCCCAGGGATACCACTTCACAGGATTATATGCGTGCTGGAGGAGATATGGGCTCTTTTCATTTATCAGACGGTTAGGTTTTTTGTGTTCTGTTCCCAGTAAAATCCCTCCGCTTATTTTCAGGCTTTTATTTTTTGACAAGCAAGCATTCTGTCTGTAAGGACTTTGGACACACCTACGTCTTCCCTGACCAAGAGTCTGAGAGCCGTCATTGCCCGCAAACCTGAAAGAGATGCCTTAGTTTTTCTATCTCTGATTTTATCAGTTTTCTGTAGTTTTAAACGATACTGAAGATGACCTTGCCCCAAATTTACAGATCTGGTATATTCCGATTTTCCAGCTTTCTGAAAAGAAGTCCTACAGTAATACAGATTTAACTCTTTAATAATATCCATTCTAACTCCCCTGATCTAAACCTATTTCTATAGATTTCATTCTAAATAAATAGCCAATTCTGGAGCGGATTAATCTGCCCCCAATACAATGATAATTTTTCTCAAACTTCTCATAAGCCTTTAAACTGAAAAATTAGGTACAGCCAAATTTTCCCACTTTAAATACTCGTCTCCTGAATATCAATATATCGGTATTCTAAGAGAATTTATTAACTAGTAAATAAATAAGTCAAACCAGCTATTTTAAAAGCAAGGTAGGCAGGAAACTTCCAAAACCTGGAGATTCGTTTCATTTTAAAGTTCCCGCACTTTAGTTTAGAAAAGAAGTTAATTAACTGACATGGCACTATTTTATGCTACTTTTTCGATATAGCCGCAGCTACTTTATATTTTAGGAGGTTGCTTGCATTTAAATGTACTGGGGTTGTCCAATCTCTTCGCCTTTGTCTTCACGAGTTCCCATTTCTAGGAAATTTACAACTTTTGAAACTCTATATGATTGTTCCTGCTTTTTTTCGGCTTCCCTAGCCTGATATACCCTGACCGAGCGAAGAAGGTCGATTTTTCGGAACTCTGGCCAGAAAGGAGCACAGAAGTAAGCTGCACATTCACTTCCGTTAGCCTGCCAGGGAAGGAAATTTGAAACCCTTTCATCGCCTCCAGTACGGATGACAAGATCCACATTAGGAACTGAGAACCCTGGGGCAGGATAAAGATGTTTTGAAATAAGACTTTCGTCCACTTCCTCAAGAGAGAGTTTCCCATTGGAAATACAGCCTGCAATATCGCGAACGGCCTGAATAATATCCTGCCTGCCTCCATAAGCAATGGCAACATTCAGGTAAAATTTCCCGTAATTTTTCGTTGCTTTTTCTATTTTTTCAATAGACTCATTCAGAAAAGCGGGTAATTTTGACCTATCTCCTATGACGCGAACCTGTGTCTCTTTTTCGTGTGTTCTTGGATCAGAGTAAAGTTTCAGGAATTTATCATTAATGAGGTTGAAGAGACCGTCGACTTCTTCTTCGGAGCGCTGAAAGTTTTCCGTAGAAAAAGCATAGAGGGTAAGCTGCTTTACCCCGATCTCATAACACCACTCAATTACCTTTTCGGTAACTTCTGCCCCCATTGCATGCCCGAAACTTCGAGCCTTTCCAAACTGCCCTGCATACCTGCGGTTCCCATCCATAATCACAGCTATATGATGCGGAATTTCTGAATTCAGAATCTTTCTCTGGAGTCTTCGCTCATACTCATGATAAAATATACTGAAAATACGGTTTTTCAAAAGACGAAGTCCTGCACGAAAAATTCCCCTTCTCTTAGGTATAACATTTAATTTTTTTATGCGTTTTCCCCCTGAAAATATCCAGATCTGAAAACTATCCGCGTAAATATCTCACTTAATAGAGCTTAATACCTTCTCTTGTCCAAGATATTAATATCTCTTTTGCTTAAAAATTCTATTTATTGAGACCATCCCAAAACCACTTTTACCATTAAATGAGTAAAACTTCAAAAATATTTGTATGATTAGAAAATCGCTTGATTATTTGAGACCTGGCATTAAGAGAAGCGATTTGGAGTTTTGGGATCGGTTGCCGAACTGAGAATCTATGTCAGACGTAAAAATTGCATGCTCTACAGCTCGTTTTGTTGAATTAAATTTTAGAAGCCTCCAGCCCTTCAACTTTTCCAAATATATATTTTAAGTAAATTAGAATTTTAAGTAAATTAGAGTATCTCGAAGCAAGATTCAAAGCCTGTAGTCACTCCATTCTTTTCGCTGCTTTAACAGAATCAGTAAGCAATTTCAAAATTGTTACCTAAAAACAGATAGTAAGAAGAGTGGCTCAGTAGTTTTCAAGCACAGAGCCAACAATGTTTTTATAACTTTCTTTTAGGGAATAGACGTTGTGATCTCCGGTGACATTTATGCTCAAGATCCCGAGCCTTGTATTCATAAGCCCGACCATAGCCGAGACTCCCCGGTAGCTTACCTCAAAATTTCCTTTATCCAGGTAATCGTAAACTTCACCGGTGGTGAACTTGTCTCCGGTCAGGAAGAGATTGAGCACAACCTTGCGTATCCCGTTTTCATCCCTGCCGAGATACTTAACCAATCTCGCTCTTACCCTTTCTTCCGCAGTTTGCAGTTTCGGACACCTCAGTTAATGATTGAATTATATTGATTTAGCATTATATTGCTCACTATTCTTTTAGTTATAAAAAGTATGCGACCCCTGAGTAGAGGCGCTAAGAAACGAATACCCTATATCCTTATCGTTTATATATTTTAGGATTGCTTTTTAGAATTATTTATATAAAGTATAAATTTAATACCAATATATGGGTTTCAGCATACTGTCAACGACAGTAAATAATCCACCCTTTTTGCAAATTAAAACTCTCTGATCTCAATGTTTAAGAAAGTGTGAGAACTGTAAAGTATGTTAAAGAATTAGAAATAATTTATATGAAACTTAGCTATAAATCTAAGCATAAACAACAAAGATACACCACGTAGAAGTGGAAATACCACAGCTGGATCAGTTACTTGCAACTCTGGATTGTAACTCTGGAAACGTTTTCCAGATAAAATCAAGGTAAAGCAGGAGTTTTTCTCGATACAACCTTTGTATCCTTCTTCAGTAAATATCCAATAAATAAAGAGTGTGGAAACTAAAATGTAGCATATGTAAGTGGACTACATGTACAACAAATATATAAAGTTGCCCTTTCCCGTTTCTCTTGGACACATCCCATACCTGTGGCAACAGAGCGATGTTCTCGTTTTTCTTGTTGACCTGGATAATTATGATACATTTAATACAAGTTACCTCAGCAGAATAGAACTGGAATATCTCAAGAGGTTGAAGACAAGTCACTTTAAGAAAAGATATATTGTCTCCAGAACGGTTTTAAAACACATCACATGCAAAGTTGCTAATGAGCAATCCGCTTCCGAAATATCCACATACAAAGACGAATATGGAAAGGTCTGCATCCTTAATCACAATGAACTATGCATTTGTATATCCTATACTGAACGCCTTGCAGCCCTTGCAATCTCAAAGGTTGATGTTGGTATTGATATTGAACTTACGAGAAAGCTGGATCTTAAAAGTAATTTTAAAAACCTGTATAAGAAAACTTCACTAATGGACGAAACTGTAGATGAAACCGATATTTTAAAAACATGGACTTTAAAAGAAGCCTATTCCAAGTTTTCAAACAAAAAAATGTGTCTTATTTTTAATAGAGAACTGGATCTTAACAGTGTCAATCATTCAACTTATATTCTAGATAACAAATATTTATTTTCCATTGTAACCCGTTCGGAATCGCATATCATTGGTATAAATCGTCTTCAAAAAATCGACTGCAACTGGGACTGAAGATTTTCGATGAAATCTAAAGTTTAAAGTTCTAAACACTTTTCTATATTTTTCGGATTTTTCTGTGTGCATATAAATACCCAATTATCCGGGAGAGATACTGAGTACATATAGTTATAGAGTTAGTGAATTATATCATCCAGTGAATCAGGATGCAAGCAATTGATTTTACTCAATTTTTGTCTTCACCAGTGTTTTTATCAGCCAAGAAGTGACTCAAATTATTTATATAGTAGTATTACGTAATTATCACTGGGGACTCATGTCATTATGGGCAGAAATGCGTTATTTATGATCACTGGTCCGCTGAATGAAAAACGTTGGGGGTAATAACACATGGAACAAATAAAGAATGATATAGTCGATTACTTAAAAGCTAATTCTTTTATGGATAGTACCAGCAGCTTGAAAGATGATGATTCTCTCACTCAAAACGGCATTATAGATTCCATTGGTCTGCTTGAACTTATGGACTACATTTGCGAGAAATATTATATAGAGATTCCTGAAGATATGCTAACACCGGAAAACTTTGATTCGTTGCAGGGAATCACGAATATGATTACCACGCTGGCGAAGTGAAAAGGCATGCGAATTGATGCGTATATCACTGAGTACGCCAGAAAAACTCCTCAAAGCATTGCCCTGGAAGAGGGAAAGAGTTCAATTTCCTATAGCTGCCTTGACAATGATATAAACACAATTGCTTCACTTTTAATGGATTTTAACCACTGCCGATTTTCAATACTGGCAGAATCAGGCATGCTGTATGTGAAAGTGCTCATGGCAGTATATCGATCTGCGAATATCGCAATTCCTCTACCAATAGAATTTCCTAAATTCAGTATTGAGAAAATCCTTGATGCCGCCCATGTCAACAATATCATCGTAACCGATACACAATACTCAAGATTTGGAGAGGACTTTTTTGAGCGTTTTGGAACTGTAGTAATTATTTCCAGCAATACTTCTGGAGAGTTTTTGCGTAAGAAGATTGAAACAGAAGTGAATAATCCACAACTACAGCTCGTCCTTTACACTTCAGGCACGACAGGCACCCCAAAAGGTGTAATGTTAAGTAACAGAAATCTGGTAGCAAACGCAGAGTCAATAATAAAGGTACTCAGGATAACTTCCAGAGATAAAGGAGCACTGGTGATATCCCCACATCACGCTTTTGGGAATTCCATAATTAACTCCCATCTGGTAGCTGGCAGCTCAGTCAGGATTGGAAATATGAATTTCATAGACTCTATTTTCAACCTTATAGGATCAGACATATCCATATTCTATGGGGTACCCAGTACCTATCGTATACTCCTTCGATATCCGGATAGATTCAAAAAGGATTTCTCAAGAGTCAGAACCGCTGCATCAGCAGGTGGAGAAATGGATCGGGATATTGTAAACGACATAAGGGAATTAGCTCCAGATCTGGAGATTCTACCGATGTACGGGCAAACTGAAGCTACGGCAAGACTTGCTTATCTGCCAGCAGAAGATGTGAATGAGCTCGTTGACACTATAGGAAAAGCAATTCCAGGGGTTATACTGGATGTCTTTGATTCCGAGTACAGACCAGCAAAACCTAATATTACGGGTGAACTGGTTGCTACCGGAGACAACATTATGCTGGGTTACCTCGATGATGAAATTGCCACTGGGATGAAAATTATAGATGGATGGCTGCATACCGGTGATCTTGCACAGAAATTACCCAACGGATATATCAAACTGCTGGGACGCAAGGATGACCTTATAAAAATCGGTGATCATCGTGTTAACCCAAGAGAAATTGAGAAAAGCATAGAGGAAAATAACGAAGTATCCAGGGTTTTTGTCGTACCTGTGCACCATGAACTTATGGGAACCGCAATTAGCCTCATGGTCATACCTGCAAAAGGAACAGAAATTGAAAAGTTGTATGCATTCTGTCGAAAAAGCCTGCCAGGATACCTGCGTCCAAGAGAAATACTATTCATTGATCACCTTCCCATAAGCGAGAATGGAAAAATATCCAACCGATCCATTATAGAGGAGTACCAACATGTCAAAGCTAGTGTGTAAAAAGTGTATTCTGGATTCCGAGATTCCAGGTATACAAATTAATGAAAAAACTGGCCTCTGTCACTTTTGTGAGACATATACCCCACTTAGTCCACAGGAAAAAAATGAATACCTGACCAGAATTGAAAAACTTTTTGAGCAGTACAGGGGAAAGGGTAACTACGATATAATTTATGCACTTTCAGGTGGGAAAGATTCGTCGTACACGCTCTACAAGCTCAAAAAAGACTATCCTTTCCTTAAGGTACTGGCTGTTCAGTTCGATAACGGGTTCATTTCAGAAAACGCAATAATGAATGCAAAAAAAATGTGCGAGATCACAGGATGCGATTATTTCCAGTTGACAATGGAAAAGGAAATTTTATATGATACATTCCGAAAAGCTGCAGAGTCATATGATGCATTTCCAAGATTCGCCAAATATCGAGCCAGTGACATATGCAACATTTGCATCACTATCATTAAACAGAAGCTGATAGAGCAGGCCATTCTTCAAAAAGCACCTTTCATCGTATTTGCCTTTACAGCTGGACAGTCTCCTAATCCCATAATCAACCTGTCAGTCAATTTTATCCAGTGGTCCAGAAGCTTATTTGAGAAACAGCTTCAGAAAATAGACATCGAGGATAAGGACGAAATTTTCCTCCTGAAAAAAGAAGTTCTTGAGAACATAGATGAGAACGTTCCGAGCATTCTACATCCTCTATGTCTCTGGGATTACAGTGAAGACAAAGTGCTTGAGACACTGCTGGAAATCGGGTGGGAACTTCCGGGAATCAATGACAGCAATTCAACCAACTGTACATTGAATTCCTTTGCCTGTTACAACCACCTGGAGAAATACGGGTTTCATCCATATGCCTTTGACGTAGCAGGGCTTGTCCGAAGCGGAGAAATGTCAAGAGAAGAAGGACTTAAAAAAATTAATCAGGAATTGTCACAGCCATTGATAGAAGAGGCTGCAAGAAAGTTTAAACTGAAAGTAAAGAAATCACAAAAAATACTAGCTAAAATTTGATTTTAAGATAAAGAGTTTAATTACAGTAGTTAATTTGAACAGTATAATTGGAACAGTATAATTGGAACAGTAAAATTTGGACATTGGACAGCCTAATTCTAAAATCTGATTATTTAAGGGGGCAATATTATGCAAATCGCAGAAGAAGTGAGCATAAATATAATAGAAGAACTCAATGGAAATATTGGGAATATAGCTTTAAAGCTCAGGGGTTTTATTAGAGACCAGGTAGCGAGTTTTAAGAAAAAAGGAGTTGTTATAGGGGTTTCGGGAGGAATTGACTCAGCCGTAATACTTACACTATGTGTACAGGAACTCGGAAAAGAAAAAGTATATGGACTTCTCCTTCCTGAAGAGGAATCTGCCCCTTCCAGCAAGGCCTTGGGAGCGGAGATCTGTGAAAGCCTTGGTGTGTCGTATGAAGAAGTGCCTATCTCTCCAATCTTGAGATCGCTTAATATCTATGATAAGAAAGAACAGATTATAAAGAGAACCTGCCCTGAGTATGATGCCAGAATACATAAAACGTCGCTGGCACTGCCTGATTTCCTTAACACTGGCCTGCTAAATGTTCCTTATATACACCTGGTAAAAAATGGTGAAATCGTCGCAAGACACAGGTTAAAAGCAAACGACTATCTGGAATTGATAGGATTGCAGGGTGTTAAACAGAGATCCAGAATGCTCGTTCAATATATGTGTGCTGAAACGATGAATTACGCAGTTTGCGGTACGACCAACAAGACCGAAATGGTCCTTGGCCAGTTTGTGAAATATGGAGATGGGGGCGTAGATCTAGAACCTCTGTCAGACTGCTACAAAGTCCAGGTTTATGCTCTGGGGAAGCTGCTCAATGTTAACGAAGAGATAATAAAACGCCCTCCAAGTGCTGATACCTGGAACCATTACACAACTGATGAGGAATTCTACTGGCGTATGCCGATTCAGATAATGGATCAGCTACTGTATGCCCAGGAGCACCAGTTGCCCCTGCAAGTAATTGAAAAGAACACCGGTCTGCCCAGAGAGACAATAGAAAAAGTCCAGAGGCACATCAGTAGAATAAAAGATACTACAGAATATATACGAGCCGCGCCGCCTGTTTGCTACATTAACAGGTAAATTGCAAAAACGCCTGTAGAAAAAGTTATACCGGCTAAAATACAGCTAAAATCAGAATTTCAGATCTTTGCTTAAAATCGAGACAGAACTTTCTCCGGAGCAACTACCTGCCTATAAACTGCCAGAAGCCTTTCTGGCAGAGTACTTTCACATAATATCATTGTGAGAATAAACTTAATCACGAATCCAAAAGTGTGAATATGAATACAAAGGTCTCAATTGTTGAATGCCAGGACTACTCGGATGCTAAAAAAGCAGTAAAAGAAGCACTGAACCTGATAGGTGGACTTGAGAAGGTTATAGTTCCTGGCAGCCGCGTGCTCCTCAAACCCAATGTGCTTTCTATCCGACCACCAGAGGATGCCGTCACCACCCATCCGGCGATAGTGTCCGCTATGTGCGAACTGGTCTTGGAAGCTGGAGGCATTCCAGTCATAGGAGATGGGTCCGGCATTGTAAAACCCGGAACTACTACAACTTCGCAAGCGCTTAAAGCGTCCGGCATTGAGGATGTTGCTTCCGATCATGGGGTTGAACTTATCAATTTTGAGACCTCAGGTTTTATTGAAGTTGATGTTCCGGGCGCAAGGCAGTTTTCTCATCTGTACATCTCAAAAGCTGTACTTGAGGCAGATATAGTAATCTCGCTTCCAAAGCTTAAGACCCATGAACTTACATTGTATACGGGGGCAATCAAAAATTTCTTCGGCGCCATACCTCAGAAAACCAGAAAACAAGCTCATTTCCTGGAAGACCGCCGCCGTTTTGGGGAAGCGGTTGTGGATATATATTCTGTTGTCAAGCCCCAGCTTGCAGTTATGGATGGGGTAATCGGAATGGAAGGAAATGGCCCATCCAATGGTACACCTGTCCTTGCAGGTGTAATTATGGCAAGTTATAACTGTGTAGCCCTGGATATTGTAGCCTCTGAGCTTATAGGAATCGATCCTTTAAAGGTCCCTACAAATAAAGCTGCACTCGAAAGAGGTTTCGGAACCGAACATCCCGAAATTATAGGAGTACCTCTGGAAAAGATAAAGGTCAGATTCAAAAGCCCTGAAGGTGGAATAACTGCTTACATGCCAGCTTTCCTTATGAGAATCCTTAGAAAGCAGTTAGCTGTAAGACCAATTATTAACACTTCAAACTGTGCACTTTGTAAAGCCTGCGTTTCGAACTGTTCGGCACATGCCATAGAGGAAATAAACCGAACACTCAAAATTAACGAGGAAAAGTGCATTCACTGTTATTGCTGCCGCGAACTTTGCCCTAATGATGCGGTAGAATTAAAAAAATCACTGCTTATGAAGCTTGTAAGCAGAGGCAAAAGTTAAAGAGAGAGTTGCGGTTAACAAGAAAGTCGTCTGGAAATTTGTTTATCAAGTATCCCGGAAACTAGGTTGAGCCAATCATCAGGAATTCAATGATTCCGAATAATTGCAATCGATTCTATACGACATTTTGAGGTTTACTCGACACCAGTATTCAGCAGAGTAGTAGTGTCAAAATTAATTAAATATGACTATAGAAATTTAGTCATCCATCAAAATGCCAATGAAAATATAAATATAAAAAATCTGATAAAAACATTACAAACAATGTGAGAGAGAAACGATATAAAATAATTTGATAAGGAAATAGTATAGACAAGAAAATAGTATAAAAAATATATAGGGAAATGGGGGGTATTCGTACGACTGCTGTAGTGTCTAATAGAGATCAGGTAACCTTTTGCGAAATTGCGGACCATTATCACAGTAATAAACTTCTTTTTGGCATTAAATATTTTAAAAATTGGATTCTAGAACGGCTTGCTTCAAGCGCTCCAGTTCCTTCCTGGAGAGCTAAATTGCACAGAATGCGGGGTGTAAATATCGGGGAGAATGTATATGTCGGCTATGATGTGGTTTTTGACAGGATACACCCTGAATTAATTACGATAGGGGATTACTCGGAAATTGGCGATAAATGCATATTATCTGCACATACGAGAGGAAGTTTGACTACAAGACAGGCATATCCGAGAACTATGGCTCCCATAAAAATAGGACGTGGAGTCTCTGTAAATCCAGGATGTATAATCACGCAGGGTGTTGAAATCGGGGATAACTCAATAATAGGTATTGGATCCGTAGTTAGCCGTAATATCTCTCCAAATAGTCTTGCCCTGGGTTATCCTGCAAGGGTTATCAAAAAACTTGAAGATGTAGGAGAACTTAAAACCTGATTTTAATATCTTCACTGTTTTATTTTTCTTCTTTGTAGTTTAGCTCAAAACCGTACTTACTCAGGGCAAAGAGTGCCATCATTATTATGGACCAAACAAAAAAGACCGATACAAAAGATGCCATCAAGTAATCAAAAATTCCGGTTCCCCGAAAACCTATGTCCATCATTGAAAATACACTGATCTTTTTCTCGTATAATGGATAAAGGTACTCACACCCGCCTTCACTAATGTCATCGAGCAACAGGTGTGAAGAAAATGCAGCCTCTGCAAAAAGTCCAAGATACATTGCCCTGCCAGGCTCCCTGTATTTAGCGTATCCTGCAACGATCCCGAACAGGACTGCGAGAAGACTGAATAAAAGTGAATGGGTTGGAATGGGACCGGCCCAGCAATGCTCCATAGTACCGCTTACAAACAGGCTGTGAATGATCACAATATCCGGGAATAAGGAACAGATACTGCCTATGAACAGCAGAAAAATTAAATGCGTTGAACCCTTAAGAGAGAGTTCTCCTCGAAAAAATGATCTGGTAGCAGCAAAGACTGCTACTGCACTTATACAGAATACGAAGAATAGCACATGTACAACCGGGTAAGGCATAAGAAAACACTTAGGATTTTCTAAAGGTAATGATTTTTAGATTTAGACAGAATTGATTTTTAAACTATTTAAAATTTTTTAAATTTAATGTGCAAGAAATATTTCTCCATAAAAGAGATATTTACAGGAGCTAATTAACTTCAAAAACGCCTCATGAATTCAGGAAAGAATTTTTCCTTGCCCGCTTATTTGTCCGGAGACTATCTTAAAGAGGAATTAGCTTAAAGAGGAATTAGTTCAACAAGCATTCCATCTTCGAATGGGTATCTTTCAATAATAGTAAGCCTTGACCCGGAAGGTTCCAGTTCTTCTTTAATGTCTTCTTTTAACTCTTCAAGTACCCACCAGGCGATCTCGATTTTCCCGTCTTTTAGTTCAAACAGTTCGGATGGGATTTCCAAGTTCTGCAAAGTTTTTTCTGCAAGTTCCTGGTCTCCCCCTTCAATTACCCCATACACCAGAGTGCCGTCGTCTGTGATTTCGTCAAACTCTCTTGCAGTATTCTTTGCGATCCGCTGAAATCTTTTGCGGAGCTGGACTGCATCCTTATAAATTGAGGAACAAAAATGGGCTTTTTTACAGTTTACAAAGGCAATTCCGGCAAATCTACAGGAACCTGCAGCCGCACTGGACGTGTCAGATTCAAGGCAAAAGCCATTTTTCAGCAGGGCTTCGGAGTTATTATCAGAAAATTCCAGTTCATTTAAGTTAAGGAAAACTCCCATTTCTTCCGCAAAAGCTGCAACTTTTTCTGCATCTTCAAGGGCAGGAATCTCAATTCCGGCTTCGATTCCAAGCTCCTTTGCGTTTTGCAGAGAATCTGCGTATTGACTATTTTTAAGATCATTCCAGCATTCATGAGGAGGATGAAAACGGATTTCATCAAGTCCTGCATCTGCAAGCTTTTCAAGGATCTTCCTGCCAAGAGCCAGGGAAGTATAGAGATGAATGTGGTGCTCTATTCCGAAAGAAGCTTTGAGCATTCGGATGTAATGCAGGACTCTTTCAAGCTTCAGCAAGGGCTCTCCGCCTGTAATTCCTGTCCCAAGAGCATTCATAAGCTCAGCTTCTTTCAGTAAATCTTCATCGCTGTTTATAAGCCTCTCATTAGCAAAAACAAGGTCTTTTCCTCGCCTTTCATCAGAAAGCGGACAGTAAAAACAGCTCTTGGAGCAAAGACCGGTTACGAAAAGGACCATTTTGGCGCCCTTCTGGCAAAGTCTGCACCCTTCAGAGAGATAACTAGAAAAAGAGCCGGTTTCATCTTCAGTGAACTTTTCCATACCTGGACTTGAATATTCTTTTTTTATATATAAGGCTTGTTTTTGGCTCCAGATGGAATGTATGGCGATACCTTTATAAAGAAGGATCTTTTCTCAGAAACTGATATAATCATAAGGTGCTAAAGGTACACTGATGTCAGAACAAAATGGATACGTCGTGGTTTTCGGCTGCAAAAGGTGCGGGAAATGCAAAGATGTCTGCCCTGTGGACGCAATTTATGAGGAAAACGAGCTTTCAAAAATAGATCAAGATAAGTGCACCCGTTGTATGAAATGCATAGACGTATGTACGAACAAGGCCATCATCTATATGGAATAAAGTGTTAACATAGGAAAAATTACTATTGATGCAGAGGAATTTCTATTAGAGTGAAGGGATTCCAGTTGAGGTGAATAAGATTTCAATTTATGGAAAAATTATAGATATTACAACTCCGATTTCCCCTTTTACGCAGATTTTTCCTGGAGACCCAATACCTGAAATAGAAAAGGTCTGCACTCTTGAAGAAAAAGGCTGTGCTGTCTCAAAGTTAAGTTTTGGAAGTCATACCGGCACCCATGTTGATGCTCCTTCTCATATCCTGAAAAATGGACTGACTATTGACAAACTGGAACTCAAAAACCTCATGGGTACAGCCCTTATTCTCGACTTTTCATCACTATCAGGGGAACTGACTGCTGGCATTCTTGAAACAGCCTTCCGGAAAATGGAAGCTCCTGAAAATATCCCGATCCTACTTCTGAAGACAGGAGTTTTTTCCCGGAAACAAGGAAACGCAGGTAAGGTTAGTTTCCCTGGCGAAGAGTCAGACCCTCAAAGCATGGAATTCGAGAAGGAAAAATTTGGCTCTGCATACCTTGACGAAAGCGGAGCAGCCTGGATTTTAGAAAACGGCTTCAAGACGATCGGGATTGATAGTTTTTCGGTGGATAATTTTTATTCCGAAACTCTACCTGCGCATCACATCCTTCTTTCAGGTAATGTTAACATAGTAGAATGCCTTGAACTCAGCTCTATAGAAGCCGGGACCTATTTCTTCATCTGCCTGCCCCTCAAAATTGAAGGTTGCGACGGCGCACCTGCAAGAACCTTGTTAGTTACTTAATCTTGATATCTTAATCTTGATATCTTAATCTTGATATCTTAATCTTGATATCTTAATCTTGACATCTTAATCTTGACATCTTAACCTTGGCATCTTAATCTTGATATCTTAACCTTGATCTTTTGTTTCTGAATTTCCTATTTTTGATCTTTTGTTTCTGAACTCTCTGGTCTCCTTCAAAAATGAGACATGGAATACCTTATCCCGTTCTGCATGACTAGCTCCAACACAAATTCTCCTGAAACCGGGTACTCAATTACAACTCCCGTTTTTTCAAGAGATAAAGGCGTCAGAGAATTTTCCTGGCTCCCTGAAGGCATCCATATTCCTTCAGAATCCTGCTCGCCTTTTATAAAGTGTACCGGCTTTCCTTCAAGAAATAATCTCTTTTTAACTCCGTTTTTATATTGGTAGATAATAGTGTTGTTTTCAAGAACCCATTCTGAATCGTGCAGTTGCCCATTACATTCGGGATCAGGATCCACTCCAAAGCTAATATACCTGACTGAAGCAGGAAAGGAAAACTTGAGGGTACACATTATCCCTTCAGGACTGTGACTCTCAGCAGAATCTCTGGCATATCCTTCCTGAATTGAATGGATAGACAGAGAAGCGTCTTCAACCTGAGATTTAATCTGCGCCTCTTCCAGAACAGGACTCACGGTATGCCAGGCCTGAACCGCCAAAATTAGAACAACTGCAAGCAGACCTAGATACACAACGAGTTTTAGAGGAATCGTATCTGCAGCAGTGGTATCGGAAGCAAGATTTCTCATACAAGAGGTAACATGTCGCACATAATAAAAAAATTTGCCTAGGAATTAACAGATCTCATTGGTTAATAGATCAGTTTGACAATGGACAAATTTTGATTAACATTCTTTTTGATTAACATTCTTTTTGATTAACATTCTTTTTGATTAAAGACAACTTTGAGAATAACAAAATAAAAGGAAAACTTGAAGGATAAAGAATAGATTAAAACATAAACAACAAAGAAGAAAGGAATAAATCACCAAAGAATTAAATACAGAAGATCAAGAGACAATGAAAAATACATGGAGGATTTGGGATAGAAGAAGAATGCAACGAAAATCTGCTCTGTATACCTTTTACGGAAGAGCAGCTTGCTGAAATAAAGAAATATGCAGGCATCAGTGGTATGGAAGTTGAAGAGTTTATAAGGAGTGTTTGCCTGACTCACTGTCTCCAGCAAATGGAATGCCTCTATGGAGAAAAGACAGAACGGCCTGAGGCCGCAGGAAGAACTGCAAAATCGGATAGTGGAATAAATATAGGGCAAAGGAAAGTTGAGTTCAAAGGTCAAAAGCCGAATTCGACCTCAAAAGACCTGCTTGATGGGCCACTCGTTTTGGATCAGCAGTGCATTATGGATTTATTTGCAATCAAAAGAGAGTTTAGCAATATTTCGAACAATAGGATTATAACTATTGCCCTGAAACTGGGTCTAAACCAGCTCAGTGTAGCTCTTAGCCTACTTAAAGATAAACTGAAAGAATGAGTCAGCGTGGGAAAAGGGAAGGATTAATCTGAACTGTCACTAAGCTAAAGACTTAGCGGCTTCCGAATTCATAAATGACCATCGGCATCTCCAAAGGCTTTGATTCCGGCTGAACCATCCGTACCGAGTCTCGCTCTTTCTCTCGTTTCGGCTTTACGTAGTTACAAGCTAGAGTCGAAGGTTTTTCTACGGCCTAATGAGCCTTATGTAGACACTTGGAAAAAAGTTGCCTGGTTTTCATATACCTGAATCTAATATTAAATTATCCGATGGTCTATAATGAAGTTAAAGAATACTGAAAAGAATAGAGGAGAAGTTGACGCTTATATTCCCTGAGCTAAAGACACAGGGGTTTTACGCTTCTTCATATAAACAATCCATTCCAGTCAATTTTTCTGCATTTGCAGTTTATTAATTTTTACTGTAGACTTGCTGTCAAATCTTAATGTAGACTTGCTGTCAAACCTTACTGTCAGATCTTTAAAGTCGGATTTTCTGTGGTTGCAGTTTACTAATTCTTGCTGTTAAGTTTTGCCAGGTCTTACTGTCAAATCTTACTGTCAGGTTTTTTCAAGTTTACCCTTATACCATTCTAGAAAACTGTCAATGGCCCTGCGTCGGTGGGAAACTTTATTTTTCTCAACATCTCCGAGTTCCCCGAAGGTTATGCCCTGGTACTCAAAAATAGGGTCGTACCCAAAACCGCCTGTACCCCTCTCTTCATACGCGATTTCCCCTTCAACTACACCTGGGAAAACCAGAGGTTCTTTTCCAGGCTCACAGTATCCGATAACGGTCTTAAAATACGCTGTCCTGTCAGTTTCCCCTTCCATGAGCTTAAGCACTTTCGGATTTCCGAGCCTATCCTCTACAAAACGAGAATATGGGCCTGGAAAGCCGTTTAAGACTTTTATGAAAATCCCGGAATCATCTACCATTACAGGCATGTTCATTTTGTTTGCAACATACTGTGCCCCATAGGCCGCAATGGGCTCAAGGTCGTCCTCCTGAAGTTCAGGGTAGCCGTTTTTGTCCTGAACTACTTCAAGTTCAAAAGTCTTGAGGATGTCCCTTACCTCGGCAAATTTGCCTTTATTTCCTGTAACAAACACGACTTTATGCATAACGAGCCCTCTTTTTTATCTCTTCAACACGCGTGAGTACATCCTCTGAATCTATAAAAGTTCTCCGGTACCCTTTTTTGAAAGCTTCGATAAGGGCCTCATGATTGCGGTGGGTACTCTCAAAAGTCTGGAAAAGTACATGGACGTCTACCCCTCTGGCCTCAAGTCCTTTGTCGTAATAAGCAAGCCCGAAGTCAAGGAGATAAAGTCTCTCGCCTGCAAGCAGGATATTTGAGGTCGTAAGGTCCCCATGTACTATACCCGCACTGTGTAGTTTTCCTACAAGTTCTCCTACTTTTTCTGAAAGCTCAGGAGTAACCAGGTATTTTATGGGGACACCATCAATATACTGCATCTTAAGCTTGAAATCTTCCACATCATAGATAATCGGCGTAGAAACCCCATGGCGTCGAGATTCAGACATCAAGCGGGCTTCTGTCCGGTTTCTTTCAGTCCTGATCCTCTCATCAATCTCTTTATACCTGTAAGCCTTCGGGACTCTTTCCTTAACAAGTATTTTCTTCCCTTCAGGCCCTTCTTCCAGGTAAACAATAGCCTCGGCTCCATTGTCCAGCAGTTCCCCAAGCTTGAGGGAAGTTCCGGGGGAAATTTCAGGAACTCTTTTCATCTTTTCTTCCTGGATCCAGGTCACTTTCACATCATCAGTCCGGTAACTGGGATTTACGCGAGAATCTTCAAGGGAAAGAGTGTTTCCGGACTTATACATTAGAAGCCCAGTATATGCGATCATTGTCCCGTTATCTCCCATAAAGCGTTTTTCGGGCACATAGAACTTCGCGCCTCTGGCCTCGCACATATCATTTAACATTTCCCGGAGCCTTGTGTTCGCCCCAACTCCTCCTGCCAGCAAGACTTCTTTTTTTCCGGTGTGAGCAAGTGCTCGCTCTGCAACCTCAACAACCATTGCAAAAGCTGTTTCCTGGTAAGAATAGCAGACATCTTCAAGAGGAGCTTTTTTCAAGGCTTCACTGGCTGCCGTGGAAAGTCCGGAAAAGGAAAGGTCCATGCCTTTTATCACATAAGGAAGATGGATATATTTCGTTGCGTTTTTTGCGTATGCCTCAATCTTTGGCCCTCCGGGATGCGGTAGGTTAGCCCCTCGCGCAAATTTATCAAGGGCATTTCCAAGCCCTATATCCAGGGTTTCCCCAAAGACTCTATACCGCCCTCCCATATAGGAAATAACCTGAGAATTGGCCCCACTTACGTAAAGAACGACAGGGTCCATTGCAGGAGTTCTCCAGATCCCAATCTCAATATGAGCAATGCAGTGGTTGACACCTATAAGTGGAATGCCAAGGGATATGGAAAGCATTCTGGCTGCCGTTGCAACCGTCCTCAGGCACGGCCCAAGCCCAGGTCCCTGGGAAAAAGCTATCCCGTCAATATCTGAAGGCTTGACTCCCTTCTCTTTTGCCTCTGCAAGAAGCCTTTTTATAACGCTGGCTGCGTACTTTGCATGATGCTGGGCTGCTTCCCTGGGGTGAATCCCACCGGCCGTGGGTTTGTAGGTCTCTGTGACCTCGGCAATAATCTCGGTTTCGGTCACGATTGCGGCACTCAGGTTCCAGGCAGTGCCCTCGATTCCAAGGATGAACGTGTTTTTCAAGCTTACGGTCTCCTTCCAGTCCTTTTTGCTGTCACTGCCTTCGATAATACAGGAGAGAACTTATATACGTTTGCATCTTCCGAGTACCGTCACCCGAGTTCCGTCTCGGGAGGACGGGGCCGTTTCGCTCACTTCGTTCGCTCAAGCGGATTAATTTATGAACACAGAAGTTTAGCTGCACGAGTTCCGTCACCCGAGTTTCGCTTCAGGATCACAGAAAATCGTAGAGTTTCTGGGAGTTGCGATGTAATCGCAACATTACGAAGCCCTTTTCGCTTCGCTCAAGAGGGCTAATTTATAGAATTCATAGATTTCATTTCGCTCGCTCAAGCGGACTTTTACTTTTTTCCAGAGCTTCAAAAATCTCGCTTCAAAAATCTCCGAGTTTACTCACGCTTTCTTCCATAGGTTCAGGAGAGAACAGGCTTTTTTTGAGCTTTTCACCAAACTCCTCAATTATGGATTCAGGAATATCGAGATCAGGGTATGGAGGTGTAAGAGGTTCAAGTTCTTCTTCACTTGGTCTGCCTTGCCTGAAACCGGGCAGGAGCAGGATGAAAACTAAAAACAGGATAAAGACCATGTATTCTCTACCGTAAACCGGCCATGAAATATTCCCTGTGAGAGAAAAAAGGTGATTTATATAAACCGCAGGCCAGGAGATAATTGGAAGGGATAACGCTGCCGGATGGGACAGCAGAAGACCGAATATAATAAGGAAAATTAACCAGAAACTAAGCTTTTTAAGCAGGTGGTTTGTTTTTGCATCAAGCCACCATTTCCACCAGGTAGGTTTCAGAGGGCCTGTACGAAGATTTATAAGGAGCAAGTCTGCAGGCTTTTTTACTTCGGCTGGAGGATCCAAGCTCAGGCATTCGTTAAGCCTATCGGCGGCTTTTCGGAAGTAATGCGCTCGACAGTAAAAAAGCCCCAGAAAATAAAGGGCGTAAGCTTTCAGTTCATTATCTTCGGACCTTTGCCAGATGGCTGCTTTTTCAAGTTTTCCTGCAGCTGCAAGGAGCATATGCCTGAAACGTGCGCTATTTTCCTCAAAAGAGGCCTCTGCATACATATACCTTGCGTACACATCCCAGAGCAGCAGTCTCTGGTCTTCCGAATCCAGGGCAAGAGCTCGCCTGAAAGACTCAAGTGCTTCCTCACATGCCTGCTCTTCAAGTTCTACCCGACCTTTCAGGTTTCTTGAGAATGAATTCTCTGGGGCTTCTGCAATCGAAGCTTCAAGTTCTTTTAATGCACCCCTGCTGTCCCCAAGCCTGAAGTAAAGCTCTGAGAGCCCATTTCTTGCGTGAGAATTTTTTGGATTTATATCGATTGCTTTCCTGTATGCCTTGAGTGCTCTTTCGAAATCTTCCAGCCTGAAACAGGCAAAGCCCAGCAGGCACGAAGGCAAATCTGAGTTAATCTCGTCAGTTGTCAGTTCCTCGAGGACTGAAATAGCTTTATCAAACTCCTGCAACCTTATGAGGGCAAAAGCTTTCATGACTGAAGCCTGGGTATTTTTAGGATCGTGGGTAAGAATTCTATCAAATGCTTTCAGAGCTTTTCCCCACTCTCCACAGTGCGCAAAAACCAGGCCTTTTCCAGAACATGCAATATTCTCAGCATCAGAAAGTTTCCTGGCACCCTCAAAAGCTGTTAAAGCCTCCTGATACCTGCTAAGGGCATCCAGAGTAAGCCCTTTAGCATTCAAAAGAATCTCCAGTATGAAATTTAGTTCATCAGGTATTAAACTCCCAGGTTCTTTGTACTTCCCACTTTTGATGACTTTCTCCGATTCTACGGCTGCACAAAGATCCTTTTCGGCATCTTCAAACGTTTCCAGAGCTTTTTCATAATTTTTAAGGCAGAGAAGAGTGATTCCTTTGCAAACCCTGGGAAAAGAGCTTTCAGATCCATTTATTGTGGCATTTTCAAAGGCTTTAAGAGCTTCACTATAATCTCCCAACTCGGCAAAAGCAAAACCCCGGTACTTCCAGCTCTCACCCCCAATTTCTCCTTCAGGAAGCCTTCCAGACAATTCCAGATATTTTATAAAAGCTGTCTGGAGCCGATTTCCAAGAACTTCCTCAAAGTCTGTGTCCTGATGTTTGAGTTGGGAAAAAGTGACACCTCGATTATATCGTGCAGGCAGACTTTCATAATCAAGTTCGAGAAGAGTCTCATAGGCCTCAAGAGCTTCACCGTATCTCCCAAGCTTATAGAATGCATTTCCCCTTCCATTCCACGCAAAAAGATTTTCGGAATCAAGCCTGAGAGCCTCTTCGAAGCTTTCAAGAGCTTTTGAATAATCACCAAGCGTATAATATACTTCTCCAAGACCACTCAAAATGCCGCAATTTTCAGTTCCGGAGGAGAGGGCCTTTTCATAAGCCTGCAAAGCTTCATGAGGCCTCCGCATAGCTAGAAAGCAGTTGCCTATTCCTTTCCATCCCTCTGAACTTAAAGGCTCAGGCTCAAGAACTTTCCTGAAAGCATCAAGAGATTCCTGGTATCTTCCAAGCACCAGCAAGGCTTTTCCTTTGCCGACTTTTGCTTCTATAATAGAGTTGTCCAGTTCAAGTACACTTTCAAACGAGTCAAGAGCTTCCAGGGGCCTACCAAGCTGTCCTAGAAGCCTGCCCCTTTCTAGCCTGTTTGTTGTGTTTCCTGGCTCAAGGATAAGGCTTTTTTCGAAAGCTGAAAGTGCTTCCTCTTTCTTTCCCATGCCTTTGAGAATTCTACCCTGAGTTTCCCAGGCCGCAGCAGACGCGGGTTCGAGTTCCAGAGCTTTTGCACAGGTTCTCAAAGCTTCTCTCCTTCTGCTCAAAGCAAGGTATGCTTTTGCCTCACCTTCCCATGCCCCTGAATGCAAAGGTTCTAGCTTCAGGGTTTTTCCATAAGCCTCGAGAGCTTCTTCATTTCTCCCAAATGCGGATAGAATTACCCCTCTATAGTACCAGGCCTTCGAGTTTTCGGGATTAAACTCAGCTGCTCTGGTGAAAGCCTCAAGGGCTTCTTCGTCTCGTGTGAGCTGTTTTAAAGCAAGCCCGCTATAATACAGAGCACCGATGTGCTTTTCATCTCTCCCAAGCACGCCATTAAAAGCCTCAAGAGCCTGCTCTGTCAGGTTAAGGTATCCGAAGGTAAGCCCTTTGAGGTATCGTGCAGGAATATTGTCAGGATCAAGATCAAGTGCCTTTTCAAAAGCCTGCAAGGCTTCTTCCGGACGGTCCAGATAGCGAAGTATATTTCCCCTGTACTGCCAGGCGACGCTATCCTCAGGATTGACCGCAAGTACGGCATCAAAAGCCTCAAGCGCCTTCTCAAAATTTTTCTCTGCACCTATCTGGTTTTTCAAGTTCAAAAAAGCAAGAGCTTTACTGTACCAGGCTCTGGCATAAAGAGAATTCATAAGCCCTCGGAATCTTTGAGTAAAATTTAGCTAATTTAAAATTCATGTAATTATATACGATGCCTATTATAAATACGGGCGCAGAAGATAGTTACTGATTTAGTTTCCAAGAATTCGCCGGCTCCTTTAAACTCAAGACCGGACCGTTAAGCCTGGATAGTTTATAATAAAAAGATATTCAATGCAAAAAAATTAGCCCTCTTGGCTCAGCTAAATATCTTCATTATAATTCAGCCCTTTTGAGCGAACGAAGTAAGCGAAAAGGGCACCGTCCTCCCGAGACGGGACTCGGGTGACGGAACTCGGAAGTGAAAAGAACCGCAGGCAATTTCCTGCGGCTTGGATTGAAAAAGAGTCAGATCAATTTATGAAGTAGATTACTTCTTAAACTCGGTATAACCACATTTTCCGCAAGTTAGGCGGTTCTTGTGATCAGCGAGGAATGTACCTGGTCCACATCTGGGACAGAACTGTTTGATTCTGGTTACGGAGTCACCCTGGACTTTATAGTAATCTTTTACTGCCATATGTATACACCTCGCTTAAGCCTCTTCTCCCTCAGTTTCCATTCCCGGGGCAACGTTTCTCTTCAGGACGTATTCCAGTTCTACGTCCTTCATACGGTCGGCATTTTCATAGATTTTGGCATAGCCCTTGCCTTCCTGCATTCCGTATTCGGTTTTGAGTCTCTGGACTACCACCAGTTCAAGAGGGGCGTTCAGCATTGCAGCGAGTTTATTCCTGACGTCATTTCTGGAAGGAGTCGAACCTTCATATTTCACAATGAAATCCAGTTCCCTTCGATTTAAAAGTGCATTATTCTTGTCTTTAAGAATTCTTATGTCCATCTAAAATTCTCCGTAGCTTATCCAATTCGTAATTCTGATTTTTGCTGATGAGTTTCTCAAAGAGAGTTCTTATCTCCCCTTTTTTCTCCTCAGTGACCTTCACAAAGACCACACCCTCATCGGGCTGTCCGTACAGGACTACAGCATCCAGAGGAGCCAGAAGGATTACAGGAAGGGTTGCCAGATCCTCTTCTCCCCTTACAAAGATCCTGATAGGCTTCTCGGAAGCAAACGCCTCACAAAGGGTTTTAATTAACTCATCGGTAATAATTCCTGCAGGGTTGTCCACAGATACTTCACTATAAACCTTGTCCATATTCCGGGCTGAGACATCACTGGAAACCGGCTTTCTTTTGGTACGGTTGTCCACAATACAAATATCCGGAATAATCCCGACCTCAAGCAGGTGGAAGGTAGTAACATCCCCTACGGATATAAGTTTTGTGGGGCTTCCAAGCTCCCCTGCAAACTTCTCTATAGTATCCCTGCCCTTGCCCCTGTAAAGTGTACCCAGGGGCTTCTTCATCAGTGGACGAAGCTCTCTTGGAAGCTCAATATGAACACTCAAATCAGCGCACCTTCAAAGCAAATTTATCCGGAATGTCAACCCCAAGCTTTTTTGCTATTTCTGAGCGTTCAGGGTCCAGGATAATTACAAGCCCACTCCATTCCTCTGCAAGGTCCGAAGTCCCACAGATTGGGCAGTTTTGTCCTTCCAGGACTCTCATGCAATGTCGACATACTTTTTCTGCCATACAAATCCTCTTCCTTTTCAGGCAGCTCCTTCAGGAACAGCCTCATGAGACTGTTTCTTTTTACGAGCTTCTTCGAGCCATTGTAGCTTTCCAAGAGCAGTCTGGCGCATAGTAAGGCCGATTTTACTTTCTTTAGGCTCCCTCTCGTTAATACTTACAGCGACAACCCTGGCCCTTACATGGTCACCTTCAGCAATGGATTTGCCTCCGTTCTTTGTTACAAGCCTTGCATTCTTGGCGTCGTATGAAATAAAATCATCCGTAATCTGGCTGACGTGAAGCAAGCCATCCATTGGTCCCATCCCTACGAAAACTCCGAAACCAACGGTTTCAACAACTTCACCCTCAATAATCTCCTGTAACTCAGGCACGAACATTATTGCTTCGAATGTAACATCGTAATATACTGCTCCATCTCCTACAAGGATATGACCCTCCCCTATCTCGACTATCTTGCAAATCGCGACAAGGGACCCAAGTTTTTTGTCAACCTGGCCCTCGAGTTTTTCTCTTAACGCGTTTTTAACAGTTTGTGTTACCTCTTCCCCTAAAAGGGTAGGAGGGATACGGACCGTATCAACGAGCTTCATCATTTTATACATCTGCTAATCACCCGTAAAAACAATCAATTTAATGCTGCCCGGTAAAATAACATGGTTCAGACAAAGTCCAGTTTATTTTTCTGTCTCAGGGATATGGTCTGAATTCCTTTTTCGGCAAGCCTGCGCTTTAACCCGATATCATTTGTCAGAACAGCTGCTTCCATTTCCGTTGCCAGCCTGAGAATTACATCATCTGCAGGGCCTGAAGCAGGAGTTATACGCTCGCATCTGTCCATCATGGACCTGGCAACCTTTGCAGCTGTTCTGTCCGAACCTCTTTCCCGCTTTATGAGTTTTTCTATCTCGAATACTACAGCCTCAGGCACAAAAAATTCGTCAAATCCCAGCCTTTTCAGTTCTTCGAAAATATCCACTCCGAACTGGACCGGGATCATGAACCCATTAGTATCAATTATAACTCTCAACTCTTAATTACCCCTACTCCAATAAGCCGCCAGCGAGAGTCGATTCTCCTGCTGATAGCAACCCTTGACCCGATGGCTGCGCTAATTGGGCGTTTAAGGGCCACCTGTGCTTCATTTTTCCTGGCACTTGTAACCACTCCAACTGTGGTTGCAGTTCCTATATTGAGCATAAGAGGTTCGCTGGTTTTGATTTCATTGATTTTTTCTTCTCTTGTAACTCCCACTACCCTCTCGAGCAGATGTAATTCCATGACGAACTGATGTCTGGTCTCAGGAAGTGTACCAGGTACGCCTGCAATCTGTCCTGTTAAAGAGTCACCTTTTGTCAGGGTAGGGTCAAGATAAGTTCCAACAGCTAAAAGGCCTCCGGGAGTTGCTTCTTCTACCTTTGTCTCACCTGCAAAGATAGACGAAACCGTTGTCCTAATCGGAACCCATCTTGTAACGCCTTCGGTTGTAACCTTAATTCCTGGCCTTATTTCCAGCTCGTCTCCGGGATGAAGGACTCCTTCGGTCAGAGTTCCGCCGATAACTCCTCCACGCATTTCCGCAATTGAAGCCCCTGGCCTGTTAATATCAAAAGAACGGGCAATCAACATGCTGGCAGGCTTGTCTACTTTGTGGACAGGAGTAGGGATCACAGTTTCCAGAGTATCGATAAGGACATCGATATTAATGTTCTGCTGAGCCGAGATCGGGATTATAGGTGCATTCTCTGCGACCGTGCCTTTAACAAATTCCTTTATCTGGCGATAGTTCTCGAGAAGGCGTTCTTTGGATACAAGGTCAATCTTATTTTGCACTATAACAATATTCTTAATCCCTATAATATCCAGTGCCATAAGGTGTTCTTTTGTCTGAGGCTGCGGGCAGTCTTCGTTTGCTGCAATTACCAGTACTGCCCCATCCATAATAGCAGCACCTGATAGCATAGTAGCCATCAGGGTTTCGTGTCCAGGAGCATCCACAAAGGACACCATCCTGTGTTCTTCAGTCTTTTCTCCACAGTTAGGGCAGGTCTTCTCTACAGTGTAACATTGGGGAGAAGGGCATTTGGGACATTTCATGAATAGGGAGTCTGCATACCCCAATCTGATAGAAATCCCTCTTTTTACTTCCTCACTATGTGTATCTGTCCAAACGCTTGATAAAGCTTTAACAAGTGTGGTTTTTCCATGGTCGACATGTCCTACCATGCCGATATTAACACAAGGCTGACTCAAGTTGTAATTTCCTCCAGTAAAGTAAAGTGATCCGATATAAGGCAGGTCTATCATTCTAAACCTGAACCATAAAATTTGAAATTATTTATTCAGTAGGTCCGCAGATTCCAACCCTTAACTCATCTGGTCTGTAATTTAAAATGCAATTATGAATTAAAGCGGTTTAGGGGAACGGAAATATTCCCCGGCCCAGTTCTTAGTCTGGATTTCCTGAATTGGGATTCTGGGTAAATTCTATTAGTATGTTTTCGTATCACGATTTAAAGCTTGCAGATTCAGGTGATACATTTAAAGTTTACGGTATCCTGCATAGTTAATATCTACTAATGCCGGAAAGCCTTAATAAATTTATGTGACGATAGCGTCAAGCTTCTCCAGTTCGAGGGCGCGCTTGATCTCAAAGGCCAGTCTTCTTCCTGTACTCATTGGTCTTCTCCAGAGCGAGTTGCCGTAAGAATGACCTACTGACATATGAACATTGGTACCGCCGCCTACTCTTGGGGCCACATCATAAATGTAGAAGTTAAGATCCTTATCAACGCAGGTCTGCAGGCAGAAAGGTCCTATAATTCCCGGAGCATAATATTCCTGGGTAGCTTCTACATATTTTTCACCCATTTTGAACACTTTTTCAAGAAGGGACTCGCGCAGAGTTGCAGAATTGTGCCCGCATACCGTGTATTCGGGAGTTAGCTGGCTTTCGGCCAGGGACATTTGCTGCGGAGCAGGAAGCCTTACATGTCCATCAAGGCTGGTCTCAAAGCGCCAGTCAATCCCAAGAAGTTCCAGTTTGCTCATTTTCGGCTCGATTGGGGAATAAAACATATCAAAGTTGAATACAGGACCTATGATATAGCGCTCTATCCTTGCATTCTCAAGGGCCTCACGTGTGATAACTCCCTGCTTAATTAGAGCCTCGGATTTCTCCGTATATTCTCTGTAACTTGAAGCGGTAAAAAATCCCCGTTCGAGTTTTTTTACTGCATGCGGGAGCTTGACCATTACAAGCTCATTGATATCTTTTGGAGACTCGATTTTTTCCGGAAAAGGAAGTCCTGCTTTTTCCAGAATCCAGTAATAGCTCTGTTGCTCGCTACGTTCCTCGCTCCGGAGAAGGTTCCTGCTTCCCACAAGAGGCACTCTGAAGTTCTCTTCGATCTCATCTATACTGCAGTAGGAAGTAAAGGATCGGTTCGGAACAAAAAGCACATTTTCATCAACCAGTTTCTGCTGGTTTTCAGGCAGGAGAATTTCGTTGTACTTTTTGAAAACAATGGCCTCGTCAACAATCCCTCTCTTTACTTTTCCAGAAAGGTCTCTCTGAGCCCTAAAGTATTCACTGTATGTTTTTTCCCTGCCAGCCTGGCATACAGCGAGAGTCCTGAATTCCTCTTCAACTGCCCCGTCACAGATATCGAGACCTGAGTGAGAGCCTATAGTTCCGACTTTTATCTTATCAGCGTGGGTGTAGTAGCCTTCAACGATTTCCTTAATTTCGTTCCTGTCAATCATATTTAATGTTCCTTGGCTTTGGAAATAATTACTTTCAATGAAATGATAAGAGGTATGACTTTAATAGGTATGATTTTGAAACCTACTACTCGATGGAGATCCCTCGAAATGCAGGTCTCACGACTATATACCAGGTATTGTAAAGTAAAAATCCTGAGAGGTTTTCCCCATTAATGGCTTTTACCTATAAAATCCCTTTCTAATATAAGTAATCATTTATATAATGAAAGAAAGCAAGAAAGCTCTAAAGCCAGAAAAAGTTAGGCCAGAACAGATATCTGAACCTTTCCCGTTGATTTTCAGATTCTGAGCTTCCTCTATTTTTGACACGTTCCCGTTGGTTTCAGTTCTGAGTTTCCTTCAGTTTTTGATACTTTCCCGTTTTTCCGGGCTCTGAGTTTCCATAGTTTTTGACACTTTCTTAAATCGAATTAAGGATAATAGGCGTAATAAAAGTCTCAATTATGGCTGCAACCAGAAGAAGAGGCAAGATCCAGTGGAAATAAAACGTAAGTCCCTCTTTGAATTCTCTTTTTATATTGGTGGGTCTCCCTATAAGGGCAGAAAATACCTGGTATCCGAGCCGAAGACCTATGCCTGCAGAAAGGAAAACCATAGGCAATTCCAGTATCCCGTGGGGAAGAAGACCAAGCAAAATAAAAAGCATTCCTCTTTCCTGAGCTATAAGATAAACAACAACTCCCACAACATATCCATTAAAGGCGATAAAAAGTAATGGAAGAATTCCCAGAGCCAGCCCGAGTACTAGAAAAAGCAGGCTTAAAAAGGCATTATTAAGAAAAATTGCAAACATTATGAAAAGAGGGATCATTGTCATGATTGATGAAAAACGGGAGCTAAAGCTTTCTCTGAGAGTCTCAGCCATATAAGGGAAACTTGCAGCCGAATAATAGCCTACAACTAAAAATACAAAAAATATAAAGGCCATAAGAAGTGCATAGGGCCAGATAAATTGCAGATATTTAAACCCTTTTTTTGGGTCTTTTCCGCTATCGTGCCATGTTTCCGACGTGCTGCTTCCGGGAAAGAACTCTTTCTCTTCTGCAGCATATTCCCTGTTTTCCATCTCCCCTTCAGGAGTTCCTGCAGCCTGTACACCTTCTTTTATCTCATCTGGATTATAATCATCATCTCTTTCCATACCTATCCCCACCAGTAATTCTCAGCTTATTAAATCCTGTTCCAAATAAATATGACGCCTGCCAAATATCTTTTTGTCTCAAATTCCCATCATCATCCGGATCGTGTTCCGAGTTGCAGGAGAAAGCCCAAGGATCAAAATGACCATTTTTATTAGTACTTTCAAGTTCAAGGAACGCTCGTCATCCTCAAACTGAGTGTCAAGCACATAAAGAACCCCTACGAAGATAATAAGCTTTAATGGATACATAACCAATGCGGTGCCAGTCAAGTTAATAAGATAAGTGGGCACTACATGCTTTTCAAAGTATCCAAGATGATCTATTCCTATGTATGTTGAAGAAGCATCCATCAAGTGAGCCATCAGGATAGAAAGGTTCAGTGGATTGGTGAATATTGAGGACTTGAAATGACGGGCAATAAGATAAAAGATAAAGGTTAGACCGATTCCTGCCACGATTACGAATACGGGAACGTAAGGGTATACTATAGTATCGAAATGGAGGAGGACAGCAAGATTTATGAAAAACAATGCGAGTCCGAAGCCTGCAAAGGTGAGATGAAAATCCTTTACAAGCCCTGCTTTCTGCATCCGGATTGAAATCCAGAGACAACCTACGGTTATCGCAAAAACCATGAAGTAAATATTGGGGGTTATGAGAAGATAGCTAAATGGTGGGTGGAAGATACCTGCAGGAGAATCTTCAATTACACGCAGAGAAGACCCTGCAAGTACGAAAGGCAGGACAGACGCAATAAATCGAGGAGTTATTTTTACCTCAAGCTTTTCGAGCAGCCTGAAAACCCCAAATATACAAATACCCAATATTATTGCCCAGGTAACGGTATTTACAGTATTATACCCTTCATCACCTCTTATGGGGTCAAGATAATAGGTATTAATAAACTGTGAGATATTATCTATTGAAAAACTCATCTTATCACTCATTCAAAATGGCAATATCCTAATACAATCAATAATTACAATGTATACGCCGAACTTACTTTCTTAGTCAAGAGGGTATTATTCTTCTCCGGTGCACGATCTTCGTTCTAATGTAAGATATTTCTTTCCAAAGGGTCCCACCCAATAAGCGTTAGCAATATTATATAAGCTTTAATGTATTACGGTATTTTTATAATTATGTGTAATATCCTGGCATAATTGTCATACATATATAGCGGTAAGAATAGAGAATTTATAATGATGTAAACATAAAGATTATTCTAATATAAACATGGAAATAGTCTTAAATAAGTTCTGAGTAAAGAATTATAAATTATGAGTTTTGAGATCTCATACCTTAAATACACTTGAAATAAGAGCTCGGAATAAGATTTTAGATCAAAAAAATACTTGAAACAGTATATTAAACCTGAGAAACATGTGAAACAATATATTAAACCTGAGAAACATGTGAAACAATATATTAAATATGGAAAACACTTAAAACAATATATTAAACATGGAAAACACTTAAAACAATATATAAAACCTGAAAGACACTTAAAACAATATATTAAATATGAAAAACACTTAAAACAATATATTAAACCTGAAAACATTTTAAAATATTAACAAGATCTCTGACTTGAGACATATTCCAGACTAGAATTATAAGGAATTAAGTTAATGAGTTAACGTATTGAATATACCTGATATGCCGCAGTCTGCTGATAATCTAAACTCATGACTTCGTACGTATATTCGGGTTTATAAGAGCCAATTTACAATCTATCGTAATCGAATACTGATGCAGGTATGAAATTGACCATTAACAAAAACAGCGCAAAATGGATGCAGCTTCCCAGAGATGTTCTTGTTGGGCATGGCGTGCTTGAGGAAATTGGAGATGTCTGCAGGGACCTGAAAATGAAAGGAAATGCGCTGATCGTAACCGGAAGTACTACAAATAATATTGCAGGAAAGAGAGTCAGTAACCTCCTTGAGAGTGCAGGTTGTAGTGCAGAAATGGTTCTGACGTGCAAAGCTACTAAGGAAGAGGTTGAAAAGGTTATGGAAAAGGCCCTTGAAGTCGAGACTAATTTTCTCATAGGGGTTGGAAGCGGCAGGTCTATTGACCTTGCAAAACTTGCTTCGACCCGACTTGAACTTCCTTTTATTAGCGTGCCGACTGCGGCTTCCCACGATGGCATTGCATCTTCCCGTGCCTCAATTGTAGATAATGGGAGAAGTACGTCTGCACAGGCCCAGGCTCCTATTGCCGTTATCGCAGATACGGAGATTATTTCAGCAGCCCCTTTCCGCTTTCTTGCGGCTGGCTGTGGAGATATAATTTCCAATTATACGGCAGTGCTTGACTGGGAACTTGCAAGCAGACTCAGGAATGAATATTTTGGGGCATATGCTGCAGCCCTTTCCCGTATGGCTGCCCGAGTTATTATTGAATGTGCGGATTCGATTAAACCCGAGCACGAGACCTCGGCAAGGCTTGTGGTAAAGGCTCTTGTATCGAACGGGGTTGCGATGAGTATCGCAGGTTCTTCAAGACCTGCTTCAGGCTCGGAACATATGTTCAGCCATGCCCTTGATAAGATAGCTCCAAAACCCGCACTTCACGGAGAACAATGTGGAGTAGGGACGATTATGATGATGTACCTCCACGGGGGAAACTGGCAAGAAATCAGGGAAGCCTTAAAAAAGATAGGGGCTCCTGTAACTGCCGAAGAACTGGGTATAGAAGATAGGTATATAATTGAAGCCCTGTTACATGCACACAGCATTCGCCCTGAACGTTATACAATTCTTGGGAGCGGCCTTAATCCTTCTGCTGCTGAGAAAGTTGCAAGAATCACAAAAGTCATAAATTGAAAAGTCATTCATATTCAGGCTACCAAGAATGGATGCCTCCTCAAGATATTGGAGTTTAAGGCATGATCCAACTCAGAAATCTAACATCATATATCCGGTTAAAAAGAACCCAAATATGAAGTCAAGTAATCTCCAATCAGGCAACCATTTAATGTCTAGTAGACAACCACTTAACTTCCAATCAAGTAATCACTTAACTTTCCAATCAAGTAATCACTTAACTTTCCAATCAAGTAATCACTTAACTTTCCAATCAAGTAATCACTTAACTTCATTAAAGAATTACTTAATTCCCATTAAAGAATTACTTAATTCCCATTAAAGAATTATCTTAAATCAAACCCGATATTGAACTTCAAATTATCTCGGAATAAGCTTAAGGTGACCCCGATAACGGGGCACAGGCCCAAAAACAATTAAAAGGAAGAATTATTATGACAGAAAGCGATACCAAAATAACACTTATCGGATCACGACTTGCAAGAGAAGGACTGGAATTCATATTTAAAGGTGAGATGCCCGAATGTAAGAAATGCCGGCTAAAAAATACCTGTCTTAACCTTGAACCCGGACGCAGGTACAGAGTCGAAAGAATCAGGAATAAAGACATCCACGAATGTTTCCTGCATGATAGCGGCGTGGTTGCCGTAGATGTAAGCAAGGCACCTATCCTGACCACATTGGAGTCAAGAAAAGCAGTCGACGGGGCAAAGATCATGTATGAGCCTCCAAAATGTGGTAAGAGAGAATGTGAGATTTATGAGATCTGCCACCCTGAGGGACTCTCAAGAGGCGATAAATGCAAAATTGTAGAAGTTCTCGAAAACCTTGATTCCAAGTGCGAAGCAAACTATTCCCTGAAAAAAGTGAAATTGTCCTGGTGAATGTAAACAAACACATTTTAGTAATAGTAAGATCGATTATCAATAAATAAAAAAGGTAAGAAGCGGTGTTATAAGTGCCTGAACAAGAAATGAACCAGGTCCCCCCCTATGAATTTTATACCCAAAAGCGCTGGGAAAACTGGCTCGGACGGGCAAGAGAGAGCGGTTTCCAGATAAAGGAGTCGGAAGAAGAAGCTGGAAAGGAAAGTGCAATATTCGTAAATATGGTTGATGATGTGATTCTGGCCTGCCTGAAAGTGGTTGCACGCTTTGATAAAGGTATGCTCTCCAGAGAAAAGTCTCTGGAGATCCTGGCCGAGATCCGGGACATTGTACTTTCCGAGGTCGAGCCAATTTCTGAAGATATCAACCTTATGATCGACTCTGTCCAGACCTCTCTTATGGGGGCTCTTATCGCCTTCGAGTGCTATGTTATGAGCGACTACGACGAAGGAAACGATATTGCAGAGCTTGTAAAATTAGCCATTGAGGCAGAATCCTCTGACAACCTTGAGCTTGCTCTTGACTATACTGCACAATGCGGTGCGCTCGTGCTGAAAGGAAATAGCTTGCCTGAAGAGGTTATGGCAGATCTTCCCTACGGCATTGTCGCAGAATGGCTTGACGGAATTGATTCCATCTCGGCTGCAATGGTAGGGAGCGACAACTATAAGGAATTTGATGAAGAGGATGACGAGGATATCGTCTAAACTATCCTATAAAAAAGGATTCCGTTTCCAGTTTTTAGGAATGCGGAAGTCCTTTAAATATTTATAAGAAGTAAACCTTGAAATAAAAGAAGTAAAAATGGTTAAAAATTAAAATTTAAGGGCACTTCCGTCTCAAATTCCTGAACTTCAGCTGACTTTTCCTGCCGCAGTCTCATGTTTTTCGATTACTTTTTTGTAGGCTTCAAGAGTTTTTTCAGCTATGGTTTTCCAGTTATACCGCTTTTTAAGAAGATCGTAACCTTTCTCTCCCATTCGGTTGCGGCCAAGACCTTCAAGGACGTAATTAAGGCCCCAGGCGATCGAAGAGGGTTCTTTATGTGCAACGACGCCTGTCCTGAAATTATCTACAAGGGCAACTGCATCACTTGCAACTACAGGCTTTTTTGCATCCCAGGCTTCAAGCACTACAATTCCAAAGGGCTCGTTCCGGCTTGGCACACATACGAGGTCACAGGCATTGAACCAGTCTATCAAAGTATTATCCGGAGCATACCCGAGGAAATTACAGGAATTTCCAATCCCAAGCCTATGAGCCTGATATTCACAATGAGAACGCATTTCCCCCTCGCCTATAAGCACAAACTGAGCATTCCTCTTCTTCAGGACTTTAGCAGCAGCTTCCACCAGCAGGTCAGGCCCTTTCTGATAAGACATCCTTCCCGTGAAAAGCACCACTGGAAGACATGGATGGATACCATAGTGTTTTTTCACATTCCCGGGATCGATCTGTCTATTTATTTTTCCCACGTTTATGCCGTTAGGGATTTTCCAGAGCTTGTAGTCAGGGATTTTGTAAATTTGCTTGATTTCTTCCTTCAATATGGTCGAGGTTATGATAATCTCCGAAGATTCATAGCCTCCGAGCCACTCCCTATGTGAGATTTCCTTTGCCTCCCACCAGTCTCCATGATGATTTCCATTACGTCCCCATTCTGTACTGTGGAAGGTCAGCACAAAGGGCAGTCCAAACTGGGCTTTTATCCTGCAAAGCACATTTACAGGGTGCCAGTCGTGCCCATGCAGGATGTCAAACTCTCCTACATTTTCTCTCACCTCGAGGAATCGGCAGTACATATCATCACACATATGGTTCATCTGCTCAACGATTCCCCCGCTTTGATCACAGGCAATTTTGTGATAATAAACCCCATTTATTATCTCATCTTTATTTTCATGGTCTCGTGTAAAAAGGTGAACATCATGTCCCTCTGTCGCAAGAGCCTCAGAGAGCTCGGATACATGGGGTGAAATACCTCCTACACGTATCGAATACAGACTTTCCCAGGTAAACATTCCTATTCGAATCTTTTTCATAAGCTCACTTATCCCTTATTATCAAAATGGGAGTTAAGGAGTAAAGAAGAATGCAGGCTCCCCCTTGCCTTTAAAAGAATTACATTATTTAGTTTGCTGACTTCAGTCATATTACTAGCTTGTTATATTAATAATTTATATTAATAACAGATATTTAATTTAGTATATTAATCCGTTTTATTAAAAGTGTATTTAATTCAGTTATAATAATCTCAACTTTACTGAATCCAGTTCACCAGAATCTTTCTACAATTCTATACCCCTTAAGCCTTCAACTAGTAGTATAAAACAAAAGGAGTATGACTTTGATTTACGTGACATAAAAATAATTTTTGCATTAAGAATCTGGTTTTATACTTTACTAACTTTATTCCTTTTTAATGGTAGATAAACATATCTGTAAATTATTGCCATAACTTAAATTAGAAATTAAAATAGTTCACTTCGCTCGTCTTTCCCAGTTTGTTTTACAAGCCTCATTCTCCATGCGTAAGGCCTTCCTTCAAATAAGAGGCTGCTCTTTCCGGAGGAACCGTATTAATATAAGTTCCTGTACCGAGTTCAAAACCCGCATGAATAGAAATCCTGGGGAGCAAACGAAGGTTCAGGTGATATTCAGGAGATTCGGAAAGCTGGTAAAACATATAATTAAAGGGTGGATTTCCAAGAATTCGTCCATAACTTTTGAGAATGGCTTTCAGAATATCCCCCAGAGCAAAAAGAAGTTTGTCACTACAATCACCAAGAAAACTGACATGCTTTTGGGGGAGGAACCACACTTCAAATGGTCCCATTGAGGAATAAGGAGTAAAGGCTATCCATTCGCTGTTTTTAGATATTAAACGTGGAGAAGCCTTTTCCAGGTCATAAATGGCACAGTAAGGGCATTCCTCGATATTCCTGATAACCTTTAATTCCCTTGACAGAGGAGAAGGACAAAAAGGCAGGGCAAGAAGCTGGCTGTGAGAGTGATTAATCGAAGCCCCTGCTTTTTCCCCGGAATTTTTAAACAGGGAAACGTAGCGTATATTTTCACGGGTTGCATAACTGCATGTACGGTCTCTATAGACCTGCATGAGTGCTGAAATTTCAGAATTAGAAAAATCTTCAAGCCTTCTCCCATGCAAAGGTGTCTCTACGATAACTTCGTGAAAACCATACCCGGGTTCAGCTTGCAGCCCTTTTTCCTTCTGGCCTGGGGAGTCAGGCACAGGTGAAAGAGCAGGATAAAGGTTCGGAAAGCAGCGGAAATCCCAGTTACGTACTCTTTTTTCAGGGGTATCGGAATAGATTTTCCCCTTTTTATAAACAGCAGTGGCAAGAGGAGTATTTTCCTCGGCTCCTCCACAGAAAAAGCAGTTTTTAGAGCTGTGTTTCCCGCTGCCTTCGTCTGCGACTGCAAAATCCGAAGGCCTTTTAGCTCTTTCTTCGGCAATTATACAGTACTCGGAAAGAAAGTAATGCTTTCTGATTTCTGACATTTCAGGAAAACCTCATTATACTTTTTTCGTTTTTTTCCTGATATTTTAACTTTTTTTATTTACTGCCAGCAGCATTTTCTTTTTTACAGAACCGAGCCCCACTTATCAGTTCATAGTACTGTTCAGTAGGAGCTTTCCAGTCCATATCTTTTGCAAGGAGGAAAGCTTCCCTGCAGAGGAGTTTATACTTCACCCTATCTTCTATGAAATTCCGTGTAAAATAACTGACTGCCAGGGCGTAGTCAAGGACTGTTTCGTAATAAGAAAGACCTATATTGTCTACTACTATCACTCCTCCAAGCGCTTCTTTAAGGGACTCAATTGTCTTTATGGCATCACTGAAGCCGCATACCCGACTGACCACACTTGGAGTTCCTTCTTTTCCGGCTTCAAGCCCTGTGAGCAGGAAGGGATCATAACGCGAGGGAAAAATACCTGCACAGCAGCCTGCCATAAATTCCTCAACTTCCATACCCAACCCTCCATCCGAGCTTGAAAGAATCTGGGGGTATAAAAGTGCTGCAACCGAGCGTTTTCCCCTTACCATTTTCGAAAAATCCAGCCCCCTATCCTCAATCATCTGCTGGATTCTCAGTTCGTTTCCTACAAGCACTTCTTTTGGCAGGTTTACAGGAAATCCTGACGGCAGATTTGTTTTGGACCCTTCAGCCGTAACAAGGAAACAGATTACCCTGATTTCCTCCTGCATATGCCCTTCGAGAATGTTATTTTTTATTATGTGCTCAAGCGCAACAAGGGAATCGAGAAGATCCGGATATCCTTTATTTTCCACCTCCAGACGAGAGATTGTGAAAATTGGGATTATCTTTTCGGGTTCGATCCTTTCCCCTCCGTGGTACTTATACAGGTTTTCGGAAAGGAATTTTTGGATTCGTCTAAGGGAGCTTTCTTTCAGGTCCCAGTTTATCTTGTCGGATTCTATAGTAATTCCGTTTCGGATCACAATTCCATTAATCCCGTAAAAGAGCCTTGCTTCCTGTCGGGTCGATTCTCCTACTGCAGTAACCGTATCAGCATATGCAGCCAGCGCTTCAAGGGCAGCCAGGTTTTCAGGCACGCCTGAAGGCCATGTGCTGTCATTATTCCTTCTTTTCTGGATAGTATTGTATCCTGCAGTCCTTCCAGGCAGAGTCGCGTGCAGAGTTGCAACAGTATTTACTGGAATCCCAAGTTTCTTAAGCCTGGCTGGCGCATAAAATACCCCAAATTCGTGGCAGTGCAGAGAGACCCTTGGACAGTGAATAGGACCATGAGTTGAAGCTGCACCAAAGGTTTCGGAACTTTCCGAAGCTGTGTTGATAAGGAGCCTGACAAGCTCGGAAATCGCATAGGATAGGCATAGGTAATGGGTATACTCAAGCCCATTTGACATATTTTCATATCTCAGGGAATCAAGACCAAAGTGCTCGTAGGCTTCAGCTTTGATCCTGCTTTCAAGGTTCATCTCCTTTCCCTGATACATGGAAAGTATTTTTCCAAAATCAGAGGTTTGAAACTGCAAATAGCCTATTTTCATTCTCCCTACGAACTTACATCCTGTAAACACCTTGATACCTAAGTTTTCAAGGGACTCAAGACTTTTGCGGAGTTCTTCGCCAGGGTTGAGGGAGTCAAATTCCTCCATCTCCGTAATTCGGTTTAACCCCCGATTCCAGTCCGCGCCCCTGTGCGCATAATAAGGACCCACAACAAGTATTTCTTTATCTTCTTTTGTATCCAATTGCCCTGAATCGAAAAGAGCAGCAAGGGTTTGTGCTTCTTCATGAATCACATTCCAGATCCCGCCCATTTTATTTGACTTAGGGCCTGCTTCTTCTCCGGCAATTATGACAAAATGCTTTTCCAAATTTTAATCCCCCAGGACCTTTTGCCATTCAGTTATAGCCATTCGGTTATAGCTTATGTTTAAATTCACGTATAAGTATTAAAGTGTATCAATCGGAAGATAAACTTTTAAAGAATGTAGGGTGTGTGAAGGAAATATTGAAGTTTAGGAATCGAGACTGTTAGAATAACTGAAAATAGATAAAGGTTAAAAAGAAAAAAGAAAAAAGAAAAAACATAAAAAACATAAAAAAGGCGAGATCTGTTAAGGACATTGATAAGAAGCAGAACGCAGTATCAGTTTGTTCTGATACTACAGAGTTGTTGATAAGCTTTAACTGCTAATGAGAACTGCTGACAAGCCTGGATTTTTAATACGTTTGCATTAATATTTTCATTTTGTCAGCTTTTTTGTTTTAATCCATGCCTGGTTCCTCAGATCAGGGCCTGATAGTAACCGTTCTTCCTCACGACTTCAACCGGGAGGGAAAACAATTCTGAGAGGTTTGCGTTGGTCAAGATTTCCTGCTTTTTTCCGTCCATGAAGATTTTTCCGTTTCTTATGAGGATTACACGGTTAATTTCGGGAATGATATCTTCAAGGGCGTGAGTAACGAGAATGATACTCTTTCCCGAGCTGGCAATTTTCCTGACAATTTCGCGGAAGCTGTGAAGGGCTTTTAGGTCAAGGCTGTTTGCAGGCTCATCTAAAATAAGGGCTTCAGGGTCATGTACAAGAGCTCTCCCTATGAGTACCCTCCTGGCTTCTCCTGAGGAAAGTTCGGACATCAGCCTGTCTTCAAGGTGGGAAATTTCAAGAAACTCAAGAACTTCCCTTGCTCTGGTTTCCATTTCAGGAGTAACTTCATGGTTGTAGTAAATTCCTATGCTGCTGAAAAACCCTGAGAGTACGACATCCAGCACACTAACCTGACGGAAGTAGGTCTGCTGAAGGTCTCCTGAGACTATCCCGAGCAGTTTTCTTAGCTCAAAGACATTCCAGGTCCCTTTGCCCATAATATTCAGAACAAGCCCATCGGCTGCTGCAAGAGGGTGATATTCCTTTGTAAATGTCTTGATCAGAGAGGATTTCCCGGAACCATTAGGCCCGATAATCGCAACATGTTCTCCCTGCTCAATTGACAGGGACACTGAATCAAGGATTTTTCTCCCGCCCCTGACAACGGTTACATTTTTTAGTTCCAGCAGGAAAGGAAAATTAGTCTTTCCTGGAAAGTCCATGTTTTGAGTCATTTTTACCATCTATCTGAAAATCTGGATAAAAGTTTCACGAACCCCGTGAACACGAATACAGAGAATTTAAGATTTCACTCAATTTTTTAATTTTTACCGATGAACAGACTAACATATACTTTGAGATATAATTGTTTACAGTTTACAATTAACTTTTTCAAAATATAGTAATTGGAAATAATAAACCTGAATAAATCTATGAGTACAACCATCTAACTGTAACAAGTTCACTGATATACTTACATCCATTTAATGTGTTTTCGTGCCCTGAATTGTCTAAAGATTTTTGGCAGGCTTTTTCTAAAAATTATCAAGCTCTATTTTAGTTTCTTGTTTTTGTTTCTTACGTATATATAATCTTATAATATAGTTTTCCTCTACCGGAAAATGAAGAGTTCTGGGGGGTTCTTTGTTGGAAGTTTGCAATACTCGAGGTTCGTTCAGTTCCTATCTCTACGAGATACGTTTTATTATTCTTTTCTATGTAATCGGAGATTGGGTCTCCACTGTTTGTGCCTTACCTCGGGGTATGGAATATAATCCGGTTCCTGCAATGATTCTGGAAAATTACGGGATATATCATCTTTTACTTGTAAAAGTAGGTTTTATTCTCCTGCTTTTTTATGCAGCCCCTTTGATAAAAGCATCGAGGGGAAAGTGGACTCTCACAAAACATATTATAGAATCCGTGGGGATCTTTGTAACCGCAAATAATCTTATGGTTGTCTGGTATGGAAACAGCCTTATACAGGCCATAGGGCTTGTCTGATTTAGTCAGACTTACGCCACCTACCTGTATTTCCGTCCCTTATTACAGGTTTACAGACTGAACTGAATTTTTATTCCAGCAGATTCCAGCAGATTCCAGACTGCTTGATTTTTCCTACCGGGCATCCGTCCGGACGTTTCTGATTTATTTTCCTTCACCCTGCGTGCTTTATCCATTACCTGGTTTTCGCATAAAGGAAGCAATCGTAATAATCTTCTCCTATGCGATGAACTTTTTTCATTGTGCCTTCTTTTTGGTACCCGCATTTCTGGGCCACGCGCTCGCTTGCAAGGTTCCTGATATCCATAAGGATGACAATTCTCTGTAAATCCAGTTGCTCAAACCCGATATTTTCAAGCTGTCTTACAGCTTCGGTTGCAATCCCCATTCCCTGGTAGTCTCTGTCAATGAAGTAACCGATTTCTCCTATCCAGGGCCTGTGCTGGTCGATCTTGATTCCGCAAGCTCCTACAAGTCTTCCATAATAAAGAATGGAGAAATTATACTCAAAGTTAGCCTTTCTTTTAGTTTCATTTAGCCCCAGAAAATACTTTTCTTCTTCAAGCGTTTTTATAGGAAACTCAATGAACTCGAGATTTGTACGTGTAATTATATCAAAGAAACATTTGGCATCAAAGAGTTCTTGAGGGCGAATTTTTACTCTGGGCATAAATAGGAATTGAATTTCTTTATGAAAAATGTTTTCAGACTCTGTTTTTATTTATTACCACTTTTTAAAGTATTCTGAGAATTTTTGAAAGTGTAATCGAAGTAGAATGTAAATTAATACGAATAAAAGGTAATATATAAATAAAATATAAGTACACCTCCAATTAAATAGAGAACTGTGGAACCCAATATTATACCCAGGATCAGAGAGGAGCTAACCCTTAACGTGGATGAGAAAACAAAAGCCAGCTCGTCTCGCTTTTTTAAAGAAGAAGTCCACTGCTACGGAGTAAAGTCTGCGCTCGTGGGAAGAATTGCGAAAAATTATTTTAACCAAATAAAGTCCGAAGACAAAAAAGAAATCTTTGACCTGTGTGAGGAACTCTTTCGATCCGATTACTGCGAGGAAGCCTTTATTGCAGCCAATTGGGCCTACCTGGTCAGAAAGGATTACTCTGAGGATGATTTCTTTACCTTTGAGCGCTGGGTTGAAAACTATGTCAACAACTGGGCGAAGTGTGACACCCTCTGCAACCATGCAGTTGGCTCTTTTATAGAGAAATTTCCTGAATATGTGGAAAAACTCAAGCTCTGGGCCCTGTCTGACAACCGGTGGGTAAGACGAGCGGCTGCAGTAACCCTGATCCTGCCTGCCCGAAAAGGCAATTTTCTTAACGAGGTTTTTGAAATCTCCGATCTCCTGCTTAAAGACAGAGATGACCTGGTCCAGAAAGGCTACGGCTGGATGCTTAAAGAAGCCAGCAAATCCCACAGGCAGGAAGTCTTCGAATACGTGATGAATAACAAAAAAGAGATGCCCAGAACCGCTCTCAGATATGCAATCGAGAAAATGCCACCGGATTTGAGAGCCAGAGCTATGGAAAAAAACTGGAAAAAATAAAGCTAAGTCCAAGAAAAATCAGGAAAGAATAAAGGAAGAATAAAGGAAGAATAAAGGAAGAATAAGAAAAAAGAAGGTAAAAGTCCGAGAAATTTTACAGAAACCGAAAAATTTTATAGTAACCCAAAAAATGAGAGAATATTAGAAATTATAGACGAAAAGTGAAAGGTAGAAGGGAGTAAGGTTATTTCCCGATACAATACCCCCATATTGTATCCTGGTTCCTTACTCCCCAGGTGTTCCCCTCTATTCCTGTATCTTAGCCTGCAACTCAATTCTGCAGGAGCTCATTCACACAATTTTGGTCTACGTTACAGTTAAAAGGATCTCTTCACAAGTATTTTGTTCTATTTATCCAGACATGGTACGAATTTAACACTTTGAATCATTTTAATAATAACGTTCTCCCCAGCTTGATTTTTTTAAAAATTTACATAACTATTTAAAGTTTTTAAGGGCTTTCAGTTTCATTTTTTGAGAAAAAATGTGAATGATTAGAGAAATCTGATGAAAAAATAAAATCTTTTTGAACATTAAATCTTTTCCGAGAAAATCACTTCAAACTTACTGTTTTTATTATTTTCATTTAACTATAAATACGAAACATTCCAATAGTTATCTATGAGATGCAGGGTAAGTGTCAGAAAAATATCTCCCGAGCCACTCCATTACGATTATCAGTATGGTCTTGCCTCAATGTTATATTCGAAGTTAGCTACTTCTAATATAGAGCTTGCAAATAAGATTCACAGTAAAAAAGGCTTCAAATTCTACACGTTTTCCAATCTTATTCTTGAAGACAAAATTCCCGAAAAAAATGGATTAAATTTCAAGAAAGCTCATTTTTTCCTGTCATCTCCCGATCCTGAGTTCATAAGGAGTTTTGCAGAAGGGCTTTTGATTGAACCAGAATTTTTCCTTGGAAATAATGGAAATAAGTCCAATTTCGTAATTGAAAGAATTGAAGTTCTTCCTTTAATACATTTTTCGGATACATGTACCTTCAGGACTCTTTCTCCGATCTATTTAAAAACCCAGAGAAAACAGGATGACAGGCTGGTAGAGTTTGACCTGTATCCAAAAGACTCAAAGTTCCATGAAAACCTGCATAAAAATCTGGTTGCCAGGTACGAAGAATTCTATGGATCAAAAATCGATAAGGACTTTTTTGAAGTTATTAAGATCCCAAGCTTCAAACCCAAAAGAGTAAAAATAGAAAACAATTACAGGCGTTGCAGTTTGATGAATCTGTACCTGTCCGCAAATCCAGAACTATTACAGTTTGCGTATGATGCGGGGTTGGGTGAGAAAAATGCTATGGGGTTCGGATGTGTCAATGTTCTGGAAGTGAAACAAAAGTAAGGAGGTCGAAGGATTGAGTGATGAGACTACTAAGGAGAAAGAGAAATCTTTCGATGGGTCTCTATCTGAACCCGAGAGAAGCATTCATGCAGAAGTTTTCCTGGGATCAGTTCGAATTACCGGAGTTAAAGTCAATTACTATCATGTATGTGAGACAAAGCTCTGGCTTTTTTCTCATAATATCAGCCTTGAGAAAGAAAGCGATAATGTCGCCATAGGAAAAATGCTACATGAAGATCGCTACAAGAAAAATTCAAAAAATATTACTATTGACGGTATAAGTATTGATTTTGTTAAAACCGGAAAGAAACTTGAGATTCATGAAGTAAAGAAAAGCAAAAAAATCGATGTTGCCGATCGGGCTCAGCTTTTGTTTTATCTTTACTTTCTCAAGAAAAAAGGCATCGATGCTGTGGGAGTCTTAAATTACCCTCTTTTGAATAAAACTGAAAAAATAGAGTTAACCCCGGAGGATGAAGCCATCACTGAAAAAGATATCAAAAACATCAAAAATATAGTTCTTGGCTCCATGCCTCCACCAGAGCGCAAGAGAATCTGTTCAAAATGCGCCTACAAGGAGTTCTGCTTTTGCGGGGATAGAGATAGAGTATAAAAAAGCAAAAAAATTAATGAAATGCTAGAGGAGGTAAAAAAATAAGAGAAGATTTTTATATTCTACAGGACGGAATTTTAAAGAGAAAAGAAAATACGGTTTATTTTGAGAATAAAGAGGGAAGGAAGATCCTTCCTATAAATAAAATCAGTTCGATCTTTGCTTATGGAAACCTTTCTTTTTCATCAGGGGTCGTTTCTTACCTTTCTAAAGAGGGTATTCCAATTCATTTTTTCAATTATTACGGTTTCTATGAGGGCTCAATGTATCCACGGGAAACTCTTATCAGCGGAGATCTGGTCATTCAACAGGCAGAACATTACCTTAACCCTGAAAGACGACTCTATCTGGCTGGAAAATTTATTGAGGGTGCCTGTGGGAATATCCTGAGGAATCTCAGGTACTATGCAAGGAATAGAGAGGATATTCAGGAAGCAATCGAAAGTTATGCAACTTCTATAGAGTCAGAACTTTCCTGCCTTGAGGGTGCAAAAGCAGTCCCTTCGATGATGAGAACTGAAGGGAAAATCCGAGAGCTTTATTATAACGCACTTGATGAGATTTTCCCAGAGGAATACAGAATAATAAAACGCACCCGAAGACCACCAGAAAACAAAATGAATACACTCATAAGTTTCGGAAATTCATTAGTCTATTCCACTACTCTCTCCGAGATTTATAATACTCAACTTAATCCTACAATTTCATACCTGCATGAGCCTTTTGAGCGAAGATTTTCTCTTTCTCTTGACGTTAGTGAGATTTTCAAGCCTATTCTGGTAGACAGGATCATTTTCAAACTGGTCAACAAAAACATGCTTGGCGGCAACTGCTTCCGGGGAGAGATAGGGAATATGCTGCTTAGCGAAAAAGGGAAGAAAATCTTCCTTAAAGAATACGATGAAAAACTTAAGACCACTATCAAACACAAAGGTCTGAACCAGAGTGTCTCTTACAAACGGCTTATACGGCTTGAGCTATATAAGCTTTCAAAGCATGTTTTGGGAGCAGAGGAATATAAGCCTCTGGTTATGTGGTGGTAATCTGTTAGTGAAAGTTGCTAAGTTAAGGTGGTAAACATGTATGTAGTAATAGTATATGATGTGGGAGTTGACAGAGTAAACAAAGTCAGAACTTTTCTAAGACAATATATGAATTGGGTCCAGAACAGTGTATTTGAAGGCGAACTTACAAAAGCCGAACTCCTTAAAGTTAAGTCTACGCTTAAGGAGCTAATTAACGAGACTTCGGACCACATTATATTCTACAGCTCAAGAGATAAAAAGTACCTTGGGATTGAAAACCTTGGAACTCCAAAAGCGGATATCAGCAACATTATTTAGGCCTTGATACTTGCAAATCTCCTATATTGAGACTACACGCTAAATCAAAAACTTATTTTATATATTTCTTTTTGATATTCGCTCTGCTGATTATTAATTGTATTTTCTTTCGGGGATCTTTATATACACTTTCCCAGAAGAACAATCCCCGAATTCCCATGTTGAATCTGTCCTAAAAAACAGATACTTTTATATCTTACCGTATGTAACTATTCTCACATAAAAACAGCAATATAAGCCCGAATTTTACTCTTTTTAGAGATAGGATTTAGCATCCAATTTATCTGAAATTCGGGGAAAATTTCCTTGGTTAAAATCAGGCCTTAGAGGGATTGAAACTGAACTTGAAATTCAGGACTGGCTAGCAAAAGAAAGTTAAAATCAGGCCTTAGAGGGATTGAAACGTTGAATCAAAAATATATCCAGCAAGTATTGTCCTTGTTAAAATCAGGCCTTAGAGGGATTGAAACGTAATAGTAAAATATAATCTATCATTTGATCTCGAACGTTAAAATCAGGCCTTAGAGGGATTGAAACAATGCAAGATATGATCATACAGGCGGACCTGATTTAGTGTTAAAATCAGGCCTTAGAGGGATTGAAACCCGCATGGAGAGAAACAGACGGAATCCACGCAAAAGGTTAAAATCAGGCCTTAGAGGGATTGAAACTGTGTCTATAACTGATATTCTTAATGCAAACGATAGTTAAAATCAGGCCTTAGAGGGATTGAAACTATTCTGAGTCTGGATATCCCGAACTCCCAAAATACTGTTAAAATCAGGCCTTAGAGGGATTGAAACAATCTAGGAGTCTTAATCTTTCATCAAGAAGCCCCTTGTTAAAATCAGGCCTTAGAGGGATTGAAACATTGGAAGCAGCTAGTCGGGGTTGCCTGCGGGTCTGGTTAAAATCAGGCCTTAGAGGGATTGAAACCTGTCAAAACTCGATGCACAGACACCTGTTAGTATCGTTAAAATCAGGCCTTAGAGGGATTGAAACCTTTTTTGGAGCAACACATATGAACCTTAAAAATATGTTAAAATCAGGCCTTAGAGGGATTGAAACTATCCTGGACATAGACACGAAGCAGTATGGATAAGAGGTTAAAATCAGGCCTTAGAGGGATTGAAACATCAATATATAATAATTCCTAGAATTATAAGTATAAATGTTAAAATCAGGCCTTAGAGGGATTGAAACGAATGTGACGGATGTGAAACAATACGGGTGGGAAAGTTAAAATCAGGCCTTAGAGGGATTGAAACTTTAGGAATAATCTTCTTAGTTCCCGAGTACAACACGTGTTAAAATCAGGCCTTAGAGGGATTGAAACGAGTTCAACCGGTGACCGGCGGAGCAATTGAAAAATGTTAAAATCAGGCCTTAGAGGGATTGAAACTATAATTCTAACAATTGTACGGATTTAAAAAATTGGTTAAAATCAGGCCTTAGAGGGATTGAAACTCAGCTACCGAAGGATTTCAAGGGGTTTTTACTCTGTTAAAATCAGGCCTTAGAGGGATTGAAACATCAAATCCACTTTTTATATAAGCATCTTTTACGAGTTAAAATCAGGCCTTAGAGGGATTGAAACCTAACTAAGTATTCAAGGAATGCTGGAGGATTAGGATGTTAAAATCAGGCCTTAGAGGGATTGAAACGTTTAATTGGCTCCCAGCAGTCACACCCATAGCAGTGTTAAAATCAGGCCTTAGAGGGATTGAAACGAGGATTAGGATGATTGGCAATAAAACTAAACTTTGTTAAAATCAGGCCTTAGAGGGATTGAAACAATGATGATTTTAGTGGAGTGTTTGGTCTTAAGTCGGTTAAAATCAGGCCTTAGAGGGATTGAAACTTGATTCATGGGATATCGGAGGGACGAGCAATGCAGGTTAAAATCAGGCCTTAGAGGGATTGAAACCATATAAAGAAAGTAAATAAGAAACTCATGAATTATAAGTTAAAATCAGGCCTTAGAGGGATTGAAACAATTTAGGTGATCCTGTTCTACTGGTTCCTGTGTTGTTAAAATCAGGCCTTAGAGGGATTGAAACGAATCTGTGAATTTAATATCTAAAATGTCAAATATGGTTAAAATCAGGCCTTAGAGGGATTGAAACGTGCTCTTCTTTAACCCCAACTTGAAATTTTATATAGTTAAAATCAGGCCTTAGAGGGATTGAAACATAAAAACAAAAACGATTGTCTGTCTAAGCTATACGTTAAAATCAGGCCTTAGAGGGATTGAAACGTGTATGTTTCTGACAGCTCAATAATAGTTAGATAGTTAAAATCAGGCCTTAGAGGGATTGAAACAGATATTCTTTTTGAAGCCCTTTAAAATCTATAAGTTGTTAAAATCAGGCCTTAGAGGGATTGAAACTTAGTTATAAACCATTTATAGACACAGTAGCAGCACTGTTAAAATCAGGCCTTAGAGGGATTGAAACATTGCAATATCGAGAATATCTTTTACGGAAATTGCAGTTAAAATCAGGCCTTAGAGGGATTGAAACATATTCGGATGGAAAACACTCCCTTGGTGTGAAACAGTTAAAATCAGGCCTTAGAGGGATTGAAACCCTCAAGTTCTCCATCGCTTCAACGAATAGATATCAAGTTAAAATCAGGCCTTAGAGGGATTGAAACGCATAATACAAAGTACTGTTACTCATTCCGCTCTGGTTAAAATCAGGCCTTAGAGGGATTGAAACCACGTAACTTTCAAGGACATGATATCTTGTAGAAACGTTAAAATCAGGCCTTAGAGGGATTGAAACACGACTACGGCTAAAGTATTTGCTTCAGCAGTTGGGGTTAAAATCAGGCCTTAGAGGGATTGAAACATCAAATGGCGGTATTCAGAAAATCTGTATGGAAATGTTAAAATCAGGCCTTAGAGGGATTGAAACGCAATTTCCAAGGTTTCCATTTGGAAATGCAAAAAAGTTAAAATCAGGCCTTAGAGGGATTGAAACTTATGAGCATCATTATCATGTTTCCGCTTTTTAGCGTTAAAATCAGGCCTTAGAGGGATTGAAACGGGTAAGATTAAGTCCATGGATAATCGAAGAAGACGTTAAAATCAGGCCTTAGAGGGATTGAAACAATCTCAGTCTGTAGGGTATGGGGCAACCTGCTTAAGTTAAAATCAGGCCTTAGAGGGATTGAAACGCTTCTCTGTTTGATCCAGAAGGGATATTCATTTTTTCGTTAAAATCAGGCCTTAGAGGGACTGAAACGTTTCACCAAAGAAAATCTCTTTCATTTTCTTAGTGTTAAAATCAGGCCTTAGAGGGATTGAAACAATCTTCAAATGGCGCTGCTGGCATGATATCCTCACAGTTAAAATCAGGCCTTAGAGGGATTGAAACATATAATCTCTACAAATTTTCGTCATATATCCTTGCGTTAAAATCAGGCCTTAGAGGGATTGAAACAAAAACTATGAAAACCAAAAGGCGGGGCATTTAAAACTGGTTAAAATCAGGCCTTAGAGGGATTGAAACATGTTCACCATCCCATTTCTGATTAAAACAAGTTTCCGGTTAAAATCAGGCCTTAGAGGGATTGAAACAAGAGAAATTTTAGGAATACGGCGGCTGGATAATGAAGCGTTAAAATCAGGTCTTATAGGGATTGAAACAACGACTCTTTTTAAGAAATATTTAACTCTTTCTATTTGATGAAAAAGGGAAGTTACTTATTAAAGACTTTCTATATTTTTATAAGATTTTTCCTTTTGTAATTAAAGTTGATTTTTCTAGAATTGGAAGTAAAATAATGAGTCAAAGCTTTCTTTATACATTTACTGGAAATCCTTTTGTAGACTCTGGGATCTGGGCTATATGCGAGTGGTCAGGCAGAAAAAAGCCTGAAGATATAAAAATTGAAGATGTAAAGAAGATAGCACATGATGTAATCCCTATATATTTGAGTCTGAAATGGTCAAAGAGTCTTTATTCGGTTTTTCCGAATAATGCGGTTACCAATCCTTCTGTGAAAAATAAAGATAAAAAGCTGCTTGAGTCTTTAGAGAAGTTAATCGGTCAGGTTGAGTCCCTGGAGAAATCAGAGAAATCGGGGAACTGTATCTCTTGTGGAAAATATAATGTAGAGCAAACCAGGACGAAAACAGAAATTCCTTTAATAGGTTCAGGTACACTAATTAACTTTTTTCCGTATGGTCAGAAAGGGGCTGACTACTGTCCGGCCTGTACGCTTGCAGTTCAATTTTCTCCTCTTGTTTTTTACGCCTGTGGAAAACTTTTGCTAATCCACTCCAATTCTAATAAGGTCATGCATTACTGGGTAGAAAAGGCAGTAAAGGACATTCGAAGGCAGATTTTGGCAAATAGCTATAGTGGTTGTTTTGATGAAGGTTACAAAAATCCTGTTAATGCTCTTTTTCATATAATTGAGGATATTATTATCCAGTACGACGAAGACTGGGTTGAGGAAAATCCCTCTATAAACATGTATCATTTTACAAATTTTAATCAGGGACCTGATCTTGATATATATAGAGTTCCAACCCCTGTGTTCAGATTTTTGGCTTGTGTTAAAGACCCTGAATGGTTTACAGAATGGAAAAAAATTGTCAGAAGGGGCTATTTTAATTGGAATAAAATTAAGGAAGGAGACGACTACAAGAACAGAGGGAACTCTGTTTATATAAATCTATTAAAAGGCCGCTCCATTGTGAAATATTTTATTGATAACAAAAACCGGCAGGTATACGGAGATTGGGAACTATTGGAATTTTACTTAAAGGAGGTAAGAAACATGGGTAGTAAGAGATTGGATACACTCAAAAGAGTTGGGGACAGCATCTCAGAGTACATAAAAGATACTCAAAACATAAAAAGATTAAATCAGCTTGAAATGGCAAGAAATTTTGCATCATTCAGGAATCAATTGAGGATTATCGAAAAAGACCGAATAAATCGAAGTGTTCAAGACCCGCTTTTTACTCTTGAAGAGTTTATGGACGATCTCTTTCCTGAAGGGAATCTGGGTTGGAGAGAGACTCAGGATCTTTTGCTCTTCAGAATTTATGAAAATCTACACAACTGGTTGGTTGAACATGATACCTTGAAGTCTAAACTTATTTCTAGCGACGAAGAAGAAATGGGATTACTTGAGGAGGAATGATTATGACACACACAGTAAATGGTTTCATGCTTATCGATGCTCCCCATTCAGCACTCAATAACGCAGGAAATGACAGCAGTGAAAGGACCGAAAATATTGTCAGAGTAAAAGCAATCAGAAAAGGGAAGAAAGTATATCCCTATGTTTCAGGGCAGGCTCTCAGGTACTGGTGGCGGACTACTCTTGAAGAAAAATTCAATTGGAACATTTCTCCTATAGAACGAGAAAAGAAAATAGCGTTTACAAGTGCCAATCCTGTCGAATACGATGATGATGATGTATTCGGATACATGAGAGCTCTCAAAAAGGCAGACGGTGGTACTGTTACAAGACTTTCTGTCTTGAAGAATTCGCCTCTTGTTTCAATCGTTGGTCAGGTTCCTACAGACGATTTTGGAGTGATGGCTCGCCATGAAGGAGATCCCGTTCCTTATGAACACGAATTCTACTCTACGGTTTTGAAGGGAATCTTTTCGCTTGATCTTGACAATGTCGGCGTGTTTTACAAGAGTGAGAAAACGGGATACAGAAACATGTATCCAGAACTGGAAACAATTGCAGAAAAGAATGGGGCAGAGAAAATCGAAGATAAATGGGTAATGTCTACTGAAGTCAGAGAAAAGAGAGCAAAAGATGTACTGAAAGCTCTTCCATACCTTGCAGGTGGTGCAAAGCAAACTTCCCATCTCACTGATGTCTCCCCAAAACTTCTCATACTCGCAGGGATAGACGGAGGAAATCACCTGTTTATGAATCTTGTCAGAGAAGAAAAGGGAGAAGCTCTTGTAGACGTGGCAGCTCTGGAAGAAGTGATTTCCGATTATTCAGATATCCTGTTAACTGATATTTATATTGGAAGACGTAAAGGTTTCATGGAAGATCTTGACCCTGTTTTTAAAGATCTAACTAAAAAATATGCAGGAAATAATCGAAAAGTAATTTACGGCTCTATAAACGAAATGGTTGATTCCTTCGTTCAAACGATTCCCGGGCTGATGAGGTAAGATGAAAGTCTTAAGGATCAAAATTGAGGGCTGGACTGCATCTTTTAGATATCCGGGTTTTATAAGCGGATTTCAGCCTACTCTTCCAGCCCCTCCCCTAAGTACCATTTATGGATTGATTTCAGCAGCAAAAGGAGAGTTAACTGTTCCTGAAGATGTAAATATTGGTTATGTATTTGACTTTGAGAGTAAAGCAGTAGACCTTGAAACAATCTACGAGTTAAGTCCGGGACTTTCTGCAAAATCAAATGTAGTAAAAAGAGAGTTCTTGTACAACCCAGAACTATATCTTTATCTTGACAGGCCCGATTTTGAGAAATATTTCCGTAAGCCTCAACACCCTCTTCTCTTTGGTAGATCTGGAGATTTGGCGAAAGTCTCCGAAATAAAGGAATTAGAGCTTGCAGAAGAAGCTGGAAAGAGATTGGGAAAAACAATCCTTCCTTTTGGAATTAAAGGTGCATATGGACTTGTACAGGCTCTTCCAACTCACTTTACTGATGCAATTCCCAGAAAAGCTGTAGGTGTGAAACCATATCTTTTGATGGATGAGTTTTTCGTCTATCCAGAAAAGTGTTTATTCGATCCTGAAATGGATTGGGCAATCTGGCTTCATAAGAATTGATTGGTAGACACAGGGAGGAAATATGGTCATACTTGCAAAAAAGGACCCGGATGAGACTTTACTGGAACATACAGAAAACGCCCTTAAGGTCTTTAAAAGCATAAAAGATGCATATCCTGAAACTCCTCAAATCTGTGGAGTCCCGGATTTCTGGGAGCATCTCTTCTACTCTATTTTTTTTCATGATTTTGGGAAAGCTGCATCAGGATTCCAAAAATCTCTCTGCGAAGAAGAGAAGTGGAAATACAGGCATGAAGTTCTCTCTGCTGGCTTCACTTCTGGGCTTGAATACGAAAATGAATCAAGAGAAGCTATAGCTTTAGCAATAATCACGCATCATAAAGATGTGTCTTATTTGCGGGAAAAATATCGGATAGACTCAAATCCTCTTGCTAAAAAAAGATATATTGAGAAGCTACAGGAATTAACTCCTAACTTTGAAGAATTAAGAGAGATTCAGAGGAAAATTCCAGAAATTAGTAAGAAGTATCTGGGTTTTGAGCTAAATAAATTTAAAGAAATAAAATCAATTGAGGAAATGGTTGATCCTTACAAAAATTCAATAAAACCTTACAAAAAACAGCTTGATAATGATGAGTTAACAGTTTTACACGGAAAGTACGGGATATTCCTCAAGGGATTTTTAACCGCCTGTGATCATCTGGCATCTGGGGGAAAGTACAGCTTATTATCCGGAATTGAAGACATAAGAGCTGTATATAATTTCTCCGAGCTGAGAAAAACTCAGAGTCAATCATTAGAAACAAAAGGTGATGCCTTTCTAATTGCACCTACTGGAACTGGGAAAACAGAAGCTGCATTGTTCTGGAGTTATGCAAACCAGAATCCTGGCAGATCTAAAAGGGTCTTTTACTTGCTTCCTTATACTGCGAGTATCAATGCAATGTATAAACGACTTCAAAAGGATTTTAAAGATCCTGAATTGATTGGTATCCAGCATGGAAAAGCCATGTACTATTTATATCAAAGCTTTGAGAATGAAGATTACTTGACCGCAACTAAAAAAGCAAAGCAAGTAAAAAGCCTTACCAATAAGATATACAGACCATATAAAATAGCGACTCCACATCAGGTTCTTAAACCCATGTTTGGAATTCGAGGCTTCGAGCAGAATCTTGCAGAAATGTCCAGTGCTCTGTTCATAATGGATGAAATTCACGCATATGATGCTCATATGACTGCTCTGATCCTTGAGACACTCAAGATCCTAAAAGGTTATCAAGCAAATTTCTTAATCATGTCTGCCACTCTTCCTTCTTTTCTTAAAGAAATGTTTAAGCAGGATCTGGAAATCGAAACGGAGATCTCTTTTACAGAACTTGAACTGGATGAGTTTACAAGGCATAGAGTTTCTGTTCTTAAAGGAGGCATTTTAGATAATTTGGATCTGATCAGAAAAGAACTCAATCATAAGAAAAAGGTACTTGTTGTTTGTAATACCGTCGCTCAAGCCCAAAAAATATACAAACTGCTCTCTCAAGGAATAGAAAATTCAGGCTTAATCCATGGAAGATTTATTCTACGAGACAGGGAAAAAATTGAATCAAAATTGAAGAACCTAAACCTTTTAGTCGGTACACAGGCAATAGAGGTTTCCCTTGATATTGATTATGATGTACTATTTTCTGAACCGGCTCCCCTCGATGCACTTATTCAGAGGTTTGGAAGGATTAATCGAAAAGGATGGGAAGAGAAAATAATCAAGCCAGTGTATGTTTTTGAAGAAGGATCTGAAAAAGACAAATATGTTTACAAAAATCAGGAATTAGTCTCTAAAAGTCTAGAGCTGTTAAGTAAAGAGAGTGTTTTAGGAGAAAGCAGAATTCAAGAACTTGTGGACGAAGTTTATTCTAGTGGATATCAGGGTTCGGATCTGGAATCCTTTGAAATGGTGAAAAAGACCTTTTCTAAGTTCTATAGTCAAATTGTTCCTTTCATAAATGAAAAAGAAAATCAGGACGAATTTTATAACCTTTATCAATCAGTTGAAGTTGTTCCTGATCAGTTTAAACTTGAATATCTTGAGGAAATTGAAAATAAAAAATATTTTGAAGCTATGAAATACGTTGTCTCGATAAATCTTGGCCAATACAATAAACTAAAAACTAATAACCAGATCCAGATTGACTCTAATATGATATTTGCAAGTGTTGACTACAATTCTGAACTGGGTCTATTGTTGGACTCAGAAGACACAATAATGGGAGTTTTTAACAAAGATTTTTAAAATCACAAATCAGGATTAAAACCTGATTAACAGGTCTTTAATAAAGAACCCTTCTTTATTCGTGAGCAAGATCCACTAAAACAAGGATTGAAACCGCCAAAAGAAGATGGTATAATTTTTCTGCTTTAACAAAAGGAGGAAACGATGAAAAAAACAGTAATGGTTATTCTGATCGAATCGGTGCACGACCCTATCCGCTATGCCGAATATATTGCAGCGGTTAAGGCCATTGTGGAGCAGCACGGAGGCGAATATCTCGCACGCAGTAACAAAATCACCGCCTTTTGCGGCACCATTAAGCCGGAACGTTCTATCGTCATCGGCTTTGACTCCCTTGCACAGGCTGAAAGTTGTTTTAATTCTCCCGAATACAGGGCTGTCAAGCACCTGCGAGAAGACAGCACGGTATCCAGTGCCTTTTTTATAGACAACGATTAACCTGTCAGGAAAATATTTTTCTTACGGATCAACATACTAAAAAAGAATCATGAAAGAACTTGTAAAAACCATCATCGTAACGGAAGATATCCAACTTAAACAACTGGAACTTTCGGATGCCATCGATATGTTCACTACCATCGACAGGCAGCGGGATTACCTGGGTAAATGGCTGCCGTTTGTTGCGTTTACCAGAGATGTGTCGGACTCGGAGAAGTATATCCGTTCGGTACTTGCTGTCCCTGCCGAAAAAGGGGATTTTGTATTTGTAATCCGGTATAAGGGTGATTTTGCCGGGTTGATCGGCTTCAAGAATACCGACAAACTGAACCGTAAAGCGGAAATCGGGTACTGGCTTTCGGAACCGTGTCAAAAAAAAGGTATCATCACCAGTTCGGTTACGGCCGTGATGCATTTTGCCTTTGAAGAAATGAATATCAACCGGGTTCAAATTAGATGTGCGGTGGGGAACTTCCCCAGCAAAGGCATACCTCAACGCCTCGGATTCCATTTTGAAGGTATTGAACGGGATGGAGAACTGCTAACCGGGGACCGTTTCACCGATATTGAGGTGTATAGCCTGCTGAAAAACGAATTTCTCTCCGCCGGTCATTAGAAACAAAACATGAAACCTTCGGCCGTTTTCACATGATTCGTAATACAATGACTTATCCCGGAAGCAACGAAACAAAAATAGATGCATGGGTGGATGAAATAAAGCTATACGGACATGGTCCTGAAAATTTTAGCAGGTTTTTTAAAATTATATCGCTCAAGTAAAAAATAGCCGCTTAATATGGCCGCTTAATGTAGTCGCTTAATACTGTTTTTCAGAGTTGAAGTTACCTGAGGATTTGCTGTAAATAAGGGAAAACGACCCTGTAGACTGTCGAGAGGTAGCTTCCACTAAAATAAGGATTGAAACTTTGCATTTCCTCCTTTTCGAAGAAATTTTTCCTGAGTCGAGAGGTAGCTTCCACTAAAATAAGGATTGAAATCAAGATAATATCTGTTCATTTCTTCCTCCTAATAACCATTCGCGAGCAAGATCCACTAAAATAAGGATTGAAACTCGATAGGGTTGAGACAGATGAAAATTGAGAGATTCGCGAGCAAGATCCACTAAAAAAAGGATTGAAACAGGGATGTTTTGAGTTTTGTGGGGTGTCTGGAAAAATGATACATATGTTGATATTCTGTTATAACATATTATAATATATGTCTACTATAGCCATTGATCCAGATGTAAAGAAATCACTTAAAGAATTTAAGATCACAGAAAACGAGTCTTATAATTCCATTATCAAACGGCTCATTGTTAAAGTTAAAGAAACTGCAGAGTATAAACCAATGTTCCCAAAAGAAGAGAACACTGAACGAAGAGAATCACATGTCAAAGATTTCGATGCATGGTTGGATAGGAAACTCATAGAAGACAAAGAGATCTTAGACGCACTCGGAAGAAAGTGATATGTTGATTAGCTTAATTGACGTCTTAAAAATTCATCAACGAGTAATTGACTATGACAAAGAAGAGAATCCTGCCGATTATACACCTGCAATTAGATCTCTTGCTACATTAGAGTTACTGTTTGAATATATGATAAAGGAATCTAATACCGTTTTTCAAAATGCTGCAATTGTAGTTTATACCATTGTCTCAAGACATCCGTTTTTTAACGGAAATAAAAGAACAGGATACGAAGCAATGAATTTTGTTCTTGAGGATAGTGGGTATACACTTACATCTACTCCACAAGAAACGATAGAATTTATAGTCAAGATTGCAGCGACTGAAAATGAGATGAAGCCGGCTGAAATTGAAGAATGGATTATTAATCATACCATCAAACAATAAAAATTATTTTATTAACATATGGGCTATCAAAAATAACACAAAAGATTACCTATTTTATTGACCAGTATCTTTTCATGCCTGAAGATAATATTCGTGAGCAAGATCCACTAAAACAAGGATTGAAACACTGGGCAGTATCCGGGAAAGCCGTCTATTCTTATTGATTTTCGAGCAAGATCCACTAAATCAAAAATTGAAACAATACACCGATTTTTTTAATGAAAACGAATTAATATAAAATTTATCTAGTAGGAATTATAAGGAGTTAGTTATGAGCGAACTTTCTAGAAAGCTGAATCAATGCAGAAAACCTTCCGGAGAGGTAGGTAAACTAGTTGCAGACGAAATGAATATCAGCCATTATGAGCTGACAAGCTGGGGCTTGGGAAAAATAGACATTAAGCAGGATAGTGTAATTTTAGATATTGGGTGCGGCGGGGGTAGAACAGTAAACAGGTTGGCCTTACTTGCACCTGAAGGAAAAGTGTTTGGAATTGATTATTCTAATGACTGTGTAAACTGGTCTATCGAATTTAACAAAGAATTAATAGACAGCGGTAAAGTTGAGATACATCACGCAAGTGTAGAAAAAATTCCGTTTGAGGACAATAAATTTGATTTGGCACTGGCAGTTGAAACTGTTTATTTCTGGCCTAACCTCCTTGAAAACGTTTCTGAAATTAAAAGGGTTTTAAAACCTTCCGGCAGAATTATGATACTTAACGAAATGTATGCCAGTCAGAGCTTTAAGGATAGAAATGACCCGTATGTAAAAGCTGGTAATCTTAAACTACATACACCGCAAGAACTGGAGGAACTATTAAAAAGGGCCGGATACGTAAATATACAAACACATATAGTAGAAAATAAAAACTGGATGTGCTGTATAGGAGAAAAAAGTAGCTAACGCTTTATAGTGCCCCGGATGGATAGAGCATACAGATGAATAGAGCGTATAATTAGAAGGCCCATATTCTTTAACACCTAATTATTAAAACTTTTTTGATTTTTTGAGTTTCGAGATCAAGATAGCCTTTTTCCTAATGCCTTCACATAATCTTGTACTTATTAACAAAAAAATTAAAAATTCACTCAAAAATATTAAAATATTCCATTACTTATAATACCTTTATGCTTAGGCCGAAAATTCTAGGGCTGTTCCGCTTATTCCGTTTTGAACTGCCATTTACTGCAGGAGTATGCGTGATACTGGGAGAGTTACTGGCATTAGGTACACTTCCTACCACAACTGAAATTGTATTGGGGTTTCTAAGCATTTTTTTTATTTCGGCTACGTCTCTCATTCTTAACGACTATTTTGATCTCGAAATTGACAGAATAAATGCACCCGAAAGACCACTCCCAGCAGGCCTTGTTACTGAGCGAGAAGTCGTTTTACTCTCCATTGTTGTGGCAATACTTGGACTTATCACAAGTTACCTGATTAGTTTAGAGGCTTTATTAGTAGTTATTCTGGTCTGGGCAGTTGGTTTGCTTTACAACTGGCGGTTCAAAAAGGCTGGTCTTATTGGAAATCTAATGGTCAGCTTTTCGGTTGGAATGACTTTTATTTTTGGTGGTATAGCAGTAAACAAACCATTTGAAATAATAGTCTGGTTTTTTGCGGTTATAGTAATGCTTGTAGATTTAGGAGAAGAGATTGCGGCAGACGCTATGGATATTGAAGGTGATAGGCAGGCAGGGTCACGTTCCCTGGCCCTGGTAATTGGTCGCGAAAAAGCATTGAAAATCAGCGGAGCAGCTTTCTTACTGGTAGTTGCTGCAAGTATCATGCCGTTTTTGTTGGGCTGGTTAGAACGGATTTATCTGTTTCCTATTTTACTGATGGACCTGGTTATTCTGTACTCAACAGGTAAATTGTTAGACTCAAGAACAGTAAATCGACGAATTTACATTCGCTGGATATACCTGACTGGATTGGTGGCATTCTTAATTTTCATATTCATTCGAATAGTCACGTGAAAGTATTGTGGCAGTTTGATTCCAAGCTTCTCAACACTGCGTACACCGAACAAGTACGAGAATTCGCCCACAACTCGTGGATTCTGTCCAGCGGATTTTACCCAGTGGATCTTGCCCGGCGGATTCGGTATCTGGTGGTTTCATCCACCAAGTCTTGCTCTTAAGGTAATAACAGGCCAAACTCGTAAATATTGAGATATATACTTGGATTATGCATTTCTCTTTCCCGTTCCTTTTCCGTTTATCTTTTCCGTTTATTTTTTCCATTTATCTTTTCCATTTATCTTTCCCTTTTCATTATTGCTGGAAGAAATGTAAAAATAGTTAAAACCCTCTTTATAAACATCTTATACACCATTGCAGGTGAGCCGATGCCAGATATGACAGAACTTCTACATCACGCAGTAATGGCTCCTTCGGGGCACAATACACAGCCCTGGAAGTTCAAGATAAAAGAGAATGCAGTTTTTATTTATCCAGATATCTCAAGGAGACTCCCGGTTGTTGACCCCCTGGAAAGGGAGCTATATATAAGCCTCGGATGTGCACTGGAGAATCTGGTAATAGCTGCCGAGCATGAAGGGTACAGAGCACTGGTGGGATACTCTTTTGAGGACGGGGCTATTTCTGTAAATCTAGAGCTTGCAGACGGTAAAGCCAATAATGACTGGCTTTTCAATGTTATCCCTATAAAGCAGAGTACTCGAAGACAATATGATGGAAGACCTATTCCTGGAGCTGATATGGAAAGGCTTGCATCACTGCCATTAGAGCAGGGAGTGTCTGTGCTTTTTGTGACTGAACCGGAAAAAATAGAAGGGATAATAGGGCTTGTTAAGGAAGGCAACAGCATACAGATGAATGACCGGGATTTTATGCAGGAACTGATTTCATGGATAAGATTCAACGAGGCCGAAGCAAACCGATATCGTGATGGCCTTAGCTCAAAGGCCATGGGAAATCCGTCATCGCCTCGCTTCATAGGGAAACTATTCATGAAATTCTTTTTGAATTCTAAGGGCCAATCGAAAAAGGATGAAAAACACATCAGAAGCTCGTCTGTGTTGATGGTCTTACTGTCGGAAAACGATGATATAAACTCCTGGATCAATACAGGGCGAAGTTTTGAAAGGTTGGCATTATGTGCCACAGCTCTTGGTATCAAAAACGCCCACATCAATCAGCCGTGCGAAGTGCCGGAACTCAAAAAAAAGTTACAAAAGCTATTGTCCACAGGCAACATGCACCCCCAGCTTTTACTACGTCTGGGATATGCAGAGTCTCTTCCCAGATCCCTGAGAAGACCTGTGTCCGAGGTTATAATCTGAATATCGCCCGTTAACAGGTAATGCTCGAGCCGACTTTCGGTAGATTGACATTTCATTTTCTATAATCATTAATGATAACGATTTTGAAATTATGCACCCTAATTGTGTGTAGTTATTAGGTTTACATATGATTCAAACATAATCTCTCATACTAAACTTTAATTGAAAATGATTAAGTGTTTATATGTGTCGTTGGAGTTGAGCCACATGTTAACCAGCTTTAAACCTCACATAAAGTAAGTGAATGTTCAAAAATGGCATCATGATAATTATTCAAATTCCTAATGTCGACCTGCCGAAAGTAGGTTCAAGAGCAATGTCCACTAAAAAAGGGCAAAGCAGACTACAATTACAAAAAAGAGAAAAACAAAAAAGAGAAAAAATACAATTTTTATAAAAAACAAAGTATTTTAGTTCATATTTTCAATAGTCACTGCAGGAATAAACTGTTATTCCGTAGTCACTCCATCGAATTCCGCTTCATTGGCTTCAGCTTCTTCTTTTGTCGCACGCACGATTCCATCCTTGTGGTGCGCCGGTGAATAGATTGTATAGAGTTTCAGCTCCTCCGTTTCCGAGGTGTTGATGACATTATGCTGCGCGCCGGCCGGTACAACCACTGCAACACCGTCACTAAGTTCGTATTCGTTACCGTCAATTATGCACTTCCCCTTCCCCTGCTCAAAACGGAAAAACTGGTCGTTTTCCTCATGCACTTCCATCCCGATTTCTTCCCCGGGTTTGAGGCTCATAAGTACCAGCTGGCTATGTTTTGAGGTATAGAGTACCTTGCGGAAATTGCCATTTTCCAGAGTGGCTTCTTCGATATTTATAGAAAATCCTTTCATATATTTTCATTTATGGTTAGTTGTATATAAGAGTATTTGAGAGCAATAATTGCCAAATATATACCTTGAGAGGGATTGAAAATATTAATTGCATAACTTTAACCTGAGTTACTTATTTATGTTCCTGAATAAAGTTTCTAAAAACGATTATTGAAAAAATAATTAGCTTCGGGAATTTAATAAAAGTACATTTCCTTTTGTTAGTGTACCAAGAAGACAAATGACACTATTAAAAAAGGTACGATAGATCACGATCAGGCGTTCGAGTTAAAATTTAAAACTCAGTCTCAAGCAAGAACCGCATTAATAGTATTTTCCCTATGTGGAATGCTTTCTTTTGAGTATCTTACAATTAATTTTGTGGAGCTCTCTAAAAACTATATTTACGGATTTGGATTTGTTGCAAACAGGTTTCTGATGCTTGAAATTTATGCGAATAATGGAAGGACTTTCTAAAAGCTCGAGAAAAATATTTCCCATTTTTAGTCAGATATGAAAATATAACAGTCTCTTATTTTACCTCAAAAGATTAATATACTTGTAAATACTATTTTTATATAATAAAAGTAATATTAATATTACAACATTTTAATCATTCAAAGTGTGAAAAGCTCTTTATTTAATTATTTTATAACAACTAATATCCATAAATCATAGTTTAAACTCATTGTTTAATGTATCTACAAATTTGAAACTCTTGTATCTGCAATCTGAAAAAGATTTCACAAATCAAAATCACTTAAAAAAAGGAAGTGAGAATTTTGGATACTCAAAATATGAAGGATCTCATCAGGAAATTTAATGCCTGTATTGAAAAGAATAAAGACCATCAGGCTTATTCAGACTTTAAAGAAGGAGTAAATAAAGGTCTGGATATAGCCAAATACACTTTCGAGGATAATCTGGAAAAACTCTCTCTTTCCGAATTGGATGAAGGTCCAGCTGAAAAGATAAAAGGCCTGGAGAATAACTTTAACCAGCTCTTAGACGGTATCACCCTGTCAAAAAAGCCGAATTTCTCAGAGCAGCGCCTGGATGGAGTGTATACCGGATTTGAAAAATCTAAAAAAATATTTAAAGAATTTATAACCGATTCATTCCCCATGGAAAACACATAAAAGCCTCATGACTTTAATTAAGTTTAGGAGCTCTATATCTTTGAGGGAATTAAAAGTTATATTTTTATTTTATTGGATTTAAAACCTCTATTTTGTTATTATTGAGCTCTAAACCTCTATTTTGTTATTATTGAGCTCTAAACCTCTATTTCGTTATTATTGAGCTCTAAACCTTTATTTTTTATTGAGCTTAAAATTTCGATTCCTTATTTACTGAGCTTAAAACTTCTATTTTATAATTGAACTTAAAAACTCGGATTTTTAAAACCAGTGCATCGATTTTCAAATACATGCATAATAAGAAAATAATTCCAGCCTATTACGCAAATATTATTTTAAAGTTATATGGAATTCTGCAACACGGAAAACGCAGTTGGCCGCGGAGTGATTCGGTCTGGATATTACACCACGGAAAACACGGAAAGCACGGAAGAAACACACCTTTACTACTTATTTCCGTGTCTTCCGTGCTTTCAGTGGCTTTCAAAAATTCACTTTGGACATATTTTGGAATCAATGTACTAGTACTGGCTTTTTAATTTAAACACTGCTTCTCCTATCAAAAACATAATAAAAGCAGAGTATTGATAAACGAAAAACCGCAGGAAACAGGGAAGGTGATAACATGCTGACCAAAGATAACTCAATAATTGAAGAAGACAAACAGTCCATACTAAGAAAAGGAACTAAATTTAGGAAGGAACTCGAGTAGAAGGTATAAGGAAGCTTTGAACCGCGCCCGATTAACCAGAACGGCGGTTTACTGTAGATAGGAAGGTATTACACCCATCAGAGCCCGCTAACAGAAGAGGAAAAAGTCGAAATTGAAATATTCTTTATCAGATGATTACCTGCAGAAACTGCAACCCTGCCAGAGATAAAAAATAACCCGGAAAATGAGAATATTCGAGAGCAAGAACCAGCTTGATAGGAACTAAAACAATTTTTTTGGAACTACCCTGCTGGCATTGGATAAAACTGCCTGTTTTGCAAAAAAATTTGTTTAAAAAAATTTGAAATAAATTTAATGCAATTTTAGATCATTTTTGCCCTTTAAAAAGACTATTATTAGAATATGAAGGAAAAAACCCGATTTTAATATTCAATACATTATTGCTATTTACATACAGTTTACGTGAAAAGTCATATAAAATATAAATTATCCAACATATAAAGTATAAATATTCCAACTATATATAATATGATTTAAGTTTTATCAGTGAATTTTGTATTCAGCCAGATTAAACGGTGAGATTTAAAAGGCATTAAATGTGATTTTGTAGCTAAAAGGGGAATTATAGGCATTTAATATAGTTTTAAAGCATTTTCACTGATTTTGGCAAACCCTCAGATTTGAAACTCTTAAAAATAGAAACGTACCGAAAATGTTAAAAAGGATGTAAAATAATCGTTTTTAATATTATATGAAGACAAAAAGGAGCAACTAAGACGTCACCAATCGAAATACAAACCTCAGTATGTGCATTGTTGTTTATGTCTATCTGTGTAGCAACTTTGTTCTTCAGCTGTAAGCTTTTTGCTTGGAAATACTCGAATTACAATAAAATTAGCAAATTTATGAAACTAATAAAGTATGATAAAGTATAATAAAGTATAATAAAGCATAAAGGGAGAAATAAACACAGTTTTCAATTTTGTATAGTTGGTTTTATCCAGCTTTAAGTTTTCCATTTTCTTTAGTATGTATATATTTTTAATTTTTTTACACACTCTGCGTTCTCTGCATTTTCAGATCTCTATGTTCGATCAGAATTTGCTACATTATTCAGAGAATTAGATAGCTGAAATTTCTATTCGCAAGGAATGCCTATAAAAATAGAGACGTGAACTACCTCTCCCTGAATTCTTCGCCTTTCGGCTCCGTTTCGAGGGAGAAGTTTCCTGGTTCATTCCTTTCTCTTTTGAGAACAAGTCCCCAAGCCCTTCCCCGCGTTCCGTAGGTGTCAAATAACTATAAAATTTTGATCTTGAAGTGAGAATTTTTTGATATTGATTGCAGCATTAATGTCCCTATCATGTTTTGTATTACAATCAGGACATTCCCATTCTCTATCTTTTAATGTCAAATCTAAATTATAATATCCGCAAACACTACAAAGTTTAGATGAGGGTTCAAACTGTCCAATTCTCAGGATAGTTTTCCCTAACCATTCTGCTTTGTATTCTAATTTTATAACAAAGCTACTCCATGCAGAATCACTTATAGACTGAGCTAAACAATGATTTTTCTGCATACTTTTTACATTCAGAGTTTCCAACGCAATAGCTTGGTTCTCGCTGATAAGTTTAGAAGAGAGTTTATGCTGGAAATCGTTCCTCTGATTGCTAATTTTTTCGTGGAGTTTTGAAAGTAACAGTCTGGCTTTATCTCGATTTTTAGAACCTTTAACCTTTCTACTTACTCTTTTTTGCAGGACTTTCAACCGGTTAAGAGAGTTTTTCAAGTATTTAGGGTTTTCAACCTTTTCACCTGTAGAAAGAACTGCAAAATCCTTAATTCCTACATCTATGCCTATTGTAGTAGATTCTGAAAAATCCTGTTTTGCAGGAAGTTCTTTTCCATCTTCAACAAGAATACTGATATAGTATTTTCCAGTGCAGGTCTTTGATATGGTTGCTGTTTTCAGAGTGCCTTCAAACCGCCTGTGAAGAATTGCTTTAACTTCACCAATCTTAGGAAGTTTTACAAGACTCTTTTCAAAATTTACGGTATAATGTTGTGGCATTTGATATGATTGAACAGAATTTTTCTTAGATTTGAATCTGGGAAATCCAGTTTTTTCTCTGAAAAATCTGGTAAACGCGGATTTTACATTTACTAAGCATGCCAACAAAGCTTGAGAATTAGCTTCTTTCAACCATTCATTAGCAGGTTTTACTTCGTGGACTAAAATTCGTTGTAAGTCAAACCGTGAGATGGATTTATTGTATTGTTCATAAGTTTTTATTTTCTGTTCTAAAGCCCAATTATAAACAAATCTACAAGCTCCAAAATGAACTTTTATAAGTCGTTTCTGATCTTTGTTGGGGTAGATTCGGTATAGGCTTTTAACATCCGAGAGTAATAGGGTTTAAAAAAAATAAATAATTTTTGTTAAAGAATATTCTTTGAAGTTGACGGCTTTCATCCCCCACCTGCAACTTCCGGTTCTCAACGGAAGCTGTCGAGGAAGGGGACTTCACACCTCAGACTTAAATTATTCAGGAGAAATATAAAGATAATTATGAGAGTTCACGAGCAAAAACAATAATAGAAAATGTTGACAACTAGACAAAATGGATATATAAAATGGGACATATAAATTTCTATGCAATATTTAGATTAATGGGAATTTTTTCAGTCATAGGGGGGAATTATGAACCAGAAAGAAGGCAAGACAATGTTTGGCGTCTGTCCGAACTGCGGAAAGCCATTCAGGATAGAACCAACAGGTGGTGAGGACGAATGGCGCTACTGTGCAGAAGTTTGCATAAACCCTGCAGCAATACCTACAGGAGCAAGGCTGCAGCCCGATCAGGCTACATTACGCTACGTAGACGGAAATATGAATGAGTACATGCGAATGAATATATCAAAGTTCATGGCATTGATCCTCTGCCCATCTGGAAAGCAATAGAGAAATGGCGTGAAGAGCAAATTAGCAAGTGGAAAATAAAAACTTAATATATATCAACCTAAATTCTTTATTTTTTGCTTTCAGCTGTTTTTTGCTTTTTTACATTTTATGTTTTTTATTACTTTAGATATTTTCTTCACTTATACTGCCTTTTCAGCCTCTTAATATTTAATTTAATTTTCTCAGGCGTGCCAAATCGCGAGCAAAATATACTAAAACTAAAATACTGGCTGGCCTGTAGTAACCTACATTCCGCAGTATTTTTTTGAAAATCAATATTTTTCATGATAGCGTTTTTGGAACAGAGTAAATAATTTGGATTTTTAATGGTATTTGGTGAAAAATTGAATGATATCGTTTTTGGTCTCTAAATACACCACATCGTTGCTTTTACCTACTGCATAAAAGTCCAATAAATCCATGTTTGATTGAAAATCAATAGCAGTAAAAATATGAATTTACAAAAATTTACTGCGGAAAGTGGGATAAATGCAAAAAGTAAAACTAAAATATCGTACTCATAATCATTGAAAGAATTTCCCGATTTTGCCAAAAATAATGTACTTATAATCATTGAAAAAACTTGTCAATTTTGCCAATAAAATGCCTGAGGAGTTATTGAAAGAAAAAAAGTCCAATAAATCTACATTTGATTGAAAATCGCTAGCAGTAAAAATATGAATTTACAAAAATTTACTGCGGAAAGTGAGTAGTAAGAGAGGAAATTAAGAAAACTCGGTATACCAGATAAATTTATGAGAAGTTCGATTAATAACTAGAGGAATTAGATTAATTGCTTGAGTTAGTGAACTACCTGAACCCCGATAATCCTAATCTGAAAAAAATAGATTATAGAACTCAATTATGGATAGAGATTTTAAAATGACCTCAGTAGGTATTATCTGGTGAGAGAAAACCAAAGAAGTACACATATAAAAGCATATTATTCGTCATCGGTTAAGGATTTATTTCCGTCGTCTGTTGCTCTTTTTGAATCCTATTCACTCATTTTTTATTCAAGCCATTCGTCTCTAAACCTTTCTCTGTTTACATGCGGATCTAATGCTTGACTTTCATATATACTGGTTGAAGATCAGGATGAAAAGATAAAGAGCTTAAAGGACAAATTAGACCTCCTTCTAGCACGATTGTCATCGAAAAACCGCTTTAGACCAAAAGCCGCTTGTGCAGAATAAATGAAGAATTTGAAAAATCCAGAAACTATCTGCAGAACTTTAGATCTGTAGAACTTTTAAAATATTATATATAAATCGGGTTAAAACATAAGAATCCTATTTTTGACAATAAACAATTTTAATATATTTATTTATTGTCGTTTAAGGTTACTCCTCGTATCTCTAATAGTTCAGATAACCTATTCAAAGCGTATTTTTTTTCATTTATCGAAATCTGTAGTTTATTAACTTCGGCTTCTAATTGCGCGATTTCAATTTTTAACTGTAGTATCTGCTCTTTAATAAGATCATTACTTTGCATTATATCCGCCCAATAACGATGTGTTAACCCTTAACTAAATGATATTGCGTATGCAGATGGTATGTATAAATCGACGCTATATGCAAGTCAATGCTACGTGTAAATCAATGCTAGATATAGATCAATGTTATGTATAAATCAATACGTTTTCACTTTTTATATATTCACTTTATCATACTTACCTCTGATAATGTACAAACTGTCATTATCCGTTTCTCTGCCTGCGGTTAATGCAACTTAAAAATCTTGTTAATAAAAAGTCTTGTTAATAAAAAATCTTGTTAATATATTCACAGATAGAACTCTCTGAATAGAAACTGAGACAATTTTCTATTACTTTTCATATTCTCCTATACTGTTTCAAATTTCCTTATTCCTTTTATCACTTTTAGCAAATGAGAATTGCAGGCTAAGAAATATACCACTCGACGGATAGATATATGTACTATTCGAAAACAAAATTCACTAAAATATGAATTGAAATGCCTTAATCAAGAGCGAGCTGCATTATTTTTTAAATAATTAAAAAGGAAGCTTAAATAAAAAGACATTGAAGCCGTTCAACTAAAAAGACATTGAAACCGTACTGCAGAAGAAAAACACTTGTTTCAAAACACTTGTTTCGAAGCTATTTCATTCAAAAGGCAGATCCAGTTCAACAGGAATTGAAAAACCCTGTTGCTTGCCTGGACGTATAATAGTGAAATTTACGTTCAGTATTGTCAAAGTAAAAGTGATCTGAAGATTTAAATAAAGACGGATTTACCGGTTTGAAAGCCCTGTAACAGACGGAGAAAAAAAAATGGCATCAGTTGAAACGACTGAAAGGTTGGGATGTAGCCTTGGCTTTTTCTCAACTTTTGCAATCGGCACCGGCACTATGATTGGAGCTGGGATATTCGTTCTTCCGGGAATTGCTTTAGCAGATGCGGGTTCTGGAGCAATAATCTCTTTTCTGCTTGGTGGGCTTATTTCAATAGCCACAGCCATCAGCATGTCAGAGCTGGCAACCGGCATGCCCCTGGCAGGAGGCAGCTATTACTATATCAGCAGGACGATGGGAGCTGCACTTGGTGCAATAATCGGCCTTGGCTCCTGGCTGGCCTTAATTTTCAAGGGCACATTTGCACTCATCGGTCTTGCAGAATACGCTCAGATCTTCTATCCCCTGCCCCTATATTTCGTAGCAGCTGCAACCGGCGTGATCCTGTTAGTGATTAACTATCGTGGGGCAAAAAGCAGCGGTTCACTGCAGAACTTTATTGTGATCTTTTTGCTGGTAATCCTGGCTCTCTTCATAGCCCGAGTATCTTTTATGGTTAATCCGGCTAACCTTTCACCTGCTACATCTTACGGGGGTACATCGATAATCACGACAGCAGGAGTTATTTTTATATCCTATCTTGGGCTTGCAGAAGCTGCCGCAGTGTCCGAGGAAGTAAAAAATCCATCAAAAACCCTGCCCCTGGCGTTTATCGCATCAGCCGTTGTAGTAACCTTATTTTACGTTAGCACAATGGCAGTAGTTGTAGGGTTCTCTGATCCTCAAGTAACCGGAAAATCAATTACTCCCCTGGCCGATATTGCAGGTCTACTGGCAGGAGAATCCGGAAGAATAGCAATATCCCTGAGTGCGCTGCTTGCTACCCTTTCCACAGCCAACGGCGCTATATTATCATCTTCCAGATTTCCTTTTGCCATGAGCAGGGATGCACTTATGCCGGAATGGTTTGTCCTTATCCATCAAAAATTTGAAACTCCTCATAACGCTATACTTGTAACAGGAATAGTTATGGTCTTGCTTTTATTCCTGTTTGACATAGAGGAGCTTGCAAGACTGGGTGGAGCTTTTAATATTTTGATATTTATCCTACTAAATATGGCAGTGATAATCCTCAGAAAAAGAAACCTGCCAGGATATGAACCCACTTTTCGCGACCCGTTTTTCCCCTATACACAAATCTTCGGGATCGTTGGGAGCATAGTACTGCTTCCCCTGCTTGGTGGGCTACCTCTTCTTTTCACCATAATGATGATTTTTGCTGGAATTGGCTGGTACTCATTCTACGGAAGGGGCAAAGCCGTCCCAGAATATAACTTATTCGACTTGCTGGAGAATACTGTTGAAAAAAAGGAAATAGAACCTGTTCCCCTGGTTAAAGTTCTTGTTCCGATCTCCAACCAGAAACATGAGCGTGACCTTTTGAAACTGGCAGATTTTATGGGGAGCGAGATAATTTGCCTCCACGTTATCGAGGTTCCGGATCAAACAAACTTAAAGTTAGCTCAAGAAGCCTATCATGAGAAAAAGATAGAAATGGACTGCCGTTTCAAAGAAGAATTCGAGAATTATCCTGCAATTCTCGGGCATAAAAGAGAATATATTGCTGCCTTTGACCACAACATATCAAACTCAATTCTGGAGCAGGCTGAAATTGAGCATGCAGATATGATTATTATGGGATGGCACGAGCCAAAGAGATTCGAGTATTCACATGGTGTTACAAACCAGGTTCTCCTGTCCTCAAAAAGTCCAATCGCGTTATTAAAGGGACATCTGCCTGACAGCATTAACAAAATCCTTGTAGGGTATAATGGTAAAGAAAACTCGATCTACGGTCTCTCTCTCGCAGAAAAACTGGCTGTAAACACAGGCGCTGGAATAGAAATTATCAGTATCATTAGCCCTGATGAAGCCCAGGAAAACAGGCAGAAAATTACTGATGAACTTGAAAGCCTCGTTAAAAAAATAAGTTCCATACCTGTTAGTTTTAGAGTACTGGAGAAATATTCCATAGAAGATGCTCTACTGGAGGCTTCAAACAACAATGACCTGACAATCATTGGCGACTCAAGTGAAAGATTTAAGATTTCTTTACTTGGGACTCTATCGCAGAGGATTGCCAAGCATTCTAAGAAACCTATAGTGGTAGTCAAGAAATCAAAACCGATCTCAAAAGAAAGCTTTAATTATCTGGTTAAAAAGCACGCCCGCAAAATATATGCAAGACTCAGAGGAAAAGAGGTCAAACTAAACTCAGATAAATCAGCAGTTTTGGCTTAAAAGAATTCAGTTCATATCCGGTCCCATGAAGTGAGATGGAAAATTCTAGATGGAAAACTCTACTATTAGATTGGGAAAAGGCGAGGTACTTGTACATTGCCACGCAGTCTTTCTCGACAATCGCGTGGGATCGACAGCAAGAGGCTTTTACTCGATACTATAAGGCCTTCGCTTTGGCATAGTTGACGTTTTTCGGTCAAGCCTTTTTTGAAGAAGCTTGTAGCAGTGAAAAATGGTGCCTGGGCAAAAGCTGACGCTGAACAACTTAACCCGCTAAACCCAGGTCTCGAATCTGCAAAGTTGTAAGTTTTTGAACATGTAAACCGTTTTCCGTCTATCGTTTCAGTCTCAAAAGTTTAGATTTTTAGTTAGAAAGTCGAGCTATATATAGAAGGTCAATATAAGAGTAATATAACATTCTAGGCAAAAGCTTATAAAAATAATTAAATTTGATAATTAATAGCTTTTGTTTTTTTAAGTGCGAAGTCCAAATGGACAATACACATTTGATAGGGGGAGCACTATGTCAGTTAAAATCGAATGGCAAATTTTTAAAGCCGAAACCCGGAGCGATGGCACGTGGAATTCGAACAGTCCTGCCCTTGCAGAGCTGCTCAACGCCATAGCAAGCCCGGAAAAAATTAAGGAACCTGCTCTGGATATTGAAGACGCTATGGCCCATCTGGCCATCAAAGGATTACCGTATTTCAGAATAACCGAGACCACTTCCGGGAATACCAGAGAGAATAACAGCATTAAAAAGCCTTCAGTGGCCATATGCTAGCATGAACTCACAGGTAAAAACCAGTAAAAATAGACAATTTGTGTTCGGTCAAAACACAATCTAAAGAAAATGTGTTATTTTCATTGCATTTCTATTAAACCTGTAGTAGTATCGGAAAAATAAAATAGTATAATATTTATATCAAATTATATTATTTTTATTTTATTTTATTTTATTTTATTTTATCCAGATTAATTTAATATAATTTGATTTAATTTAATGTAATTTAATTTAGTTTAATTTAATATAATTTAATTTAATATAATTTAATTTAATATAGTTTAATTTAGGTTAATTTAGGTTAATTTAGGTTAATTTAGGTTAATTTAGGTTAATTTAGGTTAATTTAGTTTAATTTAGTTTAGTTTAATTTAATTGTATGAGACATCTTTTACACATAGTCTAGTTTTTCGTACCCCCGTATCTAAGCTGTTTTGAGTGAGAGATAAGTGAGAGACAAGTGAAATATTCAATCGTTAAAATATACCTGAAAACCTTGTTGACACGTGTCTCAGGAAGAGCATAATGATTTAGCCAGGTTTTATACACAGTCCTTTTAAAATAATCTCCATATTTAAAGGGGAATAAATGCCGTATAAAACGAACTCTGAACTGCCGACACTGGTTAGGGAAAAACTGCAGGAGCGCGGACAGGATATTTACAGGGAAGCTTTCAACAGCGCCTGGGAAGAGTATGAAGAACCTTCCGAACGACGGGGAGATACTAAAAGAGAAGAAACAATAGACATTACATTTTAAATATTTGGATGGAGTATTTATTATAGATGGGAAGGTGCAAGGAAGAGTATAAAGAACCTTCCGAACGACGGGGAGATACTAAAAGAGAAGAAACAATAGACATTACATTTTAAATATTTGGATGGAGTATTTATTATAGATGGGAAGGTGCAAGGAAGAGTATAAAGAACCTTCCGAACGACGGGGAGATACTAAAAGAGAAGAAACAATAGACATTACATTTTAAATATTTGGATGGAGTATTTATTATAGGTGGGAAGGTGTAAAAATGAATATACTATCCCTTATAATAAACACTAAATGCAAATACCGTGATTCATGTCCACATTTCCAGAAAGGAGGCAAATACTGTGAAGGATTGGACTACTGTAAATGCGGGATATTTTTGAAAAGGAAAAGGGAAGGCTAAACTTTTTCAGTTCTCGCTTTAGAAGTACTTGCTCTCAGTCATTATGCCATAGTCTTAAACAGTTTAAATTTAGAAAGTTTGTAGCTTATCAGTTCAAGCTTATAAGTTCAGGCTTATAAGCCATTGTTACAAATTATGGCTTAGAAGTTTATACTTCAAAGCTTTTTCTAAAAGTTAAATAGCTTACAAATTTATACATTGCAGGTTTATAGCTACAAATCTGCAATATATAAATTTAATACCTTCTTTGCACTGCATTTAATTTCAATTATATTGATCCAGGAAGTCGACAAAGTGATCAGGACGAATTTTTTTAAATTATTAAGTCTCCTTCTTATTTTTGCATTTGCTTCCGGATGTATATATCCTACCGCCGCCGATAATATTCCTGTTTCAGGTCTGAACTCTGAAGATCTGGCAAAGGATTTACAGAATTTAACACCCAATAGGACGGATAACCCTTTGTCTGATGAGACAGGACTGGGAGACCAAAATAAGACAGAAAAGAATGAGAGCTCCGTATACCTGGATGATTCAACTTCTCCTGAGATACCAGAAGTTCCGACTTATCATGAAGAAAAAACAAACGTCGTCTATCCCAGGGAATACAGGCTATTGTCCATTAATTTTCAGAGAGGTATTGGGTCAGAAAATGAGAAAATCACATCCGAAGTTTTCAATATAACTGGAAAAACCTCAGGATACAATATTAAGGACGCCTGTGATGTTTTTGATTATGTGAACAAGCATTGGGAGTATCGTTATGAAAAAAACGGCGAGTTTTTCTTCGATGCCTCTCAGACTATAAATGAAGGTTATAAGGGGGACTGTGACGACTATTCCATAGTCATGTCTGCCCTTTTAAAAAATATGGGGTTCAATACAAGAGTCGTTACTGTAACAAACGAGAGCTACGGACATGCCTATCCTGAACTTTACATAGGAGATAGCAAGGAAACTGCATCTGAAATTCTCAGGTATGTACAGAGCAGATATTACTATGCTGAAAATATCTGGTACTCAGGCAGAGAACTTAAAGATGAGAAACTTCAGTACTGGCTGAATTTTGACTGGAGCGGGTCAAATGGATACAGACATCCTGGAGGCATATACTTTAAAGGAGCAGAGGTAATTTATTACCCCAATGGACTAATCGAGGTATGAAACAGGAGATAAGTGAGGATTCCCAAAAGGAATCCATTCTTAATATGTAAAAATCTATTTTTTCCTCGTAATATCTCAGAAAACAAACAAAAATATGGAAAAAGTGTGTTCACTTCTTTTTCGTTTAATAACCAAGTCCTGAAACTAAGTTATTCTGATTAACTTTATATTCGTGTACCCCTACCCTCTTTTAGTAAAAGGCAATTCCGGTCTGATTACACATTGAGAAAGGATGATTAAGAGGGGGAATTTTATGGAAGTGAGCAATTATAGTGAACTCATAAGAGGAGATAGGGTACGGGCTAATACACCTCCTGAGATTAATCAGGCAATAGACACAGAGATAGCTGCAATGGTCAGGTTTTATGCAAGCAAGACCGACTATGAAATAGGCAAAAGGATTGAAGAGCTTGACAAAGAGTGGGATATAGGACGTATTATTGAAATTCGCGCATCTACTGTTTCTTTAATTGGAATAATACTTGGCTTAAAAAGAAGCAAAATATGGCTTATTTTGCCCACAATAGCTTCAACCTGTCTGCTCCAGTATGCTGTGCAGGGCTGGTGCCCTCCTGTATCTATACTAAGGAGATTTGGCTTCCGTACTAGACAGGAAATAGATCTGGAAAAATATGCACTTAAAGCTTTGCGCGGAGATTTTGACGAGATGTCATATAAGGAGAGCAATATAAGCCACGCAAAAGAGGCTATAACTGAGAGTAGAAGCGTATAATAATTGGAGTAAACTATCCCTTAAATTAACTTTTTTAAAAACTATTCAACTTACTCAAAATAAGTTATTTGACTTTGGATGATACCCATAGTCAGTTGAAATTTTTCTGAATCTTCACATATTAGTATTCAATTTTATTTTCTGCTTTATACAACTATTAGTTTCCGATATGCATGTAAGCTTGGGAAGCAGGTGCAGATAAACAAGGAGTATTCAAAGATAAAATACCTAACAGTTAATGAGGCACAACCTGATCAACCGAAAATTAAAGAAAATCATCTCAAAGAAGTTTGCCTATTAAATCTTAATAAAGATAATTAGTGATGTTGTCTTATCCAAGCTGACTACTTACGAAAATTAAATACTATGATTATTATATATATAAATAGATAAGAGCGTTAAGATATAAGTGGTATATTTGGGATTATCACATAAGTTTTAATCTTTTAGAAAATATGGGAAACTATTTTTTCATACAATTTGAAAAAAAATGTTATTTTTGAAACAAAATTAGTATAGAAATTTAGAATAATTTTCTAATTAAAATAGGTATATTTATTTAATATGTTTTTTAAAACAAAATATATTACATACTAAAGTATATAAAGAGGAGAAACCATAGTAAGGTATACCGTTATGGATTTACTCTAGTAAAAACGAACAAAATTTGTAGAGATTTAGAGAAGTGGTATTTCGTCTTACTGGATTTTTTGAGATATAAAGAGGCAATTTTAGATACAAGTAATGCCGAAATATGTCGATTCCATCAGAGATGAAATCTTCGCTCTAACTCACAAATGTATAAAAATTAGATTATGGATGGTGAGTAAATAATGGTATCACAGAGTCCAGACAGTTCAAGTCTAGCAGAAGTGCTTGACAGAATTCTTGACAAAGGCATAGTGGTTGACACATGGGCAAGAGTCTCGCTTGTTGGCATTGAAATACTGGCCATTGAAGCAAGAGTTGTTGTCGCATCTGTTGACACATTCCTGCACTATGCAGAAGAGATTACAAAAATCGAAATTGCTGCAAGAGAGGAAAAACCAGCAATTGCAGCATAATTTCTAAAAAAATAAAAACTGAAAGTGGTAAAAATGGTATCACAGAGTCCAGACAGTTCAAGTCTAGCAGAAGTGCTTGACAGAATTCTCGACAAAGGCATAGTGGTTGACACATGGGCAAGAGTCTCGCTTGTTGGCATTGAAATACTGGCCATTGAAGCAAGAGTTGTTGTCGCATCTGTTGATACATTCCTGCACTATGCAGAAGAGATTACAAAAATCGAAATTGCTGCAAGAGAGGAAAAACCAGCAATTGCAGCATAATTTCTAAAAAAATAAAAACTGAACGTGATATAAATGGTTTCACAGAGTCCAGACAGTTCCAGTCTAGCAGAAGTGCTTGACAGAATTCTCGACAAAGGCATAGTGGTTGACACATGGGCAAGAGTCTCGCTTGTTGGCATTGAAATACTGGCCATTGAAGCAAGAGTTGTTGTCGCATCTGTTGATACATTCCTGCACTATGCAGAAGAGATTACAAAAATCGAAATTGCTGCAAGAGAGGAAAAACCAGCAATTGCAGCATAATTTCTAAAAAATGAAAAGATTGTATCAAAAATCGACCTATTTCGAGAGTTGGATAATGAGCATTGTTAACATTAAACTCAGAAAAAAATTACTCTAAATTTTATTTATAAATTAACCTTGTAGTAGAATGCTTTATTCCAATAATAAAATTAAATGCGATTTTGATACAGTTTGTTCATAAAACACATGGAATATTACAACTCAGTTCCAAAGTCTAGTGATGAACACAAAATTAAAAATCACTAGATTTTGGAACTGGCCCAATAGTATGTATAAATCATACATAATAAAAGCATTTCTGTATTTTTTCAAAAATAAGCCAGAAACCGATATGTATAAAAAAAGGAGTCGAAAACATGCACAAGAGCGTTGCGGATCTAAATAAGGATATAAGTACTAAGGCACTGGAACAAAGAGATGCAGTCTCAAAGATTAATTCTTCAGTAATGCAACTTCAATCGGAATGTAAGGAAGAAGCCATTCAGTTCCAAACTGGAGTCGTACAGATTCAAACTGGAGTTACAGAGATCAAGAAAGAAATCGATGAAGAAATTAAAATTTTTGAGCAGAAATCAAACTGGATGAGAGATGAAGTTCATAATTTGGAATCCGAGATAAAAGGACTCCAGAATGAAATCGAACTTTATACCAAAGAATTCTATGGATAACTTTAGGATGCAAATAATTTAAAAAATACAAGAAATCCATTTGTATTCGGTTAGGATCCACGCCAAATAACATATTCAATAGCTCTACCTAAAGCATATTTTAAGATTTTGGAGTTCATCATCCAGACCATGATTTTGTAATAGTTCCTAAAGGAACTTGTCAATTCCAAAGTAAACAATCAAATTAAAATATACTCTTTAGATTTGGTGGTAAGCATTCTGAAAATAAGGATATTTCCATTACACTGTAAAAAAGTTATATCACTTTTTTACTTGTGTTATTACTCTAGGACTTTCACTTTCTTACTTACATTTCCACATATACAGTTTACTGTTTTACACCCAATTTAAAGAGGAGACAAATCGCCCCTCTGGCACTTTACGTCTTAACCGAAGACAATTTTCAAAAGATCTGTGGCTCTTTGCTTTTTGTACGGGTAATAAAAAACTGTACGAGTAAGAGATGACCGTTGATGGAAGATTGTCCGTAAGAAACAATGGAGAAACAGTCTTTTGAAATTTTATATTCATTATAATACAGATTATTCGACTACACTTCCACAATATTAGATTTATTAGTTTTAAAAACTGTGTTTTTGCCTCAAAACACAAGGTAGTAACCCGATATAAAACAAATATTGATGACTGTAATTACAAAAAAGAGGAAAGAAAAATGAAATATAAAGCAACGCACCAGAGAGTAGTAAGGGGTAAACCTATTCACAAAACCTTGGAGGAGACAAAACAGGAATCAAACAATGAGGATCTGAAACCTATAAAGGAACCACTTTCATCCAGTGTAGATTTGAAAAACTGCTCTGAAGAAAAAAAGTATCTTGTTCCTGAAATGGAATATTTTATAAATAATACTGAAATCCAGAAATTAAGTGAAAGAATAAAATTGTGGATAAAAGTTGGATATCCCGTGCATTTAATTGGCCCTACAGGCTGTGGAAAAACAAGCCTTGCCGTACATATTGCAAAAGAACTCGGACGCCCTGTTATATGGATTAACGGGGATGAGTCACTTACAACAAAGGATCTCATAGGTGGATATGCTCAAATCAAGCAGGAATCGATAAGAGATAATTATATTCATAACGTTTTTAAAAGCTCGGATATTATAAAGCCCGAATGGATTGATAATCCTCTGGCTATTGCATGTAAGTACGGATATACCCTCATATATAATGAGTTTTCCAGAGCAAAACCAATTGCAAACAATGTTTTACTTTCGGTTTTTGAGGAAGGAATCCTTGAATTACCAGCCAGGTTTGGTGGGGAAAAATACATAAAAGTGCATCCAGATTTCAGGGCAATTCTGACAAGTAATTCAATTGAATATGCAGGAGTTCATGTTCCTCAGGATGCTTTACTGGATCGAATGGTGGGTATATACATGGACTATTATAGCTTTGAAACCGAGGCTCAGATAGTAAAAGAGCATACAGGTCTGTCTGAGAAAGAGACTGAAAAAATCGTATCTGTTATCAGGAAGATAAGGGATCAGACTGATGATATCCAGAAACCTGGAATCAGGTCTGGTATTATGGTTGGAAAAGCTATGAAAAAACTGAACGGCAATACAAAAGATTATTTTGATCAATTGTTTGTCGATGTTATTGCAACAAAAACAAGTTCCAATGCGGAACTTCTTAAGAAAGAGAAGCTTGTAAATGAAGTTATTTTAGAACTTAATTCTGAAAAAGAGAATTCCAAAGCTGAAATACATAAGACCGAGAAACCCGTAGATAAAACGACCCCGGAGAGTAATAAGAAGCGAGATCCAGCACCGGTAGTCAAGACAGAAAAAACTGTAAGTAAAAAAGCTCCTGCGATTAATAAGAAGCAAGATCCAACACCAGTAGTCAAGGCAGAAAAAACTGTAAGCAAAGCAGCCCCAGAGAGTAATAATAAGAAGCAAGATTCGGCATCGGTGATTAAGACAGAGAAGCTCGTAGATAAAGCAGTTTCAGAACTTGCATAAATGTTTTCAAAACACTTGCAGGAACAATCAAAACTGTGCTGGCGCATCCGCAGTAAGCTAACGGGTATTCGACGAAATAAAAGAGGCATACTTAAAAATCAAGAGCCGGAGGCTTAGAAAAATACAGGCACATCCTGAATTCAGGGACAAAAGACTCAGAAAAAGTATGGGAGAATTGGTATGGAAGTAAACAGGGGAAAAAAAATTAGAGATAAAGGAGAGGAAATGAACGCTAATGTAAAGGAAGATGGAATTAAAATAAGTTCACTAATTGAAGATCTTAATAAAGCAACATTAATGATAGAAGGTATCACTAGAAAGAAAGCTGAGGGGGTTGTAAGTATGTCCAGAGAGGATGGTATACTTAAACTCCTTGTTGAGGTCCTTGAACGAAAATCAATTCCCGACTCACAGGATATACTGAGCATTTATGAAATGAAACTTAACTCAAATATGGACATAATAGATTATAATAAAATAGGGATGCGGCGCAGATCTGACATGTTTACACAAGATGATAACTAAAAGTAGAATTTAGTAGATCTACCATTGATTAATAATTACCATATATAAAATTTAAGTATATTTGTATAAATTTTCCGATATCTTTCTTATAAATTAGCATAAATAACGATGTTTAGACATAGTGTACCTTACCAAGTACAAATGAATTGCAATGATTGCCATTAAACCTGAATAATGAATATGCTACAAGGTAACCAAAAAAGATGTGGGTAGGCGATGCTTGTGTTATTGTAAGCAATTTCGTGTATGGGTGAAATCCTTAACGCAGTTAAAAGAGATTTCGACGTACTTAGAGCTTGCTATAAACTGAATTCTGATACGTATAGAAAACAAAGTTTTGAATAAATATTTGAAAATTGCTCTAGAAGATCTGGAAGGGAGATTCGATGAAGACAGCTCCTGAAAATAGTAAATATGTCTATTGCATAATCAAATCCCCAGAGGAAGCTATAAATTTTGGTAATATAGGTTTTCAAGGACATGAGGTATTCACACTGGCTTGCAATGATTTTTGTCCTGTCGTGAGCAATGAACCCTTCAAAAAATACGAGATTGATAATGAAGAGGAAATAAATGTTCATCAAAATGTTGTCAATGAAGTAATGAAACAATGTAGTATTATTCCGGTAGCGTATGGAATGGTTTTTAAAAACAAGAAATTGATCGAAGTATCCATGCGGGCCGGAAAAAAAGCTATTAAAAAAGCCATTACAATCGTGGATAATAAAGTTGAACTCGGGATAAAAATTCTTTTGCCAAAAGACACTAAAATAGACAATCAAAAAATGGAACAATGTAAGGCCGAATCAATCGAAAGGCTTGGGGAAATCGCTTCTCATTTGAAGGACCTTAACCTTTTCAGTTCCCGTCTTTTGATGAATACTTCCTATCTTGTAGATAAGGAAAAAATTCAGGATTTTTCAGATGAAGTTGAAAAGCTTAAACTAAAATATCCTGAGTATAAATTTCAATATAGTGGGCCCTGGCCTCCCTATAACTTTGTAGATATACATATTTTATCTAATAAAAAGGGTGGTTTCAGGTAATGTTTTTCTTTGATGATCTTTTTTTAAGGATGTTAGGAATTGAAATCCCTGGACTCGATCTTATTTCAAACATTGAAATAATAAAGGACTTTGCTTATAAAGAATTGTACAATGTTGATAAAATTAAAAACAAGATCAAAGAAAACCAAATGCTCTACGAGTTTGACGAGCTCTCAAAAGAAGAATATGATGAAAGGAAAACCGATCTTATGAGACAACTAAAATTTGCAGAAAGAGTTCTGGAGACGAATCTCAATGTCAGAACCGACATCTTGTCCTGATAAACTATCGCATGGAAAAGAAAAAGAGAATTCAAAATCGATAAAAGCCGAAGAAAAACCTTCCGGATTATACAATTTTCTAAAACTACTTGAGGAAATGGATAATCAAAAAATTAATCAAAAATCCGGATCAGGCAAAACTAATGGGCCTTTTAGCTCGAAAGCTGAGTATAGTTACAATATCACGATTGATACAAAACCCAGTGACTTCCGCACTCTAAAACTTTACCCTAAACTTTTGATCAAGAGCCCTGTAACACGCCACTTAAAAAAAAGAAAATAAGCGTTTCGTTTGCCTTCGGTTAAATGATTACGATCTATAAAAAATAAAGATCCTTCAATATCTTCGAGACTTTTGATTGATGACGACCAGCTGTAGTGGAACTGATACTCAGTATAGGACTTACACCCTTGAAATACAAAATCAATTATGATAAAAAGGTTGTAGTTTTAATTAAAAATTAAAACAGTCAAAGATTTAATGCTACTGATTTCTCAGTTCAACTGCGTAAATCCTGGAGATATAAAAAAGTCCCTGAGATAATCAATTGAGGAAATACTATGAATGGAGGAAGAATATGAGCAACGGAAGTGTTGTCAGGGAAACCGGCGGACTTGCGGATGTAATAGATAGGATTCTGGATAAAGGACTTGTACTGAACGCTGATATTTCAGTATCTATCGCGGGAACTGAGCTTCTTGGAGTTAAAATTACAGCTACTCTGGCATCCTTTGAAACTGCAGCAAAATATGGTCTCGAGTTCCCTTCGGGAACAAATATTGATACCCCGGCATGGGAGAAAGTACACGAAGCCTATGCTTACTGTCCGGAATGTGGAAATCGAAGGGAGGAGAAGCTTTTAATCGAGAAAGGATGCCCAATTTGCGGATGGACAAGTCCACTTTCTAAGAAAAAACGGGCAATAATCCCTGCAAGTTACATCGAGATTGATCAAGACAGAAACTCCACACTTGAGGAAGAAAATCAACAGTAGAGACATTGCTGCCAGTTTAGTGTTTTATACAGCTCACTTTCCTTAAAGAATTATAATTCGAGTAACTGGGAGAGATCTATCAATGTGTAATGGTGATAAAAAGGACAACGGTGAGAAGGAAACAAATAACGATGAGAAGGAAACAAAAAGTGATATGAAAGCTGAAGACCTGGAAACTAAAATCCAGGATCTGGGGAATAGAATTAAAGAACTTGAACAGAAGCTTGGAGAAAAAGAGAACAAAGCTACAGATAACGAACATCCCAGCTTTGTAGGAGATATCGTGGGATCAATTCCAGGCTTCGGGAAAATCGTAAAGATTCTTGAAAATAGTTCCCCAGAATTCAGACAGAGAATTGCTGAAACAGATATGGAAATAAAGCACAGGCTCGAAACTGGCTGGAGCAGCAAGCCAGTAGTGAGCTATGGACTGTCCATAAGACCTATGTCTTCCAGAAATGACTCTTCTAAAATTACAGGCAGAGTTTCAAGAGATATAAAAAACGTAACAGTAGAAGCTCCAGAGCCAACTGGACCGATTTTTGATGTATTTGAAAAACAGGATTTTGTTTATGTAATAGCCCAAATTCCTGATGTAGAAGAGAAAGACATAAACATAGAAATTCAAGGCGATACTCTGTATATTTCTGCCGGTGTCTATAGTAAGAAAATATCGTTGCCGTGTAAATCGGGATCTATCGAAGAGAAAAGCTACAAAAACGGGGTACTTCAGCTTAAGATAAAAAGGGAAAACAATGACGATCACAATTGATGAAGACAATTTAAAGAAAGGATTATTGGGCCTTGTTGTAGCTCTTGTCGAGATTATTCAGGACTTACTTGAAAGACAAGCATTATTGAGAATAGAAAATGAATCTTTGAGCGATGAAGAGATTGAAAGGCTAGGAGAGGCTCTTTCGGACCTGCATGAAGCACTTGAGAGAATAAAAGAAGATAATGCACTTGAAAACTGTGTTGCTTCTGTACGAGAAGGACTTGATCAAGTTGTAGATGATGTAGTCGATAAATTCTTAAACCCGAGATGGTGGGCTGAAGAAGTCAAAAAAGGCGAACTAAACGACGAAGAACACACTTTACCTGTACTCGATTCTCAATACAGCCACTAATAAAGCCTGGAACCAAGTGGAATTAATACAATTCGGATCTGAACGAAGTATTTGAGGGTGATAAAAACTGACAATGAACTTGAACATTGTGTTTATTCTATGAGAGACGAACTTGATAAGGTAGTAGACGAGGTAATTGTTAAATTTATAAATCCAATAGGGTGGATTGGGGAAGCCGATAAAAATGAACGAAACAGAGCAGGAGAACTGCCTTTATGTTTACGCAATTCTCAATACAGCTACTGAACAGAACCTGGGAACGATTGGGATTAACGACAATCCTGTGTATACAATTATTTATAAAGACATTGCTGCAGCTGTCCATTTCTCAGAAAAGAAACCTGAACCAGCAAAGGACGAACAGCAGGCAAAAGAATGGGTATTCACTCATAACTATGCTATCGACAAGATGACTGAAAAATTTGGTACATTACTTCCATTTTCTTTTGGGTGTGTTGCACTTGGAAATGACGAAACCATAAGATCCTGGCTGCAGAAAAACTATGAACCCTTTAAAACTGAACTTGAGAAATTAAATGATACTGCAGAGTATTTAGTCCAAATTTTTTATGATCCGAAAATTCTTGCTGAAAAGGTTCTCAAAGACAGTCATGAACTTCAAGCATTGAATGCAAAAATTCAAGGAATGTCAAAAGGAAAAGGCTACATTCTTCAGAAACAGTTTGATATTCGGCGAGATCAAGCAATAACAAAGGAACTTTCAAAACTTGGGGCAGAATTTGGGAGAGCTATTCACGAGAATGTAAAAGAGATGGTTCCTGAAGAAAAAAAATCCAATGTTCCAGAGAAATTCAAGGGCAAAAAATCTGTGATTACACTTTCCTGCCTTGTATCTAATGAAAATGTTGAAAATTTAGGGAATGTTCTTGAACAAATAAATGAACGTGAAGGTTTTGCAGTCAGGTTTACAGGACCCTGGGCACCTTATAGCTTTATTGATCTCAAAAAGGATTTCGAACATACATGATGCCGGAACGTGAACAAGATTCCTTAGTGGAACTTCTGGATAGGTTACTTAACAAAGGACTCGTTCTAAACGCCGATGTTCTGATCACAGTTGCAGGTGTGCCTCTGATAGGTTTGAGTCTCAAACTATTAGCTGCTGGAATTGAAACAATGCTTGAATACGGCGTATTTGAGCAGTTTGACCAGAGTACAAGAGCCTGGGCACTCGAACATAGAGTGACTTCGCCAACTCTTATGGCGGAGGAAGAAACGAAGATGAATTTTTTTGGTTCCTATTCTCAGAACCAGGGGAAAGCCTGGAATTACGGTTATATGTATTTGACAAATCGCAGAATTTTTGGCTGGCACAAGGCCTTTAATAAGATATTGTACGAAGTCGAACTAAAAGACATACAGGAAGTCGTTCTCGTCACAAACGTTCACGAGGAAAAAGAAAGGAAAGAATTGTGTATCAAGATTAACAATGACAGTGTACTCAGTTTACATTCAGTAAATATTGAATCAGTTTATGACACACTAATAAGCGGAATTTATAGTGAGTAATTCAACTGAATCAAAGTTGAGCCTGCATATCCTGCTGCAGGTTAAACTGAATAGATTGCGCCGTTACTTAATTTGAATTTATAGAAAATTCACAAAACTGCCAGAAATTGGTACTGAAAGATATAGCAACATTTAGTAAAGAATTAAGCGTGGCTTTTAAATTATAAAACAACTTTAGTTTAGAATTTATAAATATGTTTTTCAATATTCATATATAGTGATTAATTTACAAACTTTGTAAAATAGTATCGCTTTTGAGTAATTTATTTAATAAGAGATTATATATAGGATAGGTTAAACATATTTAAAAAGCTTGTCTGCGACTTTGGAGTCTTTTTGTGACTCCTTGATGATATATATTGCAATATTTGGTCATAGATTTAGAATTGATTAATAAAAACTCAGACTTAATCAAGCAATTGACCTGAATAATAATATGAAAAAATCAAGTGCAGGAATAAAAATTATTTAAAAACTTATATAAAGTAAATAAGCCTACTAAAACATATTTGAAATCCGTAAAATCCTTGGATCAAGCAGTATGTTGATTTAGCACGAAAATGCTGCCATCTGCAAGCACTTTCATTGGTTGTGCATGCTATTCAAAGAATATCATGTTAGTTTTCTGTAAAATCACAAATCTCAAGGGTTTCCTAGAAGAATGCACTGTTTCAAAAGAACCTACTTTCACACAATGAGGAAAAACTTGACTTTGAATTTACAGCCGATTCGCTACACTACCTAGATTGTATTAAAGAAAACGAAGCTTGAAGCCCCTTCAAACATTCAAAAACCACGCTTCTGTCAAATTCGGGTAAGTAGGGTATTTACTTACAAAAAAGTATTGCATCGACACAGAATCTTTCGGAAAAATGGAAAAAAAGAGAAAAAAATCAAAAAAAGCGAGATCGAACTGTAATTTTATTTAGGAAAACATAAACTTAAACTCTATCTATACACACCAAAAACAGATGTTTCGGTCAAATTAGGGATTCAAAGTCGATGTAATAGAAGATATAAAGTTACTAGACCCGAGAATAATTTGACAATTAGACTATAAAATATTGTATATGTCAATTTTGGCATCGACTAAGGTGAAGAAATGGATCCTGAAAAAGAGAAACCTATAGTTCAAACTCGAGAATCACATTCCCAAAATATTCACATTGAATACATAATAAAGAAACATCTGAATATTGCAGTACTTTGTATTATCAGGAACAATTCGATGTCTGGGCAAGATATTGCAAAAGAAATTTTTTATAGATTTCATGTTTACATATCCCCTAGTGCAATATATTCTATATTGTACTCATTAAAAAATCAAAATTTGCTTGAAATTGACACCATAAAAGGCGATCTTAGAACAAAATATTATATTCTTACCGAAGATGGAAGTCAGTCAATTGATAAACAAATAAGAGAATTTAAAGAAGCTGCTGAATATATTATAGAGTGGATAGACAATATATTATCTGAGAATCCAACTGATCTATAAAATTGGATAATGATGTCCATTTTTCAGGTGAGGTATAGCCTGACGAGTCGATTTTAAAGATTCGACAAGATGGAAATATAATTTGGAATCCCGATCGTGGTCTACGCAAAAGATTCCTGTAAAACAACTTTAGATAGCGTGGGAACATGAGAAAGCTTGTATATATAAGAATCGTCCATACCTCTGCAGATATGGGTTCTTTAAGTAAAGAACTAACACAGATGGCTATTTCTAAATTTGGCAGAGAAAAATGGGAAAATAATCAGAAGCTTATTGAAAAATTCTGGAATGAACTTGAAAAGGAAATTTTTCAGCTCAACCTTGATCTTGAGCATACTAGAATTTATCAGGATGGCTTACCATGTGAAGGGGAAATGGGAATTAAAATTATTCGCAGTACGGCAGAGCTCGGAAGTAAAAATTATCAGATTATCGAAAAAATGGCGGCAAAGGGAGCCAGGATCGTTGCCACTGAAAATCCTGAGCTTCTGATTGAAGAGCGTAATTTATTGCTTGATATGTTAAAGGACTCTTCCACTGCAAAAAAGGAAGAGGCAAAAAAGAGATATATTGCTAAAAAAGGTTTTTTGCTTGAACAAAGAGATGCATACATAGCTTCAAGGATAAACAAAACTCTGGAGGACGAAGAAACTGGAATTTTGTTCATCGGAGCTGAACACAACGTAATTCCAAAATTGGCTGACGACATAGAAGTTCTTGATTTGGTAAAGCATTGAAATACCTTGCTGGTCTGTAAAACCTGAGATTTTTTCGGTTCCTGATCCAGAAATCTGGCCGTGCCCCGGACATTCCTCTTCTAGTTTTGTTTTTAGATATTATTATATAAATACAGCCCATAATTTATTCTGTCAAACGATATCTAATTGCCTAACGATATTTATTGCCTAACAATACTTATTGCCTAACAATACCATTGTCTAACGATACTTATTACCTAACAATACCATTGTCTTACGACGCTTATTGCCTAACGATACATATTGCCGAACGATATTTATTGCCTAACAATACTTATTGCCGAACGACATTTATTGCCTAACAATACCATTGTCTAACGATATTTATTCAATCTGTGGGGGATTGAAATGACTACGGGAGTAAGGAATCTTGACAACAGTATAGACTTAACCAATGTATGGATCAAGGATATTCTGACCCAGTTGAAATGGCAGAGCAAGGATAGTGCATATCAGGCTCTGAGAGGGACATTGCACGCGATCCGGGACAGGCTTCCGGCAGAAGAAGCAGTTGATCTTGCTTCACAGTTGCCCCTTATAATTAAAGGAATATATTATGACGGCTGGACTCTCAGGGATAAGCCCGAGAAATTCAAAAAAGAGGAGTTTGCAAGAAGGGTACACGCACAGTTTGAGTTCGATGAGAATGTAAACCCGGCTGAAGTTATTCAGGCTGTCCTGCTGGTCATGTACAGGCACATGGGAGAAGGCGAACTTCGGGATGTAAAATTCAATATGCCAAAAGAGATTCAGGAATGGTTCCCGGAAGAGATCGCGCCGAAAGTATGAAAACGCATGAATTTAAACTGAAATTTTTCTTTGGGGTCTCTTAGGGTCTCTTAAAACCTTTTTTATCTATTATAGAGTTCTATTCTTCCATCACTTTCTTGTAAAATATCGTCATGAAAATCTTATGTTTTACAGAATCTCAAGTATTTACAATGAAGGTTTAGAATTGGCTTCAGTAGTTAAGTAAATCCATCTCTATCGATTTACAAAAGATTTATACAGAGAGCGCTTATCCCAAAACTAATTTTATACCCATATCAGTAAAAGTTTCAGAATTATTTTTCAGGATCCTAAACTCTATTGATAATCCAGGATATAATATTCAGAGAAGCAGTATCGATTTTTGGGATCAGCTCAAAAATAAAAAATAGCCCTGAGAGAATTTGTGTTCATTCTCAATCTTTGGGACTATATGTAATTAATCTTGCTGAGTTCATTATCACTGGAATTGATGAGAGTTCGTGTAATAATGCTCCTGTTACAGGTGTAAGTATGCCCGGTATAGTCAATATAACCGCCATTGAGAGGACGCTAAGAGAAAATACAACGTTTTGCCAGATAGTGCTTATCGCCTTCTTGGATACGCTTATAAGGTATGGAATTTTTAAAAGATCATCGGATAATAGTCCAACTTCTGCTGTCTCTATTGCCACATCTGTTCCTGTAAGCCCCATAGCTATTCCTACATCAGCCGTGACAAGTGCCGGACCATCATTAACACCATCGCCTACAAAGATAATTTTATGACCTTCAAGCTGTAGACGTTTCACAATTTCGACTTTTTCCTGAGGCATTACTTCAGCATATATTTCATTTATACCAAGGGTTTTAGCTGCCTGTTCCGCAACTACTTTGCTGTCTCCTGTAATCATTATTGTCTTTATTCCGAGTTTATGAAGGTTCTCAATGGACTTTTTTGACTCCGGCCTAATTCTATCCTCAAATGTTAGCAACCCTGCGATTTCGTTATCAATTCCTATCATGACTACATTACGGCCCAGTTGAGATTGTTTTTTAATGATTTCTTCAGCTTTATGAGAGATTGATATATTAAATTCAGAAGCTTGCTTCAGACGACCTACAAAGATGCTTTTTCCTTTGGCTTTAACCTTTATGCCGGTTCCTGATATGGATTCAAATGATTCCGGATCCTGTATTAAGAACCCCTTTTCTTCAGCAGCTTTGACAACAGCTTTTCCAAGCGGATGCTCACTGAACTTCTCTGCAATTGCAGCCAATAACAATAAGTCTTCATCTTTATTGTTGTTCAATGCTATAACGCTGGCAAGTTTTGGTTCACCGTGAGTAAGTGTCCCTGTCTTATCAAAAATAACAGTATCTATCCTGGCCATAGATTCTATCGTAGCTCCTTTTTTAATAAGATTGCCTCTTAACGCCGCGTTGCCAACCGAAGCCACAAGTGCCGTAGGTGTAGCGAGTACCATCACACATGGACAAAATACAATTAACATAGTAATTGCTCGTGTCAGATCCCCACTCCACCACCAGAGCAAGCCGCCTAAGATGATTGCAGTAGGCGTATAAAATTTAGCATGATTATTCAAGAGCCGCTCTATCTTTGGCTTTTGAATCTGCGCGTCCTCAATCAAGCGATGTATTTGTCCAATGGTTGTTTCACTTCCAACTTTAGTGGCCAGCACTTCCATTGCGCCTACTTCATTAAGAGTACCTGCAAAAACGTTATCTCCTTCCTGTTTATCAACTGGCAGACTCTCTCCGGTAATAGCAGCCTGATTTACCGAAGCAGTGCCTGAAATAACAGTTCCGTCAACAGCAATACGTTCTCCCGACTTGACCAGGATCGTGTCTCCTACCTTAACTTCCTCAAGAGATACTACAATATCATGTCCATCACGCCTGACTGTGACTCTATCAGGCAATAGTTTCGCCAGAGATTCGAGTGCCTTTCCTGCTCTTGCAGAAACAAGTTCCTCCAGCATACCCCCAAGAAGCAAAAGTACGGCTACGACTGCAGCAGCTGAATACTGCCCGATGGCAATAGCAGCAATTGTTGCGATAGTAACCGGGATATCAGCAGTAAAGTCCCTTTCTTTAATCCCCTGGTAAGCAGACCACCATATAAACGATGATCCAACCAGTGCGGATAGTAAATATAACCAGCTACCTTCACCCGTGCTATTTCCTTCTGACAGCATGTTTTGTGGATAAGCAGCTATCGCTATTATAAGCAAAACTCCGCTTGCCACAGTAAACAATGTTCCAGGATCAAGTAAAAAATCCTGATAACGAGTTATTAAATAACGGATGCTACTCCAAAAACCTCTAGTACGACTATAAGCGTTGTCCATCATATTATCTCCCAAATAAAAACAAAATTTAGATGTTAAAACCTATAAATATTAATAACATAAAACTATTATGATTTAATACGAAATAATAAAATTAGGTTTAATAATAAGAAACTAAAGTTGCGCTGGAGTGAATATATCCAAAGCAGTAATGGTAATTCACCCGAAATAACAACTTTAGCCCAAAGAGAAAATGGCGTATATCAAAATTGAAAACAATAACCAGGGATAAACCAAATAAACATAGACAGTTAGATTACAAATTTACCATAACTATTGATTACGCTCATATCTATCAAAACTTTCTCCCGCTGTTCCTTTTTCAAAAGAATTATATCATATAAATCCTAACTATGTTAAACTCTTCATTATTACAAATCCGAATGATTGTGTTAAGCCTGAACAGACAGAGATTGAGGTTTTAAAAATGACAGAAAAACTCGGAATTCTGGCCATAGGCCATGGTAGTAAACTTCCATACAACAAGGAAGTAGTCACTCAGATCGCAGATTATATAGCACGGAAACACTCGGATGTCGTTGTCAGAGCCGGCTTTATGGAAAACAGTGAGCCAACCCTTGGAGAGGCAATCGAAGGGTTTTCAGGTACAGGCGTGACAAAAATTGCAGCAGTACCGGTTTTCCTGGCATCTGGGGTTCATATCACAAAGGATATCCCGAGGATCCTGAGCCTGGACGAAAATGGCTGTGGTACCTTGGAAATTGACGGAAAAACCGTTCCTCTGTGCTATGCAAACCCTCTTGGAGCCGATGAGCTTATCGCCGACCTGGTATTCAAAAGGGTTCAGGAAGCCCTTTAAATTCATATTTGGGGTCCGGTTTTATCATGGACCTGTACCGGAAGAAGTTCGCCGTGCTCGACCTGACCCACGGCGGCATTCCTATCGCAAAAAGTCTTGCAGCCGCTGGAAATGAAGTAAGCGGAATAGATGTATACAGGACAGTCAAACCTGAAACGCTGCTTGAGCTTGAAGAGAAGTACGGGATACACTGCTCAAAAACTCCTCTTCCTGCCTCAGGATTCGACTTGATTGTTGCGCCTGTACACCTTGATCCTGCCTATCCGATGCTTTTAGAAGCCAGGGCACAGAAAAAAAAAGTCCTTTCGCACCATGAAATTGTCGGAGAAATTCTCAAAGGCGATTCAAGGCTTTCAAGCATAAAAACAGTCGAAGTTACCGGCGTAAAAGCAAAAACAAGTACAGCATCCCTCCTGGCCGATATGCTCTCCAGGCAATTTGAAGTAGTGTTGCATACTTCAAGGGGGCTTGAATGCTGGAAAGCGGGTGCTTCTTCTCTTATATACAAAGGCCTGAGCATAACTCCTGGAAGCATTCTGGTTGCCGTTGAGAAAACTTTCGAAGCCGGATTCAGGCCGGATTTTTTTATCTTTGAGATCTCAATAGGAGGCACAGGCACTGCTGACCTGGGGATTCTTACAACCCTTTCCCCGGACTATGGGATTGCAAACAATACAGCTCTTGCAAGCGAAGCAAAACTCCAACTTATTAAGCACGCAAAATCTGGAAGTACTCTTTTAATCAATGCAGGAGCCGAAAAAGCCCTTAAAGCTGCAAAAAAAGATCAGGTAAAGGTTTTAACTTTCAGAGACCCGTTCAATGATCAGCTTTCCGCGACTTCAGTCCAAATAGCCGACTTTGTACTGGAAACAGTACCTGAGACTTCAGCCCTATCAGTACCCTCAGAGTTAGTAATGCCTTCAGGTTTACAAAAGCCAGCCGGCCTATCAGGTTCATCAGAACCAGACAGTTTATCAGGTTCATCAACCTCAGCCGGCCTATCAGATTCATCAATGCCAGCAGGTTCAACCGAATTCCAGGCTTCGCCTACACCTTCAGGTTCCGACATTCGCTTTATGCGCAGGGGAAAGAAAATATTATCAGCTTCCCTGCGTCCTGGATATAATGTTTCGGCTTACAGGACTGCTTTTGTCGCAGCGTCGGCAGCAGCCATCGAACTTGGAACTAAACCTGAAGCTATTATTTCGGCAATCGAAGGATTCAGAGGGCTTTCAGGCAGGATGCAGGAAAAGGAAATGAACGGCGTCTCCTTAATAGACAATTCCAATTCCGGCATGGATATCCTCTCGGCCGAAAAAGCCCTTGATTACGCTCTCCTTAAGAGAAAGGACGAAAAAAAGGAAGGTATCATCCTTGTGTTGGGAGAAGAATCCTCTCAGGTCTGTGAAGGGCTACCTCCTGAACTTGTGCAGGGTTTTATAGAAAAGTTCGGTGCAAAGTGTAAGCAGGTTATCCTGGTAGGAGAACGGATGAAGGCAGTAAATGGAAAAAACATTTCTTATGCACGAGATCTCACAGAAGGGCTTTCAAAAGCCTCGGAATTTGCAGGAGGCGACGATATAATACTTTCTTCGGTAAAATGCTTCCGTTAAAATTATGTTATAATGCTTCCGTTAAAATTATGTTATAACTGTATAATGAGGCTCTTCGCTGAGGAATATTGAGGAATTGTTGAAGAATTCCCAGAAATTCCGGTTAATTCGGGCATTACGAAAATTACTCAGGAATTTCTGCTCAGGATAACAATTTCTAATATACAAATATTTAATATATAATTTGGATCCGAGTCTATTCCGGATACAAGCCGTAATAGGCTGCAAGCATTTGCCGAAATTTTTATGATAGAGTTTTATACAGGATCTTCCAATCTGTATTCGTTTCCATTACTCACTTTAATTTCAACTGATCGTGTTTCCCAATCCCATTTTACAGGTAATAGTTTATATCCTGAGGACACAGGAGTTTTCAGGGAAATGCGTTCTATCATTCTTATCAGTATCCATATTATCTAAACAAGAGGATTTGTTATGGCTGAAAAAGAGATTTCAATCATTCATCCCCGCCCAAGTTCCATAGTTGCGGCTCTTTACACTCTGAGAGACTTAAATGTTGATGTTGCTATCATGCATGGGCCTCCAGGGTGTTCCTTTAAACATGCAAGGCTGCTCGAAGAAGACGGTATACATGTGGTTACCACAGGCCTTGATGAGAACAACTTCGTTTTCGGAGGGCATGACAAACTTGTCCAACTTATCAACAAGTCAGTGGAACTTTTTAACCCTAAACTTATAGGTATTGTAGGAACCTGCCCCAGCATGATTATAGGGGAAGAAATGCATGACGCCGTGCTCGAGGCAAATCCTGATGTCCCTGTAATCGAAGTCGAGGTGCACGCAGGCTATCACGATAACACAAAAGGAGTACTCTTTGCCCTGGAATCTGCACTCGATGCAGGGATTATTGATCACAAAGAGTTCGAGCGTCAGAAATACCTCCTTGAAAAAGCTACAGAAGTGGAAAAAAAGTTTGGGGCTGCAAGCAGGGAATACCTTGCTCCCTCCCGCGGGGATGTCAAATACAAAGCCGCACAGCGTGTAATTCAACTTCTCAAAGAAGGCAAAAAGGGCCTTGTCATCATGAATGCCAAAAAAGAAACCGGCTACATGTTTGCAGACATTACCCTTGCAGTCAACGAGGTTGCAGAAGCTCTAGGGAATAAAGAAAACCTTATCAATATGGCAAATATCGACCCGGAGCTTGGGCTTCCCAGAGTAAGGCAGCATGCCGAATATATAACAAGAGACCTCAAAGCACATGGAGTTGAGGTGCATGAAATCATTGGCGGCATGGACGAGTACCCGATTGCAGGCGAAAAGGTAAGCGAATTAATAAAGGAAAAATACAGTGACTTTGATTTTGCAGTCATTTCGGGTGTTCCACATGCAATCCCTATGGAGAACATAAAGAACATGGAACTGATTTCGATAACTAACGGCCCTAGACAGGTCCTGCCCTTAAAAGAGATGGGGCATGAGTATGTGCTGGTAGAAATCGACCTCCACCCGAAAACACTGGGAGTCAGTGGGATTGTGGAATCCGAATTTGGGGCTACCTTAAGGGAAGTTGCAAAGGAAGCCTGAGCAAGAAGAGACAGGATAAAATCAGGAGGAAGATCCTTTGAAAAACCAGAAGATCATAGCGATCTACGGAAAGGGCGGCATAGGTAAATCGAGTACAGCTTCAAACGTTGCCGCTGCCTGCGCCGAGGCAGGAAAGAAGGTTATGATTATAGGCTGCGATCCTAAAAGTGACTCATCAATCACCCTTCTAAGAGGCAGGAGAATTCCAACCATTCTCGACCTCCTGCGTGAGGGTGTGGACATAAAGAAAGAAGATGTGGTCTTTGAAGGATATGCAGGCGTCAAATGCGTGGAAGCAGGCGGCCCAGAACCAGGCATAGGTTGTGCAGGGCGAGGAATCATTGTTGCCATCCAGAAATTGAAGAGCATTTCAGGAAATCTCTTAAAAGAGCAGGATTTGATCATTTACGATGTGCCCGGAGACATAGTCTGCGGAGGGTTTGTCGCCCCTGTCAGGAAAGGATTCGTAAATGAAGCTTATGTCCTGACCTCAGGAGAGTACATGCCCCTTTATGCAGCAAATAATATATGCAAAGGCTTATCGAAGATAGGAATGCCGCTTAGCGGGGTAATCTGTAATTCAAGAAACGTGAGCAGGGAAGAGGAAATCGTTTCGAAGTTTTCTGAGGAGATCGGCAGCCAGCTTATGGCTTTTATCCCGAAGAGGCAGGTAGTTCAGGACTGTGAAAGAGAAGGTTACTCGGTAATGGAAAAAGCGCCTGAATCCGATATTGCAGAGATCTACCGCAAACTCGGAAAAGCAATCCTTGAAAACGAAAAACGAGTTACAGCCGATTCCCTTAGTGATGAACGGTTGAGGGAATTAACAAAATAAAATTAGAGTGTTAATAGTTGAATAAACACATTAGGGTGAATAAACACATCAGGGTAAATAAATACATCAGGGTAAATGAACACAAAAGGGGTATCGAAAAAATGCTTAACGACAAGCAATCCGTAGAGAATATTCCCAGGATTCTCATTTCCGCAGACCGTTCTTCCTCAGGCAAGACTACAATCTCCATGGGCCTGATGGCTGCTCTCGTTTCAAGGGGATACAAAGTCCAGCCCTTTAAGGTCGCTCTGGACTATATCGACCCGAGTTATCATACTGAAATAACTGGCAGGTTCTGCCGGAACCTTGACGGCTACCTTATGGATGAGAACGGGATTCTGGATGTCTATACTCATGCCTGCGAGGCCGGCGAGAAGGCGGATATTGCGATTATTGAAGGAGTTCGCGGGCTTTATGAAGGGTTTGAAAGCTTAAGCGACCTTGGAAGCACTGCCCAGATAGCAAAGATCCTTAACTGTCCCGTAATCTTCGTAATCAATGCCAGAAGCATTACCCGTTCGAGTGCTGCCCTTATCAACGGATATAGGAACTTTGACCCTGATGTGGAAATTGCAGGAGTCATCCTTAATAACATCGGAAGCCGCCGACATGCCAAAAAAGCAAAAGAGGCAATCGAGTACTATACAGGCGTTCCGGTTATTGGAATTGTTCCAAGAGACCCCGCGATGCAAATTTCCATGCGCCATCTAGGGCTTATGCCAGCTCTCGAAGGCCGGAGACGGCTTGGGGACGGAGGCTTTGAAGCCCGCCTTCGCGGTATTGAAGAAATCATCAATAAAGGAATTGATGTAGACCGCTTTATGGAAATCGCAAAAAGCGCAAAAGCCCTGAAAAGCCCTGAAAATAGCGTTTTTTCTTCGGTTTCTGATCCCGGAGCACCCAGGCCAAAGATAGGGGTCGCCCTTGATGAGGCTTTCAACTTTTACTATCGCGATAACATCGATCTTCTAAATCTTGCAGGCGCAGAAATCGTTTACTTTAGCCCTGTTAAAGACGCCTCACTTCCAGAGGTTGATGGGCTCTACATCGGAGGAGGTTACCCCGAACTCTTTGCAGCCGAACTTGAAGCTAACGAGTCCATGCGCCAGGATATCAAAAAGGCTTCTGCTGCAGGCATGCCTATTTATGCCGAGTGCGGAGGGCTTATGTACCTTACGGAAAAAATAAGCACAGGCGTCCCCGGAAAAGGTACCTATCACGATGCCTCAATGCCGGAATCTACATATTCAATGGTTGGAGCCCTACCAGGGCATACTATAATGGGACAGACAAGAGTGGTCAGCTACAATATCGGGACCCTTAATAAGGACTGCCTTCTCGGGAAAAAATACAACAGTTTCAAGGGACACGAATTCCACCATTCTGAAATAAGGGAAATTCCTGAGGATGCTGAATTTGCAATAACCCTGTCAAGAGGTACAGGCATAAAGAACGGTATGGACGGGCTTATTTCTGGAAATACCCTGGGCTCGTATGCCCACCTGCACGGAGTTGCGTACAGAGAGTTTGCAAGCTCACTTGTCGAGGCTGCACGAAATTTTAGGGATTCCAGGGTTCTTCCGTGATGTTTGAAAGCTCCTTCCGTAGTGCATGCAAACACTACCCTTCTATATGCAGGTCGAAAAAGCAATATTATATTAATCGATTATAACAATTTAGATTACAATAGTAGACTACAATAGAGTAGGTTACAACAGAGTAGATTACAATAGAGTAGATTACAACAGATCAATCACGACAAACTGATTATAACAAATTATATTAATAATAAATTATTTTAATAATAAATTATTTTAATAATAAATTATTTTAATAGCAAATTATTTTATGAGAATCTAAATTAAGAGAAATTACGCTATAACAAATTAGACTACAGCAAGCCAGACTGGTAAAGAACTTATTTTCATTTCATTTTCTTTTCAGGTGAATCTATTGAAAACACAACTTAAAGGAGACCGGGTCCTTGCCGAAAAGGAAGCGGTAGCCGAATTTTATAAAACAGGTTACTTCGGGCGTCCTAAAGGCGAAGGGCTTGAACTCTCGCTTGTAGAAGCTGCTTTTCTTCTGTCCAGAGGAAAGCTCGAGATCGAACTCGAAGGCACAATGCTCGATTTCAGATACTTTTTCGAACAGGCTTCTTTGAGGCAGCCGAATTTTGAGCTGAAATATATAGTTTATAAGGACCTTAAAGAAAGAGGGTATTATGTTCAGCCATCAGCTGCGGATTTCCGGGTATATCCCAGAGGCAGCCACCCAGGTAAAAGTGCAGCAAGAATTTTTGTTCATGTCCAGTCTGAAAGGCAGCTCCTTCCCGTAAAACTTCTTCAGGACTCAGTTATCTCGGCAGAGAACGTGCATAAGCAGTTTATCCTTGCTGTGGTGGATGAAGAAAGTGACCTTACCTTCTATGAGGTTAAAACCGCAGTTCCCAAAGGAGAAATGACTGAGCCATATCCTGCCATCAAAACCGATGCTACTTTCCTGGAAGACAGGGTAATAGCCTGGGATGCTCAGGCTTCGGAAACTCTCTATAAAAGGGGTTTTTACGGAAAAATGCTGGATTCCGAGAGGCTGCAACTTTCCCTGGTCGAATCCCTTTACCTCTTTTCCAGAGGCATAATAACGGTTCGGGACAGGAAAGGTAAAGTGTTTTCATTTGACGAATTTATCGAGAAAGCTTCGGAGATTGAAAGCTTTTTCCTGAGAAAGTACAGTGCATATAAAAATCTCAGGGATTCGGGGCATGTGGTCAAAACCGGTTTTAAATTCGGGACAAATTTCAGAGTATACAGAAAGGTAGAGTCAATAGAGAAAATACCTCATTCGGAATACCTTGTAAATGCCATCCCTGCGGATTTTGAGTTCAGGCTTTCGGTTATGTCCGGAGCTGTCAGGCTTGCAAACAGCGTCAGGAAAAAAATGCTTTTTGCGGTTGAGAAAGACGAGGAAATCGAGTACCTGGACATCAGCCGGACGAAGATGTAAATAGTCGGGTGTTTATTGGGTGTTTATTGGGTGTTTATTCGGGTGTTTATTCGAGTGTTTATTCGAGTGTTTATTCGAGTGTTAGTTCAGACTTGACCGAGAGGAGTTTTTCCCTGATCATAACGTTTCTTAATTTTATGAAAAACAGATCTTCAGCCGAGGGTGGAATATATGTGGGATATTATTGCAGTAGACATATCTGGCAGGCACAGGATTAAAGGAGGGTATTATATGGTATGTGCAGCCGCAGCACTTACGGTTTCGGCTAGCCATATTGAAAAAATCAAGCAGATCAAAATTCTTCCCCTCTGGCAAAAAAGAGCCCCCAGCCTGCTGGACGTTGTGCAGCTAATCGAAGATACGGCTGACCAGCTTTCTTTTGAGGGTACGATTGTGGCAGAAAAGGGGGATATGTATAATAAACCCAAATGGGTGACCGAAAGTATGTTTTCCAGGGCTTTTAAGTATCAGGAATCGATTGCCGAGAGAATGTCGATTGAACTCGTGCACCATGTTTCCCTGAGCGCCCGTAACCTATTGATAAAAGAACTTGAAATCGAGGCATGAAAATTTCAGCTGAACAGAAATCCAATAACGGATCCGGCAACGGTAACAGGGTAATTCTCGTTAAAAGAACAATTCCCAATTCGGACCCTGAACGTGAAGAATACCTCTTACAGGAACTCAGAGAGCTTGCAAAAGCTGCAGGCTACCTGCCAGTTGGTGAGCTTAAGCAAACCAGGTATCCTGATTCGAAGTACCAGCTTGGCCGGGGGAAAATTGAGGAACTTGCCGAACTTGTCAGGAGTACGGGTGTAGAGAAAGTTATTTTCTATAACAGGCTCTCTACAACTCAGCTATTCAATATCTCGGAAATCTGCAGATGCCAGATTATCGATAAATTCCAGCTCATCCTTGAGATCTTTGCAAAAAGGGCAACTACCCATCGCTCAAAACTCCAGGTCGAACTGGCAAGACTGAGATACGAGGTGCCCAGGGCAAGAGCTGTTGTGTCTCTCCTTAAAAAGGAAGAAAGGGCAGGCTTCATGGGGCTCGGAGACTACGAGGATTCTTATGAACAGGACCTGAAGAAGAGGATAACAAGGATTCGTAATGAACTTGAATCTGCAGAAAAAGATGATGAATCTTTACGAGCTTTAAGGCACAGGAAAGGCTTTTCCTTGATTTCCCTTGCAGGATATACAAACGCCGGAAAAAGCACGCTTTTCAATGCAATTGTAGATGAAAGCGTTGAGGCAAAGAACATGCTTTTTACAACACTTGTGCCCATGACCAGAGCTCTGGACCTCGGGGGGCGAAAAGCTCTTTTGACCGATACCGTGGGGTTTATAGAGGACCTTCCTCACTGGCTGGTTGACGCCTTCAAGTCCACCCTTGATGAGATTTTTCTCTCGGACCTTATACTTCTGGTAGTGGATGCAAGCGAAAAACCCGAAACGATCCTGCAGAAACTTTCAACATCTCACGACACTCTCTGGGACCGGATACAGGGAGTTCCTATTATTACCGTACTGAATAAAGCCGATCTGGTTGATGAATCCAAACTTGATGCCATTATGGAGCAAATAGGTTATATGGCCCCTAACCCGGTCTTTGTTTCCGCAAAAAAAGGCACCGGGATGGCTGCATTAAAAGCCGAGATAATAAAACACCTGCCCCCCTGGTGTTTTTGCTCTCTTTCTCTCCCCAATTCGGAAAAAGGAATGTCTATTCTCTCATGGCTATATGAAGAGGGAATCGTTCACAGAGTAGAGTTCGGAGAGAGGATCTTTCTGGATTATGAAGCAAGAACAGAGATAATTAACAGAGCACATTCTCTTCTTGAACCTCAAGAAGCTCAAATAAATGAGTGAACCTGGTCAGATATTCCCAAAGATCCTGAGGATTTGACAAACTTTTTTGAAAAAAGTATGAGTCCGACATTTCTAAAAGACCTGATTTTTGATCAAACTTTTTTCGAAAAAGTTGGCCTACATTCCGCAGTATTTTTTCGAAAATCAATATTTTTCCTAATAGCGTTTTTTGAACATGTGCAAATAATTTTGATTTTTAGTTTCATTTGGTGAAAATCGAATGATATCGTTTTTTGCCTCTAAATACGCCATATAGTTGCTTTTACCTACTACATAAAAGTTCAATAAATCCACGTTTGATTGAAAATCAATAGCAGTAAAAATATGAATTTACAAAAATTTACTGCGGAAAGTGGGGTTGGAATCCGACACATCTAAAAATCCGGTTTTTGATCAAACTTTTTTTGAAAAAGTTTGAATCAAACCTTTCTAAAGCTTGTGCCTGTGGATATGTATCACTTTCGAGCCTTTCGAAAGAATATAAAACCTTTTGAATATTATAAAAACTACTGGAATATTGATATAGCGTTTTCCAATATTTATTTCTCAGAGAGTTTTTCGTATGGCTGGCATACTGTTCGCATATATACGAAAGGTATTTATATCCACAAGTTGTTTGTTTACATGCGAACGGGTGTCTACTGAAAATATCAGACCCTCCTAATATCCTAAACTACACCCTTAAGACAAAATTTTTGCCATGTTTCTGCCCGTTCGCAATTCTTCCTGAATTTTCACTCTATTTTTAAGACATTATTTATTCGTAAGTAAACGAACGTTTCTGAGGTATGTAATAAATCTGGATGCAAATAGATTCCGGTTTCAAAATTTATATAAATTCATTTCTCATTCTCCTGTTAGCATGAAATTTGATCTGCATGTACATTCTGAGTATTCAAAAGATAGTAAATCAAGCCATGATGACATCCTTAAAATTGCACGTAAAAGGGGGCTTGATGGATTTGCTATCTGTGACCACGACACCGTGGAAGGTGGGCTTATCTGTAAAAAAAGAGCCCTGGAACTTGGCCTTGAGCTTACGGTCATTCCCGGGGTTGAGGTTAGTTCTTCGAAGGGGCATATCCTTGTTCTCGGAATCAGCCAGAATATCGAACCCCATCTGAGTCCAGAAGAAACGATCGAGAGAGCCAGGAAACTCGGAGGCACGGTTATTATCCCTCATCCCTTCAAACGTAGTTCTCACGGGATAGAAAGTTTCGAGGGGTTTGATATTGATGCCGTTGAAGTCTTCAATTCCCGCTGCCTTTTTAATAAATCCAACCGGAAAGCCGCAGCCGAAGCAAAAAGACTTGGAATTCCGGGAGTTGCAGGAAGCGATTCCCATGTTCCAGAAATGGTAGGCCAGGCATACACCGAGATCGACGCACCGGAAAATACCCTCGATGCCGTGCTGGAAGCCATCCAAGAAGGAAAAGTTTCTCCTGCGGGAAAAAACACACCTACACCAATTATTCTTAAACAGATGTCAAGCAGTGCCAGGCGAAAAATTAAGAAAAAACTGTTTCGTAAGGCATGAAGGATCCAAAATGAAACTTTAGAATGGTATAACCATGGCCGGATGTAATTTCCTTACAATTGTTTATCTCTTGTCAACGAGGCTAAAGGGCTGTTTTGCCAGATTTTGTCAATGATCCACATGCCCTTTAGCCTAAATTTTTTCTCTTTTTTCAATTTGAGATTCTGCAATTCATTGAATAGAACTAATTAGCTCATAGAAATATTTCGATTCGTGAGTACGATAAAGATTGTACCATGAATCTAACGTTTCCAGCGAGAATACATCCAGCTTCTTCAACACATGAACAGTAAATTCTAGTGGAGCTGTTCCGGAAGCAGTAATCAGGTTTCCGTCAGTTACAGTTGGTTCTTGTTTATAATACATTTCTCCTGTATAGTTTGGACACATCATTTTAAGAAATCCAGGATCATTGCTGGTGTGCCATCTGTTATTCAGCATCCCTTTTTCAGCAAGTCCCATTGTAGCGCCGCAAATTGCCCCAACAATTACACCTTTTTTCAAACACTCTTCAGCCTTTTTTAAAATTGGGTCGTGAATTGGTTCTGTCCATGTATTTCCTCCAGGGAGGATCAGAGCTGCAGCATCTTCAATGATAAGTTCTTCATGTCCAATATCAGGTAGTACTTTTACGCCACCCATTGTAATTACAGGAGTATTATCTATTCCAACTGTGACTATTTTTAAAGGCTGCGACTCTTTTCTATAGAATCTTCCCGAGTTTAGTTCAGCGCTTAAATAACCGACTTCCCAGTCAGCCATTGTGTCAAATACGTAAAGATATACTGTGCTTTTCATACGTGATCCCGCTATTTTTAAAATGTCAAAGATATCTGATTTCATATTTTGATTTCATTTTATCCGGTATGTCCTGTCTTCACATAAAATATCTCTATTCATAGAAAGGGCTCTGTGAGGTACTGTGTAATTGATGGGTTTTTAACTCCATACAGACGTCATTGAATACTGAAAATTTAACACATACTCCGTAGACTACACAATACCCACTAAAATACTTACTTTACGGAAACCAATTAGACACGTCTATAATAGCCCGAGAAATTTCAAATAACGTTTCATCGCCACCCAAATCATTCATAATTGGAATTAATGTGATGATATTAGAAAGTAAGTTACTTCGAGTATCCTCTTTGAGAATTTGAATTATTCTTCTCCACAAAAAATAAAGCTTATTCACTGGAGAATTCCTCATAAGAGATAATATAAAACAAAGTGCCTTTGCTCTGGAATAATCAGATTGAATATTTGAGGCTATTTCAAGTGCTTTTTCCATAAATTCCGCTTTTCTGTGGCCATCAAAATGAGGGACAAGAGAAGAAAGCGCAGATGATCTGGAATAATCAGATTGAATATTTGAGGCTATTTCAAGTGCTTTTTCCATAAATTCTGCTTTTCTTTGGCCATCAAAATGAGGAACGAAGCCATTCAAGAAGGAAAAGTTTCTCCTGCGGGAAAAAACACGCCTACACCAATTATTCTTAAACAAATGTCAAGCAGTGCCAGGCGAAAAATTAAGAAAAAATTGTTCCGTAAAGCCTGAAGGAACGCAAAATATAACTTCGCGTGGTCTGTGGTTTTAGAAAGATTGCAACCTCCTTATAACTGCTTTATGTTTAGCCAAAAAAGTAAGTATGTGGTTAACTATTCAACCTGTCAAAGTAAGTATGCGAGCAACTATTCAGCCTATCAAAACATGTCTTTTGATATTGATTCTAGTGAAAAAGAGGAATCCGAGAAATAACCTCTGAAAAATGAAGAAACACAGTCAATCGCCAACAGTTTAAGAAAATCAAGTTATAAAGATATGCCTATTGAATTTTAATAAAGATATGTCTATTGAATTTTAATAAAGATATGTCTATTGAATTTTAATAAAGATATGTCTATTGAATTTTAATAAAGATATGTCTATTGAATTTTAATAAAGATATCTATTGATTCTGCTTTATATAGGCTAAATAATTACGCATGCGGTTTTGCAGATAGAAGTAACCGTATTTTCGTAATATTTATATAAAAATTTAAGATGAACTACAATAGATATCTTCACAGAAGATTTAACTTAATTCTCATTTCCATTTTAATTCACGAAGCCGTTTAAAAGTTAATATCAGGAATATAATAGCTATTATAATAATAACTGCAATTATTATTTCACTGACCCCTATCGTCAACCTTAATCCCCCTTACTTTTACCCGTTTTAAATTAAAATTATATTGCTTTCAATTATTATATTCTTCCATCGCTATATACCCTATATTCGGCAGGTTAACGCAACTAGAGATATATATTTTCATATTTCTCTCCCATTATACTCAATATCTTCCAGTTAATCTCTTCCATATTTAGAATTTCTGACTTTTTTTCCTCTTTTTTCCCTTTTTTCTGAGTTATAAGTTCTGTAATTCCCTGAAACTTGAAAAATATCCATCTCATTGTCGGTTTTTTTGTTGGTTTTCCTTTTTGATCTGGAACTGTTTCATTTTCTTCTTCTAATTTTATTCTTAATTTCCATTCTGCAATTGCATAAATCATTAAGCAGAGAACCATTATCATTGTCAACGCTTCAATTCTTGATTTATTCTTGAGATACACTTTCGATATGCTAAAGGTATCACTTTTCAAAAATCTAAATCCTTTTTCTACGTTATCCTGTCCTTTGTAATACTTCAGCATCTCTTCAGGAGAAAGGCTGATATCATTACTTGCAATAATGAAAAGTCCCATTTTCTCTATTTCTTTTAAAACAAAAGCTTCGTTAACTTTTATTATTCCATTAATCCTGTAATATGTCTTTAATTCCTCATTTTTCGAAGGTCTGACTCTTTTGCCTGCTTCACGTTTTTTAATGGTTTTCAAATTTACTTTTTCAAACACAATTGAAGGGAAATCCTGAATCCATTTTTCTGCTGCTTTTAATGCATCTTCTTCACAGAAGAAGTCCTCTCCTGTCAACTTTTTAAACGACTTTTCTGCTTTTTCAAGTTCCTTTTCAAGCTTTCTTCTGAGAGTTACTTCTTTCTTCTCTTTCATTTTATGAGAGAGTAACAAAACCCACTTTTGTTTAACTCCTCCATATTCTACAAAGGTTTGGTAAAACGAGTATATTTCGTCGCTTTTCAACGTTTTCAGGCTTAGATTTGCTGTTAGCATTTCCTTTGCCTCATTAATTGTTGCAGGAACGCGACTGATCCAGAATGACTTTCCTATATTCTTGATATTATTGTCTGTGTAAAATGAACTATCAGCAACATAGTACACTTTACTTTCAGGGCTTAAAGCTGATTTAATAGACTTGATTGCTTCCAGAATTGTGTTTTTGTCTGAAGCATTCCCTGAATGTGTGTTCATGAAAAGTGGTATACCATGCTGATTAACAATCAGGCTCAGTACAAATTGTCTTAGGTCCCATCTTCCGTTTTTGGGAATCCCAAAAGTAATATCAATAGACTCAATTTCTTTGTCTTCATAATCGCCATAAACGCTGACACTTGTAGTGTCAGCGTGTAAACAATGGACAGGAATCGGTAGACGGTTCATAATGTGAAGAGTGATTTCCGTAAATAGTTTTGCAGGACCATACTTTACGATTCTGTCAAGAGTTTCTCCAATAGCATATTGATTTAGGTCTTCTCGTGTGACACCGTCTCCAAAAAGTCTTTCTATAGAAATAGTCCTGAAAAAATCAGGAAAAAGGTACAGACGTTGTCCTATGAAACCAAGACCATTGAGTACCATGGCAAGGATGCAGACGGAGTGAGGAACCTTGTGATCTCGTTCTTTAGGAAGTTTCTCATCGATCAGTTTGTCAACTTCAAGTTCTCGGAAAACTCCAACAATAAGACCAAGGTGACCTAAGAATCTTGTACGTTTTATTGAGGAGTCAACTCTTCGACTGTTGTTTTTATATGCCATAGAAGATCAAGAAAAAAGATATGAATATTAATTATATTAACATATATGTTTACCTGCCGAATCTAGGATATACTGTTTCTTCTATTCCTTTCTAACCCATATCGGTAAGTAAAAGAGTTTCATAACCATCGGCTCAACAGCATGACTCAACAGTGATTTTGTGAAATTGAACGACCGATTCTCCTTTTTTTGAGTTATTTAAACTTTTATTGCCCTATATTTCCATAATTAGTAGAGTTAAGAATGATTTTTTCTATCCTTCTTATATATAACCCAGTTATATGAATATAAGTTGAGCAGCAATCGAAATACAGGTTTATTAATCTCAAGGTAGGACTAATCTAACTGAGGCATCTTAAAAAATTGCTGTGAACGCTACATATTTAGAGGTTTAAAACGCCAATTGCAGTATAGTGAATGACCACAAAATCCAGATTAAACTAAAAAGAGTTGGAGGGTAAAGAATGGGAAATCAAATATCTAAAAGAATAAGAAAGACACTGAGCGTTCTTCTGTTAGTCCTTTTTGTAGCTTCGATGACTACTTCATCTGTAAGCGCATCTGAGTCTGTAAAATATATAGAAAATAACAATGACAGCTATACTCACGGCTACTGGGAAGGATACTCAAAAGGATACAGTGCCGGGTTTACAGATGGCATAGCCGGTAAAAGTCCACGCATATTCCTCATGATCTACTACGGGCCAGATTCCGGATACAATGGAGGATACTATAACGGGTTTAGAGACGGGTACGGCGCTGGATATAACGTTGGAAAGAAATTATATGACCTTTGACCGGCGAGAATCGCCACGGTTTCCTGATGAGATGTCTACATAGGATATGAACCCCGCTGCAGATATTCATACTGGAGCAAAAATAGTAAAACTCAAGATCTGTTTACTTGAATACAAGCTTTACAGGCGTATAATAAAGAGTTATTTTCCATGATAAAAACAGATTAGATAGACTCTAAACCTGAAGAGGGAGCCTTCCAAGTAAAATAGATCTATAAAACGAACTCAGATAAGTTTCAAAAATTAAATTTCGTTATAATGAGCAAGGCTTCTATTAACCTTACCATCGGCTCCAAAAAACAAAATTTCTGCAGCACGTTTTCCGAAATGTCTTATGATAAATTACCAGGCTATTGACACTTACAAATACATCAAGCAACTCAAACCGAAGATCAGGAACTCTTTCAAGTACTTTTTCTTAGTATGATTTCACATTCTTTTTGCCGTTGAGGTGCTTGTTTGATCGTTAATTACGTGGAAGATAATAGAATTGGTCATTTCGAAGTCTTCACTATAATACTCGAAAATTCTGTCAATGTTATGAGAGTTCCAGGCCTCAACCCATTCTCTAGCAAATTCCTGTGCTTCAAGTATTAATGTCATGTGAACTACTATCATATTTCTAGAAGACTACTACCAGATTTCTAGAAGACTACTACCAGATTTCTAGAAGACCGGATCCTAACAATATTTAAGTTTTTCTATCTGTTGGAGAGTTCTTGTTTGCTGTGGTTCCAAGAAAAAGAATATTCAGGATGTAATATTATTTTGGATACACTTATGGAGACATTTTTACATTTTATGGAAATATAAAAAATAGAAACTGTGGGCGTTGATTTTCTCGAAAGAAAATAACTTATCACTTACAGTCATATTCTTTCTATAAGCCCAAAAACTGTTAATCCGAATGGAACCAAATGTTTAGTTGGAGGACAAACAATGGCAGAAACAACCGATCAAAACAAACCTATGATCTGGAAAGAACTCGTACTTGGATTTGCTGTGGTTGAATCGTGTATATATCACTCGATTCGTACAATACCTATTGTAACTGCGAGCAGTGCCGAAGAAGTGCTTTTTACGGATAACCTTACCAGACTTACGAAACTGGAAGTTGATGAGACTGTAAAAGGAGTCCTTCCGGCCCCATTTCCAACCTATGAGGTAACAGGGTCCATATCAGTTGAAGGCGAAGAATTCAGCGAAGTGATTCTTTTAGGATATGAATATCCCGGAGTAGAGTCTCCGGATTGGATAGAAATTCTTAAAAGAGAAATTGCAAACCCAAGAAGATGCGTGTAAATCGAGTTTGTAAAACTTTCATGTTTAGTTTTATGAAAAATAATTGATACGGTAAAATTCTTTTTTTTCATTCTCTTTTGTGCCTTTGTCTTTTCGAAAATAACTCCCAGACTGAGTAAGACCTATTGAGATACCAGATTTAATTCAATTGAAGTCCGCCAGTTCCAACCTGCGCCTTCGCGAGACAAAAACAACCTAAAATCATCACTGTGGTCTCTTGAATTGGTATTAATATATAGACAGCCGACCACCAGAAATAACTTTAAAAGTTTATTTTTGAATTTTATGTCAGATTTATGTAGATAAACCAGCATTCCGGCGTGAAAGATGTTAACTCCCTCAACTGGATGAAGATTATTTTCTGTAAAAAGTAGTTAATTACTAATATAGAAACCCTTATAGGGTAAAAATTAGAGACTGATAGAACAATGGCCAGGGAAATTAGGATACTCCACACTGCAGACACGCATCTGGGATACAGGCAATATCACAGCGAGGTCCGGAGAAACGATTTTTTTGCAGCTTTCGAACTTGTTGTAAACGATGCGGTTGAAATGCAGGTTGATGCCGTAGTGCATGCAGGAGACCTTTTTGATTCGAGGAACCCAACCCTTGAAGACCTCCTTGAGACAATAAACCTCCTGTCCAGGCTGAAGGCGGCTGACATACCTTTTTTAGGAATTGTCGGGAACCATGAGAGCAAGCAGAATACCCAGTGGCTTGACCTTTTTGAGGAGATGGGACTTGCGGCAAGGCTCGGAAAAAAACCGCTTATGTTAGGTAATGCAGCCATCTACGGGATAGACAGTGTCCCGAAATCAAAAATTCCTATATTCGACTATTCAGGATTTGAGGCGCCAGACTCTCCTGCCGTTTCCGACTCTTCTCCTTCTTCCACTGATTCCACTTCTCCAATCCCTTCCACTTCGTCCATTTCGTCCAAGTCTTCAACTTCTCCAACTCCTGCTAACCCCTCCACTCCTTCCACTTCTGTTACCCCTTCCAACCCTTCTAATCCTTCCACCTCTTCTACCCTATCCAGCCCTGTGGAAAACGGCTGGAAACTGCTTGTGATGCACCAGATTATGAGTCCTTTTCCATATGCAGAATGGGACTGTGATGAAGTGCTTGAAAACCTTCCTTTCAAGGTCGATGCAGTTCTTCTTGGCGATTACCATGAACATTCAATAATCAAAAATAAGACAGGAGAAACATGGATTACTTACCCTGGCAGCACGGAACGAAACAGTCTATCCGAAAAGGAAGCACGTTCCTACAATATCATCACGCTTTCCGAAAAAGGGCTTGAAATTAGCAAGCGAACGATCCCAACCCGGAAATTCCTGTCCATTCGAGTAGAGTTGAAAGGTGAAGATAAGCCTTATGAACAGATATTTTCTAAAGTAGATGAATATCTTGAAGATATCCCTGAATCCGTGGTATTTCTGGAAATTTCAGGGGATTCGGGGGCAGTCCTGTCACAGAGCGAACTTGAGGAATACCTGCTTAATAAAGGAGCTCTTGTGTCAAACTTTATAGACCGGAGGGCAAAAGAGACCTTACCGGAGGAAAGCTTAAAAGTGACCTTTTCTGATCCTGACCATGCCGTTGCAAGCGAGATCCGGAAAATGAGTTTAAACGATGGCGGGCTGATTATTGATGAAATTGTCCGGAGCCCTGATGTCTCAAAGTCAAGGGTAGACGAAGAAACCGAGGACCGTCTCTCGAAACTTATTGAAGCTAAAGCTATGGACTTCAAAAACCCTGATTTCATGATAGAGATTCCCGCCAATCCGGCCAGTCCCGATGATTCTGCCTACACTGCCAATGCTGCAAGTTCTGCCACCACTGCCAATGCTGCAAGTTCTGCCACCACTGCCAATGCTGCAAGTTCTGCCACCACTGCCAATGCTGCAAGTTCTGCCACCACTCCCAGACTTCTGGAATTTGAAGAAATAAACCCTGATGCTGTAGAGGAGGCTGGCCTCGACGGAAAAAACATGCCGGATGGGATAGTTCCCGGCAAGCTTGAAATTACTGAACTTTCAGGAATTCTGAAGACTTCAGACCGAATTAAGAATACTAAAAAGGGTACTAAAAAGAGTACTGAGACCTCAAAGAGCACTGAGACCTCAAAAGGCACTGAGACCTCAAAAGGCACTGAACCCTCAAAGAGTATTGATATTTCAGCCGTGAGTAAGGATATTTCCGAATTGTCACCATTGGCACCAGCATCAAACTCGCAGTGTTCATCTGATTCGGGGCTTTTGAAGCTGCCTGATTCGAGATCAACAGAGTTGTCCAGTAAACCTGTAGCGTCGCCCGAATCGAATATTCAGCAGGAAACTTCCAGGACTTCAGGAAAAACTCAAGAAATTGAAACCGAGTTCAGAAAAGACAAAGATAACGAACCTGAAGTTAAACCTGGAAGTCAAGCTGAAAGTAAACCTAAAAGCCGAGCCAAAAGTAAAACTGAAGTCAAAACTGAAAGTAAAACTGAAAACGAACTTAAAACTGAACCTGAAGTTAAACCTGAAAGTCAAGACGAAAGTAAACCTGAGAAAAAGAGTAGAAAGCGATCTGAGCCCGGGGTTAAAGACAAACCTGTAAAAGAAAAAACAGACAAAGCTGAAAAGCTGCCTGAAGAGGAACCTGCCAGGGCTACGGAGCTAAGCGAAAAAACGGGGAAAACAGGACCAAAAAAAGGAAGGAGAAAGACTGCTGTACCTCGACAGTATAACCTTGGTGATTACCTGTGAAGCTCAAAAACCTGCATATTGAAAACATCCGGAGCTATAAAAAACTGGATTTTACATTTGAAGACGGAGTTACAGTCATTTCCGGGGTGAACGGGAGCGGGAAATCAAGCCTGCTTGAAGCATGTTTTATGGGACTTTTCGGGAGCAAAATTCTTTCAAAGGACTTTGTGCTTGCAGATGTAATCTTCAAGGGGGCCGAAAACGCAAAAATAAACCTGGGTTTTGAGCATTTAGGGCAGGATTACCTTATAGAACAGGCTTTCAGGTATTCTTCTAAAAGTGAAAACGCTTCGAATTCGAAATGCGTGCTCTATGCCAATGGGGAAAGTATTGTTGATCAGGCTACACGGACTTACGAAGAGGTCTGCTCTCTTCTGAACATGGACGAAGAGGCGTACAGAAACTGTGCTTACATCAGGCAGGGCGAAATTGACGTACTCATTAATGCAAAACCAAAAGACAGGCAGCGGATGATCGACGGCTTGCTGCAGCTTGGAAAGCTCGAAGAATACAGGGAAAGAGCAGGAAGCGCAAAAACGGCTGTAAGAAGGCTTCAAAGGGACACCAGTAACAGCCTTTCGGGTGTAAAAGCCGAAATTGAGGGGATCGAAAGTACAGAACCGCATGCCGTTTTGAATGGGCTCAGGCAGAAGATAAAGGAAAGCGATACTATCTTAAAAAAATGTAATGAAAATAAAGAGGCTGCAGCTGCCCAGAAAGAAAAACTCGACCTTATGATTACAGAACACAGGGAACGTCTCCAGGAAATCCAGACTCTGAAACAGGCCCTGTCTAAATCTCAGGAAGACAAGGCAGGCTGTATCCGGGAAAAAGAAGCCTTTGCCAGAGAAGCCCATGAACAAAGGCAGGCTCTGCTTGGACTAGAGGAAGAGAATAATCATATTCGGGGAGAATGCGGCTTTGGAGACCTTGAGATTGAGGCTTTGAGCTTGCAGAAGGAAAAAGAGGAGTTTCTTGCCAGGGAAAAGGTAAATGTAATCTCAAAAGAACTTGCTCTTCTTCTCAGGGAAGAAGAAGTTCACACTCAGGATCTGCGCGACTTTGAAAACGAAAAGGCTGAGACCGAACAGAGTTTGATGCAGTGCAGGGCGGATATCGGGGCTACAAACGGGGAAATTGAAGGAAACAGAAAAAATATACTGAGAATTGAGGATGAGAATAAAAAGCTAAAAGAAGCTGCAAAAGAGACCACAGGCTTCACGGACACTTATGAAATTCCTTTGTTTATAAATGAGCTGGAAGAAAAAGAAAGCCTTCTTCGTGAACGGAAAAACGAAGCCTCAACAAAACTTGCACTTGCTTTCAAAGAAAAAGAAACCGGAGACATAAATCTCCTCACACTTGATAAGGAACTTCAAAATACCAAAGTCGCAGTTCGAAAAAGTAAAACCGAAATTGAAATTCTTGAAGAGGAGCTCAGGGAAAATGAAAAGGCAGTTCTGGAAGTTAAGGAGCAAAAATCCGAAGCTTCTGCAGGGTTAAAAGGACTTGGCTTTACCGGAGAGCAGCTCGAGGACCTGGAATACCTCAGCGAACTTCTGCTGGAAAACAAAAACAGGCTGCATGGGCGAGAAAAAGAGCTTGAAGCTACCCTCAGGGAGCTTGATAAAGTTATCCGTAAAAACCGGCAGCTACTTGCCGAAGGAAAATGCCCTACATGCGGGCAGGATCTTAAAGGCTCTGAAATTGCATGCACAACCGGGGAATCCGAACAGAAGAGAGAAAAACTTGCAGCAGAACTTCTCGATATAAAGCTCCAGCAAGCCGAAGTCGAGAAAAAACTTAATCGACTCAAGGACGCAAAAAAACTGGAGAAGCGGATTTCGGATTACGACCTGGAAACCGAAAGACTCAAAAATAAGGCAAAAGACCTGCAAGAAAGGATAACGATCCACAAAACCCGAACCGAGGAAGATTCCCTTAAACTTGAAGGCCTTAATAAACAAAAGGAAGAACTTGAGGCTAAGATGGGCAAGCTTCTTCCTGATATTAAAGCCCTGCAGGGATGGGAAGCGGCAGCTCAAAAAGCTCATGGTGAGAGTGAAAGAGTACTTCAAGAGGCAAAAGCCTTTGAGAAAAAGCTTGCCGAAAACACCTCGGAAATAGAAAGCCTGAACGGGAAAATCAGGACTTCCCTGGCACTGATCGAAAATTACGGGCAGAGGCTTGGAGAGCTCAATGAGAAACTAAAAGGGCTTGCCGAACGAGAGACTCAGGAAAAGGAAAAACTCAAAACCCTGGAAGTTGAGCTTGAAGCCCTGAGGAAAAAAGAAGCCCTGGCAAAAGAAACCCATGACGAGAGTTCAAAGCATCTCTTGAAGACAAAAAAACTCGGGGCAAACCTGATCCAGATGGATAATATAAAGCACAAAATCTCCGAGCTTGAGGCTTCAATCAGGAACCTTGCCGAAAAAGTCGGCTTTTTTGACCGGGAAATCCTTGAAAGAAACGAGCGGGTAAAACAGCTTGAAGGAAAACTTCAGGGAAGCAGATTCGAAGATCTTCAGTCAAAGCGTACCCAGCTTGAAGAGTATCAGGCAAACCTTACTGAAAAAACCCGGCAAACCACGGCCGCCAAAGATGCTCTCTTAAAAGAAGTTGGTATGGTTGAGAATAGTTTAAAACGCCGCAATGAGCTGAAGGATGAACTCAAAGCCCTTGAGAACAGGAAGCAGTACCTTGAAGCCGTATATAGCAATGCCGAGGAGCTTGAGAGCATGTATATGCGCGTTCGGGCGGATATGCGGAATAGAAACATAGGGGCTCTTTCTACCCTTTTGAATGAAATGTTCAGCTTCATGTACACAAATAATGCGTATTCCCATATCGAACTCGACCCGGAATATAACCTTACGGTTTACAGAAAAGACGGCACTCCACTTGAACCAAAACTCCTTAGCGGAGGAGAACGTGCAATCTTTAACCTTGTCCTGCGCTGTGCGATCTACAGACTTCTTGCTCTGGGTTTTGGCGGAGATAGGGCAGACGGGCTTCCCCCTATGATCCTTGACGAGCCTACAGTTTTCCTGGACCGCGGGCATATAAACCAGCTTTTGAAACTCATAGACATGATGCGTGGCATAGGCGTAGGCCAGATTATTGTGGTCTCCCATGACGAGTCCCTTATAGATTCGGCAGACCATGTCTTCCAGGTAGAAAAAGACCCTATTACCAATATGTCGTCTATTGTAAAACTTTAAGTTGACTATCTCCTTTTCAGCATGCCTGTCGCGCAGTTAACAGGTATGCCAGATAGGATTCATAAATATACCAGTCCCGGGTCAAAAGGACTCCAGACAAGGTTCAAATATATTCTGTCAGAACTCACACGTATTCAAACAGGATTTACCAGTATACTAGATAATTAAATAGCTCGTCAACTTCCACTTTATATTCTTCAAAAAAGCTGTAGTTCTTTACAAGATAACCCTTGGCAGGGAGATCTTCGAGATACCCGTACCAGTAGACAACCATACCTTCTCCGAAAATTTCTGCATATTCCCTAAACTGCTTTTTCGAATAGTGCTCGTGTTCGAAGTAGTCTCCGAAAAGCGCTTTGCTTTCAATCCAGTTGACCATGAGATTGTCAATGCATAAAGGATTTTCCAGGACAAAATCAGGAGTCTTACCGTCTCCCCTAGCTCGAATATCTGCTTCGGTACAATACGAAATTTCCCTATCATCAAGCCATTTCTGGATAAGTGCTTCTCCCATCTCGCCCTTTTTACATTGCATTTCATGGGCGTGAGGCGAAAAGAAGTGATCGGCCTCAAGGGCTTTTTTGACTTCCTTTCTAAGGCGGCGGTTTTCGATTAAGTCCACATTTTTGAAAAGCCAGTTTATACTTTTCTTGGAAATTTGACAATTCTTCATAATAAGGGATGCCATAAGGGTAGGAGGAAAGCCTGTGTATTCCGCAAGATCAAGAATAGTGCGTCCCTGTTTCCATTTTAAAAAAAGTTCAGATTCTCTTGAATAAATTTTCTTGTGTTTGAACCGAGTCTTTTTTACGACTTTCTGATTGAGAATTGTTGCAAGCACACCTACGGGTTTTGAATATTCCTCCGAAAGGCGAAAAACATCTTTAAAGTCATGCAGTGAGCTGTAGATTGTCTGGTATGTTTGGCGGTCCATCCTGAATCATCGTATCCTTTTTTGTTTCCTTCCCGAACATGCAAAATAAAAGTTAAGCAGTATAAATTAAGCAGTATAAATTAAGCAGTATATAAGCAGTATAAATTAAGCAGTATAAGTTAAGCAGTATAAGTTAAGCAGTATAAGTTAAGCAGTATAAGTTAAGCAGTATAAGTTAAGCAGTATAAGTTAAGCAGTATAAGTTAAGCAGTATAAGTTAAGCAGCATAGTTAAACAGCACGAAAAATGAGAATCTTAAGATATCAAAATTCTCTCTTAGAATTACAGTTGATTTTCCCATAACTCCTTCTATGTTCATGAATTATAATCACATCAACATCTTAAAATCCAACGCCTTAAAACCATGAACAACCGGTTTCATAAAGGAGTCAAGCAGGTTTACTTAAGGAACGCCGGAGAAAAGAAAATATTTTTCTTTCAAGGGTAAGAAACCCTTTCCGGAACTTCATACTGTATGTCTGAGCTATTTCTTCGAGCTGAAGGCGGTTAACTGCCAAACCTTTTTAAAAAGGTTGAGCGAAAAACAGCCATTTTAGGACTGAAGGCGGTTAACTCCAGAAATCCTCATCATAAGTTTCAGGAAGGTCTATTTCCATCGCTTTATCAAGCTTTTTACGCTTTTCCTTATTCTCAGCGGACTTTATTACCTTTTCCTCTCTCCCTGACAGGCACGAGTCATCTTTTTTATCATTATTAAAAGGTGCAAAGATCGTCGTGTGCTTATCTCTTGAAACAACTTTTTCCGGGGTTTTTGACTTTCCCTGTACTTTTGGCCGAGTGTCTGCATATATAACCGGGTTCTGTTCAACCGGTTCAATTTTAAATCTAGATTCCAGCTTTATAGAGGCTTTCTCCGCATCGCTGGAATCATATATCTCTCTCAGCCTTTCGTCATGGTTTCCCTTGGGCTTCGGGTCAGGCTTCTTTACATCTGTTTTCTGGAAGTGCCGATTCTTAGAAAAACTCTCTTCTGTTCTTTCAACAGGCTTTTCCGAAGATTTTTTTGTGAACCTTGAAGGGATCCAGTCTCCTTTTTCAGAGACATCTTTTCTTTTAGAAAGCGGCTGCCTTCCTAGTTTCCGGAAAGTGTCTTCAGCATAGGTATCCCTGTTACGGCCAGCTTTTCCGGATTTAATTTTACTTGTTATACTGTAGCCTATAAGGCAGGTGGGTTCTCTTGATCTCCACTCGAGGCAGAAGAGATGGCACTCCCGCCCTTTACATGTCTGGCTTTCATCAAGTGGACAGACTTCTGGAAGAGTCATAATACTAGAAACAACAGAATATAAAAAATAGTTAACGGTAATAAAATTAAACTATTTTAATCAAAGTCCTTTAATGGCATCTGCAATAAGGGGAGCAACGCTCAGTCTGCTCTCTGCTCTTTCAAGAGTGTCGGTCCCAAGAATGTCCTTTACACCCGCATTAAAGAGCCTTAAAACGGCGTTCCTTGCAAGTACAGGATGTACACAAGCAATGTAAACATCTGCTGCTCCCTGGGATCTGAGCATTTTGATAGATTCTGCCATTGTCCCACCTGTTGCAATCATATCGTCTACAAGGACAACATTTCTGCCTGTTACATCGAGATTCTTTGTCTTGATTACAACCGTATCCCCGCTGAGTCTCGTTTTCTCCAGGTGATCATAATCAAAGCCCAGGCCTGATGAGACGTGCTTTATAAGCCCTTCAGCCCCCGAATCCGGAGCAAGCAGAAGTGGGTTTTCCAGGTTAAGACCTGCAATATACTCCCCGACAAGTTTAGCTGCGTCAAGATTTTCCGCAGGGCCATGGAAATGTTCAAGCACACTTTTTTCGTGGATGTTTATCGTAAAAACGCGGTCAGCCCTGATACAGCGGGCAATTGCGCGGGCACTGATTGGCTCTCCGGGCTTGAACTTCTTGTCCTGTCTGGCATATCCCATGTAAGGAATCACGACATCGAGCTCTTTTGCTCCTTCACAAGCATCAATAAGCTGGAGCAGAGAAACGAGATCAGAATCAGTGGGCGTACTCTGAATAAGGGTCACATGCTCGTTTTCGGTCTCTTCTGCGATTCGGAGATAAAGTTCCCCATCAGGAAATCGATTAAACTCGGAAAGTACAGGCTCTATCCCTAAAGCCCGGGCAGTGCGGCTGGCAAGTAATTGTGATGCTGGTCCACCTATAATCTTCAAGATATATACCTCAGTCTGCGGTCTTGATATATCCCATCCTTTAAAAAGCTTATTTTTTATGGGATTGCCCTGGGATTTATCCTTTGAGTTTTTCGAGCACCCTGATATTTTGTATTGAAGTATGTGGATAATTTCCACTCTCGTCTTTTTCCACTGATTTCACCATATCCCAGATCGTCAGCAATGCTGCCGAAACCCCTGTGAGAGCTTCCATCTCAACCCCTGTTTTCCCGACCGTCCGGACTTCTATCTCTGCTGAAATCATCCCTTTGCCGACCTCAAAATCCACATCTATGGCAGTTATAGGGATCTGATGGCACATTGGAATTATTTCAGGGGTCTTTTTAATCGCAAGCACGGCAGCAACCCGCGCAGTTGCAAGCACGTTGCCTTTTTCCACGTTTCCGGTTTGTATCTTCTCTATAGTCTCCCTGGAAAGTATAATTTCTCCTGCAGCCCGCGCCAATCTCGGAACCTCACGCTTTTCGCTGATATCTACCATATGCGCTCTGCCGGACTCAATATGAGTAAATTGCTTTTCCACAAAATCACCGCGTTTTTCGTATATATACCCTTGATTTATCTGGTTTGAGCTAGTCTAACTTTCAATTCCATTTTTTCGGGAATTTCAGTGCTTATTTGTGACATTTTAATATTTTACAGGTGTTTTTGGCATTTCGATGTCTTTTTTGATATTTTCGGCATTTCAATATATATTTATGATATTTTTGACATTTAAATGCCTTTTTCTGACATTCTAATGTTTTCCTGGCGTTTTATGTTTTTTTGGAATTTCAACACATATTTTATCGGATCAATCGATTCTAATTTGCTTTCTTTGTGAATAGTCTTCAATTACTTTATCCAGCTCTTCCCTAAGTCCTCTGGCTTCTTCAAGGTTGAGTTTTATGACCTGTTCATCTTCCCCGTGAAAAATCGTAACTCTTATCCGATTTCTTTCGATTTTCAGCTCGATTTTCCTTTCAGTTTCATACACCATACGAATTGCCTCCCCATTTTAGCAAATTTACAATATTTTACATTTAGCCTTTAATTAATCTCTTTTATCCAGTCTTATTTTTACCCTATCTCGGCCGCTTTAATTATTTCAGGAATTTTCTCCAGAACATCCGTTGCAAGCAGCCCGTTTCCTGCTTTCTCAAACGCCAGATCCCCGGCTGACCCGTTGATATGTACAGCACAAGCTGCCGCGAGAAATGCGGGATTTCTGGAAAAAAGCGATCCTGTAAGTCCTGCAAGGACATCTCCTGTGCCTCCCACGGTCATGCCCGGGTTTCCTGTCCGGTTCAGCAGGGTCTGCTTTCCGTCCGAGGTAATATCGATTTTTCCTTTGAGAAGTGTTACAACCCCTTTTTCCTCCGAAAACTCCCTGACGGCTTTAATACGGGATTCCAAGCTCTCAGGAGTTTCTAGATTTCTCAGACGGGTAAATTCTCCGGCATGCGGGGTTACTATCAGTTCGCAGTTGCCTGCAAGGCTTTCAAAAATAGCGCCTGAGAGAGCTGAGAGGGCATCGGCATCAAGAACCGCTTTCCTGCAAAAAGGCAGGATTTTTCTAACGGCTTCCAGGGTTTCTGTCGCTCTCCCGAGCCCCATCCCCATAACAACTACATCATGGGAATTTATAGGATCCATAAGGATTGAAAGATCTTCAGGACAAAGAATATTTGAAGAGAGTTTTCGGACGATCAGGTTTGGAGAATATGATGCCACTATTTCGGCTACAGGTGCTGGAACTGCTACGGTTACAAGGTCTGCACCAGCTTTAAGGGCTGCAAGGGACGCAAGGGCCGGAGCTCCTGAATACGGGCCTCCTCCTATAACAAGGATTTTTCCGGAATCGCCCTTGTGTTCCCCGGACTCTCGCCTGTGCAACATCATAAGGTCTCCGGGACCAACATACTGTTCGGCATCGGCACAGATTCCGATGTCTGCAACCTTTATTATGCCAGTGTATTCTTTTGCCTTCTCGCTCAAAAGCCCGGTTTTCATATGGTGAAAAGTAACGGTAAGCCCTGCATGCACTGTTTTTTCAAAATCTCCACCATCAGGGTCAAGTCCTGAGGGGATATCAATTGAGATTATGGTTTTTCCAGCTTCCCCTTCCCGGTTTATAAAGTCAATAGCCATTGATTCAAGCTCTCTGAGCTTTCCCCTTATTCCGGTTCCGAATACTGCATCTACGAGCAGATCAGCTTCCTGAAACGCTTCTGAAGCTGACGCTTCAAGCTGGCTTGAGTCCGTTATTTCGAGCACATCAACACGACTGAACTTCAAAAGGGAAAAGTTATGGAGAGCCTCTTTAGTTCTTATATCCCTGGCTTTTCCAAGCAGCATTACCTTTACAGTGTATCCTGAAGAGCCTGCAAGATGCCTTGCTGCAACAAAAGCATCTCCTCCGTTGTTTCCCCGGCCTGCGAGAAAAAGTACCCTGCCACTCTCAAGCTTTTCCCGTATGTGCTGTGCAATAATGGCCCCTGCATTTTCCATTAACTGTACAGGCAGAAGCCCAAGGCATTCGCAATTTCGGTCTATCGCTTTCATCCTCAAAGAATTAATGCACTTCATAACTATTACCTGCCGGACAATTTCATATGGTCTCCTGTTGCCTATTTAAGCTTTCAAATCATTTATGTAAGCCTGAATTATCGGACTCATATGAATTCTCTGACTTTATAGATTGTAGTAGAAATTGTTATATATCTCCAGAACAATTGAGGGACTTTATTTCTTATTTTCCTACACCGAGGAAAACCTATTTGATGTTATTAAGTATATACGTTACATCCCAATATAACGTTACATTCCAATATACATAATATACCGGAATTTTTGAGTTTCCCATAAAAAGCATATTATTTCTTTAAGAGTACGATATATAATACGCAGTTTCATAAGAGTGTCTAATCAGCAAGAAAAAAAGTCCAAAAAATTACAGTTATCTTTACAGTTAACTAACTACAGTAAAATGTGAATAGGCAGGATTCTGATCAAATGTTTGCTTTCCTTTACATGTGCCTGGACTTATATAAAACAGGGAGGACTATTTTTGCTTAACTTATCAAAAGATGCGGATAGCAATCTTAAAAGTACAGTCAAACCCAGATACCTTGTTCTGGGCAGTGGAAGTGTTGGTTTTGCGCTTGCAAAAGAGCTCAGGGAAAGCAATAAGCTCGTGATTATTGTAGATAAAGACGAAGCTAAGGTTGAGACTCTCAGGGAGGAAGGCTTTGAAGCGATTGTAGGCGATATTTCCGACCCTGAGCTTGTCGATAAGATCGACCTTAAGAATGTTGTTGTTATACTTTTCCTGACTTCCAATAACGAAGCTAACAGAAAGGGCATTGAGAATTTCAAAAAAGCAGTTAACCCTGATGTTCAACTCTTTTCCCGGGCCTCAGATATTATCAATAAGGAAAAAATGGAAGACCTTGGGGCAGATTATGTCTTTATGTCTTCCAAACTTGTCGCAAGTTCCCTTTCCCGTTCTCTTGAGAGAGCCGAATCGGTCCATAGAGGTAACAGGCTTGCACGGTGGCTGAAAGGAATAAGGGATAAAAAACTTGCTATTGTAATCCACGATAACCCTGACCCGGATGCTATTTCGAGTGGACTGGCCCTAAAAGAAATTGCAAAGAGCATAGGGGTTGAGGCAAGCATCTTGTACCATGGCAGAATAGGGCATCAGGAAAATAAAGCCTTTGTAAACCTGCTCGGGATCGACCTCGGTAAGATAGAAGAAGACGGCCTCAAAGGCTTCGATGAAATCGCCCTGATAGACTGCTCCATTCCCGGTGTTAACAACATGGTCCCCCCCAACTCTTTTGTGGGTATTGTAATTGACCATCACCCCCCAGGAGAAACCGAGATAAAGGCTGAGTATATAGATATCCGGCCTAACTTCGGAGCAACGGCTACTATAATGACAAAGTACCTGCAGCAGCTCAATATCAATATATCCAAGACGCTGGCAACAGCCCTGCTCTATGGAATTCGGACCGACACCCAGGATTTCAAGCGAAAGACCGACCCTGCTGATCTTTCAGCCGCTTCGTACCTTTATCCCCTGTCAAACCACGGAATCCTGGATCAGCTTGAGCAGCCTTCGATGGCCACTGAAACCCTTGAGGTGCTTGGGGAGGCAATCAGAAACCGGCAGGTAATGGGAAGTTACCTTCTCTCGAATGTCGGAAACATAAGGGATAGGGATACTCTTCCGCAAGCTGCAGATTACCTTTTGAGCCTTGAAGGGATCTCTACAACCGTGGTTTTTGGGGTCACTGAAGACCGCATATATATCTCCGGGCGAAGCAACGATATAAGAATCAACCTCGGCGAAGTTATGCGCCAGGCTTTCGGCGAAGATGCAGGTGGACATGCAAACGCAGCAGGGGCCCAGATACCCCTTGGTGTTTTCAGCGCTACAAAAGACCGTCAGACATTACTCAGGCTGGTTAATGAAGCCGTAGTGAAAAGGTTTCTGAGTGCCGTAGGAGTAGAAAGTGCGGGAGAATGAAACTTTCAAGATTTTCAAGACCAACCCCACTACTGAAGTTGTCTTCCCAAAGTATTGAGCAAGACCAATACGAGAAACAATAAAAAAAGAATGAAAGAAGCGAAAAAAAGAAAATAAAAAGAGTTATTTTTCTCTTTTCATATTTTAAAAGGCTTTAATTTCTATTTTCATTTAAAAAATCAGGTTCATGAAGTCCTCAGGTTCATGAAGTCTTCATTTTGAGTCGGGGATTTTCACCTCTACCTTGTTTCCTTCCAGAACATCCTTTTCTGTTACCTGGATTTCTGAAACTGTTACATTTCCTCCTGCATTCAGAGAATAAGTAGATAGAGCATTGACTCCACCGGTCTTATTTTCGGTGGAGTAAGGCACGGTTATTTCAAATAAACCGTTTTTATCTGATACTACTTCATTCTGATATGTGAATTTTCGGCCTGTATTTGAGCTGAGCTCAAGGGTTGCAGTAATGTTTTGCCCTGGGTCCGTAGTACCTGAAAGCATGGCTCCGGGAACAAACTCAAATATCTTTACGTCACTAGTTGAGTCATTATTTTCCTCAGGTGCAGTACTTTCATGGACAAGCCTCAGATTTCCCAGATTTGACCCGTCAAGTTGATGAAGTTTGTATACTTCGGTTTCTGTGAATTCCTTTTTAGCAGTTGCAATAGTTTGAAGCCCGCCGTTTACGTTGGTGGTTTGAACATTTAGATACTTGCTTATGTTCTCACCTGCAAGCTTAACAATAGACCCAAACTTGCCGCTTGCCATCAGATTGTCGGTTATTACATACTTTACTTTAAGCTTTTCCAGAATTGCCTTTGCTTCTTCCTCGGAGTCTGCTGTGAAGAAATGCGCAGAGTCGTCTACGCCGGTCTGGAAGTTGTTTGAAACTGCAGGCCTTTTAGACTGGTAAACAATCCAGTTTCCGTAGTCCCACCAGCTCAAAACTCCATATTCGGGAGTTCCGGAAGGATCAAGGTAGTAAGAAGTTTCAGGGCTCGAAGCTCCAAGCCAGGTGAGAGAGTCCTTCCAGACAGGATTAATCAAGCCGTCATCTTTTGCAAAAGCAACTCCTGCCCATATGCAGGGTATAAATACAAGCCCTATAAGTGCCAGAGATGAAACAATTTTGAAGTAGTCGGGTTGAGAATTCTGTTTTGAGCCTGAAAGATTATTAATTTTCGACCTTGATTTTGACTTTGTTTCTTTCCCTGACTTTTTTGACTTTGTTTCTTTCCCTGACTTTTTTGACTTTGTTTCTTTTTCTGCCTTAAGTGCAGGCGTAGCATTTTTCCCGGCAATCGGAACAGATTTCGCCAGTTTTTTTACTTCAGTCTCAAAGTCAAAGGAGTCCAGTAAAACCCAGAGGAAATATGCCGTAAGGATCGCGACGTTTACTGCAAAAAGATATGAGAAACGCCTCTGAGAGAGCGTTAAATATGCGAAAAAGGCCGACCATAAGAGGAAAAACACTCCTTCAGGCTTTGATTTTTCTCCTATCCACTCGAGGCCGAGCAGGAAAAACCCTCCCAGAGTGGTAAGGAAACAAAGTCCGAGACTTCCCAGTACTGGCGCAAAAGTAAGTTTTCCCTCTGTAGTTAAAAATATTGGCAGAGCTTCGGAAATCGTGCTTATGTATTCACCTTTTCCGAGGAAGAAACTCATTCCTTCAATTACAAAAGAATAAGATTCAGCGGAAAAAATTTTGAGGGACAGAAGACCTGCTAAAGAGATCAGTATTAAGGCAGCTGGATAGTACTTCCAGTCCAGACCTTTTTTCGAGATATATAGGGAAAAGCCCCAGAGGATTAAGGTTCCGGCTAACATGCTGAACACATAGAATACCTGGAACCAGGAAATATACATCGCACTCATTTCCAGGCCTGGACGCACGGATCCTGCTGACAGGGGAATGGTAAATAGAAGCGTTGCAAGAAGGGCTACAGTAGAGCATATAAGAACATAGTCGGAGTTTTTTTCAGCCTTAAGGTCGATTGTGGTCTGTATGAATGCGTAAAGTAAAATAAAGCTTACAAAGACAAGGGCTCCTATCCATGTGTAAATCAGAAGTGCAAAGAATAGTCCGGATGCTACTGCGAGAACTAACGATTTAACTAGTTTCTTTTCAGAAGAGATAGTTTTGAGAGAGGGCAGGGAAAGGGAGCCCTCTCTTGCCCATTTTAAAGCAAGTATGAAACACGCATAAGCTGAGGTTGAGAGGAGAGTTTCAGCTACGTGATGGTCAACTGCTCCAAACCGAGATATGTAGACATGAGCTGGAATCACTGCAAAAATCAAGGCTCCAAGAAGTGCGGTTTTTCGGTCAAATATTGCAGCAGTTGCTATATATAATGGAATTATTGTCAGGATTCCCAGAATCACTGGCAGCAAGGCTCCTGCAAATTCGGTGGTATATAAGTCAGGATGGCCTACTCCCAGGACTTTTGCAAGCAGCGCACCCAGAAAGTCAAAAAAAGGAGGCCAGCCAACTTCAAACCCCGCAGGATAATTAATGTAAGAATCGAAATTAAGGGAATGGGGAAAATTGAAAGCCGTATATAAAATGCGCCGCATATGGTAGAAACTATCATATCCCATAAGATTTATGCTTCCGTTTGCAGTAGCAGCAGAATATGAGATCATGCGCATGAGAAAAGCAACCAATGCAACTGCAATCAAAGAAATAATACCGAATTTTAATTTATGAGCGGGCCGTTTTGCCACCGGACATCCCATGCCTTTGTTCGTAGTAATCATCTCTTTTAGTTTTTAATTTTTGAATTCATTGCACTTTTGAGTATCTTAATCTTTGATAGTAGTTGAATTAATATAATAACTTTAAGGTCGTTTTACGATCTAAATAATAAGGTAAATATTCTTAACATGTATAACCGTAGACTGTAATTGTAGCCTGATCATTGAGTTTGTTCAGTTTAGACATGTATTAAATGAAAATAAATGAAGGTAAACAACACTAAAGTGATGCTTAAAGACACAATTTCTTCAGAGTAAAATATTTCGTTGCCTGATAGAGAACACTAAAGTGGCGTTTAAAGTCAAGGTTAGATCTTTTAAATAAAGTTAAGGTTAGATCTTTTAAATAAAGTTAAGGTTAGATCTTTTAAATAAAGTTAAGGTTAGATCTTTTAAATAAAGTTAAGGTTAGATCTTTTAAATGAAGGTAAGGTTAGATCTTTTAAATGAAGGTAAGGTTAACTATATTAACTATCTAATAAACCCTCCCACTATCTAATGAGCTATCTAGCTATCCAACGAATCGTTTCATCTGGGAAGTATTATATATATCTAATGAACCATCTCATCTGGAAAGTATCATACGTCTCTACTGTTGATATACAATTTTCAATATATTTATAATCGTTGAGCTTAATGAATTGTTGAAATCTTGCAGGAAATAGGGTATTATTAATCGGAAATCAGATACCACAGATAAATTTTAGATTGGCAGTTTAAGGATAGATAGGAAACTTCAAATTATAAAAAACCTGACACGATACTCTTCCCACTCCTGGGGGACTCGCTGTTTACATTTATAATTAAATTAGCTTTTTATATGTATTTGATTAAACCCCTGAAAAAAGTGAGAAATCGATGAAAATAGCTATATTTCATGATTATTTCGGAGCCATTGGCGGTGGAGAGAAACTTGTCCTCATGCTCGCAAAATACTTCAATGCCGATGTTATCACTACCGACTTGAATATGGAGTCCGTAAAAAAGATGGGGTATTCCAACATACGCATAATCAGCCTGGGAAAAACCCCAAAAATACCTCCTCTGAAACAGATTTCCGCATCATATCATTTTGCAGCCTGTGATTTTTCAAAGGAATACGATTTTTTCATTTTTTCAGGCAACTGGGCATATTTCGCGGCAAAGAAACATAAACCCAACCTTTATTACTGCCATACCCCTACACGAGCTTTCTATGACCTTTACGAGACCTTTATTAGTAGGCAACCTCTCTGGATTTCGATCTTCTTTCGGATCTGGGTCAGGCTTCACAAGCCAATTTCGGAATACTACCTTTCCCATGTATGTAAAATCGTAACTAACTCAAAAAATACCTCAATAAGAATCAAAAAATATTTCCATAGGGATGCTGAAGTTATCTATCCCCCTGTCGAAACTTCAAAATTTACCTGTAAAGAATATGGAGACTTCTGGCTTTCAGTCAACCGGCTCTATCCTGAAAAAAGAGTGGAAATTCAAATTGAAGCATTCAAGAAAATGCCTGAAGAAAAGCTTGTCATTGTTGGGGGGTACTCCAAAGGAGATCATGCAAAAAGTTATGCAAAAAATATTCTGGATAATTTACCTGAAAACGTAAAGGTTCTTGGAGAAGTTTCTGAGACGGAATTACTTGACCTTTACTCCCACTGTAGAGGTTTTATCTGCACTGCCATGGATGAGGATTTCGGAATGACACCTGTCGAAGCTATGGCAAGTGGAAAACCAGTAGTAGCTGTAAACGAAGGTGGGTTTAAGGAAACGGTAATCGACGGGAAAACCGGCATGCTTGTGGAAGCAGATATTCAAGATATAATCAGGGCAGTAAAGAACATCTCGAAAAACCCATCAAGCTATGGAAATGAATGTGTTAAGAGAGCAGCTATGTTTGATATCTCTATTTTTGAGAATAGAATGAAAAAAAATGTTGCCTGCGAAAATTGTTTTTGCGATAAATGACCTCCGGTGATCAGATTATTTCTCAAAAAATTTCTCAAAAAAATATAATATTCTTCCATCCCGGCGAAGTAATAATCAGGAGATATTAATTTGAATATAGGCTTAATTCTTGAATTAGCAAAAAGAGATATTACTGAAAAATACTCTGGGTCTACTTTAGGAGCTTTGTGGAACTTCATTTATCCACTTGTGGATATTTTTATATTTACCGTCATATTTGCTAATCTAATGGGATCGCGTTTGCCTGGTTCATCTTCAGTCTACGCGTATGGATTCTATCTTACTTCTGGTGTAATTGCATGGAATGCCTTTTCAAACACGGTCTTAAGAACGGCTACCGTTTTTTTAGATAAAAAACATATAATCACCAAAGTAAAGGTTGATCTTTCTTCATTCCCTCTTTATATTGCTATTTCGGAGAGTATCACTTTTGTCGTGACAATGGGAGTATTCCTGTTTTTACTTCTAATTAGTGGATATGGAGTGAAACCTCTAGTCTTATTTGTTCCATTGATATATCTGGTACAGCAGTTTTTTGCTTATTCCCTTGGATTTTTTATAGGAATATTTGTTGTTTTTATAAGGGACTTAAGAGAAATAGTAAGAATCGTACTTCAGTTCTGGTTCTGGTTTACACCGATTGTATATGTTTATGATATACTTCCAGAATATGTCAAAAAGATTATGATATATAATCCAGCCTTTACATTTATTCATGCTTACCATAGTGTCTTTATATATGATCAAATTCCAGATTTAGAAGCTATCCTGTATCTGTTCCTGTTGAGTTTTGCAATTCTTCTGTGTGCAGGTCTTACTTTCAAAAAGCTTGAAAAAGATGTTCGAGACTTTATTTAATGAATTATGTGTTGTGAATCAAAAATGATGCGAGTAACAGGTATTTCAAAAAGGTTTAAGTCATATCAATCCCCTGCTGACAGGCTCAAGGAAATCTTTTTCCGAAAGAAATACCACCGTGATATCGTTGCACTGGAAGATATTTCTTTTGAGGTACAGGAAGGTGAAACTCTTGGGATTGTCGGACAAAACGGCGCAGGCAAATCAACCATACTGAAGATCCTTTCCGGAATTTTGCTTCCAGACACCGGTTCAATAGAGATTGGTGGAAAGGTCACAGGCCTGCTGGAACTCGGGACTGGGTTTAACCCTGAGCTTACAGGTATTGAGAATATTTATATGAACGGAACCTTCCTTGGGATGCCCAGAGCAGAGATTGATGAGAAAAAATCTGAGATCATGGATTTTGCCGAACTGGGAGAGTTCATCTACGAGCCAATTAGAACTTATTCCTCAGGTATGTTAATGAGACTGGCTTTTTCAGTTGCAATACACGCAGAACCTAAATGCTTCCTTGTTGATGAGGCACTGTCAGTAGGGGATGCATATTTCCAGCAAAAATGCATGAGAAAAATCCTTGAATTTAAAAACACAGGCGGGTCAATTATTTTTGTATCACATGATATGAATGCAGTGAAAACACTATGTGACTCTGCAATACTGCTGGATAAAGGTCGTGTTCTTGAGTACGGGGACCCGAAGAGTATTGTTGATTACTATTACGGGATGATATTAAAGAAATCACATATGGGAGACACTGAGGTTGAATTGACGAAAATCGATTCCATAGAAAGAGGAGGTGCATCAAGCACTTCAACAGGTGAGGTTAGACTGGTATCTTTTAATATTTTAAATGAACGAAACGAACCGATCTCTTATATTGAGAGTGAACAGACTGTAAAATTTGTGTGTGAACTAGAAAGCTTAAAAGATTTTTCTGACCCTCACTATGGACTGGCAATAAGAAATAATCTTGGAGTGTCGGTATTTGAAACCAATACTTACTGTATGGGAATAACAAACTCACCATTAAAAAAAGGACAGAATATTAAAATCACTTATGAAATGAAGATTCCTTTATCGGCTGGGAACTATTCTATCTCGATAGGAGTAGCAAATAGTGGATATGATAGAGGGTCTTTTGAGGAATATTTATTACTGGCTCATGACGTTGATATTCTGAAAGTTATCTCTAGAAATGATTCAATAATTTATTCGGGTGTCTTCAATATGAGTCCTCAGGTGTCAGTAAAATAAGCACTTAAATTCTATAAGCACTTAAATTCTATAGGCACTTAAATTCTATAAGCACTTAAATTCTATAGGCACTTAAATTCTATAAGCACTTACATTTTCAACCTGAATCAAATTATTATTTTAATACTGGAATCAAATTATTATTTAAATACTGGAATCGAATTATTATTTTATTATTACTCATTATGAGATTCTACTATTACTTATTATGAAATATTCAAAAAAAGCATTCAAAAAATCGAATTATTATTCAACTATTGCTTATTATGAAATAATTCAATATAAATTAAATTAATATCCTACCATTATTCATTTATGAAATGTTAACCTAAACCAAATTATTATTCTACCAATACTCGTTATGAAAAATAATCACATAAACTGTTAATCGCCTGTGCTAATAAATTGCTTTCTGGAGAACGGAGTATGCTGGATGAGTTAATCTCTATTTATAATCATACTGACTACGATTTTAGAAATTACGCATTTCCTGGGGATAAATTATCACATCTATTCAACGAATGGGTTGATTACTACCGTATGAAATTTGCAATTACAAAAATGATTCGTCCAATGTCTATACTGGAGATCGGCGTCAGATACGGTTATAGTGCGATAACTTTTCTTAAGGCTTCAGAAAATGCAACTTATCTGGGAATAGATAACGATTCTAATACTTTTGGAGGAAATAAAGGAGCTGGTAACTGGGCCAAAAAAATCACACAAAATTACAAGGCAGAATTTTTGCTGGCCAATAGTCAGTTAATGACTACATTACCTGGAGACTTCTATGACCTTATTCATATTGATGGCCAGCAGGATGGAGACGGTACGTTCCATGATTTAGAACTTGCACTGGAAAAAGGAAAATGGCTTCTGGTTGACGGTTATTTCTGGTCTGATGAAAATTTATTGAGTGCAACTTATTTTTTAAATAAATATAAGGACTTTATCGAATTTGCTATAACAATACCTTCCTATGCAGGTGAACTACTGATTAAAACTAAAAGTTCAGCTAAGCATATGTTCGTAGAAGGCCTGAATAAGGAAAATTCGAATTTAGAAGACATTATTGACTCTTATAAAAGGTATAAAGGCAGAGAATTTGAAGATTCTCGTTTAGTTTCCATATCTTGTCTTGCTAATCCGAATAAAGACATGAATATACTGGACGTAGGCTGCGGCAGAGGGGAACTCTCCTATACCTTATCAAAGTCCGGAGCGCATGTGACAGGAATTGACGATTCTTCTTCTGCGATTAAGACGGCTAAAGCTAAATATTTAGCCGATAGCTCGATGAAGAATCTGGAATTTATTCAAGACAATTTTTTAAATCATAAGTTTAATAAAAAATATGATAGAATTATTGCAACAGATCTAATTGAGCGCGTTCCAGAAGATAAACTTGAATTAGTTATTCTAAAAATCGCCGAACTCCTTAAAGAAGACGGTTTATTTATTACATATGTTTACCCCAATAAGTTGTACTACCAATATACATATGAAGAAAAGCGAAAAATCGCAAAATCAATAGGGTTTTATATTCCTGAAAACCCCAGGACGTTTTATGAAGATCTAAGACATATCAATGAACAAACTCCTCAAAGCCTGTTCCTTAATTTAAATAAATATTTTTCACATATACTGACATGGGTAAACGATTCTCAAGATTTAGCAGGCTCACTCACAAATTCTTTTAACTCGGAAGAGTACAATAATGCCAGAACAATCCTTGCTGTAAGCTCTTTTGAAGATCTAGACAGGGATTGGATTGTTCAATTATTATCTCCCAGAAAACTTGACCGCAGTGGAATAAATGTAGAAGCTCTGTCGAAAAAAGATTCAATTAACACTTTCTCAAATAAAAAATTCAAGTTGCATATAACCCTTAAGAATAACGGAAAAGAGCGGCTTGTATCTTTACCTCCTTATCCTGTGAATATCTCATATCACTGGTTGAAAACTGACGGCACATGTGAAGTTTTTGATGGACTCAGGACTGGAATACTACCTGCTTTAAATCCTAACGAACAGCGGGATCTTCAGGTAGATATTGTCGCTCCTCAAGAACATGGGGAATATCAGTTGCAAATTGACCTCGTGCAAGAAAGCTGTTTCTGGCTTCAGGAAATTACTAATAAGCCCTTACTTAACATTAGCGCAAAAGTTGAGCAAAACCCGGATGAATGCAGGTCAGAGGAATCAAAAATGGATACGTTTGAGATTAAAGATGATGAAATCAATGTTGAAGAGATTATGGAAAAAATTCGTGAGAACATAAGGGAAAGAAAAGAAAATGAGGATCCCAAGAATACTGAAGAGATAGAGCATGTATTTTCAGAGGTCTCCTCAAAGACAAGAAGTCCCCAAGAATCCGGAGTAATTAATTCGGATTATGATCTTCGTAATGATAACTATACTATCAGTTCTCATCGTCCATTTTTGGGCCCATTTTTGATAAAAGGTCGAAAATTAGTTCATGGAGAGATCAGACGTTATGTCGATCCCGTACTCCAGAAGCAAAGCCAACTTAATTATAACCTTGCCGGCGTTCTCAGTGATGCAAAGGAAACAGCAGACTCCTGCTCCAATAAAGTGGAGAAGTTAAAATCGGAAATTGAACAACTCGAGGATGAAAACAGACTACTAAAATCCGAAGTTGAACAATTAAGCAATGAAACTGAGAAGTTAAAATCTGAAGTTGTCAGCAGCATAAAGAAAGAAGTCGAATCCATAGTTTCTGCTGTTAATCTGGACCTTGAAAACAAAGCCTGGCTTAACAGAGTACTTGAGTCCAGAATACAGAAAGGACTTGGAAACCAGGGAACAAATACATCTGGAAAGTCTAACGCCCAGATTAATGTCTCTGGAAAGGCTAATGTTAAGAATACTCCCATAGGAAAGGCTAATGCCAAGAATACATCCTCTGGAAACACTAATACTCAGGCTGCTGCTTCTAGAAGTGTTAATGCCCAGATAAATTTATCTGAAACTGCTGATTCTCAGATTAACTATTATGTATTTGAAGAAAGGTTCCGCGGTTCGAGAGAAAATATTATAGAGCATCAGACAAACTTTATAGGCTATTTTGAGAATTGCACCAATGTGCTTGACATTGGATGTGGACGGGGAGAATTTCTGGAATTAGCAAAACAGAAAGGCATCAATGCTACAGGAATCGATGTCGATGAGGACATGATAAACTTCTGTAAATCTAAGGGTCTGAATGCCGAATTAAAAGATGCTATAAAAGCTCTTGAAGAGATCAAGGACAAAAGCCTCGATGGGATTTTCATAAGTCAGGTAGTTGAACACCTCAATCCCAGGTATCTTGTTAATATGTTGAACCTTTGCAACAAAAAAATGAAATACGGTTTTTACATTATTATCGAGACCGTTAACCCTCTCTCCTTATTCTCCCTCGCGAACTTTTACATAGACCTCTCTCACATAAAACCTGTGCATCCGGAAACTCTAAAATATTTAGTCAGCATTGCAGGTTTCCGTGATATTGAAACGAAATTTTCGTCCCCTGTACCTCCTGAAATGAAATTGAAAAAGCTTCCGAATCTTGAGGATACAGACAATGACGAATCAATGATTGAGATCTCTAACCAAAACATAGACATGATAAACGATGCCTTATATGGGGCCCAGGACTATGCGGTAATTGGAAAGAAATAAAGAAACTAGTAACAAGAAATCATCAATAAGTAAAGATTTTGCTTGCTTTCTACTTTCTTTAAGTTTGTGAGATAACTTTGGAGCAGTGTTAATGAAGATTGCATTTGTTGTTCCCTGGTATGGAGAGATTCCTGGTGGTGCGGAAAGTGAATGTAAAAATACGGCTGAGAACCTTTCAAGAAATGGGATTGAAGTTGAAATCCTTACTACCTGCGTGAAAGAGTTCAATTCGGATTGGAGCTCCAATTATTATGAAGAAGGAGTATTCCAACTAAATAATGTCATAATTAGAAGATTTAAAGTCCGACAAAGGAATACCAGACTGTTTGATCGTGTTAACTCGAAATTGATGCACAACCAGAAAATTTCGGCAAAAGAAGAACAAATATACATCGAAGAAATGATTAATAGCGACAATCTCTACCGATACCTTGAAACTCATGGTTCTGACTACGACTACTTCCTGTTTATACCTTACATGTTCGGAACTACATATTATGGGTCTCAAATCCACCCGAAAAAATCATTTTTGATACCCTGCCTTCACGACGAGAGCTACGCATATATGGACATTTACAAGAATATGTTCCAGAACGTGGCAGGGCTAATATTCCATGCTGAACCCGAAGCAAAATTGGCAAATGAAATATTTGACATTAAAGGCAAGCAAATAATACTAGGAGAAGGTATAGATACCAGTATTTCCTTTGAAGCAAAGAGATTTCGAGAGAAGTATGGAATATATAACGATTTCATTCTTTACGCTGGAAGGCGGGAGCCAGGTAAAAACACTCCTCTTCTAATTGACTTTTTTTGTAAATATAAACTGAGGAATCAGAATGAGCTTAAACTCGTCTTGATTGGAAGCGGAGAGGTCAGTATCCAGGAAAAATTTAAAACAGAGATACTTGACCTGGGTTTTGTTCAGAAACAGGATAAATATGATGCATTTGCTGCTGCAAGTCTTCTTTGTCAACCCTCAATAAACGAAAGCTTTTCAATAGTGATAATGGAATCGTGGTTATGCCTTACCCCAGTTCTGGTTCATTCCGGATGCGCTGTAACAAAGGACCATTGTATTAAAGGTAGGTCTGGATTGTATTTTGAGAATTACGAGGAATTTGAAGGATGCGTTAACTTTTACTTACATAACCCTCAGTTAAGAAGAAAGATGGCTATAAATGGGAAGAAATATGTAGATGAGAACTTTAACTGGGGCCGGATTGTTGAAAAATATGTACGGTTTCTTGAAGAGGCTTGAATATGGAAATTCATCAAATATTGCCAACCTTTAGTCCTGGTGATGCAATAGGCAATGAGGTTATTGAGATCAATAAAACACTTAGAAAATGGGGATATAACTCACAGATATACGCTGAAAATATCCACCCTGAAATGGATGCTAAAAAACATATTGAATATGACAAAGTCTCTTCAAAAGACAATGTGTTAATATTTCACTTCTCTATAGGCTCTGATATCTCTAATTATGTAAGACAATTGCCAGATAAGAAAATAATAAGGTATCATGGAATTACGCCTGAAAAATATCTTTATGGAATCAATGATTACATCCAGTATTTACTGGTACGGGGAAGAGAGGAACTCAATTTATATCCGGATATAACCGACCTGGCACTAGCAAATTCTCGATATACTCAGCTAGAGCTGGATAACCTGGGGTTTAAAAATACTGAGATTTTTCCACTTTTACTGGATCTTAATATTTACAATAAAAGTCCGAATGAAAATCTCCTATCGAAGTTTGATGATGATTACGTGAATCTTCTTTTTGTTGGAAGGATTATTCCTCAAAAGAATCAGCATCTTATTCTCAAAATATTCTCTTACTATAAGCTTATAAACCCGAAATCGCGTTTGTTTTTGATAGGGAACTTTGAGGGTTGCGAAAATTATCTAGATCAATTGCAGGAGATTATTCGGAAGCTAAAGTTAAAAGACGTTTATATTCCTGGAAAAGTCTCAATGGATGATCTAATTTCTTACTATAAACTGGCTGATGTGTTTCTGTGCATGAGCGAATGGGAAACCTTTTGTGTCCCACTTGTTGAGAGTATGTACTTTGACACGCCTATTCTTGCTTATAATTGCACTGCAATCCCGGATACTCTCGGAAACTCGGGAATTCTGATTAACAAACTTAAAAGTGATGAGATTGCAGAAATGATTAATCTTGTAGTAAAGGATGAAGTTTTCAGAGATAAAATCATCCGGAAACAAAGAGAAAGACTAAAATATTTTGAAAGATCGACGATGGAAAATTTACTAAAAGAGTATCTTCAAAAGGTGATCGAATGAAAATCGCCTTAGTCGTCCAGCGGTATGGCCTGGAAGTTAACGGAGGTGCCGAATTCCACTGCCGACTAGTAGCTGAACATTTGTCAAAATATTATAAAGTGGAGGTGTTAACTACCTGCGCGATAGATTACACAACCTGGAAGAATGAATATACTGCAGGGGTAGAAACCTTAAATGGTGTGCGGATCAGGAGATTTCGTGTTGATTATGAAAGAGATTTACTGGCATTTAATAAATTCTCTGAGAACATTTTTGGAGATAGTCATACCTACGAAGATGAAGTTAAATGGATGAAAATGCAGGGCCCGTATTCAACCCATCTTTTAAATTATATAAAAAATGCTAAAGATGATTATACTTGCTTTATCTTTTTTACCTATCTTTACTGTACTACCTTCTTTGGCCTTCCACAGGTAAAAGAAAAAGCTCTGCTTGTTCCTACTGCACACGACGAACCTCCTATATATTTGTCGATATTTGATTCGCTCTTCAAATCTCCCAGGCGATTTATTTTTAATACCGAAGAAGAGAAGAATTTTGTCGCCTCAAAATTCAGAGTTTCGAATATACCTTCTGATGTTGTAGGTGTAGGTATAGATATCCCGGATAAAACTACTGCAGCTTTGTTTGCCCGGAAATATAATCTGGATAATTTCATTATCTTTGTCGGAAGAGTAGACGAATCTAAAGGTTGTCAGGAACTATTTGAATATTTTCTTCGGTATAAAAAAGAAAAGAAATCTTCTGTTAAACTCGTATTACTGGGAAAACAGACTATGGAGATTCCTCAAAACCCTGATATTCGTTCCTTAGGTTTTGTCCCTGAGCAGGATAAGTTTGAAGGAATAAAAGCGGCAAAACTATTAGTAATGCCCTCAAAGTACGAAAGTTTGTCCATGGTCTTGCTGGAATCCTGGCTCTGTAAAACTCCTGTACTTGTAAATGGAAAATGTGACGTGTTAAAAGGCCAGTGTATCAGAGGCAATGCAGGCCTTTACTATGAAAACTATGAGGAATTTAAGGCGTGCCTGGACCTTCTCCTGACAACAGACGAAATGAGGAATATTATGGGTAAAAATGGGATGGAGTTTGTTTTGCAAAATTACTCATGGGAAAATATAGAAAATAAGTATATTTCAATATTACAGAAAATTGATGATGAGCATTAATCAAGTTACATTTTCAGGGAAAATCGATAGCATCCTTTTCCTGATTTCGAACTCCAGCATAACTGGAATCCATCGATTTCAAGCAAAAGATGGAAATTTCAACCTTGGATTGTAGGACGAAAATGTCCCAAATTTTAGCTGTATAGTAGTGAGCAGCCAACTGGAGAATTTTCCAACTTGAAAAATGTACAACAATTTTAGTATACAGTTATCAAGTTGAATGCATCGCTTGAAGTTGTTTCGCAGACTCCGTTAAATTTTTAAATATTCAGCAAATATCATGAAATTTACTTTTATCCATACAATTTGAAGATGATACGAATTTTTATTTTTACCAACCAGAAGAAATTTAGTTCATCTCGGCTCTGGAACTACTTGCATTAACCTGAAACATCAACGAGAACCCTGCTGATTCATCAGAAGATTACGCTTTTTTCATTTAATTTAAATTAGGAATGATTCAAATATAATATCAAGGAATTTGTTGCCAAGAATCATTATTTTGGATAATAAAACTATGGACCAATTCCTTAACTGAAAATTTGAAGCTATATTTTATCATTTTTTAGTTTATACAATCAATGTCTACAAAAGATTCGAAAGCACTGTTAGAGAAAATAGAAGAGTATAACAAATAAAAAGAAAATAAAATTTTGTAAGTATTAAACGTTATAAAATAATAAAATTTAAAACGATAAGGAAGTAAAAAAATAAAGAAGATTATAATTATAAGAGACTCAAATTTTAAAAAGAGCAGATTTCAAAGAAATAATGAGCTTATAAAAAGAAGATGAATCTTAAAACAATAGTAAATAAAATATAAAAAAGAAAGAAAAATGAAGAGAAGTCAAAGCTACTGCTTAAGCCTCTCAGGCTGCTACATCCTTTCTAAGGATGTAAGCGACCATTTCAGGATTAAGTTTGCTTTCTCTTGAAACCTTTTCCTCAATGGCTTCAGTAGATTTACCCTCAGTCTTCAGCTCTCTTATTTCTTCGATTATTGATGAAGGAATACGATAATACTCATTTATGTCCTTTCTGTGGCCCCAGACATCGCCTTCGATAAGCTGGATACGCTGCATTTCAAGGAACATTTCTATGGATTTCGAGACTGTACGTCTGTAAGATTTAGGAAGCTGTATAACTTCAATCTTCGGACAGTTCTCAACCAGTGAAAAAATATCCTTGTTTGAAGGCCTAAAAGCCAGATGCACTATTCTCTCATTTGGATTCAGTGTAAAGATTTCTTCTCTTGAACTCACAACCCTTATTTTCAAAGTTCAACCTCCAGATTTATTTATTTTTTCACCTGATAGTAAAAAATTCTTCATTAAATATTTTTCTATAATTAACGAAATCATTTAAAAAGAATTTAGATTTACGTTTTTTCAGGTATTTTTACGAGACCCCCATCTAAATAATAAAAATCAGTATGTATAACAGTGTTTATAGAAAAACTTAAAGAAATATTTGAGAGATTTTGCAGCCGCGTCAAGAACAAAATTCATAAAAAATCCAGAATTTTGTTTGAAATAATTCCGTTTTCATCAAGTCAGGGCAATTTTAAGAATTAAGACATTAAAAGATAAGACGATAAATTTACAGATATTAAGAAAAATTAAAAGAGTTTCTAATTTATTGATGGGTTATTGATGGGTTATTGATGGGTTATTGATGGGCTGTTTTATTTTTAATTTTCAGAAGAGTTTCTAAAAGAATTAAAGTTTCAGCATAGTTACATACTTCTTTACTCATTTACTAAATACAAAAATCAGTAACATTATTAACTATAAAGGCGTGAAAACATTATTATAAAAATCCAAAAGTTGTTGATCAAAATTTAAAAACTAACTGGTAAAAACATATTCGCCTTTGTAATATTGTACCGGTGACCTCTATTTATTGGTATTCTGATTGACGTGAACTGCCCCTAAGCTAAAGATAGAAGTTTCACGCTTCTTCCTATAAAAATAAGCAGTGATTTAGCAATTAAAGAAAAACAAAAAGAAACGCTCCCAATATAGTAAAAAAGGAAGAACATACATAAAATATATAAAGTGTTCGGCAGAAGAAAAATCACTCCACCGAAGAGAAATTAAATTTACTTCAAAATTGGAATAAGGCATTCAGACCAGTGTATGGACCACCACTACAGAGACCCCATATAGCAACAGTAAGAGTATAATCTGAACGAAAATAACATCCAGATAATAGGCCCTGGACCTGATTCCTCTCCCTTGAGAATTGTCTTCAGGACTGTCAAATCCCCTATTTTTATGAGTGGGTTCGATCTGAGATTTTATTCCTTCACTTATCTTTTTATTCTGTTCCATATGAGCGTTTATCACTTCTTCCAAGTCAGTCACCTCCTCAAACCTGTGTTTTTGAACAAGGGTTTTAAGGTGTTTCCTTACTTTTTAAAGCAGAATGCTTTTTAATTTCCCAGAATGATAGAATTTTTAGGAGATTTATAGAATTTTGTTCCAATCAAGAACTCTGGTTTTCCTATATTATCTACAATTTCATTCTTGCTCCTAAAATTCTTTTACTCCTCGACATACTATAAACTGGGATGTTTTACCAATCAAACGGGGACTATGGTCGGCACTATGTATGTGTAAATGACATAAAAGATTACCACAAACATGATATGCATAAAGACCATGTCCACATACCAAGACTTTACTCTGAATTTCGCTAGATTCGCCCCCTGAAGACTACTTACAATCATTGAGTTCTTCCATGTGCAAAACCGTGATGTTCTAAAAAATATCATAGAGTTGCAGGCACGGTAAACACACAAAGACATCATCTAGTCCTTATCAAACTTAAGCAGAATTGATAAGCAGTGCGACGACAAGACCGAAGATAACAATGGTTTCTGGAATGACAGTAAGGATCAAGCCCTTACCGAATAATCCTTCGTTTTCTGCCATTGCACCAATTGCTGCTGTACCGATATCTTTTTCAGCTATTGCGGACGCAATCCCGGTTAATGCGATTGCAATTGATGCACCGACTGCTTTTGCTCCTGCTGCGTCCAGGAATAGATTTGCTGTTGCACCATCTACCAAGTTTTTATTCCTCCGTTTATTTTCTTATATATCCGAATGGGTTGAATTTTCTGCACCCTCTTTCATAGAATTATCCAATTCTACATATTGAAACCTGAGTGCATGCAGTCCGGGAGCCATAATACCCAGAACGGTGTTAAGAGCGTGTCCGAGTATAAATACGAGAATTGCAGCCATTGCCGCAAAACCAATCTTAGAATGATCAGACCAGACCATTCCGAAGGCGATGTCATTGACTGTAAAGTGGGGGTAATAGTCTCAGATGTTCCTGCTGTTCGAAAGACTGTTAATCCGTTTTCGCACTATTGCTAACCGACCAGCCAAGAACATAGACATGCACCTGTTATCGAAAGGCATAAATTTGTCGTAAACGAAATTTCTCCCCGACAGCAAGTGTTTGATTGTAATGCAAGGCATATATCTTTGCATATTATCTTAATAAGATAATAGATATAGATTGTATTTTAACTGATATAAATCTTTCCAACAGTTTGGAAAGGTTTAAAAACTCGATATCATGACCCCAGAAATTATATACTTTCCATATGTCGTCAGAACTGTCCCCTGACCAAAAGGAATTTTGTTCTGAAGAAAGCCAAGCCTGTTCTTTCCAAAAAGACAGTGTTAGCCTTAAGAGATATCAAAAATCACACAACTTTTATAAAATGTCATGCTTAATATACCTTCAATATCATCTTGAAGAGGCTCATGCATGGAAGATCCTGTTATCTCAAAAATAAAGAGTCAATTTGATAAGAAAGGAAATCCGTCAAAGATTCCGCTGATGAGCGGGAAAAAATTTTTTGAAGCCCGATCCGAAATGGATGGAGTCTATGTTGACAACCTGAAAAAAGAACCATTTCTTCCCTGGGAAATCTTTACCGAAGCTGTCAATTGTATAAAGGAAAATGGCGGGAAGGTAAAGAAAGGAAACGCAACAAACTCGAGGTTGGGAGATCCAAATCTTGGCCTTGATACCCTGGAAGGTTATATTGCCAGTAAAGTTTACGGCTGCAAGATAGGCGATCCCGTACTTAAGAGAGTTACCCCTGTAACTTCCATTCTTGCCTGGGCTGAAATTTGTAAAAACACCCGAGGACAGATCGGACTCCTTTCCGAGGAAAAAGAGGTGCATACTTCTGAAAGCAAAAAAGAAACTTCTCAGGCATTTACCGTTGAAGAGAAGAAAGAAGGCTCTACAGTGGACTCTGTTTATATCCATCCTGACAACAAGCCAACAGAAATGAGAAAACTGGAAGCTGAGCTTGAAGAAAAAATCCAGAAAATAAAAGAACTTAACCAACAGACTGCAGGCAGGGAAAAAGAAATAGGCAGGATGAAAACAGAACTTGGAGCACATGAAAAACTTCTCCTTGAGAAAAATACAGAACTACAAGCCCTTCAGGAAAAGTTTACGGAAAAAAGTGAAGAAGCAAAATGCCTTGAGTCCAAAATCATAGAAAAAGAAGACGAGATTGAGAGTGTTAAAGAGGAACTCAGGGAGAAAGTGGAAAACATAAAGACCCTTAAAGAGGAACTTTCAGCAAAAGAAAAAGAGATAGAAGGGCTTGAGGAAAGTATTTCCATGAAAGATAAAGATCTTAAGACCCTGGCTGAAGAGGTTATTACAAGGGCAGGGGAGATGAAAAAAATTGAAGAGAAGCTCACCTTGAAAGAAAAAAAAATAAACACTATGGAAACTATGCTTACTACAGCCGAAGAAAATGTAAAAAAACTTGAAAAACAACTTTCAGCCTTTGAAGAAGAAGAAAAACTGGCAGTTCAGCTTCGAGAAAAAGAAGAGTTTATAAAACAGTTAAAAGGGACCCTCGCAAGTAAAGAGGAAGCTTTTTCAAGGGTTAGTGAGGAAAATCGGAAATATAAAATGCAGCAAAAACTGGCATCCGAGGGACTAAGGCAAATCGAAGAAAAGAAAGCCTCAAAAAAATGGTGGAAGCGCCTGTAAACCCACCTGAAGAAAGCCAGAAATTTACTATTTATACTTTGCTCATTCGCGGCCGCTCCGGGCCTGATGTCAGAAAAGAGCTGTGAAGTAAGTGAAGAATCATATCAGGGCTAATTTTTCTTATATGTGTAATCTCGCATATTATTTCTTCTTCGGTTCTTCCCTGGACATTCAGTTCGTTTATTTTTTCAATTACGTAAGCGGGTATTACAAAGTAATTGTTAAGATCATGCCAGTGCCCGCTTACATCCCCCTTTACCAGATGAATACCTGAAGAAGCGAGGTACATCTTGATAAATTTAGAGAGTCCTTCATAGGAAGATGCGGGAAGCTGGAGTAATTCGATTTCAGGACACGTCTTGACCAGACTAAAAAGATCTCGATCCGAAGGTCTAAAAGCAAGATGTACTGCTTTCTCTTCTGCTTCCAGGCCGGAAATCTCATCCCTGCTTGTTACAACTCTGATGCGTACACTACCTAGCCCCATTTATGCTCCCTTTTCTACTAAGTATGTATCATTTATTTAATTTTGTATTTTAGTCTTTCTAATCAAATTTCAGTACAATAGTATCATAAATGTTCAAGTTTTCCGAAAAAGAGATAAATGGGTTGAGGAATACCGAAAAGGTACTAAATTTAAACATTTAAGAACAACTATAAAGATATTTACTAAGAAATCGCAGACCAGACGGACAGAAAAGTTTTTAAAACTTATTCTCAGGTTTTGTGCTCAACCCTGCCGCAAGAGCTTGCCCAAATGAAATACATCCGTCTCCACAGGGAACCTGGCGATGAACCAGGAATTCAAAACCCGCTTCTGTAACAGTTCTTGCAATGCACGAAGTGATGTGATTGTTATAAGCAACTCCTCCGCTAAGGCCTATCTTTTCAAGCCCCCTTTTTGCGGCAAGAGAAATGGCAAGTTCTGAAATTCCCGTTGCAAAGCTTTCCTCAACCGCAAAAGCAAGATCAACAGGGGGATACTTTCCGGAAAGCTCATATGCCCCCAGGAGAAGCTCAGTGGTGTCAAGTAGAGGAACTCCGGAGTCGTTATCATTCGTGAAAATGATAGGAAGATCTACTGAATGGGTACTCTTCGTTGCGGCAGATTCGAGTTTCATTGCCGGCTCTCCTTCATAAGTTCTAATCTCGCAGATTCCAAGCAGGGCAGCCGCAGCATCCAGTACCCGTCCTGTACTGCTGCTTCGGATAACATTTACCCCGGTTTCAAGCTGTTTCATCACAGTTGAAAACTCCATAGCTCCTTTCGGAAAAGAAAGGGGAAGTTTTTCCAATTCTGCTCTCCCAAGTTTCTCAAAAAGAATTCCCAAAACCATTCTTGAAGGTATCCGCGAGGCAAGGTCGCCACCTGGCATCGGCTGAGGGAATAAGTGCCCAATACGTTCGTATCCAAAGTAAGAAGATTCAAAGAGTTCCCCTCCCCAGACTGTACCGTCAGTGCCATATCCCACTCCATCAAGGGCAATTCCGAGAATTCGGGAATCCAGTGGGAGAGAGTTATCAGCCATAAGCGCTAACATGTGAGCTTGATGATGTTGAACCTGAAGAGTATCCTCCCCTCCCATCTTTAGCGCAAAACGTGTTGTGTTAAATGCAGGGTGCAAGTCACAACCCCAGTAGAGGGGCTCGATTCCGGTAAGTTGGATTAGATGCCTGACAACCTCGGAATGGTATCTGAAGGTTTCTACATGACTGGTATTTCCTATATACTGAGAAACATAGGCAAGCTTTCCTTTTGCCACAGTAACCGTAGAATTCATTTCAGCCCCAACGCCTATAGAAGCTTTAACTTCGAAAGGCAGCTCTACGGGTTCAGGTACAAAACCGCGGGAACGACGAATAAAGGCAGCCTTTCCATTCACAACCCTTATAACCGTATCATCGTTCCGGTTTGCAATAACCCTGTTGTGCAGCAGGTAATAATCGACAATCCCTTTAAGTTTCTCAAGCGCCTCTTTATTCTCAACAACCATGGGCCTTCCTGGAAGATTTGCCGAGGTCATAACATATACCGCATCAGGTACGCGATCAAAAAGTAGATTCTGTGTACCTGTATAGGGAAGCATAACCCCTATATTGTGAAGGCCAGAAGTAACCGATTCTGCCAGGCCGGATTCCCTTGAGCTGGGAAGCACGGTAATAGGCCGGCGGTAAGAAGTTAAATATTCCCTTCCCACACCTTCAAGTTCTGCAAAGGTTTCCGCAACTTCGGCATTTTTTGCCATGACTGCAAAAGGTTGTTCTGGACGCCTTAACCGTCTTCGAAGCTCATTTACAGGCATCTCCTTTCGCGCATCGCAGGCTATATGAAAACCCCCAAATCCTTTTATAGCAAGAATTGAGCCCTGTTGAAGGAGATCAGAAGCATGTATAATTGCTTCATAACCTTTTACCAGGACATTTCCTTCGGAGTCCGAGAGCCAGATTTCTGGCCCGCACTTTGGGCAGCAGACAGGCTGGGCATGATATCTTCGGTTGAGAGGATCGGTATATTCGGTTTCACATTCCGGGCAAAGAGGAAAATCTGCCATAGTGGTATTTTCCCGGTCATAAGGAAGGGTTCGGACGGTTGTATATCTGGGCCCGCAATTTGTGCAGACCGTAAAAGGATAATGAAAATACCTGGAAGAAGGATCAAAAATCTCAGACCTGCACTGTTCGCAAATAGCCGTATCAGGAGGAATTATGGAATTTTCAAAAACTCCGGATTCGCTGGGCACGATAATAAACTTCGAATACCCAAAAAAGGGGGTATTTTTTGTTTTGATTTCTTTAACTTTAGCCAGAGGAGGTTTCTTTTCAGGGATTTCTTTAATGAAATTATCAAGGCTTTCCTTATTTCCCTCTACAAGGATTTCCACGTAGTTTCCAAGATTTTTCACGTATCCGAAAAGCCCATGGACTTTTGCAAGCTGAGATATAAAAGGGCGAAAACCTACCCCCTGAACAGTACCGGTAATATGAAGAAGCCTTGCTTCGTTTTGCATATAAAGTAGAGATTACTGTTTGTCGTTAAAATAGCTTTCTAAATAATAAAAGTACCTGGCAGCATCGTAAATTAGATTCAAATTTCAAATATACAGATTGTAAGCAAGAAAAGTACAGATTGTAAGCAAGAAAAGTACAGATTTCAATCCGGTAAGACCAGGGTAAGTGATAACATTTTTTTAAGACAAGAATAAAAATTATACACTGAAATGAAATAAATCCAGATAGAAGCAAAAATCTGTGGCTGAATTAAGGATCAGAATTATCCCGAATTCAGGTCACATATACGGAGAAATTGTTCGTATCATAATGATGAAACCCAAAATCATCATCAAAAGGGAAATCCTCCAGGCCACCTGCAAAAGGCGGGCCTGGTTTTTGGGTTCACCTAACTTAAATACTGCTCTTTCAACCAAATTTGGTTGATCGTCACACGCAGCCATTTCAAATCAAGCTTGATTATTTCATTCTCTCCTTGACTCTCTTCAGCCTGGAAGTACCTTCTCTTTCCATCTCTTCGAGGGTAAAACGAATGTACTTCATGGTTGCAATGAGGTCCGGAATAACTTTGAATTCAAGAGCGTTTACACGCCTCTTAGTCTTCTCGATTTCATCAAGAAGCCTTTTCATCGTTGTTTCCAGCTCTGCTGCCGTGATAATCTTTTCTACCAGGATCTCATAGGCATCTGCGGACTCATCAATATACGAATTTGTCCCAACAATACCGTAACCTCTCTCAACAAGAGATTTGTGGACACCTGTAGAGCTGATTTGTGGCACCACAACACCCATAATGTTGTGTCCTGAAAGCTGAATTTCGGGAGATTCCTTTGCTGTAAAGGCAGTTGACTTGACTGTAACCATTCCATTTACAGCAGAGGCAAGATTGATTTTTTCTGCAGCGTTTAGATAGGCAGCGTCCAGTTCGGTTCTGACGTTCCTTGCCTCGTTAAGAATCTTAAAGAACTCAAGAATAAGACCATCTCTCTTCATCTTAAGGAGCTTGTGCCCACTTTCAGAGAGCTTGATTTTCTTCTTGAGCTCAATCAGCTCCGACCGAGTTGGTTTTACGTCTTGAGCCATGGTAATCACTGACCCTTTCTGTGTGCAGGATGGTATTTCTGGATGTATTTGTTGTCAATCCTACCCAGCTGGTTTTCAGGCAGGTGTGCAAGGATCTTCCATCCAATGTCCAGAGTGTCTGCAATTGTCCTGTTTTCGTTTCTGCCCTGACGGACAAACTGGTCCTCAAAAAGGTCAGCAAACTCAAGGAACTTGACGTCTCTCTCAGACAGAGCTTCTTTACCGACGATAGCCACGAGACCTCTCAGGTCACGCCCTTCTGCATAACCTGCATACATCTGGTCAGAAACCGCCTTGTGATCTTCCCTTGTCTTGTCTGCTCCGATACCGGAGTTCATCAGCCTTGACAGGGATGGCAGCACATTAATTGGCGGGTAGATACCTTTCCTGTGCAGTTCTCTTGAAACCACAATCTGCCCTTCGGTAATATACCCGGACAGGTCAGGAATCGGGTGGGTAATATCGTCACCAGGCATCGAGAGAATTGGAATCTGAGTAACTGATCCCTTTGCACCCTTAACAATACCTGCGCGCTCATAGAGAGTTGCAAGGTCAGTGTACATGTAACCAGGATACCCACGGCGACCAGGAATTTCGTTACGGGCGGCACCCATCTGACGAAGAGCTTCTGCATAGTTGGTAATATCGGTCAGAATGACAAGTACGTGCATGCCGTGTTCGTATGCCAGATATTCAGCTGCAGTCAAAGCCATACGCGGAGTGACTATACGTTCGACAGCCGGGTCATCTGCAAGATTGAGGAACACAACAGCCCTTTCAAGAGCCCCGGTCTTTTCGAAGTCGCTCATGAAGTACTGGGCTTCTTCATTGGTAATACCCATTGCTGCAAAAACTACTGCGAAAGCAGATTCAGATCCCGGCACCGCAGCCTGCCTTGCGATCTGCAAAGCAATCTCGTTGTGTGGAAGACCTGAAGCTGAGAAAATAGGCAGTTTCTGTCCACGGACAAGGGTGTTTGTTCCGTCTATTGTGGAGATACCTGTCTGGATGAAATCCTTTGGAGGCAGCCTGGCATATGGGTTCATTGCAGCTCCGTTGATGTCCAGAAGCTGGTCAGGCACAATCCTGGGTCCACCGTCAAGTGGTTCTCCTGAACCTGAAAGGATCCTTCCGAGAAGGTCAATGGATGCAGGGAGCTTCAGGGTTTCCCCTGTAAAGACTACACCACACTCCTTGTCCAGACCAGTAGTACCTTCAAAAATCTGGATAACCACTATGTCTGAAGATGAGTCCAGCACCTCGCCTCTGCGGGTGGTCCCGTCAGGCATGTTGATAGTGACAATTTCTTTATAGCCTACAGGCTCTGTTTTCTCAACAAAGACAAGCGGTCCTGCAATCTGAGTGATTGTCTTATACTCTTTTACCATATTTACCTACCTCTCAGGGATGCAAACTCTTTATCCATCTGTGTCAGGACAGCGTTCATAGACTCATCAAACTTCTCCTCATACTTGACCTTAGCAAGCACATTTTTGGATTCAAGTTTGAGAATTTCAGGAACAGGAACACCTGATTTCAAGGCTTCCATTGCAGCGTCTCCCCATTTCATGATTGCCTTAAGGATCCTGTACTGCTGAGCGAACGGGCTGTAGGCATCTACTGGGTGGAATGCATTCTGCTGCAGGAAAATTTCCCTGAGCATACGGGTGATTTCAAGCAGAAGCTGCTGGTCATCTGGCAGAGCATCGGAACCTACAAGCTGTACGATTTCCTGCAGTTCAGATTCTGTCTGGAGCATTTCCATTGCCCTTTCCCTCAAAGGCACATAATCAGGAGCCACGTTATCTGCAAACCAGTCATTAAGACTGTCCTTGTACAGACTGTAACTGTTCAGCCAGTTGATGGCCGGGAAGTGACGCCTCTGAGAGAGTTTGGCATCGAGAGCCCAGAACACTTTTACGATACGCAGGGTATTCTGTGTAACAGGCTCTGAGAAGTCACCACCAGGTGGAGATACTGCTCCAATAACAGTAATGGAACCTGTCTCACCGCAAAGACTCTCCGCAACCCCGGCACGCTCGTAGAATTCGGCCAGCCTTGCAGATAGGTACGCTGGATAACCTTCTTCACCAGGCATTTCTTCCAGACGGGAGGAGATTTCTCTCATGGCTTCTGCCCACCTTGAGGTGGAGTCTGCCATAAGGGACACGTCTAATCCCATGTCACGGAAATATTCTGCAATGGTGATCCCTGTGTACACAGATGCTTCTCTTGCGGCCACAGGCATGTTTGAAGTGTTAGCGATAAGAACAGTACGCTCCATCAGTGGGCGCCCTGTCTGCGGGTCTTCAAGTTCAGGGAATTCGCTCAGAACGTCTGCCATTTCGTTTCCGCGTTCACCACAACCGATGTAGACCACAATTTCGGTGTCACTCCACTTTGCAAGAGACTGCTGAGTAACAGTCTTTCCCGATCCGAAAGGTCCGGGAATTGCAGCCGTCCCACCTTTTGCCACAGGGAAAAGCCCATCAAGGATTCTCATTCCTGTAACAAGAGGCCTGGTTGGAGTAAGTTTTGTCCTAACAGGTCTGGGTCTCCTGACAGGCCATTTTTGCATCATCTGCAATTCGGTCCCATCAGTCAGAGTACAGATTGTGTCTACTACCGTAAAGTTTCCGCTCTTTATGTCGGAAATTGTACCTGAGATATCAGGAGGCACCATGATCTTATGTTCAATATTCACGGTTTCCTGTACAACACCAATTACATCTCCGCCTTTTACGGAATCGCCTTTCTTGGCAACGGGTTTGAACTCCCAGAGTTTCTTGTGGTCAAGCCCATCTGCAGTGACACCTCTGCCAATGAAACCGCCCGTCCTTTCGAGCAGGACATGCAGTGGTCTCTGAACCCCATCATAAATACTTGAAAGAAGACCCGGACCAAGTTCCACGGACAGAGACGAACCTGTAGAATAACAGGGTTCCCCTGGCTTGATACCTGCGGTCTCTTCGTATACCTGGATGATGGTCTTGGGCCCTAATATCTGGATGACTTCACCCATAAGACCTTCATCACCGACTTTGACCAGGTCATACATTTTTGCCTGCAAGCCGGTAACGGTGACGACAGGCCCAGACACACGATAAATTTCACCTTTTACTTCCACAGATCAACACCTACCGCTTGTTTTATCTTATCTCTTAAATTCGAGCCTGATCCACTGCCTCCAAGGGCTACTACTGTAGGCTGGACAGACTCATTCAAGTTTTTCCTTAGCATTTCCGGCAGATTACCAATGTCATCATTATGCATTACAAGAATCCCGACACTTTTGTCTTCAAGCACCGATTTTACAACGGACTCAGTGGCTGCGATATCTGCGGTTTCATAAACCTTCCTGACACCAGCCAGTCTGAATCCTGTAACAAATTCGCTCTTACCGATCACCGCTAATTCCATTATATAACCACCAACTGGTCTTTGATTAACTCATCACTGAGGCCAGTCTCCTTACCCCTGAAGATGATCCTGAGATTAGTAGCCTCATTATGTTTATGAATGATATAATCCAGAATAGGTGCAACTGAGATCGGGGATACATGCGAGAGAACGGTTGAAGATTCAAGATAATATCTTGTGAGCCTGCTTTCAAGAGTAGTCAAAGAAGTCATATCTGAACTCGTAACGCCTGAAATTACGTCCCAGTACTGAGTTCTTTGAAGCTCATTGACAAACTCGTCATATGGGAGAGTCGCCAGTTTCTCGGGTTTTAACTCAAGACCGCCTTCAATCATGAGAGGCATGATTTCATCAAGCTGCATAACTCCTGCTTTTTTCAGTCTGAAAAGATTTATTAAGTTCTTGACGTCTACTTCTAATCTGACAACTTTAAGAAAGAGCTTGCGGTCCTTAGATCTTGGTTTTCCTATTGCTCCAAACAAGCCTGTGTAATACATTTTGTCAAGTTCATTCTCTATGTATGCCAGGTTAGTTCCGTCAAACTTCTGCAGCAGGGGGTAGTACTCAGAATATTTCAGGGCTTCAATTATTTCTTTATATGTAGCCTTGGCTGCAAGTTCTGACATAGAAGTATAGGTAAACTCCCCGGCAGCAATCAGTGATTCCATGATATCTTCAGCAGATGCATTGTAGATTTTACCACGAAGAAGTGTTTTTATGTTCCAGATGTCGTATCTTTTGAGGTATGCAACAACCAGGTAATTCAATTCTCCTCCGGTAATTCTTACCAACTTATCATATGTGAGCGCAAGATTTCTGTTCAATGCGTGTTCTGCCAGATCGCCACCACTATATTTCATTGCCAGTTCGTTAACGTCGTTTTTGTATTCAGACTCTTGGATAAAGCGGGTAATCCCATCAATTCCCATGTTAAGAAGCCGGGGGTATGATTCTTTAGGGAGCAGCTTGCTCTTCATAGCTCGGACACGGGTTACGGCATAGGGATAGTTAGAAGTGCCATTTTTCTTCTTATCGGATTTTCGTGAGGGTTTTTGCCCCCAGAGTTTCTCCAAAAGCCGCATCGAACATCACCCGTATAATAGATCAGATATCTGCTTCAATGAACGCTCATACACGTTTTTCAGGATTGAATCATATGTGAAATCTAACCTGACCGTCCCATCCTCGTTTTCCAGAACAATTCCACCAATAGCATCAAGATTACCAGCGTAAGATAGAGAAGTTAACTTCTTGACAATATCTTCAGAATCTTTAGAAGAGTAAACTCTAGCACCGCTAGCTTCGTACTTGCTGAGAATATTTTTCAACAGCTCTTCTTTTTTGGATGCCGGCATTGACTTAATTTTTTCAACTGTCTGGACATAAACTTTGTCTAGAAGATCCTTACGCTTATTAAGCGTAATTCTTTTCACTTCCAGATTTGCACTTGATATGACCTGCTGGTGCAGATTTTGGAGGTCCTCTTCTGCCTTGGCAAGGCTGTCTCCGAGCGTCTTTTTCTGTACTTCCTTAGCTTCATTTATGATCTCGGAGGCCTTTGCATCGCCTTCGGCTTTTATACGGGAAACCTCAGCACTTGCACCCTCTTGGATGTCTTTTACAACAATCTCTAGTCCCATGCTTACACCTCCAAATAAATTTAGAGCAAAAAAGTGCTCTAAAGCCTAGAGCAAAAACTCTAAGCTGCTTAGAGTGCAACGATACCTAAGAAAACTTAGAGCATCATATAGCTCCAGGCCTGCCTGGCAAGGAAAAAAGCCCAGGCAAGCCTAAAGCAATGCTCTAAGAAATTTAAGAGTAAGGCTCTTAAATTTAAGCAGAATTGATAAGCAGTGCGACGACGAGACCGAAGATAACAATGGTTTCTGGAATGACAGTAAGGATCAGGCCCTTACCAAATAATCCTTCGTTTTCTGCCATTGCGCCGATTGCTGCTGTACCGATATCTTTTTCAGCTATTGCGGACGCAATCCCGGTTAATGCGATTGCAATTGATGCACCGATTGCTTTTGCTCCTGCTGCGTCCAGAAATAAGTTTGCTGTTGCTCCATCTACCATGTTTTTATTCCTCCGTGTATTTTCTTATATATCCGAATGGGTTGAATTTTCTGCCCCCGCCTTCATAGAATTTTCCAAAGAATTCTACGTACTGCAACCTGAGTGCATGTAGTCCGGGAGCGATGATACTCAGAACGGTGTTAAGAGCGTGTCCGAGTATAAATACGATAATTGCAGCTATTGCCGCGAAACCGATCTTAGAATGATCAGGCCAGACCATTCCAAAAGCGATGTCATTGACTGTACTTGCGATATAAATCGAAGATAAACCGACTGCAATAATACGGGCATACGAAAGAGCGTTACCCATAAGAGATGGCAGTTCGACTATACCAGCGATACCCTCACCCATGGCGAGCATCACAATTCCAAGAACAAGAACAACAGCACCGACATACATCAATGCTGAACCGCCAAAATAACCAACAGCTGCAATAAGTACACCAAGCTCAATAATCATCCAACTGCCTTTTTCAAGAAGAGCGTGTTTCATCCCGTGTTCCCTTGCAATATTTGAAAATCCGAACAGGTACCCGAGATTTAAGTGAATCAGTCCGACGACGACGCTTAGTACAATCATACTCATTACCATGTGAGCCCTGTGAATTGGGAAAGTAAATTCCTCTCCTCCAATTGAATGGAACAGGGTTACTGTATGCCAGAACGGGAGTAAACCTTGTTCTTCATGCGTACTCGCCAGAGGGAATCCCAGAAACTCACCATAAATAAGTCCAAAGAAAATCGTCCAAATCTGACAATAAATAAGAATATTCATCATATCAGATACTGCATCTGACTTTATTGCCTTTTTAATAGCCAGTGCAATTGATCCCAATATCAGTGCATATCCGATGTCTCCGAGAATCATTCCATAGATCAGCGGGAAGGTAATGAAAATCGCTGAAGATGGATCAATTTCAAAATATTTAGGTCTTGAATACAGATCCATAATCTGCTGCATCGGTGCCACTGATTTTGAGTTATTATACTCGACGGGGGCATCTTCTTCTTCCTCCTCGCGAACTTCGAGGCTGGTAATGTATGCCTTGCCGTTAGTGGCGTTGTTAACTACACTGACAAGCCTGTCATAACTTTCGGTGGGGGTCCATCCATCAATTATGAATGCATTTTCAGATGTAGCTATTCTAAGAGGCAGCTCTGCTTTCTGACTCTCGATACTCAGGACTTCGTCGCTTGCAAGGATAAAATCGGCGTACTTTGTTTTCAAGGACTCGATCTCACCCTTTAAGGATTCGATCCTTCTGGTGACGTCGGCTTCTTTCTGTTCAATGGATCTTAAAAGTTCGCTTGGAACACCACCTCTTTCCGGAACTCTAAGCTCTTTGAATCCAAGACCCTGAAGTAATTCGTAAACTTTGTCGGCATCATTATTAGCTACAAACAGTACAACTGCTTTTGATTGAGGATCAAAGTACAGTTCGTAAGCTTGGGTGATACTAGAAATCTGACTTGCTTCCAGGTTATTTTTTAAAGTGCCTGCGAAAACCTTGAGGCTTTCGTAGCCACGGAAATAATCGAAGTCAAGATCGATGGACAGATAAGGCAGGACTTCCCTTTTCTGAGAATCCATGTCTTTTAATTCATTTTCAAGCTGAGAAATTGATTCCGTTTTAGCTGAAATTGTCCTGTCCAGTTCATTTAACTTAGAGTCAAGTTCACGCAGAACAGCGTCAGATTTCTGAACTACCGGTTTTTTGCTTTCAATCCCCAAATAATTGGCGATAGATCGGATCTTCACAAGCTTTTTAGAGACTTCTTCTGCGTTTTTGAATGGCTTGCTGATCTTAAAACCAGACTCGTCTTCAACAAAGTCTTCGACGTGAAAAAGATTTGTATCATGTAGTGCATCGATGGTTTCTTTTAGAATGCTTTTGTGCCCGACAATAACGGCCCTTGTCATCTGTTTAGGTCTACTCATTAAGGACCGCCCTCTCAAACTCCTGTACAAGGTAATTGACGGATTTGTCGATGTTAGCTTGAGCTTTTTGGGACATGGCTAATGCGTTTTTTTCACCATCGGTTATGATCTTATCTCTTTCCTCCAGGATCTTTTTTTCACCCTCTTTAAAAGAGTCTTGTGCAGCTTTATGTGCATCGATTTCGGCCTGCTTCAGGATTTCCCTGGCTTCAGCCCGAGCTTCGGAGATACGCCTGTTTTTCGCTTCAATGGCTTCATCAACCACTGATTTAGCGCTTTCCTCTGCTTTTTTTATTTCAGATAAGATTTCATTTTTAGCCATGTGAATCTCCGTCTCTCAAAATTTAATATATAAATTAATAATTAAAAATCCCTACTCCAATGGAGGTAGTTAACAAATCCTTCGCGAAAGAACTATATAACAGCTTCGGTTTTATCAAAGAAGAGTGGGAGAACTATAATGAAAAATCATTATATATTCAATGTATAAGAAATTTTTAAGAAAATTAAAAATATAAATAGCAAAATATCCGGTTAAAATGAAAAAGATTAAATATAACAGTAAAAAATAATTGAACACTGACAGTGAAATATAATTAAGTACCGAAAAATATCAAAGAAAGTGCCGAAAATAAAATGTGAAGAGTAACCTGAATAAGTTAAGTAAAATCTGGAGAATATATTCAAAACTATATTAAAATCAGATAAAAAATTATAAATGAATCAATTTATATAAGGAATTTTAGCATCTTTTTTCCTAAATAAAAACTTTTGAAGGCTTTTTTAAGCAAAAAATATACGTTGCTTTATTTGACCAAAACTGTAAGAGATTTTTTATAAATAAGTTCAGTTTCGAGAAAATCAAACCATTCAAAAGCTAACTTTTTAAAATAGACTCCTATCAGGGTTCCGAAGACATATGGATCTGGTATGCAGAAATCAGTATTCAAAATTTAAATTAGAAGGTCAGAATATTCTCAAATAAAAGAGGAGTATTTTAAGAAAAAACCTCTGAGATTTTTTATTTTCCTTATAGACAATTAAAAAAACAAAATTAAAAAATAACATAAAAAATATTATTTAACTCTGTAAGGAATCTTTGCGCCCTGAGGTATTGTATGAATATATTCCTTCCGGAAATCGGGGTTGCGCATCATGCAATATACGGCATTATCTTTTTTGTAAGCTTTGTGCTTACCCATACGCTTCCAGATAGCTTCCAGAGGTTCTTCACAGATATTTCCAAAAGATAGAGGAGTGTAGGCACACGGCATTACTTCCCCATCCGAAGCGACATGCATCCATCGTCTTCCTGCAAAACACCCAAAAAGACTCGGCCCCAAAAAATACGGGAACGCGGTGACTCTGGGACCTTCAGGTTTAGAGTTCATTTTTTTCTGGAATTTCTCAAGCCTTGAGACATCTTTTTCCCCTATTACTTCATCCTCATGTTCAAGCCAGCGCCCGACGGCAATAATTTCATAGATAGAAAGCTCATGCATTCCAAGGTTAAATGCAAGGTTGTAAAATTCTTCAAGGTCATCGATATTGTGAGGGGAAACAACCACAAACATATCAGTAAGGATCCCGGCAGCTATTGAATTTTTGATTCCGGCAATTGAATCTCTATATGCACCTTCTCGGCCCCTAATGCGGTCATGTTCGGCTTCAACTGGGCTGTCCAGACTAATTCTTGAGGCATATAACCCTGCGGCTTTAAGCTCCTTTGCCCTTTCTTCGGAAAGCTTGAAACCTGAGGTGAGACAGGTAGCAATTGCCCTGGATTTATCTACTCTAGCTACCATCTCTACAAGATCATCCCGAAGCATGGTCTCCCCGCCATCGAAAGAAATAAGATAAGACCCAAGATCCAGGCTCTGGTCTATAGCTCCGGAAATTTCATCCAGGGTAAGTTCTTTTTCTGGCTTGATACCAGCTGCTCCACAGTGGATACAGCGGTTAGGACAACGAGCCGTAATTCCTATTGAAAACTGATCAGGGACCCTTTTTTTCCGGATAGCTGCGATCTCAGCACCTATCACCCGACTGAAAACAGGCCCCGGAATAGGTGGGATCCATGTAGAGAAAATTATCTCGTTTTCATCCACTGAAATGGGTTTTTCTTCCGCAAAAATGTTGTTTACGCGTTTGAGGAAAGGTTTTGCAAGCTGGGAAAGAGGACCTTCTGTATCAAGCACAATTTTTTCGTTTTCTGTACTGGCATTTACCTTAAGTACCGGACTATCATATACTCGCATGGATACACCTGGTAAAGTTGTTGGCAAAAGTTGGAAGACTTATTAAGTTAGAAAACTTATTAGATTAAATAAATTAAATAATATTATTTTTCCATATTACATACCGGAAATTTGACAGTGTCGCAGTTCATTTTCAGGAAAAGCTGAGCGATTAAATAATCTCAAGCATATCAACAGTTATATAATCAGTAATCTGAAAGAGTTTTTCCCTTGCCGGACATTCATTAAATGTCAACAGGGCATCTTTTGCGGCATTAACACGCAGCTTTACAGCATCTGTAGATTTTTCTATTGCTTCTTCCTTTGACATATTCTTCATGTAAACATGCGGCAGAGTTTCAGATGTGAATTTCGATTCCTTGCCTTCGACCACTTCAAGAAACTCAAGAATGTCGTCAACAATCTGGTATGCAGTTCCCAGGCAATTTCCAAAGAAATTAAAACGCTCGGCCAGAACTTCATCAGCACCTCCAGTGTATGCCCCTATGGAAGCGCTAATGGCAAATAAAGAGGCCGTTTTCTTGTAAATGCATTCGAAATAGTTATTTTCTCCGAAATTGTCCTTATCGAGTCTCAGATCAAGAACTTCTCCTTCAGCCATATCCATCCCGGCTTTTCCGAAGTCTCGGACTACTTTCTCCCCATATGGAGAAATAAACTCAAAGCATTTTGCAATCAGGTAATCGCCACAAAGAAGAGCCCTAGAAGGGCCAAATTTTTCAGGGGCTGAAGGCAGATTTCTTCTAACAAGCCCCTGATCCAGCAGGTCATCATGGATGAGGGAAGCCGAGTGCATCAATTCAATAGCAAGAGCTGCATTGAGGCTCTGTTGGTACGAACCTGAACAGATCTCACTGGAGAGAAGGAGGATGATTGGTCTAATTCGCTTTCCTCCGGTATTACAGACATGTTCTGCCATTTTTTTTAAGCTGGATTCGTCCATTTGATCAATGAAGCTATTTATTCCTGATTCGACATATCTGTATTCTTCCCACTCTTCAATATTCATCAATATTACTCCGTGTACTTGGACGGGCATCCGGTAACGATCTTATTCGCCTTAAACTTAAGTTCAGAAACACAGTTTTATAAACACCGTTTCGTATAATACTTATTTTTTCCTTCAGCAAGCGGGAGAAGGAGAGCTGCCTATATATTCTAGATGAACCTTCAGGTTCTCATTATTTTCGTCCCTTAGTTCAAAAACTGTCATATTGGGGGTCATCTCAAGATTTCTATATTGAATAATCCTCTAGAATTTACCATTATTTTCTGGGATTTTATAATTATTTATGGAATTTCACCTTTTGCCCGATATGAGCTGAGAGATCAGATATGACCTAGCTATCACAAAACGACTATCTGAAGACTCGATATCGTGCAGCTGTATAATAGAACACTCCAGAGCGCACACGCCAGAACAGACCAGCAGTATGAAAAAGTGCGAGCAGTATTATCTTTTGTGTTCGTTTAAACTCCGTATAACACGATCATTACATTAACTTTTTGTTAAGCTCTGAATATTTTGTCAGTTATACAAAAGGATATGCAATTTATACAAAACAGCTTAACAGAAAATCCTGAATAAGGAACTTAGGAATAAGGAACTCAGGAATAAAAAACTTGGAAATAAAAAACTTGGAAATAAAAAACTTGGAGATAAAGAACTGAGGAACAAAAACTCAAAGTAAGCCATATTCCAGAATAGAACAACTTACAGGTCAAGCCCTGGAACCAGATCGCATAGAAAGTAAAAGTTTCAGAAAGTAAAAGTCTCTTTTGAAATTTATATTCAGGCCTATAGAAGAGGCACTTATTCTATATCATAGAGATACCCCGATAGAAAACAGGAAGAGACTAAGAAGATAAGAGATTAAAATAAGAGATCAAGAAAATAAGATATTAAGAGGACAAGAAGTCAGGAATATTAGAGATTTACTTATTACAGTATAAAGAAATAGTATTTGTTAGTGCATTATCAGGATAAAATTATTACCACACTCAAGAAATTACATCACTTAGAATTTCAAATAATAATATTTTGAGAGATAGGAACAGAAAGAGGATATTTTTATTAAAAAATTAATAAAAAATAGGGAGTTTAACAAAAAAATCTGGTTTAAACAGAGTAATAAAATATCATTATTGAGAGTATATTTTTTACAATATACTCTTAAATATATGTGTTAGAAAAATACTTTCTTCGAAAATCAAAGGTTGACAATAAGATAAGACTAACCATATAAAATTAAGATATATAACTGATCAACGGCATAAATGGAAAATTTTTACACCCATTAATGGTAGATTATATATTCATATCCAGTTTTAACCCTACCTGACAATTTCAAACGAACACCTGTACTTTTAACTGTCCAGTTGCTGTATCACAAAAAATACATGTGCAGAGAAGCGTATTAGAGATTCTTCAACGGAAGGTACCACTAAAAATATAGTGAAGAAGATAAGTAAAGGAAATGTCATTGGACATCGGTTAAGGAATTTTCTTGCCTGAAAGCTATCGATTTTGCATTAGAAGCCGGCCTTATATTTAGGCACATTTACATAAAATCGATACCCTGTTTCAGCTCATAATTTATGAGACTATTCGGTAAATATTGAGAAAGTTGACGCAATTATCACGATTCTTCACTTAACCGAAGAAGCATGAAAAAAATGTATTTTTTGAAGCAACTCCGCTAGAGTGGATAGAAAGTTACGTTGTTTATCCAAAATCACCCCCTCCAGTGAATAGAAAAAGAAATTTCTATTATCCCTAAATCAGTCCACCTAGCTCAGTATCATAATTAAAGTTCAACCCCTTGAGCACAACAGTTGAGCCGGTTAATCACATCGATCACGTCGTTTTCGGTCAAGTCTTTTTTAGAAAGGCTTGCGGGCGAGCCATTTCAAAAAGGATTTCGTTCTTCCAAAAGGGAAAACTCGAGCGAAACAAAATTAGAATAGTTCAACCAGATCGACTCGGTTAATCATCTTCATTATAATTCAGCCCTCTTGAGCGAAGCATAGCGAAAAGAGATCCATCCTCCCGAAATGGAACTCGGGCAGCGAAAAGAATATATATAACAAATACCTCTAGATGTGTTGCAGTTTGCGTTGATGGTCTAGCGGCTATGACTTGGGCCTTCCAAGCCCAAAACCCGGGTTCAAATCCCGGTCGGCGCATTAAATAATTCTTTAACAAGGAAATCTTAACTGCTCTTTTTCCGATTTTATATTGATTAACACATTAAAGGAGATAATTAAATCAAACATTAGTGCGAGGGTTGCCCAGCTAGGTCAAAGGCGATGGGCTTAGGACCCATTTTCGTAGGAATTCGTGCGTTCGAATCGCACCCCTCGCATCTATTTTACTCAACGTTTTCCGAAACTCTTCATGCCGGATTTTTGTGACTGAGTTTATAAAGCTAAAAAAATTAAAATGGGCCCTGGATAGAAAACAACGGAAATACGGATCTTAGGTCTGTGGATCATTGGTCTGTAAATCTTTGGTTCTTTTGAGTTTAACTGTTTGAGTTTAACTGTTTGAGTTTTAGATTTTTTCGAACTCTTTTTATTCAAGCTTTTATAAATTTTCTTGAGAGATACATTTTTGCCCTGCAACATATCTCTCCGAACCTTTGTACTCGATAAGTTTTCCATTATCCAATAAGGACATTGAACCGTGACCACAGCAGATAAGGCATTTTTTGTTTTTCCTGGCGAGCTGTTCATCAATCTCGGAAATTAGGGAAAGAAGGGACTGCCTTTCTTCTCGCGCAAGTTTGCTGTCAACGTTCACCGATGTCATAAGATAATCAGCCAGAACATTATATGCAGTTCTATCAGGGCTCAAGCTTTTGAAATTGATCACCGCATCTTCAGGAAAGAGCAGCCCCTCTTCAGGGCAGAAGTAGAAAACTTCTCCATGCATATGCCCTCCCATTCCTTCAAGAACTTCGAACTTCAGGTCGCCGATCCGGAATCGAGCGATAATAGGGAATACGCCCCGTTTTTCGATTATTTTGTCCGAGAGGGAGACTTCGGGAAAGAGAACCGTATTTGAAGGGGGAGTAAATCTGGAAAAAAGGTTAATTATCTTCGTGTAAACCTCTTCTAAAATACAATCCTGGTTGCTTGATCCATAGGCTCTGCTGGTTTCCCGCGTAATCAGAAAAGTCTCGCGATTAAGATAGGAGGGTGCCGGAAAACAACCAGCAGCCCCACAATGGTCGGCATCAGCATGAGTAATATAAATCCTTTTAAGCCGGCTCAGATCTCCAAGCCCGTAGTACTGGAGCATGTTCACGATGTCCTGGAAATAAATACCATACCCTGTGTCGATCATGACCCTTTCAGAAGAGGTATCAAAAAGATAGATATTTCCCCCGCATGGAGGTTGAAAACAGAAAAGTTCGATATCGTCCTTTATCCTGACCCTCTGTACATCGGCATAAAAATTGTCTCCTGACGTCCGATTAAGGTAATCCCCAACTTTCAGAATGTTCTCAAAAACCTCAATCGGATCTTTCTGAAGGTTTGAGAGTTCCTGGGTAATATGATTAATGTCCTGCAGAAACCTCATCAAAAAATCATCTTCAGCACTCCCGATAAACGACCTGAGCTTCTGGGCCAGCCTGAGATAAAATACCGTATCATCAAGTTTCTCCCCGGTTGTATCATACTCTAAAATATCTAGCCTGTATCTGGACTTGAGCTGGTTCAGAAGAGCATCTATCATATTAGGGTCCTCAATGTGAAGACCTACAACAAGCCTTTCAGGATGCTGTCCCCGATCATCAAAATCAAGAAAAGTAATGCTTGATTTCGATGAAGTGATATAGTTCAGGAGGTCAAATAAAGCGCCAGGGCAGTTCGGGAGATAGACATGGAACTTCACGAAAGCTACAGGCTGAAGGGAAGTCTGGAGATAGCCTATTTTTTCCAGTTCTTCACGAATCTTTTCATAAGCCTGCGGAAGAGCAGTCACTTCAAAGAAAACAGTATGTAAATCTATCCTGCGATCATACTGTATCCTGTTAATATTTCCCTCGTACCGTGTGATAATTTCGGCTGCCCTGTGCAATGCCCCGGGTATATCAGGCATGCAGGCAATAAAAGAGAATTGTTCCATTGGACATCCCCCGATTAAACAACTCTATCTTTTTGATAATATAATAAATCCTGCTCTACCTTAAGCTTTCCTGCCAGTATAGAGAAAAAAAGACCTTAGGTTAAAGTTCCAGCACAAGGGCAGAAAGTCCAAGAGCTTCAAAAGCTTCAGTAATCTCTGGAAGAGGATTTTTGTTTCTATAAAAAAGATGAGAACTGCACTTACAATCGGTACACCCGAAACCAGAAACTGAATCCCTTCCTACCCTGTTGGCAAGTGCACATTCAAGCCGCTCAGAAGTAAAAGCATAAACCGCTGAAACTAACCTGAAAGCAGGGTTCAGATGAAGATAATCAACATGCCATTTGGGATTTCGGTCACGATTTCTGGAAAGGTTGATGTGCCTCTGTAATCTTTTAAGTCCTCCTGGCCCCAGAGCTGACCCCACATAGATATGAAACCCTGGACTGAAAGAGAACTCTCCCTTTTTACCGACCTCAATCTTACAGGCCCGGTTTTCGAATATCAAGCAGTAGACGCCTTTTCCGGAAAAAAGATTTTTTTCAGGAGAATCTTTTTCAGAACAGTCATTTTTTTCAGAGTAAACGTTTCTTCCCAGAGAACCATTTTTTTCGGAAAAATCCATTTCAAAACCTCAATTTAACTTCAAAACCTCAATTTAACTTCAAAACCTCAATTTAACTTCAAAACCTCAATTTAACTTCAAAACCTCAATTTAACTTCAAAACCTCAAATATAACTCAATAGTTCAATCGAATTTCAAGATCTCAATTTACTTCCTGAAAGCTGAAAATACTTTTCAAGCAGAGGCCCCACCATTTCCTCCATTTTTTCGTTCTCTTTAAGTGCCTCAATCCAGGAAACTGGTATGCCTTCAATTCCCAGCCTGGACCCAAGAATACCTCCTGCCACACTAGCAACCGAATCCGAATCTCCGGTGATGTTCACTGCGGTCTGTACCGCTTTTTTGTAATCGTTAGGGTAACGTAATATGCAGAAGTATGCCAGTGCAAAAGTTTCGTCCGCATACCAGCCCTGCCCGAGTTTCTTCAAACCTTCTTCATCTCCGATGCTACTATAAGCAGTTTTATAGGAACTTTCCAGTGCCTGGGTGAATTCCTGAGAGATTCCCTGAGTTACCTCAAGAAGCGGTTCAAACATTTCCTCGGGTTCCACCCCATCAAGAGCTAATTTTACAGCGTATGCTCCTGCAACCGAGGCAGCATCTGCAGCTGGATGGGTGTGAGTTATTCTGCCGGAAATTGAAGCTGCTTTAATCAGTTTTTCAGGGTCGTTCCGGAAAATAAAGCCAAGGATTCCAACCCGCATGAGGCTTCCACATGTTTTTGAATTTAATCCCGAATTGCTCCAGTGAATTCCGTCTCTCAGGTTCAGGGCTGCACCTTTTGTGGTTGCTCCTGCACCGAGGTCAGGTTCGTCCAGCCAGAATATAAGTTCTTCTGCGATTTTGTTCATAAGCTCGGGAAGTTCAAGTTCTGCTCCTCGAAGCAGGCTTCTTGCAAGTACGAGCATCAACTGGGTATCATCAGTCCAGGGTGACTCTGGGGCTAACTCAAGAATTCCCTGTTCTCCGTATGTCTCCCTTATCTGTTTAAGGGTCAGGTGTTCTACAGGGCGGCCGAGGGCATCTGCGCAAGCTGTGCCGAAAAGGTAGCCACGGAGTTTTTTTTTCAATAGCTTGAACATCTTGTATATTTCCTGTACTCATCATTTAATATCGTTTCTCTCTCAATTTCTCCTTACACCTATTAGGACTTACTCGGTTGAAGCATTTTTCTGTAAATCATATTAAAACATTTTTAATGTATAATAGAAATAAATTAGAAAAATAATATAATTGTGTGAAGTAAATCTGCTTAAATGCACTAGACTTGCTTACATCAATTTTCAGGCTTACTCTTACTTGAAAAACGTTATAAAAATTAAAAAAATGATTGAAGATAAATAGTTGTGATAGTTGTGATTTTTTGAGGAGATCATAAAAGGACAGCAAGGAACGTACTTTATATTAAGGAGCTCATCTCAAACCGATTTCGCTCCCATCTCAATACGAGTTTCTGAATCATTTTTATGATAGGAGACTCGATTAACTATTTCATATTAGCGCTTCAGATGAGTAGTTTAGAGATTTGGAATCAGCTAGAAAGATAATAAATATAAAAAGGAAAGTTTGGAGAAGCACTACATATCAATTGAAACCATTTTCTTCTACGCTAAAGGTTCTTCATGGGCACTGGGCAATAATGTGAAATTGACCTTGAGGGGTCCAATTTCTGGAGGCATCACACATTCTTTGAAACCAGGTGTTATGACGATTAATTTGTACATTCTGATTTGGGTTAGCAGATTGAGCTTCATTTGCATGAAGCCAATTACCTTGAAGAGTAGGATGGAAATGTATTGCAAAGTCATAATTTATGTATTGAAATGTAGTATTTACTAAATAATACCACGTCTCATTACCTTGTTCACTAGTTCTCCGTATAACTGGATTATTACAGTTAAATGGTTGGGCAATCATTTGTCGTATAATCTCGATAGTAGCATTTACCATAGTTAAAAACTCCTTATAGATTGACTATATAACATTTATAAATTGCAAACATTATGCTATAAATGTGGTATGGTTTTCAGGAACTCAATGGAAACCATACATAGGTAAAGTTTGTTCGCTGAATGGCTAAGAAGTAACAAAAAATCTTTAAATGGAACTGACAAGCACCCCTATGACGTTAGGATTTCCTTCTGGGCATGATGATGTGATTGTTACAGTTCCACTATCGCTGTATTTAACATCGTGCTTCCAACCACCTTTAACCTCTCCCTCTAAGAAAGGCCAATATCCAGCAGATACCGAATCCTCGAAAGCTTTACGCTTGTCTGTGTCTACCGTAGCTTTCACAGTCATGACCGTATCGATACCATCAACAACGATTAAAGCGTCGACAGCTCTAAGAAAGAAACCAGTTTCTCCAAAAGCATCCTCCCAAGTTGGAGATTCATGTTTCCACATATTATTGCTTTTATCCGCTTTTGCCGCCTGGATAACAGCTGAGTCCCACCAAGGCATATAGTCATTTAGATCTGGATTAAGATTTGTCTGAAGACAATATGGACCACCTTCAAGAGTAGCAACTTTTTTGAAGGTGACCTGCATATTAACTCCCTTCGTCTTAATAGTTTGGATAAAGTTATCCCATTTTGCGTTAGCGTCTCCAATAAAGAAACTAACCACTCCAATTAGATTCCCTTTTGCCCAAGATTTGGATGTGTCGGTATTTGTCTGATTACTATCTAATACAAACGTCTTTTTCTGTCCTTCCTCAACCTTGTCTTTTAGTTGAGTTACCCCAGCAGTGTATGCATAATTTCCTTTCGCTGCTACCCACTTGCCTACAGCTACTGATACGATATCTACCTGATCCATATACGTAAGAGCTGCTTTCGTAGTATCCGAGTCAAGATGTCTTACAGCCCAATTTCGGAATACTTTCTTCAGTGCCTCTACTGGGTCTTTATTAATTTCATCTGCTGTAATATCTTTCCAGGCGTCATTAGTTACCTTGTATTTAAGCCAGTCATTATAGTTGTTACCTAGCTTTTTCCTAAAGTCACCAGAGTCTTGAGTTACAAGATTGTTGATTACTGACCCATAGCCAGCTGAAAGGTTATTGTGTTTTGATATCCCCCAAAAGTTACTTGTTGATTCCGGTGGAATGGCATCAAAGAACTCCCAAATTTCTTCGTTGTTATAACCCAGACTAACTGCTCCCTGAGCTAGTTGAAACTGGGCAGGGTCCAAATTCAACCCCATTACAACCGCATTGTACCACTGATTGTTTAGAGTGGCCATAATATCGTCTTCTGTAGTCATAGAACTCACACCCATATTTAAACATATCTCATTTTTTTGTTTAGTGTTGAATAATTTCAATGCTACTGTTTTTAGTTCTGATGCGTAAGCCGATCTCAAATGTAGAACCAATTAATTTTGAGACAGACTCTAAGCAATTATTGCTATGAGCACCATTTTTGCTGTGAACAAAGATAACATAAAATACGCAGGTAAAAATAGCCTACCCAGATAACGTAAGTATAGTATGCGCATAATTCGTATGATATGCGCATTGGAAAAATTAGTGAATTCGGACTGTATGCATTTGTAGACTAAAATCAGGTACAATAGACTCTGTAGCTAGATGTGTTTTAGATAGTTGAAGGTTTAAAACATACTAACTACTTAGTTTAACTCTTAGTTTAACTTCAGAAGTTCTATAAATTCTGAAAAATGTCTGAAATTTGGGGTGAATTATTTTGAAAACACACCGAATTTCTACAACAATCTCGCAGAGACATTGGGAATTATTGAAAAAGTACGCAGAAAAATTTGAAACGCAGCAAAAAGCCTTAGAACTTGCACTGGAAAATCTGGATAATAGCTCAAGACAGATTCCAGAATTAACTCTGGAAGAGAAATATTGGATGCGCCTTAAAAGAGCAAGATCATTAGTTATTATTGAAAAAACTACCTTTAAAATGCTGATAGAGAACGCCGATATAGAACTGCTAAGTGAACTTTTTATCCGGAATAAAATAATAGAATATACAATAGAACTCTACTTTCAGAAGTCTCTTGAGGAATGTAATTTAAAAGAAATTATAAATGGGCTAGTAGTCAATCTCAAGATAACTAACTGGGTTGATACTATAGATTACAAAGATTGCAACAGCTATTATAAGCTGATAATAACCCATGATTTTGGCTTTACTTTTGCCAAACTACTTTCAATATGGATTGACAATATGTTTAAAAACCATGGAATCAAGGTAGAGAGCATAGTTTCTGTAAAGACTATTTTCATAAAAATATTAAAAACAGATTAATTGATACCCTTAAACTCTACTATCTTAGGATAATCAATTCAATGATTTGCTCTGCTTTGAGTTCAACTGCAAAACTTAGAATAACATTGAGCTCATCCCAAAACCAGTTTTACTCCTGCATCATAAAGAGTTTCAAAATTACATTCCAAAAATTATATTTAATTATCTGAAAGTCGAGTGAGAATTCCAAATTCGATGCTATCAGACGTAATTTTTATTTATGAGATGAACTCATTAAAAAGATATAAAAAGCTATAGAAAAATTGTAAATATAGAAAAGTGGTATAATATAGAAAAGTGCTCCGATGGGGATTTGAACCCCAGTCGCAGGAGTGAGAGTCCTGAATGATTGGCCGAGCTACACTATCGGAGCAACTTGTTATCTTGTTATGCTTTGCCTATCAGGCAGCATATCTTCAAGTAATTTATAAAATATAAATCTTTCGTCTGAGTTTTAAAAAAATAGAGGAACTGCCGGGAAAGTAGTATCCCACCCGGCAAGTTTAAGAAAATATTCACAAACATTTTCTTTTTTCCATTAACCTTGTATTTAAACTTGAAGAGTAATCCGGTTACATTTTCTCATGCTTTGCCTATCGGTTTGGCTGTCGGGACAGCTTTATACGAACATAGCCTGAGGAATTTTAGGTTCTTCAGTGCTTACGACCTTTTCGTGTGCCTTCAGGAAATCTGCCATGGTAATCTGTTTACCGCGCCTACGCAGCACAAAAATTCCGGCTTCTTTGACGATAACACTGATTTCTGCCCCGCTCATACCGGTCATGACTCTTGCCAGTTTTTCGAAATCCACATCATCTGCAAGGTTCATCTTGCGAGTGTGAATTTTAAGAATTTCAGCCCTTCCTTTCTCGTCAGGAAGTGGAACTTCGATAGATCTGTCAAACCTGCCAGGCCTGAGGAGAGCAGGATCGAGCAGATCAATCCTGTTGGTTGCAGCAACGATCTTTACATTGCCTTTAGGATCAAAACCGTCCATCTCCGCAAGGAGCTGAAGCATTGTCCTGTTGACCTCGGCCGAGCCACTGGTTCCGTCATAGGTCCTCATGCTGCCAACAGCATCGATTTCATCTATAAAGAGAATGCTTGGAGACTTATCTCTAGCAAGCTGGAAAATGTCTTTGACAAGCCTTGAGCCTTCACCTACAAATTTCTGGACCAGATCAGATCCCGACATCCGGATAAAGGTTGCTTTTGCATGAGAAGCTATAGCCTTTGCAATAAGAGTCTTGCCCGTACCTGGAGCCCCGTGGAGCAGGACACCTGAAGGAGGTTCGATTCCGATTTCCTCGAAAAGTTGGGGTTCGGTAAGTGGCAATTCAACGCTTTCCCGGACTTCCTGAAGCACGTCATCCAGCCCGCCAATCATGCTGTAGTCCACACCAGGAGAGTTAATGAGTTCCATTACCTGAGCCCGCACATCGGCAGCTCTGCTGACTACGGAAATAATTGAGTAGGCCCCATTTACTGCAACTCTCATGCCAGGCTCAATCTTTCCAATACACTCTTCAGGGATCTGGGTAAGAACCTCCTGATTATTCCCATGCTGCCTTATAAGTGCAATTTCTCCGTTTACCTCAAGAATAGTTGCAATAAAGAGAGGAGGCTCAGTAAGCTGTTCCAGATGAGCTTTCAATTTGTTGATTTCCTGAAGGTGCCTGCCCGTTGCTACACTTGCTTCAAGGAGCCGGGCCTTCATGTTCTCATTCTGGACCCTCATGATTTCTATTTCGGTTAAGAGAGATTTCACATCTTCAGCATTGATCTTCCCGCTCTCAAGCTGGAACTCTACCCTTGTTTTGATATCTTCCAGAGAAGATCCTATTGAACTGTCTTCTGACACTTAAAACCACCTTTTTTATCGCGTGAAATTGAGTTTATACAGTCTATACATAATCTAAAGATTAGTTCACTCAGGAATTATTGATTTATAATAAGTTGATTTGAAGGCCAACTGGCCTGCGGGACCCATAGTGCAGTCCGTAACCAGTAATGACCAGTTATCCAGTCCAGTTTACCCATTTAAGCTTTAAGCGTTATTTTCCGGAGAGATTATTCGCCTATATAGTTTATCTCAGGATGATCACATTTTGTCCTTTTGTCCTGGCTTTTACAAGAAGTAAAGCAAGAAGTAAAGCCTGAGAAAGGGGAAATCAAGAATCCTCTTCATAAAATCCCCAGTTGTAGTATGAATCACAAAGATCAAAGAGTAAAATGACCTTTAAAAGGTACTCTTACTTTTCACAGTGAATGTTAAAATGTTCGGAATTAAATATATACATAAATATAAAAAGAGTATATATAAGTTCCTGCCACGCTTGTGATCATTTTTATATCCCGACTGCCTGTATAATATCCCAATTAAGGATCTATTCAGTTCTTTGATTAAATTGCTTTCGGACACTCGCTTGGAATTTGTCAACATTTGTATTCCGTTCAGTCATCATATTCCTTTTTCTATATTATACATGCTGTTGTATTCTCCAGATTTCAGCAAATTATTCAGGAAAGAAACTAGACAGAAAACTTAGAAAAAACTGAGCTTTTAACTTAACTTTTCGATCAAACTCTTTAAGTTAACTCTTTAACAATTACACGTATTTATTTATCGTAGAGCTTTAAGTTAGAGCTTTAAGTTAGAGCTTTAAGTTAGAGCTTTAAGTTAGATCGTTACGTTGGATCTATAATTAGTGCATCGATTTTCAAATATATACATAATAAGAAAATAATTACAGCTTATGATGCAAATATTAGTTTAAAGTCAGATGGAATTCTGTAACACAGAAAACGCAGTCAGTTGCAGAGTTACTCGATCTTGATAGTACAACCACGGAAAACACAGAAAGCACGGAAGAACCACGCCCTTACTACTTATTTCCGTATCTTCCGTGTTTTCCGTGGTTTTCAAAAATTCATTTCGGACATACTTTGGAATCAATGCACTAGTTCTAATCCTGACTGGAAAGGACAAAGAATATAACCATTTTCCGACTTTAAAGAAAAAACTGCAGAAAAATTGTGCCCCTTTTTGTAAACCATTAAAACAGGACAAGCTACGGATGCAAAAAATTAGAAAGATAGATTTAATAGTAAAAGCATTATATCATTCCACATGCGTACATCTCAGGATTTTCTAAGAGTAGGCACAACGGTCATATTTGTTGGTATCATTATATTATTTTTAGGTACAGTTCTTACTATTATAGAGCACCCTTCAAACAGCCAGACGGGCGGACTGATAATGATCGGCCCAATCCCGATAGTTTTTGGCTCATCTCCTGAAATAACAACAAATATGCTGGGACTTGGATTAATAATCTCAATCCTCTATTTATTCCTATGGAAAACGAAACATTGACTGATGTAAGCATGCTTTTTTCGATTGGAATTCTCACGATACTTATCGGATTTTTGCTAATTATGATCGGCGTAGCCTTAAGCCTGTACCAGGAATACAGATCAACGCAGAGCTACTCAAACAGAACAGACACACTCGAAAGAGACTCACGCTTTGAGAGCACTTCAAACTCTGAGAGCCCTCTCCATGAAAAAACCTCCGAAAGAAAAGGCGAATCCGAAATCAAAGCTGGAGGCGTAATCATGCTCGGCCCGATCCCAATCATCTTCGGAAGCGATAAAGAAAGTACAAAAACCGCCGCAATCCTCGCAATAATACTCATGCTTCTCAGCCTGCTGATCCTCAGATCCTCCTTAATCTAAATCCCGTCCCTGTCCTTCCTGCCAGATTGCAATCAAATATTTTTGATAAGTTTGTTGATAAATTATCCTTCTTGAGCAAGTTGAAAAACAACTTATCTTGCCCATAGTTCAGACCTCTTGAGCGAAGCGTAGTGTAGCGAAAAGGGCATCATCCTTCCAAGACGGGACTCAGGCACAAAAAGGGCATCGCCCTCCTAAAGCGGAATGTGAGTCGTCTTACCGAGACTGGACTCGGGAGGTGAAACAAAAAGTTATTAATAGTTAAGCCCGAATCAGGACTTTATGTTTACGATAATCACAGGCGCGCAGTTCGGCGACGAGGGAAAAGGCAAAATTGTTGACCTTCTTGCAAAAGATTACGACATTGTTGCCCGTTTCCAAGGAGGAAACAACGCAGGCCATACAGTCAGAGTAGGAAATGAGGTTTACAAATTACACCTGATTCCTTCGGGTATTTTACTTAATGCTAGAGTTCTAATAGGGCCTGGGGTTGTCCTGAATCCTGAGGTTCTTGCCAAAGAAATCGCAATGTTTGAAAAGCATGGCATACAGGTAAATGCCGAAAAACTCGGAGTCGATGCGAAGACAAGCATAATCATGCCTTACCACATCGAAATGGATGGACTAAGGGAAGAATCAAGGGAAAAGAAAATTGGGACTACAAAACGCGGAATAGGTTACGCGTATATCGATAAAGTAGCAAGAGACGAATTCCGCATGGCTGAGCTTGTAGACCAGGAACGTTTTCTTGCAAGACTTGAGGAACTTGCTCCCCAGAAAGAAAAGGAAATAGCAACACTGGGAGGAGATCCTAAAATCGTTAGAGACCCTGCACTAATTGAACGATATCTTGAGCTGGGAAAGCAGTTTGCCACTTATATAACAGATGTCTCCAGAGAAATCAATAAAGCTCTTGATGAAGGAAAACACGTGATGGCTGAAGCTGCTCAGGGTACACATCTCGATGTTATACACGGAACGCAGAAATTCGTAACTTCTTCTTCTACAATTGCAGGCTCTGCCTGTGCCAACCTCGGAGTTGGCCCTACAAGAGTAAATAATGTAATTGCTATAGTAAAAGCTTATATCACAAGAGTCGGTGAAGGCCCACTTCCAACGGAACTAACAGGAGAACTCGGGGAAAGACTACAAAAAGCCGGAGGAGAATTTGGGACTACTACTGGGAGAGGCAGAAGATGTGGATGGTTTGATTTACCTCTACTGAAGAAAGCTATTGCTCTTAATGGATATACCGAAATTTCCCTGACCAAACTGGATGTACTCACAGGCCTTAATCCAATCAGGATCTGTACCGGCTATACCTTCAAGGGGGAAAATCTTGATTATCCTCCAGAACTTACTGCTGATCTTGCCGAGTGCATGCCTGTTTACGAAGACCTTCCTGGCTGGGAAACTGACCTTACTGAAGTAAAAGCCTTCGAGGAACTTCCGGAAAACGCAAGAAACTATGTAAAAAGATTGGAAGAACTGATGGAAGTACCGATTAATTACATTTCAGTAGGTCCGGGCAGGGCGCAAACCTTTAAAAAAGAGTGATTCTATTTAGTGGACTTGAAAGGCCAATTATCTAAAAATGTTAACTATTGCGGGTATGTAATAATACACATATCCAATTGTATTTACAACCCTAATCGTTACAAAATTACAACTTTAACTATTACCAAATTACAACCCCAATCATTACCAAATTACAACCTTAACTATTACCAAATTACAACCCCAATCATTACCAAATTATAACCCTAAATATTACAAAATTTTTTATTCTTTTTCCTGCGATTTTGAGCCTACTTGAGTAAGATTATATTTTTTCTATCACTTTAAATCTCATAGTAAACTCTGTGCCATTGTTCCTTCTCAATTCAAACTTCCCATCTAACTGATCTACGAGAGCAGTTATCAGCTGTATACCAAGACTATCAACATCTTTAATATTGAGATTTTCAGGAATGCCTATACCATTGTCTGAAACAATCAGAATAAAACTGGTATCCTTATCGCCTTCCTTTTTAGACTTGCCTTTTTTGTCTCTATGTAGTTTAATTTGGATTTCTCCCCTGCCTTTGTCGGGAAATGCATGTTTGAGAGAGTTGGAAATGAGCTCATTGACAATTATTCCTAATGGGACACCAGTGTCCATATTAAGAAATATATTTTCTTCCAGATCCATTGAAAGGTGGATATTTTTGCTTTTAAGGCTGTAAGTCTGGAAAAGATTTTCAGCTAGCTCTCTGATGTATGTCGAAAAGTCCAGCGTATCAGTTCCTTCTCCTTTATAAAGTTCTTCGTGGATGAGAGCCATAGATATAACCCGGTTCTGGCTTTCCCTGAAAGCCTCAATAACTCTCGGATTATTGAACTTATCAGCCTGAAGGTCAAGAAGTGAAGATATTACCTGCAGATTATTCTTAATCCGATGGTGAATTTCCTTTTTACGGGCAATCTCAACATTTGCTAAGGCTTCTTCTGCTTCTTTACGTTCTGTAATATCCTGAATAATTCCTTTAGCTCTAAGAGGGTTGTTTTTTTCATCAAAAATAACTTCAGATTGCATGTGAACTATGCGCTCTTTCCCATTATCCAGGACAACCCTATATTCAATACTGTAAGTTTGCCCTTTTACCGCGTTCTTAATGGCAAGGGCACTATCCACATAGTCTCGATCATCTGGATGTATGTAATTTAAAAACTCGTTGTAAGGTGGTGCTGATTCTTGAGAATCACGTCTGAAAATACGATACATTTCCTCGGACCAGTATGCTTTGTCCGTTACCATATCCCACTCCCAATTTCCAATATGAGACATTTTTTGAGCTTCTGCAAGACCTTTTTCACTTTCTTTCAGCGAGTTGTAAGCTTTTTCAAGTTCTGCGGTACGCTCTTCAACCATTTTTTCTAAATTTTCATGTGCTTTTTTTAACTTAAATTCTGCTTCTTTGCGTTCTGTGATGTCACTGGCAGCTCCAAACCATTCAACGATTTCGCCATTTGCATCCAGCATCGGAACCGCACGCGAGAAAATCCATCCTAAATTGCCGTCTGCTAGACGGACCCTATGTTCCAGTTCGTAAGTACTCTTCGTCCGGATAGCTTCATTGATGACTGCCATCACATGCGGCTGATCTTCCGGAGGAACGTATTCATGAATCCATGTGTTGCTTGGGCTTTCTGTATTGGCAAGAAAACCTCGACCATAGAAATAGCGCATCTCAGTCCAATCAGGGTTCACACGATATACCATTTCTGAACTGGCAGTCACCAGAGCACGGAAGCGCTCTTCACTTTCCCGCAGCGCCTCTTCAACCCATTTGCGCTCGGTAATGTCAATGCAAATACCGGACATACGCTGAGGCTTCCCATTGCTGTAGTAGGTCGTATTGCCGAGGGCATTGATCCACCGTACTTCTCCCGATGGAAGCACGATCCGGTATTCGCTCGCGAGGGAGGTATGGTTGTCGATTGCTGTTTCAATCCGTCTTTCCGCAACCAGCCTGTCGTCAGGATAGACCAGACTTCTCCATAAGTCAAAGCTAGCATCAGATTTCCTGGGATCTAAACCAAAGAGGCGGAATAGGTCTTCAGACCACTCAATCTTGCCGGCAGACATATTCCAATCCCATATGCCTGCGCCTGCAGAAACCTGGGCCAGCCTCAAACGTGATTCACTTTCCAGAAGTGCCTCCTCAGCTCTCTTTCGCTCTGTGATATCACGTGCAGCAGCAAAGACACCCATAACCTTGCCATTCTCATCTTTATAAACTGAAGCATTATACAAAACAGGAGTTATATGTCCGTCCTTATGTTGGATTTCCAGGGTATAATCCCGAACCTCACCCTGCATGAATACCTGCTGATAGCCTGCACGTGCTTTTTCAGGTTCGGTAAAGTAATCTGAAAAATCAGTTCCAATCAACTCATTTCTAGAATATCCAGTAATCTGTTCTGTAGCATTGTTTACATCGGTAATCTTACCGTCACGCCCAATAGTTACCAGAGGGTCCAGACTTGCTTCAATTAGGCTTCGATTATAAACGTTTGATAACCTGATAGCATCTTCTGCTCTTTTTCGCGCTGTGATGTCTATAAACGCAGAAACTGATCCACGTAGATTTCCTTGCTCGTCATGTAGAGGTCTGGCATTACCCAGTACATGTCGTATCTGGCCGTCAGCAGATACGATATCTAGCTCGCAGTCGTCTATTTCTATGCCCGTAGCCGCTAACTGTGACGGCATTTTTGAAGGCGGGATCTCTAACCCATCCTTGAATAATTTAAACATCTCTGGCTTCTCTCCCTCTGGAGCTGACTTGGATAAGTTTATACCCACCTGAGTCCGGAGCCATTCATAGGATAGACGATTACCAGTTATCTGAAGCACCTTGGGATCACGTGCTATATACACGGCTACAGGCACGGCATCCAATACTACTGCAAGTTCATCCGAACGAGCTCGTTCACGCTTTTCGCTCTTTCGCAACGCGTCTACAACCGAATTACGTTCGGCCAGTGACTGAGATAACTTGATATTGCTATAGCTTAGTTGTGATATCATGTTAGCAAAGGCCATGAAGAAAGCCATGCCTGCGTCCACAGCTTTCTTACTAAGCCGAGGAACTGTTTCAAGAGCCTTTATATATTCTTCCTCATTGAAGCCATATTTCCTAGCTTGAGACCGAAAAAGTTCATAGTTCAGAGGCTCGTCATCAAAAAAGAACTGTCCAGAGAAGATATTGCCAACGTGTTGACCTTCTACCATAACTGGAGTTACTACTTCCCACATATTGTTTTTACATTTGTACAGCTTATATCCTCTCGGAGCAACTCCAGCAGTTAGATTTATGTCACTTTCTACACAATTCTTGCAAGCTTCAGTACTAACCCTATGGAATTTCATGCAGATATCCTGCCATCCAACACTCACCAGAACATTGCCTTCCAAATCGGTTAGGCCCATAGGGACATGAGCAAGCGTATAGAAGTCACTCATAAGGGACTGGACCGCTTTAGCATCAATAATCCTGGCAAGCTCCAGGTTTGCCTTTTCTTGAGTTTCACTTCCCTGAAGTTGTCCCTCAAGCTTTTTACGGCTACTTATGTCAAATCCGTAAATGTTTACACATTCTTGTTCAGGCGAGGGATCAAAAACGATAAAGTATACTTTTTTACCCATAGTGACTTCTATTTTTTCAATACCTTTCCGGGAAATTGCCCTTTGGACAAAAATTTCGAGATTCGGAGGTAATTTTTCTCCGACTCTCACACCCCATTCATACAATAAGGATTCCCCTGCCTTATTAGAGTAAAGAATAACACCATCCTTTGCCACACCGAGCACAGGATTCGAGTTCATTGCTGGATATTGCTCCATTTTAGCTGTCATTATCCCCTTAGTCTCCCTCTCTTAGGCAACAAAACAGTTAACTTTCAATAATTATTTACAAGTTATTTGTAACTATCGTACTATTTTTTAATACTTAAAATATATAAAAAGTTTGTAGTGATTTAAGAAAATAATTTTTAACGTTAAAATAATTCAATAGTGCCATCCCTTGATCTATATTATTATATTAGACCTTCCGTCTTTTAGGTTCCATAACAATTTATAACCTAGAGATAATACTTTTAAACTTATAAAACATGCTATTTGATCCTCTTATGTACACTTAATTTTACCTAAAATTGTAATAAATTAAATATTGAAACTTAAATAATTCTCAAAAGTAAATTAAAGCTTTTAAATAATGAAGCTTTTCCCAAAATTGGGAAGTTGTTAGTTACGGATTTAGAAATACAGTGATTCATTACTAGGTAGTATTTTTATATTTCATTTTCTATAATATACTAGTATTTTCTGTCCCTTCTCCTGCAAGAAAATACTTTTCATTAAACTTTATTATTGAGTAGCAAACAACTATCAATAACCCATGCAATTCTGAAATTCTGAAAATTTTTCATGAATGATTGCGTTGGAGCAAAAGTGGTACCAGGAAAGCTGTAAGTGCTACAGCAATAGCAGAAACGGCAACGCCCTTCCAATCTGCTATCTTCCAGGCCAGCATTGCACCTCCAGACCCCAGGCTGCCGCCAATAAACATCCCTACCATGAACAAACTATTCACCCGGTTGCGTGCTTGTGGCTTAAGCCCGTAAATTACCTGTTGATTGGCAACCATGGCACTCTGCATCCCGAAATCAAGAAGCATGACACCGAAAACCAGGCCAGCAAGAGAATTCCAGCCTGCAAGAATCAGCCAGGCTAGCAGAGCGGCAAACGCACCTGTAGAAACAACCTGGCCTGGTCCCCGGCGGTCGGCTAGACGTCCAGCTATGGGAGCAGCAAGCACTCCAACCATCCCAAGAATTCCAAAAAGTCCTGCGACGTCGGCGCCGAGGTGGAAAGGGGGCTGTTCAAGATGAAGTGCGAGGATCGTCCAGAAGGCACTGAACACGGCAAAAAGCAAACCCTGTATAAATGTGGCGCGACGTAGCCTGGATTCCTCGCGCCAAAGTTGTAGGAGTGAACGAAGCAGCGAGCCATAGTTCATAGAAGTCACGGGATGGCTGAGCGGCAATAACAGCGCCATTGCTGCCGCACCAGCCAGAACTAGGGGAATGCCAAGCCAGAACATCGCTCTCCAGCCGTAGTTAGTAGCGATAAAACCGGCAAGAATCCGGCTCAAAAGCATGCCGCTCAACAGCCCGCTCATAACGCTACCTATAATTGCACCTCGGCGGTTATCAGAGGCTAGTGATGCGGCAGCCGGTATTATCTGCTGCGTGACAGAAGCGGTAAAGCCAATGCAAAGTGAAGCACTCAGCAAGGCCCAACCAGTAGATGCGGCGGCGGCAAAAAGCAGTGATAAGGCCAAAACAAGGAACTGGGATACGATGAGTCGACGACGTTCTATCAGATCTCCCAGAGGCACCAGAAGCAGCAAACCGATTGCGTAACCGAGTTGAGTAGCAGTAGGAATGAGGCTGGGAGCCAATTCGCCAGGAAAGGAGCGAGTGATAACCCCAAGCATTGGCTGGTTATAATAGATGTTCGCCACTGCAATTCCACATGCACAGGCCATTGCAAAGACAAGCCCTTTACCTGGCTCAGAGACATTTCCAGTCTGGAATGTGTCCTTTTTCGAATAATAATTTATTTCTTCCGACATGTAATGCAGTTTACGACGATCAAGCACCTTATTATCTATTTCCCTTCAGTCAGAGGTTTCAATGCATACTCAGATAGTAAGAACCGATGTAGCTAAAGACATGCCATCGATAATCCACATCTGTTTCTATCATTTCAACAAATGTGTGGATCTATTGTAACTTTTTGAGTAAGCAATACATAATAGAGACGGAACACTATAACTTTCAATGTGCCATTATTGACTTTCCCAATAGATTCAAATTTTCGTTTTCACCAGAGTTACTCTTTTAAAAATTTCCATCACAATTACGACCATACTCGCTATTACGAAAGAAAGTAGCCAGTCTTCAAATGAAACCGGACTTATACTTAGAAGATCATGCATAAAAGGTATATGCATAGCAAGGATATGGAGCCCCTGCATCAAAACGACACCTATAACCAGAAAGTAATTATTCCTGAGAGGTACTCGAAACGCGGACCGATATTCTGAACGGCAGTTAAATACATGGAAATTCTCAAAGAGTACCATTAAAAGCAAAAGAAGATTTCTTGCCCAGTTTTCTTCATACCCTTCCCCATTTAACCATGACCAAACTATAAAAGCTATTATACCAATAGTTATTCCTGAGAGTAGTGCCTCTTTTATCATCAGGCTATTAAAAATTCCTTCTTCAGGTTTTCTCGGCTTTCTGTGCATGGTTCCGGGTTCTCCTGCCTCAAAAGCCAGTGCCACTCCTTGAATTCCGTTTGTGACGAGATTAAGCCACAGGAGTTGTACTGCAATTAATGGTATAGATAGACCTGCAAAAAGCGCGAGTATGAAAAGAACCACTTCTGCAAGCCCAGTTGAGACAAGCAGAAAGGTAACCTTTCTAATATTATCATAGGCTATTCTTCCCTCTTCAACCCCTGCAACAATCGAAGAAAATGTATCGTCAGCTACGATCATCGATGACGTGTCTTTAGCTACATCGGTTCCTGATCCCATTGCTACACCAATATTTGCCCTCCTGAGTGCAGGGGCATCATTGACTCCGTCCCCGGTGACAGCAACAAAGTGTCCCTTCCTGACAAGAGAATCCACAATCTGCATCTTTTGTACTGGTGTTACCCTTGCAAAAACCCGTGCCTTATCGAGAGCATTAATACAGGCTGGAAGTTCAGAGTCACCAAGCTCTTCAATCTCTCTTCCAGATATCATCTCTTCTTTTGAATATGCTATACCAAGTTCTCTTGCTATTGCAAATGCAGTCTTCGGATGATCTCCTGTAATCATTATAACATCAATTCCAGCCTTTTTGCAAGTCTGGACTGCTTCTTTGACATCAGGTCTCAACGGGTCTATAAACCCAACGATGCCCAGAAACGTGAGCTCTGGATTTACAGATTTGAGATCAAAAGCACCATTTGTCTCCTCTGAGACTATACCCTCAGCTACTACAAGCGCACGATACCCATTTTCCATCAGGGAATTAAGTTCACTATTAAGTAAATCGGGATCAGTTGGAACAACTTTTCTCAGAGAATTCATTTTTGTACAGTACGGAAGGATAGCTTCCATAGCTCCCTTGACAGCTATCTTTATAGGTCCACTTTTATTCTCCCGATAATACACAGCAGCGTACATACTCTCTGATTCAAACGGAACTTCGGCGACTATTTTTACTTCGTTTCTGACCTTATCCTGATCGATTCCCAGCTTGGATGCCAGCGTAAGAAATGCAATGTCAATGGCGTCTCCATGGTGAACCCATGTCTCACCTTCCTTGTATAGAGTGCCTTCATTGCAAATTGTAGCCGCCAGTGCAAGCCTTCGTAAGCTCTCCATCTCTTCGTCATCCGACGGAGAAGCTTCATTTGTTTGTGCTATTTTTTTGATCTGGCCGACAGGAAGATAACCTTCTCCTGAAACTTCAAACAGGTCTCCCGAAGGCAATACTACCGTTTTTGCTGTCTGCTGGTTGACAGTCAGAGTCCCGGTCTTATCAGTTGCGATTGTAGTACAGCTCCCCAGGCTCTCAACCGCAGAAAGACTCCTAACAATTACATTTCTTTTAGCCATTCTTGTAGACGCAATTGAAAGTGCTACTGTAACCCCTACAGGCAGCCCTTCAGGAATTGCGGATACTATCAGGGCAATTGCAAGGAAAAAAACCTCAACAGGCGCAATCCCCTGCGAGAGGGCAACTGCACTCATCACAACGCTTGCTGCAATTACAGCGATTCCGATTTTATGGGAAAAGTCTTCCATGCGAATGAGCAAAGGCGGTTTTGCAGATTCGGTCTCTGTGACCGCCCGCGCAATCATACCGACTTCTGTCCGGCTTCCGGTTGCAGTTACAGCTCCACAACCACGCCCTGTAATTACAGTACTTCCTGCATATGCCATATTGCCCCGATCACTCACAGGAGTGTCCTCTACGAGGATGTCCACAGTTTTCTCTACAGCAGCAGATTCTCCAGTGAGAAGCGACTCATCGATTGTGAGGTTGGAGGCATAGAGAATACGAAGATCGGCAGGAATTCGGCTCCCTGATTCGAGCAGGACTATATCACCAGGAACGATTTCCTCTGCTGGAATCTGAATCTCAGATCCATTTCTCCTGACCCGAGACACAATTTTTAAAATGGTCTGCAATTGAGATGCGCTCTTTTCAGCCTTCCATTCCTGTATAGTGCCTATTACAGCATTTATTACTACTACAAGAAAAATGAATCCTGCGTCTCTCAAGTCATTTAGAAGCACTGAGATAATTCCTGCAATAAGAAGAATATAAATCAAAGGGCTTTTAAATTGATGAAAAACTATTTCTGCAAGTCCTGGAGGTTTTCGTGTTGGAAGAATATTTTTTCCATATTCATGCAGCCTTGTGGCTGCTTCTTCAGTGTCCAGGCCCCTCGATGATGAAGCAAGTTTTCTAAATATCTCTTCTGCTCCCAGTGAATGCCACAGAGTGACATCTTTCGCATGATCCTTAGTAATATCCGACTCTGAAGATTTTTTCTGGAAAATGCTATAATTTCCTCTTTTTTCCGAGTTTTGTTGTTCTCTGTCTTCATCAGGAGTGTCTGGATTTGATAAGATCATGCCTATATACCCCTCTTTAACATATCCTATGAAAGTTTAAATTCAGGTAAATTCAGGTAAATTCAGGTAAATTCAGGTAAATTCAAGTAAATTCAAGTAAATTCAAGTAAATTCAAGTAAATTCAGGTAAATTCAGGTAGTATTGCCTTACTTTCTATCCTTGAGCTAATTTACAAAATTAGTTAGTATTTTGCTGAGAAACTGATGACGAAGATAAAGGACTCTAAGGAATAACACTACGCATCAGGATAACTGAATTTTCTCAACATAAAGCATTTTTCTAAAGCATTTTTCCGCTCTGAGCTTTCAGATGCAGACACCTTCAATAAGTTATAGAAAACTTATATGAAAACAATTTATCTGCTTTAATCCCCTTTATCTGCTTTAATCCCCTTTATTTGCCTTAATTTCTTTTATCTACCTTAATTCCCTTCTTCACTATATATTGTCTACTATATAAATCTCTTTTTGAGATATTTGGGTTCTTGCAGTTGAAATAAAAAACCGATAGAGTTAAACTTTTAACGATTTACAGTGTTATTCGACTATTAGATATCATATTTTTCATTCAAATTATAAATCTGTGCAATATACATACTAACCCTGTATTCATATGGATCTGTTTTCTAAACTTACTGCAATGAAGTATAAAAAGAGTAAAAAAGAACAGGTATATTGACTCAAATATTGTTCATAAATTTTTATTTTCTGTTCTAAAGCCCAATTATAGACAAATCTACAAGCTCCAAAATGAACTTTTATAAGTCGTTTCTGATCTTTGTTGGGTAGACTCGGTACTTATAGGCCTTTAACATCCGAGAGTAATAGGCTTTAAAAAAAATAAATAATTTTTGTGAAAGAATATTCTTTGAACTTGACGGTTTTCATCCCCCACCTGCCACCTTCCGGTTCTCAACGGAAGCTGTAGAGAAAGGGGACTTCACACATTAGAGTTAAATTAAGGCATTTAAATATTAGGTACTACCTTTAATTAAATTCTAAGAGTATATAAAAGAATATTTGGTCCTGAGTACTGGTTAAGAGGCTCACATAAGGAAATTAGTCTTTCAGTCTTAGAATATTATTTGTTGAAGCCTTAGAAACGATAGTAACATGATAGGCAAACATTTAAAAAAACAAAAATGGGAGTTAAAGCATCCCATGCTTGGGAGTTAAAGCATCCACACTTATTATTGTTTAAGCTTCAACATGCTTATTATTGTTTAAGCTTCAACATGCTTATTATTGTTTAAGCTTCAACATGCTTATTATTGTTTAGGCTTCAATCTTTGTCTGGTTAATTTTATTGTAAAAATCTACTATCAACTTTGCAGCTTCGCTTTCCGAGTTCAACTGGAAAATTCGAGTTTGTTTTCCGAAGGGTTTTTCTGTAACAACTCCCGATCCAACCAGAGGTGTGATGACACGTGATACGCTTGCATGTGACAATCCAGTTTCCTCAGCTATTCCTGAAAGATAAGTTGGTTCGTTTTGTCTTTCAATAAGATTCTTAAGGACTGTCATCTGTGCAGTTTTCCCGAATATTTTTTCTAATTTATCCATTGTTTTTCATCTCAGAGGTGGCTTTTCTCTATTTAATTTACTTATAGTTTCTAATATTAGATATTATCATATATTTATTTCTTTTCTTTAATATAAAATAACTGATATTTTGGGGTATAAACAGAAGAGATTGAAAGCAGTCATTAACACATATACAAACAATAATGGAAAACAACCAATAATGAAACTCTAGAAAAGACATATATTTTTTTCTATTTTTTTACATTAAATCCAAGACAAAAATCCTTTATCCTTTCCAAATACTATTGTTAAGGTTTAAAAGTAGACTCAAGCAAAAACTTCCATAGGTATTATGATGTCAAAAGAGATAATTGTAAAAGGTAATCCTATAATCCCTAATATTGCTCTGACCTTTGACGATGGTCCAGGCAGAATAACCCCATATATCCTTGATGTGCTTCGGAAGTATGGAACTAAAGCCACATTTTTTTGTCTTGGTTACTGCATTGACAAAAACATTGCTGCTCAGGACTATACAGGCAGGTACATAACGGGCAGCGAAATTGTCAAACGTGCAAATGATGAAGGCCATCTCATAGCCGTTCATTCTTATGATCATCTAGCTCTTTCCAGACTTACTGATGAAGAAATTCTTAATAATGAACTGTCCAGAACCAGAAATATAATCACTAATTTGATAGGAAAACTTCCTGTGTACTTTCGTCCTCCCTACGGCAACATCGACGACAGAGTAAGTAATATAACAAAAGCACTTGACCTCAAAACTGTTTTATGGAGCTGTCGCTCAGGAGATAGTTCCACCGAACCTGCTGTTATTCTTGACGGACCTATCATTTACACGTATGGACCAGCAGATCTTTACAACAACATAGTGAGAAATACTGAAAATGGATCAATTATTTTATGCCACGATGGACACAGTGGAACTCATGAGGCAAACTTCGGGATTGTGTCGGCTTTAGACAGAGCAATCCCGGAATTACAGAAAAAGGGATTTAATTTTGTAACAGTAGATGAACTATTGGCGACTGGAAATCACGTAATACGGCACTCATGAACTAAGACAAACTAAGATAAACCAAGATAAACCAAGATAAACTAAAATAAACTAAAATAAACTAAGACAAACTAAGATAAACTAAGATAAACTGAAATAAATTAAAGCAAACTAAAATAAATTAAAGCAAACTAAAATAAATTAAAGCAAACTAAAACAAATTAAAGCAAACTGAAATAAATTAAACCCCTGTGTTATATCTAAGGATTGCAGCAACTCCACCAAAAGCTATCATAAGTTGAGAGCCTTCATCGAAATCTGTTGATATAAAAGCAATCCTTGCATTGCCTTTATCAGCGAGTTCTGAGAATTCACCAACAACATCAATAACATCCGTGACTTCAAGTGCAGAACCGCATTCAGGACAATTTCCTGCAACAGGAACAGCTTCATTGGATTTCCATTTTCTTGCCCGTTTATTCTCATATCCGCAAGCACTGCATTTAAGAGTTACTCTTTCAGACCGCAGATCTTCAGAAAGTAAAAGCACATCAACTGCCTTTAGTTCAAGATTCGCCCGTACATTGTCCTCTCCATAGGATACTTTACCAGACTCGGTAGTGAGCTCTTTAAAAAACATTTCAATATCTTTCTTTTGTTTAATTAAGTCAATACCCTGGAGAGTATCCTCTGCTGCATTTATTAACTCAGAAAAACCTGATTCGTCCGTATACTCTGTATCAAACAACCCAAGAACCTTATTCTGAAGCTCATAATGTAGAAATCCACCTTCATTGAACTCGTCTTTAGTTGGAGAATGCCCTCCTATAAGAATGCCTTTAAGATCAGATGGATCTAGTTCAAGGAATGCATCACTTGCAGCATCCCCTATTCTTTTGTAGAAATCATGAATGGCAATGCGTCTGAGCTGTTCAAAACGATGTGCACTCTGACCTCCTTTTCTTTGTTTTCCAGGGACAGTGGAATGGAGATGCTTAATAGCTTCAGTATGCCTACCTACAAGCATTCCGATAGTCGCTTCTCTTAAATCAAGAAGTATAAACCCATAAGTACTGCACTCTCTGAGCATTTCCTCAAGAGGCTCAAGATAAAAAACAGAATCACAGTGATATATGTAATCTACAACAGGTTCCGGAGGAATAAGAACTTCAGTAACCATACCTGTCCTGTTAGCTCCAGTATCGATAACTCCTGTAAAATAAACTATCCCATTTTCCGGTATTTTGTTAAGAGATCTTAACTTTGCCAACAAAGAATCAAGTGCTCCCTGTACGTTATTGCTGGTAAGTTTAGACTTAATTTTTGAAGCCTGCTCATGCTCTTCCCTCAAATGATTTGTAACATCTGAAATCTGTTTATCAGAAGGAATATAAAGGGAAATTAATTCTGTACTCTTTCCATTTTTATTTCTTAGAGTTTCAAGCTTCTTTTTAAATACATATTTTTCATATGTACAGTATTCAGCCATTCCAGCTTCCTCCTTTTCTCATGTAAAATAGTTGAGAGACCTAAAAATGACATAAAACTACAATATTCATTTATGTTTATCTTTTTAAAAACACTTTTTTGAATTTAAATTCAAAATTCCCCTCCAAGCCTGCACGCTCACAAAGTGAGCAGATATCGGGCTATCACTGGCAAAAGAGAAGAAAAAAATCAGCAATTAACATAAAAAGCGTGTTATAGATGGCACATTGTTATAAGTATCTATGGGAGCAGTCTGGATAAGAATATCAGAAATTACTGAGTGTAGATCAGAATATCAGAAATTACTGAGTTTAGGTCAGGATATCAGAAATCACGGAGTATAGATCAGAATATCAGAAATCACGGAGTTTAGGTCAGGATATCAGAAATCATTAAGTTTATTATGATATCACTGCTGCAGTAAAAAATTTGCTGCAGAGCTGGCATATATTTGTTCAATTATACAGTATTCCATAAAATTATTATGAGCCTATCCCGAAATTCAGAATTTGATTTTTTTGAATCTTGTATTTGGAACAATCAATTGAATACCTAATCACTAAAATAATCCCAAAAACTCACGATGATTTAGAATAAAATAGGTTTTGGGATAGGCTCTATGTTAATTTGAACTAAAAGATAAATTTCAATAAAAAATCTGTTATAGATAATAGGAGCAAAACGCTATGGAATGGCCTATAACTTCCGGAAACTACGTAGTAGGAGACACAAATTCGAGTGTAGCTGTAGTAACTCTTGCCTCTGACTACAAGGAATGGGGACTTAAGAACTATGCAATCTGTGGGACCTGTTTTACTGCAAACTTTGGGATTGAAAAGATAATAACTAATGTGCTTGCAAATCCAAACATAAACTACCTGGTCGTCTGCGGAAAAGAAAGCGCCCACTGGGCAGGTCAGTCCCTGGTTTCACTTGCCGAAAATGGAGTTTCCACAATGGCAGGCTCAAGAAAAATAATCGGTTCAAAATCCCCACTGTCCTACCTAAATGAAATTCCCATGACTGCAATCTCCCGTTTTATCAAGGAAATAAAAATCATAGACCTGATCGGAAATAAAGACCCTGACGCCATCCAGAAAGCAATCGACTCCTGCACCGGCCAGAAAAGAAGCGAAGCTTACATTGTCTCAATGCCCGAAATAGATGGAAGCAGCTGGAGAAAATACGAGCATATAGTAAAAAATAATGTGATGTCAAAAATAAAGAAAGGGCGAACAGAGGGTTGCTTTTAATTCTTCAATCTCTTTTTTAAATTTATCTTAAAACTTCTCTCCACGCCCGCATGCTGCGAAGTAGCAGATATCGGGCGGTCACTGACAAAAAAGAAAAAGGAGAATTGGCAATTGCTGTAAAAAGCGTGTTATAAATAACACACTGTTAGCAGCATCTATGCTTGTAATTAAGTTAGTAAGTCCTTGTAAGTTAGTTATAAATAAAGCTGACTACTAAATAATGAAATGAGGTAAAATTAATGGCAAAACCAGTTGAGTTAGGGTTAGTCCTTGAAGGAGAGGATGCAAAACGATTCATCGAATACGATGACAATCCAAAAGCATCACCTTTAGTCTTAGCTATGATTGCCGAAGGCAGGGAATTATATGAGAAAAACGAGCGAAAAGTCAGAGAACTTAAAGCACGAAAATCTCGACAATGAACTTATTATACTGCCTCTCGATGAAGCTGACGATCTTTCTTCTTTTAACTGCGAAAGTGAAGAGTTAAATGATTTTTTAAAGACCAATGCCCTGTTAGATCAAAATAATTTAGTCAACCGAACACGATTATGTTTTTGCAATGGTTCTCTGGTCGGATTCTATTCTCTAGCAGCCGACACAATTGAAACCAAAAATGTAATTGATGGAATCAAATCTTACCCATATAGAAAATATCCAGCGGTTAAAATTGCAAGACTGGCGGTTGATTCCAGGTTCGAAAGATGTGGGATAGGAACTTTTTTAATGAAAATTATTCTGGCTCAAGTGGTATCTACTTGTGATAATATAGGTTGTAGATATCTCCTGGTGGACTCCAAATTAGAGTCAACCGGCTTCTATGAAAAATTCGAATTTAAAGTTGCAGAGAAGAATAAGAAAACCGATTTTGTTCCAATGTACCTTAACATGCAGCCATATGTACAAAAAGAAAACTAGGCAAATTGTTAATAGTAGTCTATTTTTTAAATTCTCAATCTTCTATCTCTTATTATACACAATCAATTCATATTCAGATGACCACTAACTTCAATATCTTCTGATGAAACGCATTAAAAATGTCTGATCCAATAATTTCGCCGCCGGTACTGTCAAGTCTATGGGAGCTACAATTTTTCCAGCTACGGTTAAGCCTGTAAATTGTCCAGCACCCGTCAACTTGATATAACCGAGATTAGTAACCCACTTTCCGCAGTATTTTTTTGAAAATCAACATATCCCCTGATAGCGTTTTTAAAACACGCTAAAACAATCTGAAATATTAATGGAACTCGTTAGAAATTGATTGCTATCGTTTTTTGGTTTCTAAATGAACCTATATCCATCTTTAATTCATGCCCAAAAGTGCAATCAAAATTACGTCAAATGGAAAATCGATAGTAGTAAAAATTATGAAAATGCGAAATTTTCCTGCGAAAAGTGGGTAGTAAGCATATTTTATTAGAAATATGGACTCAAAAGAAAGATTGCCATAAGCAAATTTAGTCTCAATATAAACAAAAGTTATTTTATTACATGTTAACGAAATATACAAACACATGTGTGATAACGATAATAAATGGAAATTTTGCGATAAGTGTGGTAGCAAAAAGGTAGTAGCTGATAAAGAACCGATATGCCCAAAATGTAATGGTTTAAATATTATAACTAAAGATGAAGCTCTCAATATATATGAACAATTATCGTGTTGGTTCAATCCACTATTAACAACTATGATTAATTCATTAGACAAAAAAGGACTGATTTATTGGCTACTTGAAGAGCGTGTAATATTAGCTGGTTTTTTCTGGAATAGATATCCTACATTTAATCTTACCAGATTATTCACACTTAACGATTTATTGAAAAGAGCATTCAAAGCTTATAATGTTAAAGGAAATGAGAAAGCAGATTTTGAAAAAGCAATGCAATTAATTGATCAGTATTCATCAGTTATTGATCAAGTTGAAATTAGACGTTACTTAATAGAAGAAGGGTATGCACATTGTGTTCTAAAAAAACCTATTGATCTGCAAAATATTAAGCAGTCAGAGTCGTTTATAAATGATTTAATTTCAAGTTTTAGCTATTATCTCGATATTGATTATATTAATTTACAAAAAAGTTTAGAATTAAATATGATATTGTCGAATGAAGATACCAAAACATATCTTAATGAACACAAAGAAGAGTATGACAACATAAATAATAATCCAAGAGAAACTATTGTATATACGATAGAACAGATGATACATAATAACTATTTTACACTTAAATCTTTACGTGATATTTTGACTTTGACTACTCTGTTTGCAGAGTTTTTTGATATTCGTTATCTAAAAGAAAAAAATATTCCAATAGAAGTCTTTTCTACAATAGCAGACTGTCCCTTACGTCAAGATGAGATGTTATTGTACATGAGCAGAACTGAATTTATAGGATATATAGCTGAGAAACATAAAGATGTCAGTGCAGAAGACATTTACAACAGCTTAGTTTGTAGTGAGAAGAACTATAATATCTTTCCATTTCTGGAAGAAATTGAAGGAAACGTGTATATTTCTCCGGACTTTATGAATTTAATGAAGCTTTATTACACTCCTATATATCATTACAAACTTTTTGATGCTGAAGTGCAAGAAAGGTCTCTTCAATTTGAAAGCATAGATGTTCCTTATAAATTAAAAGATAATGGATTTGAAGTAAAAAATGATATTAAGGATCGAAAAAACTCGACGTTACAAATAGACTCTATTGCACGAAAAGGAAATAAGGTGTATGTCGTAGAAACAAAGCGGTGGGATATAGGTAAACTTTTCGTGCGTCAGAAAACTAATCATCTTAGAGAACGGGACTTGAAAGGAGTTATAAATGGATATAAATATAGAATGAAAAATGGAATCATTATAGTAAGGGAAGAACCAAGTTTACTTACTAAAATAGATTATGTAAAGACAAATCTTAAAACAATCTACCAAGATCACGAAAGAATAACCAGCGTTGAAGGATTGATAATTACTCGAAGCTACCCCCCTATATCGGAATATAAAGGTGTAAAAATACTGAGCATTGAAGACATTAGCACCTTATGATGTCTTTTCTTCATGTTTTTGCGTGAATTAGTTTATAATTATGTAGTTTAACTAAAAATTGTGCATTAATCATCTTTTTTTATCGTTGTCCAGCTTATTTAACCTTATTTTCATTAATGGAGAAAAGATTAAAAGATTATAATTCTTATAGCTGGCGAAAACTTCAAAGAATAAAAAATCAAAAATCATTAATAGTACATGTTCTGACTTTTAATGGTTCTGATGTACTATCTGATTCTTATTTCGAATATGATGAACTTATCGGAGATTGAAACTTATATTAATACACATTTGGAAAGTATCTCTGTAGTTACTACTATACTTGGTGTATCAGTATTAGGTTTATTGGGCTATATGTTCAAGCCAATTAGGGAGTACATTCGCAAAGTTTCAACTCCAAAAGATGCCGACATACTAGTAGAATACGATAAATACTTTACAGAAAAAGAGCTTGAGAAGCTTAATATTCCATACATTCAAAGAATAGAAAATAATATTGAACGTGATGTATTCAAAGAAACGACTGAATTTTTAAAGAGTTCAGAGCAAGTTCTTATAATATATGGCGAGAGCGGTGTAGGTAAGACAAGACTTACAATTGAAATCTCCAAAAGAATTAAAGGATCAGATATATTTGCGAGAGTCTTTAGGTTCAAAAGAAGATGTCTATTTGTAAATTTAAGGCGTTATCAAAGTCCGAAAGATGTTGAAGAGAAGTTAAACGCCAAACTTTTGGAAAAGACAGTGCTTATCTTAGATGACTACCAGTATAATATGGAAGTATTTAGCGAAGTAAGAAATAATGCATTCAAACGAAACTCCAAACTAATTATCACTACAAGACCGATATTCGCTAAGGCTTTAAATGACAGACTAGAACTAGCTTCAGTCAGGGAACTTCATTTGGGAAGAATGGACATAAAAGGTATCCTTCCAGAAAATGTGGACGGATCTTTAAAGTATGCAATTGAGAAAATATCGGAAGGAAACCCTGCTATAACTCTCTTAGCTATTGACTACATAAATAAACACTCTACCACAAATGACTCAGTTCCAAAATCTAGTGATAAATGTAAAATTCAAAATCACTAGATTTTGTAATTGACCACAGTTCATGTGATATAACTCAGATGTTGAAGTCTTAAGATGTCGAATATTGATTTTGATAAATACCGGATTCTTCTTGTTAATTCATATTTTCAATCAAGAAATGCAAAAATCACTAGATTTTGGAACAGAGCCACCACAAATGCAAAAGATATCTTTCATGGTATAAGAACACGTAAAGAGTTCTTTAGCAAAATCATTAGAGATTTTCAAACTGAATTTGGAGAAGATTTCATTGAATATCTTGCAGGTGGAGAGCTTATTGGTGGAATCACAAATATCTTACCTATATATGAAAACAAAATGGGAGTCATGGAACGAAGTGGGCACATTATACATAAGAAATCTGGATACCACCTAACCCCCGACATTTTATCGGAATATCTAATAAACGATGTTTTCTTTGATAATACTTTTTTAAAGCATAACATTGAAGAACTGGCTAAAGCAGATAATGGAGTTCATATCTTAGATATACTTAACTCTTTGTTGAAAGTCAAGGACGACAGAGAGATATATCGTGAAGCCACAGAGAAACTTCTGGAAATGTTAAATTGTCTCGAATCTGATAATGAACAAAAGAAAAGAAGAATAAGAGCAGGGATAGTAGTTTATTATGGATTTGGAAACTTAAACCTTGTTACAGCAGCAATTGGAGAATTTTGGACTGATTATGGGATTCTGGATGATGGAATTGATCTTCAAGCTTTAGGCATATTCTTGGGGGATATATCAAAGTTATATGAAGCTAGAATATGCATGGAAAGAGCTAATGAGATATTTAAAAATAATGGAGACAAAATAGGAATCGCTACATCATTGCATAACCTCGGAATTATCCTTCATCTTCAGGGCAACTACGAAGAAGCAATGAATAAATATAACCAGTCACTGAAGATTGATGAAGAGCTGGGAGAAAGACATCGAATATCGATGTCACTGCGCTTTTTAGGAAGGATTGAATATGACAAAGGCAACTACGATGATGCTGTCAAGCTGTATAATCAGTCTCTGATGATTGCTGAAAAACTTGGAGATCAAAGCGGAATTGCAAAATTACTGGGTGAGTTAGGAATTGTTCTTTTACATCAGGGCAACTACGATGAAGCTATCAAGTTGTATAATCAGTCTCTGATGATTGCTGAAAAACTTGGAGATCAAAGCGGAATTGCAGGTACATTGTACGAGCTTGGAAAGGTTTATCTTATACAGGACAATTATGGAGAATCAATTGAAGTGCAAAAGCGATCGTTAAAAATAAAAGAATTGTTAGGGGATAAATATGGAATTGCACACTCACTTCATGCACTTGGAGTGACTCATGAAGTGAAGAAAGAATACACTTTTGCTCTTTTGAATTATCTAGAAGCTTCTTCAATCTACAAGGAACTTAATTCTCCATACAGTAAAGATGTTTCGAAGCTTATAACTGACTTAAGAGACAAAATGGGAAACGAACAATTTAATAAAGCATGTAAAGAGTTTGGTTATGTCCCACCAGATAATATTTAGGATTATTTTATCTTTTCGTCATTCTATCAGTACATTTTATATTTATCGGCTATTTTTAGCCCACTTTCCGCAGATGTCCTCTCAATTTCTACAATTTTTCCTGCTATCGTTTTTTCTGAAAACCTCTCTGATTACTTAAACATGTATTTTTGAAGTTTTCCCAAATTTATAGCCTTTTGCCTTCATTGAACCCACATTCCGCAGTATTTTTTCGAAAATCAACAATTTTTCTGGCAGTGTTTTTACAACAGATATGATTAATTGAGATTATTTGCAGAAAGCTGTGAAAATTGATTGATATCATTTTCTGGTCTTTAAATACACTACATAGGTGCTTTTGCCTATTGCGTAAAAGTCAAATAAATTCACATTTAGTTGAAAACCGACAGCGAGAAAAATATGAATTTACGAAAATTTACTGCAGAAAGTGGGATTGAAAACTTCCAGCAACCATTTCCTTAAGCTTCAGTTGAACTCGACGAACTGAGATACCCTGAATATCAGCTATCGTCGAGGTTGATTCGCCTTGCAGTAGAGTTCATTCTCGACCTGCTGACTCATGATTGGACTGAGATTGAGATTCTTTAGAACTACCCCAACTTGACCCATGAAGATATTCAAGCGTGTCTGATGTATGCAAACGATTTGCTCAGGAAATAAAAGGTTTATCCGGCTGAGATTTCTCAGAAAGTAAACTGATGTGTCTGCTGAAAAATGAAAACCCTCTTGAATCCAGAACTTTTGCTTCTCTGCTTTTGCGTCTTTTTTTGCCAGTAACCGCCCGATATCTGCTGCTTTGCAGCATGCGGGCGTGGAGGAAGTTTTTAGATATTATTAAAAAAGATTACAAATATTTATTAAGAATTGGAAACTTTTTATTAGAGTAATAATTTTAGGAGTTAAAATGTGACATAAAATAATCATAAGTTCTAAAAAGATCACAAAGACTAAAATTATTACTATATAATAAAAATAAATCATCATTTAATGATAAATTTAGCTATCTTTGAATAAAGAAATTTTGTAATTTTTCTGCGTTTCGGGTTTAATAAGGGTATATCCTGCAAAATAATGAAAAATTAGAGGTTCTTAAAATGAGTAAATCCCTCAAAATTTTAAAATATTTGCTATTGGCAATTGCAGGTTTGGCTGTGCTTCTCTATGTGGGCTTCTTTGGATTTTTGATATTAATGAGTATTAATGACCAAGCCTCTTATTATGGAGATACTGTTGACGTCGGACCCATTGATTACAATTCCATTGTCACGAAAGCAGAGAAAGCAGGATATGATCTCAGTGGATCCTATACCAGGCTGGATAAAGCAAATTTAATAGAACCGGGAAATGTCGAATCTCTTGAGGAGAGATTTAAAACAGACTACAGAGTATCAAGAGTCGCTCTCTACTACAACTTAAACACGTATCTCGAATTTAAAAAAGATGAGAATAATCAAACGCTTGTAACGCTCTACAATTATTCTCATCATAATGACGCCGGTGATATTACGCCGCAGATGCCTTCCATGTTTCCGGAAGACTCCTGGACGCTTAAGATGCTCGGAATGAGTTTAGGACTTAATAAAACTGATTCTGGAGAATTTCTTGAAAAGCTAAAGAATGAGGCATCAAACCAGAAAGGGGTTGTGAGTCTGACTACAAAAGAAAATGTAGATTTTCCGGCAGTCTATGCATACCTGAACCAGAGCAAAACAGCAACTTTCATAGGATCTGAAGACAAATTTTACAGAAACGATACAAAACTTGGGTGCGTAGGATTTGTTATCCCCGGAACTACCATCACTCGGAAACATAATTCCAATAAATACAACATCTATGTGAGTAGTTCGGGATTTATACGTACAGATATTGACATGCCCATAGGCAGCGCCGGAAAAGAAATCCCTGAAGAGGAGTACAGAGCAGTATTCAGGGAAATGTTCGAAAACGTTGGCTTACCTGTCGAGAAACTTGACGAAATGGAATTAAACTACACTCCAAGTATCTGGTGAGACCGTTACCCTTTATTTATCTCCATTTATTGAGGTTGCAGGCACGAAAGCCGCAAAAAGGAATGTCAATCCACAGGAAACAGTGATGAGCCTTCTACATCATTTATCGAGTTCATTTTTGGAATTCTCGTATCTGTATTATTTGATGATGGATTCGCACTGATAGATGCCAAATTGTATCCAAGGTCCAATGGTTCTGCATTGCCAACATCTTCCGATCTTAAGGTGAAGTATTCTACCTTTATTTTGAAATCTTCCACCTTTATTTTGAAATCTTCCACCTTTATTTTGAAGTCTTCCACCTTTATTTCCTACCATATGGATAAACTCGCGGTGTAGCCAGAGTGTACGTGCTGATTCAAAAGAGCACTCCGAGAAAAAATACATGTTGGAGTTTTGATAAAAAGTTTAAAAGAGGATGACCTCACTATTTTTTACGTCTAAATATTACTGTTAAAACAAGCATTGCAGCAACAGGTACAATAATTGAAGGAAAATCTACGAAATTTGGAGCAAACTTCTGAATGCGTGAATATCCTGTTTCAGCAACATAAACATTACCCGAAGAATCTACAGCAACACCATTTGGGTCATAAATACCATTTGGGTCATAAATTTGTCTGTTGTCGGTTCCATTAGAACCCCATTGAGTGAGGTATCTGCCTATGCTGTTAAACTTCTGAATGCGCTGATTATATTTATCGGCAACATAAACATTACCCGAAGAATCTACAGCAATACTCAACGGAAATTCAAATTGTCCGTTGCCGCTACCATAAGAACCCCATTGAGTGAGGTATCCGCCTGTGCTGTTAAATTTTTGAATGCGATTATTACCACTATCGGCAACATAAACATTACCCGAAGAATCTACAGCAACGCCCTCAGGATCATTAAATTGTCCGTTGCCGCTACCATAAGAACCCCATTGAGTGAGGTATCCGCCGTTGCTGTTAAACTTCTGAATGCGATTATTACCACTATCGGCAACATAAACATTACCCGAAGAATCTACAGCAACACCATTTAGGAAATAAAATTGTCCGTTTCCATTGCCTGAAGAACCCCATTGAGTGAGGTGTCCGCCGTTGCTGTTAAACTTCTGAATGCATTTATTACCCTTATCGGCAACATAAACATTACCCGAAGAATCGACAGCAACACCATATGGTAAAAAAAATTGTCTGTTGTCGGTTCCATTAGAACCCCATTGAGTGAGGTAACCGCCTGTGCTATTAAACTTCTGAATGCGGTGATTGCCAGTATCGGTAACATAAACGTTACCCGAAGAATCTACAGCAACACCAGTTGGACATGCAAATTGTCCACTGCCACTGCCATAAGAACCCCATTTAGTAACAAAATTATAAGTCTCAGCATATGTAGCAGAAGCGCTCATCAAACAAAGAAATAATAAAACCAAACAAAACAATATTTTCCTAAAAATATTAACTTTTTGACACTTCATTTATTGGATCCCCCTTTTATATTTCACATTAAATTATTAATAGTCCAAGATTTCACTATATGATTAATATTTCTCTTTTAAAACTTAAGTATACAAAATATTTAGATTTTATGTAATTTATTAAAATTTAAATATTATAAAAATTTATTACGTAGAGATGGCAAGCTGTACGACATAAATGGAGAGATATTAATAAATGAAAAAAGCATACTTTATTTATACATAGGGTTTATAATAAGATCAACGCTTAGATACTAACTTTATTGTTACAAAGTTAGCATTTTGAAAATTTCACATTACACTGTAAGCAGATTTTCATCCATTTTTCGAGAAAAATGACAACATATTATTATTTCATTGGTGCACTGATTTCAAATGAAACCTGTGCAATTCACGGATTTTTAGCTTACATTTCGGTACTCTGTAATCTTCGAAGGATGAGAATTTAAAGTTCATTTGTGAACTAAAGTCGCTATATTACCTAAAAGCTTTAAATACCGCCCGATATCTGCTCCCCTCGTGAGCATGCGGGCGTTGAGGAAGTTTTTAGATATATTTAAAAAAAGTTACAAATAGTTATAAGGCACACCGACTTTTTTATGAAAGTGATAATTTTATGAATTTAGAGCTGCCAAAAAGTACTCGTAGATTTTGAAAAGCTCACAATGCCCAAAATCATTAGTATAGACTGGAATAGACCCCTCAAAAGATGATCCGTTTTTTAAGAGTTATTAAGCCTTATTTACCCAATTTACCGATTTTAAATATTTTTATAGATTATTTATCTAAAAAATTAGTTTTTAAAGTGTACTTTTATTGGGAAGTTCTAAAGGCATATCTATTCCCCAAAATAAGCATTCTTTATCCTTAGTTAGTGGTCATAGGGAGAGAAATGACCTTGTTAGAACTCCAAAAGATAGAGTATTCACTTGTTTTTTTGACCCAAGAGGGCACTTTCTTCAGTAGGGAAAGAGTTTGAAGGACAAGACCTTACTGTTATTGTGCATATCCAGGAGTGACATTGTTTTAACTTTTACAAAGATAATGTACATTAAATTTATTGTTTTGTTGAAGTTGACGGAGGATTACCCTTCTATTTCCTAAATAAAAAAGTTTCTGTGTTCATATCAAATTCTCGACAACTGTTTTTTTCATTCTATGATAGTGCCTTATATACAAGATACTTAGCGCAGGCATCAACAGAAAGAATCCCATTAATTTTATGTTTGATATTATCTCAGACCAGAAAAACTGAATCATAAGCTCATCGATCAATCCCAGCCTCATCTTAACGGTCTGCACGATTATCGGAATAGCAATACAAAGAAGTGGTAACAAAGCAACTAGTTTCATCTCTTTTGTGATCTTTATCCTGTTGTAATCTATCGAAGGCAATAAGTAAATAAGCAGACTAACCGGAAGAATGACAATGTAGAATACGAGGTCAGGCAATTGGTTATACGGAAAACCCATGTAAAATAGTTTGTAAGTTATAGGATAGATTGTAGTTTCTGCTAGTCTTTGTATCGGAAATAGCAAGGTATAAAGCAACGAATCAGGATGAGATTCATAAATCATAACTCCAGTGTATCCAATCACAGCTGTCATAGTCTGGTTCACGCCAGCTATTAGTAAAGGTACGCAGCACAAAACCTTTCTAATATCCTTCCTGCTCTGAAAAATGTTCTGTCCAATAGAGACTAGAGGTACAAAAAACAGAACAAACAATCCTAGCGTTATCACCAAGGCGACTATATCTAGACCAAAGGTAATTCCTGTTCCTATCGATATGCCCAATGTCAAAACAAAAATAGCAAGCCATATATGTTGCAGAATGAAAAGAAGAGCCTCGAGAGGCATCTTCTTCTTAACTTTTAAAATGAAATGGCTAATAAAATCCACTTAGATCACCATTTGCACTTGATCTATATTAATATCTAGTTCATCTATTACAGTTTTGCAATTGAATTAAAGAATTCATCTATTCATTGATTGTCGTTTTTTGAATCCAACACACACAGGAAAAATAGTAGTAAAGAAATAGATGCCTTTGAAGGCATCTTCATAAATTCCTTTCTATTAATTCTTTATAACTTTTGTGCCCAGGTTCTCTAACAATGCGATTTTCAAGCGGATTTTAAGTCCAGATTACTTTCTAACATTTTTACTGTTTGACGATTTGGTGATAAGTTATTTATTTGGGTATATGCCCCGACTCATATATTTATCTCTACTTATTGAGGTTGCAGGCACGAAAGCTGCAAAGAAGAATATACGTAAGATTTCTTTCTTCATAATCACGCAGGATTTTCTAGATTTCACTTCAGAATATCACTGATCTTTGTGCTTGCTTAGTTTTTCAGTCCACAGGAAACAGTGATGAGCCTTCTACATCACTCGGGTCCCCATGATATTCCCGATAAACTACATACTTGCCGTTTGTCTTTTTTATGCACCTGGATCCAAAACCATTCTTCTTCCACATCGATTTGCGCTTTTCTGCATCTGATTTACAAATACCTGAATAGCTGAATTCGTCAAGCATGTAGGTTTTGCCATTAAATTTTCTGAAGGTCTTTTGCATTGTAATCAGTCCTGAAAATTATCCTAAACCCGCAGACTACACAGAACCGTTTAATAAATATGTTTAATAAATATTCTACATTGTCAGAACTCCAAAGCAAGAAAATACTGCATTGCAGCTTCTTTCTTACGACCCAATTCTTCTAGGAGAACTCCATAATTCCAGTGTATATCTATATCTTCTGGGTCAGCTTCTAGAGCAAGTTTATACTGTATCTCAGCTTCCTCCATACGATTCATATTGTGCAGGAGAAGCCCGTAATTATAGTGTGCATCTACACTGTTAGGATCGTTTTCAAGAGATAGCTGATACTGCTTTTCAGCGTCTTCAAATCGTCCCATTTCTGAAAGGAGAAATCCATAATTAAAATGAGAACCAGCATCACCTGGATCAGCTTCCAGAGCAAGCTTATACCGCTTTTCGGTCTCTTCTTTTCGATCTCTTTCTTTCATAAGCAGACTCAGTCCATCAAAACGTAAGTAGTATACATCCTGTATGCAATGAATATTTTCTTGTTTTAATGGTTAAAATTGATGATTGGCTCTTAATTTTTAGAACTTGTCGGTTTATGGCAGCCAGATGTTTTTGGTTGATATCTGACAACTGAGATCTGACAAAATAATAGAATAAGGGTGTATAGTCTCACAAGGGTGGACACTTTATAAGCTTTCCCACAGCTGGAAAGAATACTCGGCCCCCATAAACTACACAGTACACTACGACTTTTACAAAGCGTATTTTTGACTTTCAGAATGAGATTTGGTGGTTTAAATACCCGAGAACATCAGGTAAGTTACGAATATTTAAATAAAAATGCTATAATAATTACCTTATAATTACCTTATAAGTCATTACCCAGAGCTCGTATTTAGTTATTTAAGGTAAAATTGTAAGCGTCGCACAATGGGGGATGGTGCCAAGCACTGAGACAATAACCAGAACCAATTCAATGATTGCGGGAGCATTGAATAGATCAATGAGATTCTAAGAATCCAGCTAAAAAGATAGCTACTGATTTTGCAGGCTTATACAGATGGCAAAGACAAAAATGCAGATAGCAAAGATAAAATACCAGACAAAATGCCGCCATGAGAGGAGAGGGGAGAGGAGAATCCAGAAATCGAATAATTAAACGACCTCCCCTAAAAGTCGCGATTTATGATTACCGGCTTTGTCCGGTTTCAGGATGAACTGCTGAAAGATCAATTAACAGGTCACTAACAGGTCATAAGCAGGCCATTTTCACGGGCACCCCTGAGTCACCGGAAATGCCCGAACATAAGCATAGTCTCAGAGTCTAATATAAAACAGACATAGAACAGACATAAAACAGACGTGCACAGAGGTGATGAAGAATGGTAATATTAGGATGGAATGCGGCTTCGGAACAGTATGACCCGCTCGACATGCTCGAACAGGCGGTCGCGGCTGAAAAGGCGGGATTTGAATCGATCTCCGCAAGTGATCACTTTCATCCCTGGGATCCTTCGGGAGAATCGTGCAATATTTGGACGTGGCTGGGAGCGGCTGCTGCGAGGCTGAATGGCATTGAAATCGGAACAGGTGTCACCTGCCCCATCTTGCGCTATAACCCGGTGGTCCTCGCCCAGTCGGCAGCAACTGTTGAAAGGATGAACAAAGGAAATTTTTATCTCGGCGTCGGCACCGGGGAAGCAATGAATGAGTACCCGACGACTGGGCTATGGCCAGGATACGAAAAACGTCAGGACATGATGAGGGAAGCCATCGAGCTCATGCGATTGCTTTGGGGCGGGGACGAGGTAACCTTCAATGGGGAATATTATGTGACGAGAAAAGCCAGGCTGTACACGATGCCCAGGCGGCGCATCCCCATCTATGTCTCGTCTCTCGTCCCAAACAGCGCGTTCTTTGCGGGTTACTACGGTGACGGCCTGATAAGCGTTGCCAACCCGCCCGAGGTAATGAAAGCGATAGTCTCCAACTTCGAAGCTGGTGCCCGGAAGGCTGGAAAAGACCCTGAGAAGATGCCAAAACATGTTGAAATATGGGTGGCTTACACTGATGATGTGGATGCCGCTGTAAAGACATTTAAGCAGTACTGGGCTGGCACAATGATATTTGCGACACATCTCCAGAACATCTATACGCCGGAAATGGTGGCAACAAATGGAGCTGTCGTAGGGAATGACGTGATCAAAAGCCGGCTATGCATTTCCAGTGACCCCGACGTGCACGCAAAGTTTGCGCAAAGGTTCATCGATGAGGGCTTTAACCGGCTTTACTTTCATTCCGCTGGCCCAAACCAGTATGAGTTCATTGAGGGCTACGGGCGGGACGTACTTCCGCTCATCCGGGAAAAGAACCGTCTGAGGGCCAGTCCAAGGGCTGCAGCCACTGTATAAAACAGATACTGGACTATGAGGAATTTGCATGCTCGAGCCTTCCGAACGAGGGGAAATCCGCGAAGCATGGGACATATACAAGAAACATACCCTGGCCAGCAACATTACCAACGATATGGTCATACGGGACAACGAGCTAACGCTCGTAACGCAGCAAGATGGAGAAATACCGATTACAGAAAATTACGGGTATGGCCTCTATTACCATGATTGCAGGTACCTGAGCGGTTTTCTCATAAGACTCATGGACACGCCTCCGACGCGGGTTCTATCCAGCGACGAAAGAGGTTTCAAATCTACACTTATGGTTACCAACCCGAACCTAAAAGATTGCACAGGCACCACCGTTCCCAAAGAAACGCTCCTCGGAACCCTGGCCACGGTCATACCTGGATGCGTACGGCATACCCATACTATCCGGAACTTCAACAATTTCCCCGTGACCTTGAACCTGACTTTTGAATTCGACGCAGATTTCGCAGACATGTTCACCATCATGGGCATCGCCCCTCCGACATCTGGAGAAGTGTTGCCTGCCAGGTTCGATGGTAAAAACCTTTACTTATCCTACGAAGGAGAGGACAAGAATCGGCGCAACACGATTATTGCATTTGATCCATCGCCCACGAGAATAGAAGGAAAAACATGCACCTTCGAGCTGACGATAGGCCCCCATGGGTCACAGACAGTTAACGTGGAAATCTCTGTCGAGGAGGTAAAGCCTGGTAAGAAACCAGAGCAGCCAGTGAAAAATCCCGATGATCGAATGAACCAGATCATGAAATCCTACATCACGGCTCTTGATTGCTGCGAGAAAATACCGACAAACAACAACATTTTCAACAATATCATGGTGCGCTCGCTTGCCGACCTGAACATGATGCGCATGAGCCTCAACGGAGACATGTTCCATTCGGCTGGGGTGCCCTGGTACGACACGCTGTTTGGGAGGGACAGCATTATCTCAGCGCTCCAGCTATTGCCATTCGAGGAGAAGCTGGCAAAAAGCACGCTGATAGTGAACGCAAAATTCCAAAGCGACAGATCAGATGACTGGAGGGATCAGGAGCCCGGTAAAATGCTTCATGAACTAAGGCTAGGTGAGCTGGCTAACCTGAACCTGATTCCGCAAACTCCGTACTACGGCACTGTAGACTCCACACCCTTATTTCTGATCCTCCTGACCGAATACGTGAACTGGACAGGAGACATCGAATTGGTCAAGAAGCTGGAAGGCAACGTGGACCGAGCCCTGAAATGGATCGACGTCTATGCCAATATGGAAAGAAATGGCTTTGCCTACTATGCGGTGAAATCCCCAATGGGCATTTACAACCAGGGCTGGAAAGACTCGCCCGACTCAATCAGCCGCTCCGATGGTTCACTTGCGAAACAACCAGTTGCTGTGGCTGAAGTACAGGGGTACGTTTACATGGCGAAAATATGCCTTGCACCATTGTTCAGGCAGCTTGGCCGGGAAAACGACGCAGCCAGGTTGGAAAAGGAAGCAAAGGAACTGAAAGAGAGGTTTAACCGGCAGTTCTGGATGAAAGATAGGCAGTTTTTCGCCCAGGCACTTGACGCAGAAGGCTTGTGCGACGTGATATCGTCAAACCCAGCGCAGTGCCTGTGGACAGGAATCATTGATCAAAAATATGTAAAGTACCTGGTAAACAGGATCTTCAGAGAAGACATGTTCACCGAATGGGGCATTCGCACGCTATCCTCGAAAGAGAAACGGTATAATCCTCTAGGGTACCACAACGGCACGGTCTGGCCTCATGAAAACGCGATAATTGCCATGGGATTAAGAAAGTATGGGTTCATCAATGAGATGTCTTTATTGTTCACGGGCATGTATGAAGCGGCAAAGGCATTCGAAGGCTACCGTTTACCTGAGTGCTTCGGAGGGCTGACGCGCTCAGATTACGGCGTCCCAGTGAAATACCCGGTAGCCTGTAGTCCACAGGCATGGGCGTCTGGGACCATGCCGTTTATGCTCACCTCCAGCCTGGGCATAGCTCCCGACGCTCTGAATAACCGGCTGATCATCAAGAAGCCCCACCTACCTTCATGGCTGGACAACGTGCAGTTTAACCACGTGAAAGTCGGCAACACGCTTACCGATCTGAATTTCAAGCTCGTCGAAGAAGAGACGCTGGTCAACGTATCCAAGAAGGGAGGGGATATCAATGTGCTCATCGAGTACTAAGCTTCAGGGAACTAAACGGAAAAAGTTGAAGGAAACAGAATCAACAATAGAATTAGGAGAGCGTGTGGCAAAAGTATCAATGTACACCATAAGCAACTGCCCGGTTTGCAGAAAAACAAAGGAATTTTTTCGGGCCAGAGGCATACCATTCGATTTCATTGATTACGATCTCGCCAGTGAGAGCGAACAAAACAAGATAGCAGCTGAAATGATGGAGGGCACTGGCAATATCGGCTTCCCGTTTGTCAGGATAGGAGAAGTAGTTGTCATTGGGTTCAATCCAGAGAGATTTAAGCAGCTTTTGAAATCAGAGGAGCTCTAACCGGCAACCAGCCAGACTTAAAGGAGACAATCATCATGGCAGAAGATACAGACTTATTTTCACAGTATAGGATGGGTGATCTCACGCTGCCAAACCGCATAGTGATGGCACCAATGACCCGCAACCGCGCAGGGGATGACGACATTCCTGTCCCACTGACAGTTACTTATTATGTGCAGCGAGCCTCGGCAGGTATAATTATCACCGAAGGTTCACAGGTTAGCCCGCAGGGAGTAGGCTACATGCATACACCAGGAATATACTCTGCAGCACAGGTCGCCGGCTGGAAAAAGGTAACGGATGCAGTCCATCGGGAAGGAGGCAGGATTTTCATCCAGCTCTGGCACGTAGGAAGGGTTTCTCACCCCGACTTACTGGGAGGCGCTCTGCCAGTCGCACCATCCGCACTACCTGTCGAAGGCTTTACCCACGCATCAGGTGGAAAAAAGCCGATTCCTGTGCCCAGGGCCCTGAAGACCGAAGAAGTGCCGGACATCGTCAGGCAATTCCGGCAGGCTGCTGAGAACGCAAAAACCGCAGGTTTCGATGGTGTAGAAATCCATGGAGCTAACACATACCTGCTGGACCAATTTCTGAGGAGCGGGTCCAATAAGCGAACCGATAAATACGGCGGCAGCCTTGAGAATCGGACCCGTCTGCCGCTTGAGGTCACGAAAGCCGTTATCGAGGTATGGGGTGGCGACCGTGTCGGCTATCGCATCTCTCCGCACAATAACGCGCATTCTATGTCGGATGAAAACCCCCTGGAGACTTTTTCCTATTTTGCCAGAGAGCTGAACAAAACGGGCCTGGGATACCTTCATTTAATCGAGCCCATAGGAGGCCGGATGGGGTTCGCTCCACCCGAGGCACGGCTTGGGCCCATCCTGCGCAGGATTTTCGAAAGGACTTTCATACTGAACGGCGGCTATGGCCTCCACAGCGGGAACGAAGCTATTGCCAACGGCGAAGCCGACCTAATTGCTTTCGGAGTACCATTCCTGGCCAATCCTGACCTTCCAGAGCGCTTTAGGCAGAATGCTCCGCTGAATGAGCCGGACGAGTCCACCTTCTACGTGGGAGGCGCGAAAGGCTACACGGACTATCCGGCCCTAGTAGTCCATAGATGATGTGGCTCAAAGCGTGGTACTGTATAGATACTGTGTAGTTTGCGGGGCTGACCTTCGGACTAGCTTCAGAGTTTACTGAAAATTTATCGTAGGCCCCACGCAGACTACATCAGACTACATAGTACTCTACTAGTAAAAAATCTGTAAACCAAGCCTGTGGTGAAGTATCAATTTTTGAGCATATGAGGTGCTCAGAGGAAGGAACAATAATGGGCAAAGCAACTTCAGGACAGGAGGGGGGCCTGCAAGGTAAGGTGGCTGTTGTCACAGATGCTGCCCGCGAGGAAGAGAATGCAATCGGCATCGACATCTGTGCGTCGGTTTACCCGCGTTCCGGTGTCAAGCCTTCGAACCCAGAAGACTTGAAAGAGACAGGCAGACTTGTCAATGATGCCTGCGGCCGGTAAGCTGGAGATGATCCTCGACCAGCACGACCTGCCGGCCCTGCAGGTGGCAGAGCTATTTATGTAGCCGGTGTTCAATTCCCTCCAGTTCATTATAACGGTGACATTTTTCTGCCCGGGCAAGCGAACAAATTTTACATATATCCGGCGGTTGGCCTCACGGTCTACGTCACGCGAGCAAAGCGCATCACTAACGAGATATTCACCGAGGCCGCGAAGGTGACAGCCAGACCAGGTGACCGATGAACAGCTCAAGAAAGGTCTGCTATTCCCACCTCAAAGCAAAATTTTGGAGACTGAAGTACGCACCATCTTACAAATTGCCACTTTAATTTTCAATTGGGATCTGGCGAAAGTAGATCAGCCAGAGGACATCAACGCCTGGCTCCGAGAGATACTCTACAAACCCCAACACAGTTAAGTCATCTATAGGAGGGCAGAATTTGCCGATTGACGTGGATACACAACGAAAAAATGCCGAACAAGTGCCTTCAATCCTCGACCTGCCTGTCGGCACTGGAGCTACTGGCAAGCGAAAAGAAAGCGATTCTTTAGGGGAAGTTGAGGTTCCAGCCGACCATTACTGGGGGGCTCAGACCCAGAGGTCTCTGATTCACTTCTCCATCGGTGACGACTACATGCCAAAGGAGGTCTATTACGCTTATGGGTATGTGAAAAAGGCATCTGCTCTGGTCAACGAAGCCGCCGGAATAATACCGCCGTGGAAAGCTGAATTGATAGCAAGAGTTGCAGATGAAGTTATTGCAGGTAAACTCGACAGCGAATTCCCGCTCTATGTCTGGCAGACTGGCTCAGGCACTCAGTCGAATATGAACGTGAATGAAGTCATCAGCAATCGCGCCATCCAGCTCGTGGGTGGAAGCCTCGGCAGCAAGTACCCTGTCCATCCTAATGACGATGTTAATATGAGTCAGTCGTCTAACGACACCTTTCCCACGGCCATGCACATTGCAACTGTGCTCGAATTCAGCAACCGCCTCATTCCCGCAGCTACCGCTCTTGAAGAGTCAATATGGGCTAAAGCACGGGAATGGGTGGATATCATCAAGATCGGTCGAACACATCTTCAGGACGCAACACCACTTACAGTGGGTCAGGAGTGGTCTGGCTATGCCACACAACTCAATGACGCGCTGGCGTTTGTTAAACAATCTCTCCAGGGATTATATCGGTTGGCCATCGGAGGCACTGCGGTAGGAACTGGCATCAATACCCCACCAGACTTCGGTGAAAAGGTTGCAGGTGAGATTTCCAGGCTCACAGGTCATCCATTCGTTACAGCTCCAAATAAATTCGCAGCTCAGGGCTCCCTTGATGCAATGGTAAACTCAAGCGCAGCCTTGCGTGCATTAGCAGTAGCACTGATGAAGATCGCAAATGACCTGCGATGGCTTGGTTCGGGACCGAGGTCGGGGATCCACGAGCTTATCCTCCCCAGTAACGAGCCTGGCAGCGCGATCATGCCTGGGAAAGTCAATCCGACTCAGGAGGAAGCCATGCTAATGGTTTGCATCCAGGTAATTGGTGAAGACAATGCCGTCGCATTTGCCGGGTTACAGGGAAACTTCGAGCTTAACGCAATGTGCCCGATAATCATAAATAATGTCTTACATTCTGCACGTATTCTCGGTGATGCTTGCGTAAAGTTCTGTGAGTACGGAATCAAGGAAATCATGCTCGACCGGAGTCGTATAGACAAATTTGTGGACGACTCCCTCATGTTAGTGACAGCACTTAGCCCTGTTATAGGCTACGACAAGGCTTCCGCAATTACCCAGCGAGCACTGGACGAGAATACTACACTGAGGGAAGCTGCAGTGAAAGGAGGTTTCATCAGCGCGAAGGATTTTGACAGAATTGTGGATCCAAAGAAGATGGTAGGGAATCCGCGACACGACCTGAAGCTGGCTTCAGAGTAGAAGTAACTTTACCGATATTCTTTTTTTATTTATTTAGACATTAGGCACTGTAAGGTCTTCGAGGAATGGGTATATTTATGGGTTGATATAGCTTGAATCTGCACTAGCTTGAAAAAAATTATCCTTCTCCAAAGACTTCACAGAACCCTGATTTCTGTCCCGGAGCATGGTGGTATTCGTAGCATCTGTATCCAAAATCATCCGTGACCTCCAAGAAGTTTCGAAGGAGAAAATACATTCACGCTGTCCGAAGACTAAGTAGTTTGCGGGGCTGACATTCGGACTGGCTTTAGAGCTTACTGAAAAATTCATCCCAGCCCCTCAGACTACATAGAGCCTTGTTTAGAAATAAGAAATAGTGAAAGAACTAGACCAATTTACAGACCAATTTACCGAAAAGAAAAGTAACAATTGTTTTTACATAATTCTGAGTAAAAGATTTGTATTTTTTCCCTATTATTAGGTAAAAATGTTCCCAAAGTTGAGGTTAAAACAGCAAAAATGCAGAATTTTTACTAAGAGCCTATCCGAAAATATTGCGATCTACATAACTTTAAAATTGTAATACGCATAGCCGGAACAGGTACTCGATATATAGACTACGATAACTTTGTAATTTCGGCTTTGCCATTACCTACTGTGGGAGTTAGAATCAGTCATGACACTTCTCGGACAGGCTCTTAGTTGCAAATGGAACATACACAAAAGAGGAACAGCCAACGAAACTGAATGAACCTGCTATTTCCGAAATTGAGGCTACCTATGGCCATCATTTCATCAAGTAACCTGCTTCGTAAGCTTCTCAGATACTCCGGCGAGGCGAAGAATCTTACCTCCGTACTGTTGGTTTACTCCGTAGCCCTGGAGGATTTGCTCCGAAGCTGATCGATTATGCAATCTAACACATTCCTTAGTTTGTTTCATCAGGGATTTAAAAGGCAGGAAGCACCTGCTAGCTAGATATAAGGGACGACATCATAGCTGCATAGAAAATTAAGAAAACAAGGAAGTAGTTATTGAAGTAAACTTTCTATTTCAAAGAATCCTGCTGATCTTCATGCTTTTGGAAGGGAAATGATAGATATTTGTAATCACTTACTTAAAAAATATATTAAAAGTGAAGGGTTTTTAAGGTTGCCTTGAAAAAGTTAGAAAAGGAGGCTTGAAGCCGAATAATCTTTTAAAGTGAGATTGTTAGGCTTAGAAGTTAAGAAGGAAGGAAGCTTTACAAAATCAATAAAACTATGGGTTCTGTCAAGTTGTCGGTTAATAGTGAGATAACGTCGTTGATGTAATGCCATGATTTAGGTATCAACCGACGACTTGAAAGAACCGTTTTCACAATTATGTTTGGTCTAAGAACTTTCTCATGAAATGACAAGCACGGGAATTTAAAGCTACATCTACCATACACACCTCTCTTTTCCTAAATGCTTCTGTTAAAACTAGCTTTGATCGAAAACGTTGATTATAGTTTCTTACAAAGCTTATCTTTATTAAAATTCAAAGATAAATCGCAAAGATATTTTAATCATTAAAAAAATGAGTTATTACAGGTCAATACTTCTGTTTTATCAAATACCGGTTGTGATCGAATGTTCGGAAAAAAGCAAAAATTTCCAACTTTAATTCTTGAATTTAACACCGCAGAGAAACTTATAGAATTTATGGCTCAATGTTCTAAGTATAATATAATTTCAGAGGATATAAACTGGGGTGTTGATAATGTTTCAACGATAAACAAAGACGAATTTTTTAGTAGGTTGAAACAGAGAGTTATAGAATTGAAAGGAGAGGAATAATCTTGAAGAAGGTCTACAAAGTGCTTTGATAGATAAGCCAAGATCAGGTCAACCTAAAAAATATAATGGAAGGCATGCTGCAGAAATGTTAGTACAATATAAATAACTATAGCTGATCTATAGCTGATTGCATATCCATGCACATTCTTCCTTCAACACTTGTCTAATCCAAATTATGATAACTTTGCATTAGACCCAGGCTTTCACATAACGGTATTGTGTTATTTCTTTCGTGCTCTAGTTACTAAAAAGTTGGGTTTATGTAAGTCTTTTGCAGAAGAAGGATCTCTTTCGATTATTTCCTTTGTAGGAACGGGTTCCAGCATTTTTTCGATAATGAAGCCAGCATCAATTAAGGCGTTGACAATATCCGAAAAAGTCCTATGGTATTTCGTTATCCCGTCCACTATCCACGATACAGTTCGCTCTCCACTGGTCGCATAATCGGTCAATACATAGTGAGCGATCCTTCCATCTACATTTTTAAACCATCTCGCACCGTTTTTTGGTGCTGTTGTAAGCGGATGTTCCTGAGAAAAAACAAAAATGCCATTATCTTTCAACAATGAGTTCACATTACAAACCAATTTATTAAAATCATTAATATAATGCACTGCCAAAGAGCTTACAACTACGTCAAACTTCTCATTAATGCAGAAGATATCTTCCATACACATATTCTCATAAAAAATATTATCTCCACTGTTATCATTATTGGCGATAGCAAGCATTTTTGAAGAAACATCTATACCGACTACCTTATTAGCACCCATTTTGGAAAACATGTTGCAATTTTCCCCATAACCGCAACCTAAATCCAGTACTTTTTTCCCTGTCAATTCTGGTAGAAGACTAAAAATAGCTGGTTTTTCTTCCAATATATTTGCGCTGTTAGGATTTTCGCGAAGCTTTTTATAGCCCTGAAAAAAAACTTCATTATCAAATATATTTTGTGGTTGCATACTTTCCCTCCAAAAACATATTATTCCCGTGCAAAGGATAGCACGGCTTTTGCACTACATGGCATAGAACATTTTCGCACTCCCAACGCCTTTCGGCCCGAAGTCGATGCTTGGGCCTTACATATATCTCTTATGTTAGACCCGAGCGAGTAGGGTCCTGCGGTCTTGGGCTGGGGGATGTGCCGACATCTTCAGCCTTTCCTTAAATCCGGCCCCCACTGAACCAGCTTATCCACGCCTTGCGGAAGTGCGTGTTCTCTGATGTGCGGAAGGCTCTATATTCAGAGCAGCTACGGACGACTACCCTAAAATTATTCCTTTGTTCCATATGAAATTATCATCGTTGGATATGAAATTATCATCGTTGGCGCAAATATAGTGTTATATTCAAGCCCTTTTTCTCTAAAGCACCTGCTTATGTAGTTCTCTGACTCTACCTGTTCTTGCGCTTCTTCAATAGTCAGTCCTCTATTTACTAAACCTTTTACAGCGTTGTCTAAATTGTTACAAACGCTGCCAAATCCTTCATTACACAGTAAATTATATAGTAACTCCCTATCTTCAAGGCACAGATCAGGATTTAGGTATCTCACGCAATCGCTAATCCGGCTACTTACATTTTTTAATCCTAACTCCCTCATATAAACAGGTAGCTTAATCCCAATATTACCATCTTTACCAGTTCTATTTTTATCCATTCTATAAAGTTTTTGAAGTAATCCTAAGTTTATGGACTTAAACTCTTCCAGCTCATCAATATAGAAATTAGCCATACATGAGTTCCAATGGGGTTCAATGCAAATAATTTTCCCATTATTTTTTACACAATTAATCATTTTTAATAGTACTTCCTTAGGGTTAGGTAAATGCAACAGTAACGCTTGGCAAATAGCAACATCATATTTCATTTCCCATAACTGAACCTGCTCTACATCACTTACAATAAACTCAGTATCATAAGGTAACTTTGAAAATATTTCTTTTGCTTCTTCAATTAATTTCTCTCCCTTATCAATTCCAATGTATGTTGACCCTTTTGGAAGTAGCGGTAAAAACTTTAAACCCAAATAACCTAAACCGCAACCAAAATCAATGATTTTGATTGGATTAGTAAAGCCCCATACTTTGTAAATCAGAAATTCTAGATAGTCATCATTAAAATATAAGAACCTACTTGTTTTTAAATAATCAAGTTTTGTATCCCAATAATACTCACTCATTATTTATAGCCTCCTAGATATCATTTGCACCCATGGACGGGAGCGCCTTTCTGCCGAATTTCAGAGAACATTTTCTCACTTCCGACATCTTCCGACCTCAAGACGACGATAATCAGGCTTTAAATAACTCAACCGCAAACATTCCAACCATTAGCCTACCCTTAAATCTCGTCTCAACCATTCTTCGATGGTCTCAACCATTCTTCGATGAGAAGTATAACAATTTCAAACCTAAACTTATCCCCATCTATGACTTTCAGACCTTCTTAAATAATAGTAAAATGTTTTTTCTGAAGGTATAGCCATAAATTTTTTAGCAGGAAAGATATACAGCGTATAAAAGTACCCGACACTCGATGTCTGCTGTTGATTCAATAGATATCAATTAGTCTTATGCCGTATAACCTTATTTTGAAGGTGAGGACATTTTTTACAAAGTTAAGTTTTGATCTTGTTTTTGTCCTGAAAAGCACTTTTACCCATCATTTTTACATAGGTTTTACCTTAAGTGTGTAGATAAATATTTTTAACAGTTTACAGGATATGCAAAGATTTATTTTCCAAACAGCAGGGACGAAGCCATTGCCAACGGCGAGGCTGACCTGATCGCCTTTGGAGTGTCATTTCTGGCCAATCCTGACCTTCCAGAGCGTTTCAGGCAAAATGCACCGCTGAACGAGACGAACTAGTTCATCTTCTACGTGGGAGGCGCGAAAGACTACACGGACTATCCTACTTTGATCCATGGATGATGTGACTCAGAATCTTTGTACATATATTTTAAATATATAATTAATTATATAGAAACCCGAGTATATTATGGTGAGCATATAAATGGGGTGTGAAATGAAAAGCAACAAGGATCATAAGAAAAACTACCAATCGAGATGCACTCATTACAGCCGGAGGATACAGTGCACCCGCTCACATCACGAAGCGGATAACGTAGTTAGAAAGAGTATAGGAGGATAAGCGATGGAAATTCTTAGACATCAACATGAAGCCGAGACCGCCCACAGAGGCGCCAGCTCGGAGGACAAGAGTCAGAACACAAAGGAGAAGATCATGCCAGAAGACATCACTCTCACCACAGCTCAGCTCATTGTCCAGTGCCTCGAGAACGAGGGCGTAGAGTATATTTTTGGGCTACCCGGCGAGGAAAACATCAGGTTCGTCGACGCCGTGAAGGACTCAACTATTCGCTTCATAGTGGTGCGTCATGAGCAGGGCGCGTCTTTCATGGCCGATATCTATGGCCGCGTCACGGGCAAAGCGGGGGTGTGTATATCCACGCTGGGACCGGGTGCAATCAATCTGCTTCTGGGAACCGCCGATGCCTTCACAGACAGCACTCCCTTAGTGGCAATCAGCGCCCAAGTCGGCCTCAACCGCATCTATAAGGAAACACATCAGGTTGTAGATCTGCTAAGCATGTTCAAACCGATTACTAAATGGGCTGGAATGATTGTCGGTTCCGCTGCCATACCCGAAATGGTGCGAGAAGCGTTCGAGAAAGCAAAAACTGAGCGGCCAGGCGCCGTTTATCTGTGCGTTCCTGAGGATGTAGAGGCAATTTCGGGCCTCACCGGCTTGCGTCCTCTTTCTCAGTCCTACGAAGCAGACAGTATGCCAGGCCCCTCACAGATTGCGTACGCTTCGCACGTCCTGCAAGCGGCGACCAAACCAATTATCCTCGCAGGCCACGGCGCAGTGCGAGACCACGCTGGGGACGCACTTGTCCGATTCTCCGAACGCCTTCGGATTCCGGTCGCAACTACGTTTATGGGCAAGGGTATTTTCCCTGATAACCATCCTAACTCCCTGGGTACCATGGGTTTCATGAAACACGACTACGTGAACTTCGGATTTGATGAAGCGGACGTGATAGTTTGCGTCGGCTACGACCTCCAGGAGTTCGATCCCGTCCGCATGAACCCAAATGCCGACAAGAAAATTCTGCATCTGCATCGATATCCGGCTGAGATCGACACTCACTATCCTGTCACCGTCAGCGTTGAGGGGAACATCTCAGATGCGCTTGATAAACTGGCCGCAATAGTAACTCCGAAAGAAGGTTTGGATGCCGCTGACCGGAAAATCAGGAACCTGCTCAAGGAAGAGCTCGAGGATGGGGCACATGCCGATGCATATCCCGTCAAACCGCAGCGACTTGTATCCGATATCCGTGCAGCTATGGGGGATTCGGACATCGCGCTGGTTGATACCGGCTCCCTGAAAATGTGGATGGCCCGTCTCTATCCGACGAATCAGCCGAATACTTGCGTGATCTCGAATGGTTTATCAACGATGGCATTTGCTGTGCCCGGTGCAATCGGCGCGAAGCTAGCTTATCCTGACCGGAAAGTGCTCGCCGTGACAGGTGATGGCAGTTTTCTGATGAATTCCCAGGAGTTGGAGACTGCGATACGTGAGCATATTCCGTTCGTCGTACTTATTTGGGTTGACGGTGCCTATGGCCTGATCAAATGGAAGATGGACTTGGAACTGGGTCATCATTCCTTTGTCGATTTCGGTAACCCGGACTTTGTCAAGTACGCTGAGAGCTTTGGGGCTAAGGGCTATTTCATTGAGGCGGCGGCTGACCTCTTACCAACGCTCAAGAAAGCACTTGCCGAAGACGTGGTCTCAGTGGTTGTCTGTCCGGTCGACTATTCCGAGAATATTAAGCTCACCAACAAGTTGGGTCAACTGATGCAGCCTATTTAATTTCAATCCCGGAACGTGTGTAATGTTCACAGAATCTCGTTTCCAAAAATCCTCTGAGACCTCCAAGAAGTTTCGAAGGAGAACATACAGTTATGCTTTCCGAGGTACTAAGTAGTTTGCAGGATCTAGCCTTCTGACGGGCTTCAGAAATTACTGAAAATTTATCCCAGTTCCAATAGACTACACCGAACCGCATATAGGAGAGTTTATTTAGACGAAACTTTTATGCTCCGTTTTCTCCACTTTTTTGATTTAACGGGAAATGGCATCAGCTCATCGACGTCTAACGTAAACTCGGGGCAGCAATGAAAATTACATATATCCAAATTGAAAATGGAAGTTTCACAAAGAAACATTAGAACAGAAACTGCATAAGATTTCTTGCTATTAATTCTATCCGGAAAGTCAACAATAAGTCAACAATAAGTCAACAATTACGTTTTGTAAAAGTTCCAATAAATGTTATTCCGTGTCTTTATGACACGGAATATTAATATTCAACTTTATTTTCTGATTATTTCTTTGGAGGCCAGTTCTTCTCCATAAAGCCAGGCAGCCTTCCGGAGTCCATTGGGCCCACAAGAATATTTGCGCCCAGTTTGTCCTCAAGGTCGCCCTGTAGACGTGCAGCCAGACCAGGAATGATTACACTGTTATGGGTAACATCCTTCTTAAGGTCAAAGCCTGATTTATCAAAGGCATCCTTTACTTTGTCAGCAGTCAGCTGCCCACCGGCAACAGAGGCTTCCACACCAATACCATCGGTGTCAACTGCAAGCAGATAGCAGTCGATGTCGTTTGAGGAAAGGTCGCTCTCTACTGTATAGTAAGTCAGAGCGAAGTTTGTGGTGAAGAGCACAGGTGAGTCCGCTGTTGGGTTTCCTACCTTGTACATCTTTGAGTCCACAGCTACAGGAGTCCTTGGGTCAGTGTAGATTGTCTCGGCCAGGTGGACTTCAGGCAGCGTGGCATATGGCTCCATACTGTGGAGAATCATAATGTCACCGTACCTGATAGTAAATACGGCAGCCATTGCAGTTTCCCAGTATGAGGCGCTGACAGGGTCGGAAATTCCAGCCATCCAGGCAGTAAACGGCAGAGCCATGATCGGATATGCGATCTCGGTATCTCCCATAATACCTGCTCTCCTGATCTTCAGGAAGTTGGTAAAGGATTCCTTCATGCTTTTACCAGTTGGATAAGTTCCGGGGTCAAGGACAATGTCCTTAATACCTGCCTCTGCAAAGGTTTTTGCAAGAGTCTTAAGGCCATCAAGGTCATTTATAGCTGAAACAACGACAGGCACATTGTATTCAAGGGCTAGTTCGCCTACTTCCTTCCAATTGTCCTTGTTTGCAGCGTAGAGCAGTGGGTTTGCATCCTTTGCGGCTTCAAGTCCTGCTTTAAGAACTGCAGGGTTAAAGGAACAGAAGATCATTGGCATGCCAACTTCTGCAACTTTCTTAACAGCGGCTGCGAACTTTGCAGGATCGTTTGATACGGACCTGATTGCCACACCGTCAAGGAGCAGGTTGCGACCGACATAGAACTTACGGAAGTTAGCAATATTCTTTACTCTTTCAACAAGGGCAGCTTCTTCCATTGTGTCAGTAACATCGAAGAACATCTTCGTTTTGTTGAAGAAGGTCAATTTGTGACGGTAAAGAACATCGTCACCACCGATCTTGACTGCTCTGTCACCCACTCCGATTTCAATTTCACGAATCTCAGGTGCAAGGAGCCTGTCAAGTTCTGCAAGCTTCTTTGCAAACTTCTTCTCTTTCATCAAAGGTGAGCAGTCTGCTGTCTTTCCGGACCTGTCTATCAGCTTGGAAGCAAATGCCATACAGGTTGCTTCACCACATTCTCCACAGTTGGTCTGCGGGAGGTATTTGTAAGCTTCTAATGGGCTGTTTATCTTCATGTTTTACACCTCCGCTCCGATCCAGTTAGCAATGTCAACAGGCTCTGCCTCCATTGAACCAAATAATGTCTGGGTAATCTGCTTCAGGACAGCAACTGATGTTGGGTGCATCATCATGAAGAGGTCGTTTCCTGCAATGGCAAGGGACAGACCTGTAATGATTTCCCAGATAGGACCTCTGTACTCTCTGGGACCCCAGTCAGAATCTTCCTTCAGTGGGGAGCTAACCATCCAGGACTCACGGGCACCCCAGGCGTTAGTGGTACCAGAAGACATTGGGAAAGTCAGTTCATCGTCACCCATAAGGGCGGCAAGGCGGATACGCTCCATGTTGGTGTAGGCATAGTCGAGACCATAACCGAGGGCGGCAGTGGTTGGGTCCATGATGATCCTGTCTCTTGGAACGTTGCACTGCTTCATGAGCTTCCTGTTAAGTTCTTTCTGTGAGTTCATATCAAGCTGGGTCCAGGACAGAACATCGTGGTCATACTTTAATGCAGCTTCCGCAATCTTGGCATAGTCGAGGTTCAGGCTGGCAGATGCAATGAGGCAGCGCTCGCCTTCGGCAACTTCGGCAGCTTTTGCAAGAACCTCGGGGTCTTTCTGTGGATTACCTGAACCGCCGATTGCGATTGGAACATCAACAGCCTGCAGTACTTCTTCTACAGTCTTGGCTGCTTCCTTTGCAGGTGTATCCTTAATCAGTGGGTCTGTTGAGATCAGGTGGATTGTAATCATGTCGGCGTTGAACTTCTCAACATTCTTCTTTGCCCATTCTCCAGGGCTGTCCATTACTTCATCATAGTTCACCTTGACAGCTTTTGCAAGACCAATTCTCATATCGAATACATCAATGGTAACCTGGTTCCTGTTGGGCATTGGGGCGTCAGGGAAGAAAGGAAGAGCTTTCTCGCCACCGAGCATGACCCTCTTGCCACGGCTGCCGCCGTCGGCAGAGGTGTTGCCTATTGGGACTTCCTGAATCTGGCTTGCCCATTCTGCAATGTTTGCAACATCGAATTTGGCAGGAATGAGATCCTTAAGTTTCGGGGCTGCAAGAGCAGGAGAAATTGCAGGAGCACCAGCGGCAGGGGCACCAAAACCTACAGGGACACCAAACATGCTAGCAAGTCTTGCGAAGTGCTGTGCAAGTACTGCATTCTCCTGCCCAAGGAGAGCAGCAAGCATCGGGTCAAAGCCACCTCCGAGTCCACTAAGATCAAGCTCAATGTCCCCTTCAATGGTTACACCTTCAAGGGCCAATATCTCCATGTCCTTGAACATGTCTGTCATATCTGATAACTTAACTTTCTTTGCCATGTAAACCTCACCATTTCCGTAATATTCCCTTTATTTTAAACATTCATGAGTGACTTTTTATCCCAGAACTTTAACTGTTATACCATTTTTTGAATTAAGAGGAGTGTTGCATTATTCATTTAGACCAAAATCGGACTTACGCGGTTGGAATGAAAACTCAACAGCATTAAATCAACAACCCTATAAAACATACATTAGACAGTAATGTCAATTGTGCTTGATTTTGTATTTCAAGTGCGTAAATCCTACAAAATTAATTTTTAACCACTGAATAAACGTTTTTTTGGAACTTTTGAAATATCTGAACTTCCAAGATCACCTTATCCCAAGCAGGTTTGAAATACTTGCAAGGTGATTAGCTATCTGTGCGCTTTCCTGCCCGAGAAATGCTCCCATTTGCGGATTAACTCCGCCTGATTCCAGATTGATCTCAATTTCTCCCTCTATATTTATCCTCTATATTTATCCCTTCGAGGGTTCTATATCCAGACTTTCAGTCATTTTTAGATCTAATAATTTTATTTTTGTGGTCATAATGCTCACATTCCTTTGGTAAGTTAATTACTGAAAATCTCGGAGATCAGAACCCCAGCTTCTTTGTAATTTTTTCGATTTCAATGACCGCAGCCGAATCATCTGGAAGTTCGGTTAGTGGAACCCCTCGTATATCGAGTTCCTCTATTTTTGAGTCAAGGGGAATCATTCCTAGAAGACTGAATTTCAGGTCTCCGGCAAGTTCTTCGATCTTATTGCGGTTAGCATCTGTAACTTTGTTTGCAATAACATGAATCCTTTCAACATTTGAGTCCAGTTCATTTACAAGTTCACGAATTCTCTCTGCAGTCCGGAATCCCCTTCGAGAAGCATCAGTTACAACAATGAGATCATCAATATCCCGGATAATCTTCCTGCTGAAATGCTCAAGCCCTGCCTCCGCATCAATTACAACCATATCATAATTTGTGATTAGTTGATCCATGATGCCTCTGAGCAAGTTGTTTACATAGCAGTAACAACCTGAGCCTTCGGGTCTACCCATAACCAGAAGATCATAACCAGACATTTCTTCGATAATCTCATATATCTTGCTTTTAAGTATAGCTTCCTTATTCATATCGGGGTTGTCCGGCCTTGGTTTGGTGATTTCGGCTTGTAAGAATTCTTTTGCATCCCCGATTGTTTTAACTGACTCACAGCCAAGGGTTTCAGGCAGGTTGGCATCTGCGTCGGCATCAACTGCCAGTAGAAATTTTCCTTTTTTGGAAAGGTAGCGGATAAGAAGAGCCGCTACCGCTGTTTTACCAGTCCCACCTTTTCCCGTTATTGCAATTACTCTAGTCACAGAATACCCCTTTTAGATTGTTTTTCGGTTTTAGGCGATTACCTGTCGTCACTCAATTATTTATTTTCCTTCTTCTCGCTGACGATCATTTTGTCAATGGAGATCTTGGCGTTCTTGAAGGTCAGTTTTATTCCACCGGTGCCACCAGACATCATTGGCATGGAAGCCATTGCAGGCATCTGGAAGCCAGCAGATGGCATCATCATTGGAGCTGCTGAAACAGCTGCTTCCTCTTCTTCCTCTTCCTCTTCTTCTTCCTCTTCTTCCTCAGATGCCCAGTTAGCAACGACCGGGTGGTTCTTCTCCTGCAGGAAAGCCTTCAGAGATTCAATATCAGTTGCATCGTTCTCAGTTGCGATCTTGTCTTTAATGTCTTCAGGAATGGTTTCGGCAATCTTCTCCTTGAGCATAGCTGGGAGCCAGACAACTCTGTTCCAGCCACCGTCAGCCTGGATGAACTTTGGAGAGTAGAAGTAGTTGACACCAATACCGAGGAAACCTACGACCTGCTTTCCGCCACCTGTCTGACCAGCCATTGTTGAGAAACCAAGACCATTGGGTGCCATTCCCTGGTATTCTCTGTTAACCCAGCCAATACCGTCAACCTCAGGGATATAGAATCCGACTACTTCAAAGCAACCACAAGAAGTGTGCGGGTATTCGAAGAAGGAGTGGAGGTTGATCTTGTCATATTCACCACTGGAAAGTTTCTTGGCAATCTCATTGACACCGGAGTATTCACCGGTATCGGCATTGATAAGTTCACCCTTTTCAATTGCGAACTGCGGACCTTCTGGGTCTACTTTTGCGGCTGCGCGGCCGTCGAACCAGTTGATTGCACCGCAGAGGGAGATTCTGTCTGGAGAAACAACACAGACGTTGGTGGGAGCAAAAGCCTGACAGAGGGTACATCCATAGAAGACATCGACATCCTCATCGTGGAGGTCCTTTGTCCTGGCGTCTCTTATCTTGAAGATTTCCTTTGCTTCTTCCAGTTGTTTTTCGACTTCAGCCTCGTCGGTGTAGAAGGTAACCTGCATCTTCTCAATAAAGGGAAGCTCGGTCTTGAAAAGCATCATGACAGCTTTGCCGAAGGAATCGAAGGAATCCATTTTTGCAGCTGTATCCTTGGAAACTCTCATCCAGACGTCGTACCTCTGGTTCAGGTGCATAATGCCCTGGCAGTAGTTAACGAAGTCGTGGACACGCCTTTCAACGACAGACTCAAGGTCAGCTTCAACAAGTTCTCCACCGATGTTGAAAATCATTGCCCAGGGGTAGGTTTTACCCTCTTCCATTTCTTTGAGATCAGGACCAACAATTGTAACCTTGTCATCTTCGATCTCGTCAAGATCTTTTGCACGGACAAGTTCCAGACCCATGGACTTTGGACCACCGAGTTCAACAAACATTCCATCCTTTCGTACTCTTTCTCCCTCAAACATTGGGGAAATCTCAAATGGGAATTCTGCCATTATATTTTGCCTCCTAAATCAAAGTTATAATGCGTTAATAAGTTCATCCAGAGCAGCGTAGTGGTCTTCCCGGCTGATGTTCCCGAAGGACATAGTTGCGTTCTGAATGTAGTCTCTGCCGATTGAAATTGCTTTTACCTTGGAGAAGTTCTTAGTTCCGGACAGTACCTGGTTAATGTAGTACTTCTTAAATTCCAGTAAAATAATTGTGTCGTAGTTACCCTTTCCGTCAAGACCGGGCCAGTTGGGATCGGTTAAGTAGAATCCAAGCTGGTGCAGATTGATGTACTTGGCGTCTACGGCCTTGTCCAAGAACCCTATGTGAGAGTGACCCGTGGCAGCGATTGGAATGTTTGCTTTTTGTGCAATCTTGACTGCACGGTCCAGGAGTTCGGGCTTAAGGACTCCAGATCCGACCACAAGAAGAGGTCTCTTTGCCTTGGAGATAATCTTGGCTACCATGTCAGGGTTGACTGCCTTGGAGGAGGTTACCCCGTAGCTGGTAAAGAGTTTGGTGTTCTTTGTTGTGTCAACCATTTTCAGGCCTCCTTGCAGAGTCTCTTGAGGTTAGTAGGCTGTGCCGAGACATCGAACTTGATCTTTGGACCAGATATGATCTTCTTCCTCTTCCAGTCGATTTCCCAGCCATGTTCTTCTTCGAGTTTCTTCAATAGATCTGCACGCTTGGCAAGTGGGAGGTCAGCTTCGTTCCTGACGAACTTCCACCAGTCTTCAGGCAGTCCACCAATGTACTTTTCGTGGAGTTCCATCCAGTGAGTCAGTTTGATAGACCTGCCCAGGTTGTTGTCGGACGGGCGGATGCAGGCTTTTGCCATCATTGGAACCGCTTCCTGCCAGGTCTCTGCTGTGGTCAGGAGGAATTCTGGAGCTGGTGGGATTGCCATCTCTTCGCCGTTTCTGGCATCATAGACTTTCCACTTGGACTCATCATAGTTCTTTGCGATCAGGGCTCTCCTGTACTTTGAGCTGTGGGCACCGAGAACTGCTGGGATACCGTAGATGTTACACCCTGTACCGATGGAAGAAGCCTTCTGCGAGAATGCACCCCATGCAAGTCCGCAGGCACCAACACGGTTCAGGACATAGTCAGCGATTTCCGCGAGGTTTCCGTCCATTGTTCTGCCACCGAAAATTCCGGCTACTTTCTGTGCAGCTCCAGTGATATGGGCGTTCGAGACACAGGATCCTATGTTGGAAAGTCCTCCTGACTGGAATCCACCTGGGAACCTCTCATATAGTGTCTGTCCATTTTCATCCTTGTACATGCCCATGTCCATGGACCCACAACCTGTACCAACAACGATGTAGTTCCTCTTCAGGAACTCCTCTGCAATGTAGTAAACACCCTTGGCACAATCAGAGTAGTTTGGACATCCAATGATTGCGATGATACCAGGGGTTGTACCCATGACAAGGTTGAGACCCTCTGAACGGATTTCGGCATCAAATACCTGACCCCTGCCGGCTCTCATCCAGCCTTTCTCCTCAGCGATAATCTTCTGGGATGCTTTCTCTATGACGCTAAGGATTGGGATCTCCTTCTTACAAACCTGTTCGCAGCGGCGGCAGCCAATACATGAATCGTGGAGGTTTTCAAGGTAACTGAAGTCTCCCTGCTTGGCGAATTTCATGGCTTCCGGAATATCCAGCTCAATCGGACATGCCAGGTAGCAGGATCCACAGTCTGCACACTTGTCAACCCATGCCTTTAGCTGTTCATCGGATGGAATTTCCCTTACCCCAGCAGCTTCGCGGATCGGGTGCATTTCCTGAGCAAGCCTTACGGAGATTTCTCCAAGCTTATCGTAGTCAAGGATCACAGCACCCGGAATTGCTCCTGACTTGAGTTCTTCAATGGTCTCATTAACATCGGCATCGGTCCTGTTAGGGAGGCCGTACATTATCTTGGCATTGGATGCGATCACAGGTATCTTGAGCTTCTGGGCTTCGGGTACGATGTCTCCACGTACACACTGTTCGTCAACAACAATGACGTCAGGCATTCCTGAGCGGATGATCTTGAGCTCCTTGGCCATGGAACCAACGACTTTGGCGTATGGGGGCCTCCTGTCGGCCTCTTTGTACCTTGTCAGGTCGATTGCGGTACAGCAGAGCCCACCGAGTTCTACTTTGTCGGTTAGTTCATGCTCTTCCATGTAGTCCATCATGTAGGTGACACCGCCTACATTATGCCCAATCACACAGAGGAACGGCTTGTTCTTGTCAATGGTCCCAATACCCATTTCAACGAGAGGGGCTTCAGGGTCAGCTCTTGGGAAGTCGAGGGCTGCGATCTGTACTATATCGGAAATTTCCATGCCTACGTGATCCAGGCTACCGCTGAAAAGGGCCTTTGAGTCATAGTCAATCTCTGCAGATTCCTGCCCTGCATGGACGGTTGCAAGGAGCTGAGTGAGTTGCTCTTCAACATATTCCATCGCAGGCTTGATTTCTCCGAGGGTCTTTGGTCTCTGCCCGGTGGTAATTGTGATATTTGGGGTCAGGACATCGGATAGCCCAAGGTTGAGGGGCAAGTCTTCTCCAAAGATCTCGATCAGGTGGTCAAGCAGGTGGCGGCCGTGGGCTGCGTGACAGGCAGTACCGGTGATCACACGGAGGAAGAATTCCCTTCCATTGTGGCCAAGCATGTCAATACCACAGGCACCTCTCTTGTTGTTGGAGAGGTCACAGGGGCCGTATGTGCAGTAGCAACACTGGTCACACATGGGGGTAACAACAGGCTCATAACGGTCAAGTAGTTTGAAGTTCCAGTCGTCCCTGTAGGTTTCAAGACCTGGGAATGGAGTGGGGCCCATAGGACCGAGCTCCTTTGCTTTTTCTTCAGCAGCCTCCTTTGCTGCCCCTACAATATTGTTAATAGTGATCTGAACGGATTCTAGATCTTCTATAGAAAAACTCCCGGTAGTTAATTTACTCATCTAGCTTTACCTCCTAAATACGCTTAAAGTCGCGTTATCAGACAATTGTATTTACGATATTTGGCATACCGATAATGATTGTCTAATTTGTATTGACGTCTGCTTGAAAGTTCCAGCTATTTAAATGACATTTTTAGTAAGTCGTTTTTAACTTTTTATAGAACTTGCACACTTACAATACAAAATCAAGTACAGTAAATCAAGCAGTTAAAACTTGAATTTTTAGAGAGTTGAAGAGGGTAAGAAGTTCACTGCTTTTGTTTTAGACACCAAGTGGGTAAGTTCTATAATGGTAAACGTCGCGATCTCAGAATAAAAGAGATCCTGGAGACTATCCGAAAAGTTCTATGCATGTTGTAAAATTTACAATTAGACAATTAGTATTTATTATCCGGAATCCGTTCATTTATGATCTGCCGATTGTAGAAGTTACAGTAGGTCACAGCACTTTTCAGATAAACTCTTAAATTACACATAAGCGACGTGTTATAAATAACTTCCATTTTTGTTCGGTTTAAATATAAAAATAAAAATTAAGCAGTTAAATCTTTAATTATTGGAAAATTAAGAGCCCAATGTTTTCATTAAACTTCAAGTGAGTAAGTACTATTAATGAAGGTTGAGATCTCATAATAATAAATGAGGTGCTGGATGATATCCGAAAAGTTCTACGCATGTTGTATAGTTTACAACTGAATAATTAGTACTTATTATCCGGAATCTGTTCATTTGTGATCTGCCGATTGTAAAAGTTACAGTAGGTCACAGCACTTTTCAGATAAACTCCTAAATTACACATAAGCGCGTAGTATAAATAGTTTCCATTTTTGTTCGGTTAAAATATTTAAATAAAAAAGTAAACGATTAAATTTTTGAATATTAAATTAGGGGTACACTGCCTTATTTTAGACTTCAAGTGGATAAGTACTAGTTGTTAAACGATGTGATCTCAGAATAAAAGAGATCTTAAAGACTATCCGAAAAGCTCTACGTATGTTGTATAATTACAACTGGACAATTAGTGTTTATTATCCGGAATCCGTTCATTTGTGATCGCTGATTGTAGAAGTTACATTAGGTCACAACACTTTTCGGATAGTCCCTAAATTACACATAAGCGAGGTAGTATAAATAGCTTTTATTTTTGTACGGTTCAAAAATAAAAATAAAAAAATATTAATACATAAATATTATCTAGATTTTTATGAATTGTTGACCCTCAGTGAATTGTGAAAAACGGCATCGTCCACTACCATTTAATAAGAAGAGAAAATGAAATTATTCGAATAAGAGGTAAAACGAAAGTACAGTGATATAGCATAACTTTTATGTTAAATCAGATATAAAAGGCAGAAAAGAGCCGCAGGACTAACAGATATATGATACAAAAATATTAAGCAAACGTCATACTTATAATCCGTCATACATAGTTATGAGTTTGTTGCTACTAGTTTTGTATTAAAATGTAGAATTCTAAAAAGGAATTTAGAGCTTATTAACTAATCAATAGTTAAAGTGACATAACGATAGTTATTTATACTACATCTCATTTGCGTATTTTGATGGTCGATTGAGTTAAACTAAGTGTCAAAAATCCAAAAAGTCACTTATTACAAACTCAGAGAAAAACCCCTAAGTGTTCCCATATTATTAACTTGCCCTTTGAAGAGCTTGAAGCATTCGTCTTTGCGACCGTCCCCATGTAGGGCAGAATTAGACTGCTGACAGAATGAGGTATCCCGGAAAACTTTATGGAACAACCTCCAAAAGGCATGACAGAAGACAACAGAAGATTGCTCTTGTCAACGGAAAAGCGATCAAAGTCTCTGAGAAGAATATACGTTAATAGCGATGGATGCAAGGTCGAATTTCTCTGCAAAGAATGAGATCATGGGGGGACGCAAAGTGCGACCAGTCTCGCCCAACAAGCTGTCCGAGCTTTGGCTCCTGTCTAATTTTCTAATTCTGTATTTCTAATTCTGTATTTCTAATTCTGTATTTCTAATTCTGTATTTCTAATTCTGTATTTCTAATTCTGTATTTCTAATTCTGTATTTCTAATTCTGTATTTCTAATTCTGTAGTGATGGAAAAAGGAAGAGGTTTATTGGTATGATTTCTGTTGTCCAAAAAGGGAAGCAGCCGGAATACTAATGAAAGAAGCAGAAAATAATGTAGAAAGTAGACTAAGACAGAAGATATTGAAACGTAGAGGATTTCAAGCCTCAACGCACGGTCAGGAAATAAATATTTGCCGAATATAATTACAGCTCAAGATTTCAGAGGAAAAATTCATGCCAGTATTCATAGAAATTAAGAGTTTAGTTACAGATTTGAAAGATATTAGTTACAGATTTGAAAGATATATATGTAAAACTTATTCAGAGTATATATCTTAAAACTAAGCCATATTAAAAGTAAGCTACTAAAGTACTAACCAATCTTAAAGGACTAACCAATCTTAAAGGACTAACCAATCTTAAAGGACTAACCAATTTTATTTAGTAAGTGCGATATAATTAAAAATCAGAGAGTCTTTTTCTTGTCCGCCATGCAATTATGATAGACCTGTTTTAAATAGTAAGTTCAATCAAGATCTCTGTCCAAACTGCGGTTCAGTAGAAAGATAAGACTTCAATGTCTCGTATTCCGGAAACTATGTAAGCATTACGATATTTCTTAAATGTCAATAATACACACGTTTCACCAGAAATTTTTTCTAAATTATTTTTAAGAAACAATTTTGAAAGTATGTTGCCATCGATTATGGTAGCTTGTGTTTAACGATAGTTTGTATTTACTCTAATCCTTAATGAAGATGTTAAGGTAAAAAATACTTTAAATAGAATACCTCGATCGATAGATATTTATTACGCGTCACGTAAGTGTAATTTGATGGTCAATAAAGTTAAGCGCAGGGTATCTTGCTTTCCAAAGGCCACCTATTATAAGCCCAGAGAAATCCCTCTTTGTTGTTTGGAAATCACTAACCTATCCATAGAAGAAATTGAGGCTATTCGTCTTTGCGACCTTCTCAAGATAGAGCAGAGTGAGGCTGCTGACAGGATGGGAATATCCAGGAAAACTTTCTGGAGCGACCTCCAAAAGGCACGACAGAAGATTGCTGATGCTCTTGTCAATGGAAAAGCGATCGAAATCTGTGGAGGAGAATACGTTAATACTGGTGAATGCAAGATCGAATTTCTCTGTAAAGAATGCGATCATATGTGGGAAGCAAAGGACAACCAGCCTCGCCCCACAAGCTGTCCAAACTGTGGCTCCAATCTAATATTCCGAATTGGCGGCGATGGAAAAGGAATGAGGTTTATTGAGAATAATTACTGTTGTCCTAAAAAAAATGAAAATAATACGGATACTGGTGAAGTAAGCAAAAAAAAGTGACAATAAAACTGGAATTTGAAATCAACGCTGATCAATGAGTTCTCCATAAAAACTACAAATAGACATAGGTAAAAACGAATCGAAGCCGTCTACGTTCATCTATGTTTATCCGTGATTTATTGAGAATATATGAAATATATGAAATATACTGACTTTGACAGAAGCATACATTTTGTAATGTATAAATGGGCTTCAGGCTTCTGTTTTATTCATATGATTCAAATTTATCTTATGTGTTTACTGATTTTTGACATTTTTCATTTTATTTTCACAGGCATGTGTCAACGCAATGTTTTTTGAAGAATCATACTATAGTAATTAGTGGAATCTGTCAAATTTTGGATATTAAGAATATATGAAATCGAAGCACTAGATTGAAAAAAATATTCATTCCCGAGAACTTTACAGAACCCACACAGTCACTATGTACGAGGCACTACGTAGTTTGCGGGGGACGACCTTCGGACTGGCTTCAGAACTATACTGAAAATTTACCTCAGTCCCTAGACTACACAGAACCTAATAGCTCTTAGTGTTCCTTAGTTTTAAAATTTTTTAATACTCAACACATCGTTACTAAAAACTTCCCTCCACGCACGCATGCTCACGAAGTGAGCAGATATCGGGTGGTCACTGGCAAAAAAGAAGAAAAGAAGAAAAGAAGAATCTGCCACTGCCATAAAAAATGTGTGAGAAATAAAAAATTATCCTGATGTTTTGGTTAACAATTAGCAGCACGGATACTTTCAGGCAAGATAGCATATCGAGTAATTATAAGGGAAAAATACTGCGTTGCGGGACATGCCTTCAATAACCTTATAAATCGAGTTTCTAAAGCACATGCAATATGTATTTTAACACGTTGTGCGTCAATTCCAGGCAAATTGCAGGGAATATTTGAGCATATGCATAGGTTTTATCTCAAAAAATTATGCACCAAAAATTTGTAAAAAATACACGGATACGTTTTTGAAGTATTTGCTTTCCTTTTTTCACAGTCATTCGGTTTCATATCCTTTAAAGAGTTAATATTCACAGGTTTCTTTGGGGTATGCCGTGAAAGGAAACGCTTCAGCCCATCCAAACCCGCCGGGAATAAGGATATTGAACGTTTCCTGTCTTTCCCCTTTTTCCACTTCCAGCTTTTCATTATGATTCAGATTTGTTTCAAAGCCCCCGTCAGGTTCCTTGAAATCCTTGATATCGTCAAGTTCAAGTACTCCACAAGAACAGTACAACATTTGAACGTTATCTAAAATCCATCTTTTACTCACTGACACCATACTCCCACCACCCTATTATTTAACTTTTGAACAGTTAATATGTCCCTTGATTTCCCCAAATACCGAGCATTACGCACTTCAGTAATGATAAATCGTTTCTCCGACTCTCTATTTAACGTTTAAGGATCTAAAAATATAATGGAATTCAACTCTTGCATATTTTGCATATTAATATAGTCCCCTCTTAATTTCTTCATTCAGAGAAGGCTTGCAATTCCTTCCTTTCATTAATACCGTAATTTACAGTTGCCCCTACTAAAAGTACAGCTAAAGAACAGTATTTTTGGACAGAACTCCTTGTATATCTGTGTAAATTCTCCATAGAGTATGCTTTCTTCGCTATTTTGAATACATCTTCTATGATTGACCTTACAGATCTGAGTTCTTTCCATTTGCTTATTAACTCTTTAAACTTTGCAATTATTTCTTTGTAGAATTTAATTTCTTTTTCAGTATTTCTTCTTAAATCAAATATTTTCAGAGGATATCTAAACATATTGAAAAGTTTCTTAAAATTACAGTTTTTCCTTGGAAAAATTAAAGGTACTACCTTAAAATTTCTTACAGATATAACGTAGTTTTCATAGGAATAGTACCCTCTATCAGCATAGATAACGTCACCTGCTTTTATTATTCTCTTTCTTTTAAGTTCTTTAAGTATTTCAGGATAAATTTTAGGTTCTGCTACATTTGCTTCATTAATCAGAAACGCTAAAGGTTTTAATGTTTGAGAATCAAGTGCAAGAGTAAGTTTCATGCCAATGAAGAAACCTCTATGGGTTGAATGGCCCCACTTGTATTCTTTGTTTTTTAGGCTTTCTTTGGTAATCTTTTTAGCGTGCCAGTTCAGGTTAAGGTTTATGTCAGTACTATCAATAATAATGTCTCTTGATCCATTTTTTCTCTTAGGGCATAAATCATTCAATATTTCAAAAACAAAAGCAGTAAACTCTTGGGGTTCATACTTACTAAGAATGCCATAAACTTCCTTTTCAGTTGGTACTAAACTGATTTTTAAAAAGTTTCTCAAGCTTTCTCTTTCTTTTAATTCCTTTATAGAATAAGAGATTTCACAAGAAAAAAACATGCTTAGAAGAACAATTTTTATAGTAGGTACTGATCTGTGGAGGGGCACAATGCCCCTCCTTGTAAGAGTTTGCTTACAGAATCTCAAATCAAAAACATTTAATATTTCGGACAACAATTGCCATTTGAAATCTTCATTTAGTGGTATAAGTGGAGGTTTCGTAATAATCACCAGAGAAGGATTGAAAATCCTTCTCAATAAAATTTACGATTTTTTATGACATTAATTAAAATTCAGACGAAAAATTGAATGTACTTTTTTGAGGGGAACTACTAATAACCTTAATAAATGGAACAAATAAGTAATAACCTCTAGTTTGAGAGTGAGTTTAAGAGGACCCTAATATTAATACTAGTTATCAGATTTTTCAGATAAAACTCAGGCATTTGATCTGGTTTTGTTGCAAAAATAATCCCGCAGTTTTGCCCAATCACAAATACAGTACTTTTATGGGAAAATAACAGTTATAAAAAGATATGAGGGCTTCCGCAGATATCGGATTACACATATATGGTTGAAATGGATCAGGATTTTGAGGGCAGTGGAGGAATAGTGAAACTGATAAATTACAAGACTCAAGAAGCTGATTAAGACGTGTTTATAGTAGACATGGGTTTATAGTAGACATTTCACATGTAAGATTTCATGAAATAAAGGAATGCCAGCTCAAGTTATCATTTTATAGAAATTTATCCTACTAAAGGCATTTTTCAGTAAACAACCCAACTTTTCCGGTGAAAAAACTACCCCCCAAAGAGATGTCTGCACCGGGTCGCACATCAGGTCCCTCAGGACCAGTTTTCTTGGGGGTTCGGAAAGCTTCGAGTTACTGTTTCCCGGATTTCCTAAATCTACGGGATTGAAACTCTGCTTTCGTTTTCCCCTGTAGTTCTATAACATAGTTCTTAAGATAGTCAAATTGATTTAATGTAAGGGCCAAGAATCATATCTTTATAAGATCCCCCTGCCGGAACCTTCGGATACAGGATCTCTTCCCTGTCCGTGCAGGCTTCCAAGAAGCAAGGTCCCTCTGCATTCATAAATGCTTCCATTTTCACTTTCAAATCATTTCTGCTGCTTATCCTCTCTGCGTAACTGAAACCAAATGACCTTGCAATCTCTGCAAAATTCACATCTTTTGGCCTTTGTGTTCCTATGCGTGTTCCTTCATAATCCGCATCCTGCAAGTTCTGGACCATACCATCGCTTCTGTTGTTCAGCATAAGTATCTTGATTGGAAGGTCCAACGATGCGATAGTATGCAGTTCACCCAGATTCATCCTCAGACTGCCGTCACCATCGATTGCTATGACTCCTGAATGTGGGTTCGCATAATGTACACCGATTGCAGTGGGCATGGAAAATCCCATTGTGCCGAAAGAGCCAGAAGTCATGAAAGATTTGGGGCAGTACATTGGCAGATACTGTGCTGCGAGCATCTGATGATTGCCTACACCAGTGGTTATCTTTTTATTTTCATCAATGTAGTTTACAAGCATTGAAATGACCTCAGCAGCTTGTATGTATTCGGATTTCCTGTTGTAATCCAGAGGCCACGACCTTTTCAGGTCTCTTGCACGCATCTGCCATTCCCGAATATCCAGATGGATGTTATGCTTCACGGCATAGTTCAGCAGGTCTCGGAGTGCTGTGGCAGCATCCCCCATGAATGTGAATTTCGGGCTGCGCTCGATTTTTATCTGATGCATTTTCTCAGGATTGATATCAATGTAAGCTATGTCGGTACCTATTGCAAACCCAATCTTTTCCGCAACCCGGTCATCCCATCTTACCCCGATAGAAAAGAAGAAGTCGTTTTCCTGTATGAGCATGTTCGCGTATGGTGTACCGAACATTCCCAGCATTCCCAGGTTCAGCTCATCCCTTTCGTCAACAACACCCTTTGCCATGAGTGTGTTGACAGAAGGTATTCCGAAAAGCTCATTTAATTCCCTGACGGCCTGGCTTCCGGGCTCCGAGTTCAGGCCGCCTCCAAGGTAGAGCAGGGGTCTTTTTGAGTTGAGCAACAGCTTAAAAAAGGCTCTGCATTGTTCTTCAGTCAGGTGCCTGTCATCGTGATAACTTTCCTCAAACTTTGTGACATCCATACCACGATACTCATGTTTTTTCTTCTGCTTGTCAAGAGGGAAATCTATGACTACAGGCCCGGGTTTTCCAGACTTTGCAAAGTAATAGGCATCCTTCACTATGGTTTCGATGTCATCACCATTTGAGAGCTGTATGACCTTCTTGGTTGCATCCTTAAAGATGCCTTTGACGTTAATGTGCTGGAAGGAATCGGTGCCTATCTTATACTCAGGGACCTGCCCTGCAAATACAAGCAGGGGGATACTGTCCTCATATGCGTCAGCAACGCTGGTGAGCGTGTTAGTAATGGCAGGTCCGGATGTGACTATGGCTACACCGACCCTGTTGCTCGACCGTGAATAACCTGCTGCGCTGAATGCTGCCGATTGCTCGTTGGAATTGACTATAATCTCAATATCACTATGCCCGAGGGCATGAAATACCGGAAGTATTGCCGCTCCCGTATAGCCAAAGATGTGTTTGACACCAAGGTCCTCCAGACACTTAACCAGGACTTCTGCTCCATTCATTTCTTTCATCTTAAAACTCCCGGAAAGAAACCAAAATGGCACAGGATGTACTATTCACTATAATAACCAAAAACAGCACACTTGAGCCAGAATAGTTTCTTTTTCTTGCTCAAGCGAATAGTACTACCACTACTACAGCTAATACAGAAACAGGTAAACTGGATTCCGCGTAGTTTTTGGTAGAACTTAACATTATAGAAAAAAAGGGAGAATATTATACTTAAGGATTGCCATGGGTTTTTCTGTATCTTCAACATCGAGCGAAGGTAAGTAATCAAAAAAAGATTGCAGAAGAACTATTAATAAACATACCCATACAAGCTGAATGTGTCTTTTTTTCAAGTTTCATGTATCCTCTTCAAATTGTATGGGTAAAACTCACTTTCCGCAGGTGCGACAAGAAGCTATACTATGAATTGCGTCATACGCTACCTTTTCCATTTGAGGTAATCCTACTGTGACATGCATAAATGGTAACGTTTGTGTGTGAAGCTCACACGACAATATCAAGAACTCAAGGAACCTGGCTTTGATAATTGGTTAGGATAAGAATACTATGAAGAACGTAAAGTGAACCATCGTAAGAATCGTGAAGTCAAATAAGCGAAAGCAGGTTGATGCGCTTAAACCAAAAGGTACGGAATCAGGTTGTAATGGGTCTGCGGACATTATGGCACACAGAATATGGGAGCTGTTATGGAAATGGGCTAAAAGAAGACATCCGAATAAATCCAAAGATTGGATTGTTAACAAATACTGGAAAAGAAGCACTTCCAGAAGGTGGAATTTCAGAACAGGAAGAAACGAGTTATTGCTTTTATCCCAAACTAGGATACACAGACATATTCCTTTGAAACTACAAATGAATCCATTTCTTGACCCTGACTACTTCCGTGAACGTCAATACAAATTAAGTTTCCGGAAAGGACATCCCATTTGAAAAAAAAACTGCTGCCTGATACAGAAAAGGTTATAGAATGCTTGAGCCGTATGAAGGGAAACTTTCACGTACGGTTCTTAGAAGAGGGAGGGCGAGTAATCGCTCTTTCTTATTCAACATGTCTATTCAATTTTCACAATTTTTCTTGCTATCGCTTTTTCTGAAAATTACTCTGATTATTCAAGCTTTATTGAAAGCTTCTAACCTCTATTTCCGGAAGTTTCAGTTGAGATAATAATTGCAAATTATTGAGTAAATGCCCAAAAACGATAGCCAGAAAAATGTTCTTTTTTTCAAGACATCTGCGGAAGGTCGGAGATATATTTCTAAGATATATTTCTGAGTGATATTGATGAAAATACGCAAAAACAAACCAGAAGAAAATTCAGGAATTATATTTGGAGGCATACTTTTTTTTGTTGTAATGGCTTTAATTCTTAAGACAAGTACTTTGCTAAATATTTCTAATCAAATAATTGTTTGGGTTACTGTTGGTCTTGCCGCTCTAATGGTAACCATAGGGCATTATACAGTATCAAGAAAAGTCATTGATGAAAAAAAGAGAACTGAAGATATAATGGCCATAAAAGGAAATCTGATAGGTTATTTTTTATGGATCATTGTATTAATAATTGCGAACTTATTAAAAATTGAAATTAGTACATTTGCAATGTTAGTAGGAGGTTACGTTACAATACTTTTGGTTTTAGCATATATGAATAAAAGAGTCATAAAGGAGCAAAAATAGTTTCACAGTGGATATTTTTGCCCAGTCCCTCCAAAAGTTGAATTAAGAGTATTCCATTCATTCAAAGAGGAGTTTTAGGTTTAGGGATCCCGCAACGCCTTATTGACTCTGAAGGAGTCGCCAAATTTCTTTTTAGAATTTATCTGAAAACTTCCCTCCACGCCCGCATGCTCACGAAGTGGGCAGATATCGGACGGCTACTGGCAAAAAAGAAGAAAAGAAGAATTGATAGCTGCCATAAAAAGTATGTTATTATTAGAAATGAGAGATCGTGGAAAGTAGACCAATTTGCCAAAGAGAAAAGCAATAATTTAATTATACATGTTTATATACATGTTTATATACAGTTTTATGTTAAAAGCTCTATAGTTTTCCGATTTTTAGGCAAAGATGTTCTCAAAGTTGAGAGTAAACCAGCTAAAACGTAGGGTTTCATCCGAAACCTCTGTATTCCTCAACCTCACGGAAAATCCGATTATAACAGACTGTCTCAAAACAACATTTGATTTTATAAATGGATTAAAAGATTAGATTTTAAGATAAATATGTACCTGAATTCCAGAATAATTTCCGGCTTACATTTAAAATCAACAATGTCGATTACCTAATTGTAGAAAAGAGCCGAGTTTTGAGACAGCCTGCTTAGGAATTATTTAAAACGGTTGTACTTCTTATGCGCCTGTTCAGCCGTTATGATATTAAAAACAAGAACCTCGCTTCGTTCAAAATCAATTTCGTATAAAATGCGAAAATCGCCTACACGAAGCCGATAGACCGTTTTGTGACTTCCTTTTACTTCTTTTTTGTTTCCCCCTGGCAAGGGGTCTTTTAGTTCTTGAAGGGCTTCTTTTATTTGATCCCTACGATCCACAGGAACCTTTTCGAAGACCTTAGGGTGGATCAGAACTTTAAAGGTCATCGATGCTCACAAACTCATCACGATGTTCTTTTATGAGCTTAGCGCCCTCGTCTATAAGTTTATTGCAGTTGTGTTCATGGATCAATTTTCGTATAACGGTATTGTAGTCATCACCCATTTTCCCAATGGCTTTTAACTCATCACGGGTGTCTTTAGATATCTGTATAGTTGTAGTTTCTGACATAATAGCCGCTATAGCGATTATAGTATTTATAATTGTTACAATTAAAAAGGCTGATAAAGTCACTCACATTTTTACTTTCTCAGTTACTTGGTCGATTGTTGTTGGAAAAATTTATTAGCCCTCATCAACGTGAGATAAACCAAAAATAATTCCACAGTTTTGCCCAATCACAAAAGAAGGCAGGCGAACATCTAGCCTGTGTGGCAAACGCCCTGGAAGAAGAAAAACTACTAGAGACAGGCCAGATCAGCCTGATAAACTATTACTTCTGCTTGCAGAATAATCTTATAGAAAATCAGATCAGGAGCTAACAGAGAGCAGGCAAAAAAATGAAGTAATTTTCTCCATAAATACCGTATTTCCCAGGGAATTTTACTAGTCTGTCCCCTATTCCCGCCATATTATAGAAAAAAATGGTATCTTCTTCAAATTCAATGGAGAAATTTCCAACTCGAAAAATATACAGCAATTTTAGTAGGTAGTTACAAAATTTAATACTTCGCCTGAAGTTGTTTCTTAAACGTTATTAAATTCTTAAATTTTCATAAATTGCATGAAATTTACTTTTACCCATACAATTTGAAGAGGATACAAAAAATGCAGTGGTTTTACTGGAAAACGACTGTATTTTTCTTGAACCGGTACTACTCTCCATTTTCAGCATTATTTATAATCCTCAAGCTTTCTTGAGGATTGGAAATTGGGGAATTTTAATTCGGCTAAAATGGGAAACTATTCACCGGCCTTGACATTAGTATAATCTCTGTATTTTGTTCACATATCTGTGAATATCATAACTAAAAACTGGATTCAAAAATCACATTTTATACATAGGCTTTATTACTACAAAACTTAAGTATTTGTTCAATTCTGCAATAAGGATAATTGAACTCAATATTACAGATCGGGTGTTATTTTTTAGGATTTGGTACAAATGAGTGTTAACCATGAAAAATTAAAATATTTTCTTACAGAAGATGCCTTTATTATATCAAACCATGCCAGAGTTCGCATGTTTCAGAGGAATATTTCAACTGATAACATAAAAGAGGTTATAGTTTATGGGCAAATAATTGAGGATTATCCAGAAGACGAACCATGTCCATCAGCTTTGTTTTTTGCATATTCTGAAGGTAGACCCTGTCATGTTGTGGTAGCAGAATGTGAGGATCATGCAAGAATTATTACAGTATATATTCCGGAAAATAATAAATGGATAGACTACATATTTAGGAGAGATCAAAGATGAAACCTGACAGATGCAGTTTTTGTAAAGGTAGACTTATTGAAGGTAAGACAGAATTTGTGGCAAAAATCGGAGAGCAGATTATTGCCATTAAAGATGTTTCTGCCTATATATGTGAAAACTGCGGAGAAGCATATTATACTCCAGAAGTTTCAAGGAAAATAGATATAATTATGAAGAAATTTCATGAGTCCAAATTGCTCTTGCATCCAGTGGCTGCCGGAGAACTAAGTTTTGATGAAATTTTAGCGTGATTTTGTATGTTTACACGCTATCAGCTCATGAAATTAAATTATTTATCTTGGCTCTTCGTTGTTTTATGTGGACATTCTCATAATATTCTCATAAAAACCAATGCGTTCTTGAATTGAAAATCATCTTATCCATACGGAATGGCGAAGAACCTTATTTTTTAGTCTCCAGAATATCAAGTATTACAAGAATCTCATCTTTTAAAGCAGGAATATCGACTTTAACAGTATGCCAGACATCTTCCAAATTAATTCCAAAATAATGATGAGTCAATCGACCCTCATTCCAGCAATGTCCCTCCAGGGAACTTGAGGATACTTTTCGCGGAGATCTTTGGATAAATTTTTAGTGGCTTCACCTATAATCTCAATTTACCTGATAGTCCCATCTTGAACTAGATTGCTAGACGAAAAATCTTCTTTTTCCATACCTCTAGTATATTCTTCAATACGTTCAATTGAATCGAGGATGTGGTGAAGATAAATCGAGTCATTTTTTCTCATGCAGAGATCACTTTTGCTTCTTTTTTAATTCCTTCAATAAGGTATGGGCTTATCGACCCTTCGGTTAGTAAATCGACTTTTACTCCAAGAAACTCCGATAGCTCTCTCTCAATTCTTACCATAGTGAGCAGACCTTTCGTTTCGGAAAACTCTACAAGAACATCGATATCACTTTCTGGTCTTTCTTCTCCTCTTGCATAAGAGCCAAAAATAGCTACCTTTGTTGCTCCTTCTTTCTTGAGGAATGGAGATATTTTTTCGAATAACTCTTTATTTTGGGAAGCATTCTCCATATTGGCATAATTTCGTTTGTTACAATTTAAACATATCCTGATGAAAGAGAGCCACTTGTTTTGTCTTAGAATAATTTTGTTTCGTCAATTATAACCTATATTCGTCAGGTCGACATTTCATTTTCGATAATTTTTGATGATGGCGATTTTGAAATGATGATCTTTTATTGTGTGCAGTTGTAAGGTTAACATATGATCCAAACATAATCTCTCATACTAAACTTTAATGGAGAAATGATTTAGTGTTTATATGTGTCGTGTAAGTTGAGCCACAAGTTAACCAGCTTTAAATCTAATGTGTGTTTATCAAATGTTCAAAAACGATATCAAGAAAAATATTCAAATTCCTTATGTCGACCTGCCGAATAGAGGTTGTAAAAGAAACAACTTCACATGTGAATTTAAACATTGGGCCACCTGCATACGATATATAATGTAGTGAAAAAATTAAAGAAGTACAAATGATTTTAGGACAAAACAGCGTTGAATAAAGTGATTATTGACCATAAAGCCATATCTTATAGATTATGGAATTGGTAAGTTCAAATAAGCATACTTGGGGCAAACCAGAAAAGTCACTGCATTGTAAACCTGCCTAATCCAGACAGCCAGATTTTCAGACAAGTTATAAAGAAAGGAAAATAAGCCATCGAATGAGATACGCAAAAAAGAAGAACAGCATAAATGCTGTTCAAAGAAACAAATGACTCTTTAGAATCACTACGATGATGGGAATCATCGAGATAATCAGCTCTTTAGGCACACGTGGTTCAAACTCGACATGAACGTCGACCGATTCGGACAAACTTTTATATGATCTCGTATAGATTATCTTCATTCAAACCGCCCAGTTTGTTAGTTCGATGAGACATCGTGACTGTCCACCGAACAACATTCAATTTTGTTTTTATTCCAAAAGCACTAAACACGTAGTTGTAGTTAATCCTGTCTGGCAGACTCCCATCATCTAATTTCAGAATGCAGAGACATCTGTATCAGAATGTAAGTTTTAGGTAGATGTGTTTTCCATCTGAAGACAAAAAGGAAAACAAGCACGGAAAAAAGCATATCTCAGGGCAAACTCGAAAGTTACCTCATTGTAAACCGACCAGCATAGATACCGTGCATCGATTCTCAAATACATACATAATAAGAAAATAATCACAGCTTATGACGCAAATATTATTTTAAAGTCAGATGGAATTCTGTAACACGGAAAACGCAATCGATTGCAGAGGATTCAATTTGGATATTGCAACCACGGAAAACACGGAAAACACTAAAAGCACGGAAGAAACACGCCTTTACTACTTATTTCCGTGTCTTCCGTGCTTTCAGTGATTTTCAAAAAATTCATACCTGACATACTTTAGAATCAATGCACTAGGTAACAGGCTTCAAAATCCAGTACTTTTCTTATAAAACTACTTAATAGTATCAAGAAATTAATAATATCAATTCTTATTAAAAAGCGCAGGATACTTCTCTTACTAACTTTCTCTATGATAATACATAGCGCCAAGTATGAAAATAGATACTACTTCATAGAACATCGATGGTACGCTTGTTAGTAGCCCAAAACCAATCACTACTAGCAAGGCGCCAATAATTAAACTGGCTATTTCTCCCAATGATGTTACTTTTTTTACATTGAATAAGTTAAGTTCCCGAAGATAAAATGAAAGTGCTGGAATTAAACATATCATAACTGTATTTCGTAATGAAATTGAAACCAGTGCTCTAATATATTCAGAATATTGAAATACTAATTGTAGCCCAAATCAAATTGCGTGCGGCCACCCCACCCTAAAGGATGGGGTATGCTTCGGGCCGCCCGCCCGGTTATTTTGGTACTTAGAACTCATTAATTCTACGTTGCCCGGATTTTTTTAACCTCTGTGATTGAGCTTCTGTTTTCGTTTTTCCCTGCGATTCCTTAATATAATGCTTGATTGTGTCAGCAGTTACATTCCCAACAGATCGATAGAACTTTCCACTTGACCATAGACTTCCACTCCAATACTGGTGTCTCATTTCAGGATGAAGCTTGAAAAGTCTGTAAGAACTTCCTCCTTTCAAGTATTGAATTACCTCTGATAGAGAAGTACTTGGATGAAACTCTAGAAACAAGTGAACATGATCATCTACAACTTCCATTGCATGAATTTTGTAGCCTTTTTCCATGCAAATACTGCTGAGAATCAACTCGCAATCCTTTTTAATCCGCTTGTTGTAGAATATACTGTATCGATATTTAGGTACCAACACGATGTGGTAGGTAATCTGACCATAGCCATGGCTAAAACTACGTAGTTCCAACATTATATCACATCCTAGCCATAGGTGGCTGGCACCACCTGTGGTTATGGTGCCAAAAAAAACTTTATTTTACAAAGAACTGATGATTGAAACAGTTATGCGAATATAAAACAGCCAGCGAGGGTTCACTTCATCCCCGACCTAAAGGTCAGGGTATTCGTGACCCTCTGCGCTCCCATAGTAATAAAATTACATAAAAGCAAAACAAGATCAAACTTATATGAAAAAATAATTTACAAAAATATATTCCTTCATTTTTTACTTTATTAGATAAGTACATAAATAAAATCAAAAAGAAAGAATATAAAACGATATAAATCCATAGAGAATTTGTATCAATGGCTGCTTGATCTATTATTTTAGCTATTCCAACTAAAGATTTATAAACATATATCGCACCGATTGCTAGAGAAAATTCTCCAAAATACATGAACCAACGAAAATCAGTTTTTTTTGAGAAAAACAATCCAATATATGCAAAAAAGAAAAACAATGAAGCCATCAAAACATTGGCTAAATCAGTTTTATTTACTTCATTATTTGTATAAAAAGCTGCAACAACCATACATACTGAGAATAAGAAAGCTATTGGCTGCAGTTCTTTCATTATATTTGATACTTCGTGTTCTGCATTATTCTCATCAGACATTGTATCTTTTATGAGCCATCAACTTAATAAATTTTCTTCTTGTGACTTTAAAGCCGTTCTTCCTTTCGCCTACTTGACAATTTTCTGATTGGACATTGTTATTTTCTTCTACATATACAGTTGTTTTCTTATTAATTTATTATACTGGGATTAATTTCCGGGCTCACCTTGAGGTTCTAATGACCTTGAAAGTATGATTGTGCGTCTCTCAGAGTCAGGTGAAATAGTTATTACTTGTGAGTACGTGAATTCAAAAACGAACCTCAATCCGTTAATGACTTGCGAAGATTTCAACCTTTATCCTTTAAGAAAAATTCTAGTGTTTCTTTATCGTCTTTAATCATCAGATGAGTTTTAAGAGATTTTTTAACCCCACCAATTTCAATATCCTCAAACTTCACAATTTGAGCTAGCTGTTTTTTTTCATTATCGTATGAAGATGGTGAAACAATTTTAGATACGTAAAATTCCTGCCAAATCTCCAACTCAAGTTCAATACATTCAATTCTTATTAACGTGTCAGTAGTCGATATGTAAAAACAATCTTCTTCACTTTGTGGTCTTAATTTGAATTGAATGATCTTTTTTTCCTCAGTGGGATTGAAATCTCTATTTATATTATCAGAGTTATATGATACACAATCACTTATACTTAACACGTCTTCAGCTTTCGGATCAAGTATAAACTTATTATTGTAAAGAAAATCACCTGAAAGTGATTTAATGAACTTCTTTAATTCATCAATTTGAGTAGTATCTAGTGACTCATGTTTAACAATAAATGCTCTTATTAGACTCCATCGTAGGTTAATAACATCTATCTCCGTTACTTGAAACCACCCAAATATTTCTTTGGGATCTATTTCTTTTAATGTTCTTAATTCAATATTTTTTGCATGTGCTTTTTTTCTAGCATTATTCGAAAATCCATTTGACGATACGGCAATTAATTTATTCACACATATATCGTCTCTTTTTGTTGCGAGTTGTTCAATCCATGTAACATCCTCTGTATTTTTGCGATCTCTACATTCAAAAACCAACAAAAAATCGTGAGAACCCATATTAAATCTCAATGAGACGTCAACTTCTCTCTTATCTTCTATAACTATATCTTCAATAAAATCAGGAGAGGTGATTTTTACATCTGTGCCGCTTAGTCCTTTCTCCAAGATAGCTACTAATTCTTCTAATTCGCGACCTTTACGTGTCATATTCCTCACCATAGTTGATAATCATTTTAATAAATAAGTCTCTGTTAAGTTTTTGTCTGCTAATATTATTGAAGCAATTTTATTAGTATTAGTTGCCTTATAGAAAATGACCATTATACTGTAGCAGACGAAGACTTAACAGAACCCTGCTTTCTAAGAATGTAGAAAATAAAAAGGCATGGTGGATGTTTTGGAAATGATATTTATTTTCGACCTTATTTTCTTACTTTGCATAGGCATGACAATCGGAATCCTTTTAGAAAAAGAGAGGAGGGAAGTTTACAAACATGCCTTCCACATTTTAAGATATATTTTGATTTATTCTATTCCAGTTGCTACAATAATTGTACTTATTTTTTCGACTCTGTATTATGTAGAATCATCTAGTTCATCATTCGATAATTGTATTCTTATCAGTACAAAAGCTTTTTTTTCACTTATGGACTCTGATAACTATCATATAAATGGTATCTCTAAATCTGGAACTCTGGTCGAAAATTTAGTATGCGGCATATTTTCTGTAACTTTAATTGGGATTTTATTAGATAAAATAAGTGAAGATGAAAAAGACCGTAGATGGGAGCCTATAAAGAATGAAGCATATAAAGAGTTAGTTAGAGAGTCAGAAAATTTGAAAACTAATCTAGCAATTATGCTATTTGGCTTTGTCCCTAATCAGGATCCTAATCAACATAAAAAAATTGATGATATATTTGACGAAAATATTGAAAGCTCTAATAAAGATAACATTAACTACTCTAACATCTCCTCCCGAATTTTAAATGGTAGTTGGGATAAGATACTTGAATCAGGATATAATAAATTTAGTACATTCCAAATAAAATATCAAAACTATATTGAACCAAAAATAACAACGAACGTCATCGAAATTCAAATTTTTTTAAGCAATGCTGCACAGGATATACGTATATGTAAAAACAATAATGTACCACAACAGTTTAAAAAAGAGATTGTCAGAGAACTTGTAAATAATGTTCTATTTGCTGCTAAATTAAGTAAGAATATCATTAAATGTGTGCATATAGAAGATTCATCTGAACAGGACTAGCCTTATGTAAAAATATAAATCTTTTTTCATGAAACAATCTGAATAAAATAAAAAATTATTTCATACTTTTTTGTCCTAAAATAATTTCGTCTCAGAATTTTTACCGTTTTTCAAATATGAATATTTTGTTATAGAACGTTAGGATTTTAAGCAAAAATCAATTATTTTTATCATTATTTTGAATATTCTTTAATAAACACGAACTTTTTAACATTTTTAACATCTTGTTCGTATCCTACCGCTCAGAGAATATGCCACAATTTTTGAATTTACGAAATCATATCAGGATAAAACAGTGAAATCATAATTTGGGGATGAGAACCAATCCCATCCCCGTATTCAGCGTAGCTAATACAATAGCTTCGCTGACAAAAAAAGAGGAGTTTTAGGCGTAAGGGTTCCGTAGCCCCTTGTTGACGCCGAAAGTCTTGCGCTCCTCAACTGTCTTCTGGTTCTTTTCGATCTTCTCTTTCGCAAGTTTCCTGAGGAGATCGAGACCGGGCTTGACTTCCTCAATGGGTTTTGTCTCGAACATGCCGTCTGCAACAGCCTTTGACCAGATCTCGTTTCCGACTTTGGTGCGGATGAAAACCGTAGACCAGCCGTCTGGGCTTCCGACCGAGCCGGTTGAAATGTCGGCGAGGTTAGAAACATAATCAAGACAAACATGGCAGCCTGGCTGCTCGTACTTGTGGGTTGCCTTAAGAGGAACAGTGGCAACGTTTCCACGCTCAGTATAGACCCAGAACTTGCCCTTCGTGATCTCCATCTTCTTCACGGAGCCGAGGCTCTGGTTTGCGTGGTCTTCGACAATGCTCTGCAAGGACTTGTACGGGAAGTTCTCCATGCAGAAAAGCCCCACTGTAAAAGCAACCTTGCCCGGGACATCACGCATATTGATAGGATAAAGCTGAGCCTTCCTCACTGCCTGCATCTGGCAGCAAACGCCGGTGACCCCGACCTTATCGAGGCCAAAGGACCGTGTAGCCTCCTTGAGCCAGGAGATCTGGGGGCTGATGCTGTATCTAGTTCCTCGTGCCTTAAGGATTTCCTCACGGGTCATCGCAACTTCCGGCTTTGGCTGCCAGGGTTTGTCGCCCTCGCCTGCAACAATAGTTCCGTCAATGAACCCTTCTTCAAGGGCATAGACCATGAGAGCGGTGGCGATTCCGCCGTCCTGAGCTTTCTTGAGGATCTCTTTGTCCGTGCTCCGTGCCGAAACGCATGTCACGTATTTGCCAAGATACGGATCTTCAATCATCACTCTCACCTTCCTTAAGCGCGTTAGCAATTATCTCGTTGATGTTCTCAAATTCAGGAATCACGTCTAAATTGAAGAACGACCTCGGGCAGGCGCCATAGCAGGAACCGCACTTGATACATAGGTCACGTTCGCCCTGAGGCTTCCCGAACTCAAGAGTAATCGCATGCACTGGACAGGATGCAGCGCAAGTGCCACAGCCCATGCAGAGGCCCTGGTTGATCACATCGTACATAAGGTCGCAGAAACATCCGGAAGTGCCACGCTTCGCAAGGTCCATGAGGGGTTTTAAGTACTTGCCTGCAAGCTCCTTCTGTTCCTCGTTCCCTTCAAGAAGCAGGTACGCCATGACAGCGACGTTCCTTATAAGCTCCGGGCTCGGGGGACATCCTGGGATGTAAACATCCACGTCAATGAGATCCCCTATTGGGAGGTAAGACTCGTGCTGTGGCTGGTTGTGCTGCCCGCCACGGCTGAACCGGGTGATGTTCCCGTAGCATGCGCAGGAACCGAGGGCCACCACGATCTTAGATTTCTTCCGCGTCTCCTTTATGTCCTCCACTGATTCATGGTCCTGGAGGCAGACCGATCCCTCGACGAGAGCAACGTCCATCTCTGGGATGTGCCGGACGTCAGCGAGAGTGAGGCAGTATACGAGGTCGGCATAGTCGTCCAGGATCTTGATGAGTCCTAAGTTGTTGTCGGCCAGAGACACAAGGCAGCCGGTACAGCCGCTCATGTGTACATGACCGATCTTAATCTTATTTGTCACTGGTTTTTTCTCCTTTGTAGCTTCCGCCTTGTTCTCCATCGCAACCAGAGCGAGCTTTGCTTCCTTGCCCATGGTTTTCTCGATGGAGTTAAGCAGTCCCATAGTTCACTCCGATTTCCTTTAGTATCTCGGATACAGCGTCTGGAATGGCTCTCTGTACCTCGTCTGTAATCCCGATGACCATCTCGGGAGAAGAAACGTATTTCTTCTGGCATGCAAGGACACGGATCCGGATATCGTCCTTAATGTACTGGAGCGGCTCGGTCAGGTCCCATGAGTGGGCGTCCCGGTAGCTCCCCACTGGAAGCTCATCAACAGAGAGCCACCTGAGCTCACCGGGTTCCCCACCAAAGTCCGCAATGTCCACAATAATAAGAGTCTTTGTAGACTCAGGGTTGAGAAGAGTAAAAACAAAATGTGGACCCCCGAGCCCTGCGTCAACAACCGTGACATTCTCTGGAAGTTTGAGGTCCTTGAGTTTCTCCACAACTGCAGGTCCGAACCCATCATCTGCAAAAAGTGGGTTGCCGCAGCCTGCCACCACAATCTCGGAGTACAGCGTTTCCATTCCCTTCACCACTGCATGAGCTTCTGGGTGACTATCTTTTCCTCCTCGTTCACCACGATCATGTGGGTTGCACACGAAACGCACGGGTCATAGGCCCGGACGACCATTTCGGCAATCTGCCAGGGCGCTCCAGTCAGAGCACGGCTGCAGGTCGGGAAGTTCCAGGTGGTAGGCACAAGCATATCATACCACAACACTTTCCCGTCCTTCACCCGTGCGAGATGGATATTACTCCCACGCGGAGCCTCGTTCGCGGCCCAGCCCATGGACCCATCTCCCTGGGGAATATGGTCGGCAAGGACCTTACCTGAAGTATTCAGGTTGTCAAGGCACCTGAGTATGGTGTAGCAGCAGTCTGGGTATTCCATCTGCCTGGCGATGTGCTGGGCAAAAGTACCCTTCTCATCGAAGTTCTTGAATGTAGCAAGCCTTGCCCTCGGACCAACCTCAACAGGCTGTCCGTCGTAGGTAGGAACACCTGTGCAGGCCTCCATCTGGGGGTTGGCTTTAGTGCCGATCTTCGTGGTACCTCCGATCGGGTAGCTTGGATCCTCAAGATCGATTGTTACCTCACCCATGTACCAATCCCATGGACGGGTTTCTTTCCAACGAGTGAAATCCCATGTAGGATTATCATCCAGACTGGATGACCCGTACATCGAAGCTGTGGCCATAACTCCCTGGTTGTGATACCCAAGTTTCTTAGGAAGTGGGATCTGTTTGCCTGCGACCTCTACAAATTCCCTGTTCTGCATGTTCCTGATGACATCAAACATGAATTCCATCTGCTCGTGGACAAGAACAAGACCTTCTTTCGCCAGGTCGGCCATTTTTTGCTTTGCCCGGGGACTCACATTATAGTACATCCCGCCGATCCTCGGATTGGATGGATGGATCGCCTCGCCACCTGCGATGGCTCCAATTGTCTGTGCAATCTCGCGGATGCGGACAATTCTAGCCATAACACTCCTGGCAGGCTGCTCGTTGGCGAACAGGTTAAACTTCTTTTCCGTCCCAGGAATGTAAAAGTCCGGGAGGATCAGGATGTTGTGCAGGGCGATGCTATGGATACGGTTCGCGGCATGGAGAATGGTCCGCAGGAGCTTTGCATCCGTGGGGATTTCGCAGCCGATCGAAGCCTCCATGGCTTCGGTGCTTGCCAGGGTGTGGGCAATAGGACAGATACCGCAGACCCGAGAAGCGATCTTCGGAACCTGTTCCATTGTCTTACCTATAGCGAGCTTTTCAATACCCCTGACCGGGGTGATAGAAAGCCAGTCTCCTCGCTCAACAATACCCTGATCATCTACCTTCAGGGTGAGCTTGGAGTGACCTTCAAGTCTTGTGGTTGGAGAGATTTCTACAACTTTCGTCAATGGTATGCCTCGTTTTCGATTTGTTTTTATTTAGGCTGTACCGTGGTTAAGGCACTTTCTGTGCGATAATTCTAAGATAGTTACTCGTACATGAAGTACGTTAACCTCTTAATTTCTCCAGCGCGTAGTACCTCAGTATATTAAATATTTGATTTATAACGATAAATGGTTGAAAACGCGATATTACATAAATCCTTCTATCTATATAAAGAAAGCAAATAAAATAATATGGATATTTTTTCCAATATATAAATTTAAATTTATATTAATTGGCATTCTTCCTATGAAAAAGAAAGCTTTGAAGTTATCAAAACATATGACTCATAAATATACTCAAAAATTACTTATTAAAATTCAGAGCTTGATTAATCAAAAAATCAGTGAAACTTTAGAAATAAAGTATTGAATAAATTTTGTGGAATCCGCCTTTATATATAAAATGAATTCTCTACTACCCTTTAGCCTTGATCTTGATATCATTTTTTCAATTTGAAGGGTTAGTTTGCTTTCAGAGTATAAATTTGATCTTGTATCAATCGTCAGTTTTATGTAGTATGTTTTAGTTGCAGCACTACTGTTCACATTACGTAATACAGTGAAGTGGTAGCAAATCCCTCTTCGAAAATGGAAGTTTTTTGATTCAAAAACCTTTAATGCGATCATTTTCGGAGTACTCTCTAGATCAAACCGGATACGAGATATAGTCATGCCTTTAATTGTTGCAACAAAGAATACTCTATATCTCCTTGATTAGCTGCATTGTTTAGCCTCGTGATTATAGCTAAACTCAAAATTTTGAAGAAACTCATGGAAAAAACACTGGAAATACTTCTGAGATTTCCAAGGCAACAGATACAAAGAATACTATATAATACTGTACGGCGTTTATTCTGGATCAAAGTACAGTCCTACCTAAGCATAACCTTCTTGAAACTAACGAGATATATTTAATGCGCCTCTATCTCATCAACAAACCAGGTTTAGCTCCCTGTTTAGCTTTCAGAATAAGTTCATCAAGCATTTATCCATGAATTCACAAAATCCTTTTATAGCTTGAAAGTAATTACGCTGGATGTTCGCATTTGCGTCAATTGACAAAAGTTAACTCAATACAATTAGATCGTTTTTCAGTTTGAAGCTTTTCATACTATATATCATCTGATCGATTGTATATGAATGCCTGAACACAGTAATTGATAAATATATCAACCTCCTTCCAGTTAAAACTAAAAATCATATTTACCGGCTTATCGGGCCTGAAAGCCCAAACCATAAGAGTCCATAAATCCAGCTATAAAGATTGGAAAGGACCTCTCGAAAGAGAATGAGTTACCTCGTTTCGGGAAAAAGTAGATTTCTAGCAGCCAGGGGAGTAGAATCGGCACTATCTCTCAGGATCTGCAAAGACAACCTAATTTAGAAAAGGTGGCATGCATGACAACAGTGTTTGATGTCCCTGCAATGGAACTCATCGAGAAGGTTGCAGGCATACTTAAAGAAAATGAAAACGTCGTTCCCCCTGAGTGGGCAAAGAACGTAAAGACCGGGGTTCACAAGGAACTCCCTCCGAACAACGATGACTGGTGGTATATCAGAACCGCAGCGATCCTGAGAAAAATCTATACAGACGGGCCTGTAGGAATTGAAAGGCTCAGATCAATATACGGTGGAAAGAAGGACAACGGATCACAGCCATACCACAAAGCAAAAGGCAGCGGTTCGATTGCCAGGAAGGCAGTACAGCAGCTTGAAGCTGCAGGTTACCTGCAAAAAGTAAAGGACGGAAGAACGGTATCTGCAAAAGGACGTTCTATGCTTGATAATGCAGCCAATGAGCTCAAGCAGGAACTTCTTGAGAAGATCCCTGAACTTGCAAAATACTGAGAAAAATTCCATCCGAAGGGGACCTGAAAAATTCATAGGATTCCCTTTCAAATATCATTAATCTCAATTCAGATATTATTAATCTTAATCCAGATTGCTCCGGAAAACCGGTTTTTTTAGATGATTGCCATGTCTACAATGGATGACGAACTCAACGAAATCCGAAAGAGACGGCTTGCAGAAATTCAGAGACAGCAGGCACAGAACCAACAGTCTGACATCCAGGCAGCTTACCAGCAGGAACAGGCAAAAGCTGAGATGGAGGCTCAAAAGCAGGCCATCCTGAGGCAAATCCTGACTCCTGAAGCCAGAGAGCGCCTTACAACCTTAAAGATGTCAAGACCGGCTATTGGGGAACAGCTCGAAATGCAGCTGATCTCGCTTGCTCAGAGTGGAAGGCTCCCGTCTCAAATCAGTGACGAACAGCTTAAAACACTTCTCATGAAGATGCAGCCAAAAAAGCGTAAGACGTCTATAACCAGAGTTTAAAAACAATGAGAATTTCGGTCCTGTTTAGCGGAGGCAAGGACAGCTCGCTCTCTGCCCTTTTGATGGAACCGTTTTTTGAAATAGAACTCGTAACCTGCAGCTTTGGCCTGCTCCCCAATGGTGAGCTGGCAGCAAAAACTGCAAAAAAGTTAGGGTTTCCGCACAGGGTTCTTTCTCTGGAGTGGGAAATCCTTGAAAAGGCTTACGAAGAAATAATGAAGAACGGTTTCCCGAAAAGTGCTATAAATTATATTCACGAAAAAGCCGTAGAAACTCTTGCCTCGGATCCGGAAGTTAAACTCATTGCTGATGGAACCAGAAGGGATGATAGAGTTCCTGTACTTTCAATTTCACAGGTACGAAGTATTGAAGACCGATTGGGCGTTCAGTATATCTGCCCTTTGAAGGGGTATGGCAAAAAAACCGTGAGTATTCTTGTAGAGCGTTATCTAAGAATTGAAGAAGGGCCGAGTGAGAATACTCAGAAAGCTGATTACGAAGCCGAGCTCAGGGAGTTAATCAGGCAGAGAGACGGTGAGGAAAAAATAAAGGAACTATTTCCTTCCCATATTCAGTCCCATGTACTTTCCAGGAAAAACTGCCCTGAAGAAAGCATGCCTTAAAATCGGAAGTCTTCCGGAAAGGGAAAAATTCTGGAATAAAGATTTATACAATAATCGAGTTATATTCAACCCTTATACTGCTGCAGATTAACCAAAACCCTCATAGAATTTACCGGACATGGTTTTCATAGAATTTACCGGGATATGGTTTAAAAAACTGCCTTTTAACTGGCAGGAAAAAACCTTGATTATGCAAGGGTTAAAATCACAATCAGCTAATTATCGGATATAACCAGAAATTAACGAAATTAAGTTATTTACAGGTCAACAGGTGTGATCCACTTGAGTCATAACATGAAAGGACAGAAGATACGTCTTGCAAAGGCGCATAAACAGAACACACGCGTTCCAGTGTGGGTTATTGTGAAAACTAACAGGAAGGTCGTGAGCCATCCCAGACGCAGGCACTGGAGAAGAAGAAGCCTGGATGTGAAGTAAGCGAGGAAGGTGGAAAAAATGGCTGACGACATGGTAAAAGAACAGATATATACTATTCCTCTCAGGAAAGTAAAGAACGTACCTGCATGGAAAAGAGCAAACAGAGCAGTTACTGAAGTAAGAGGTTTTCTTGTAAGGCACATGAAGGTTGATTCCGTGCAGGTCAAACTGGACAAATCAATTAATGAGTGCCTCTGGGAAAAAGGCTGTAAAAAGCCCCCTCTCTCCGTCCGGGTCAGAGCTGTAAAATTCGCAGATGGCGAGGTACAGGCAGAACTCGCCCAGTAAAATCTACCAGAAGACACGAAGCTTCAAAGAATATGATTCGAACAGTGGATATCTACGATACCCCAATGATCGGGGTCTTTGCAACCTGCACAGAAGATGTTGTTCTTGTTCCTACAGGAACAAAGCCCGAAACCTGTGCCATACTTGAGGATTCCCTGGATGCAAGAATCGTTGAGACTCTTGTAAACGGAAGTGTCGTTATCGGAGCCCTTTCCAGAGGAAACTCAAACGGTTTCCTTTATTCATATGGGACCGATGCCGGGGAGATGAAAGAACTGACCGGAGTTGAGGCTGAGATCCTCCCGGGCAAACTGAATGCAGTTGGAAACATCGTACTTGCAAACGATTCCGCAGCTCTTGTCCACCCTGAACTGTCAGACAAGGCTATCGAAGTAATTGCCAGTACCCTCAAAGTAGAAGTTTACAGGGGAACAATTGCCGGAATAAAGAATGTAGGAATGGCTGGAGTTGTCACCAACAAAGGACTTCTGGTGCACCCGAAAGTGACGGCTTCTGAAATAGAAACTCTGGAAAAGCTCTTCGAGCTTCCGGTAAATATAGGGACTACGAACTTTGGGACTCAAATGCTTGGCTCAGGCCTGCTTGCGAACTCAAAGAACTATCTGGCAGGTTCAGATACTACAGGCCCCGAACTTGGGAGAATAGAGGAAGCTCTCGGGTTCTTAGAGTAATATCAATCCACCTGTTTCGTAAAAAATTACAGCAAGAGTGGTGACCAAGATGAAGAATTATATTGTTAAAGGCAAATTTAAAGCAGGAAATTCCTGGGAAAAATTCACAAAGCAAGTCGAAAGTCAGAATGAAAAGAACGCGACTGATAAGGTCTATTCTGTCTTCGGAAGCAAACATGGAATTAAAAGAAGCCAGATCCAGATCGAAAGCATTGCTGAGGAGTGAAGGATATGGTAGAAGTCAGTGAAGAAGATATCAGAAATCTGGCAGCCAGGCATCAGGAGTTCCAGAGGCAGGCCGAAGGCTTAAAGCAGCAGATGAACATGGTCCAGGCTTCGATTACAAGCTGCGACCAGGCAACTGTAACCATCAACGAGCTTAAAACCGTTTCAGCGGAAGGCAAGACTGCCGAAACGATGGTACCAGTTGGATTTGGCTCATTCGTTTACGCCGAAATAAAAAATGCAGATAAGGTTATTGTGGACCTTGGAGCAGGCTTTAGTGCGGAAGAGACCGCTGATGAAGCCGTTGAAACCCTGAAGCGCCGCAAAGAACAGCTTACGAAAATTCTCGAACAGATGAGTGCTTCACTGACTAAATATATACAGGGTATGCAGGCCCTGGAAGTTGAAGCTGAAAAGCTTCAACAACCCAGCCAGGCCTAAAAAACCTGGTTTAGAAACAAAAGAATCGAACTCAAAGCCTGCATTTGAGAAAGAACTTTTTATTTTGACTTAACTACTATTTTTTTATTGGCTTTTTTGGGATGGGATCCTGTGTTCAACAAATTCAAAGAGAAACTAGGGAATTTTAAAAAGTCGCTCAGCAGAACTATTGACGATAAAGCAGTAGATATCGAACCTGTGGTTGAGCCTGTGCCTGAGGCCAAAGAAGGCTTTGAAGAGGACATTGAGCCCATTCCGGAGGAAGAAGCTCTTGAAACGCTGACAGAAGAGGAAAGTTACGAAGCCGAACCTGTAACGGCTGCTCCTGCAACTGCCGGGATAGAAGACAGAAAAAAGGCCGAGTACAGGAAAAAACTGAAAAACAGAAAAAAAGCGGTCGAGAGCGAACCTGAAGAAGAAAATGTACCTGAAAACGTACCTGAAGAAAAGAAGTCCTTTTTCAAAAAATTCTCGAAGATAGGATTTACAAAGAAAGCAAAAGCCCTGGTCCTTAATAGGGAAGTCTATCTGGATAGTAAAGACCTCGACGAGCCTCTCTGGGAACTTGAAATGGGGCTTCTTGAAAGTGACCTTGCCCTCTCGGTTTCCGAGGCAATTGTGGAATCAGTGAAAACACAACTCACAGGCACAACAAAACGCATTGGCAGCAATACCGGAGAAATTGTAGAGGAAGCCCTGAAAAAAGCCATCCTTGAAGTAGTGTCTGCGAATACTTTCGACTTCGACGAGTATGTAAGAGACAGAGAAAAACCGGTCCACATTGTCTTTGTCGGAATTAACGGTACAGGAAAAACAACATCTATTGCAAAAATAACTCACAGGCTGCTCAAATCGGATTATTCAGTAGTCCTTGCTGCAGGAGATACTTTCAGGGCAGGTGCCATTGACCAGCTTGGAATCCATGCCGACAGGCTTGGAGTAAAGATGATAAAACATCAGCCTGGTGCCGATCCTGCTGCAGTTATTTACGATGCCGTACAGTATGCAAAAGGCCATAAAATCGATTTTGTTCTTTCCGATACCGCAGGCCGAATGCATACCAATCTTAACTTGATGTCACAGATGGAAAAGATCTGCAGAGTAAGTACTCCTGACCTTATAATTTTTGTAGATGAAGCTGTTGCAGGAAATGATGCCGTTGAAAGGGCTGCGCAGTTTAATGAGGCTGTACCAATTGATGGGTCCATTCTGACAAAAATCGACGCAGATGCCAAAGGAGGAGCTGCAATATCCATCGCCTATATCACAGGCAAACCTATTCTCTTTTTCGGGATAGGACAGGGCTACGAAGATCTAAAAAAGTTCGATCCCGAATGGTTTATAGACCAGCTTTTTAACCAGGAAATTACTTCAATGTGAAGCTATTGACTGTACCAACTTTCCAAAATAAAAGTTGTTTCCAAAATCAAAGTTACGCTGACGCATACCGCTGTAAGCAACGGGATATATTCGCGTCAGCGAAACTTTATTGTCCTGATATCATTTCAGGCCATAGATCACATAATACTCATACTTATAGGCAATTTTATATCTGAGTGGCATGTGTTTTTTCTGGATTCGCATCAGATCATCCAGTACTATTGATCGCACGTCTTTAAACCCGGCTTTTTCCATATATTCCCGAGCCTTATCCAGGGACACCCCTTTCGCGTTGGGCAGTATAGCATTCACTTCCGCAGTATAACCGTCTTTGGAGATATCGTTTCTTTCGACTATATGTATCATAGTCTCACCGATCTTCCTTTTCAGGTGTGTCTCTAGACGGCCGTCATCCCAGACGCCGTCTATTATGACTACTTTTCCCCCTGGCTTCAGTACATTTCGCCAGCTTTTAAGGGCTTTTTCAGGATTCGGTAGCGTCCATAGCACATGACGAGTCACGACGGCATCGAACTTTCCTTCATCGAACGGGGGATTCTCTGCGTCGCCGATCCTAAATTTGATACTGCTAGGAGACTTAGACTTCGCCACCGAGAGCATTTTCTCGGACAGGTCGATACCCGTCACCTTATGCCCCAGATCCGCCAGCATCTTGCTCATTTCTCCAGTACCGCAGCCGATATCAAGAACGCTTAGCCTTTCCCCAGGGATTACCTGCCTGAAAAGAGCCTTCCAGGCTTCCGCTTCTTCGTCACTCTTTACCCCGTGGCCATGATATGTGTCGTAACGCTGCGACGAATAATCCCATCGTTTCGTAATCTCTTCCTTGATCTTGTTTTCATTAATTGACATACAATACCTCGAAGCTTACCTATTTTTAACCGCGATACCATGAACCATAAAAATGGGGTGATCATTGGCATATTTTAAATACCATGGTAATCTCTTCCGCTGTATATCCCTAATTATTTTCAAGTCAGTAACAGCGATATCGTCTAAACCGGCCTTAGACATATATTCCACAACCTGCTTACTCTCCACCCCATGCGGATTGGGAAGGCTGACATTGATGTCCTTCTTATAATCATAAGTGAAGGGATTCTTTCCATATTTTATAAATCGATAAATATGGTAATTAAATGCAGATATACAGGGAAGTAACCCCTTTGTGACCCACTTGCCGTCAATAATGACAATCCTGCCACCTGGCTTCACGACTCTGACCCATTCTTTTACCGCCTTCTCCGGGTGAGACATAGTCCAGAGTACATACCGGGCAGTGATGAAATCAAAAGTCTCGTCCTCGAAGTTAAGGTTCTCAACATCCATTTCCATGAACCGAATATTCGCCCCTTTTTCCAGAGCTTTCTTCCGGGCTACATCCATCATTCCTTCACTAAAGTCTACCGCAGTCACTCTATGGCCCAGCTCTGCCAGGTACATGGCGATTATTCCAGTACCACTGCCAACGTCCAGGACATTTTTAGGGCCAGGCCCGATAGCCCCTGATAATAGCTTACTCCACATCTGGCTTTCCTCGACTCCTCCGTTCCCTGGCGCCGTATCGTAGAACTTGCTCCCATAATCCCAGTATTTCTTTACTCCTTCCTTGGTCCTGTCGAGTTTCAGCTTTCCTGATTCCACCATGATCACCCCATTATGGCCTTTTTTATTCCGCATTTTCGCGTCGAATTAATTGGTATGACTTGTGGTATACCCTCACCGTCAAGTGTTACCCTCGCGTTGACCCCATAGACTTTTCGAATCATTGCTTCGGTTATCACGGAAGCCGGACTCCCCGCCGACACAATTTTACCTCCATCCATTAATACGACATTGCCCGCATACCGAGCCGCCAGGTTGAGGTCGTGTAATGCGACTATCGTTGTCATTCCATTCTCTTCCGTAATGTTCTGGATCACGTCAAAAAGCTCAAGCTGCCGCTGGAGGTCCAGTGAGTTCGTAGGCTCGTCCATGAGGAGCACTTTGGGCTTTCGGATGATCGACTGGGCGATAGATACCATTTGCTTCTGCCCGCCGCTGAGCTCATTCATTGATCGCATTGCCAGGTCTTCGATCCCGAGTTTTTCAAGCGTATCCATCGATGCAGACAGGTCCTCATCCTTGATTCTCCAGCCAAGCGAATTTATCCTTCCCAGCATTGTCGCCTCTAAAACCGTCATAACCGTACTTGTAGAGGATTCCTGGGGAAGGTAGCTAATGGCTTTTATGACCTCGTCCTTTCGATATGCCTTCAGGTCTTTTCCATTGAATCTTATCGATCCTTCAGTCTTGAGTATCCCGCATATGCATTTTAGCAAGGTGGATTTTCCTACCGCATTAGGGCCTATGATCGCAGTTACCATTGGCTCAGCTACCATATTCAAGCCTTTTAATACCAGATTGGAATTATATCCGAACGTTAGGTTTTTGATTTCCAGCTTCACCAGTATCCCCTCTTTTTAGATAGAAGAAGCCAGACAAAAAACGGTATTCCAATCAGCGACGTGAGTATCCCTATAGGAAATACGATTCCTGGGACAACGGCTTTGCTGAGAACCGAAGCAGTGGAGAGTATAAACGCCCCAGATAAAGCTGAAAAAGGTAAAAAGTACCGGTGGTCCTCACCCACGAGCATCCGTGCTATATGTGGTGCCACGAGGCCGATGAACCCGATGGTGCCTACGAATGCCACTGCCGTGGACGTAAGAATCGAAATCAGGATCAATCCCTTTAATCTCATCTTTTCAACATTTACTCCAAGGCTTTTTGCCTTATCGTCACCCAGCCTGAGAGCGGTGAGTTTCCAGACGTCTATGGCTAGCAGTGGTATGACCATCAAAACAATTCCCACCGTGATGCCCAGAGTGGTCCAGGTGGTCTTAGTCAAGCTGCCGAAGAGCCAGAAAACTATAGCCTGGACCTGCTCTGGGTTTGCCGTATATTCCAGAAGCGCCAACAGAGAGTCGAACAGGAACAAAACGGCGATGCCTGTAAGCACAATGGTTTCGGAGGTCGCTCGCTTGAACCTGGCAATGCCATATATTGCCATGCAACTGATTAACGAGAACACGAATGCATTTATCGGCACGAATAAGGTATCTGCGAAAGGCAGCACTCCCACGCCGAATACGATAGCCAGCGCGGCACCAAACCCGGCGGCTGCGGATATTCCAAGCGTATAAGGGCTAGCCAGGGGATTATCGAGGATAGTTTGCATGTTCGCGCCGGCAAGGCCTAAAGTTATTCCGGTCACGACTGCCATGAGGGCGACTGGCAGGCGGAAGGTCCAAACGATAACCTGGACAGATCGCTCGCTGTAGGCAGGAAAGAATATCGTTGAAATGACCTCTCTTACCGATAAAGAAGCCGGTCCTGTCATAATGTCGAGGATAAAAGTGAAGAAGATTGCTACCGAAATCGAGAGGAGAAAAAAATATTTTCTCCCCACCATTTTCTTGTATGCCTCTTTTGATTTAACGTCCATCCTAAGAGCCACTCCTCAAGTCCGCATTTGTTAATAATAGCTGTACACCAGTGTACCGCTATAATCTATGGGCATGAACTTCCTGTGATATTCCTTGAGCGTCTCAGCAGGATCCACGTCCCTGAACTCTTCAGGGTAGAACCATTTGGCGAATGCTTCCAGTGCAACGAAGTTAAATATGTCCGTGCAATAGCCGTGATATATGCCGTATACCTTCTGATTCTCTACTGCATTTATCGTATCCCACCCGGGACGGTTGATGAATGGCGTCATCGTACTCTTCGTTACGTTAGGTGTAGAAGTATAGCCCATTCTGAGTGACCCGGGCGTAGACCAGTTCCTTCCCGTCAATATAATGATGTCTGGACTCTGGTTGACTAGATACTCTGCGCTAAGGGCCTTGCTTTTGTTGAGTAAAATTGGTTCTGCGATGTTGTCTCCTCCCGCTTTCTTAACGATGTCTCCCCATGCCACATCTCCATAAGATATACCGTAAGTCTCCGGGCCTTTATATGCGCATTCGATGTAAACAGTGGGTTTCTTTCCCTGTATTTTTTCCAGGCGGGAATATATGCTGTTGACTTTATCATCATAATAATCAACTATGTCCTGAGCTCTCTGTTCCTTGTCCGTGATCTTTCCAAGTAACTGCATACTCTTTGTCGAATTTGTCATGGGGTCCATGTAGAAGTCTAAAAATACTACAGGGATACCGGCCTGGTCCAGCCTGGTCAGTGCCTCCTTTGTCGCTTCCCCATCCCACATGAACTCCCAGTCGTGCATGATGACAACGTCAGGATTCAATGCTATCACTTTTTCGGCATTAAAAGTATTATCATCCAGGGAGCCTACATCAGGTATTTCGGCCATTGCAGGGAATTTTTCCACGTATTTCTCATACATGTCGCCGGAATTATCCCTGAGATTGTTATCCCATCCAACGATTTTACTATCAAAGCCCTCTCCATAGACCGATGAAAATTCTGCCGTACATGTTGAGTCCATCAGTACAAGGCTCTCAACAGGATATTTTAATGTCACCGATCTTCCCGCCATGTCCGTAACGTTAATCGTCTTTGCCTGGTCATCTGTGCTGCCGTTCGTGATACAGCCCGAAACTGAAAAAATCAAAAAAACGACCAATGTAATCGCAAGTATAGGGAATGTTGTTAACTTATTGCGCATGTTGACCTCTACCACTTAAATTAACCGGAACTGGACAACTTTTATATTATCCAAAAACGAGGATCTGTCATCAGAGTATATCATTCAGTATCATGGTCATCGATTATTTAGTAATGATATATTATTCAACAGGTTTTAATGTATTAATAATTTATTAAATAGTATTATTTTATGCACTATGTTAAATATTTTGTAACAACCTACATTGAAATTTTTAAACTTTTCATTTTTTTATTATATTAAGAGATATAGCAGGTATGAGATGCCGGATGATCAGATACTAATTGTTCACCTTAAAAAGCCAAACTGCAGCATAGGCATCATGTATTTGGGCAAGATTTTGTGAGTGGAGAGATGAAAGAAGTTCCACTGCAATCCGAGAAATCCATTTATCTTAAGGTGCGGTTATCTGTGCAGCCATTAGCCGGCCGAAAGAGCCTTTAGCAGTGACAAGTTCGTCGAATGTGCCGTTCTCCTCAACTTTTCCATTTGTTAGCATTATCACCCGGTCTGCCGACCTAATCGTCGAAGGCCTATGATTACTTACTTGAGAGAAATCAAATTTCAACGAATTCTAATATATATGCTACAAAAAACAGATAAATAACTTATTAATTAACATTAATAACAATAGTTATATCATATTAATTTACATTAAAAGGAAATAGTAATTAAAAGTAATAATAAATGCATTATTTTTAAGAAAGATAATATTTGTTAGTCAAATAACAAGATATATATCATGTTAAATTATATTAAAAAGAATTAATAATAAAAATTAATAAAAATATGATATTTTTAATAAATATACTAGTCAAAAGTGGTTAAAACACTAATAATTGTTTGAAAAATTGAAATAGGTCACGTGAAAAAATTTCAGAAATCTCTAAGATATTGTCTGAAAATGGCAATTCTATTAAGATTATAATTTGGTCAAAAAAATGTTGTACATTAGAGGAACAGAAAAATGAATTTAAACATCCGCATTAAAAATTATTGGGAAGGAGAGGCGCAGGGTTACAGCGAAGCAATTGAAGATGAATTAAACGGATTTGAGAGAAAAGCATGGTCTGATTTGGTACTAGAATACGCTCCCTCCAAAGATCGTCTTGACATACTGGATATCGGTACCGGGCCGGGATTCTTTCCAATCGTCTTATCACAGGGTGGACATAATGTTACTGGTATAGACCTAACCGAAAATATGATCGAATTTGCACGTCTTAACCTTGCACGTGAAGGTGCTAGTGCAAAGCTGGTGACGATGGATTGTCAAAATTTGAAATTTCCAGACAACTGTTTTGATCTGTTAGTTTGCCGTAATCTCACATGGACACTCGATGACCCCGCAAAGGCATATAAGGAATGGCACCGCGTCCTGAAACCAGGCGGAAGGGTTCTTATCTTTGATGCTTGCTGGTATCTGCACCTGTTTGATGAAAATATGAAAATAGCCTATGAGAAAAAGGAAAAAGAAATCCTTATGAAATACGGGCATCCAATGCACCAGCACAAAGATCAGGTCGAAGGCGATGCACTCAGCCGGAAGCTGTTTATGAGTGACAAAGTCAGACCACAGTGGGATTTGGATATAATGCTTAAACTCGGATTTTCAAAGGTATTTGCGGATACTTCAGTTGGTGAACGGATACTCAATGAACAGCAGCAGGATAGAAACAGTATGCATCCTCCGTTTTTAGTTGGAGGAGAAAAATAGAATGGACGTAATAATTTGTGTCTTGTGCCAAAATGTTTACGGTTTATAAAGTTCCTGCACGGATTCAAAAAAAGATTCAGTAGGCAAAGTAACAACTGGTCTGTTGTCCACAATGTGCGATTTTTAAAGATATTAGCATTGATAAGTCGGTACCTCGACGAATTAATAAAGCAGCCCGGCTTTTACAAGATCCTTATTGGTTTACAATCACAAAAATTTGGGTAATTTATAAGGTAAGTAACATCAGGTCACTGGTGATGAAGTAATGCTTAAAGGCATAGGAGAACGGTTATTCACATTGATTCCAGTACTGCTGGCTATTTCATTAATAACCTTCATCCTCGGCAGCATGTCATCAGGTGACACGGCACGTACACTAGCTGAAAAGAAATATGACAGGCCAACATATGAGCAGATTGAGGAAATACGAACCGAAATGGGATTTGACAGACCGGTGCTCGTCCAATACGCCAGTTGGCTTAAAGATGCGGTGAAGGGTAATTTGGGCTTTTCTTATTCAAATGACAGGCCGGTGGTTGATGAGATCGTTCAATATTTTCCTAAAACATTACAGTTGGCCCTTCTAGCACTATTGTTTTTAATTATAATTTCATTTACTCTTGGAATTTTATCGGCAGTGTTTTCCGGCTCGTGGATCGACAAGATTTCCAGAATATACTGTTTTTGGAGTGTATCAATGCCTGAATTCTGGTTTGGACTCATTCTACTGTATATTTTCGGTGCTCGTCTTGGACTAATATCAGTGCTTGGTGGAAGTTCAATGAAATTTCCAATAATACCTGCTCTTACAATGTCTATATGCAGCGGTGGGATTTATGTCCGACTTATTCGCACAAATATGGAGGAAGTACTGAACAAAGGATATATCCGTGCAGCCAGAGCAAAAGGCGTCAGCGAATATAAAATAATAACAAAACATGCTCTAAAAAACGCAACGCTTCCTGTACTTAACAAGCTTGGGATCGGATTTGGATCTTTGTTAGCTGGATCTGCAATTATTGAATCAATATTTTCATGGAATGGGCTTGGAAATCTGGCTCTCGAATCTGTTAAACTCAAAGACTATCCAGTAGTCCAGGGATATGTGCTGTTTATGGCTGTTTTGATGGTGTTAATTAACCTGGCTGTAGATATTGTCTGCAGCATCATTGATCCGCGTCTTAGAAATGAATGAGAGGAACATATGATGCAGGTCAAAACTCAAGCAATAAAAAGATCGAATGCATGGTTTCATTCATCCGATGGCATTATAAATTTTATATTTACGCAAAAAGAAGCAGTTTTCGGTTTTGTAATAGCGGCTTTGATTATAGTCATTGCCATAGCTGCATCTGTAATCGCGCCAAATGACCCTCTTAAGGTAAATATGTCAATGCGTTTAACAGACCCAAGCTTGCTATATTGGCTTGGCACCGACAATCTTGGGCGATGCATTGCATCTCGTCTGATCTGGGGAGCACGGATGTCACTAATATACAGCCTGTGCGTGCTGGGCCTTATGATGGCAATTAGTATCCCTATAGGACTCCTTTCTGGGTATGCAGGCGGTCATATAGACACGTTTATTATGCGAGTTATAGACATATTTTTATCACTTCCAACTTTTCTGATGGCATTAGCCATCGCCGGTATGCTGGAACCCAGTGCTAGAAATATGATTATTGCCATGGCCAGCGTGTGGTGGGCACCTTATGCAAGAATAATACGTGGTATGGCAATGCAGATAAAGCAGCAGGACTTTATGCTTGCAGCAAAAGCAGCCGCCTGTACTCATACACAGATTATTTTTCGGCACATACTTCGTAATATCGCCCCAACAATTATTGTAATGGCCACACTTGAAATTGGTTCAATTATACTGGCCATCGCGTCATTTTCTTTTATCGGGTTAGGTGCGCAGCCGCCTACGCCTGAGTGGGGTGTTATGCTCAGCGACAGCAAAGAATTTATGCAGACACAGCCGCAGCTGATGATTTATCCGGGACTTGCAATTATGATCACAGTTATGGCATTTAATCTTCTGGGGGAAGGACTGAAAAATGCAATACAAAAATGACCATGGACTTCAGAGTGAAAACGCGGTATTAGATATCCGGGGACTTTCTCTGGACTACATTATGCAGGATCAAAACATTCACGCCGTGGTAAACTTGGACCTTGCTGCACGAATGGGAAAAATCACAGCACTTGTTGGAGAAAGCGGCAGTGGAAAATCCACCGTTGCACTGGCGGTAATGGGTATTCAGGATGAAAACGCTGTAATCTCAAGTGGTGAGATTCACCTGGCAGGGACGGATATACTTTCTATGCCTAAAAAAGATATGCGACCTTACATATCGAACCATACCGGCATTATTTTTCAGGATCCAATTGATTCGCTGAATCCGTTATTAACTGTTGGAGAGCAGTTGGTGGAGACAATCCTGATACATGAAAAAATAACAAAAAAGCAAGCTCGTACCATTGCTCTCAATCAACTTATGGCGGTCAGCCTGCCACAGCCGGAAGAATTGATGAAAAAATACCCCTTTATGCTGAGTGGAGGAATGTGTCAGCGTGTCATGATTGCCATCGCCAGCGTATTCCGTCCACCGCTTCTCATTGCAGATGAGCCAACGACCGCTCTTGATGTAACGGTTCAGGCTCAAATCCTGCATCAATTGGATTCGATGAGAAAGAGAAACGGAACTGCAATTCTGCTTATTACGCACGATTTGGGAGTCGTCGCAGAAATAGCAGATGATGTGTGTATCATGAAGGACGGACATATTGTGGAAAGCGGCACAGTAGACGACATATTTTATAATCCGCAACATACGTATACACGCCAATTACTGGCGGCGGCTCTCTAAGAGGTTTGGCCATGGAAGTATTGGCGGAAACCCAAAACATACGAAAATCCTACGAAAAACAAAATTTGTTTACAAAAAAGAGAGAGCAGGTCTCTGCCGTAAACGGTGTGTCTCTTAAAATTCAGAAGGGATGTTCAGTAGGACTTATCGGAGAGAGCGGAAGCGGAAAAAGCACGCTTGGCAGAATGATGGTTGGGCTGGAAACGCCAACAGAAGGACAGGCACTGTTTCGAGGACGGTCAATATCGAATATTTCCCTTCGAAAAATGCGTCCATTACGACGTAATATCCAGATGATATTTCAAAATAGCAGCAGCGTTTTTGATACTTCCTATACTGTAGGCGAAAGTATTGCCGAGGTTATTGAAAACAGTGAGAGAGTATCAAAAAAAGAATGCTTAGAAAAAATTGAGACAATATTGGAACAAGTGGGGCTAGATGCCTTATACGCTCAGAGGAATCCAAAGGAGCTGAGCGGAGGGCAGCGCCAGCGTGCCAATATTGCACGTGCGCTTGTTCTTCATCCAGAGTTTGTTGTTTGCGACGAGCCCGTTTCTAGCCTTGATTATTCATTGCGCAAACAAATTCTGACTTTACTTAATGACTTACGAAAAAAGTTTGGTTTAACTTACTTGTTTATCACTCATGACCTAAACTGTGTGCCTTATGTCTGCGATATGATGGCCATTATGTATGCAGGTAAGATAGTGGAGCAAATCGATTTAAAGAATGACTCGATGCAGAACGCACTTCACCCATACACCAGCTTACTGCTTTCGTGTATACCAGCAAAGGTGCCTGCAGAACGAAAAAAATGCACAATGGAGAGCATAATTGATACAACAGTTATACCTGATTCAAAACACTGTTGTCGGTTTTTTCCACGCTGTCCTTTCTGTACGGAACGTTGCATAAATGAGGAGCCATTGCTAAAGGAGGTCGCAAGCGGTCATTTTGTAGCATGCCATTCCGTAGCATGTCACATTGTATAAGCCATTAAAGAAAGGGAGAATGAAAAATGAAGAAAAAATATATCTGGGCAATTATCGCGTCAGCACTATCAGTAGTGCTGTTGCTGAGTGGATGCATCTCAAATCAAGCGTCAAACAATACACAGAACGAAATTTCTGATTCTTCAGATACCACCGCCACGGCCGTCAGTAATCAGTCCGATTCCATTACAATTATGGTCTCTGGCAAACTGAATCCGGAAGATGCCAGCCCGATAGAATCCAGCACGGAAATGTGCCTTTATGAAATGGTGTACGAACCGCTGGTCAAATACGGGAAAGGCGGCGTGATTGAGCCTGAACTTGCTGAGAGATGGGAAATCAGCGATAATGGAACGCAGTATACTTTCTACTTACGTAAAGATGCCAAATTTTCAGATGGTACCAACCTTAATGCGGACAGCGTGGTAAGCAGTGCAAAACGCTGGAACCCCACAAGCTTTTCCACGCCGCTTACAAATGTGGAGAAATTAGACGACTACACGGTCAGGCTGACATTTAAGGAAAACTGTTATCCTGTATTAATCGAACTGACCTATCCACGGCCTTTCCGCATCGCATCTGAAAACTCATTTGATGAAAACGGTAACTTTGTAAAAATGATCGGTACAGGCGAGTGGATGGTGGAAAGTTATGTCCCTGAGGAAGAGGTGGTTATGGTGCCCAACCCGTATTATTACGGGACGAAGCCGAATATTAATAAGATAACCATCAGAAAAGTTACCGAAGGCGAATCAAGAATTATGGCACTTCAAAGCGGAGAAGCTGACCTTTCTCTAGCTGATCTGCCTTCCGAAAGTAAATCGATCATCGAGTCATCAAAAAATCTTGGCGCTACAACCACTGAAGGCACATTGGGATTTTTCCTCATGCTAAATCAAGAAAATACCGTGTTACAGGATGAAAATGTCCGCCTTGCGTTAAATTATGCAATGGACAAAGACAGCATCGTGGAAAATATATTTGGAGGCGACGCTGTTGCAGCAAAGGGCATTTTACCTGATACAGTACCGTACGTCACTGATGAAAACAGCAAAGGATACTCTTATAACCCGGAAAAAGCGAAAGAACTGCTAGCAGGATCTGGGTATACGGACAGTGATGGGGATGGGATCGTTGATAAGGACGGTGTGCCGCTGTCCCTTAAACTTGTATTTCAGTCTGAGGAATATGCAAGCTGGAAATCTATGTGTGAATACATGCAGGCTGCGGCCAAAGAGGTCGGCATTGATATTCAGCTTGAGCAACTGGACACTTCGGCCTACTATGATGCGATCTGGAAAAACCGTGATTTTGACATGATTATTTACCGCACATATGAGGATTCATGGAATCCACACGGATTTTTGCGCTCCATGTTTTATCAGTCAGAGGGAAGCACGTCCGTATGCTGGTATGACCCGCAGTTAAATACAGATCTTGACGAAGTCATTAAAACACAGGACGAGACAACGCGTCAGGCAAAGTATGATCAGATATTTAAGCTGATCAATGACAAAGCGCTTGTTGTTCCTCTGTGCTATCCCAACAAACAATATGTATATAATACCCGCCTGCAAAACGTGACAGTCGCACCGACGAGCTATGAAGGCATAGAGTGGCAGTTGATCACTATGGAAAAGTAAGAGGTCAAAGCATGTTGGGGACTGTATTTGAACAGATTGAAAAAGCCTGGTCTGCCGATGCCGGAGGTTACGACCAGGTGATTCAAAAACAGCTAAGTAATGAAAAAGACGTAAAGCATTGGCAGGATGAACTTCGGCTGGTGCTTGATGAGAAACCATTGCATGTGCTTGATATCGGATGTGGGCCTGGATTTTTTACAATTATGCTTGCCAGGCTAAAACATAATGTGACATCTGTTGATGGTGCTGAGGGAATGGTAGATCGTGCAAGGATCAATATCAAAAAGGAGGCGTTAAATGCAAAAATATATAAAAGCGACGCCGTGCTTTTGGATAAAGAAAAGGAAAACAGTCTTGATGCCATAGTATCACGTGATGTTGTCTGGACACTCTATGACCCGGAGAAAGCTTTCATTAGATGGAAAAATCTGCTGAAGACGGATGGTAAAATCGTTATCTATGATGGAGATTACAGGCGGGATCAATCGTCTTTGCGTTACCATGTATTGAAATTTACCTCAGACCTGATTAATTTCTTCATGGAGAGGAAACATCGGAAAAAGAACCAGCACAATTCCCCAGGAAATGGATTCGAACAGCTGCCAATGATTCGGCATAAGCGACCGCAATATGATCGAGAACTGTTGCTGAAAGCAGGTTTTTCAAAAGTAGAAGTGACAAAGGATCGTTTCCGTAACAGTCCATTAAATATTGAATTCTGGAGATATGGATATCAGGGGAAAAGGTTCCGCGTAATTGCCTACAAGTAAGTGAGCTAATAATTACGGCAATACAGGCTCAGATCGTACACTTTAAATAAAGAAGTTAAGTGATACAATTTAATCCAGTGATTTCACTACTTTCTTTTCACTGGATTTTACATTCCGACCCCATCTTTAATTTTTTTATTTAATTTCCGTTGACCTGGGAGTTATTGCCTCTTTGAGCGACCATACTTTTTATAAATACTTAAAAACTTCTGTTTTTATTACGATTTCAATCACCACAAGATGCATTCTGGAACAGATTGCCAGTTGAAACAAAATTCAGAGCTGGAATGAGATTGTTTGGGTTATAAGAATGAACAAAAGGAAAAAAGTTTCAAAACGGAATTATTTCAAGATAAAACAGAGAGCCCTCAGGGCTCTTCAGGAATTATAATCCATGCTATTATATAGGCAACTATACCGCTTCCCGCACCCACTATAGAAATTAGCAACCATAGAAGCCGTATAAGCGTAGGATCAACTTTAAAGTATTCACCTAGCCCACCACATACCCCTGCAATAATCCTGTTCTTCTTTGACCTATACAATTTATTCATTTGACCACCCCTAAGTACAAAATGCTTTAATAAATTAATAATAGATTGCTTATATTCGATATATAAGTAACTCCGAAAATAAGGAATTTATTGAGAACTCATACGTTTGCAGGTTCTCTATGCTCTTGCAGATATAAGTTAATTGGCATGAAAGTAGCCTTTGTTTTTTATTCTTGACTCTATTCCCAACTTTCAGTTATGCTGTCAATATTGCATTTTTGTCCGGTTGAGTAAAGCTAAGCCTACATTCCACAGTATTTTTTTGAGAATCAATATATTTCTTGATAGCGTTTTTGGAGTAGGTGCAAATAATTTAGATTTTTAGTGGTATTTGGTGAAAATCGAATGATATAGTTTTTTGCCTCTAAATACACCACATAGTTGCTTTTACCTACTACATAAAAGTCCAATAAATCCACGTTTGATTGAAAATCGATAGCAATAAAAATATGAATTTACGAAAATTTACTTCGGAAAGTGAGCTAAGGTCCGGAATGTGGACATTAAGGCCTTTTATCTTCACGATACAAGCAAATTACTGAGGAGGTTTATAGAATCCTCTTAAAATGTCTGTAGCTTTATAGTAACATTTATCAAATCCTTCACTACTAACTTTTTTTGCTGGAACTCCTGCTATTGTAATACCTTCTTCTTTAAAGGATTTGTTTACTACTGAATTTGCACCTATTGCGATATTATCTGCAATTTCAATATCTCCAAAGATTTTAACGCCGGGACCAATATATACATTATTTCCTATTTTTGGCACAGGTAATACAAAATCCGGTCTTAATTCGTCCTCCATACTATAGGCATTTGTTCCAATATTTACACCAGTATGAATGCGACAATTTTCACCAACTTTTGCATTGCTATTTACAATTAAAGTACCTTTATGAGCAATAGATAATCCAGGCCCGAATACATTTGGAGGTATAGTAAATCCTAATTTCGTGCTTAATCTTTGGAATTTAAAATAAAGGTACGGAAGATATAGTTTATATATAATACCTTTTTTACAATTTATATAAAATTCTCTTTTCCTTAGTAATCTCTCAAATCTCCAGATATCATCCAAAAGATAATCCCTATAATACTGGACTGTACCTCTTTTTTTTTTAAGTGCAATCTCATCTGCTTTTAAATAAAATATATAATCTTTCTTTGATTGAATCATAAAAGCTCGCCTATGAATAATCCAGATCGTCATAGAAAATAATTTTATAGAATATATATCTAGTTTTATAGTTAGGACTTACGCACTTGAAATACAAAATCAGCCACAATCAACGTTGTGAATAGGGCAAGGGTTTAGACGGTTGAGGGTTTGATGCTATTGATTTCTCAGTTCAACCGCGTAAGTTTTAATAGTTATAGCTATAGTTATATAAATCTGTGTATAAAGCAAGTCACAATTAAATAAACATAAGTAGCTTTTTCTGTTTAAACTGTATATATAGACCAGAAATTTACATCTGGAAAAAAGATGTCAGTAAAAAATCTGTATGGTTGTGTTTTTAGATTTATAGGTATTAGCAAGAAAATATCTTTCACTTCGTATTCTGAGCATTATTTCCAAATCTCTAATAAATTTAGACTTTTACGACGCTCTGTAAGTTAAATTTTTACGTGTATTTCTTTTTTATATAAACATTCCAGAGGGCCGGATTCTCAGATCATAGCCCATTCACTGGTTATGTTTTCAGGTACGAGGTTTTCTCCAGATGCCTGTACATATACCCTGAATTTTTTTCCTGCAGGAACCGTAAGGCCTTTTGCAGTGTAATTGAAAACTTCATCCGGCTCAATAGTAATTGAAGAACTTTCAATTTCATCCCACAAAGAAAGCTTATCTTCAGCCTGAAGGGCAACGTAAACGGTTGCATTTTCAGCTCTCTCCGAACCCACGTTTCTTACAGTTATGTTAATATCTACAACCCCTTCTTTTTTTGAGTATGCACACTGCGCTTTGAAATCGAGATTAATCGTAGGCCTTCTGTAGACGGGGACAACATTTACAGGCTGGTCTGCATATTCTTCCGGGACTTCACCTATCTGCCAATCACTCCCTGTGGTCTCCAGATAATAGTAATCGCTGCCTTCGTATTCGAAACTCCTGCCTTTGTACCCAGTGTTACATTTTATCCCGAGAGCCATATGTTCAGGAAGCTCCAGAAGAACAGCATCATAGCCCATCTCCTGAAGAATTGCCACGGAGAGAATTGAAGTATCTTCACAGTCTCCTCCATTCTCATAAAGAGTTTCGTAAGGAAAACGGGGGTACTGGTCATAACCCGAACTTTCAAGATCCGAGATATAATCCAGAGATTGAACAAAAGAAATACAAAACTCTGGAATTTGCCTTTCTTCAAGCCCGTGAGCTTTTGAGAGAGAAAGCAAAGCCTCTGCTATCTCCTTAATTAACCAGTCATCATATGGATCTGAAGCAAATAGGTCGTAGTCTCGGTTTCTAGTTCTGGATTTATATGTTTCATACAGTTCATTGTCAAGAGGCAGAGTAAGCTGCCATTTGCAGCCTTCGTAGTCCCAGGAGTAAGTTTGGAAAAACGTTCCGGGAGTAGTTGACTCCTCTGTTATCGAGGCACTGTAAGGCTCAGAATTTACAATATCCACTCCTATCAGGCTTTTCCCAGCATCACCTATATATGAATTTATGGAAGGTTCAGAGTTAGACCAGGTTAAGAGAAATTCAGCCAGAGAAAGTAGTAAAAAGAAATAAAACAAAGCGGTTAAGCTTTTCATAAAATGATCCTCACCCAGAATTTTATAGTTTACGAGTTCATTTCCAGAGGTCTTCCCTGAGGTGGGAGTCTACAGGGTTTACTTCCATCAAGCCTTCTGGATAGGGCTCAAAAAAGGTCTGATTCATAAGATACTGGTCTTCAAAGCGCACAGCCCACGACCTGATTATATTAATCGCAGGGCAAAGAGAGACTTTTCCGTTCCTGTACTTCTGAATCCAGCCAAAAAATAGCGCTTTTTCCTGGTTTGAGAGCTTCTCTGAAAAATGTCCAAAAGCATGCATGAGTACATTGATAATTGAAGTATACCTGGGAGGCCTGGAGAGAGCAATGTAAAGGTGTTTCTCGTACTCAGAAACCAGCTCTTGAAAGGTTTTCCTTTCTTTATTTGCAACAATAGCTCCCAGTTTCCTGAGTTCTTCCTGGTTATACACCATGAGTAGATACTTATTTTCGGTATGGAACGCGACAAGGTTTCTCATGCGGCCTTCAGATTTTACTTTTCGGAAAGCAGCAAGCATAAAAATCCTGGTCATGAAATGTTCTTTTATGCGAGTATTCCTTAGCCTTCCTTCATCCTCAACAGGTAGATAGGAAAATTCTTTCAGGACTGCCCTCCCGAAATACCCTGAAGATTTTCCGATTACCGCTGATTTCAGCGCTGCAGTCGAGTAAACCTTTACTTCCTTAATGCCGCAAGAAGGAGACCTGTATTTAAGAATAAGACCATCAATTTCTCCTATAGAACCGAGAAAATCAGTGCAAAATGCCTCCATAGTTTCAGTTATATCCCTGCCGCTTGCGGGCTGGACAAGCCGCTGTTCCCCATTCTTAAGAATAATCCTTAACGGATCTCTTGGAACACCGAGACCTATCTCCACTTCCGGGCAGACAGGCAGGAAATCAACATACTCCATAAGGTTCGCCACTATCGAACTGTTTATGATATTCCCGTTGTATCGACAGTGATCAAACCCAAGGCACCTACTAACCACAACCTTTGGCCGAACAAACTCCCTCATTTAACCCCCATATAACAAAGGATTCCCAGCATAAATTATTTTCCAAAATAAAAGTCCAAAAAACTTCTTTTTAAAAAAATAAGACGTGAAAAGACGAAGATCTTTCAAAAAAGACTTCAAAATACATAATACAGAAAAATTAAAAGTATAGACGGAAAAATAGCTCAAAAATTGATTTATAGCGCTTATTTTGGAAAAAATAATAGTTAAAAGAAAATAAAGTTTTAAAAAAAAGTATTTATAACAAAGTAAACTTTTTATCCGTTTCTCGGAACAAATATATAAGAACAAAAATAACTATAGGTAGTTTGGGGATGATTGAGGGAAGAAAGGGCTTTTAAAGATTAAGCCTACTAACTCTGTTAAGGGAAAGCCTCTGAACTTGAACTCAATTTTTGGTCCCAAAAGAAAAAGCATGAGCTTAAAATAGGTGAAAAATATGGAAGAAGTTGAGAATGAACAGATACACATGCCTCTGATCGGAGATGATGCACCATCATTTACAGCAGTGACAACTCAGGGACAAATCAATTTCCCTGATGATTACAAAGGTAAGTGGGTTATTCTTTTCAGTCATCCTGCAGATTTCACACCCGTATGTACCACCGAATTCATGACTTTTGCCAGTATGCAGGAGGAATTCAGAGAGATGAACACTGAGCTTATAGGGCTTTCTATAGACAGCGTATTCTCTCATATTGCATGGCTTAAGAGAATAGAAGAGAAAATTGAATATAAAGGAATGAAAAATCTCGAGATCAAATTTCCGGTGATAGAAGACCTGAAGATGGATGTCGCAAAAAAATATGGTATGATCCAGCCAAAAACCTCTACGACACAGGCTGTAAGAGCCGTATTTATTATTGATCCTGAAGCGAAAATTAGGACAATACTCTACTATCCGCAGTCAACAGGAAGGAATATGCAGGAGATCAAGAGAGTTGTGGCCGCCCTGCAGAAAAATACGGCCGAAAAAGTCGCAACGCCGGCTAACTGGCAGCCTGGGGATGATGTTATTGTTCCAGCTCCCAGTTCGATGGAAGCCCTAAAGGAAAGAACTGGTAAGCTCGAAGAAAACATGTACTGTCTTGACTGGTTTTTGTGCTTTAAAAAAGATAGTAAGAAATAATTCAGAAAATAAAAATTTTCACGCCTACTCAGCCTGGGCAAATATTCAGCCTGGGCAAAGCATGATCAATAACCATCTTTAGTAGAACTCATAAGCAAATATCTCTAAGTTTATTTTTTCAATTGTTGGTTGTCGATCATGTTTTTTCATATTTCACTGGTTTTTCACTGATTTTTATTTGCACTGCTCAATCACATTGAGATTAATATCAAGAGACCTATTTTGCAGGGACTGAACAATTACAATAAAAAAGTAGAATAAAATGGAAAAAATTTACTTCTTTCCAAGTTCTTTTGAGCGTTCGGTTGCCCTTATAACTGCATTCATAAATGCAGCCCTGACTCCAGCCTCTTCAAGAGCATGGACACCTTGGATGGTAGTCCCGGCAGGAGAAGTAACCATATCCTTGAGTTCTCCAGGGTGCAGGCCTGTTTCAAGCATCATTTTTGCAGCCCCAAGTACAGTCTGGGCTGAGAGAGTGAGGGCACTTTTCCTGTCCATTCCTTCAAGAACAGCCCCATCGGCCATTGCCTCAATCACAGGAAAGATAAATGCAGGCCCGCTGCCTGAAAGACCTGTAACTGCGTCCATTATGGACTCAGACACCTGGACTGCAGTGCCGACTGCAGAAAAGATCTCAAGGGCAGTTTTCACGTCTTCGGGAGTGGCATTTTTACCTGGAGCAATACCTGAAGCAGCTTCGGAAACTGTGGCCGCAATATTTGGCATCACACGTATGACTCTTGTGCCAGCGGGGAGCGCATTTTCGTAAGTGGCAAGAGGCACACCAGCTGCAATTGAGATTATAAGTTTATCAGAAGTTATGTCAGCTTTAAGATTTTCGAGTACAGAACCCAGAGTCTGGGGCTTTACTGCTAGGAGAAGAATATCGGATGCCCTGGCGATAACGGAATTGTCAGTAGATATATTAATGCCAAGCTTTGCCTTTAGATCGTTCAAGAAAGGCTCGTACACGTCGGCTGCGCCAAGGTTTTCAGGCTTTACAATTCCGGCCTTTATAATTCCCTGCATAAGTGCAGAGCCCATTTTTCCTGCTCCGATAAATCCTATCTTTTGGTTTTGATCTACCATATAATTTCTCCTATTTTCAAAATAAATGGGGATATCGAGGTAATTACCTCAAAACGTATTTTCGATTAGTATTGAGTAATTTAAAGGGATGTTATAGCCCAAATAAAGTTATAAGAAATTAGTAGATTGATAAAAGCTTCCAAACTACAAGAAATTAATTTGGATTCTTTAAAAATCTCAGAAAATCCAGTTTAACTCTTTGAGTATGCTGGAAAATTTAATTCAGTTCTCCATTATGCCGATATTTTCTTTTTTTATTACATTGCTGTAATTATTATAACCCAGGATACCCTCGATTTCATCGGTGTGGGCACCTTTTATTTTCATAAGTTCTTCAGATGTGTAGTCTGTGATTCCTTTCGCAAAGACTCTGCCTTCACACTCTAATCTAACCACATCTCCTCTATCAAAATTTCCCTCAACATCCACAACTCCTGCCGAAAGAAGACTGTTTTTCCCAAGAACTGCGGCTTTTGCCCCTGCGTCTACACGGATAGTGCCTGAAGCCCTTGAAAGGATGATCCAGCGGGCACGGTTCTTCTGGATATGCCTTTCAGCCAGGAAGAGGGTACCTATCTCTTTTCCAGACAAAACCTTCAGAAGAACGTCTTCAATTTCGCTGTTTGCAATCAAGACATAGCAACCTGCCATGCTACAGATCTTTGCAGCTTTTATCTTGGTCCTCATTCCCCCTACGCCCTTAAAGCTTGTAGGGTCACCCCCATAACTTTCGATTTCAGGCGTAATTTTTTCAACGAGAGAGATGAGTCTGGCATCCTCGTGTATCTTTGGGTTTTTGTCAAAAAGGCCATCGATATCCGAAAGAATAATCAGGAGATCAGCATCGATTTTGCTTGCAACCATTGCAGAAAGTTTGTCATTGTCTCCAAAGATTGCTTCAATCTCGTTTGTACAGGTACAATCGTTTTCATTTATTATGGGAACTACCCCATATTCCAGAAGGGTAGAGATACTGTTTCTGAGGTTGAGGTAGGATACCCGGTCAGAATAGAATTCATAAGTAAGAAGGATTTGAGCAACTTTTATCCCGTGTTTCGAAAAAGCTTCGCTCCAGTACTGCATAAGGATGCTCTGTCCTACCGCTGCTGCTGCCTGCCTGATAGGAATTTCACGAGGTTTTGGGGCAATGCCCAGCTCATAGAGTCCTACACCTATTGCCCCCGAACTTACCACAATTACCTCTTTTCCGAGCTTTCGAAGTTCGGAGACCTGAGCTGCAATATTTTCTATAAAGGTAGGATCAATACTACAGTTTTCTTTTGTACTGTCACAGTTCTGTTTTGTAAGTGAGGAAGTACCGATTTTGATAACGATTTTATTAATATCATTGAGGAATTCATTTCTATCTGTCAATAACAAGGCCTCGTAAAATATTTTGGGAATACAGCTGAAATTAGTAACAGCTGCAATCCGGATTTCCATCGCTTGCACTCAATTTGCGCTGGTATTTCAATTCAGGTATATAAACATATCATAATTCTTCGGCATTCTTCAACAGGGTTTCAATTTACATCCTCAAACTTAAGGTCAAGTTTTCTGTGCGTATAGGGTTTTGCATTTTCTCCTGCATAATCTGCAACAACCTGCCCTTTCCCGAGCAAGATATATTTGTAGATCAGAAGACCTTCCATGCCTACAGGCCCACGGGAATGGATTTTGTTTGTGCTTATTCCAACCTCAGCTCCTTTCCCATAACGATAGCCATCCGCAAAACGGGTTGAGGCGTTTACCATAACACTCGAAGAATCAACAAGCGCTGTGAACGCTTTTCTTCTTGAAGCATCCTCAGTTATTATTCCATCGGTGTGATGGGAACCGAAAGTGTTTATGTGGTCGATAGCTTCTTTTATAGTATCAACGAGTTTTATCGAAAGAATGAGATCATTGTACTCAAGACTCCAGTCTTCTTCCGTAGCTCTTGAGAGAGGAGAAAGCCCTCTTTTTTCAAGCAGAGCATAACTATCCTCGTCACAGCGTAATTCAACCCCTGCGCTCAGGTACATCTCTGCCATCTTCGGCAGAAAAGTATCCGCAATTTTACGGTTTATCAGAAGGGTTTCAATGGCATTGCATACTGCAGGATACTGTACTTTCGCATCGAAGCAGACCTTCCAGGCTGTATCGAGATCCACGTACTCGTCCACATAAATATGGCAGATCCCACTGGTATGTCCCAGTACAGAGATTTTCGTATTTTCCTGGATAAACTTGACAAATTCATTTGAACCCCTGGGAATTAGGAGGTCTACATAGGCATCAAGGCTCAAAAGGTCCATTATCTCTTCTCTGGTTTCCATAAGCTGGAAAGCCCCTGCTGGCATACCGTCTGTGGATTCTATGGCTTTTACAAGAATTTGAAAAATAGTGCGATTCGACTCCCGAGCTTCACTCCCACCTTTGAAGATGGTCGCGTTCCCACTCTTAAGGCAAAGGGACATAACCTGAGGCACCACGTCAGGTCGGGACTCAAAGATAACACCTATCAGGCCAATTGGACAGCTCACCTGGTAGAGAATAAGGTCTTTATCCAGCTCAAGAGTAGAAAGAGTATCTCCTACAGGATCTTTGAGCTTAATTACATCTCTGATTCCTGCAATCATTCCATCAATCTTTGAATCACTTACTTTAAGCCTGTCTACAAGAGCCTGAGTGAGCTTCCCTTTCTTTTTCAGTTCCGCTGCAGCTTCAAGATCTTTTGCATTTGCATCCAGAATAGCTTTCCTTTCCTTGTCCAGAGCCTGAGCCATCGCCTCAAGTGCCAGGTTTTTTACTTCCGTACTTACACTGGAAAGTTCAATCGATGCCTTTTTTGCCTGGATTACTTTGGATTTAATATCTTCAGCCATATAATCACCTTCTAATATAATGATTCCTGTATGCCTTAATTTAAGGACTTGGGCAGCCAAAACTGTTATTGTATCATTTAATTTACAGAAGATTCGGCGTTACTCGATAACGGATAGAAGTAAGATCTTACTATTGGATTATACAGGTAATGATTTTATCATTGAATTACAGGTAATGATCTTATTACTAAATTACAGGTAATGATCTTATTACTAAATTACAGGTAACGGTCTTATTACTAAATTACAGGTAACGGTCTTATTATTGGATTACAAATAATGGACTTACTATTGAAAGTACTGAACTTAGATTGAATATCAGAAATAAACTAAAGATCATTTTTTCTTAAAATATCAAGGGTATATCCATAATTCTAAAGATGTATTAATTCTTCCGCTGAATTTATAAAGTAAACACGGACGAAAAGAAAGAGAATACAGATATGTAATACCTTTTGATACCTTATTGTACTCTATTTTGGTATATGATATAGCGAAGTCCTAAATAAAAGATATCATTTTATCAAGTAATATTTTATTTTTGAGAGATTATATTTAATATTATATATTCAATGATATATAATATATAACTTGAAATATGTAAATTAGGGTTTTAATTCTGGAAATATTATCTGATGACGTGATATCAGGAGCGCAAGTTTGTGAAAATATTCATAATTTGGATTCACCTGAAATAAGTCTTCATCTTATTAAAGTTTATAATAGACTCCATAAAAATTGGCAATTAACCTTGAATAGTTTAATATAATGAATAACAGTACTCTCCTTTTAATTTTGACAAAGATGAGAATTAATTTAATAGTTTTATAAAATAAGTTTCCAAGTATAAATAGATAAAAAATATAGAATTTAGATAAAAACAGCAGTAAAAAATAACGTCAAAGAAGCTTTTTTACTTAAGAAATGAAACTTTTTCATTGAAGATATTATTTCAAAACGAATATATATACGATGAATATAAGTATAGAATACAAGGCTCCATTACCTGGAAGCGTATACTACATCTGAAAAAAGAAATTGCAAGGTACCCTTATAATTTTTGAAGATCTCCTAGATAAGAGAAATGAAATTTTGCAGCCTGGGGACCAGACCATATATAGCGCCGTAAAAGCAATTAAAAGACCATAAGAGGTCTAAAACGCCCAAAAACCTGGCTGTTCAGCATCTCTCATACACAAAGTTTATTATAGGGGTAAATCCATATCAAAATGGGGATAACTTCAGTATATTGGTGGTGTGTAAAAAATGAAATCATTCGCGTTAGTCCGGGCAGACGACTCGGATAAAGTAAAAATAGCCTTACATGATCTAGAACGATACGGACATATTCAATTTTCAGCTACTCCAAAATGCATAGAACCAAACTATGCTGATGAACTTCTTGTTAGTGTAATGGGCGTATCCCTCAAGTCAAAATGTAATTCGGCAGCACTGGTGGAGTTGAATAATCATGCAGGGGCGGCAATTAGTAGACTAAAGAAAATTCATCCTCCTGCGCATATAATCATCATCAGTCCAAGACACAAAATGTTTGAAGAGCTAGCTGGCAAGTTTCCAAAGTATCCGGAATTTGACCGAACATTCAACCATCAGAAGAGTCCACAGAGTATGGAGATAATTCAGGAGAAAGCAGAACCTAATAAAGAATAAAACAACTCCTTCAATTGTTAATGTTAACTTTAATATTTGGTTTTAATATTGACTTTAGTCTTTGTTTTTAATAGTGACTATAATATTAATTTTAATATTAATTTTTGAACTTGACCTTTAAATTTCATTTTTAAGATTTAGACTTATTGGAAATCCCGCTTTGAGCAGTAGCCAGTTTTCAATCTTAGCTTGGAAACATAAGTGTAAAGGCTTTCTACATCTTTAATTTCCTTCTGAGAGATAAGTCGGAGTTTGTTTCGGATCTCAAGTTCGGGTTTCAAACCAAAACTCTGGAAGTATCCTGAAAGTTTTATAGCCAGAATGTCACCTCGTCGGTCCCAATCAGTTAGTATGACTACTTCATTACCAAGCCGAGCAATTTTCTCAGAGAAATTAAAAAGAGATTGATGGGTTGCAAGTTCAAAATTGCCTTCAATTCCAAGCCTTTTCAGTGAAAGAACATCTCTTTTTCCTTCAACAATGATAATTGCTCCCCTTCCAGAATATTCAGAGAGTTCCGAGAGCAGCTCTTCAATTCTTTCAAGCCTTTTTCTGTAAATTTCAAGATCAGTCACGTTTTCTGCAACCTTTTTAGTAATTAAAACTTTAAGAGAACTGCAGTTTACTCATAGGCAGTTTACTTATCAGAGACAAGGAAGTTACTCTTGAAGTTCGGTTATTTTTAAATGTAGTTTTTAAATTTCGGGGTTATTTTTTAAATTTCGGGGTTATTTTTTAAATGCGCTTCAAAAACTGAAACTGCCTGTTGATATGAAACTCCTTTTAACAATAAAGACTTCTTACTGCTTGTTGCCCCACTATTTATAAGAATATTCGAACTGCTAATTGAGAAGAGTTCAGCAAGGCATTCTACCAGCTGTTCGTTTGCCTTTCCTTTCTGGGCATTTTTGGTTAGTTTTACTTCAATTCGCTTGCGCCACTCGTTATAACCGCTTGGAACCGAAATTGACCTGGAACCCGGAGTAACCTCTATATCAATAATTACATCGGACCCCATATCTGTTATTGCCTCTTCGAAGGACATATCATTTACCTTTCGGGAGGGATTATATAAATCAATAACGGACTGACCCGTTAAAGTAAAGAAACAATCGGAAACAATGACAGCATAAGATTAAAATTTCAAACAAATGAAATTTTAAACAAGTAAAAGTTCAAACAAGTAAAGGTTCAAACAAGTAAAATTTAAAGAAAATAAAGTCTAGGTTCATTGTTCAAAAGATACCTAAAAAGAGTTTTAAAAGATAGAGAAAATAGTGCTGTAGCCCTGGCGCACTAACTCCGAAAGCTCATCCTCTGGTTTTCCGCAGTCACTTTCAGTTACCCTCGTGCAGGGCAGTGTCACACTATTGATATACCGCATTGGGGTTGTCTGTACACTCACAGTCAGGATTTTCCATTACCTCGTGCAAGGACCTATACAATGCGACGAAGCTACATTATATACATAGTAATATATAAAAATATCGGCGAACTACGAATTCACCACATTGTATATATAAAGGGAATATTTATATTAAAAATCGATTTCTCTTAAGAGAAACGGTTTCAATTATAAAGGCAGTATAAGAACATATAATTTGAAGAGATAACTGAAAGAATGCAGGATTAAAACTGCGAACTGCAGATAACAAATACCAGAAAAAATGCAGATGATAGACATCATAAAAAAGATTCAAAAGCAAAAAAAGTAGTTAATGGTATTCTTAACAAATTACATTTTCAAAAAGACTACATTTTGAAAAAGCTAATTTTTGAAGATTGATATATTCTGAAAAATGTGTAAAAAATTGGAAGAAAAACTTATATATTATGTATATGTTTGCTCTTCCACAAATTGAGCATATGTGCTTAATGAGTAGCTGAGGTGCGTATATATGTACGGCACTGAACAGATAATTCCCGGGACAATTATTGCAGGCCCTGAACTGGAACCTATTGAAGGGTATATCTGCGTAAAGAGAGGAATAATTACGGAGATTGGGGAAGAGCATACACTCTCTAAGAACATAATTGCTCCCTGTTTTGTCAATGCACATACTCACCTTGGAGACTCGGTATTTAAAGACCCCCCTCTGGGAAAAGTTTCCGGATTTCGGACTCAAAGAGACCTGGATGCTCTTGTAAAGCCTCCTGATGGGTTAAAACACAGGATATTAAGAGACACGCCATACAAAGCCTTGATCGAGGGCATGAGAAAGTCCTTGCTAGACATGATAGAAACCGGAACCTGTGCTTTTGCGGATTTCAGAGAAGGAGGCGTTGTAGGGATTGCAGCCCTGAATAAAGCACTCGAAGGACTTAAACTTCATTCCATGATACTGGGTAGACCTACAGAGCCTGAACTTCCACTTCAGGTTGTACTGGCAGAAGTAAGAAGAATTTTTCTACATTCTACCGGGCTTGGAATGAGTGGGGCAAATGACCTTGATCTTGAACTATTGGAGAATATTGCTACCTACACACGACAACATAAAAAATTCTTTGCAATTCACGCCGGAGAAAAAGATACGAGCGACATAGAAAAAGCATTGTCACTTGAGCCAGATCTTCTGATTCATTTGACAAATGCCACAAAAAAAGATCTTGAAGACGTGGCTGATGCGAAGATTCCGGTTGTCGTCTGTCCCAGGTCTAACCTAATTACAGGAGCAGGAATTGCGCCTGTTGCCGAGATGCTGGAAGCTGGGATAAAAGTAGCTGCAGGAACGGATAATGTAATGTTAAATTCTGTAAATATGTTTGCTGAGATGGAATTTATGTCTAAGATTTTTTCCATTGATGACAGGCAAGTATTTAAAATTTGCACACTTAATGGTTCCTTTGTAATGGGATCTGATTCTACGGGTTCGATACAAAAGGGGAATAAAGCTAATCTCATGATCCTGAATGGAAATTCCAATAATCTTGCAGGGATAAAGAACCCCATAAGTGGAATCACAAGGCGGGCAAGACCCGATGACATACTATCAGTGCTTCATTCGTAAAGCAAATGGAGAACAGACATGATGAGCGAATTTTACCGGAATATAGTGATTGCAACAGACGGATCCGAGAACAGCCTTAAGGCTATTTCTTACGGTATTGAGATTGCAAAACTCAGCGGGGCCACGGTTCACGCTCTCTACGTAATAGATATAACTTCTTTTTCTTCGATACCCATGGATGCGGGATGGGAAGCAATGTATGATACCCTAAGAAAAGAAGGGGAGAAAGCGATATCCATGGTACAGGAACGCGGAAAGGTCTCAGGAGTTGAGGTAAGAGAAGTGCTGTTGGAAGGTCACCCAAGTAATGAGATTATAAATTTTGCAGAAAACAATAACGTTGACCTGATAGTTATGGGCACCCTCGGAAAAACCGGGCTCGACAGGTTTCTGATGGGAAGCGTTGCAGAGAAAGTAGTAAGAGGCTCAAAAGTCCCTGTCCTGGTAGTCCGGAGTGAAAAAGAAAGTTAAAATTTTCTGTCAATTAGATGCTTTTTGAGAAATGGACATCGGAGAAAGAAAACCAGGATTTAGAATATACAAAGGTGTAGATTATATGCCAAAGAACATCTTCATTGAAGATATCATGGTAAGGGATGTAGCAAGTGCAACCCTTCCAGGTTCAAGGGATGAGGTTCTTAAAATTCTTAAGAACAAACACATTTCAGGAGTTCCGGTACTTAAAGACTCTAAAGTTGTGGGAGTTGTAACAAGGACAAACCTTTTACAAAACCCTGAAGAAGAACAACTGGCTCTTCTTATGACACGTGGTCCGATAACCATATCCTCCGGATCGGATCTGCAGACCGCAGCACGCTTACTTTTGGAACACCACATAAGAAGGCTTCCGGTGGTCGATGACGGGAAACTTGTAGGGCTTGTTACCGTGGCAGATATTATAGGCACAATTGCTGACATGAACATCGATATCCCGATAAAGGACTATGTGGAAAAGGAAGTCGTTGCTATCTACAGTGAAACACCTCTACCCGTTGCTGCCAGGATTATGGAACTCGCAGGTGTTAAGGCTGTCCCGGTACTTGATTCAAACTTAGAGCTCATAGGAATAATCTCAGATCGTGATGTTATTGCTGCCAGCATAATTGAAGACAGTGTAGAGATGTCAGATATGTCTGCAGGCCAGGACGATGACGCCTGGACCTGGGAATCGATGCGAGACACCATGAGCATTTACTACAGCGTCTCAAGGATTAAGGTTCCCAACCTGATCGGAAGCGATATAATGATAAGGGAGCCAATCACAGCTACATATATTACATCTGTCAGTGACTGTGCACGGAAAATGAAGCGGAACAGGATTGACCAGGTTCCGATTATCAATTCAAACCGGAAACTTCAGGGACTTTTGAGAGACCACGACCTCCTGAAACCTCTGATAGAACTCGAATAAATTAAGATTAAATCTCGCTTTTAAGAACCGTTAAGTGTTTTTAACATGAAGCGAAGAAGAATTAAGGTTATTTAAGAAGAAATAAAGTCATTTAAGAAAAAATAAGGTTATTTAAGAAAAATAAGGCTATTAATGCCTATTCAAAATTTTTTCCAGTAAGGAGGCATTCTCCCTAGAAATTCCTCCGAAAACTGCTTTTTTCAGGAGCTAGAAAAATGGACAAACCTTTTGTTTTTATAAATTCTGCTATGTCAGCCGACGGCAAACTTTCAACAAAGGAACGGAAACAGGTCCGAATCTCCGGGAAACTTGATTTTGAACGAGTCGACGAACTCCGAGCCCAGGCAGACGCAGTTATGGTAGGTATAGGAACCGTCCTTTCGGACGATCCAAGCTTAACCGTAAAGTCTCCAAAGAGAAAGGCAGCCAGGAAAGCCGCAGGAAAAAACGAAAATCCAGTAAGGATTATTGTGGACAGTTCAGCAAGGACTCCGCTAGATGCTGATATTTTCAAAAAAGGAGACGGGCTCAGGATAATTGCTGTTTCAACTTCTGCTCCTGCCGAAAAAATAGAAAAACTGGAAAAAAAAGCTCTTGTTATCAAGGCAGGGACTGAGAAAGTCGACCTTCAGGAGCTTGTAAGAGTATTAAAGAAAATGGGAATAAACATCCTCATGGTCGAAGGAGGGGCAACCCTCAACTGGGGAATGCTTTCTGCAGGCCTTGTTGATGAAATCTACACCTTCGTAGGAAACTTTATTATAGGTGGCGCTACAGCCCCAACTTTCACTGACGGAAAAGGATTTTCAGAAGCTGAACTCCTGGAGCTTGAATTGTCTTCTGCTGAAACAATCGAAGAAGGGATACTTCTTAAGTGGAAGGTCAAAGGAAAAACAAATTATATTGTTTCTTAATTTTTTTGCCTTCACAAAACTTTTTTAATTTTTACCTGATATTCATTTTTTAAATTAAACCTTGTATCATCAATAATGAAAGGCTACGTGGGGTTTGATGAAATCTACATTTTGTAGTATTCAGTATATGCCACTACGGTGGGAAAAAAGTCAATTACTGTCACTAAAACTGATAACAAGCTCACAAACGTTATCGCCACAACTTCTTCTTTTGGTATATGTATGCTCCGAAGAAGGCAGTATACCTTCAATCAATCCTGCTTCATAATTATCGATGGATAAACAGGTTCTGACATTCCATTTTTTTAAATGTCCTCCCCAACGGCATTTCCTGGCATGAATTACTATTTTATTGTCATCTTTATGAATTATTTTGCTTTTGATTCCGAAAATCCGGTGCATTGCCAGCAGTACATATGCACATCCGTCCAGATCTCTTTTTAAGCCCAGCGTCTTCAGAATTTCTGTTGATTGCCCAAGGCCAATGTTATACATAGTCTCGTTTAAGTTGCTTACACCATCTTTTCCATATTTTTCCTGCATCATTTCCAGAGTGCCCACATATATAATCCCAATCCCACTTACGGATTTTTTCCATCTCAAAGAATATGGAATAAAATCCCATATAATCAGTCTCTTCAATAGGAAACTTTTAAAAGACATGCTACTCCTCTCAGTTTGGAATCTGAATTTTCCAGAATGAGTATTAAATAATATATCAAGTAATATATCAAATAATATATCAAATAATTCATGAGTCAGTCTGACTAGATAATTTCAACCTGCGTTCAACATGTCAATATTAGATTTTGATAATTAACAATTTTGATAATTGATAATGATTGCTGTTTTGAAAATATTGTGTAATTTATTCAGCTGAAAATATAATATAACCCAGATTTCACATAATGAAGATCTCATGAATATAAGCAATGAACACTTTCTTCAATAATATTTAGCTTAGAGTAATGTGTTTTCCAGCAAAAGAGCTATCGCTATCGTTTAAAATATCGGAAAAACGAGTTGCCTGCCAAAAGTAAATCTCAACTTATCTCTTCACTAAAAATAGCTGTTTGAATATTACTGTTCCTAGTTTTTGTTTTTTTACTTAAACTTTATTTAATTGTGATTCACCGAAGCTAGATGTTTGTTTCTCTACAGGATTTTTATCAATCCGAAAAATAAAATAGAGGATTCCAGTGTTTAATCGGATTGCCAATCGAGTTCTACAGTACTGTTAATCAGCATGTGGTTTAAGATCACATTTTTCAAACTCGCCGTTATAATATACAAAGACTTCAAGTTCGCACTTGCCTTTAAGAAACTCCCGTATTCTGCGGTCATATACGCTTTGAACGTGCTTCAGACCGTTTTTTTGGAAGTGAATCTTCACAGCTTCAAAAAACCCGATCATCTGTCTCAGGTAAGCCTCTTCATAAGCCCTGGTTACCCTCGCAATTTCTTCACATTCAGAATCATCGAGCCCGGAATAATAGCTTCCATGCTCGTTTAAGCCGCTTATCTGGCGCCAGCCCACCCTGCCCGAGTCATCAGCTTCCCTGTGAAGCATGTATGGATAGACCCTACAGATTGAAGGACGCCTGTCATAAATTTTGCAGCGCTTATTCTCAAGGAAGATACAGGAACCGTCAGGTTTTGTTTTCAAGGCGTATCCTGAGACATAAAACCTGCCCTTCTGGTCGCAAAACTCAGGATATGGAGCAGGGGTAACGGAATCCGGATTAATCTGCCTTATAACTACTAGGTCTGCATCGAGCAGAAAAACGTGGTCGTTAAACTCTTTGGTGCAACAGCGTGCACAGAGTTCACATCTGAACCCCAGTTCTTTAATAATGCCTACAAATTCAGGGTCAGGAAATCCCTCTACGCCTGCAAGTTCTTTCCTTGCCTCTGTAAGCCTTGTTTCAATGTTATTCTTTTTTACGCTAATCACCTTTTTAAGAAAAGAATCCTGCAAATCTACCTTATTTTACATCCATGTCCGTAACATTTAATTACTAGCATTTCTTTTTATCATAGACCCAAGGCTTGATGACATTTATAATTTCACACTTTCAGGCTTCAAGGAATATTAGATATTCTTCAATCATCAGTGAGAATTATCGATTTAACACTTAACACTATAACCAGGGAACACCTGTTTAAATACCTGTTTATTGAGACTCTGCCGAGGAAATGAAAATCCGCGGCAACCGGCAGCGTCCAGCAATAAGCGAATACCTGGATATATTACGTGATAAATTACAAATAAATTCAGAGAAAATTAAGATTAAACTTAACGAGGAATGATAATGGGCAAAACCGGCAGCATTAATTGGGTAAAAGTAAAAGGCAGAAAAGGCAGAGTAATCAAGGTCCAGAAATCACAGGCTCAAAAAGCACACCCAGGACCTGCACAGCGCTTCAGTTCTTCAGGTCATAAGAGGCGCTTTATCAGAAGATCTGCAAAAGCTCTTGTAAAGTAATCTAAAGGGCTTTTAAATTGACTTTTTTGAATTGACTTTTTTAACTTAATCTTTTTGAATTTACTTTTTTGAATTGACTTTTTTGACTAAACCTTTTTGGATTTTGTATACAGGTCTTTAGAAATATTTACTTAATAGGATAATATATTTCATAGAATAATACGTTCCAAGAAACGCTTTTCTACCCAGCTTTCTGTATTAAACTCACAAACTCAGGGCCAGGTATGCAATGCTTACCCCTACAAGGCAGAGTGCAACGTTAAGAAAGATATTCAGGAAAAAGGAGAAATTTTGTCCTTCTTCAAGCAATTTAAAAGTTTCATATGCAAAGGTAGAAAACGTGGTAAAAGAACCTAAAATACCTATATTTACGAGATAGACCATAGATTGGGGCTCAGAAGAAAAAGTGAGAAAGGCAAGTACAATGGTCCCTAAGAGGTTCACAGTGAGTGTGCCTGCAGGAATGTTCTTAATCCTGGGAACCTGGCTTGAAACCGTATATCTAAGGCATGCCCCAATAAAACCTCCTGCACCTATTAAAAAGAGTTTTCCCATGCCTGGAAAAGAGAACATCGCTTTATACCTCCCTGCCTGAAAGGGCTTTTATTGTACTCCTGCCCATAAACACGCCGACCAGAGCAAGAAACAGGTTAACACTGATATTTTCCAGAGCAGGGAAAAAGGGCATGGTAAAAGACTGGACTGCAAATGTCGAAAATGTTGTGAATGCTCCCATAAATCCGGTCCCGAAGGCAAGCTTTCCTTTTGGACCTATAAATCCAATATACTCAGTATCGTACATTATCAAGCCAAGCATAAAACTTCCGAGTACATTTACCGAAAGGGTACCATAATATGATTCCATGAGCTCACAAAGTGAAAACCGACATATTGCTCCAAGGAACCCACCAGCTCCTATGAGAAAAATCTTATCCAGGTCTTTATAAGTGGAAGACATTATTTTTCACTCAGGGAATCACTTAAAAGTTTAGATTTTGGCTCTGAACATTTTAGATCAGAAAGGTTTAACTCTGAACATTTTAGATCAGAAAGATTTAACTCTGAATGTTTTACCTCTGGCTTTCTTCGTTTGATTAGCCTTTGAAGTATAAAACTTTATCTAAGAAGGAGGGAAAATTCCTTCCGGAGCTTCAATAGAGAAAGGAAGAATCATTCATTATTATTGAGCCAGTTATTATAAATAAAGTGTAATAAAATATAACATGTTTTTCTATTAATCCAATATGAAGAGAATATGACAAGAAGATTAAGGAGAAGATCAAAAAGGATATTTTTGAGAGGAGAAGATCAAAAAGGATATTTTTGAGAGGAGAAGATCAAAAAAGATATTTTTGAGAGGAAACGGTCAAAAAGGGTATTTTTGAAAGAGCATAGGAATATCATTCAATTAAGAAGACATCCACCTCTTCTTCCTCATCATACCCTTCAATGTTTTCTGGCACCAGCACATACCCGTCAGCCTTTGCAACTGAACTCAGTGCTCCGGCTCCATCTCCGGAAAGAGGGCGCACTTTATCTCCTTCAAATACAACACGAATGAAACTAACGTATCCTATTTTGGAACTGACTTTTGCAGTCAGGCGCCTTTTAAGAGTAGGCTCGGGGGCTTCTGGAATTGCTGCCAGTTTCCGGATACCAGGACGGACAAAGAAATTGAGGGCAACAAATCCAGCAACCGGATAACCGGGCAGGCAAACGATAGGAACGTCATTTATAACCCCAAGGGCTGAAGGTTTACCGGGAATAACTCCTATGCCATGCACGAGCAGTTCTCCAAGAGCTGCCACAATCTCAGGGCCATGATCTCTTTTTCCTACTGATGTTCCGCCAGAAAGAAGAATCATATCAGCATCCAGGTTTGCTTCTATGACCATTTTTATACTGTCCGGGTTATCAGGTACTATATCGAGATCTCGGGGAATCCCACCCCATTTCTTCACATAAAGGGCCGACATCAGCCCATTAGTCTCAAGAACCATGCCCGGAGGAAGTACATCCCTGCTCCTCTTACGACTTACGAGCTCATCCCCTGTCGGGATAACTGCAACAACAGGCTTGTTGAAAACCTTCACCCTGTCAAGTCCAAGCGATGCAAGCACAGCAGCATCACACGGACGAAGAAGATGACCTTTTTCAAAAATCACATCTCCTTCTTTTATATCTTCTCCAACCTGCTCCACATTCCGATTCGGATAGACCTGAGCCCTGACCTCAACAAGGTTTCCTGCAGCGATGGAGTCTTCAACCATTACTACAGCATTAGCTCCTTCAGGCACTGCAGCCCCAGTATGGACCCAGGTTAAACTTCCTTCCTCTACTTGGTCAGAAAGTTGCAACATTATCGGATTTGAGGGGGAAGCTCCCATGGTGTCGGAAGCCTTTACCGCATATCCATCCATAGATGCACGCCGGTAGTGTGGTACATTCCTTTCCGAGATCACAGCTTCTGCAAGTACCCTGCCTGTGCAGGTTTCGAGTGAGAGTTCTTCTGTTTTCTTTATGGTAGAAATACGCTCAAGAAAAAGTCCCAAAGCTTCATCAACCGAGGTTCGTTTTTTGAATATCTTGCCCATGATCATCCTTCCTGAAAAAATCAGCCTCCTGATACCGGAGGCAGGACTGCAAGCTCATCGGCATCCGAAAGAAGAGTATCAAGCCCATCGAAATGCCTGACATTGTTTCCATTTATAAGGACATTAATTGAACCGCACATAACTGGAGCTTCGCTTTCTCCTTCAGGCTCCTCAAAAATAAGGTTCTTCAACTCGGGATATTTACCAGTAAGGGCTAAAAGGACATCAATAACCTTTTCTCCCGATAGCTGCAGTTCTGATGTACCTGCTTTTTCACGCAAATTTGCAAATAACTTAACTTTAACCTCAGCCATGAGAGAGACTATTTCATCCTATCCCTTAAATATATATATGTACATAAAGAAGCAGCTATGCTGGAGGGCTGGGGGAATTATGCAGCAAGGTCAGGATTACAATACTAAAAACTCACCAGAGCTTTCTGAAAGAAAATACAAAATACTCGGATTTCTGATAATCCTTTTTGCCTTGTTAATAAGACTGTTTGACCTGGGAGAACGAGTTTTCCATCACGATGAAAGCGTACATGCCAGTTTTACTCTTAGACTTCTTGAAAACGGACAATACAGATATGATCCGGCTTATCACGGCCCTTTTCTTTTTCATTCTACCGCTGTTGTCTTTCACCTTCTGGGAATAAACGACACGACAGCACGCTTGATCCCTGTCTTCTTCGGAGTAGCGGCAATTCTTCTGCTCTTTGTACTTAAGAAGGAACTTGGAGAAAGAGGTGTACTCTGGTCGGCTTTCTTGCTCTCATTTTCCCCAAGTATGGTGTACTTCTCAAGGTTCTTCAGGAATGACCCAATCATTGTTTTCTGCACACTGGCAACTGTTATAGGAGGAATTCGCTACCTTGAGAACCTTCACAGTTCAAAGAGATACCCTTATCTTATCCTTGTCGCTTCCTCTCTTGCAATTGCCGTATCTTCAAAAGAGAATACCTATCTTATTATTCTCATGTTTGGAGCCTATGCAGGAATTTATTCTTTGTACAGGTTTTATTCCGACTGGAAAAAAGAAAAGTTGAGCCTTAAAAAAACTCTTGTTCTCAAGAGTTCAGCTATTTTTCCATTTATACCGGAAATTCTGATTTCAGGTACTCTTTTTATTTTTATCGTAATGTTATTCTACACAAGCCTCTTCAGGACCCCAGAGACCCTCTTTTCAATTGTGGAAAAAGCTTTTTCTCACTGGATGGAGATGCACAGAATTGAACGCATAGGAGGCCCTTTTTATTTTTACATTCCTATCCTCCTTGTATACGAAAGCCCGATTCTGATTTTTGGGACTGCAGGTATTATTCATTTCCTTAAAAAGAAAGGAGAAAATACCTCCTTTTTCATGTTTCTTTCCTACTGGACAGTTGCGAGTTTGCTGCTCTATTCTTATCTTCAGGAAAAAGTCCCCTGGCTTGTTGTGCACATTGTCCTACCTTTTGGGATTTTAGCAGGAGCTTATCTGGGAGACTTTTTCTCCGGGACACCTGGCCGAAGACAGAAGAATTTACTTGAAACAGAAAACATGAATTCCGGAACAGAAAACATGAATTTATTCGGAACAGACAAAAAACCTGCTTCCGGGACAAAACGCTCCATAGCTCATACCTTTGTTGCGGGGATTCTAGCACTTACGTTAATAATATCCCTGGCCCAGTGCATCTCAGTAAATTTTTACCGGAATATGGAACCTGATGAGTTGATGACGTATTCACAGGCATCTCCAGATATCCGGCAACTTATGGAGAAAATTGGAGAATTTAATCTCGGGCTTGAAACCCTAAGGATATCCGTTGTGGATCCCGAAAACCTTTACTGGCCCCTGCCCTGGTATCTAAGGGACTATGAGAAAGCAGCATATTATAAAAAACCTCCAGCTAAGGTAGAATACGATGCAATAATCGTGCCTGCAACATATCGAATGTATGAGGTAATTCCGGAAGAAAAATATGCCTCATATAATTTCTCTTTACGCCCTGGAAAAGAATTTACTCTTTATTATAATAAAGAACTTGAAAAAAAAGGATAATAGGCCGGGAAAAGGAAATTTGTGTTTTTAATACAAGGGGAATATTTGTGTTTTTAATACAAGGAGAATATTTGCGTTTTAATACAAAGGGAAATAATACAAGAGGAATATTTGTGTGTTAATACAAGGAAAATAATAGTATCAGGAAAAATAATAGTATCTAAAGGAGATTCTTTAAGTGAGAAGTTAATATGGAAGTGGGAGGTTACTATGGACAGAACATTCAGCCTGAAAAATATCTTTTCAGGAAAGAGTTTCTCTCAAGAAAATAGAAAAGTAGAGACTGAAGAGTTTCCAAAGCAGAGAGAAAAACAACCTGAAAAACGCCCGCATTCTCCAGAGTCCATTCCTCCGTCCAAATTAATAGACGAAAAGTTTGAGACCTGCCTCTGGATAACAATCGGCGAGCTCATGACCAGAGAGGTTATAAAGGTCTACGAAAACACATCAGTTGAAGAGATTCTTTCACTTTATGGCAAATATCCATACCATATCCTGCCTGTAGTGAATGATAAAAATGAGCTTGTGGGCACTATTGATCTTGATACTATTCTTGGAATTCTTCTTTTGTGCCTGATGCCCAGAGAAAAGTATACTCTAACTACGGCAATCCGATCGCTTGGAGAAACAGCAAAAGAGATAATGATTACTCATCCTATAACAGTCTCTCTAAATGCCACACTTAAGGACGCTTCGGACCTGATGATAAAGTACAGGCTTGACCGCATCTGTGTTATTGAGGACAGGAAACTGGTAGGAATAGTATCCAAGAGAGATCTTGTAGAAGAGATATGCAGAAGAAGAAAGGAAAAAACGAAAGAAGAGGTCGATTAAAAATCAGATTACATTAAAAATCAGATTATTGTTCAGAAGTTATATTAAAGTTTTAAAAATCCTCTAAAAGAGATATTAAGAACCTAATTATTTCAAAAGGACAGAGAAGAACCTAATTATTTCAAAAGGACAGAGAAGAACCTAATCATCTCAAAAGGACAGAGAAGAACCTGGAAGGTAAATAGATTCTTTTGATAGATTCATTCTTTTGATAGATTCGAGCTATAAAAAGCAAAGTGTGGGGGCTAGCAGTAGTGAGCGCTCTACTTCAGCTACTGTTTTTAATTTTCAGTGTGAAAATTCTCGGGGAAGCGGCAGAGCGGATAGGTATTCCTTCAGTTGCGGGAGAAATTCTGGCTGGAGTCTCACTTGGAGTGCTTTTTCTTGAGGTAGAAACCGGCATAATAACTTTCTTTGCAGAATTGGGATCGATTTTTCTACTTTTCACAGCCGGGTATAAAGAAGTAAGCCTTAAGAACCTCAAATTTGAATCAATAACAACGCTTGTTCCAACCCTCTCCCAGATAGTTTCTGCTTTCGTCTTCGGTTTCGCGTTTGGAAGAATCTTTAATTTCAGTTTTGTTGAAAGCCTATTTCTCGGAGTAGCATTCAACCCAACAAGTATAGCAGTAGTAATCGGAACTCTTATAGACTTAAATTACCTCTCCAGCAGACCCGGGACAGCAATGCTTTCATCTGCATTCCTGGATGATATTATAGCACTATTTTTCTTTTCAGTTGTTGTAAACTTTGTTCGCCTTAACCACGTCCCTCCAGTTCTGGTGGTTCTTCTGATCGCAGGAAAAATCCTGCTTTTTCTGCTGATAATGTATATCCTTGGAAATTACCTATTTCCCAGACTTTTTACCTATGCCGAGAAAATGCATTCAAAAGAAGCTGTGTTTTCCCTGGTGATTATGATAGCTCTTTTTTCTGCTTATCTTGCAGAACTATTCGAACTTCATTCAGCAATAGGGGCTTTTACAGGGGGTATACTGGTGTCGGAAATTCCCCTTGCTAAACTTCAGGACATCCAGAGCAAAGTCGATGGGCTGGCTCATGGGATTTTGATTCCTATTTTTTTCGCATTTATAGGATTTTTAATTGACCCGTACATCCTGAAAAACGCGGGCAGCTTTACTCTTCTGATTATCCTTGCAGCGCTTATGGGGAAATTAGCAGGAGGCTTTATCGGATCAAAAGTTATAGGTTTCGACTTTTACGAAAGTTTAATCTTCGGCGTAGGGGTTATGCCGAGGGCAGGAATCGAGCTTGTGATACTCACTATGGGAAGAGAATTGCAAATAATCAGCCAGGATACATTTTCGGCAATGGTCTTGATGGTAGTCGTATCTATTCTAATCTCACCGGCCTGTATGAAATGGGCTATTCAAGCCAGGCAACGAAAGGATGGGTGGCGGTGATAAACTTTGAAATTAAAGATAGAAATTAAAGACATTAATTAAAAAGAATATGAAGGAAAGATTAAAAGCACAATCAGAAACATGAACTAAAAGCACAATCAGAAACATGAACTAAAAACATAATCTAAAAATGAATTTAAAGTCTTAAATTCAAACTTAAAGTCTTAAATTTAAACTTAAAACCTTAAACTCAATCAAAGTTCATCTTTTCCTTAATATTCTCCTGAGAACTTCTCCCTGAGAAATATTTTATAAGTTCCATTGAGATAAGCGTGGTAGAAGCAAGAGAAAGTACCACTCCCCATTCAAAGAGAGAAAGTGGAACGGTCCTAAAAGCTGTCTGGAAAAAAGGAACATAAATTACCACGAGTTGCAGGATTACTGTTGTCAGGACTGCATAAACCAGAGGTCTGTTTGTAAAAAGTCCCAGGGAAAAGATCGAATATCGGTCAGACCGCCAGTTAAAGGCATTAAACATCTCTGAGAAAACTACTAGCGTAAAGATCAGGGTCTGGAGTTTCTCAATAGAGAAATTTCTGTCAAGAGCCCAGTTTAAAACGAGAAGAGCCTGAAGTGCAATCAACCCTCCAATTCCCAGACTGGCTGAGATTTCCCGACGGGTTATAAGCCCTTTCTCAACGTTTCTTGGCTTCTGTTTCATAATACCATTGTCAGGAGGTTCAACCGACAGAGCCATAGGAGGAAGCCCATCCGTAATCAGGTTAATCCAGAGGATCTGAACCGCAATAAGAGGCAGGATCTGCCATCCCAGGATAGCAATGAGAACTATGAGAACCTCACCGATATGGGCTGAGAGCCCATAAGTAATGAAGTTTCGGATATTTTTAAAGATGTTTCGCCCTTCCTCGACCGCTGCAACAATCGACGCAAAATTATCATCCGTAAGAATCATGCTTGAGGCTTCTTTGCTGACATCTGTGCCCGTAATCCCCATAGCTATTCCCATATCTGCAGCTTTAAGGGCAGGAGCATCGTTTACCCCATCCCCGGTCATTGCTACGACATAGCCCTTTTTCTTAAGGGCGTCTATTACTCTCAATTTATGAGTAGGATAGACCCTGGCATAAACCGAAACCCTTTCGACCTTGTCTTCGAACTCGACATCCTCAAGGCGATCAAGCTCCGAGCCTGTAAGAGTAAGATCGTTTGCCTTTAAGATCCCCAGTTCCTTTGCAATTGCAGACGCCGTAATTTTATGGTCTCCTGTTATCATTACGGTTTTAATACCTGCATCTTCACATTTCTGGATTGCAACCTTTACTTCCTCTCTTGGAGGATCTCTCATGCCCATTAAACCTGAAAAGACCATATCTTCTTCAATTCTCTCTGAAGGGAGCTCTTTTGAAGAAGTTTTTTCAATATAGAGTTCCTCATCCAGAAGGCGAAATGAAAGAGCCATAACCCTGAGGGCCTGATCAGCCATTTCCTTAACTTTTCCTTCAATCAATTGCTTCATTTCGGGAGATAAGGATTTTATTTCACCGTCAAGAAAAATCTTTGTACATGAGCCAAGAATCACTTCAGGAGCTCCCTTTGAGAAGGCAGTAAGTCCTTTTATAGGGAAGTTGCTAGAATCGGTTTCCAGTTTATTAAAGGTAGTCATTCTTTTTCTTTCAGAGGAAAAGGGTATTTCTCCAAGGCGAGAATATTTTTGATCAAGCTCAACTTTATGTAAGCCTGACTTTGCAGCAACAACCACAAGAGCTGCCTCTGTAGGGTCTCCTTTGATCTCCCATGTATCACTTTCCTTAAAAAGACCAGCATCGTTACAGAGAACAGCTCCCAGCAAGAGAATCTGAAGATGGGGATCATCGGTAGAAACTTTTTCATCTCTGTTAAAGAACTCTCCCTCAGGAGAATATCCTGCTCCCGTAACCTTCAAAACCTGATCATTGACGCAAATTTTTTCAACCGTCATTTTATTCTGCGTAAGCGTGCCTGTCTTATCCGAACAGATAACATTTGTGGCTCCAAGCGTCTCTACAGATGGCAGTTTTCTTACAAGGGCGTGCCTTTTGACCATACGCCTTACCCCAAGCCCAAGCCCTACTGTAACAACTGCAGGGAGAGCTTCAGGGATAGCAGCAACCGCAAGAGCAACGCCCCATAAAAACATATCAAGGAGAGGGAAACCATAAAAAACCCCAAGCATTGCAACAAAAGCTACAATTACAAGAGTCGCAGTACCAATCCATCTGCCAAACTTGTCAAGGCTTTCCTGTAAAGGCGTCCTGGACCTCTCTATTGTCCCCAGAAGCCCGGCAAGTTCCCCAAAAGCCGTATTCATTCCGGTTGCGGTAACAATGGCACTGCCTCTTCCGTAAGCAACCGCAGTTCCTGTGTAGACCATGTTTGTCCTGTCAGCTTCAGAAGTTTCAGAAGGCAGGGCTTCAATGCTTTTCTGAACTGGCACGGATTCTCCTGTAAGGGAGGACTCATCAGTTTTGAGATTGAACTCTTTGACTAACCTGGCATCAGCTGGAATGCGGTCTCCGGTCTGAATAAGGATAAGATCTCCGGGAACAAGATTTTTTGAGGGAACTCTTTTTTCGACCCCATCCCTTTTAACAGTCGCTTCCGGCGAGGTAAGGGACCTTAGAAGCTCAATTGCTTTCTCGGCTCGATATTCCTGCACGAAACTGAGAATACCTGCAAGAAAAACCGTAAAAATAATGACTATTGCATCAACTAGCTCCCCGAGAAGAGCCGAAACAATAGAAGCCGTTATCAAAATAAGAATCAGGATGCTCTTAAACTGTGAGATAAAGAGCTGCAGGACGGAGACTTTTTCTTTTTCTTTAAGTTCATTTTCGCCATACTCTTCAAGCCTTTTTTCGGCTTCCTCAAAACTCAAACCTGCTTCTGAGACTCCAAGCTCTTCAAAAACAGAGTTTATTTCCTGGTCGTAATACACCTCTTTATCCCTCAAGCCTCTGGATTATCCAGAGATATCTCTCTCAAATAAATCCGCTTCTCCAATATAATAAGTTAAAGGTATATATAGCGGTTAAGCCTATCGATAGGTTAAGGGATTTTTAAAGAATATCAGTTATTACGGATTTTTGTGGAAAAAGAGATATAAAACTTTAGCTTTTTTTACATTAAGATAGGGGTTTGGAATCTGTTTGAAATCTGTTTGATTTCCTTAAGGGATGTTAAGATTCTGTTTAAAAAGTAAACAGATAAGGGAAAAGTTGGGTATGAAAATCGTAATAGTAGGAAGTGGGCTCGCAGGGCTGTCAGCCGCGTATAAGCTTTGCAAATCGAATGAGACTGTTATTTTTGAAAAAGATGCAGAAATCGGGGGGATGGCCTCAAGTTATTGCCATGATTTTGCTGGAAAGAGGTACTTTATAGAGAAATATTATCACCATATATTCAGGAGTGATTCGGAACTTCTTGACCTTATAAGAGAACTGGGGCTTGAAGGTCAAATGCTGTGGCTTAAGGGAAAAAACGCCTATTTTGTGGACGGTAAAAACTATCCCATGAATACTCCCACTGAAATTCTAAGGTTTAAACCTCTTTCTTTTACGGATCTGGTAAAACTTGGGCTGCTGGTGCTTAGAATAAAGCTAATAAATGATACGACTTCCTATGACAGAGTAAAGGCAAAAACCTGGATTCTTGATACGGCGGGGCAATCCGTATACGAAAATTTTTTTGCTCCTCTCATGAAAAGCAAATTCGGTGAAAATGCCGAAAACGTTTCTGCAGCCTGGCTTATAGGGCGTGTGAAAATAAGGTCAGATCGTGGAAAAGAAGGAGAAAAACTGGGATACCTGAGAGGGGGGTTCAATTCTCTAATAGAAGCTCTGGCAAGGGAAATCGCTGCACAGGGGGGCAGGATCTTACAGAATAAAGCAGTAAAGGAAATCGTAATCAAAGACAATGCAGTGCAGGGAGTGATTGCAGACTGGGATTTCATACCCTGTGATGCCGTGATTTCAACTGTTGAACCCAGAGTACTGGATATCCTTACAAAAGGCAAACTTGGAACTCTTCAAGCGACCCTGCAAGGTATTCGTTATCAGGGAACTGCATGTGCCCTCATAGGACTTGATAAAGGGCTTATGAAAAATGGGAATTACTGGTTGAACATAAAAGCTGACGTGCCTTTTGGAGCCGTAATTGAGCACACCAATTTTATGCCTTTTGAGGACTATGGAGAACACCTCGTTTATGTAACTTCCTATTTCCAGGATGAAAACGATGCCCTCTGGCTGAAGAAGGAAGACGAAGTTCTGGATTCTTACCTGAAGGGCCTGGAAAATATGTTTCCTGATATTTCAAGAACCGATATCCACTGGGCAAAACTCTTCCGAAGAATGGATACTGCACCTGTGTATGAACAGGGGTACCTTGAAAAGGTTCTGCCGTTTGCGCCAGGCCCAACCGGACTTTACCTGGCAGGAATGTTCTCATCAACCAATTACCCGGAAAGAAGCATGAACGGCTCTGTAAAAGCCGGGTTTAAAGCTGCAAACTTCTTCACGAAAAAAGAAGAGAATTGAGAGGTTTGCTGGCTTGACTTAGAAAGCCGCCTCCCGTATATTCATTTCCTTTAGATTCATTTTCTGTATTTTCATTTTCTGTATTTTCATTTCCTATATTTTCATTTCCTATATTTTCATTTTCGGTATTTTCATTTTCGGTATTTTCATTTTCGGTATTTTCATTAAAAGTTTCGTGCATCTGAAGAAGTCCCCGGACTTAATATAGTCTTTTAGGACTAACTATTATATAGGCTAAGGGATGATAATATACTGTCTGTATCTGCGTGCAGAAAGAAGTTCTGCATGATTACCTGTCCTTCCGGATTTATCATTTATGGGGATTTAAGCAATGATGAAGTAGGAAAAGACAGTAAAACTCTAAAAAATCTGGACTTCTGCCGTTAGTCGGCATTTGGGGGCGTGCTGGTCAAATCCGCATTTGTGGAGATGGCACCGGAGAATAGACTTGTTTTCCCTTGAGCTTTGCTCTCAAAAAGAGATCCCGGACGCTGTAAAAAGCTGCCCTGGCTTCCGGGAAGGGGTATTGGCAGCATAAAATATGAGGAGTGGTAAAAGATGTTATTCATGGACGTTAGTACCTGGGACCCTTCGAACCGCGATAAGATCCTTGAGCATTTTAAGAAACTGGAGATTCCAGAAGGAATCGATATCATTAACCAGTGGGTTGACCTTTCCGGAAACCGCTATTACATCCTTTACGAAGCCGAAAGTGCCGAAGCTTACGGAGCTTTCAACCTACCCTGGTCGGATGTCTGCGTAATTGACAGCGTGCCGGTTATGGAAGCTTCCGAATTTATGCAGCTTCTGCCCAAATACCAGAAAAAATAAATTTTACGACTAAGTAAATTTTATAACTTATTGATACGGTTTTACAGAAAAAGGTCCGATGAGCTTCACGTTAACTGGCTCATCGAAAAATCTTTATTTTATCAGTCTTAAATGTCAGGGCTTTCTCGAAGCCTTTTTTACTGAGTAAATCAAGTTTTTAGCATACTATTTTAGATTTTAACATTACGGCTTTAGATTTTAGCATTACGGTTTTAGATTTTTAGCATTACGGTTTTCAGATCAAGATATTCAGAAAGAGCATCAGGCCCGTTTTCGTTTCCAATCCCGCTCTCCCTGGTACCCCCGAAAGGAACTTCAGGAGCAACCTTTAGATGTTGATTAAGCCAGATAATTCCTGCATTCAACTGTTCGCATCCTATACGAGCCCTGTCAAGGTTTTTTGTCCAGATTGAGGCACCAAGGCCATAGCAGGTATTGTTAGCTTCTTCAATCGCTTCATCAAGGTCTTTTACCCGGACTACAGGCAGCACCGGACCGAATACTTCTTCATTCAGAAGCCTGGATTTTCTGTCCACATCTACAATAAGTGTGGGCTCGAAGAAATATCCTTTACTACAGGCGCTGCCCTCTGGAACTCTGCCTCCTGCAACTATCCTGCCTTCATCCTTTTCTTCGGCGTCTGCGACAAGCTCTTTTATATATTCCCATTGCCTGCGGTTGTTAAGGGGCCCCAGATCGATGTTTTCATGCAACCCGTTTCCAACCCTTAAATTCCGGATGCCTGCTTCAAGCTTTTTTATGAACCTTTCAGCTACGGATTCGAAAACAAAAAGCCTCTTTACAGCAGTACAGGCCTGCCCACAATTGTAAAATCTTCCCCTGAGAGCCCCTGCGACTGCAGCCTCCAGGTTAGCATCATCACAGACCAGCATTGGATCACTTCCTCCAAGCTCAAGGGTTACTCTTTTCATCCCGCCGGCTGCAAGCTCGGCTATACGTTTCCCGGTTCTCACTTCTCCGGTAAAGGAGATTTTTTTAACCTTCGGGCTCTTAACCAGGCTTTCTCCCACAACCTCACCAGGGCCTGTAACGATATTGAGTACACCTGGAGGAAGCCCTGCCTCGCTGAGGATAGAAGCCAGGGCAAGGTTAGTAAGAGGGGTATTGCTTGCAGGTTTCAGGACAAGCGTATTTCCTGAAATCATGGCAGGGCCTATTTTCCATGCCATAATAAGAGCAGGCATATTCCAGGGAATTATGGCTGTACAGACCCCCAGAGGCTTCTTTACAGTAAAAGCATATCCATTTTGAGGGACCGGGACAAAATCTCCGTGAAAACTACTTGCAAGCCCGCAATAATACTCAAGGACATGTGCAAAACCTTCAATCTCGTTTTTAGCTTCGGCAAGAGGTTTCCCCTGTTCCCGGGTAAGCAAGACAGCAAGTTCATCCTTTCTCTGTCTTACAATTCCCGCAGCTGTGTAAAGAATCCTGGCTCTTTGCTGCGGAGATGTGGAAGCCCAGCCATTAAAAGCTGACGACGCCGATTCAACGGCTATTGCCGCATCATCTTCCGTGCCTTTTGGAACCCGGTCAATAAGTTCACCTGTTGCCGGGTTTATGATATCAAAAAATTCGCCGCTGCACGCTTCAACAGCCTTTCCGTTAATCTGCATTTTCATATCTATCAGTACTTACAAAGACCTATTTTAAGATAACAAAGTAATTTTCTGGAAATAATAATCTAAGATTCAGGGAAAATAAAGCAAAAAGGAGAATTAAATAATTTTTTCTACGATAAAAATATAAACCTATTTACAAAATAAATATCATCGGTACTTCTGTCAGGTAAATAAAAATTGGGGGAACGGGAATACCGATTACGAAAGCATTTGAAAAATTTCAATAACTTCTCGGAACCGATATGACCTTTAATGGCCTTTCGGAGCTAAGAAAAAACCCAGGCAAACTCAGATTTTGAATACAGGTTTGAATACAGGTTTTATTAGTAGAAAGTGCACCTCAAGAGAGTGGGGCTTTAGACAGTGCACATTAAACAACCGATTTTAAAGGGAAGAGAGCGGTGTTAGAGTATCTTCACATAATTTTCTGGTTTATTTTTATTGAAATGCTGGGCCTGGTTTCCATGCCTCTTGCCGGACTAGCTGGAAATCGGCTTGTTGACAGAGGATATTCTGCAGCAAGGACTCTGGGAATAGTGCTTGTTACGTATATTGCCTGGCTTTTTTCCCATGTATGGGGCTTGAACAGCCGCACAATCCTTATCTCGGTACTTCTACTTTGCCTTATAGCGGGAATTGTCTATCGAAAACAAAGGACCTTACCGGAAAAGAAGATCCTGTTGTCAAATGAGCTCGTATTCGCTGCAAGCTTCTTTTTTTTCCTGCTTATACGCATGTATCTTCCTGAGATCTACAGGCATGAAAAATTCATGGATTTTGCTTTTTTGAACGCAGTTATGAGAACCTCTTCTTTCCCCCCGGCAGATCCCTGGTTTGCAGGCGGTTCCCTTGATTTTTATTACTATTTCGGATACCTTTCGGTGGGAGTTCCGGGGAAACTATTTTCTGTCGAGCCATCCATGCTTTTCAATCTGGCTATTGCTCTCACTTTCGCTCTTTCCTTCAATCTCCTTTTCGGGTTTGGATATAACCTTACTCATGGAAAAATCAGGTATGGGTTTCTTACTGCCTTATTCGTGATCCTGCTAGGAAACTTGCAGGGATTTAAAGAATTCATATCCATGTATCTTACCAGAGAAACTGCACCAATGGGATACTACTGGAGCAGTTCGAGAGTTATCCCGTATACAATAAATGAATTTCCTTACTTTAGTTTCATACATGGAGACCTTCATTCTCACATGATTGCAATTCCTTTCCAGCTTCTGGTACTTGCTTTTCTCCTTAACATATATCTCAGGAAAGATAGCAACCGGGTCTTTGAAAGTATACTGGAACTTCTGATTTTTTCAGTATCCCTTGGTTTTTTATTTCTTTCTAATTCCTGGGATTTCCCGATATATCTCAGCTTGACATTTGCAGTTGTTTTTGCTTATTACTACGGGCATTATCTCCACAGTAAAAGCTTATATATCCACAATAAAAGCCTATCTAGATCCGTTACCGGTTTTCTGGGAACAGTTCTTTCAGTTTTCACTCTCAGCCTTCTTCCGTATTTGCCCTTTTATCTGTCATTTAAACCGCAAGCTGCAGGTGGATTCGACTTTGTTCAGCCAGAACTTCGTACAACAATTGGAGAATTCCTGATCCTGTTCAGCCTTTTCCTTTTTTTGACCCTTTCTTTCCTCATGACTCACCTTGACTCCAGAAGAAAAATACAATATTTCATCCTGTGGATAGGAATATCGGCATTTCTTGCCAAAGAATGGACTATTCCTCTGCTTGGAATCCTTCTTCCGTTACTTGTCCTTTCACTTTATTCTTTCCTGAAAGACCTTCCTGAGAGAAGCAATGCAGGATTCATCTCACTTCTGATAGCAATGGCTGCATTCATAGCGATTATCTGCGAAGTCATCTTTCTTGATGATCCCATTTCCGGAAGCTTTGCCCGCATGAATACGGTTTTCAAATTTTACATGCACTTATGGATTTTTCTGGCCATTGCAGCTTCTTATTCCTTCTATCAGCTTTATTTCCGTTACAGAACCTTTCCCGAGACTAACCTTCCTACGAGCAGCAGGGTTTATGAAAAAAAAGTTTGGATGTTCTCACTTATGCTTCTGGTTCTCTCATGCAGCGTCTTTCCTGTAGTAGCTACCTTTACAAGAATAGAAGATATGAATGCGGAACCTGCCCTTGACGGCATGGAATACATGAAAGAGTTGGATCGCGGAGATTATGACGCTATAAAATGGATTCAGGAAAACCTCAGTGGAACTCCGATAATCCTTGAAGCTTCCTCAGATGACAGCAGTTATCATTATATCTCGCGTGTCTCGGCAAATACCGGGCTTCCTACGGTTATTGGGTGGGCAAGGCATGAGCAGTTCTGGGAAAGAAACGATGAAGAAATCAGGACAAGGCTTGAAGACGTAAATACCATTTACAGTACCAGCAGTAAAAAAAAAGCTCTTGAGCTCATGAATAAATATAACGTAAACTATGTTTATATCGGTCAACTTGAACGGCAGATGTATGATATAAAAACGGATAAGTTCGAGGACAAAACTTATTTTGAACCGGTTTACCAGGGTTCAGTCCGGATTTATAAAGTAAAAAAGGAGTTCTGAGTTTTAGGTTTTTAGGGGGAACCTTAAACTTAGAGTTATATAAAAGTCCATTTATACAAATCGTAGATTCGCTCCCAATAATGGAATGAAAATAGTGGGGTCTTATCCATTACCAGCGTATCGGTGGTTTTACCAGCTTATAATGAGGCAGCGAATATCGATAAGGCTGTCTTAGTTACAGCAGAAACACTTTTTAAAATAACGGACCGTTTCGAGATCATCATAGCCGAAGACGGCAGCACGGATGGTACAGACCGGATAGCCTCCAGGCTCGCGGAACAGTACGTTTATGTTGTCCATCTGCATTCGGATAAACGACAGGGCCGGGGAAAAGCTCTTAACCGGGCTTTTAAGGCCGCTTCAGGAGAAGTCCTCTGCTATATTGACGTGGACCTTGCGACAGATATGAAGTATCTGGAAAAACTGATCAGAGCTGTGAGCACGGATGGCTATGATTTTGCTACAGGATCGAGAATGATGCCCGATAGCGATGCAAAAAGGCCTTTTAAGCGAGAGTTTGCAAGCAGAGGATATAATTTTCTGGTGAGGCTATTTCTGCATTCAAAACTCTATGACCACCAGTGCGGTTTTAAGGCTTTCAGGAGAGAAGCTCTCTTTGAACTTAGTGAGGATGTTGAGAATGAACACTGGTTCTGGGATACCGAAGTACTTGTCAGAGCCCAACACAAAGGATATAGGGTAATGGAATTTCCGGTTTACTGGAGGCACGGAGGGTCAAGCAAGGTTAATCTGGCAAAAGATGTAAAAGGAATGGGGTCCGAGATATTCCGACTCTGGCGGGAACTCTCATTTCCTCTCGAAGTTTCAGGAAAAGGAAAATTCTTTTTAACAGCTACCCTTGCAATTCTGATACTTGCGTTTGTCGCAACCTTCCTGGGCGCATCCGATATTCTGGAAAATGTGAAGCAAGCATCCTTCAGGACTCTGGTTCTAGCCGCTCTGGTATACTGTGTTTCCTGGCCTTTAAGAGGAGTTCGCTTCCAGCAGATCCTTAACAGGCTTGGAAATCAATACGGGCTTAGGTTTCTTACAGGCAGCATTTTTATCAGCCAATCCGCAAATGTAATTCTTCCGGCACGGATAGGAGATCTGAGCAGGATGTATATCCTGAAAAAAAGCAAGGACCTTGCTTTTACAACTAGCTTCTCCTCGATAACCGTAGAAAGAGTTTTTGATATAGTTGCAATAACTTCCATAGCAATACTTGCATCTTCAGGTGCTGCATCCCGTTTTGAACTTGATCCCTGGATGGAATCCCTGATAAGGCTGTCCGGACTTGCAGTAGTGCTTTTTTTCTCAATTATCTTTATTGTTTCTTTCCGAGAAGGCAACACAAGAAAAAGATTGGAAATGGAAAATTCCCAAAACGGGTTCTCTGGAAAGATAAAGATTTTTGCCTCTACTTTTTTACACCAGATAAGCGTCGTTGCCGTACGTCCAAGCTCGTTTCTGGCAGTGACGGCCTCTTCTCTTCTGATATGGGGAATAGATATATTCACCTGTTTCCTTGTCCTTAAATCTTTTCCGACAGTAGGAGAAAGTCTCTCGTCCACATATATGATATCACTAATTTTCCTGGCTGTAGCCCTGGGAAATATTGCAAAAATCTTTCCGATAACACCTGGAGCCATAGGAACATATGAAGTTGCCCTGACTGCAGTTTTCGGGCTTGGTGGAATCAAACCGGAGATCGGATTTACGGTTGCCGTGCTCGATCATATTATAAAAAATTCAATTACTTTAATAGGAGGAGGTCTTGCCCTCTCTGAACTCGGGCTCAGGTGGAGAGAAGTGCTTTGTACTGATAAGGATGTTTTGAAAGGGTGAACTACAACCTGGGTAGGAACAACTGGCTTCTCGATTCACAGATGACCGTCAGTATCAGATGACCGTCGGCATCTCCAACGAGCTTTAACTAGGATCTCAGTGGGCCCAATTAAGCTCTGTCCATTCATCCCTGACGGCTTTACATGAAAACAACCTGGTACAGTATATTTATAACAGAACAAAAAGAGTAAACAGAATAATGTAAATTAGATCCATACGTCTTCGATTAAGGCAGTGTGACTTAATTTCTGTAAAATAAGAAATCTTAATAAGTTTGTGTTTTGGGAATTCGATAACAAGAATACTTAATTATGTTCAGTATACAAAAATTTGACTTTGAATTTACAGAAAATTTGCGACACTGCCTTTAATTTATTCTGCCATCTATTTTGCATACTATGTTATAAAACATAATTAATGGACTAGAAGAATTAGTGATATAAATGGACGTTAGTTGAAAATCATGATCTGCAATTAAAAGCTAAAGGTAAACAAACTTGATTATGTCTACAATAATGTACAAACTCCATAATGAATTTATAATTTAGGAATTTTGAACAGTAAAGAGGTAATTGATTATGGAAAAGTTAACTAAAACCATTATATACATTATAGTGCTGGTCTTTGTAATTTTGCTCATCGGGCTCATACTTCTAGGTAGGTAACACTTTGAAATATCCCCTTTACCGCAAAAATTGTATTGAATAATGTTAAACGCCAGTAAAAACAGTTACGCAACTTAAAAATATAAGAGAGAAATAAAAATTTCGGCTTTGTAGAAAACCTATCTCAATCAGTTCAAGAAACTGATATGAAACGAGTTATAGTGTATCAGATACTTGTTTCAAATTAATGGAATTTCGTTATTTCAGAGGATGTTACAGGGCCATTTTTGTTAATTTTGACAAGATCAATAGTTTGATTGTAACAAGAATTGGAATTATTTCATAGAAAATATTATAAAATTAGATGAACTCATAGAATTATGTCAAATTAATTTGAGCTAAAAATGGGATATGTCAACAGTAATAATTAAGAGATACTGTCAAACTCCTATTGGTTCATATGACCCTGGTTCATATGAACCCACGACCTAAATGTATCATTGATGGTTCATATGAACGACATATATGTTATTAAGAATGGGATAACGAAGGAACAGATGTTTCGTCTTCGTTTAATCAAAGTTGCGCTGACGCACCCCGCTGCAAGGAGGCTGTCCGACAATTACTGATGGTAATAAATTTGCAGCCATCGGTTGTGAAACTGGAACTTTTTAGCTCTATTAAATTTGATTTTATCAAAAAGAATTAAAATAATAACCACATGCTTTTTATTTGAACCAATGGTCAAGTGGAAGAAATGTCTGAAAAAAAAATAATTGAAGTAAAGGATGCATATTGTCTTCCGGAAGATGTGCTTGATGCTGTGCATTCGGCAATGAATGAGGATGTAGGAGAAATCGTTAGCCTGTTTAAGATACTTTCAGATCCCACCCGCCTCAGGATTCTCAAAGCCCTTGAAGTCCAGAGTCTCTGTGTCTGTGTCCTTGTGGACTGTACGGACCAGCAGCATTCAGCTCTTTCCTATCATCTTAAGCTGTTAAAAGAAGCAGGCCTGGTGAACTCGCGAAGAGAACGGAGTTTTCAGATTTATGAACTCACAGAGTTCGGAAACCTGCTCCTGAAACATATTGAAAAGCACTTTGAAAAAGCTTAAACATAGAAATCAAGAGGAATTTAGTATCCTCTTTGAAATCTTTTCCATCTAGAAATCTTTTCCATCTAGAAATCTTTTCCATCTAGAAATCTTTTCCATCTAGAAATCTTTTCCATCTAGAAATCTTTTCCATCTAGAAATCTTTTTCATCTAGAAATCTTTTCCATCTAGAAATCTTTTTCATTTAGAAATCTTTTCCATCTAGAAATCTTTTCCATCTAGAATTTTTCTTTACTAAGTCTTACTTTCTCATGGTTGTTCGAGGGAAACTCCTGACTGGGAAAAATCAGATTTTATCGGTTGATGCTACAGTTGTGAGCTTTGAGAACTTTACCCCTTTGAGGGCCATTATAGCTTCAGCAAGCTCCTTAATCTCTTCACCTTCCCCATCGAGAACAATCACTTCAAAGCAGTTGTCATGATCAAGGTGTATATGCACTGAAGATTTTATCAGGTGAGAATAGTTGTGTTGAATATCTGCAATAGCATTTGAGAGCCCCCTTTTAGTATGGTCGTAAATAACCGAAATGGTTCCTACACGGTAACCCTTAATGTCACCCATCCATTCGTAATAAGAAATGTAACTCCTGATGGCATCTCTTATGCCTTCAGAACGAGAAGAATAACCTCTTTTTTCGATAATCTCATCAAATTTACCCAGAAGGGTATCGGGAAGGGAAACTCCTATCCTCATAAGTTCTGTTTCCATAATATCACCAAATAATCTTAGACTTGTTTACGAGTTAATACGTTAGTATATTATATGTAGCACTATATATGTTTTTTTCACATAGGTACTAATATAAAAGAGTTGATAACAAATATTCATTCTTTACAAATATTAATCCTCGGTACTGGTTTACATTCACCACTAAAAAATATATAGGCTTTTTTATGTTGGAAAAAGTAACTATCCAGCCTGGATAAAACAATATCAATAACCATTGTTATTAAGATCTGAAAGGCAAATTTATTTGAAATCAGTTTCTTCAGTTATTGACCATTCATTGTACTTTATCTGAACTCATCAATATATAACCATTTTTATTTGTCAAGTAAAAACCGATATCAATAAAAGAATTTTGGTTTTACGAAATAATATATCGGAAATGATATAAAAATATAATAAAAGGTAGAAAAAAGTCTTAAATAGATAATTTTTCAGCAGAACTTTAAGAAAATTGTGTTAAATATTACTCTCAAGCACGAATACATCTGCCAGATAAGCGCACTTTCCCGTCATCAACAATTTCAACACACTATGTGTTATTTCAGCACTCCATACGTTATTTCAGCATTTTCTATATTATTTCAGCATTTTCTATATTATTTCAGCATTTTCTATATTATTTCAGTATTTTCTATGTCAATTTAGCACTCTCTGTATTTGTGTCATCATTCTATGCGTCATTTCAGCATTACTCTATGCCCTTGCTCTCTTCTTGTTCTCTTATCGTCTGTCTACAAGCCTTTTAGGCCTGCCTTTTATCCTGTTCAGTTCAAGCCCCATAGGACCTGTGAAATTGAATACTATTTTAAAAGTGCCTTCGGCATAAGCCCTTGAAAGCGGAGGCTTATATCTGAGAAAAGTACGAAGAAAGTTCTGTTTTATAAGGTCCCGGTCGCACACCTCAGGATTTTCACATTCCATACTAACTCTGAGTACGGTTTCTCCCTCGTCTTCTGTGCCATAAAGAAAAGCTTCATATTCTCCGGTTAGGTAGTCCATGTTTTCGCGCTGGAAAACACCCCTTTCCACATCTACGCGGTTAAAGGGAGTTCCTTCTACCCACGCGGTTTCAGCCTCACGCTGAGGAGTCAGAATTTTCATATGCGTCCTTCCGCAGGGACACTGTTTGCGCGTAAGCACCACAGTTGTGTCTTCAGTATCATAGTTTAAAAGAAGGGTTCCTGCTTTTGCCCCAACAGGCAGCAGTGTACTCAGGATAACTCTTCCGCATTCTCCGTCAGGTACATAATTCTCGAGATTGGGGTCGTAAATATCAACATGGACAAGATCTTCAGGCACATGCAGCCCTGACACCTCATCACACTCACCGCACATCGTACCTTCCGTACTTCCATAGGTGTTATACACAGGACAACCCCAGATTTCGGAAAGATAATTCCTCGACTCGTCAGCAAAAGCTTCTCCTCCCACAACCAGTTTATTTACACCTGACTCCCGAGGGTCGATGCCCTCTGCCCGTAACCTTCTGGCAAGGTTCAGAAGTTTGAATACGCTGCCTACTATGCCTGTAGGCCTGTAAGCTTCAATAACTCGCAGAGGAAATGTGCACTTGCCCTCAGGAATAATGCTCATACCAAGCTGCCTGGCCGCAAAGGTCATGGTGTTTGCCCCTACGTTCATCCCGTAAGAAGCACAGACAACAACCCTGTCTCCAGGGCCGAAGCCCTGTGACCTGAAAATACGAGCATATTTTTCCGAATACCGTTCCCAATCTTCCCATGTAAGGAAAAAGCCCTTTGGATTTCCACTGGTTCCGCTGGTCTCATGAACTGTAAAAACATCCTCCCAGCCTACACTCCTGAACATGAATTCGCTTGTTTCCGGAGGCTGGTTTTCACGGATGGTATTTCCCGAAATTATGGGAAGGTCCAGAAGGTCTTCATGGGTTTTGATCTCAGCCGGGTCCACTCCCTGCTTTTCAAACCATTTTCTGTAAAAAGGAGAATTTTCTGCCGCATATTTTACCGTGTACCGTACCCGTTCCTCTATGAGAGCATCCAGTTCTTCCCTGTCCATAGTCTCGATTTCAGGGTTGAAATAAGGTTTTGAGTTGTCTATAGAAAGCACCCCCAACTGGAATAATAGGATATAGAAAGCCTGTTATTTATTGACTTCAAAGATGAAACGTTTTCTGGAGGCTTTTAAATTAATAGTTTCTTTAAACTTTAAAGATAGTAAGGTGGAAAAGATAAGATCCGGATCTCTGCCCTTCCGACCTTTTTCTCTTTAGGCTGTGTTTTATGGATCTGTTTTACTTCACCTTATATTCCTTAGATCTTTTATACGTTTATAAAATTTTGTTCAACATACCCATATTTTCCTTAGATCTTTGCTATTTTTGTAATAATTTGTTCAGTAATAATTTGTTCACCTTCTTAAGGGTAAACACACTTTCCTTTTCATATCCTCAATTTCCCTGACAGCTACATTTACACCATAGACTGAAGACATCATCTTACTGGTTACAACGGTTTCAACTTTTCCTACGGCAACCAGTCTACCTTCAGACAGTGCTGCAGCCCTGTCACCTAACAGAAAAGCATGGTCTGGCATATGTGTATTCATTATAATGGACATTCCAAGTGAAGCCAGTTTCTGGACAGTTTCCAGCACAAGGACCTGGTTGCCAAAATCAAGGTGAGAAGTTGGCTCGTCCAGCAAAAGCAGAGCAGGCTTCTGGACAAGAGCCCTAGCAATAAGCACCATTTGACTCTGTCCTCCACTGAGGTTAGCAACCGGCCTTTCCGCAAGATCAGAAATTCCCACCATTGCTAGCGATTCTTTTGCAAGTTTAATATCCTCTGCGCCAGGGGATGCAAACATGGAAAGATGAGGAGCACGGCCCATGACTACAAAATCCAGCACAGTAAATGGAAAAACCACTTCATTCTGCTGAGGTACATAACCTATATGCCTGGCAATTCCTCTTACCCCAAGAGAAGCTGTATCTTTTCCCTGAATAAAGACAGACCCAGCAGCGGGTTGGAGAATTCCTGCAATACATTTGATAAGTGTAGATTTTCCTGCTCCGTTTGGGCCCAGAATGCACATGATCTCGCCCTTTTTCAGCGAAAAAGATACATTTTCAAATACTGGCCCGTTTCCATAAGAAAAAGCAAGGGACTTTACTTCCAGCATCAGTTCCATCCCATACGCCCCTTCTTTATAAGATATGCAAACAACGGAGCTCCTACCAGAGAAGTTAGGATTCCCAGGGGAATTTCGGTAGCTACAATAGTCCTTGAAAGATCATCCACAACCAGCATAAACGATGCTCCAATAACCATACTCATAGGCAAGAGGCGGCTATAATTGGGACCAACAATCATTCTTGAGATATGGGGCACAACAAGTCCGACCCAACCAATGACACCGCTGATACTGACTGCTGCTGAGGTTATAAGGGTCGCACAAACAATGATAACCAGGCGCGTTTTTTCCACATCCGTCCCAAGAGCTTTAGCTTCCTCGTCTCCCAGGGACAAAATGTTGATACGCCACCTGAAAAGAAACAATACGAAAGCCCCAATAAGTATAGGCAATAATATGTAGAACAAATCGCCGTACCTGACACTTGCAAGACTTCCCATAAGCCAGAATACTATTTCAGGAAGTTGATCATAGGGATCTGCTACATACTTTGCCAGTGACGTAAGAGCCGTGAAAATAGAGCTCACAATAATTCCCGAAAGCACGAATACTAAAGTTCCAGTACCTTTGCTGACTTTACCCATACTTATAGCAAAAAACATCGCAAGGAGTCCGAAAGCAAAAGCCATCAATTGTATCATCAGATAATTATTCCAGAGCAATATTGCAAGGCATGCCCCAAAACCAGCCCCGGACCCCACTCCAAGGATATAAGGAGACACAAGTGGATTACGAAAGATTCCCTGGAAAGAGGCTCCAGCCATGGAAAGAGCTGCACCTACCAGTAAAGCTGCAAGTATCCTCGGTAACCTTACATTGAACAGTACTGTGTGTTGAGCGGAAACCGAAGCAGGAGTGCCAAAAAAAAGGGATGAAAAAGTAATAATACTCTCATCCACAACTGCCGACAGTGGAGTCTGGTATCTTCCAATAAAAAGGGAGATTATGAGTAATGCGATAGGTAACAGGTACACCAGAGTAGTGCGATTAAACTTGTAATCAGGCATGAGTATACCTCATAACATGCCTGGACCAGACGCCAGAGGTAGGTCTGTGAAATGACCTGTTAGGCTTTGCTTCCTCAAAAGGCATACCATAAAACCTTAGATAAAACTCATCTGCTTCCTTTTTCAGGTCAATTGATGAATTTTCTGGGTTCAGTTTATCTGCTATGTACATGAGTCCCAGTATCCAGCGGGGGTTCCCAAAATCCCAGGAAGGTGGAATTTCATAGACCCGGTGCTCTTTTACTGCATCTGCAGATATGCCGTATTGCTGGCACAGGCCATAAAATTCATCTAGAGGACGAGAAAGGAAACCTGAAATAAAAATTGTCTCAGGATTCTGCTCATTTATAAAAGAAGGAGAAACATTTACCCCAGGTTTGCCTTCTTTTTGAATCTGTTTATTGATACTAACTCCCCCGGAAAATGTCACAAGGTTGTTTTCCATTCTCCCGGCGTTCAGAGCAAAAAGAGGAGAACCCATACAATAATACACCTTATGATCACTATTTTCCGCTGCAAGAGATTGGACAAGTTCCAGGCGTTCACGAATAAAAGAAATAAGTTCTTCTCCTTTTTCCGACGCATTTGCTTTTTCAGCAATAAGCCTGATAAACTCAAGATAGGAGTATGGCTGTTGTATCATACGATGTATTTGACTCAGGGTTTCAGGATTGGAAACCTTTACCCAGATTTCAATTACCCTGCGGTTGTCCAGTATTCCCATGCATGTAAGTACTGCATGGACCATACTGAAAGCCCGGCTTATCCTGTAACCGCCCATGAAACCCTCTTCGTTGAAACCTTCAGTTGCAGTTGTCCCTTTAACCGGAGTGTTTTTACCACAAGTACAGGTGTAATTTATCCAGGGTTTTAGAGGTTTGGAACCCATGGGCCCGTAAAACTCCCTTTCTGCAAGAAGGCTACCGCATTCAGGACAGTACGTATTTAAAGATTCCGTACCTGGAGAATTGAAAAGATAGACATAGTCTACATGCTCCCGCAGAGCATCACACAGGCTCTCAGCCTCTCCTATAGAGGGTTCAAGCTCAATCGGAGCATCGCCAAAAGGAATGAATCTCATGACCTGAACCGGAATTGTAGGAGAAATATTAGACAAGGCTTTTGCAACATTTATTACGTCGTTTTCATTTCCCCTTAAGTATACAACCGAAGTTTCGACATGAACACCCATATCGAAAAGCCTGGAGATATTGCAGAAAACAGGTGCAGAAGACGGAACTCCACAGTTTATATAACTCTTATCAGAATAGCCTTTAATTCCGACATTCATGAAATCTACAAATTTTCCAAGCTTCTCCAGTGTCTCACCTGTGAAATAACAGTTGGTGGAACAGCCTACGAGTAAACCTTTTTCTTTTGCCTTTAACGCAAGGTCCCTGAAAAGATAATAGTTAGCAGCAGGCTCATTGAGTGTAGAAACTACACCCAGACACTCCTGCTGTACTGCCTTTTCCACCACCTGAGATGGGGCAAGTGAAGTAAGGTCAAGCGATTTCCCTGAAGCTAACAGGCGAGCTACGCAGCCTGAACACTGGAAGTTGCATCCAGTACTGAAAACCTGAAGGAATTTACCTGAGGGATAATAGTGAAGTAAGGGAATGGTTTCTATAGAAACAGGATATGCTCCAAGATATCCGAGATCAGGGTCCTGGATGATAGTATCACCAGCACATAAGTAGTTCCCGCATCTTCCCCTGCTGTATTCATCGATTTCACACCTGAATTCACACACATTGCACTTCATTTTTTAACCTTCCTTGCTTAATACCATCCAGAATCCCGAATCATCCTGGACTACATGACAGGGAATCTCGGTCTGCCTTCCAGCTTCCTTTATAGCCTGAAGGTTTTCAGGACTGAGACGTTCTTTTGAACTGGAATGCCAGTCCGGATCGATTTCGACCATCTTTTCAGAAATCTGTGCTCTCAACTCTTTTGTGCCGAAGCCACCTCCTACCCATGCCTGCCCACCAGGAGCAAGAACGCGAGAGATCTCTTTAAAAGCCACAGGCAGGTCATTCCAGAAAAATACGGAACCCCGACTTACTATGAGGTCTGCACAATTATTTCTAAAAGGGAGCAGGTGTACATCAGACTGCACAGGAGCAACTTTACTTGAAAGACAATGGCGGAAGGCTTTGTTTCTTGAAAGCCTGCACATCTTAGTTGAAATATCAACACCATATACCTGCATATCCGTAATTTCTGCAACAGCAATTCCCAGGGATGCTATACCGCATCCCAGGTCAAGACATATACCTTTCTCTATTCCACTTTGCTTGACGATATTAGCAGCTATTACAGGGTAGATGGGGGCAAAGATGTTCTCTGCAATATAGGGGAAATCCGGAGATTTTTCCTGCTCGCTCACGTCTTAGCCTCTGCTGAAGGGTTAAGTAGCGCATTCAGCTCTTTGTCCGTGAGATTATAGTGGAAGAATTCCGAGTAGAACTCACGAGTCAGATTGGAGAGATCCATATTTACAAAACGGTCCGGGTACAGCATTTTTGCAGTCCAGACAGTTCCGAGGATAAGGTGAGGGCCCTGTGGCCTGTCAATCCAGCAGAAAGGATTCTGAGGAGCAAGGTATACTTTCTTATTTTTCACAGCATCTATACTTGCCCAGAGAGAATCAGAGTAAACTGTCGAATAGAACTGTGGATTTGAGGTGATAATTATCTCAGGGTTCCAGTTCATAACCTGCTCGATTGAGACCTGAGTCATGCCGCTTCCTGGCGTAAGCTGACAATCTGCAACGTTAATACCACCACAGATATCAATGACCTGGGAGTGCTGAGAACCTGAAGGGTCGGTCATGAGCCCTTTTGGACCTTCGGCATAATAAACACGTACTTTCTGGTCTTCGGGAATATCTTTTATAGTGTTATTAATCTCACTAAGGACTGAACTGCGGAAATCAATCAGTTTTTGTGCCTGGTCTTCACAGTTAAGAAGTTTACCCACATATTGTATAGTCGGGTCAGATTTGTTGACGAAGATAATAGAACCATCAACAGCCACTACAGGAATATTTCCAAAGCTTTCCTGTCTGCGCTCTATAGTCTCATGTATTTCTCCATCAGTGGTGTACCCTTCAATTACAATGTCAGGATGCATTTTGATTATAGTTTCATAGTTCCCGGTCTGTGTTCCGAACCAGCCCCCGATTACAGGCAGACTTGAGTAATTTTCAACCATGTAAAGTTGAGTAAAATTATTTTTAAAATTCCACCCTGAAAGTTTGTCCGGAGCAAGCATATAAACGAGGATAGTGGACGGCGGAGAAGTGGCTACAATTGAAGAGATTTCCGCCGGCACAGTTAACTGCCTGCCCAACATGTCGGTGATCTGTATAGTGCTTGAGTTCTGAACAGCCTGCTGATTCGCATTTTCTGCACATCCACAGGATGCAACAGCCAGAACCAGAATAGAGAGTAGTAGTATTGTACTTATTTTTCCACGCATAGAAATACCTGACAGACTTTTATAGTTTAAGCGTTATGTTTGCATGAACATAATGTTATAAATATATATTCTTATAGGAAGAAACTAGAAAAACGCTCTTGAACACGCTTTTTAGAAAGTTTCTTCGTTTTCATGGTTGACGGATAATTTTCAGTATATTTGCTATATTGGTTGATTGTTTTCGTGGCATATTTGTAGGAAAGCGGTAACCTATTTCCTATTGCTTTCTATATATAAGTTTGCTTTTAATGATTTATAGATTAGTCAACCCAATTTCATAGAAAAGTTTAGCATATTCACAATCGTTCTTGTTACCGATTTTCAATCTAACACGAATTTATTGGATGAAAGCACGGAAGAAACACACCTTTACTACTTATTTCCGTGTCTTCCATGCTTTCCGTGGTTTTCAAAATTCATTCCTTACATACTTTGGAATCAGTGCACTAGACTCATTATAAGATGGAAAAGGAAAATTGAGAATTACCTTGCTATGCTTTATTTCGAATGTGCATGGATAACATTTAGAGCAGCAGGATTTTTCGAATAGGTTCTAAGTGAACTAATGAAAATTCATAAATTATTTATAATAAATCGCATATGAGTAATTTGATGGCGAATAGAGTTAAACGCAGGGTATCGTGCCTTCCAAAAGCCACATATTATAAACCCAGGAAGGTTTCTCTCTGCGATCTCGTTCATGTTGATCAGAACAAGGCTGCAGATATGATGAGTATTTCCAGAAAAACCTTTTGAATTATCTGCAAAGGCCCCGACAGAAAGTGGCTGATGCCCTTGTCAATGGCAAAGCAATAGAGATCTCCAGAAGAGAGTATATAAATAGTGGATATAAATAGTGAGAAATGAAAAGTTGAATTCCTCTTGTAGCGGGTGTGAGTATAGATAGGAATTGTAGTGCAATACTGAACGCCCAGCTAGCTGTCCGAAGTGTGGCTCCGAAATCGTTTATCGAGTCTGAGGCGACAGAAAAAAAGAGGTTCATTGAGAACAATTACTGCTGCCCCAGAAGCAAGGGAAAGGCAGCAGCGGTAAATGTTAAAGCAGAAAGTGTGAAAAGTGGCAAAAGTTGCTATACCATCAGTGAGTGATAGTGGACTGGAATCTGATGTTTGTTTTCATTATGTCTCATGCGAATATTTTACTATCGTGGATGTAAACGATAAAGACATCGAGAGTGTTAAAACAGTAAGCAACTTGTCTCCTGAGATTGAGCATAATTGTGCTGCTCCATCAAAAATATTGGAATCACATAATGTCAATGCTGTGCTCATCGCGGGTATCGGCGGAAAGCCATTAATGTCACTTACGGAAAAGAATATCAATGTATTTGCAGGAATAACGGAAGCGACTTAATTAATAATGTTTGAATCGGAGCTTGAATCAGAGCTATCTAACGAGGTGAAACCGTAAGCCGACAAGAAACCAATTACTTAGTAGACCTTATTCTGACAACTCTATTTTTTGTTGTTGCAGGTACAGGTTTAGTTATGCATTTTTTAATACCTTCAGGAATTCCAAGAGGACAGTATGTAGTATATATAGGATTAACGAAAGCTACCTGGATTTGGATACACAGCAAAGCAGGAATCTTGATAGTTATTCTTATAGTTGTCCATCTTATCCTGCATGGTCAATGGATTATATGTACCACAAAGAGATTTTTCAGAAAAGGAAAGAAAAACACCATTTGTGAGACTAATACAGTGACTGATAAAGTCTGATAAGAAAATTTTTCAAAAATAATTTAAAAATCTGAGCTGAGAACATGGATGTAAAAGAGATAAATAAATATGGACAAGAACTTGTCGACTGTCTGAAACTAAAGACTTCCCCTGTTGCAGTAAAGCTGATCCCGAAAGGAGGGGAAATTCCGGAAGGAATGAAGGAAGTAGATGAAACTATGAGACACTGCCAGCTGGTTGACAGAGTGAGAAGAACAGGCGAGGAGTTCTATACCCTTATCGAAGACCAGATGTGTAAAGGTGGCGCTGGCGCAATGGGCCTTGGCGAGATGCCTCCAAAGGTCGCAAGTGGAGAATTTTATTTTAATAAACTCAAACAGTTCAGCACCCAGGGCGCTGCAAGGCGTACCCTTGAAAGAGTTCCCAAGCTTCCCCCAAACTCAACAGAAGCTATCCTGTACTCTCCTCTGGAAAAAGCCACTTTTACTCCGGATGTTGTTGTCGTTATCAGTAATCCTAAACAAATAATGTTACTCACACAGGCTGCAATGTACAAAACCGGAGGCAGGATCGAAGCGAGTTTTGCAGGAAAGCAGAGCCTGTGCTCCGATGGGGTTGTGAATGTATACAAAGAAGGCAAAATCGGAGTCACAGTCGGTTGCAGCGGCAGCAGAACATACTCCAAAATCGCAGACGAAGAAATGATTATGGGAATTCCCATTGAACTTCTGGCTGATGTGGCTGCTGGCCTTAAAGAAATCTGCCCGAAGTAAGTTTCGAAAAGTGTATCTTCAGGCTATGTAGAGTTTCTTTGAAATAACGAACACCACAACCTGAGACGAATAACCTGATACATTTTGTTTGTTTCATCATCTTGAAGCGGAACTAGATAGGTTTTTCACAAAGCCTATCTAACCTTCAAGTAAGCATTCATTCATGCCAGCCCTTTCATGAACCTACGTTTTAATAATAATAATAATAATAATAATAATAATAATAATAATAATAATAATAATAATAATAATAATAATAATAATAGTACTAATAATATTATAAAGGTAATATCAAAAACAAGATTTCTCGTAAAGGTTTAACCTGCAGAAAATCAATAGTTTTAAGGAAATCAATAGTTTAATTTTCATTCTGATTAATAAAATAAATAAGATTCTGTTTTTGAGAGATTCAGTAAGTAAAAATGTATATGCCCATAAAGTATGTTATAAAAGGAAAATGGGTTAATTAATATATATAAAGTAACTTTCCTGGGGACACATATCAGTTATAGAATATGTAAGAAGACAATTTACTTTTATTTTTCAACCTTAGTTAAAACAAAATCTTTTTGAAGTTATTAACTCTCAAAAGGTACAAGGTACACACCATCTGCTCTTTTTTGCCCTTTTAACAACTCACAATGCCTTAGAAGAGCAAACTGGTTCTCGGTTTCCAGAAGGGATATTTGAAACTTTTTTGCAATTTCTTCCTTTTTTGCTCCACCCCTGGAGACGATAAATTCATAGATGGCTTTTTGTAATTCAGTCAGGCCCTCTGTACCTTCAAGCCCGGCCTCCTTCCTGAAGAATTTCTTGGAATAAGCTGCCCAGGGATCACAGGCCTGAATCTTGTGGTGAGTTTCTATGAAACAATCTTCACAGAAAACCTTGCCTCTCTCTTCTATGCAATCTTCTTTTTCCAGTTCACACCCACAAATGTGGCATTTGACAGGATTAGTTATCTCTTCAGTCAATTTATCACCTCATTTCTTCAAACGTTCAATTCATCCAGAATTGTAAGAACCACCACAGATCCATACGCTACTGCAGGCCCACCAGCCATTACTATGGCAGTACTGACAGCCTCCAGGATCTCCTCACGAGTTGCTCCCAAACATACAGCTTCAGGAACATGTTTCCATAGGCAGTATTCGCAACGCAGAGATACTGCAATTGCAACCATCATGAGCTCTTTCGTTCTGGCACTTAATGCTCCATCCTTAATAACTTCAGAATGAAGCCCAGAGAGTGCATCCATTACTCCTGGAAGTTGTCCGGCCATAACTTTTGTCTTTTCATCCATGTCAATTTTTTCTGTCAAGATACCACTTCCTCAATATAGATGTTTTTATAAGAAGTTAAGAATCAAAAGGCACAATACAGATTTCATCTCCTATCTTCCGCCATTTCACAAGCTCACAGTGCCTTAATATTGCAAGCTGATTCCTGGCTTCCTGGGGTGTAAGCCCAAAAAGTTTAGAGATTTTTTCAGGCGTAACCCCTCCTTCTATCTGTATAAATTTATAAAGTTCTTTTTGAATATCTGTTAGACCTTCTGTGCCTTCCAGACCATGATTTTTTCTAAAGAGTTTTTTAGAACGTACAGCCATAGGATCTGCAAACTTGATTCTCTGGTGCTCTTCCAGATAGCAGTCCTCACATATTGACTTCCCATTTTCTAGAATATACTCATTACCAGGAATTTCCTTCCCGCACACAGGACATGTTACAAAGTAGGAAATACTTTGATCGAGTTCCCGATTGCCAGATTTATTCGTTTTTACCAGGCCGTGAAACTCCAGATAACTAACAATTTCGTATACTGTTGACCGGGATAATCCATATCTCACTTTTGCCTTTTTTATAACGTCTCGAACATGGAATCCGCAGTCTATATGGGCTTCTTTTATGCATTCAATTATCCAGGTTTCTTCTTCGTCAAGTACAAGTTTCATCGAATTTTCCCGCCAGACAACAAAAACACGGATTTTAGACTATACATGAAGTTTTGGATTTCCCTTTTTTACTACGGCAAATTTTTGAATTGTATTTTTCTAATTAATCTGTCTCTCTATGAGTATGAAAGTAATAATATATTAAATTATCGGTATCTATATATAGTTGATTTCTTATTATAAAAGAGAATAACAGAATATGAGAATAACAGAATATGAGAATAACAGAATATGAGAATAACAGAATATGAGAATAACAGAATATGAGAATAACAGAATATGAGAATAACAGAATATGAGAATAACAGAATATGAGAATAACAGAATATGAGAATAACAGAATATGAGAATAACAGAATATGAGAATAACAGAATATGAGAATAGAACTCAAGTTTAAAGCAGAAAGCATATATACAAAAACATCTTAGTGTAATTTGTACCTTGGTGTAATTAACATCATAATGTAATTAGTATCTTAATATAATTAACACCTAGATGTTGATTGAATACAAATAGAACTGCTACAAAACTAAATTATCCAATCCCTTAAAAAGAATCAAACGTGTCGTTATGCCCAGAAACACATACTTTCGTCATACACCTTCATTTATACTGCTCTTTCTGGCACAGAAATCCGCATATGGAGCCCTTTTATTCAAGAGACTTGACAAAGAAATGCCTTTCAATCTGATAGATACTCCTGCGCTCTACAGAGCACTTAACGATCTGGAAAAAGAGGGAGCAGTTGAAGCATACTGGGACACTTCCGAACCAGGCCCAGCAAAAAAATGGTATAAGATAACCCAAAAAGGAATCGAAAAGCTGGGTGAACTCAAGCAGGATATTGAAAGGAGAAAAAAGGACCTGGATTTTTTCCTGGAGACTTACGAAAAGTTACAAAACTGAAGCCCTGGAATTCCTGTAAATACAGAATGGAGGGGTTCTCCTGAACAGTACATACTTTTATGCCCTATCTTTTATTTTTCTTACAATCTCATACCTGAAGGATAAAAAAAGAACGAAACTCGCTCTCCTTAAAGCCTGGAAATCTTTTTCAGGCCTTCTCCCGGAAATCCTTTCAGTTATGATGTTTGCAGGAATTACCCTGGCAATCTTAAGTCCAGATATTATCTCAAAGCTTATAGGCTCCAATTCAGGTTTTTTCGGGGTAGTCCTCTCGCTAACAGCAGGATCCATTGCAATGATTCCGGGTTTTGTCGCTTTTCCTCTTGGAGCTACCCTTCTTAACGATGGGGCAGGATACGCACAGATTGCAGCCTTTGTTTCGTCACTTATGGCAGTAGGATTTGTAACCCTGCCTCTGGAGATCAAGTATTTCAGCAAACGTATGGCAATTATGAGAAACACATCTGCACTGGTAATATCTTTAGTTTTCACAATGGTGATCTGGAAGTTGATGTAATAATGAACACTGAAACTAATGCTGATAGTATGAACACTGATCTCGAAAAACCGAATACGAAATTCATACGTTCCAGCATGAACTCAGGGAGGCTAACTGCCAGGTCAAAAAATAAGAGTATAAAAGAGAGAGCATTTACCGTAGTAAAAAAATTCAGGTTTGTTATAGTCTTTGCTTTTGTAATAATAGCCTTATACTTTACGGACAACGCTGAAGGCATAAAAGCCTTCAATATATCCTTATCAAATACAAAGGAAATGCTCGGCCTGATTCCTCCTGTTTTCGTTCTCATGGGCTTGCTAGATGCCTGGGTTCCTAAAGAGACCTTTATCAGGTATATGGGGGAAACCTCGGGCCTTAAAGGAGTATTTACAGCTCTGTTTCTAGGCTCTGCTGCCGCCGGCCCCCTTTATATTGCCTTTCCCATTGCAATGCTCCTTATAAAGAAAAAAGCAAAACTGGCGTATGTGTTGTTCTTCCTGGGGGTATGGTCCACTGCAAAAATTCCCCTTTTATTGTATGAGATTTCATATATGGGAGCCAAGTTCACGGCAATTCGGATAGCAGTATGCGTTCCACTATTTCTTCTCTTTTCTCTTATAATCGAAAAAACCTTCTCAGCAGAAGACAAAGAATCTCTTGGCAGGAAAGCTGAATCCGAATTTTCCTGAAAGATTCTAATTCAAACCTTGCAGTCGCACCCTCTTTCTTTAAGGAGCTGGACCTGTTCTTCATAAGAATCCACAAACTCGTCCTGAACAGCTTTTCCTGTCGCAAGGGCAGGGTCAAGAGGAGTGTGGTGTTTGTAACCTCGCCTTGTCATTTCCTCAACCAGAGCTTCATGCCTCAGGTAGAGAGCTTTGAGCTTTCCCCTCCAGCGCATGGTTTCTGGATGGTGAGCATAGGCTTTCTTGTTATTGGTAATTATAGACCATAGGGCATGTAACTCACGGTGTTCCCCTAGAAGATGCTGCCTGCACATCTTCTCAGGAGGTATGTCCCAGATTCTCATAAGATGAATTCCTAGGACATCTATGAAAGGGTTTTCGGGAAGGGAGAAGAGTTTGAACACGAAAATTAAGACCTATGTTCTGTGTCTGATTCTTTATTCTTATACATATTTACATACTATTTGAGAAAACATATTCCATGAGACGGGGAATACTCTGGTTTTCTGGAATTTTTCTGCTGGTTGTTATATACTTATCCGCTCCTGCGCTTGCCCACGTGCCGGTATTCGGAGGGGGAGGAAAAAGTCCTGAAACAGCAATCCGGATCGAAGACCCTTCGAAATCAAGGGTGCTTTACGGAGAGATTGCTTCCAGAGATCTTCGGTATTACAGTTTTAATGTAGAAAAAGGAGAAAGAATTGTACTCGGACTCACTATTCCCGTTGAAGATGGAAATAAGGGTTTTACCCCGAACCTGATTCTTATCGGGCCGGGACTTGCGGACAAAGGAAAAGTACCCGAGAAATTGGAAGTGACCGAAGGGTATGGGGCAAAAGTGCTTTCCTACAGCCTGCCCGAGAGCCCTGTATACGAAGGGTTTACCCCAAGTGCCTTTTACTCGCTTGTTAAGCTCGATATCAAAGCTCCGGAAAGTGGAACATATTACGTTGCAGTAGGTGCAATACAGGAAGCAGGTTCGAGAAGAGGAGAAGACACAATAGATGAAAAAGGTCTGCAGGAAAGAGAAATCTCAAGAGAAGGAAATTATGGGTTAATTCTGGGATACAAAGAAACTTTTACTTTGAAGGAATGGATATCCATACCCCTGAGCCAGATAAAGATTTACCGTTGGGAAGGCCAGGGACTGTTTTTGATCTTTACTCCGCTTGTGCTAACTCTTGCAGCCGGGCTTCTAGCAATTTTCTTAAAAAGGGAAACTGTAGCTGGGTTAAGTCCTGCACACATCTCAGGAATACTTGCAGGCCTCTTCTTTCTTGGTACAGGAATGTCATATATATTCCAGATGCTGATCTCACTGAGTAAAAGTTCATTTTCCTCAGAAGTTTTTATTACTTTAACTTTAATTGTTGTCAGTTTAGGACTTGGGGTTGTTGCAATATCCTTAAGCCTCAAAGATGAAAGTTATGGCACTGGGTCCACAAGAAAACGGATTTACTTCTCTGGACTGGGGATAGCCGGGCTTTTATTCTGGGCAGGGTGGTTCATAGGACCTATTCTGGCATTTGAAGCTGCATTGTTGCCCTGGAAGCGTAAAAGAAAAGTTTAAAAACAAAAAAATAAATATTTAATAAGTTTAAAGACAAAAAATAATAAATATTTAATGAGCCTATCCCAAAAGCCACTTTACTCTTAAAATCAATTAAAAATGAAGATAAAAAATAAGAATAAAATTTCTGAAAGGAACAAAAATAGCCCCTTATCTTAATTTCATATCCAGCCTTCTGAAAAAATATAGCTGGTAAATGTCTCTTTCACAGTATCTCTTTCACAGTATCTCTTTCACAGTATCTCTTTCACAGTGTCTCTTTCACAGTGTCTCTTTCACAGTGTCTCTTTCACAGTGTCTCTTTCACAGTGCCTCTTTCACAGTGTCTCTTTCACAGTGCCTCTTTCACAGTATTACACCGGAAAGGAGCCTTTTCCAATCTTTTATTACTTAGTGATGTACCGGGGCCTCACGAGCCTGATACGTATCAGCTCTTGTGGCGAAATAAATCGTATAAAGCGCTGCAAGCCCAACAATTATGTACACAATTCTCGAAAGTGTACTTCCTACCCCGAAGATGTAATCTACAAGGTTAAAGTCGAAGAGCCCTACAAGCCCCCAATTTAATCCACCCACTATAACAAGTATAAGTGCGAGTAAGTCTACTGGATTTCTTACTGCCATAGATACCACTCCCTTTTTGCGTTAGTTATCTACGTTTTATAGTCGGGAGAAATATAAAAATCCCTGTATTAAAATCGGATCTACTTGTATTTATATGTGACTAATATAAAAATTAGAGTTTCTTAGAGAAAAAAGATAGAAAAGAAGGAATTTAATTTCATTAAAGCTTTGTCCTACAGCCCAGATTAAAGAATCAATTCCCTCATGAAAGTCCCACTGGCGAGTATCAGAGCGCACCAAATAGACCAGATATTAAATATATAGAGATTACATAAAAAATTAAATTTATAAATACTTTACCAGCCCTATAGTCAGAAATAGCTTGAGATTCATTTTCATATAGTTCAACGTATAACCTGTACTTTATTGATTTTCGATTCCAATTATCAACTAACACACAAAATGCTCCTACTACCAAAATAAAAAAGCTATCTTTTGTTGCTAAATTAACAACGGCTGGATAACTTTTAATTATCAAGAAAGTAAGTATAATGCCGTCAAGACCTATGAAATACTTATAATAATTATCTAAAGAAAAGTAATGCTGATTCATGCCTGTACACCTTATAAATTCCTATGATAAAATAAAAACATTAAGATAAATATTAACTTAATGCTTTAATGCGAATTATGTTTACCTGCTGATTGGTAGGTTTGAAGGTCAGTCTATCTAAAGAAATATATTCATTTTAAGCTCGGCTTCTGGAAGCAGGCAAACCACTTCAACCATCTGGGAAAAATGCAAATATAGGCTTCAATAAGCCTGGATACCTATCGATAAGAGTTAAAATCTTAACATACAAAATAAACAAAAAAGTTGTATAAATTTTTGGATAAAATTGAAGATTTCTACAGAGCCGAATATTTATCAATATATGATTTAACGTCGAACTTTCTTTTACTGCCCTCGTAACTCATGTATCTTATTTTTCCAAAAATTTCCCTTTCCTGCCAGGCACGGTCATGAACTCCTCCAATACTCCAGGCGATTCCAGCATATCCATTCGGGTCTCGTCCATCCAGTTCGTATTTATCATTCAGGTAGATTGCAGTCTCGAGGGCTTTTTCGGGCGATTCACTCCATTCGAGAATCTTCTTTGCCCAGTACATCCGCATATAACTGTGCATTTTCCCTTTTCTGATTAGTTCTATCTGGCTGGCGTTCCAGAGGGGGTCATATGTCCTTCCTGTTTCCAGTTCTTCCAGTGTAAAGATATGACTTCTTTGATCACGCCTGTGAGAGTTAAGGGTTTTCTTTGCCCAGTCAGGAAAGCCATCAAAACTATCATAAAAAGGATTATAATAGCAGAAATTATCGGCAAGCTCCTTACGCACAAGGAGTTCATCGAGAAATACTCTTTTTGATTCCAGGTCAGCTTTTGCTTTTTCTACTTTGAGAGCTACCCTTTGAGCCGAGATCTGCCCAAAGTGCAGATAAGGAGAGAGATTGGATAAGGCATCTTTAGTTGGGTCATTTCGCAGGGAGGAGTAAGAGTCAAGCTTATTAGTGAGAAATTCATCCATAACTTTTCGTGCAGCAGTTTCTCCAGCTTCGAAAAGCGCAAGATCAGGTAAAAAACCGGCTTTTTTTTCAAGAAACTCCCCTGGAAGACGAGTTCCAATTCCGCTTTTTTGAACTTCTGAAAACCTTTCCGCTTTTCCGGATCTCACGGCGATTTCAGGAAATTCGAGATTTGTTTCAAGCTCAGGATACTCCGTAAGAAATTCAGGAAGAAGCCTTAAGAGTTTAGGACGGAAAGTATGGGCAGCATATTCCTGCTTTTTAGAAGCTTCCCAGCAAGGAACGACGTTGTGGGCATCCACCTCAAAGAAGGGCACCTTAATGCTTGATGCGACTTTTTCTGTCCATGTCCTCTTAATCCTAAGTGGACTAAAATCAGTAATAAGAGTTCCAATCCCATATTTCTCAATAAAATCTGGAATTTTTTCTTCAGGGTCTCCTTGAAGGAAAAAGAATGGAATTTTTTTCCTTGCAAGGGTAGCTTCAACTTCCTGCAACCCCTTGAGCATAAACTCATATTGTCTTCTTATAGCTCCCAGAAATTTATCTACAAGACAAAAGACCACAAAAACAGGCACATCGGCTTCCAACGCTATTTTTCGGGCAAAAAGAAGAGCCCAGTTGTCCTCAACCCTCTGGTCACGGCTCATCCAGTAAGCAACCGGTCCTTTGCCTGGTTTCCCGGATAGAATAGTCCGAATGCGTTTAGGGTTCATTAATGGTTTTTGGGATCCAGAATATATAGAGCTAACATAAAGGTAATAAAAAGAAAGATCGTGTTAAACAAAAATCCTCGATCAATTTAAACAGGAGTTTTAGAAAAAATATAAAGTTATAATCACAACATTTTAAAAGTTTTTAAAACTCAAAAACCTGCCCATCGTATCCAAGAGGTAAAAATAAAGATTCGATATGGTGAGGACGAAACAAATGACTGAGATGGATCAAAGCTATTTTTTTTGCATTGAGCTGCTCTGCAAGTGCCATGGCCTCCTCTGAGTTCATGTGTTTTTTGATATGGATATTGGGCGGCACTATAGCGTCGGCAATAAGAAGATCCGGATTTTCCATAAGCTCCAGGCTGGCTTCGGGAATTTCTGAGTTTGTATCTCCTGTAATCACTACTTTTTTATCACCTTCACGGATTATAACCCCTGTAGGAACCTCTACAGGAGGATGGTTGACTTTAAAAAGAGTGAATTGCAGCCCGATTAGGTCGAAGGGTTCATAGAGTTTCACATAATGGTACCTGGGTTTCAGGAAGTAAACGTACTGGTTTATGTATTCAATGTTTTCCTGAACTCCATAAACATCAACCTTATTTTGAACTCTGTAGAACTCTCCAAATCCGGAGTAATGGTCATAATGTCCGTGCGTCCAGATTACCCCATCTACACAGGACAGGTTTTGTTTGAGAAATTGTTGCCTTAGATCAGGGCTGGTGTCAATGAGGATCTTGCCCTTATCGGACTCTACAAGGATAGAAAAACGAAGACGCTGACTCTTTCCACCTTTTCGGGCATCCTCGCAGGCAGGGCAATTACATCCAATTTTAGGAGTTCCGACAGCATCGCCGGTCCCAAGCAGCGTTAGCCTCATCTTACTTCTTCCTTTCGTACTCTTCGGACTTGAGGCCAGCCCTCTCATTGAAAGAGTCTACAGCGTCCAGCAGGTCCTGCTGTGTAAGTATTTTACGCTCTTCGAGAAGAGCACCCAGGACAGCTTCCCGTATAACGACACGCAGGTCCGAGCCTGAATAGCCGTCTGTCAATTCCGCAATTTTCCCTGTGTCATAATCCCCTTCGATGTGCCGGGTTACGATATTCAGTATGTCTGTACGCATCTCAAGATCAGGGAGAGGGAAATGAACAATCTCGTCAAAGCGTCTCCAGGCTGCACTATCAAGCATGCGGGGGTGGTTGGTCGCGGCAATAAGAAGAACTCCATGATCCACAAGGCTGATTTCATCTATGGCCTTAAGGAGGGTATTTACTGCTCGCTTGATGGCAGCGTTCTCGTCAGACGTTCTTGCTTTTGCTACGAAATCGAGCTCATCTATGAAAAGGATGCATGGATTCAGTTTCTTTGCAAGCAAAAAGACTCTGTCAATATTCTTTGCAGTCTCACCAAGATACTGGTCTGTTATCATGGAGAGTTTGACCTCAACAAACGGGATTGAGAGCCGCTCTGAAAGTGCACGGGCAACTGAGGTCTTTCCGGTCCCAGGAGGGCCAACAAACAGGAGTTTTCCGATATCATGCAGACCGATCTCCCGCAGATATTCCCTGTGTTCGATGGCCTTCGTGATCTTTTCAACTTCGTTCTTTTGTTCCCCGGTGAGCACAAGGTCTCTAACTTTTTGCTTTACATCCTCAGGAGCGATAATGACCGCGAGTTTCAGCATATCTTCGCTTTTGTCCTCTTTCCGGATCTCCGCTATCTTGGACTCTATCCATTCCCTATCGGATTCCTTGGGACTTATTTTCGCCTTTGCAAGCGAATAGTTTGCAGCCTCATCCTCCCTTATTTTTTCAAAGTAATAAGCCAGGACAGGGTTATTTTCAATCCGTTTCTGAGAACCTTCTTGCTTTTCAAACCATTCCGCAGCAAGTTCGAAAGCGCTCAGACGAAGTTCAAAGTGAGACTTATCAGTATTTATGAAGGGGACGTTCCTTACGATTTTTTCGATGTCCTTAAGCCCGTACAGTTTTTCAATACTAATAAACGTGGCTGTGATGGGTTTGGGAACGGTTTTTTCTGTGCTATTCCAGTAGTTTTTTCGAATGTTTTTTGGAAGATCATTTACATCCAGTTCTGGATAGCGATTATAGATCTCTGCGGTTAACAGTAGTTCTACGATATCTAATATAGTGCCTGACATGTTTTTACCTGTTGCGTGCTTGGACTAATCCACTATCAAGTGTTGGGCACTCAAATGCGGTAAGTTCTTAAATTATTGTTCAAGTTTCTGAACCTAATAATTGATTTTCTTCAATGATAAAATTTACGAAGCTGCCGACAGTAAAAGAAAAGATCGGCTGGAGATGATAACTTTATCTAGCAGAAGACGTTATCATCTACTCTATCTCTTTCGGGAATTCAAGCGTATTTTCGGAAAAAGCCTTTGTCGCCTCCGGAAAATGTTTCATTTTCAGAAAGTGATTGTGAATTCTGGAAATCGCAAATCGTGTCTCCGGGTAGGTTTACTCGCGTCTTAGAGACGATTCAATCCATATAGCTTGTTTCTGGAATATCACGGAATTATCAAAACTTCTGCATTATCAGAACTAGTATATTAAGACTATCATTCCTAAGATCTCTCTATCTAAGGAAATCCAGAATTATCCCTAGAGAGGACAATTGCATGACAAGAGAACAACTCTATTCAGGGAAAGCAAAAACTATCTATAAGACGGATGATCCTGACACCCTTATTACCGAATTCCGAAACATATTAAAACTATCATTCCTAAGATCTCTATCTAAGGAAATCCAGAATTGTCCTTAGAGGACCATTGCATGACAAGAGAACAGCTCTATTCAGGGAAAGCAAAAACTATCTATAAGACGGATGATCCTGACACCCTTATTACCGAATTCCGAAACAGTCTGACTGCATTTAACGGAGAAAAGAAAGGGGAGATGGAAAAGAAAGGGTATTATAATGCCCAAATCTCAAAAAAAATTTTTGAGATGCTCGAAGCAGAGGGGATAAAGACTCATTTTGTCGAAATGCTTTCTGATATCGATATGCTTGTGAAGAAAGTCGAGATTATAAAAATCGAGGTCATTGTCAGGAATATTGCCGCAGGTTCGATTACAAAAAGATATCCCATTAAAGAAGGCACAGTTTTCAAGACCCCTGTACTTGTTTTTGACTTCAAAAACGATGAGTATGGGGATCCCATGCTAAATGACGATATTGCTCTTGCACTTGGGTTAGCAACACAGGAAGAGCTCGCCACACTCAGGGAACTCGCTCTGAAAATTAACGAACTGCTTGTGCCCCATCTGGACAAAAAAGGTATTTTACTTCCGGATTTCAAACTAGAATTCGGAAGGAGGAACGGAGAAATCATACTTGCAGATGAGATTTCCTGCGATACCTGCCGGTTCTGGGATAAGAAGACCGGCCAGTCAATGGACAAAGATGTCTTTAGATTTGACAAAGGCGATATTTCTAAAGCTTACGAAGAAGTTGCACGGCGCATAGTGCCCGAAATATTTGAATAAACGTGAAAATAGGCCAGGAAACCTTAATAAGCCGGAAAAAGGGCTTTAAAGTTTTCCTGCCTGCTTATTTTTGGTTTTAAAATATAGTCAGCGATCTGTTTTTATGTAAAAAAGAAATCCAGAGTCGTTTGAAAACGGAAATCTGAAAGCATCTTTGCCTGCTGCATCCATTCGGATTTTGATGTGCTTATCCTGCCCGCAAGATCTGAAACTGCAGCTTCGAGAGAATCGAATTTTTTTGCAGGGTTCCGAAGAGCTTTTCTCATGCCTTCCCTGATGACCCAAACTCCAAGGGGAGCCCAGTAATCCGGAGTTATCTCCCGGAGTACGAAGACCGAGGCTTGCCTTTTGATTTCTGTCAGATATTCAAGCACAGGCAGCCGTGAGGCATAATAACCTCCAGCCAGAGGAGAATAACCTTTTTTCCCATCATAACCCTCACTGTCTTCCCCAATCCAGCTTGATTCTCCAGACCAGACTGCCTTTGGAAGCCAGATTTCTATAAGTTCGAAGGCATAAGCCCGTGGAAGGATAAGGACTTCAAAATGGTTCCCGAAATGAGTCCCGCTAAAAAGCTGGATCTCTGAGACCCAGGGAAAGTCCTTTATACGGTCTGCAAGTTCCTTTCCTGCCATGTCATCCACGGCTGTAATTGACCAGCGTGTTGGCACGATTTTTCGTTCTTTTCCGAGCAAGCCAATTGAGAACAGGCGAGTAATATGTTCAGCCGGAATATCCCCTTTATAGAGTTCAAGTACCGCATCTTTTGCCCGGGCGTCAGTGTCATAGACAAGATAATCCACTTTTTTCGGAACGTTTGGATTTTCTGCAAGCTCAAAGTTTTTGACAAGCCCTGAAGGGCCCATAGGCGTCAGTACGGCATCGAATTTGAGTTCCTGTTTAGGGGCTTTAAAAAACCAGGCTTCGGTATCCACTGGCTTTCTGGAGAGGGCAAGTTCCTGCGCCTTTACAAGGAGAGGGTTTTCTTTGCTGTGGGCATCCTTTACATGGAAATTTGTGTTTGCCCTGACCATACGGGAACGCATGGAGATAATGTCTTCAATCTGCATGTTTGCCCAGGCTGAGGTATCTTCAAAAACTGAAGCTTCGCTCTCATTTGCCAGAGGGGGAATGAGCGGGCCTGCCGAGACCCTTGGGTAACCAAAACTTCCGACAAAAACAGCAGGAGGAGATGCTCCAAAAACCGAATTTCCAGAGATTACAGGAGCAATGGACTGAAAAGACTTGAATTTTTCAAGGATTGGACAACGGGGACGCCCACAAAGTCCTTTTCCTTTACATTTAATACACAGTGTTCCATTCACTTTAAATCCGTATCCTCGCAGATGATACAGGCTTTAGCTCCAGGAGCGTTCCTGTATAGCCAGCCGGATTTCTGAACAAACCTGCAAACGTTGCACATGCCATCTACCTTTTCCTGAGAGGATAAGTCTTTATTTAGAAGCACTGATGCAAATTTCCGAATTTCGTTCTGAGTCTCTTCGGAAAAATCAACTTCAGCCCCACGTTTTTCACTCACGTACTGGGATACCGCAGCCCTTGAAAGCTCCAGGATGTCCGCTACATCCTGCTGCGTGCAACCATGCTCAAAGATCATTGTTCTGGAAAGTTCTGCCCTAATTGCGGGCAAGACTTTCTGTACCATAATTTCACATGTTGTTTTCATAAAAGACCAACACCACATAAATCAGGTAAATTTTGAGAGATTCTCTTAACCAAAATTACATCCAGAGATTTATTAATTAGTAAGATATCCGTATACTTTTACTTTTTGAGTAGAAAATATATCTCTTAATTTACCCAAAACGCATGCTATTAAAATACAGACAAAAATATAGTAATTCCAGACCTGAAAAGTTATTGCTGAGTTTATCCCAAAACTTGAAATTTGCTTTTTAGACCTTGTATTTTGAATAATCAATAAAGCTCATGATCATGGTAACAATTCTGAAAATTCCCAATGATCAAGAATAAAGTAGCTTTTGGGATAGGCTCGCTAAATATTATTGCTATTTCTCAGACCCGGTTTATCCCTGAAACTTGTCAGGATTTAGTTTTTGATTTGTTCAGCAGAGAAACCCTTTTCCATGAGGACTTCTTTCATGCGGGCCAGGTGATTACCCTGAAGTTCCACAGTATTTCCTTTTACCGTACCGCCGCATGCAAACTTTGATTTAAGATAAGTGGACAGTTCATGAAGATCTATTTCACTTGCGTCGAAACCTTCTACAACGGTAACTTCTTTGCCGTATCTTCTTCTATTAACTTTCACAGTAATTCTCTGTTGCTCTTTTGCAACTTCTTCGCAAATGCAAAGTTCTTTTGGAAGCCCACATACTGGGCACATTCCGCTGCTCATTTGTTGGTATATCCTCCGAATTTGTAATCATTATATATGTAACTTACATCTAAAAAGAACTAAATAGATATAAAGTACTTATCAATGAAGGTATTAAAGCCTAATGGTATTATTCAGGCACTTTATATTGAATTTCAGCTAATAACCCGAAACTCTTGACAATATAAAAAGCCAACCAAAGCTTTATTATTTTTCAATTTTTTTATATATTAATATATTCGTTTGTAATGTTCGTTTATAATTTTTACTTATAGAGTAAATTTAATAACATTATTGTTAGTGAAGAGTATAAATTGGTACAGACTGCAAGCGAAAAAGCTGGGTATCTACAAGAAATTCAAAAGATTAACGTTTCGGGGAAAAATCTAAGCCGAAAAGCTGAAAAGCCATGAAAGATAAAAAGCTAGGAAAGCTAAACAAGCTTAAAATCCCTGATTTTGCCGGAAAGAGCCTTTCATACCAGCGACAAGTTAGATATATCTTGAATTCCATCTTTTTCTATAACCTGCTATTGCATATATATACACTTTTATTATATAAATATAGCAGTATAAAAGTATTAGATATACTAAAAAATCGGGGGCACCTGATGAACGAATTGAACGATTTAATAGGTTTTGTAAACGGAAACAATATAAGGCAAAAAGTGCTCTCCTTACTTTCCTCAAAAGGAGAAATGGAAGGGAAAAGAGTGTCAAAAACCCTGAGAGTTGCACATCCCACCATTGCAAAAACTCTCGATGAACTTGAACAGAAAGAATTAATTACAAAAAAGGAAGAAATGTACTCTCTTACCGAATCAGGAGTAAAAGTAGAAAAAATGATCCAGCAAATATAATTTTAACACATTTCTTTTATCCATTTTATTTTAAATCCTTTTTTATCCATAGTTCATTACAAAACCGATTTTATTTTCAATCAGTAAAAATTTCAAGATAGTATTTTAGAAAGAGGACTCGATTGATCGATCATAATATCCAACGCAGAAAGTAACCTTGAATCCTGTATCAATGATCTTTACCCTCTTTTCACCCAGTATGAGACTTTATAAATACGGTTCATAATTTATGAAAATATTTGGAAAATGTTGAGGAAATTGACGCAATTTGTCACGATTCTTCACTTAACCGAAGACGCATGAATTCAACCCTCTTAAACGCAATCGTTGAGCCACAACCATTGCACCGGTTGGTCACGTAGACCACATTGTTGCGGGAGTTTTCGGTCAAGCCTTTTTTGAAAAGGGTTGCGATCAAGCAGTTTTTTGAAAAGGGTTGCGGTCAAGCAGTTTTTAAAAAACTCGCAGGCAAGCAGTTTTTAAAAAGCTCGCAGGCAAGCAGTTTTTTCAAAATGATTGGGTTAGAAATATTTATTTAATTCTTATCCCTTTATGTCGGCATAAACTGTTAATGCTAATACTGAAACTCTTGAATTTAAGGGAATAATCAATAATCTATTAAGAAAAAACCAGAGCTTCGGCATCCAAAAAGGACTAAGTATCAGAGGCAAGGCAATGTTACCTGAAGAAGACCTTAAGATCATTAAAAAAGAACTCGGGCGAGAGCCCACCCTTGTAGAACAGGGCTGCTTTTTAAACTTATGGAGCGAACACTGTTCCTACCGCTCAAGTGCCCCTCTCCTGAAAACTTTTACCAGTAAGGGTGAAAACGTAATTATTGGCCCGGGGGACGATGCTGCAATTATAAAATTCGATGATGGCTATGTGCTTGCCATAGGTATGGAAAGCCATAACCACCCTTCATATGTTGACCCCTACAACGGAGCTGCTACCGGGATAGGAGGCATCGTAAGAGATATAATCTCCATGGGAGCCCGCCCAATAGCCCTCATGGACCCACTCTATTTCGGGCCTCTGGACACTCCAAAAAATATGTTTCTCTTTGAACAGATAATTAAGGGAATTGCAGGGTATGGAAACTGCATAGGAGTGCCAGTGGTCAATGGTGAGACTTTCTTTGACCGAAGATACAGTGGAAACCCTCTTGTAAATGTGGTTGCAGTAGGGCTCTGCCGGGAAGAAGAGGTCATAACTGCCCGCTCCCAGAAAGCCGGAAACAAGCTTGTGCTCGCAGGCTCCAGCACAGGAAAAGACGGACTTGGAGGAGCTTCCTTTGCCTCCAGAGACCTTTCCGAATCAGCCGAAGCTGAAGACCGCCCGAGCGTCCAGGTGGGAGACCCATATACTGAAAAGCTCGTAATCGAAATGACGCTGGAAGCCATGGAGAAGGGTTATATAAAATCCTGCAAAGACCTGGGAGCCGCTGGTCTAGGAGGGGCAAGCGCGGAACTGGCTGCAAAGGGAGGACTTGGAGCCCACATTACTGCAGATGCCGTGACCCAGCGCGAACCCAATATGAATGCTTATGAAATCCTGCTTGCGGAATCTCAGGAACGCATGGTCTTTGAAGTAGCCCCTGAAGACGTCGATGCCGTACTTGCTCTGGTAGCAAAGTACGACCTTAATGGGGCCGTAGTGGGGTACTTAACAGAGAAACCAAACTACACAGTTGAATTCAAAGGGGAAGTCGTTGTAGATATTCCGATTGATTTCCTGACAGGTGGAGCTCCGACCTGCGAGAAATCCTCAGTAGCTCCTATTCCTCAGGTTGAAGAAGGTAAAGCCCCCAAAACTCCGGAAGACCTTAAGGCAGCCTTCCTGAAAGTTATCTCTTCTTACAATATTGCCTCAAAGGAATGGATCTACAGGCAGTACGATCATGAGGTCCAGTTAAGAACAGTTATCAAACCCGGAGAAGACGCTGGCGTGCTCAAGATAACTGATAAAAAAGGACTCGTACTTTCCTGCGGCTGCCAGCCAAGAGCTACCCTTCTTGACCCATATAACGGAGGAAAGAATGTAGTAATTGAAAACGCCATGAACCTTGCAGTAAAAGGGGCCGACGGGCTTGCGATTGTAAACTGCCTGAACTTTGGAAACCCGGATCGTCCGGAGATCTACTGGCAACTCAAAAACTCCGTACTTGGGCTTGGAGATGGAGCAAGGGAACTCTCAATTCCGGTTGTGGGAGGAAATGTTTCCCTGTATAACGAAAGCGATGAATTTAAGACCGCAATTCTCCCAACCCCTTCGATAGGAATAATAGGAAAAGTTAACTTTGAAACTCCTCTTCCTTCAAGCTTCTTTGCAAAATCCGGAGACGCTATCATTTTGGTAGGAGAGACAACTGCAGATATGGGAGGTTCCGAATACTATGCCTGTTTCGAGGCCCTGAATGCCGGAAAAGTTCCTTCTGTCCCGAAAAATGCTCCTGAGATAATAAAAGCCGTAATCGAAGCTGCAAGGAGCGGAAAACTCAGCTCGGCACACGACCTTTCCCTGGGAGGAATTGCCGCAGGACTTGCGAGGATGTGCAGGAATTCCGGTGCAAAGGTAGACCTGAGTGAAGTTTCAGAATTAAAAGCTGAGGAACTATTATTCTCAGAAGCTCCAGCAAGAGCGCTGCTTGCTACAAGTGAACCAGAGGCTGTACTCGAAATCCTCAAAGATGTGCCTCATATGGTAATCGGCAAAGTCGAAGGCAATTCCCTTGAAGTTAAAGGAAAAGACTTTGAGATTTCCCTCTCCCTCAAAGAAATCTCCGATGCATACAGCAGCCTGACAAGGTTTATGATGAGATAAAGTTCCCAAATCCCGTCACCCGAATTCCGTCACCCGAGTCCCGTCACCCGAGTCCCGTCTCGGGAGGACGGTGCCCTTTTCGCTTCGCTCAAGAGGGCTGAGAAATATTGTAAATAAGTTTCACGTAAATAAGTTTCACGTAAATAAGTTTCACGTAAATAAGTTTCACTTAAGTGGGATAACTTACAAGGTTACGGCTTTTTCGCCCATGCCTTGTTTTTGGAAGCACGAGATTTTCTTTGCTTCCAATTTAGATTGGATCCCATTCTATCTTACCTTTTAATTTGTTTTTAATCTAAGTTGTTCTTTTTACCCTTGAGATATTATCAGTATTTTCTGATCTCTTGCAAGTTTAAGTTTGGAATAGAAATAGTTTTGAGTTAACTAAAACAATAGTTTTTAGTAGGTTTCCGCACTAGAATACTGTGTTATGAAAGCTGTATGCATCTGTATGGGAGTGCATCTGCCTTACAGTCCCAAGTGGTACTGGCCTGTAGAGGGATTTTTCGGGGTGCCTGAAATGGACCGGTATTTTGACCGGAACAATATTTTTTCAAAATTTATAAAAACAAGCCGACAGTTTTTACGCCTTAATGATCTGATTATGGAGTCCATAGAAAGAGGGGGAAAATACTCCTTTGATCTATCCGGGCCATTCCTTGGACAATGTAGATGGGACCCCGAACTTCTCGAGTCATTCCGCGAATTTGGAGAAAATGGGAACGTGGAATTCACAGGGAGCTGCAGATATCACTCCCTGAGTTCATTATATCCCGATCTTTCCTGGTTTAAGGAAGAAGTACTAATATACAGAGAAATGCTTCGGGAATTACTGGATATCACCCCCAAAACCTTCGTAAACACAGAGCTTCTGTACACTGAAAGAGTAGAGAAGATTCTTACCGACCTGGGCTTTAACTGCCTTATCTCCGAGGGGTCCAGGAACCTCCTGAATGGATATGATCCTGTACATGTCTTTGAGAACCATCTTCCGACTTTGCTGAGGCACATAAACCTGAGCGAAGACCTTGAACTGCGTTTTTCGGAAAAAAACTGGCAAGGCTACCCTCTTATTCCGGAAAAGTTTGCAGACTGGATTGCTAGCATGGAAGGTGACATCCTGACCCTTTATTTTAATTATACAAGCCTTTGCTTTCACTACAGGAATAAAAGTATGATAGACGATTTTATCAGGATGCTTCCAGAAGCCCTAAAGTCCAGGGGCATTGACATGCTCACACCTTCTGAAGCTGTCAGGAGATTTGAACCCTTAAAACTTCCTACCCTGGGAACCGAACAGACAATTCGTTACGGGATGAATAACGCATTAGGTAACCATGCTCAGCAGCTTTACCTGCGAGAACTGGTAAGAATCGAAGAGGAACTCTCAGAGCTTAAAGAAAATAAGAACTATCGAGAACTTAAACATATATTCGGTTATCTTCAGCAGAGTGAAATCTTTTTTTCTATGAATTCTGGGAATCTCAGGGAAGGGTATGAAAGAGCTGTCAATTACTTTTCCATCCTTTCCGATTTCAGGAGAGCTGTGCTGGAGGAGAGAGAATGACCTCGGTTTGCATGTATTTCCAGGCACATCAGCCTTTCAGACTGCGCAGGTTCTGGCCTGATGATAGATCAGGTTTTTTCCGCTATTTTGACGAGAGAAGCAACAGGGAGATCTTTGAAAGAGTAGCTCGGAAATGCTATATTCCTACAAACAAGCTCCTATTGGATGCTCTTGACGAACATAAAGGAGAATTCAGGTTTTCTCTTTCAGTTACCGGAACCCTGCTCGAACAATGCGAACTCTGGGGAAAAGATGCCCTTGAAGGCTTCCGGCAGATGGCGGAAACCGGAGCAGTGGAATTTCTGGACGAAACCTTTTATCATTCCCTTTCAAGTCTTTTTGAAGACAAAACCGAATTTATTGAGGAGATAAAAGAACATAGAGAAATTATGTTTGACCTTCTGGGAGTCAAACCTCAGGTATTCCGGAATACCGAACTGCTTTACAATAACACTATAGCAAAGCTTGTTTCGGATCTTGGGTACAGGGCGATCCTTACCGAAGGAGCGGACCATATGCTTGAAGGGAGGTCACCTAACGTACTTTACAGGGCAAAAGGTTCAGGACTTCCTATTATCTTCAGGAATTACAAGCTGAGTGACGATATAGGATACAGGTTTTCTGCGGGGTGGTGGGAAGGCTATCCCCTGACTGCAAAGAAATGGGCCTTATGGGCTTCAGGAAATAATGAAGATTGTGTTAATATCTTTATGGACTATGAGACCTTTGGAGAGCATCAGTGGGAAGAAACCGGGATATTTTCCTTCCTGAAAGAACTTCCCGGGGAAGTACTCAAGACCCACCTGGACTTCAGCACCCCTAGTGAACTTGTCGATAAATATACACCTGTCGCTGATATCGATGTTGGAGACTTTTCCACAATTTCCTGGGCTGATATGGAACGCGATACAAGCGCATGGCTTGGGAACGACATGCAAAGGCGCTGTTTTGAAGAAATAAAGCTGCTTGAACCCTTTGTGAGGAAGACGGAGGACCCTGAAATCCTGCGTATATGGAAGCATTTGCTGACTTCGGACCATTACTACTATATGTGTACCAAATGGCTCGGAGATGGAGATGTACATTCATATTTCAGTGTTCATTCCACGCCTTTCGATGCAGCAGTTAATTTCATGGCTGTACTTATGGATTTCAAAGCACAGGTATTCAGAAAACTTAGCACAATAGCTTAACTAAAGAACACATACTAACTTATGGGAGTCAGGTCACATGGTAAGAGACTTATTCATGTTTGCAGGTTTTAATGAAAACTCGCAGATTGTATGGTTTAAGATAATCTACTCGAAAGAACCCGGATCTCTGTCTTTAATAACTGACTTTCTCGAAAAAGAGAATGCGTTCATTATGTTTGGTCATCTGGATAATATTACACAGAAAACTGGAGAATATTCAGTATTTACCGAACTTGAGAAAGATGTGGATCCAGAAAGTTTCGCCCAAAAAATAAAGGAACTTGAAGTTGTAAATGAGGTCGAATATGGGATTTCAGAATACGGAATGGTTTACTCCGTGGACTTCCCTCTAAATGTTATAGGAGTCAGGGGAGTTATGGCAAGGGCACTTACCATTGTTGATATCATTAAAACTCTCAACCAGAGTGCGCCGCATGCAGAAGGACTTCTCACTCTTTCAGGACTTAAGGGTGGGACTCACGCAGCAAAGTATTTCAAGAGTATTCTGGACCTTAATGACAGTAATTTTGCAAGCATGCTTGCAGAACTCTTCAAAGGTGTGGGCTGGGGAATTCTGGAAATCGAATGTGACCCCAAAACTTATGAAGGAAAAATCATTGTGAAAGACTCGTTTATAGCTGATGTTTACGGAGGGTCGGAACAGCCAGTTTGTGCCTATATGAGCGGTTATTTTGCAGGTTATCTGACCGAATATTTCGGGAAAAACATAAGTGTGAGAGAGGTAAGCTGTAAAGCTACAGGAAAAGAAGTCTGCGAACACATAATCTCGCCGGCGCCGTCGGGCGGTACAAGCCAGGAATATCAGATGAGAGGGGTGACGCGGTGATAAAGCAACCCAATGTTATCCTCGGAAATGACGATCTGCTTGTAACAATGGGAAAAAAAGGGGAAATCATAGGTTTTTTTTATCCTCGCCGAGACCATGCTCAGCATATCGAGGAATCTGTTGCCTGTATTCATACAGGAGAAAGGCTTCTCTGGACCTATGATAACGAATGGCAAGGAATCCAGAACTATATAGAGGACACAAATATTGTGTCAACAAAACTTTACCATGATTCGGGAATCCGTATTTCCATTCTTGACCTTGTGCACCCTGACGTGCCTATCCTTATCCGCAGGTTTAAGATCCAGTCCCAGAATAAGCTTTCAGGAAAATTCTTTTATTACTCGAATTTTAACGTAGGGGAAACCTCCAAGAAAAACTCCGGGTTTTGCGATACCGATATTCATTTGCTCGTACAATACTGGCAAAACTATCATATAGGGATATATTCCCAGCCAGAGTTTAATGAGTGGCAAATTGGAAAGGCAATGGATACTATATGGTGGACGAATTCCAAATATGATATGGAAGATGGAAAACTCCAGAGGAATAAAGAAGACATAGGAAATATTAATAACGCGGCTGGCTGGGATCTTGAACTGGAGGCTGACGGATCAAACGAGTTTGTGATCTTTATAGGCGCTGCTTCTTCCCGACGCCTCCTGTATAAGAGAATGCAAGAGCTCTCAAAACTGCCTCTTGAATACATTTTTGAAAAGACGCGGGAACACTGGGTTATGTGGCTTTCCAGAAAGCAGGTGATCAAGATCCCAGGACTTGAAGAATACGATAACCTGCGCCAGGATCTGTTCAATGCCTATAACCGGGCTCTTTTGATGCTTTACCTCCTTAATGACCGCGAATATGGGTCTTTCGTAGCTGCTCCGGAATTTGACTCAAACTTCGAGAAATGCGGAGGATATGGATTTTGCTGGAACAGAGATGCTGCAGAAATCGTGCTTGCACTAAAGCACTCAGGCTATCCAGACTATTGTGACATGTTTTTCAAATGGTGCATCCAGACTCAGCTCTCTGATGGTTCGTGGTTTCAACGCTACTGGCTAAATGGGGATATAGCTCCCTCATGGGGTAATTTTGACTACTCAACTCAGATTGACGAAACCGGGTCCACGCTCTATGCTATGGATGTTTATTACAGGATTCTCGAAGGCCTGAAAAAAGCTGAATTTCTTGAAGAGGTCTGGGTCTCGGTGCTCAGAGCTGCCGAATACCTGATGAAGCGGACCAAATCAGGAATTCACGAAAGATGTATGGATCTCTGGGAAACTTACTACGGAATTTTTACATATACAAATGCTTCGATTTATGCCGGGCTCATGGGTGCTTCCCATCTGGCGGAAGAAAATGGGGAAGCTGGCATGGCAAGACGCTGGAAAAAGAGAGCGGAGTTCGTCAAACAGGCTACGATTGACCGTTTCTGGCTTCAGGAAGGCTACTTTGCAAAAGGAGTAATTAACGAGAAGCTGGACAAAACTATTGATGCAAGTATTCTTGGCACCTATGTTCCTTTTGGAATGCTCTCTGCAAAAGACCCCCTGGAAAAGGAGATGATTCAGTTCATGATAGAGAACATTCAGAAAAAACTCTCAGTACCCATAAATCTCGGTTACGGCATTAAAAGGTATGAAAACGACAGTTACATAAACGGAAACCCGTGGGTAGTAACTACGCTCTGGCTTTCGGAAGCAATGTTTACCTTTGCCCTTGAACTTTCCAATGAAAAAGAAAACTTTTCCCCCACTCAGGAGGGCACCTATGAAAAAGAAGAAAGACCTGAAGAAACAGTTAAAAGGCTGACCAAGGAAGGAATTGGATACCTCAAATGGGCTCTTGCCGGAGCAACCAGTACAGGGCTTCTCCCGGAGCAAGTAGATCAGTCTACAGGCAGCCCTGCCTGGGCAATCCCTCTAGGATGGAGTGGATCTCTGATACTTAATAATATTCTGCTTCTGGACAAAATCTGCAGGATAAAAGCCGGGAATATGCAAGAAAGCTAAGGAGTAAAAGTCTGAGAAAAAGAGAAACACAGTGAATTACGCAGTTTTTCATCTATCGGAATAAATATTAAAGGAATTGAGGGAGGCAAGAGCCCCTAAAAGCAAGAAAAGCAATGAAGAATTGCCCTCTTACATCCTTTCTTCCACGCATTTTCGCGTTGACAGTAGTTTTGGAATCTATTTTTTCCTTGCCTTCTGTTTAAATCTACCTACATTCCGCAGTATTTTTTTGAAAATCAATATTTTTCCTGATAGCGTTTTTGGAACAGAGTAAATAATTTGGATTTTTAATGGTATTTGGTGAAAATTGAATGATATCATTTTTGGTCCCTAAATACACCACATCGTTGCTTTTACCTACTGCATAAAAGTCCAATAAATCTACATTTGATTGAAAATCGATAGCAGTAAAAATATGAATTTACGTAAATTTACTGCGGAAAGTGGGATCTAGACTTATTTAGCTTAAGTCTAGACTTACTGAGTTTAAGTTTTCACTTCGTTACTAATTTCTTTTGCCCCACCGAGATACGGCCTGAGAACCTCAGGGATTTCCACACTTCCGTCCTCACGCTGGTAATTCTCGAGTATCGCAACGACCGTCCTCCCTACAGCAAGTCCTGAACCGTTAAGGGTATGGACGAACTGAGGGCCATCAGGAGTCCTGAAGCGGATATTAGCCCTTCTGGCCTGGAAGTTCTCGAAATTGGAGCACGAAGAGATTTCCCTGTATTTTTCCTGTGTGGGTACCCACACCTCGAGGTCATAAGTCTTCGCTGCTGAGAATCCAATATCTCCAGTACACAGGTTTACCACGCGATAAGGCAATTTCAAAAGTTTAAGGATTTCTTCCGCATCATTGGTGAGCTTTTCCAGTTCATCGTATGAGGTTTCTGGCTTTACGAACTTGACAAGTTCAACCTTATTGAACTGGTGTTGACGGATGATGCCTCTGGTGTCCTGACCGTGTTTTCCGGCCTCACGCCTGAAACAGGCAGTATACGCTGTAAGAAAGACAGGCAGTTTTTCAATATAATCGTCCATAAAGAGATTGGTTACAGGGACTTCTGCGGTAGGTGCAAGATAGTAACCATCAGTACACAGGTACATATCATCCTTAAATTTCGGCAACTGACCTGTGCCAGTCATGGCTTTTTCATTGATAAGTACAGGTGGAAAAACTTCAAGATAACCCTGCCTTGCATGTACTTCCAGCATAAAGTTTACGAGCGCTCTTTCGAGTTTTGCACCCATGCCTTTATAGACTGTAAAACCCTGACCTGAGATCTTGGCTCCTTTCTCAAAGTCAAGAATGTCCAGTGCTTCTCCTATCTCCCAATGGGGCTTTGGAGTAAACGTGAACTTTCTTGGCTCGCCAACAATCCTTACAACTGGATTATCATTCTCGTCCTTACCTACTGGAGTTGTCGAGGATGGGATATTGGGAATTCGGAGCATTATTTCATGTATTTTTGACTTATAATCACGTATTATATCATCGATTTCTTTTATACGGCTATTAATGCCTTGCATTTCCTCTATCTTGGATAAAGTATCTTTATTTTCTTTCTTTAGCTTCGCTATCTCACGAGTGACCACATTGCGCTTATGTTTTAGCTCATCACCTTCGGTGAGACATTTTCTCCACGCTATATCATACTCAAGAAGGCTATCTATAAGCTCAGTGCTCATATTCCTATTAATGAGAGCGTGTCTAACTATATCGGGACTACTACGTACAAATTTAAGATCCAGCATATTAAGCCCGAGATATCCTGCATGTGAGAGAATATATATTTTGTGATTTTTCGGGTGTAAAGCCGTCATGAAAATAAGCAAAGTTGAAAAAGAAGAAAAAGAGCAGGGAAATATTAAGATAAAATAAAATTAAAAAATATGGAAATCTTAACTGCTCACAATTAACTGCTCACAATTAACTGCTCACAATTAACTGCTCACAATTAACTGCTCACAATTAAAACTATATTACTTATTAATACTCTGTTAGGATTTCAGGCAAGAAGTTTCCCATATGGACTTTCTTCAAAGTAACTGACAGACTGTTTGGCTGTCTCATTAGATACTTTGGAATCCGAACCTAAAAGTAGCCTTGAAAGACTTGCTTTATTCATATATTCAACTTTGGGTTCCCCTGAAATTCCTCCAAGTTCAGCAGCCTTGTCAATTGCATCATAAATATTTCCAAAGCCATCCACAAGCCCAAGTTCCTTTGCCCTGGTTCCGGTGTATATGCGGCCATCAGCAAGGGCTTTGACTTCACCTCTGGACATGTTGCGCCCTTCAGAAACTTCAGTTACGAAATTTTCGTAGCTATCCATAACTACAGAATCAGCATACTCTTTTTCCTGATCAGTAAGTCCTCTCCAGGTACTTCCCATGTCTTTCATTTCTCCAGATTTTGCAACATAGTAATCTACACCTGTTTCTTCATTAGAGAGAGAATTATTCTGGAAGACCCAGATCACTCCAATGGATCCGGTATTCGTAGAGGGGTTTGCAATAATGTAATCAGTCGGTGCAGAGATATAATATGCAGCACTGGCTGCAAGGTCCCCCATGGATACAACAACAGGAATTCCTTTTGCCTGGGCTTTCTTAATTTCTTCTACAATTTCTTGGGCTGCTGCTGGGGATCCTCCAGAACTGTCAATTCTAAGCACAATTGCCTTGACTCCATCATCTGCAGCAGCCCTGCGGATATCTCCTGCAATCGCTTCTGAAGTAGCATAACCAAGCCCTTCAGCAACGTTTCCGGAAAAGATAGTACCCTGGATATAGATAACAGCTACCTTCTCCGAACTTCCCAAGTTTCCACCAACACCAAAATTGGAGGAGATTAACACAAGACTCACCAGTATGATAGTAATGAGAGCCAGTAAGACCAGCAAGTAGGGCATCCATCTATGCTTATTTTTCTGTGGATACGGATTGGGATTCATGCTTAAACTCTTGTTTTTAATTTCTTTATTTTCAGAGACCTCAACGTGGGTCCCATGATCAGCCATTTTTTCCGGACCACCAGGAGCAGAGCTGTCAAAGGAGTTATCACTCGTACCGTAAGTTCCACTATCAGGGACAGAGTCATCTCTTCCGTTGTGAGGGCTACTTTGTAAGTTGTTATCTCCAGATAGATCTTTTGAGTTCGTGTCTTCAGGGTTTATGGTTTTATCGCTCATATTTGATGGAACCGTATATATAGGACCGTATATTTTAGATTTGCCGCTTTAGTTTGCAGCCTTGGGCATTATTTATATTTTTAATCAAGAGAATGTAGGATTTAACGCAGTTGAACTAAAAATAAATAGCAAAATCAATAGCATCAGGCCGTTTGATTAAAACTTGACTTTAATCCACAGTCTTTAACGTAATTGATTTTGTTTCTCAAGTGCGTAAGTCCTAAGAGTATATATTATTGTAGCAGGCGGTGCAAGAAGGATAACTTACAAAAGCTCGCAAGCAATAGAATTTACTTAACAGCTTACCTGTGGAGCTATTATTAATCTGTCTCTACATTCCATCCTTCTTTATATATGATTATTAACTATTCCTCAAATAGATTACCTTGTAAAATACAGTAGCGAAATATATTTCAGAGTTGCAACAAACTTTTTCGAAAAAAGTTTGATCAAAAAGTGTGAGCGAAATATCTCGAAATATATTTCAGAGGTGCAACAAACTTTTTCGAAAAAAATTTGATCAAAAAGCGTGAGCGAAATATCTCGAAATATATTTCAGAGGTGCAACAAACTTTTTCGAAAAAAGTTTGATCAAAAAGCGTGAGCGAAATATCTCGAAATATATTTCAGAGGTGCAACAAACTTTTTCGAAAAAAGTTTGATCAAAAAGTGTGAGCGAAATATATTTCAGAGTTGCAATCATCGAAGAGAAACATATTCATAAAAAATATATGGAGATAAGAATGCCAGAACCATCCAGTAAACCCGTACTTGTCACCTGTGGCCTGCCTTATGCTAACGGCAAGGCTCATATCGGGCATCTCCGGACCTATGTGCCCGCTGATATTTATGCCCGTTCCCTACGAAAAGAAGGGAGGGACGTTACTTTTGTCTGCGGCTCGGATACTCACGGCACCCCCATTGTCGTAAATGCCGAAGAACTAGGGATCACTCCTAAAGAACTTGTAGAGGTATATCACAAACATTTTGACGAGACTTTCAAGCAGCTTGGAGTTTACTTTGATGCTTTTGGGACTACGGACGATCCTGAAAATCATAATCGGACCCTGGATATTGTTAACAGGCTGATTGAAAAAGGCTATGTGTACCCGAAAACTATCGAAATTGCCTATTGCCCTAAGTGCAATCGTTTTCTCCCTGACCGCTATGTAGAAGGTTCCTGCCCTCACTGCGGCGAAATTGCAAGAGGAGACGAATGCGACCAGGGATGTGGAAAACACCTTGAGCCCGGAGAACTTCTAAACCCTGTCTGCACTATTTGCGGAGGGCCTGCCGAATACAGACAGCAGGAACACTTCTTTTTCAAGCTTTCCGAATTCAGCGACTACCTCATGGACTATCTCTCAAATGACCTTGGCGGAACCATTAATGCCAGAAACTATGCACTTGGCTGGGTAAAGCAGGGACTTACGGACTGGTGCATCACCCGTAACCTGGAATGGGGAGTAAAATTCCCTGGGCATGATGACCTCGTAGTCTATGTCTGGGTAGATGCTCCTATAGGGTATATCGCCTTTACCGAGGAATGGGCTGCAAAAGCCGGGGATTCCTGGGAAAAATTCTGGAAAAATGACGGGGAAATTGTCCATTTTATAGGAGGGGACATTACCTATCATCACTGTATCTTCTGGCCAGCTATGCTTAAAGGCGCGGATTATTCGGTGCCGACTGCTGTTGTAGCTTCAGGAATGGTCAAAATTGAAGATAAAAAGTTTTCCAAGAGCCGGGGCAATGTTGTCTGGGTAGGAGAAGATTACCTTAGCCACGGTTTCCACCCTGACCTGCTGAGATATTATCTGGCAAGTTATACTTCCCACACAAAGGAGCTGAACTTTTCCTGGCGCGTGCTTCAGGAAAAGATCAATACCGAACTTGTTTCCGTGCTCGGAAATTTCCTGTACAGGACAATGCTTTTCGCTTTCAAGAACTATGGAGAAGTCCCGTCTGGAGAACTCGAGCCTGAGGTAAGGGAAGAAATTGAAAAGGCTCTGAAGGAAGTAAAAGCCGCAATGGCTGAATACGAGTTCAAAAAAGCCGTTGATTCTGCAATGTCCCTTGCCTCTTTCGGAAACACCTACTTCCAGTCCCACGAGCCCTGGAACCTGATAAAACAGGATAAGGCAGCCTGTGGACAGGTGCTTTACAACTGCCTGCACCTGGCAAAAGCTCTATGCCTCATTTTTGAACCAGTAACCCCAGGAAGCATGGAGACCGCATGGAAAGAACTCGGGCAGGAAGGAGACCTGCACACCACGCTGTATGCTGATGCTCTCGTGCCTCTAAAAGCAGGTACAAAACTTGCAAAGCCCAAAATCCTTTTCACAAAGCTTGAAGATGACAGGATTGAAGAAATGGAAGAGATTGCAAATCAGAGAGTAAAAGCTGCAGATGCAAAGAAAGCCGCAGGAAAGGGTAACGGTAAAGAGCCCACCAAAGCCGAAGGGATGGGGCCTGCCGAAGAAGCAAAACCAGCCGAGAAAGCTGGAGGTGCAGCAAAACCCAGGGAAGAGGAAAAAGAAACACTTCCCATGATCGAGTACGAAGACTTTGCAAAACTCGACATCCGCGTAGGAAAAGTTTTGCTTGCTGAACCGGTGAAGAAGTCAAAAAAGCTTATCAGGATTGAAGTAGACATCGGTGAAGAAAAGACAAGGCAGCTTGTTGCAGGTCTTTCTTCTTATTACGCTCCTGAAGAGCTTGTAGGAAAATCTGTAATCGTACTCGCCAACCTGAAACCTGCCAAACTCTGCGGAGTTAAATCAAACGGCATGATGCTTGCAGCCGACGACGGCGGAGAAATCGTATCAGCCCTGATGCCGGATAAAGAGATAAAACCGGGTTCAAGGATACGCTGAAACAACCTCTTGAATTCAAAAATACTTTTACTGGCTTAGAACCGTCTTCTAATTATATATTAGAGGACACCTCAACCAGTTTATCTGGCAGCGCATTCCAGAAAAGGTAGAGTTAAGCAAAAAAGATAAAATACAATTTGAAAAGAGTAACATGCAGGTAGAATTCAATCCTGTTATTTATGAGGTAGGGGTTTCATTTTTATTTTCTGCTTTTTACTCTTATTTTCTGCTTTCTGTTTTTATTTTCATTTAATAAGCGTTATGGATTCTTCATTATTTTTTGCTCAAGCATCAACAACGTAACCCATAACAAAAAGTATTTTATTAATATGAAAAATATTATTATATAGTTACATAGATTTGATAGATATAAAGTAAGCTGTTTGAATAAATCCCATACTTTCAACTTTTATTTTTAAATCTCAGTGGAGTTAGATGAATATGATTTAATAAATGGAAAAAACAGACAGTTATTACAATAAATCATGAAAAATCCAGCCAGAGATGTCGATGACCTACTCTTTAGAAAATTGAAATAATGAACAGGAGAACTTTGATGAAACGCCTAAATTTGTTTTCGATACTTTTTACACTTATACTGCTTCTTCTAGTTCCGAATCTCGCAGCGGCTTCATTTATTGCAGAAGCTGCAGAAATACCGTACCAGATAAACAGCTCTGACCGCATAGTTATTGGTACAGTGAGCAGGGTTGATATGTTTCGTGACCACATGATTGCTACAATTAAAGTTAATGAGTGGCTCTATAACTCTCTGCCCACAAAAACCATAAAAGTAAGAAGTGGAATCGGGACTAATGTAGCGATGTCAACCGAGCCCAATTTCATTCAGAACGAATCAGTGCTCTTGATGCTAAATGATATAAATCTAGATCAACAGCTTTTCCATGTTGCTATAGGAGATCCAGGAAAACACCCAATTTCTGATAGAGATGCGGTAATTGACGAGCTAAAAGCTCTGGGTAAGTGGCCGGAAGAAAACCAAAACGAAAACAAAACAAACGAGACTGAAGAGATAGAGAACATTGAACCAATAGACAAGCAAGAAGAAAATCAAACAGAAAATAAGACAAATGAAATTAAGACAAATGAAACTAAGACAAATGAAGCCGAAATAACAGAGAATACGAGAACAACAGGCGAACAGGAAGAAGGTTCCAATCAGGCCCAGAAATCAAACACCACTCCTTTCATGAGTCCTATCAATGCGATTGCAGTAATTTTTGGGGCAGTCAGATACTTAAAAAGGAAAAACTAACAATGGCTCTTCGTTATTTTGCGTGGGCTGAAAATAATTATCCAGTTAAAAACAGCTTCATCAAATAGATAAATATTGAGCTTGAATGTGGTTTTCCTCACAAAAAGTTTTCTAATATTATGTATGGTTCACCACATTTCGAAAGCAACGAAAAACTACTCACTAAAAACAGCGAAGACCCTTCTTACTTGTGAAACTTCAAAAAAGAGCACTAGACAAACAAAAACGAAAAGTTAATTGGGAAATAACTCCTCGAAACATAATACTAAACTTCGAAAGGTATGCCATGAAATCTACTGCTGAAGATTTAATAAATGGGGAAATAAGCAGTGTAGGAGTTTATCTATACAACAAATTAAAGAATTACGTTTTTGAAAAGGAGTCTAGTGAAAAAACAGCCATTAGAAAAGCTGATTTTGGAAAAATAATTGAAGAGAAAACAGATTTAGAAGAGTTTCCTGCGGTATCTAAAGAGGACATAAAGGCTATTTGTGAGATTTTATACAACTCTAAAGATATCGAAATAATAATCAAGCAATTATATGTGTTTCAGAGTGATATTAACAAAAGCCTTGATGAAATCAAGGAAGATTTTGTATCGTTATTTCCCAAGACAATAAATCTAGAAAATGGAAGAATAAATCTGGAAACTGGGGAAAGAATTTCTTTTTTACTTAAGATATTTGAGGTACTAGACGAAGGAATTCAAACTGCTCTAAACAGGGCAGTAGATGAGGGATCTTCAGGTGCCTCTAACGCACTCTCCAACCGTCGGCACTTTGATATGAAAAATAAATTAGCAAATGGATTCAAAGAAGTTAAAAAGCTTATAAACGAGAGCTCCAGAGCAGTTCAAGAAAAGAAAATCCCAACTGAAAAGTTACCGTCCTTATTTATTTCGTATGCCCGAGAAGATGACGAGCCATTTGTGGAAAAACTCTACCAGGGTCTGAAAGAGAAAGGTTTTGAGATCTGGTGGGATAGAACCGCCATGAAAAATCGCGGCAGAACTTTTTTGCAGGAAATAAGAGATGCAATTGAAGATTCAGACCTATTGATTGCCGTTATAGGACCTAAAGCAATTGAATCTGATTCTGTTCGATATGAATGGGAACATGCCCTTCTTTTTAGTAAAGGTGTGATTCCAGTTTTGCGTATGGGTGATTATAACTTACTTCTTCCTGAAATGTCAAAATTACACTGCCCGGATTTTCGAGAAAAGCGTCCTTACGAGGAGGCACTCGAAGAACTTATCCGGCTTTTAAAAGAGCCTATTCCTTCTCTTGGCCCAATAATTGGAATTCCCTCGCTTCCTCCTAACCACTTACCTAGAAAAAACGATCTCAATATAATTAAAGAAATAATATTAGCTGACACAGTTAAACCTGTGGTAATCACATCTACGAAACAAGTTACTGCACTTCAAGGTATGGGAGGAATGGGAAAATCCGTATTATCAGCAGCTTTTGCCCGCTCTGCGGAAACTCGTAGAGCTTTTTATGATGGAATATTCTGGATTACTGTTGGATTAGAAGCATCGGAATCTGATGCTAGTGGGAATATGAGACTGATCGGAACAAATCTTGGAGATGACCCTGTAAATTATAGTAGTAAAAAAGAAGCTGAAGCGAGTCTTTCAAAGATGCTATCAGATAAAGTCTGCCTCATTATACTTGATGATGTCTGGAAAGTTCCACAAGCTACGCCTTTCTTCAATGCTTTAGGTTCACGTTGCAGGCTACTTATTACCACGCGAAATGATGACGTTGTCACTTCTCTTGGAGCTCAGAAACATGAAATAAAAGTGCTCGGCAAACCTGAAGCATTGAAGCTTCTAGCAAATTGGTGCGAACAGGAAATAGATTCATTGACATCTAAGGCTGCCGAGGTTGCCAGAGAGTGCGGATACTTACCACTTGCCCTATCCATATGCGGTGCAATGGCTAAAAGTGGCATATCATGGACGTATATCCTCGAAGCCTTACAAGAGGCTGATCTTGAATTCATTGAAGCTCAATTGCCAAATTATCCAGATCCCAATGTAGGCAGAGCATTGAAAGTCAGTGTAGATTTTCTATCACTTGAAGATCCTAATGCTGTAATGCGTTATCAGGAATTAGTGATCTTTCCTGAAGATGAATTAGTGCCCGAAACTACAATTGCAATGCTTTGGGAACATACTGGGAACCTGAAAAGACGCAATGTTGAAAAACTGCTCACTAAATTGAAAGATAGATCTCTTCTGCGACTTGATGGTGAAGCCCCTAATCGCCTTATATCTCTGCATGACCTGCAATTAGATTACTTGAGAGCGACAGTGGGGGATTTAACCAGTCTCCATAACAAGCTGCTGGCAGCATATGGTAAAGAATGTGGCAATAAATGGAGTAATGGTTCTGAAGATGGCTATTTCTTCGAACATCTTGCATACCACATGAAAGAAGCTGGAAGAAGGGAAGAACTTCACAAGCTCCTTTTAGACTTTGAGTGGATGTGCAAAAAGATCAAATGTGTTCGTTTAATGCAGGAAAAAGATGGAAAAGGAATCCCAGATTTAAATTCCCTACTTCATGATTACGAATTTCTCTCTAATGAACCAAAAATTGAACTTGTGAAAGAGGCAATCCAGCTTTCTTTTGACATTATAGCTAAAGATGAAGCTCAATTTTCTGGGCAACTTATTGGACGACTGCAAGTTTTCAATCAAAATGAAGAAATAAGATTATTATTGGATCAAGCTACTCAATGGAAAGAAGAAGATGTCAGACTAATTCCTCTTCAACCTTGCCTAAAACCGCCCGGTGGCTCGCTGAAAAGAACTTTTAAGGCACATGCTCATCCAATAAATGATGTCGTTATCACATCCAATGGAAAAGTTGCAATTTCGGCTTCAACGGACAAAACCATTCGAATTTGGGATTTGAATGAGTGGATAGAAAAGGGGACGTTGAAGGGACATCTCACTCCTGTAACTGCAATTGCGGTATCATTGGACGGAAAATACGCCGCTTCTTGTTCTTACCACATAATGTGCTTAATTGGAGATAACAACATTAAGGTTTGGGACTTGGAAAAAAGAGAAGAAAAAACAACTCTTAAAGGACACACACATTGGGTCCAAACAGTTGCTATTACTCCAGACGGAAAATATATCGTTTCTGGATCACTTGATAAAACTATTAAATTTGGGATTTAGAAACAGGAAAAGAGAAAACGACATTAGTAGGACATGAAGGGCCGGTAGATAAAATTGTAATAACTCCCAATGGAAAATATGTACTTTCTACTTCTTCTTCCGCTTTTGAAAATCTAGAAAATTCATTGCATGAAATTCCAGGAGACAATACTATTAAAGTTTGGGATTTGGAAAAAGGAGAAGAAATGGCAACTTTGAGAGGTCACGAGAAGGTATTCTCAATTGCAGTAACTCCGAATGGAAAATATGCTGTTTCAGGTTCACACGATGGAACTCTTAAGGTGTGGGATTTAGAAAAATGGAGAGAAATAAGAAGTTTAAGAGCGCATTCAAAATCAATAACTGCTTTTGCGATAACTTCTGATGGAAAACTTGTCGTTTTGGGTTCACTTGATGGAAACCTAGAGGTTTGGAATTTGGAGACAGGAGAAGAAAAAGCAGCTTTCAAAGAGCATTCAGAGCCAATAACTGAAATTGTAATCACACCTGACGGCAAGCGTGCCGTTTCAGGCTCATCTGATAACACCTTAAAAGTTTGGGATCTGGAGAAAATGGAAGAACTTACGACTTTAATAAGCCACTCAAACTCAGTAAGTAAAATCGCAATCACCCCTAGTGGAAAATATGCTATATCAGGTTCATCTGATAACACTTTAAAAGTCTGGGATTTGAAAAAATTAGATGAAGAAACAATATCTACAGGACATTCAAAGTCAGTAAATAAAATCGTAATCACTCCTGATGGCAAACTTGCCGTTTCTAGTTCATATGATGGAACTCTAAAGGTTTGGGACTTGAAAACAAAAGAAGAAAAAGTAACTTTAAAAGGGCACTCTGGGCCAGTAACTGATTTTGTGATAACTCCTGATGGGAAGCGTATTATTTCAGGTTCAAGTGATAAAACCTTAAGGGTTTGGGACTTGAAAAAAGGAAACATGACTTTAAAAGGCCACAAGCGTGAAGTGACTTCAGTAGCAATTACTTCTGATGGAAAATATGCCATCTCAGGCTCATTTGATAGAACAATTAAAGTATGGGACTTGGAAAACGGAAAAATAAAAGTGACGTTAGAAGGTCACAAAAACTACATATCCACTATTTCAATTATACCAAATAAAAATTGTATTGTATCGTCTTCACATGATGAAACTCTTAAGGTGTGGGATTTAGATAGAGGAATAGACACAATAACTCTTATTGGTCATTCAGGATCAGTAAGTTCAGTAGCAATAACTCCTGATGGAAAGTCTATTGTTTCGGCTTCAGGAGATGGTACACATAAAATATGGAGTTTGGAGAACAGAGAAGAAATAGCAACTTTGGAAGGTCATAAATCTGCACCATCAACAATTGTGATCACACCGGATGGAAAATATGCAGTTTCAGCTTCATATGATAGAACCATTAAGATTTTGGATTTAAAAAAACAAATAGTAAAAACGTCACTTAGAGGACATACTGATTCTGCCACTTTAGTCGCAGTCACTTCTAATTCACGGTATGTTGTTTCAGCTTCTAGAGATAATACCCTTAGGGTATGGGATTTAGAAAGTAGTAGCGAAGTTTCTTGCTTTACAGGAGATGTTCCATTTACAGCTTTTGATATTTTGAAAGATGAAAATATTATTGTTGTTGGAGATTCTTTGGGAAAAGTTTATTTTTTCCATTTGCATATACCCTGTAAAAATAACTTTTACTTCTAAAGAGAAAATAATTGAATCTAACTTACGCAGGTTATATTTTTATATTACCATTCAAGATACTGATTAACAGAAGTATATTTGAATTTAGGATAGATTAGTGATTTTTTATTTTCAGTACCATCTCAAGATAAGAAGTCCTGATAGAATCCTTTTCCCCAGCGCCAAACTGTTTTAGCAGTTAGAATAAATTTGCCCTTGAAGTTTCGAGCTCTTTTTCGTTTTCAGCCACAATTTCGACTTCAAGGACAATTATTCAAAATAGTTGAATCCTTGAGGATTAACGCGATACCAAGTATTTTCAGTCCAAACGTACAACTTTTAAAAGAGACTGAATCGGAACATTAAAGATTGTATCTACACCTTTTTTGTCTACCAGGACCACTACAACTCTTGGTTTTGCACCCATTTCCCTCAGTTGCTCAATCACTTCCCTACTGGTTGAACCGGTGGTAATAACATCATCCACGATAACGCAGTTTTTACCGGCAACGGATCCAAAATTTCTGCTTATAGTCCCTTTGCCTGCGCGAACAGTCTCCTGCCCTTTACGATGGTAAATAGCCAAATCCGCACCCAGCTCATATGCCATCATGCTTGCCAGAGGAATACCATTGGCTGCAACGCCAACAACCACATCTACTTCAGCACCTATTTTTTCCAAGTTCTCGAGCGCCACATCGCAGAGTGCAAGCGAGATGTTGTGGAGACGTTTAGCACTTTTTCCTATGTTGTTCCAGTTTACAGAAATATCTTTTGGAGCGGGAGTTATTTCTTCTTTTTTTGAACGGGTTAAAAGCCAGGTAACGGTTTCCCTTGAAACATTGAGTTCGTCGGCGATCTGGCCCATCGCAAGCCCGTTGCTTTGCAGTTCCACAGCTTTCTGTATTAAATCTTCTATATCCTTCATGCCTCCATACCCACCTGAAATGTTTATCCGGCTGTATTTCCGGGGTTTCCAAATTAAGATAATATTATAATATCAAGTGTTATATCAATTTCTTCAGCTTAAGATTAACTCTTTTACAAGACACTACCTGTAAAAAGAGTGTACGAAAAACATTGAAAAATTGTTACATACATCTACCAGATGTATTAACCTTTATTTTTCTCCAGTACCATCTCAAGATAAGAAGTCCTGATAGAATCCTTTTCTCCGGCACCAAACTGTTTTAGTAATTCAAATAACTTTGCCCTTGAAGTTTCGAGTTCTTTTTCATTTTCAGCCACGATTTCGACTTCAAGAAATTCTCCAAGCCCTTCAACGGCATCGAGGCAGACAGTGATCTCTTCCGCCCTGAAAACTTCCCTTTTTTTGCGGACTACTCCGGCTTCCGAAAACCCAAGGGCATGCAGTATTTGTGTTGTAGTGGCCTCGTCTACAGGAGTTTCGAGTTCTTCCCGGGTCTTGGAGATCCCATCGAGTTTGGGGCCTTTGTAAGTCAGTACAGCCTGATCATTCAGGGAACGTATCCTGAGCGCTTCATCGGTTTTTGCAAAATCCCTGTGAGGAGCTGCAAAATAAACGTCGGACTGGTTCTCAACTCCAAGTTTTACTGCCCCTATTTTCTTGAGAATAGGGCGGGCCTTTGAATGGTCTGTTCTGACTTTGACCTCGATTTCAATCATAATTTTCAGGCATCTCCAGTTAAATACGATTAAATTAGTAAACACTTACATTAAAAAGGATATATAAATTTGCTTGAAGCAAACTCTATCAAATCTATGGGCGATAAGTCTACTAGTGACAAAAATTATACCAGCGAATATAGAACTCATGAAATTGTCCTCCCCTTGACTTGACATAACCCTGTTATTCTTACCTTAGAACGATGTAAAAAACATAATCCTATAATTGGCATTACAATTAACCAATAAAGGAAATAAATTGCTATGAGACCGTCACTAAAAGATGCCTCGTGTGAGTGCCTTGATGAAAGTTTCCAGACTGCAAAGAAAAGGGAAAATATAGAGATAACGCTCACTATAAATGAAACTGCAAGATATGGCTTCATCGAGTATGGATGTCTATGCAAAGATAAAAAGACCAGTAACGAAAATGGGGACAGAAACGACAGAAGTGTTATCACGATGGGTGTTACGAGGTACCTGTAGTCACCAGAAGTTTTTCACCATTAACTTGCCAAAAACTTACGAGAAATAGTAAAAAGAGCGAAATACAAAACGGGACTGCCAGATACCACTGGGTAGTACTTTTCTTGCTTCTGATAAGAAAAGTACAGAACCGAAAAGAGAGATAGTGCTCATTAATTCTAGAAGGACAGCCTCATCGCTATCGGGCAGCAAATGGAAGACATCGGATATAATTGCGACCACAAGCATAAAAATAACAGACATCAACGCCATCGCAATTTTCATCCTCATCAAATATCCTCAATAAAATATAAAAATTGGATGAAAAATTGTAATATTGGATGAAAAATTATAATATTGGATGAAAAATTATAATCTGTGTATTTAATGAGTTCATCCCAAAACCAGTTTTATACTCAAAATTGATAGAATTTTAGAACTATTTCCCGTGATTAGAAACTCATTGATTATTTTTAATTCCATATTTGGAGAAGCAGTCTTGAGTTATGGGATAGGCTCAATATTAAAAGCTAAAGAAAATGGGACCCGGAAAATCCGGATCTTTCATGCATCTTCAGGAACGAACTTGGTGCCATAATAGATCATGCCACCTTCACCGTCCTCTCCGAGCTTACGGAATACGGATCTTACCCTCATTCCAATATGAATTTTTTCAGGATCACCAATTACCTGCGAAGTCAGGCGGGGACCTTCATCTAGCTGAATTATCGCAAGAGTGTAAGGAGTCTGGTCTTCAAAACCTTCCGCAGCTGTATGGATTATTGTATACGATATTATTTTCCCAGTGCCTTTGAACTTGTAAGGTTCAATATGACCTACACGCCTGCAGTTTACGCAAAAATTGCGCGGGGGATAGAAATGTTCCCCACATTCTTTGCAACGGGTACCTTCAAGGTTATACCTGCTGCCGATACTTCTCCAGAATCTTGGAACGGAAGACATCGGATATCACCTCTCCCTCGAAAAAATATGCACTACTGCTGTTGCTCCTGACCCTCCTACATTATGGGTCATGCCGTACTCTGCGCCTTCGATCTGACGCTTGCCTGCGTCTCCGCGCAGCTGAGTTACAATTTCTACGGCCTGCTTTACGCCTGTTGCCCCTACTGGATGTCCGCAGGCCTTGAGGCCGCCGGATGTATTGACAGGAATCCTGCCTCCTATTGCGGTTTCCCCGTTTGCTGTGACAATTCCGCCTTTTCCTTTTTCTGCAAACCCGAGGTCTTCAATTGCGCAAATCTCAGCAATGGTGAAGCAGTCATGTACTTCCACAAGGTCGATATCTTCAGGCCTCAGTTTTGCCATGGAATATGCGCGTTTTGCAGCCACCACGGTTGCATCGAGGGTTGTTATATCCCGCCGGTCATGAAGCGCAATTGTATCACTTGCCTGAGCGGTTGCCCTGATATAAATAGGAGTATCCGTGTACTTGTGCGCAATATCCGCTGGGGCAAGCACAAGAGCTGAAGCGCCGTCAGTTATTGGAGAACAGTCAAAAATATGTAAAGGATCGGCTACCATTATAGAGTTCAATACGTCGTCCACAGTGATTCTGTTTTTATACTGAGCAATAGGATTCAAAGAGCCATTTTTATGATTCTTTACGGCAACTTCGGCAAGCTGTTCGCTGGTAGTCCCATACCTGTGCATATGCAACCTTGCAATCATTGCATAAATCCCGGGAAAAGTTGCCCCTGTCATCCCTTCCCACTCCCGATCGGCCGCTGCTGCAAGAGCTGAAGACGCTTCCTCAGACTCTACATCAGTCATTTTTTCTGCTCCTGCTGCAATCACGATATCGTTATAACCGGAAGCTACAGCCATGATGGCCTGTCGAAGGGCAAGCCCACCCGACGCACAGGCAGCTTCAACTCGCGTAGCCGGCACATGCAGGTTCTTGGAAAGTCCCGAATAGTCCGCGATAAGAGCCCCTATATGTTCCTGATCAATAAATCGGCCTCCGCTCATGTTTCCTACGTAGAGGGAGTCGATTTCTTTTCCACCAATACCTGCGTCTTCGAGTGCTCCGGCCCCGGCTTCTACTACTATATCCCTCAGGGAACGTCCCCAGAGTTCTCCGAACTTGGTATTCTTTACTCCGATAATTGCTACGTCTCTCATATTCTTCACTCCGTTTTCATGACCTGCGGATCTTACCTTTATGTTTGGCGTATCTTGCATAGTCAATATATATAGGATCTTTAATCAGTTCGGAAACCGTCGGAGCCCTGTTTCGTATTTCCTCGATCCTATCTGTAACCGTTATACTAAAAGCATCAGACCCTGCACCTGACCCGAATGCAGTCGCGAAAATTCTGTCCCCTGGTTTTGCCTGGTCCAGAGTTGCAGCAATTCCCATAAGACAGGAACCTGAATACGTGTTCCCGATTTTTGGAACTACAAGTCCTGGAGCAATCTGGGCCTTAGTGAAACCCAGGGTTTTTGCAGCTTTGGTAGGGAATTTACCATTTGGCTGATGGAAAACCGCATAATCATAATCTTCAGGCTTTGTTCCAAGTTTATTCAGAAGACCTTTTGCGCCGTTAGTCACATGCTTGAAGTAGCCTGGCTCTCCTGTAAAACGGCCTCCGTGTTCAGGATAGGGCATTCCTTCCCTTCTCCAGAAGTCAGGGGTGTCAGTTGTAAAAGAATAAGTATCTTCAATAATTGCGGCAAGTTCGGATTCTTTTTTCCCAATGAGGCAGGCAACTCCTCCTGCAGCTGCAGTATACTCGAGGGCATCACCTGGGGCCCCCTGAGAAACATCGGCTCCTATAGCCATGCCCAGGTCAATCATCCCTGAACTTACCAGTCCCATACAGGCCTGAACTGCGGCTGTCCCTGCTTTACATGCAAATTCGAAGTCTGCTGCAGTCATGTTTGGGGTCGCTCCTATAGCCTGGGAGACAATTGTGCTTGTTGGCTTTACAGCATAGGGATGACTCTCCGAGCCTGTATATACCGCCCCAATCCTTTCTGGATCAACCCCGCTTCTTGTCATCGCGTATCTTGCCGCTTCCACAGCTATAGTTGCTGCGTCTTCATCGATATCAGGTACGGATTTTTCATATACCATCAGGCCACTTTTAAGAGCATTTGCATCATCACCCCATACCCGGGCGATTTCTTCAACTTTGATACGGTATCGGGGGACATAAGCACCGTAAGACACGATTCCAATAGTCATTATTTCCACCTGTTTTTGAGTGTTTCAGGGCATTAGAATTCAGGGTTTTATTCCCTGGTATAATATTGACTGTATTTTCTAAGTAACTGAACAATCTGGTCAAGATCCATTTTAGTTGCAACCAGGGGAATACGATCGACTTCTGCCATTTTGATTGCAACAGGTTCGACCTCTTCTTTTCGAAGCCCGTGAAGTACCACGGCACCAGGCTTAAGGTTGGTAACCCGGATGGCTACCATTGGGGATTTACCGGTGCTGACCTTCGTGAAGATCATGGCCCTATCGGTACTCCAACCATAGAGCTTCTGAAACTCATGGGAAGAAAGTTCCAGGATTGCTCTCTGGCTGTCAATGACAGAGAAACCGTAAAGAGGTCTTTCAACTCCTTTGTAGATAATGTCTCCTTCAATAAGGTTGACCAGTTTAGCAAGCTGTATCGGGATCGTATACTCGTATGTTGAGTAAATGGATTTCGTACCGCTTTCGGCATTAAGTACAGATTCGTAAGCGTGAATTTTTTTGCTTCCCCTATCCATATCAATTTCAAGTAGGCACTCAACAATCTTTTTTATAATTAGTGTTCCTGGAGACTTTCGTCTCCCACTTTCATAATCACTGATAACGGAGGGGGAAACCTTAAGATAACTTGCAATGTCGGTCTGGGATATCTCAAAATTCAATCTCCATTTTTTGAGCGACTCTCCCGGCTTTTCCGAAAGGGTTATATCTCCAGCCATTTTTTCCGCCAGACGGTTGCGCAGATTTTCTGAGGATTCATTAGATGTCATGACTCACGTACTCTAAGAGGAAACATTACCTTATATATCTAACGAATATGAATTCGGCAATTGTCGCAAGACTTCTGAATCAATGTACTGCAAATGCTCTTAAAAAAATTTATAATACTTGCGAAAGAATTAATGTATGATGTCAACCGATTCGTCCAATAAGGAGATAAATGTCTCAGACCTTCTTCTATACACCAACTGCCCGAGGAGAGTATACTTTGTCAGTCGAGGCTTTGAATTGTTTTCGGAAGTGACCGCCTCCAGGCTCGAAAGAATAATCCTGAAGGAACTCTCCCTGAATTACCCCGAAATTGTGAAGGAGTGTTCGTTAAACGCCGATAGCCTTCATGAAGAGCTTGAAATTTCCCTGTCAAAGGTATGTACAGACCTCCCACTCCTGTTTCCGCGAGAACTCGTAGGTGTTACAAAGGAGATTTATGAGGAAGGAGAAGCGCGGGCAAGAGCTAAACTTCCCGAAATTACAGCCAACCTGCTGGGAGCACTTGAAGAATTTGGGAAAGAGCCTATGCTTGCGGCACTTACGCCTGTTAAAACCGAGCCATTTCTGTCCTCAGAAAGACTCAACCTCAAAGGTGTTCCATCAAAACTCGTTTGCTTTGAAGGTGTGCAGGTTCCCTCAATATTAAAGCCCGGAAGCTGCCCTCAACATGGAGTATGGGCTTCTGACCGGATACACGCCGCAGCTTTTGTCCTGCTTCTTGAAGCCGAAAATGAAAAAGAAGTTCCCTTTGCCTTCGTGGAGTATGTAAGTTTCGGCCTGCTCCGAAGGGTGGCTGTTCGAAGCTCGGATAGGCGGGAAGTGCTCAAAATCTGTAGAGAAGTGAAAAAAATTAAAGACGGAATTATGCCTGAGAGAAAAGAAGAAAAATTCTGCAAAGAGTGTAATTTTTCAGAACACTGCGTTTCAGAGTCTTCCCTTATGTCAAAATTTTTCTGAACAGGAATAAATTTTGAAATTCACTGAATGGATTTGACTTAGGAGTCCTTACCCCTGTACCTTTAGAACTCAAGAGAACGCAGGAGAAGAGAAGATGTTATTTTTCTGTATATCATCCCTATTTAATAGACTCAATACATAATCTCTTATTAGGTCATATTTGCAAACAAATGGTCAACTTTTTAAAATGTATGCTCAATGTATGACAATATGAGCCAAAGTGAAGAAAATATTAAAAGCGAAATAAATAGTTGTAACACATGCTCAGCTGATCCTAAAAATTGGCGTATTTGTGTTAAAACTTGGATGGGATGGCTGAAAAACAGGATTTTGGGGGTAAAAAATTGGGTTAGTGAAATTTGTTTGATTTCGTGGAAATTAATATTGATACTAATTCTTTCTGGACTGATAATGTTAATTGCAAAGGAGATATGCGGATTTTTATTTTGGGATGATAGACTTGCTCTTTTTAATTCGACATTATTTGTTACTGATGATGTTGACACAAAAGCAACTTTACTTGGTATGTCTGCAAATGTAATTCTTACCTCTTCGCTTATTGTGGTTACAGCATTCTATGCGTTAGACACCCATGCTATGTTGAAGCAATCAAAAGACAAACAAAGAATTGAATATATTGAAAAATCACTAGAAAATTTTTATCTGCCAGTTAAAGATATTTTGCAGGATAAACAATACTTTTTACCTGAACTGTGTCCTGCACGCAGTAATCTTCATTATGACGGGAATTATAAAAAATATTTACTTCTTTTTGACCCTCCTGATCCATATACTAAAGAGAACCCACAAGCTATTCTTTATCACGTACAATCAGCGGAGCTTAAAAAATTTGGAATTTATACATACCGTGTTAATAAGTCGACTTTTGATTTATTTTATAAAGTTACAACTATGGAAGCTTATAATAAACATTTACAGGATTGCAAAGAAAACAGTAACGCAAAACTATTATTAAAGTATACAAAGACGGATTTTGATGAATTATTATGTCTTGTAAATAAGGATATTGAAGATTACCAGGAAGAATTGGACAGATTAACAAGAAATTCATCTAAATAAACGGATATGATTGCCTCGAATGACAGACACAAAGAAATGAAAGTACTTTTCACCTCACCCTTTTTTGACTATCGATCTCGTCATTACCTTAGGTGTTAAGGTTGTCCTAATTTTGGTTTTTTAAACCATTGCTAAACTAATCAGTGAATTACCATAAAAAGCTTAAATGTGATTGGGAGCAGAAAATGAAAGCAGCATAGGCAACCAGTTTTATCCCGTAATTTCATTTAAATAAGCAAACTAAGAAAAAGAAAAAGTAACAAAAACAAACTGTTGAGATATGAAGTTTCGAGTTTTAATTTTTATAGAAGATATATATTTTTAGCGCAAAACCTCCACCTTGAACCCTTTTTTCGAGCCTACTATAGTATTATAGAAGCTAGCTGCAATACGCCCTATAAAGTATCCAGATACTCCATAAAATATAGGTAGACTAAGTACAGCCCATTTCCCGAAAATTGAGGAAAAAATTCCGAATTTTTTTGGTATAGAAATTCCCATTAAAGCAGCGATTGTTGTAAAAAACCCAAAAACTAAACCCATTGTTCCATAAAGGATTGTAAGGATTTTCCCGAATCCGGCTGAATCTATTTCTTTTATGACTACCATGAAGTTCCCCCAATATCCATTATTTCTGCATTTGTATATATCTATATCATGAGCCGATTCTGAAACCAGTCTAATAAATAGCAGTCTAAGTAATAGTAATTTTATTATTTTCAATATTATAATATTCTTCTGTAAAACAGATTACAAAACAGATTACATTTGTGGAAGTCCATAGACCTATATGTTCTTCCACAGAAACAACATACAAGAATGCTTTTTGAAGATGCAAGAAAATCAATGAATAGGATATATCTGTAATTGCAACAGGTTGTACATTGAAAGATGTTCTCCGTCGCTATGGTCACAAGTTAATAATTATGATTTCATCTCTACTTATGTGAAATATGATATATATCAGGAAATGTTTAACGAGTTGTCAAACAGAGGTTATGATTTGAAGAAAACAGATCTTCCTTATTATATATTACTTAAAGAAGCATAACTTACACGTTTAGACATGAAACGGGAAATATAAGTTGATGCGGAAGAGTATATTATCAAGTAAGATTATTTTGTAATAAAGAAAACAAAAATTAACACTTTTCCGGATATGATGAACTGAAACTATGATGAACTGAAACAATTGCTTGATATTATCAATAAATTTTATTGGAAGGGTGGGCAAATATATATTTTAAAAATAGCAACACAAGAGGACTATAATTTCATTTATAACTTGAATAAGGCTAACATAGAAGATTATGTAATAAAAACATGGGGCAATTGGAACGAAGATTTTCAAAGAGAGTTTTTCAGCAGGTATTTCCAAACTATAGAATTCCAGATTATTGTTGTAAATGATAAAAATGTTGGCATTGTTGCTTTCAGTCAAAATGAAAAATCCACTGTTATTGATGAAATACAAATATTGCCTGAATATCAGAATAAAGGAATAGGAACTTTAATTCTTTCAGATATTATTGCCAATGCTCAAAAGACAAAAATAGAAATAAATCTCAAAGTGTTAAAAGTTAATTTTATAGCTCAAAATTTTTACAACAAACTTGGTTTTAAAAAAATTGGAGATACAGAAACTCATTTTCTTCTTAGTAAAAAACCCAATTTGAATATTCCGAATTATCCGGATATTGAATCCAGGGAATCTAGACACTAAACTGAAACATTCAGACCGATTTTGTCAAGACGTTATCGCTAAAAGAATACCATACATGCGTTTTCGGTTAATTGAGAAATCAAGAGAAATTTCTTCCATTCCCGCAACAGTTGCCAAATATTTAATTTCATTGTAGGATGGAACAGAGTATCGATTTCATGTAAATAGTCCAAAACTTAAAGCAGGATTTGGGTGCAAAATCGATAGCTTTCAGGCAAAAAAATTCCTTGACCTATGAAAAATGATTATTTATCAGGAAATTTATAACTAATTATTAAACAGAGAGTATAACTTGAAGAAAACAGATCTTTCCTATTGTATTACTGATACAAAGATATTCCTGCTAAATTTTCGTATTTCATATTATTAAGTTTGAGGAAAAAGTATGATGGTTTTCTTTGACATAGATGGTACTCTGTTGGATCATAAAAGTGCAGAATTCACTGGGGTAAAATTATTTCACCAGAATTACCGAAATTTTTTTGGTATGGATTTTAATGAATTTTATTCTATTTGGTGCAAATTATCAGAAAAACACTTTGAAAAATATTTAGCAAAAGAATGCTCTTTTGAAGAGCAGCGAATAGAGCGAATTAAAGAACTGTATTTAGAACGAAATATTAACCTGGCAAGCGAAGAAGCACTTGAAGTATTTGATTACTATTTACGCAATTATGAATTAAGCTGGAAACCCTTTAATGATGTGATACCATGCTTGAAAAAACTTTCAAAATTAAAAATGGGTATCATCAGTAATGGCGATTTAGGGCAACAAAAATTAAAGCTAGATAAAATGAAAATTTCTCATTACTTTGTTGATATCATAGCAGCAGGAGAATTTAATGTTTCAAAACCCCATACGGAAATATTTGAAATTGCATGTAAAAGAAATGGTGAAGAACCAGAAAAATGCTTCTATGTTGGAGACACCATCGAAACTGATATTATACCATGTGAAAAAATTGGAATGAAAGGCATATGGATAAATAGAAACAACAAAACTTTGCAAAACAAAAACATTAAAATTATTGTCTCATTGAAAGAACTTGCCAATGTATTATACGAAAGTATGCCCCAATCCTTGGATTATTGAGCCTTGTTAAAAGAGCAAAACATTTGGAAAAACAGTACATTTCAATATATAGGTTGATGTGGGAGAGTATATATAGAAGTAAATTATTTTATATTGAGGTAAGATTAGAATTAGCGCTTTTTTCCTGATATAGTTAATTGAAACAATTGCTTGATATTGTCAATAAACTTTACTCTAAAGGGTGAGCAAATGTATAATTTAAAAATGGCAACACAAGAAGATCATGATTTTATTTATAATCTGAAGAAGACTAACATGGCAGATTATATAATAAAAACATGGGGTACCTGGGATGAAGATTTACAGAGAACTTTTTTCAGCAAGGAATCCAAAGAGATAAAACACCAAATTATTGTTGTAGAAGGCAAAAACGTTGGCGTCGTGGCCTTCAGTAGAAATGAAACATCCATTCATATTGATGAAATCCAGGTGTTGCCAGAATATCAGAGTAAAGGAATAGGAACTTTAGTTTTTTCAGATATTATTGCCAATGCCCAAAAAGAAAAAATAGAAACAACTCTCAGAGTATTAAAAGTTAATTTTGCGGCTCAAAAGTTTTACAACAAACTTGGTTTTGAAAAAATTGAAGATACAGAAACTCATTTTCTTCTTAGCAAAAAGCCCGATTTGCATAATTCAGATTATCCAGACACTGAATCCAGAGGTATCTAGACACTAAACTAAACATTCATTTAGACACTAAACTGAAAACATTCGGGTCAATTTTGTTAATAAAGGTTACTGGCATTCCGAAAATTCTCAAAAAAAGATTATGGAAAACGAGGAAAAGCCAAAGCCTTTTAAAGGTGAACCTCTCTCAATCTGCATGACATGTCCAGACCAGCATATCTTGGAAAAATGCTTCTGCACTGGTGTGAGGCCTGTAATGTGCCTGTGCTAGGTAAACGGTGCGGATGCGGCAAAAATACAAAAAAAGTTGAGGTAACCCCTCCAGGGGATATCCGTCCTGCTTTTGATTATGATATAAAACGCATAAACTCGGTTTCGGAAAAACAGTTCAATGCGCCACTTATACCTGAAGGACACCTCGTAGTGCTAAATAAAGCTCCGTATGAAGACCGTATGGATGAGATTATAGTTGACGGGGAAGTGCTTGCGTCTCTCAGATTTGAAATAGAGAGCTGTGAATGGGTCCTGCTTCCAAGGCTCGAAGGAGCGAGAAGGCTTTTCCAGGGCAGAGATAGAAAAGCCCTGAAAAAATGGGTTGTTATCGAGCAGGCAGTTGTACCTTTTATCCTGGAAAAAGGAGCAAGTGTTCTGGCTCCCGGGGTTCTCGATGCCGATCCTGAAATCAAAAAAGAAGATGAGGTAGTTGTACTGAACCCCGCAGGGGAAGTAATCTGCTGTGGGCGAGCCCGAATGACAGGAAAGGAAATGTATGAAGAAAACCACGGGCATGCAGTAAAACCGCGCTGGAGCAAAGACCCAGAGCCTCAAAAAACAAAACTTGGAGGACAGACCTGGGAAGATGCCGTAAAAGCCAACGAAAAAATTCTGGACGGCATGATAGAAAGGTCCCATGCCTTCATAAAAAATGTAGCAAGAAGCATGGAACTGAAAGTAAGCGTATCCTATTCCGGGGGGAAGGATAGCCTTGCTGTGCTCCAGCTAGTTGATGAGAGTCTTGACGATTACGAAATTATGTTTGCAGATACCGGGCTTGAGTTTCCGGAAACCGTTGAAAACGTCAAACAGGTTGTAGAACACTACGGGAAAAAACTCAGGACATCAAGCGCAGAAGACGCTTTCTGGGACTCGATAAGTGTTTTTGGCCCTCCTACAATGGATACTCGCTGGTGCTGCAAGATTTGCAAACTCGGGCCAATTACCCGGTTAATTGACGAGAACTACGAAGGCGGATGTCTTAGTTTCATAGGACAGCGTCAGTATGAATCCCACGCCCGTTCAATCAGCAAGAAAGTCTGGAAAAATCCCTGGGTGGGAAACCAGGTTGGAGCATCCCCTATACAGGAATGGACAGCTCTTCATGTTTGGCTTTACCTTTTCAGGACAAAAGCTCCCTATAATCCGGCTTATGAAAAAGGATATGACAGGATGGGATGCTGGCTCTGCCCATCTTCCTCTCTTGCAGATTTCTTTCAGCTTGAAGAAAGCCATCCAGACCTTGCAAAAAAGCTGAACTCCCATCTCCTTGCCTATGCCGAGAAAATGGGGTTTTCTCCTGAGTGGGTAAAGTACGGTTTATGGCGCTACAAGCAGTATCCTCGGGTTCTCCAGAACCTTGCTGAGAAAAAAGGAATTTCTCTTATTCCATCCCAAGAAGCTCCAACAGAACTTCATTTTGAAGTCGCAACAGGGTACAGGCCCTGCAAAGCAGGAGGAATATCTGCGGACGGAAGCTTCGGGCAGGCAATTGACATAGAAACTCTGAAAGAAAGCGGAATGCTTTCACCCGTCGGAAAGGCTTCTTTCATAGAAGGGGCTGCGTCAGTCGTTTTCAGAGAATCCAGAGCACAGGTTTTTGCTTCAGGGAATGTTAATGGGAGAAGCGAGAACGAAAAAGAGCTAAAAAAGCTTATGAGAATTGTTGAGCTCTCAGTAAGAAGGGCTTTAATCTGCCAGGGGTGTGGAGTTTGCGTGGGCCACTGTGAGCATAATGCGATTGAAATGAAAGAAAAGAAAGTAAGAATTAAAGAAAACTGCATTCACTGCGGAGCATGTATCGAAGTCTGCCCGCTTGTTAAGTTTATTTGAACTCTTTCATAACCTCTTACATTTACACGAATTAGAACGGAGTACTTTGCAGAAAGAAAAAGTGATAATTCATATAGAGGTAAACGTAAAACTTCAAAAAAGCAAATTTGATAATCAAAAAAGGGCAAAAATCAATAATCAAAAAGGCTTTTCTGGCCCATTCTTTTTTGAAGTTCTCCTACCCTGACACCTACACGCCTGAACTCAGTCCGGCTTTCTGAAAGGAACTCATTAAGGATTTCGCGAGTCACCTCGAGAAGAGTTTCCTTTGAATAGGCCGGGTGGTTTAGTGTACGGCTTTTAGTGTACATCCTGAACTTTGAATTTATGACCGTAATAGTTACAGTCCTGAAGGAAAGCTCCCTTGAATCGAGTTTTGAAATTACATCCCCTGCCAGCCTGTCAAGTAGCTGAGAGATAAGATTAACGTCGAGAGTATCCTCAGGCAGAGTTGCGATCCTTCCTATCTGTTCTGAGCCGTCCTTTTCTTTCAGAGGGGAATCATCGATGCCTGATGCAGCCTGTTTAAGCCAGACTCCCCGCGTTTTTCCGAAAGTTGAGATCAGGTCAATAACGTCGTGTTCAGCAAGATCTTTTATTGTGACTATGCCCATTTCCTGCAGTTTTCCTGCGGTTACATTCCCTATTCCCCAGAGTTTAGATACCTTGAGAGGCCAGAGAAAGCTCTCAAATTTATCCGGACTTATAACAGTAATCCCATCGGGTTTCTGGACAGAGGATGCCATCTTGGCAATAAGCTTATTTGGGCCTACCCCTACTGAACATGTCAGCTTCTCTTTATCCTTTACTTCATTCTTGATCTGGGTTCCAATCTCAAAGGCAAGGTTAAAATCCCCACCTGTTTTTTCAGTAATTTCCAGGAAGGCTTCGTCTATGCTTATCTGTTCAAACGCTTCCCCTATCTCCCTGGCATCCGCATAACTCCTGAGAATTTCCATAACCCGGTCCGAGACCGAAGTATAGAAATCCTTTCGTACAGGCAGGAAAACTGCTTCAGGGTTCAGTTTCTTTGCCTTCGAACATGACATGCCTGCCTTGATCCCGGACTCTCGTGCGGTATAATTACAGGTACTTACAGCCCCACTGAGCTCGCTTCTTCCGGAAAGCATGCAGACCACGACGGCTTTTCCCTGAAGTTCAGGGTTTTCCCGCTCTTCAATGGCTGCATAAAAAGAGTCCATATCTACATGGAGAATGATACGCTGCATCGAAAAAAATAGGTTGGGAAGATTTGTATAATTATCTCTCAAACTTCAGAAATATAAAAGTACAAACCATAACAACACAGCAAACAACACTCTTTGATATATGGAACAAAGATGTGCAAAGAAAATGGGTCATCGAGCAGGTAGGAAACAGTATTAGTTCAATTTTCAAGGGAGAAAGAACCTATATAAGCATACTTTGCAGAGGCTACGGAAGGGACCACGAAAAAGCTTATTACAGAACAAAGATCAGAGCTCAGGAAGTCTTATTTTTGCTTCTGAGTGCAGGCTGCATATTACTGCTGCATATTTATACTACCATTATATCTAAAAAGAGCTTCCACTGCTTACACTACTTCCTTAGCCCTTCTGAGAACTGATATTATAGATACAAATTTTGAAAACCACTTTCTATAATCTCCAGAAGATCTTATCTCTTTAAAAATACAACCGTATTATTAACTGGAGGTTCCGGCTGAACCCTGAGATATTCTTCAAATCCTGAAGGCAGTTCAAAGAGGAAATTACTGTCCAAAATTCTCCGAAGGCCCTTTTCATAAAGGCGGTAGGAAACTTTACTTCCTTTGGGAAGGACTTTTGCAAGGTGCTCGAATATCTCTTCTTTGGGTTCAGCCTGGGCAGCGACCATGTAAAGGTCACATCTGGTTTTAAGGGGCAGGGTGAAGTGATTTCCTTCGATGATCTCGATACTTTCGGAAAGACCGAGACAAGCAATGACCTCCCGAGAGAGACTTGCCCTTTTCCCATCCTGTTCAATTCCGATTCCGAAAAGACCATGTTCGCGACAGAGCATTATCAGACTAAGTGGTAGAGGGCCGCTTCCAAGAAAAAAAACACAATCCTTTGGTTTAAGACCTGAACCTGTATATTCAGTTCGGGCAAGCTGCAAGTAGTTCGGATAAAACGTAAAATTCTGGAGAGTTTGCCACGGATTCGAGCTTTCAAGAAGACTTTTTGCTTTTTCGATTTCAAGTTTCAAATTGTATAAAAACCGAAAGCGAGAAATCTCAGCAATCAGAATATTAAAATCCGGGCTTTCAAAGAGTACCTCAATAGACTGTTCATCTATATCCAGAGATACCAGTTCATCCAGCCTTTTAAACACGGCATACAGTTCAGGAGAGGGATTATCCAGGATATCGGTTTCTTTAAGATCTTTTACCTGGGCATAGATCTGGCGAAATTCAGTAATTAATGGCTCAACATCGATTTTTTGAATGTTACTCACACTCCATGAAGACTAGGGTATTGTTTACTTTTCCAGCAGGATAGATTTCTTTTATTTTTCTGAAACCTTTAGTCTGTTCCGGCTGGACTGGCCAGTATAGCAATTGTCTTATGCCGCTATAGTTGCGATAGCAAACTGAAACAGGCTTTTTAGAACTCGATTTTCGATTTTTTATCATCATATGTAGGTTCTCAAAGATGCGCTGTTTGGGTTCGGCAAGTCCTGCTATAAGCACAGAGTCCCATCCAATTTTTGAAAGTACGGTTTCGTCTCCCTCAAGAATACTGATTTCCTTTTCAAGCCCAAAGTGCTTTATACAGCTTTTTGCCAGACCCACCGCTTCAGGGTCCTGATCTACACCAATGCAACGGATGCCGTATAATTTACTGAAAAGAAGTAGAGTAACAGGAAGGGGACCGCAGCCTATGAAAGCCAGCACTTTAATTCCGGGGGAGGCCTGAACTTGAGTCCTGATCATTTTTTCGTATCTGGGATATAGAGGAAAAGATTCCAGCATTTTCCAGGGTTCCTTGCAAGCCAGGATATTTTTTGCTAGCTGAGTCTCATGCAGACTAAAAAAATGAGTATAGCTGGTGTAAATCACAGGAAGGACGGAACTGATCACCGGGTCTCTAAGTAAGGCCTGACATAGACCGTCAGAAATATCCAGATGCCCAAGTTCATCGAGCTCGGAAAATATCTCATAGAGATCAGTCATATTTGATTCTGCAATTATGCTTAAATCACGATCCTTAATATTGCTGTAAAAATGCAAGATATGGGACCTGATGTCATATAATTCCGGCTCATAGTCTTGAAATGGAGGTAGTAAACTGCTGCCCTCAGCACTTAGTAAGCTGTTCATGAGATCACACTACTCCGTGTTATTTATGTAAAATATATTAATAAAAATATATATTGTATATAATTAATTTCTGTGGGATTTATATAAACATTTCGACAATTTCAAAAAAGTAAGCGTATTTAAAAAATTTCATTGTATTAAGTAAAAAATAAGACAAAAAAAGTAAGATGGCTTAGTAAAAATCAGTAAAACCATACGAAAACAAAAAAAAGATATATGTTAACGATGTGAAAATAAAAAAGTTGCGGCATTTTAGAGGAATGCGACATTTTAGAGGAATATAGATATCTACTTCAGAATAATGGGAAAATAAATTTCATGGTTTTGTGAAAAATTCAAGAATATGACTAAATTTGAGAAACAAATTCAATCAAACGATACATTAAACGTTATAAACTATATGATAAAATCCAAATTGAAGGGGATGAGTATGAAATAATACCTTCACAAACTTATAAGAGAAGTCTTTGTCTACTCTCATATTAAATAAATATAGTTTGACTTTTTCAGTTAAAAACCTAAAAGGCTTCAATTCTACATCCATATTCAGTTTGTTTGAAAAAGTTCAATTATCCAGAGAGAAGTTTAGAACTTTTTTCGGCAGCCTTGCAAATATTATGTAAACTTAAAACCAATTTCAGAAACTGCTATGATTCATTTGTTGTTGTATCCTTGAGATCATTCTTTACGACAAACGGTTCCGACTTACTAAGTCTAATTTTCAGGCATTTTATACGTGCATTTTTTAACCTAATAACATTTGCTCTTGCAATTTTCTCAGACATATTTTTCTCCTTTCCTGTCCAAACAGGATTTCTCAACTTTTTATTTATACGTTTAATAGATTTCTTAAGATAAATTATTTCCTATTGGTTATAATATACATACAAAATTGATAAATTTATTTGTAGAAATAATACTAAAATGAAATATAACGATTTAAGTCAATTAAAAAAGTTATTTTAAAGAACACAAATATTCCAGCAGACCTGGGTCCAATAAATCCAGATAATATTATTTAAAAAATTAAATATTTTAAGCTTCCCTGTTCTCAGAGCTAAGAGAGTTCTAAAAGATCGAAGGCAATTTGAGTTTCTTTGTATCCCCTGATTTGTTAATACTAATTGTTAGTTTTATAGGATAAAGTATTTATTAATTAAGATATGTTAATATAGAGTATTACTAAAGTTAAATTTAGTAATACAAACTGCCTTTATATAGTGGGAAATGAGATCTAGGGGTATATCACGGTGCAGGGAATAAGAACAAAGAAAGTTTCGCCAAAGGAAAAAAATACCTTACTGGTACATAGAGTGCGGGATGATTTATTCCCTGCACCTTCACCAACCTCTCCTGTTGCCTTATACTTATCTCCTTTTACTTATCCTGTTTCTAATCCTGCTCCTGACTATTCACTTTTTCCTCCAGGGCTTCTCTATCTCGATCTGAACATTTACCGGGAAACTGTGATAAAAGCTCTTATCAAAGAACAAAGTGAAGATCTGTACCGGCTAATAGAAAGAGTTAACTTTGACGGAAAATACTATCGGGTAAAATGTGTGCGTTTTGGGGAATGGAAACACTGTTGGGATCTGGCGGTCCGAGTGCAATTTATTGGAATGATGCCAGGGTTAGCCTTCGAGCCAAAAAAGATAATTTCTAGAGAAGACAAGAAAATAATATACCGATCCCTTGTCCTGGTAAATCCTTATGAGTTGTGGGAAAAGAAACTGGTCGAAAAGTTATGGAACCTTCAGGATAGAATCGAATTCCTGATAGCAAAAATCCTCTTTCATGAGTGCATACATACCCTTATTTTCCTTGGAAAAACTCTACCCTCATGTTTTGAGCAGACAAATATTTTCCTTGAATTCAAAGAACTGCTTAAGTTTGCAAACTCGAAGAAATTGTGCCCTGAAAGTCGTGGCGTCCAGTTCCACCTAAGGAATCTTGTTGATCTTTGCCCAATCTTTTCCGAAAATTCCGAAGGAAAGCCAGACCTGGTTACTGAACTTTACGAGTTTCTGATCCACGAGAAATACAGCATCAAAAAAACAGATCTGGCTTTCGGCCTTCCCTGCAACAACAGAAAAATTTCCCAGAATTATGTGAAACTAACAGCTTTGAAAATGGGCCCCTGTATGGAATTTGATAAAAAAATATGGAAAAAGGAGGTTTACAGGTTGCAGAAAGATCTGGAAAAACTGTATGACAGAATTGATGATAACCAGAGATGAGGGCAAATAAATTGAAAAATTCCCTTAAAAAGCTTGAACATCAAGAACTGGAAAAATATCAGAAAAAAACAAATATAGGGGAGAAAAATATGAGTGAAATTATACAATAAAGACGATGCCAAACTTATGCGAATAGTAATCAAAGACACTCTCTTAAAGTCATTGCCGAAATAATAAATCAGAGTCTGAAGCTCAAAATTACTTCTATATTATGTAACATTGAGTATACCTGGTTCTCGCACTAATATGCATAAAATCAGAACACTCCATTGCAAGGGTTAAAAAAGTTTGATTAAATTCAGACAATAAATAACTATGAAAAAAATCATCAGTTTAACCTGGAATTCAGAAGCTCTGCATCCAGTTCCTGCCTGCTTTGTTACCACAGGCAGGGAAAAAAGGAGTTCGGATGACTTAGGCGATTTAGGAGGTAATTTTATTTTGTGTCTGTTCGCCAGAGATTCTTTTATCGATATTACCAGCTAATATTTAAGACTTTTGGGTTATTTTCTGTTATAATTTATTAACTTTTTTAATAATATTCTTACGCAGTCGGGGCATTATTTTCTGAAAAATTTACCGTCTTGCAGTGATAAAACATTAAGAGTAAGTGAAGGAGTTTAAAAAACTACATAATACGAGTAAATCCAATTCAGGGAATCCCGTCCTGACCTTCTTGAGGATAATTACACTGCCAGACCAGAAAAGCATAAAAAGGAGGCACATGCATGAGCAGAAAATCAAACATGAAATTCTTGTACGTCGGAATTGCAATTGCAATTCTGCTCGCGGTTCTAGCCCCTTTTCTTGCATCCTCTGACCCCGACGGACTGGAAAGTGCTGCTGGAGGGGTAGTTGAAGAATCGAAGATGTCCAAAATTGAAAAGACTGAACCTGTAGTAGGCTCTCCGATGCCTGATTATTCAATAGAAGGCTTGGGAAAAGGGGGAGAAGTAGCAGCAATAGCTGTTGGAACACTTGCAGTACTGGCAATCAGTTTAGGGCTGGGAAAAGTTTTTAGCAAAAAAAACTGAACATAAAAAGTTCTCTGTCCTTAAAAACCGTTTCATTGGTCATCGGTTAAGGAAAAAATCGGGTTCCGTTGCAAAAAATCTGGCGATTTTACAAAACAGGTGAAAAACTTCACAATTAGGAAAGTTAATTATTTTTCTCATCAGAAAAGTGGTACTTAAAGGCACCAATTATAGCCTCAAAGTACGAGAAGAAATTTTTTGCAACGGAACCGTCAAATGTATAAAATATTTAATTAAATTTTATATACATTTAATACATACAAATTGAAAAGTGAAGTTTTATATAAATATTTTAAAACTAATTTAAAATGCCTTAAAATTATTATTAATCATTTAATTTTAAAACTGCAATATACTAAATATGTTATTTTTTTATGATTTAAGATCAAAAAAAAACATATATATAAGAGTATAACTTATTTTTGGCCTAGTTGCTATTTACATCAACTGCAACTATAACTCTTGATTTCTTATCTTCCTTTTCCTGGGATATTGGGTACTGTAATGCCTGCGGGAGCTAGATAATATATACGTTCGACAGTAGCTGGAATAATTTCTTGGCACCCATCGACTTGACAGTACAGATAAAGATGGTAGTTGTATGATCAAAGGTTACTTTTGGTGATGTCATGGAATCTGAAATAAAATTTGAAAGATTTACCACAAATGAAGACCAAATAAGAAATAAGTTAATTTTTACTATCGGTGGTGCTCTTACAGCATTTATGGTAGGAATAATCTTAAGCTACATTACTTTCACAATAGGTGAAAATATGATCGTATCGTCATTTAGTAAAGGCGGTGCCTTAGGATCTCTTGGGGGTTCTTTTGCAAAAGGGATACTTAATAATTATAGTTTACAATTAATAGGAATGATTTATTACCTATCCCATGGTATATCTATAAATATCAGTTCAATGGGATACTCAGAATCGGTAAATATCTTTTCATTGATGAACTATCCCGAATCTGCAAATGCAACGCTGTTATTATTAGTGCCTCTCATTTCACTGTTAATAGGAGGGTATATTTCAGCAAAGGATACAAATGAATTAGTATCAGGAATTCGAGCTGGTGCATATGTTACCTTACCTTATACCTTAATAATGGTTCTAGTTTCTTCCATATTTTCATTAAACTTCTCTCCATTCGATTATGCGAGTATCGATGTAGGTCCTGACATAATTTCAACAATTTTTTTCTCACTTATTACAGGAGTTCTGTATGGAGGAATTGGTGGCGCTTTTAGAGGTTTATTAAAAGGCAATTAAAATTTTACAGAACTTGTGATACGCTGCCAGGTGTTTTATGGATCCAGCCGCTCTCGCCCAGCTCGCTCAGCAAGCAACAAATATTCTCGTTCCTGCCTTGTCTGCCCTGTGCATTGCAGGAAAACCTGCAGTTGACAAAGGCAAAGAAGTTCTTGTGGAGTTGATTTATGAAAAGGCATTTGAAAAACTCGGTTCTGAAAGTGGGAAAGGAGCACAGGCTCTGCTGGAGAAAATAAGCCCTAAAATGAGTTCATCCCTCGAAAAAGCACTTACAAAAGTTCTCATAAACTCCAAAGATCCAAAAGCAAAGGAAGAACTTCAACAGGAAATCCTGAAGTTGCTAATGAAAAATCCAGGTTTAATAAAGGAAATTGAACCTATTGTAATAAATGTCAACGTTGAAAACATTGACCAGCTTGCATTAGAAAATAATCCCTCCATCAAAATCAAAGACACCACCGGTGACATATACCTTGAGCAAAATTTTTACAATCCAAACAAAAAAAAGAAAAAAACAAAGAAAGATAGACGGGGAGAAAGTGATTACAAGCAGGCAAGTGACAAGCAGGCAAGTGATTACAAGCAGGCAAGTGACAAGCAGGCAAGTGATTACAAGCAGGCCTTGGAAAATAAGTTAATTTTTACTATCGGTGGTGCTCTTACAGCATTTATGGTAGGAATAATCTTAAGCTACATTACTTTCACAATAGGTGAAAATATGATCGTATCGTCATTTAGTAAAGGCGGTGCCTTAGGATCTCTTGGAGGTTCTCTTACAAAAGGGATACTTAATAATTATACTTTACAATTAACAGGAATGATTTATTACCTATCCCATGGTATATATATAAATATCCAATGTATAAATATCCGTTCAATGGGATTATTAGAACCGGTAAATATCTTTTCATTGATGAACTATCCCGAATCTGCAAATGCAATGCTGTTATTATTAGTGCCTCTCATTTCACTGTTAATAGGAGGGTATATTTCAGCAAAGGGTACCAATAAATTAGTATCAGGAATTCGAGCTGGTGCATATGTTGCTTTACCCTATACCCTGATAATGGCTTTGGCTTCCTTTAAGTTTTCTTTAAACTTCTCTATATTAGGTTCCATAAGTATCGATATAATTTCAACAATTTTTTTCTCACTTATTACAGGAGTTCTGTATGGAGGAATTGGTGGCGCTTTTAGAGGTTTATTAAAAGGCAATTAAAATTTTACAGAACTTGTGATACGCTGCCCAATTGAAGCACCTGTAGAAAAGAAAAAGACCATATTCGCGAGGATCAAATTTTGGTAATCGCCCATGGGCTCACAAACAAGGTTCCGTTGCAAAAAATATCTGCCAGGGATATACTAAAATAAAAATGAAATCAAAGGTAGTGATATGCTATCTAATTCCTTCAAATGGAAGCACTTTGTAGGTGAAATTATCTTATTGAATGTGAGATGGTACTTAAAATACCCACTTAGTTATAGAAATTTAAAGGAAATGATGGCAGAAAGAGGGGTAATAGTCAACCATACAACCATTATGAGATGGGTACATCAATACTCACCTGAAATCGAAAAGAAGGTAAGAAGGCATTTAAGATCAACAAACGACTCTTGGAGAGTTGATGAGACTTATGTAAAAGTGAAAGGAAAATGGAAATATCTTTACAGAGCAGTTGACTCAAATGGAAACACAATTGATTTGGTTCCGTTGCAAAAAATCTGGCGATTTTACAAAACAGGTGAAAAACTTCACAATTAGGAAAGTTAATTATTTTTCTCATCAGAAAAGTGGTACTTAAAGGCACCAATTATAGCCTCAAAGTACGAGAAGAAATTTTTTGCAACGGAACCAAAAATCGTTATCAATTGCATTGATTTTCATAAAATTTGTTAAATTATTCCTCAAATGCAAAACTGGAATATGATATCGATTTCAATTTAAACACTAAACATTTGGATTTGAGTTTTTCCGTCGAAATCGAGATCAGCAGCTAAAAATCCTTAACCGAATCCAAATGAAAACCGTTTCTCTTCCCGAAAGGTAGGGGAGAAACGGCTCACACATAAAAATATCACACATAAAAATATCTTTGAAAAAGTAAATCTTTTCAGTAAAACTTTACAGGTTTTGCTTCAATAAAATAATTTAGTATTCTGTCTCTGGAAAAAACATTCAAGCTTGAAAAAACATTCAAGCACTGCTAATAAATATAACACTCGAAGGACATAAGTCCTTTACAATACAGATTTTACATTTTGGTTTTTTTGCCTGGCAGACTTTCCTCCCATGATAGATCAGGGTCATGGAGATTGAATCAAGATCTTCCCTTCGTGCAAGTGAGACAATGTCCTGTTCAATTTTAGCGGGGTCGGAGTTTTTCGTAAGTCCCAGCCTTCTTGAAACCCTTTTTACATGGGTATCTACAGCAACTCCCTCTACTACCCCGAATGCTCTGGCAAGTACTATATTAGCCGTTTTCCTTCCGACCCCTGGCAAACTGGTAAGTTCTTCCATAGTTTTCGGGACTTCTCCATTGTACTTCTCTACAATCATCTGCGCAGCAGTTTTGATATTCTTTGCCTTGCTTTTGTAAAAACCTGTGGAATATAGATCGTTTTCAAGTTCCCTGAGGTCTGCACTGGCATAATCTTCTGCAGTCCTGTACTTTTTGAACAGTTTCTCAGTTACTCTATTAATCTGTACGTCAGTTGACTGGGCTGAAAGAACAGTTGCCACAAGCAGTTCAAGTGGATTGCTGTAATTAAGAGAGGGTTTTACGTCAGGATACTCTTCTTTTAAAAGAGCCCAGATCCGGTCGAAATTGTGTCTGTTATCAGGAAGATCATATTCGGAAACGAAACCCTGATTATCAGATTTTTTTGACTTTTTTTCAGGCATGCTAACTCCGTCTTCAATTGTTTTCCGCCTTTAGCCGGGAATTATTCTTTTGAGGAAATGATATTTTCTTGAAGATCCCTTAGAATTCTCAATTATGCGTCCGGTACTGCAGATTACAGCATATAAGGAATATCCGAACATGTAGTAGGATAGGTAAAGATCAGTTTTTTTATGTCCGATGCCTTGAGCCCAAGCCGCATTACCGAAGCGAAAATATTGATAGCTTCCTCGGCATTAGGGCCCAGAATATGCGCTCCCATTATACGGTCATTTGCTTCATCAATAATTACTTTTGAAGCTGCAAACTCCATTCCTTTTTTTCGGGTTGTGTACCAGTTGCTTCTATCCTGGAAAATCACTTTATACTTATCGTCATCTTTAGCCACACTGATTCCTACCGACGCTAGAACCGGAATGGTAAAGACTGCACTCGGAATGCCTGTGTAGTCTGCCTCGGCACTATCGCCCTCAAGGACATTAATTGCGGCAACTTCTCCCTGAAGAGCTGCTACAGGAGTTAGCTGCATGCCTTCCAATGCGCAATCTCCACCTGCATAGATTCGGGAGTTTGAGGTCCTCATGTGCTTATCAACTACAATAGCTCCCTTTTCGGTTTTAATCCTGGCATTTTCAAGACGCAAATCCTCTATATCGGCTACACGACCTGCCCCTTGCACTACCATATCTGCACGGAAGATCTGAATTTCTGGTTCAGTTTCAGATTGAGATTGAACCTTTAAAATAAGACCATTATTATCTTTTTCTACTGAAATGACAGGTTTATTTGTAAGAATTTTGATTCCTGCAGCTTTAGAAGCTTTCATAAGCAGGTCTACCATATCAGAATCAAAAGCTCTCAGAACCTTTTCACTTCTTTGCAGGATTGTTACTTCGGCTCCAGTTCTTCGCGCAATATGAGCGAACTCCATGGATATATACCCGCCTCCGATGAAAATGATTTTCTCAGGAAGCTTTTTGGTTTCCATTAGCTTCTCACTTGTGATAATGTACTCCTCACCGGGAATATTGAGTGTTCTGGGCTTTGCACCCGTAGCCAGGAAAATATGCTCCCCTTTAAGTTTATCCATTCCAACAACGACTGTGTTTTGATTTTCGAAATGCGCTCTCCCATGATATGTATCAATTCCCATCCCAACCAGATGTTTCTCTGTTTTGCTGGAATAGCCTTCCGTAAATGTCTTTTTGAACTTGATGAGTGAAGTCCAATCGAGTTTTAAAGGAGCGTCTATCCTTACACCTTTTCCCATTAGTCGATTACTAGAGTCAATGACCTTAGTGATATTGGTAAGCACTTCTTTTGGATCACATCCCCTTATAGGGCAGGTGCCTCCATATTCCCTGGAGTCAACTATAGCAATCTTTAATCCTGAATGTGCAACCTTACCCGCAAAAGTTCTGCCTGCAGTACCCGTTCCAATAATTATAATATCATATTTATTTTCCATTGAACTCCCCAACCCTCTAAGATTGTTTGCTGAAACGAATTAAAAATGTTTTAAAATTATATATTATATACAATTTTTATCCATTTTGATTTCAGAGAATAAGTATTTCACCTGAATTCTGGCCCAAGAAAAAAGTATTTTACCGGAATCTGGTTAAAGAAAAAAAGCAAAAAATGTGTAACTTCAGAGATATATGCATAAAAAGTAACAAAAACTTAAAGAACTATAATCCATATTCCCAGAAGAATTCTGGAAGCACCTTAATGAAAATACTAGATTTGTAAAATATAAATTCGGTTTCTCCAGAAAAAAATGCTCCTTTTTAATATAATAATGTGTAGACCATAAGTTTTATAGCTAAGAATATTTAAACCAATGATATTGGTGATTTTTTGGTAAAGAGGGCACTGCTCAGCGTCTCAGACAAGACAGGAATTGCAGAATTCGCACGCGGGCTTGAATTACTTGGCGTGAAAATAATTTCAACAGGCGGAACAGCGAAAATTCTTCGCGACGCCGGCATAGAAGTTACCGATGTCTCGGAAGTCACGGGATGTCCGGAGATGATGGGAGGAAGGGTCAAAACCCTCCATCCAAGAATTCATGGCGGACTCTTATGCCTGCGAGAGAGCAAGGAACAGATGGCTGAAGCTGAAAGAGAAGACATTTCGCTTATTGACATGGTGGCTGTAAACCTCTATCCATTTGAGGTAACAGTCTCAAAAGAAGGCGTCGAACTCGAAGAAGCCATTGAGAACATAGACATCGGAGGACCAACTCTTCTTCGTTCGGCAGCTAAAAACTACCGTTCGGTTACAGTACTCTCAGACCCGTTGGACTACGGGCGTGTCCTCAAAGAACTTCGCTCAACAGGGGTAGTTTCGGAGGAAACTCGAGCTGCCCTTGCAGTTAAGGCTTTCAGACATACTGCGGATTATGACGCAACCATTGATACCTATCTAAGTAGAACCCTGCTCGGCGAAAACGTGCTCCGCATGAATTTTACCGACGGTGTAAAACTTCGCTATGGGGAAAATTGGCACCAGAAAGCCTATTTTTACAAAGATTCCAAAATAGAAGGTCCAACTCTGGCAAAAGCCACCCAGTTGCATGGGAAAGAACTCTCCTATAATAATTATGTGGATGCCGATAACGCCCTTCAGACAGTAAAAGAACTCGGAAATGCTCACCCCGCCGTGGCAATCGTAAAACATAATAATCCATGTGGACTTGCAACCGGAAACACACTCCTGCAGGCTCTCCAGGCTGCCTGGGACGGAGACCCGATTTCAGCTTATGGAAGTATAATCTGCACCAATGAAACCTTTGATCTTGAAGCTGCGACTTTTCTTAACGGAAAATTTGTAGAGATAATTCTTGCTCCTGACTTCAACCCCGATGCTCTTGAATACCTGAAAAACAAAAGTGAAAATCTTAGACTTCTTAAACTGCCTGATCTCAGGGAAGCTTTCGGGACAGACTACACATATAAGTATGTAATAGGAGGAATGCTCAAGCAGAGTCGCGATATTGGCCTCTACGAAAAATGGGAGTCAGTCACAGACATGCCCTATCCTGAAGAGAAGCGCTCTCTTTCGGAATTCTGCCTTAAAGCCTGTAAGTCAACTAAATCCAATTCCGTGATCCTTGCTCATGAGTACGAGCCAGGTTTCTTCATGGTACTTGCTATGGGCGCAGGACAACCGAATAGGGTTGACTCAATTCGCAAACTTGCAGCCACAAAAGCTGTTGAAAATCTCAAGGTGATTTACGAACGGGAAAATCCTGCAATCTCTTTTGAAGCTTATTGCCAGAAAGTCATGTCAGAATGCGTAATGGCCTCAGACGCCTTTTTCCCCTTCGACGACAGCATAGTTCATGCAGCAGAAAATAATATTCGCTATATAGTTTCCCCAGGTGGATCAATTCGGGACGGCGAAGTCATTGCTGCTGCAAATCGGCTAGGAGTTTCCATGGTCTTTACAGGCATGCGCCACTTCCTTCATTAATAAGCTTTTCATGTGTCAATAAAAAATAATACGTGAATATCCCTGAGTTAAAAACTCAGGGGTTTTCTGAAACGTTCTTACGACTATCCGACAGCAAATCACACAGGACCATCTCCTGTGTTTAAAGAATGACAGTGTTTTAGTAAGCTATCTTTTGGTCTCCTAAGTACTCAGACATTGCTCTGAAACTGGGAGGCATCGTTAAAACTGAAATAAAATTTGTTTAAATTGATTTAAAAGTCGTTTAAACGATTTTGTTTCAGGATTAACATTTTATTTTTTAAAAGATAGTTGTATTGTTATATGTTGTTTTAGGATTTTTTAAATATAGTACTTTTCTGCCTATTCCTTATTTTACCCTATGATTCATCTGTCGATCCTGTTTATTTCAAAGTTAATAATTTATCTTATACCCTTGATCTGCACACAACTCTTTTTATCTGCTAAGAGTTAATTCAACCGTCACTGAATAGTCACTGAATATAATCTGGGAATCTATAAAAAAATAGTATTAGCCAAAAAAGAGAATACCTAAAAATATTGTCCGATATTTGAATATATCCTGGAACTAAAATCTTTTACGTCAAAATATATTTTGATTAAAAACAATTTTTCATATAATTAATTTAAAATAATTTATGCTCATAGTATATTATGGAGTTAGGAAGTTAGATGAGTAGCCACCTCGATAGATAAGAGAATAGCCTGGAGATTACTGATCCTTCTTTGAAAATTATGCTCACGGGAGCATAGTAATCAGGGAGACTTATTGGGGGAGAGACTTATTGGGGGATACAGTAAACGGGTACAGTGCCTCCAGGAATTTTCTTACGTTTTTCCGGTTTACTAAATCTTTTATTCTCTCTAGCCTATGGTCTTTTTGTCCTATGGTCTTTTTGTCCTATGGTCTTTTTGTCCTATGGCCTTATTGTCCTATGGTCTTTTTTGACATATTTTTTGACATATTTTTTGACATATTTTTTGACATATTTTTTGACTTCTGGCCTTATTATCAATTATCTTACCGCTTCTTTGAAAAGTTGAAAAATATCTTTGCAGATTTTTATTGAGAGCTTCGTCAGATAGTAAACTGTAAATTAACTCACAATCTCAAACCTATTACTACTGTCTTCCCGTTTCAAAATCTATTAACCCCCCATAGTTAACGTTAAAAACTCTTTTGACATGAACGCTAAAAACTCGCATAACATGAAATCATACTCCGATTTTAAAACTTTTTATGCGAAAGCATTTTTCGTTTGGAACTAATTTTTGATATAATTAATTTAAAATAATTATAGGAATTATTCTATGTTGTACACTAGAGATAACAGGAAGAGTGAGTAACGGGTGTGAATAGTAAGTAAAGAATTGCCCGGAAGCTTTTGATCCTATTCTGAATAATATGCTTGGGGGAGCGTATTTTCAGATCGACCGTAACGGGGGCTACGGTAAAAGGAACATAAATTTCCGGGCTTTTCCTTACCCTCCTTTTAATGTATGTTTCTCTTATTTTTCCTGCTCTTATTTCTGCTAATTCTGTTAAAATCCTTTTACCGCGTGTTTCACGATGTCGGTAAAACCAGGAGCCTCTTTGCCAGAGATCCTATCTATTCTGTTATAGAGTTCTGGCTTTTGATGAAAATCATTGATAACTGCCCTGACTTCAAATCAGAAGAATCTATATTTCCGGAAGAAAACTATAAATTTTAAATTGAGCCTATCCCAAAACCAATTTTATCCTCAAATAGATAAAAGTTTCAGAACTATTTTCCGTGATCTGAAAACCATTGATCACTCCCTATTCGAGATTTAGAGAAGCAGTTTTGAGTTATGGGATAGGCTCATTCAGTAAAATATGATTTTCGAAAATCCCTGGGACAGTTCTTCACCAAGGAATTTTTCCACTTCTTTTTTTAGATTTTCAATAGCTTCTTCAATAGTGATTCCCTTGCAAATTATATCAGCTTCAGGACAGATTGAGATAAAAAAGCTTTCCTCATAACGGATGGTTGCAGAAAAAGGAAAAAAGATTGTCATATTTAAAAAGTCTATCAATTTACATTTAAACGTTTTGTGTTTTTTATATCCTTGAAAATTGCTTTATTCTAAAATTGATTTATTCTAAAATTGATTTATTCTAAAATTGATTTATTCTAAAATTGATTTATTTTAGAAACTCGCCCATGAGCGCAGGAGTTTTATACATAAGCTGGAATCACATTCTAAATAGATATTGTTAAGTTCGTGCGTCCTATGCCAGCAGAGTTTATACTGTCTTCTCCTATACCTTTACCTGACCTTTCCGTGCTTATTCTTCTGGGTGTCTTTGTACTTACCGCTCTCAGGCAAGTAGGATCTTTAAGGCTGCAGATATGGCAAATCATGGCCTTTGGAGCGATACTTGTACTGTTGCTCGGTGAGATTTCTCCCCAAGAAGCTCTTGAAGCGATTAATATGGATGTGCTCATCTTCCTTTTCGGGGCTTTTTGCGTAGGAGAAGCACTTAACATGAGTGGGTATCTTGCCTGTCTCGGAAACCGGATAGTTTCCAGGGCAAAGAATACGGATCAACTTGTTTTACTTGTGCTGTTTTCTACAGGAATTTTTTCTGCAATTCTCATGAATGATACTCTGGCTATCATGGGCACTCCACTTGTTCTGGGATTTGCCAGAAAGTACAACGTATCTCCCAAACTCATGCTCTTTTCTCTGGCATTTGGGGTAACTACAGGAAGCGTTATGAGCCCTATTGGAAACCCGCAGAACCTCCTCATAGCAATCGGTGGAAACCTGGATTCCCCGTTTGTAATATTTTTGCGTTCACTCGCCCTGCCAACCCTTATATGTCTTTTAATTGCTTACGCAGTGCTAAAACTCTTTTACCGAGAAGAATTTGGAAAATCAACCCTTACTCAATCCGAAGAAGTCATTAATGACCCTGAACTTGCCCGTGCTTCAAAAATTGCTCTTTTGCTTTTGTTGGTTCTCATAGCCTGTAAGATTTTCCTGGTGGAATTTTCCCCTGACTGGGACTTTGATTTGAGCTGGATTGCTCTTATCTCCGCATCGCCCGTCCTGCTCAGTAGAAAACGCATTGAGGTCCTGAAAAATATTGACTGGTCAACCCTAGTTTTCTTTGTTTCAATGTTTGTGCTAATGAAAAGCGTATGGATTTCCGGAGCATGCCAGGAATTGCTTGCCAGAATGTCTCCTCAGTTAGGCTCTGTGTCAATGATTCTCGCGCTCAGCATTGGGCTCAGCCAACTTATATCTAATGTCCCCTTTGTTGCGCTCTATCTGCCTGCCATGGGCAGTACAGTTTCTCAAGGGCAACTGATGGCGCTTGCTGCAGGAAGTACAATTGCGGGAAACCTTTTGATCCTTGGAGCTGCAAGCAATGTTATAATTATCCAAAACGCGGAAAAAGAAGGAAATACTCTATCATTTGCCGAATTCTCTAAAATTGGAGTTTTACTTACTATTTTGGATGCTATTACCTACTTAATCTTCCTTAACTTTTAAAACCCATAAAGTTCTTAGAATAAATTATAGAAGTATACCCAGAAAAATCCCGGCTGAATTTGCTGTCGAGTTTGAGGAAAAAATTGAAGCCAGAAACTGTATGAATTTCAAAAATAACCGGAAAAAAGTGTTTTTTCAAACACTTCCAAAACAGCACAGGCCTTTGAGAGCGTATAAACTCAAAACAGTACAGGCCTTTGAGAGTGTATAAACTCAAAAAAATGCGGGATGCGAAAGGACCAGATATTTCTTTTTCGCGTCTCCGTTTTTCTCTTTGTATTTCCGTTACTTCTTTTACTTCTGGATGTTTACTAATTTTACTTCAGAATGTTTACTTCTGGATGATAATTGTAAGAATATCCTCATCCTGCATTCTATGATCAATGCCTACTCTCTGCCCCGGGTGCTTTGCAGAGTCACCCCAGACTTGGGCATATCGGAACTTCCTGCGGAAATCCCTGTGCAGGCGATCGCAAATCTGGCCTATATTGGTTCCGCTCATAACTATCAGGGGCTCTTCCATGTCTGCAGACTGGCCCTGTGGTTTTAAGTAGACCCGAATGAAACCCAACCTGTCGTAAATAGAGTCTTTGAGAGTCTCGATATTTATGCCCTCATGAGCTGAAATAAAGATCGCGTTAGGGTATAGCTTTCTGCATTCTTCGATCAATTGGGGATAGGCAAGGTCAACCTTGTTAACAGCTATTAGAGACCTGACATAGCTGCGGTTGTCCAGGACAACGTCAATAAGCTGGTCAACTGTTATGTTATCTCTTATAAGTACACTTGCGTTGTGGATCTTATACTCATCCAGCACAGCCTTGATAGTTTCCTCATCCAGGTCAAGGTCAACGGTTGAGTTGATCTCTATCCCGCCCCGTTCTTTTTTCTTGATTACTACATCAGGGGGCTCCTGGTCTATGCGAATTCCGGCCTGATAAAGTTCGTCCATAAGTACATCGTAATGCTTTGGCTGGAAGACATCAAGCAAAAATATAACCATATCAGAGTTCCTGATAACTGATATGACTTCCCTTCCACGCCCACGTCCTGAAGAAGCGCCTTTTACAAGCCCTGGGACATCAAGGAACTGAATTGTTGCCCCTTTATGTTCCAGCACTCCTGGCACAACTGTAAGGGTAGTAAACTCATATGCACCCACTGCAGAATTGGCACCCGTGATTTTGTTCAGAAGCGTAGATTTTCCTACTGATGGAAAACCTACAAGTGTTACAGTTCCATCTCCTGATTTTCTGACCGAGTACCCTTCCCCTCCTCCTCTTGCCGAGGCTTTTTTCTCGATCTCATCTCGCAGGCGAGCGATCTTGGCTTTAAGACGGCCTATGTGATGGGAAGTTGCTTTATTGTACTGGGTCTTTCGAATTTCGTCTTCGATTTCCTGTATTTGCTCCTGTATGCTGCTCATCTGGAACCTGCCGATTTAGGGACTAAAGAAATGATTTTCATATTAATTAGAAAAAGAAACCGTGTCCAAGCGGTCTCTACAAACCCTTTTTGATCCAAAAGAGATCCGTATCTGGATATTTTATCCTGAATAGTTGAATGCAATATATATACCTATGGAATGGTTTTATTTAGTGGTTCTGAATAATAGGGCTACTCAGAACATTTATATTTCATAATAATTATAATAATATTTAAAGCTTATTGAAAACTACTCCCAAGCCTATTGAAAACTACTTCCGGCGAAAGTTTATTCACCAAAAGCCTGTTCAAGAGCCTGTCCATTATTTAAGAAAGGTGCTGTCTCAAAGAGACTACCCCTCTTATTCAAAGGGACTGTCTCAAAGAGACAATCTCTTCTATAGTTAAGATTATTTTTTATTCAAAGAAAATTATTTCTCCTGTCCTCTCATACACATGCAGCCCATCGGGAAGCTTTGAAGCGAATTCTGGGGAATTAAGAACTTCCAGAAACCTGCGGACTTCGGGAGTTTCCAGAATTTCCTTCTTTATAAGGAAATCGTATTCTTCTTCTGCAAATTTTACAAATTTGAGACCGTTCTTTTTGGTACAGTTTCTTATTCCTACACCTACCTCAGCCTTTCCGGAGACAACGGCTTCACAGACAGCTACCTCTGATTTTGCTCCAGATGTATAACCAGGAATCGAATCTGTAAACTCCTTTTTACTAATTCCCTTTCCAGCTACAAATTCTGTAATTTTCAGGTCTAATAGAGCTCTTGTGCCTGAACCCCGGTTCCGGTTAATCAGTTGTTTTCCCGGAAGATCCGAAAGCCCGGAAACCGGGCTATCCTGCCTGACAAGAAGCCCTACTTCCCGCCTGTACCCTTTGACAAGAGCAATGTCTAAAAGTCCCATATTCTCGATTGTAGGGATGTTATAAAGGATTCCATCCGGCCCCCTGGAGTCTTGTGACGGCATATTCACGCCTGCAATATCTGCTGTATTTGCGGCAATTGCGCTAAAGCCTCCACTTGAACTTGTGTAAAGGGTCCTGAGACGAAGTCCACTAAGGTCTTCAAGCAGGTCAAAGCCAGGACAGAAACCGCCTGCTATCAGGAGATCAGGTTTTTCAACCTTCCCGAAAAGAGTCACTTCTACGGGAGTTCCCGCTTCGATAAACTCTGTACTGGATGGAATTTCAATAAAGCCATCTGCCCCGGAAAGAGATGTGATAGCGCCTGAGCCTTTGTCTGCTGGATAAACCCTTTCCCGGATCAAGCCTACTGGGAGAAATTGCTGTCTTCCTTCGGAACGGAAAACTGTGCCCATAATTCCTTTTTCCGTTTTTTTAAGCACTTTATCTTCTCCAAGGGCTTTTCTAAGAAGGGGAGCTACAAATTCGTTAAAAATCATTAATGCAGAGGTAGGGTTTCCGGGCAGCCCTATTATGGGGACACCTTTTATTATTCCAATGACCACAGGTTTTCCAGGTTTTATACTTATGCCGTGGGCAAGGGTTTCTCCTATTTCATCTATGAGCCTGTACATCACGTCTCCAGATCCCGATGACGTGCTTCCAGAAGTCAGAATCAGGTCACACTCCGAAACCGCAGTTTCAAGTGCCTCTTTCATGGCTGCCTCGTTATCTTCTACAATCCCGTAAAGCAGAGGGAAAGCTCCACATTCATGTATACCGGCATATAACGTGTAAGAGTTTGCATCGTATATCTTTCCGGGAGTAAGTTTTTCTCCGGGATGCACAAGCTCGTCTCCAGTTGAGATTATCCCGACCTGTAGTTTAGAGACAGGCACATCCTTTTTCCCAACAGAAGCAAGTACTCCGATTTCCCTGATCCCAAGCTTTCGTCCTGCCCTGAGAACACGCTCTCCCTTCCGGATGTCCGAACCGGCTTTCATGATATTTTCTCCCACAGTTACAGGACTGTAAATCGATACGGTGCTGTCTCCTTCAGAACTATATTCAACCATGACCACAGCGTTAGCTCCTTCAGGAATCGGCGCTCCTGTAGATATTTCCACGGATTCCCCCGATGAAACCTTGAATTTTTCATTCGACCCGGCCTGGACGTTTCCCAGAAGTTTGAGTTTTACAGGCTCAGTTTCGCTGCACGCATACGTATCCTCTGCCCTAACTGCATACCCATCCATTATAGCTCTTGGAAAAGGAGGGACATTAATTTCGGTAACAATATCCTCTGCAAGGATTTCACCGTAAGCGTTTTCAAGGGCTAAGCTTTCCTGCCTGGGAAGAACCTGCAGGCTGTTAATTATTTCACGTGCTTTCTCTACAGAGATCAGTTTCCGAAATTCTTTGCGTTTCATAGAAATTCAACCCTAATTTATAGGCCTTCAGATAAGTTTTCTAGTTTAATAGCATTTCCGGGCATGTTTTATACTCACTTTTTCCTCCTCGAAAAATCAGGAAGGCAAGTTAGTTAAGAGCTGCTCAAATCGAAGTTTAAAAAGAAACTCAAAATTAGTCCAGGTAACAGATTAAATAAAAATTCAAAATTAGTCCAAATAGAAACTAAGTAGAAAGTCAAAGGACATAGAACATAAATAAACACGAACTTAAAAGAAACTCAAAAGGGACTTAAAACAGCTTAAGTAGGAACTTAAAAAAAGGCTCAGACAAAAACTGCTTCAGAAAATTGTCCAAAAAAATCGTGGCGGGAAAAACCCCGCTTGATTTTATTGCCCTTTTTGTTTCTTTCATTTTTCAGAGCTGCCTGTTTATTTATAAATTGGTGCGCCCGTACTCTGGGTTATTTTCTCAAAAGCTTTAGCCATCTTCAGTGTCATAGGCCCGGGTTTGCCTGTACCTATAACCCTACCGTCAAGTCTGGTTATAGGAGCAGCTTCAGCTGCAGTGCCTGTGACAAAAACTTCATCGGCTGTGTAAAGGTCAAATAGGCCGAGATTTGCTTCGATGACTTTGTATCCCATCTCATCAAGAAGCTCGATAGCTGTGGCTCTGGTAACCCCTTTTAAGTTGCTGATTGTATAGGGAGTAAGAACCTTATTATTCTTAACTACGAAGATATTATCTCCTGAACCCTCACAGACAAAGCCGTTATGATCCAGGAAAATGGCTTCGTCTCCTCCTTTTTCATTGGCTTCAATCTTTGCCAGGATATTGTTCAGGTAGTTCAGAGACTTGATATTAGGGGATATAGCATCAGGAGCATTTCTCCGGACACAGACACTGACGGCTTTGAGTCCGACTTCATACAGGTCGCCGTACATGGCTCCCCAACCCTGGGCTATGACAACCACGCAGGGTTTTCCACAATTGCGGGGGTCAAGCCCGAGATCTCCAACCCCTCTCGAAACAACAGGACGGATGTATGCATCTTTAAGGTTATTTTTCCTGAGGGTTTCAAGTATTGCTTCACTCATTTCTTCCTTTGTAAGGGGGATATCCATTGCAATTGCCTTTGCCGAGTCATAAAGCCTGTCAACGTGCTCTTTTAACTTAAAGACACGGCCGTTGTATGCCCTTATGCCTTCAAAAACACCGTCGCCGTAGAGGAAACCATGGTCGTAGACCGAAACTTTGGCTTCGGATTTGGGAACAAACTTCCCATCCAAGTAGATCAATAACTCACTCATTTGCGAACAATCCTTTGCAATCTTACTACTTTATAGAGTTTACTTATTTTCTTGATAATGTCAATAAATATGATTGTAATATGCAAACCCTATAAACCATTTACTTTTTCACTCATTGACAGTATGTAAGCTCTGCGCGGGGTTTTAAAAATTCAAAGCCTCAGGGAAGTTTCCATACTGGCAAATTCCTAAGTAAAATGCCGAATAAGTCAGTATATACTAAATATATATTACAATTCCGCTTCTATATAAATATTTTAAGATAATTACAGTCCCAATTAATGTATCCATACAAAAAGCTTTTATGTTAGAACGCTTATTTCGTATTCCGTACTAAGAAAAGCAAACAGGGCTCGTGGCTTAGCCAGGATATAGCGCTGGGCTTCTAACCCAGACGTCGGGGGTTCAAATCCCTTCGAGCCCGCTTAATCATTTATCTATTCTAACTAGCCTTAAAAACTGTTTTTGAAGTATCTACTTACTTCAAATTAACCTGCGCAAACTATTTTCACTCTCTTTCTTTCTGACGTGCTTACCATTTTTCTGTAGAACTTTATACTTTTACCTGCCCTTTCTGTTTTCAGGCCTTTTCTGTATTGGGAGCCTTTTCTGCAGTAAGGAGTATTAACATAAGCTGCAGTTTTACCAGAGTACGCGCAACTTTTGGTTTGGAAAATCTTATATCAAAATTGTAGGATCAAAATTGTAGATCAAAATTGTAGATCAAAATTGTAAGAGACATAGATAGAGTAATGCGCCAAAAGTTCTACACCAAAAGTTCTGTAAAATCGGAAACTCAAAAAATCACTAAAATGAATCTATCTTCATAATAGCAGGTATCCCATTCCCAGTGCGAGAAACATTATTCCTGACATTACTGTTGTAATCAGCCCGATCTGCCTGATACTTTCTACTTTAGCTGCGAGGCCCAGCGGCACCAGCAATATGAGATAAAACGAGGTTCCAACAAAAAATCCTCCAAATAGCAATATGCTGCCTGCAATACTGACATAAGACAGAGCTGCAGACATCGCCAGAAGGAATGGAGGGCACACATTGATTCCTGTCAGGAAGCCAAAGAAAGCAGGATAATTCACGTATTTTTTACTCAGCTTACACAACCCGAAGTGAGGACATTTTTTTACCGCCACGAAGGCTAGCATCAGGACGGACAGCAGAACCATAGCAATCCCTATAGCTCTGTTGAGCCATGGACCGTCTATCTGCTTGCCGAGAATTCCCAGGATCAGGCCAAAAAACAGATAAGCAATTAGCCTACCCATTGCAATCTCTCCGATGGCCAGTATACTCTGCCGCAACTTTCGATCTTCCGATAGGACAAAAGGCACATATACAGGAGCACAGGTGACCAGACAGAAAATACCTGTAGACAAACCTAGCAACATGCCCTGGGAAATAGCCTCTATGATCATCAGCCACCGCTCATGACTTTGCTAACAAAGAAAAGCCAACGATCACAATGAGAAACATGTACAGATACATTACCCATATCCTGATATTTTTTTTATCAATAGCCATTTCAGAAACTTCCATTATTACCAGTCAATAAGAAATGCAATTATCAGAAACTCCCGATCTCACCGGTCATCAGGTAGTGCACAATCATCCATATGAAGCTCGATACAATGACCAGGTTAAAGATAATTGCCAGCGGAATAAAAAATAATCTTATGTTCTGGTCAGTAAACATCAGCTTGTAATCGATCGCACCTGCAGGGCATTTGTCCATACATTTTCCACACTTGGCACACTCGATCGTCGTTTCTCCCTTCGCAAGCGATTCTTTGGTGATCGCGAACAGCTCACAACTTTTCACGCACAAGCCACAGTTCTTGCATAGGTCTGTGTCGATTTTTACCTTAAACGGATTGATGACCCCAATTAAAGTATTGGCAGGCATAAGTGGACATATAAAGCTACAGAACAACCTTTTCTTTGTGAGCAGCGGGCCTATCACCAGGAAGATCAGGCCACCTGTCACGAATATCAGCGCTGTGATCCACTGGAAAGTTGTCGTCACGGCAGGTGGATCATAGATGATCCGGAGCGGGCACATGAAAGCGCAGAAGATAGGTATCAGAAAGACAGCGCTGACCAGGATCAAAAACAACATAAATGCGTAAGGAAACAACTTTGCCCATTTTGGGAGGTTTTTAAGAGGTATAATAGGTTTCTTTAATAGAGAAGCGAAAAACTGGTCCATCCATCCGAAGAAACATATCCAGCCACACCACCCCCTTCCCAGGATAAGTACAAGACCGAGCCACATAAAGAGAACAGCAAATAACGATGTGACTGGGGATGGGAAGACCATTTTTCCCTCGGTAAAGTATGGTACCGCTACGAACGGGATGGTGATCGGACAGATGGGAACGCTACTACTGTTCAAGGCTTGATTGGTCAGCAAAATGCTGCCCCTGTGCACCTCATGCTCCAGACTAAGCGCGATGGTAAAAATTAAACCATCCATTCCAATAAAAGTTACCATGCGGAGAAGGTTGACTCTGCCAGTCCACAGGATGAAAAAAGTCAGTGCTGTACCTACTATGACAATAAACGCGGTGATTGCCAGGTGAGCTGAAGAAGAATCTCCCTGTCCTACAAGAAAAAATAAGATTAAACCTGTGATGACTGCCGCAGTAAAACTAACCGCTAAAGAATACTTTAAACGGTCTGTACCGCATCGTGCTCCTTTACTCTCGCTTTTGTTTAATTGAAACACTTGCTTACCTCATCTGGCACCAAAACGCCGGGTCCACTCAAATAATAAGGACAGTTTACCCTGCCACTTATATAAAAACTTATCGAAATTTTTTTAATATATATTAAAATAGTTCAGCGCCAGCTATATGTTACTGCTGTTGTTTTCTGAGGATTTATATGTTGTTTTCTGAGGATTTATAAACTGGCTGACTTAGAAATTAATAAGTTAATGTCTGCTCAGAAAAAGCACACACTTACTTTTTGAATTTTGTATTCATACAACACTGATTGAGAGTCTTTGAATGCAGGCAAATTAAGAGAAGAGTAAAGTAAAACAATGTGTATCCCATAGTAGGAGATTCAATATTTGTGTTTCTTTGTGATTCAGATTAAAAAAGGAAATAGTTCCCATATAGGCTTAAAAGCTGAAAAAATGAAAGTTAAGAGAACAAAAATTTAAAAAATAAAACTTTGCAAGATTTCATCGCTGGAAATCACTGTCCTGAGCTGGGAATCATTTTATATCCTTCTCCCGAGGGCATAAGTATTGCCAGAATAATATACAGGACAATACCAATTCCTCCTTGCAGAGCAAGGGCCGCGAAAGCAAGCCTTATAAAGGTAGGGTCAATGTCAAAGTATTCACCCAACCCGCCGCAGACTCCGAAGAGCATACGTTCTTTCTTGCTTTTAGTCAGGCGCTTTTCCATTGTATAGGCAGTACGCTTTTCTTCTTTAGCTTCTTCCCCAGCTTCCCTGGTTTCTTCCCTGACTTTCTCTCCAGCCTCTCCAGTAGCTTCCTCTTCTTTTTTCTCCCCAGGTTCTAGAATGACTCTCTCTTCCATATCTTTCGGCTTTGTCCAGGATTTCTCAGTATAACCAGTTTCAAGTTCTCCCGAAGACTTGAATTCACTTTCTTTCGGGATTATTCTCTCTTCGGATGCGGAGCTTCCTGGTGCTTTTATTTCTTCCATATCTCTTTCAGGCTTTGCCCAGGATTCCTCTGTATAGCCAGTTTCAAGTTCCCTTTCAGGTTTGAATTCGCTTTTTTTCGGCTCTTCTCTTTCCAGTGGTGCAGTACCGCTAACTTCCTCTTCGGTTTTTCCCTCAGGTCTCGCACATGGTTCCTCTTCAGATTTGGTTTTAGGTACCTCTGGCGCTTCAAAAAAGTGTCCTTTTGTTCCCTTTTTTTCTTGAGATTCGGGATTTTCCTGCATATTGACTATTCTATTTTGGAGGATTTATATTATTCTGGTACCTTTTCTATCCTCATCACTATTTTCATTATTCCTTTTTCGAGTATTCCTACTTCAGTGACATTCCGAGCAGCCGCATTCTTTTTCACTGCGGAAAATTCCATATAACATCAAGGGGAGAAGGAAAAACGCAAAAACCAACTTCAGATCTTCGGGGAGCAGTTCTTTTGCAGTCCCTACGGTTGCGACTGCATTGACCCCGAGTTTTAGATAAAACCAGTCCAGCAGGAAACCTGCCCCAAGGGCGCAGAGAGAAATCATTCCCAGATACAGAGCCGCCGAACGTTTACCAAGGAAGCGGGCAACCATCGTTATAGTTGCTACATTGGTTGCCGGACCTGCAAGGAGAAAAACAAAAGCTGTGCCTGGACTCATGCCCTTGGCTACGAGACTTGCGGCAAGAGGGGTGGAAGCTGTAGCGCAGATGTAAAGGGGAATTCCCACTAAGAGCATGACCAGCATTGATCCAAAGCCGCCTCCCAGATAATTCTGAATAAAGCTTTCAGGAACTGCATAGGAAATTATTCCTGCAAAAAAGATTCCAATGAGCATCCATTTGGAAATCTCGGCTGGTAGCTCGATATAAGCATACTTTATTCCTTTAATCAACCTGGCTTTTACCGACTCCTTACTTTTTCTATTTTTCCCGAATTCCTGATTTTCCTCATATTTTCCAAACTCTTTATTTTTCCAATCTTTTTCCGTTTCATTTTCTGCGCACCCACATTCCTCACAGCTGCAGGAAGAGCCCTCTTTCTGGAAGCCTGGGTTTACCAGGGAAAGCTTTCGGACATTTTCAGATTTATTATTGATTTCCAGAGGCTTTGCTCCTGAGGACCTTACTTCCATATTCTCAGTCATAGTGCTTACAGACCCGGTTTTTTCGTTACCGAAATCTTCTGGCTTATGGCAACTACAGGAGGAAGAGCTGCACGTTTTTTCCTGTAAAGGAGCTCCGATGAAGGTCGAAACTGCAAGAACTCCTGCTTTATTCTCAGGGCTTTCCTGCTTTTTGATATTCTTCTTTTCCTGAGGTTCTCCTATCAAAAAATTATCTGCAAGCCCTGTAAGGATAGCAGTAACAAAAGCAGCAAGTGGGCGGAAAACTGCCATCAGAGGATCTAGAAGAGCATAGGTAACTGCTATTGAGTCAACTCCTGTCTCGGGTGTCGAGATAAGGAAGGAAAGGGTTGCTCCCCGGTTAGCTCCCCTTTTTCGGATCGACATCGCGGCAGGGACCACTCCGCAGGAGCAGAGTGGCAGTGGAAGACCTGCAAGAGCGGCATTGATAACAGAACGAATTTTTCCCGCCGATGCTCCAAGGTAGTCCACAATCTTCTGGTCAGATACCAGGATATTGAGAAGACCTGCAATACCCAGGCCGAAAATAAGATAAGGAGCCGTTTCTACGAAAATGTTCCAGGATTCTAAGAAAATTCCTGAAAAAATAGTCAGAAGAGCATTTAGAAATTCGAAGTTCATGCTTTTTCCTCCACGTGTTCGAGGCACATTTCAATCAGCGTGCGGACATGCTCGTCTGCAATATAATAAATCGTAAATTTTCCCTCCCTCCTGACTCGCACGAGGTCAAGCTGCCTTAAGGTGCGAAGCCCATGAGAGATTGCGGATTGAGTGACACTAAGCGCCTGTTCAAGTTCACAGACGCACATCTCCTTTTGATTTAGTAAGAAAAGGATCTTAAGACGAGTATCAGACTGGAGCGCCTGAAAAACTGCCGCCATCCGCGTAATACTTTCGGGGTCCGGAACCTTTTGTAACAGTTTTTCTAACTGTTTTGAGTCAACTCTTTCACATTTTACTTGCATGAATATATGAACAGCTGTTCATATATTAATATCTTCTTAAGAACTGCGCCATCTAAGAAAATTGTCAAAAACTTAGAATTTATCAAAAACTTAGAATTTGTCAAAAACTTAGAATTTATCAAAAACTTAGAATTTGTCAAAAACTTAGAGCATGTCTTAAAATTAAATCTGGTTCTATATAATTGGGGTAGGACTTGTGCATTTAAATTGATAAACGGAGTGTCAAACGGTCAATGTCCAAAACGAAAGTTTAAACCATGATGTTTATTGTGTTTGATTTTATGCATCGAGTGCGTAATATGAATTTAAACGGAACGTTGCCTATTATCCAATTGTATAAATGATTTGAATTTTAAGACAGCTTCTTAGAGTCTGTCCTTTATAGTAGCAGGGTAAGTTTGATTTATACGAGTAAAAACCTCTCAAAACCAACTAAAAAATTAACTATTGTTTTAACCCAAGATTAAAAGGATGAGATTTTTGTTTCTTTGACAGGTTTCATAGCTTTTTATTATCTTGTGCATCTAATCAGCTACTTTGTTTCTAAATATTGGTTCTCATAAATATAATTATTATATATAGTATTGTATTTAAGTAAATAAATATTAAACCGGATATTATTTATTTGATATTAAATGCATGTCAGGAAATAACTTGAACCAATTTTTACACTGTACTCAAACACTAATAAAACAGTTTCATTTCAGTCGAATACCCCGTTGCTTGCAGCTGGGTGCCAGCACAACTTTGATTCAAAACACAAATAGTCGCTCAAGCTATTTAGCCACGACTCTTTAATTGAAGAGGCCTGCTCTATACTCTTTAGCAAAAACTTTGTCTCTTCTCCGAATTTGAATTTTGTGAGGATACGTCTATGAAAATAGATAATAAGAGTTTGAATATAAGAAAAGCAGCATTTCTTCTAAGCGTTGCTGGTTTGGTAATATTAACAGCTATGGGAATGCCTGCAGGCGCCAGTGAGATCAAAGTTAAAAGTGTAGTTCCTGAGAATAACACAACTATGTTGTTACAGGTGCCTGATGTGCGCCAATCCACCAACTACTCGTGTGGAGCTTCATGCTTTCAGGCTGTAGTAAGCTACTGGGGCGGTAAAGATATGGGAGAAGGCCAGTTTATTGAGCTCGTCAATACTACTCTCGGAGAGACTGACCACAAGGGCACCACCCCCAGCGGCATCGTAGAAGGGGCAGAAAAAATGGGGTTTAGAGCTGAGATTAGAGAGAACCTGACATTGGACGATTTGAGAGACTCCATTAATAAGGGCATTCCAGTAATAGTTAGACTTCAGGCCTGGAAGAATGAGAATCAAACTTGGGAAATGAATGCGAGCAGTCACTACATGGTAGTCATAGGCATAGACAGCAAAAATGTATACTTTGAAGACCCATGGATACTTGGCAACAGAGGGTATATTCCACATGATGAGTTCATAGAACGTTGGCATACTTTCAGTTATGAATCTCCTACAGCTGATAAAAAAACAAATATGATTCATATGGGAATCTTTATCAGTGGAGACAACCCTGCACAAAATCCTGGTTTCATACACGTGGACTAAATCCAGGTACTAATATGCTTGAATACGTCCAGAATTGAGAAATCTAAGAGTCTGTCTTAAAATTCAAACTATTTCTACAATTGGATAGTGATAGTTGTTGATTTTTAATTCAGATTGTAAATTTATTAGATTAGGCTTACTCTCTCGATGTATGAAATCAAATACGTTAGACATCATAGTTAAAATTTATACTTTAGATATTTAACATTTTGATGCTACCGTTTTTCAGTACAAATGAGTAATTACTATCACTATTACAGAATCAATCTAATTTTAAGACACGCTCTTAGAATTTGTCAAAAACTTAGATTTATCCGAATCCTAAGAATCTGCAAGAGCCTTTACTCTATCTTAGAATCCTGTTGTGCCCTTTTTCAGAGAGTTAGAATAAGGATAACAAAAAATGCTAGGATAAAAAGGGCTTTCCAGTCGTTTTTTTGCATGGAAAGCTCATATATTGAGGTCCTTCGCCCTCCCTGATAGCCTCTGCTCTCCATCGCGAGGGCCAATTCTTCAGCATCCCTGATTACACCTCTTAGCAGAGGAATTGCAAGAGCAGGAATTGAACGTAGAGGATTTTTTACAAAATCCATTCCTCTTGCCGCCTGAGCTGCTTTTGTTCGTTCTACTCTCTCAAATAGAAGAGGAAGAAACGCTATAGAGATGTTCATCATCGTAGCAAGCTCAAAAGAGCTAATTCCCAGCCAGCGCAACGGTAAAGGCCTTAGCATCCTTTCTATGCCGCAGGTAATTGCTGATGGGTCGGTACTGGCTGTCAGTAGGGCTGCAAAAAGCAAAAGTAGTATAAATCGGGCAGCAAGTTTGAGCCCTTTTTCCAGCCCTTCCAGACTTGGCTGCAGAATCCAGTACGAAGCAAGGAGTCTTCCATCTGTAAAAAATAGCTGCGTGAGAAAGATAAAAAATATAAACAGCATCATAGGCTTTACTGCTCTGAAAAACAATTTCATTGGCAGCCCGGAGAGTAAAGCAAGGGCAAAGAAAAAAGCAAAAAGAGCCCCTATTCCTGCAAAATTCTCAATCCTGAATGTCAAAATTCCGAGCAGCATCACGGCTACAACTTTTGTCCTGGGGTCAAGCCTGTGGAGAAGGGAAGCCCCTGGTACGTAACTGAAGACAGGTTCCTGCATATTCCTTCGACTTTCTCCTTATAAATGATCTTTAGGAATTCTCTGGAGCTTCCCGTTTTAGATAATTCCCGTTTTAGATAATTCCCGTTTTAGATAATTCCCGTTTTAGATAATTCCCGTTTTAGATAATTCCCGTTTTAGATAATTCCCGTTTTAGTTAATTCCCTCTTTAGTTCCCATTATTTTCTGTTCCAAGGGTCGATTTTAATTTTAGAATCTCTTTAAGGGCGTCTTCAACCGTGAAGACTGCAAGGTTTACTGGCAATCCTCTTGCTCTAAGTTCTTTCATCATGGAAGCTATAGGCGGAAGAGGCTCGAATCCTTTTTCGAGGTAGCTTTCCCGGCTCCCCTGAAAAATGATTCTTCCTCCCTTTATGAGCACTATTCTTTCCAGCAAGGGGAAGAACCCCTTAAGATTATGGGTTACTGTTATAACCGCAGTACCCTTCTCTTTAATTCTTATAAGTGCCTCAAGGATGTCCTTTTTCCCTCCCGGGTCAAGCCCTGTAATGGGCTCGTCCAGCACGAGGTAGTCCGGCCTGAGGGCAAGGGCGCTTGCAAGGGCAACTCTTTGCATATCCCCTCCACTCAGGCTGAAAGGGTCTCGAGAAAGCTCAGCCTGGTCAAGAGCAACAGCTTCAATTGCCTCATATACCCTTTCCTCGATTTCTTTTTTCGAATACCCGAAGTTCAGGGGTCCGAAAGCTATTTCCTCATATACGGTTTTGCAAAAGAGCTGATCAGCAGCCTGCTGAAAAACCATTCCTATCCTGCGTTTCGTCTCTCTTAAGGAAGGATCAAGCCCGTCTACGTGAACGCTTCCGGTTTCCGGCTTCAAAATCCCGTTGAAAAGTTTTGTTAGAGTAGATTTCCCTGCGCCTTTTTCTCCCAGTATTCCCACAAACTCTCCTTTCTCTATCCGCAGGTTGATATCTCTCAATGCGAGAGTTTCTAGAGGAGTATTTCTGGAGTAAGAAAAACTTACGTTTTCAAGAATAATCGGCATATTTCCTCTGCAAAGCTCTGGGGAGAAGAGGTATTTTCCCAGGGAATTACTACTCCGTGCATTTTCAGGTTCTCAGCCAGCTCGATCAGAGAAGGCAAAGCAAGTCCAAGAGTCTGGAGGGAAACATCGGAAAAAATGCTTTCCGGCTCTCCTTCAAGCCTTACTTTTCCTTTTTCCATGACAATGACTCTGTCTGCGTCATGAAGTTCTTCGAGATTGTGAGTGATATATACAATGGTTTTTCCTTTCCTGTGCAGTTTTTTTATGTTTTCGAGGACAGCTATTCCGGACTCAGGATCAAGCATGGAAGTTACCTCATCAAAGATAAGGCATTCAGGGCTCATTGCAAGAATTCCTGCCAGAGCTACACACTGTCCCTGTCCTCCACTAAGGGTTTTCGGAGAACGGTGCCTGTACTTCTCAAGCCCGGTTTCGGCAAGCGCCATATCAACAAGCTTTCTGATTTCTATGGGGGGAAGGCAAAGATTCTCTGGGCCGAAAGCCAGATCTTCTTCGACAGTCCGACCAACAAATTGAGTTTCAGGATTCTGGAACACGATACCTACGAGTTTCCTGATTCCTGGAAGTTTTGAGGGATCACATGTGTCAATTCCACTTATTAGTACCCTGCCAGCCTGTGGTTTCAGAAGTCCACTTAGTTGAAGGGCAAGTGTAGATTTACCACTGCCATTTTTTCCTATTACCCCTATGAATTCCCCTTTTTTTATAACCAGATTTATATTCTCAAGCGCAGGGGTACCATCAGGATAACTGTAACTCACTTTTTCAAGCCTGATCATATTAACTCAAATTTTTACCGTGTTGGTTCAAATTTATATAGAGTATCATAAATTTTATTGAAAACTTGGGTTTCGTCTTTATTTTCTGCTTATCCAGAAAAAATTAAAAGAAAGCAGCATTAGAGCTTGTAATTTGAAGCAATATATGCGGCAACTCCAGTTTTTATGATTTCTCCAGGCAGAAAAGGAATGACACCAAGAGCGAGGGCTGCTCCAGGTCCAATATCAGCTACGAACATCAATTGAATAAATCCGCATGCATAGAGAATCAAGACTCCTGCACTCATATTAAGGGCATTGATAAAGAGACCGGATTTATCAGCCTTTTCAGCCTTCTCGGAAAGCTTTCCTATAACATACGCCGCCAGAATAAAGCCAGTTATGTACCCGCCTGTAGGCCCGAGAAGCACTCCAATTCCAGAGCTGCCTCCTGCAAACACAGGAAGTCCTGCTATACCAAGCAGGGTATACACTATCATACTCAAGCCTCCCCACTTGCTTTTCAACATGCTGCCTGCAAGCAGGACAAAGAATACCTGCAGTGTAACAGGGACAGGAGAGAAAGGTATAGGAATCTGTATATAAGCCCCTACGGCGGTCAGGGCTGCAAAAAGAGATGCGAAAACCATCATCCTTAGTTCAGGAGTCCGGTTAAAATAGGGCTCTTTATTTTTTATGTACACATTTTTTCCTCTTATCAATTTTACTCAGTTTTTTTCATTTTTTCGCCTTTTTTAAGCCTGTCAAAGCTTTCTACGTCCCTGAATTGGCGGGCAGGAAAATTCAGTGCAAATTTAAAGCTAATATATAGAAACTGAAGCATATAGAAACTGAATCTTTCAGTACCCTTGTCAGCTTTATAATGATAACTTCATAAAGGTTAATTCCAGTTCTGAAAGCTATAGAGTAGCTGAAAATCGGGGGAATTGTTAACCGTTTTGAGGTTAAAGGTTTACATTGAATTTAAAACTTTCCTGAAATTGCAGTTCTTGTTCTCCAGACATACATTCTCCTATCCAGAGCGATAATTAAATATACATCTTATACCGGTATTATGGATCACCTGAAATGCAAATTCAGCAAATAGTTGTAAGATTGTGTATTTTGGGAAGCTCTTCATGGGCGCGTGGCCTAGCCAGGATATGGCGGCAGCCTCCTAAGCTGTAAATCGGGGGTTCAAATCCCTTCGCGCCCGCTAATTTCCTTAAATCTGTACTTTTCTTGACCTGTATTCCTTTAAGCTGTTATTTCAGTTTTCTCAAGAAATAAAAGTCTATTTTCGAACAGAACTTTCAACTCAGGGCATTCTGGATATCCTGCCTGCTCAGAAGAACCGAATACTTCTGAACTACTACCTGTGTAAATATTTGTGGAAACAATGGAAAATTTTTTATCTGGAAAGTAAGTATTCCATAGCAGTATACAATACATTTTTATTGATCATAGCCCAGTGCATTCTATTTCATTAGAAAAGAAAAATGCTAACCCAGAGGAAACACGAATTGATCAGGAAAGCCAGAGTAAACGACGTAGTTGTAATGAAACAAATCATCAATACTTATTCGAAAGAAGAGCTAATGCTCGCCCGTTCGCTGAGTGAGATGTACGAAAATATCAGAGATTATTACGTCTGCGAGATCGATGGAGAAGTTATGGGCTGCTGTGCTCTGCATGTAGTGTGGGAAGACCTCGCAGAGATACTTGCCCTTGCCGTAAACCCGGCATGTGCAAGAAAGGGAATAGGTACAAAGCTTGTCTCGGCCTGCCTTGAGGACGCTAAAAACCTTGGTATGAAAGAAGTTTTCGCACTTACTTATGTGCCTGGCTTTTTCGAGACATTGGACTTTAAGGTTGTGGACAAGAACACCCTTCCCAGAAAGATCTGGGCCGGTTGTTTGAGATGCCCTAAGTTTCCGGATTGTAATGAAGTTGCTGTTCTGAAGTCGATAAATCTCTGAATCGTTTCTGACATCCTTCGTTTAGATCCTTATTTTCTATTTTTTCAAGTTTAGGAATTTAAATTCGAAACTACATGATTTCGATATACGGATTAAAATAAATATAAATAACCAAAAATCAAAAATTATTTATTCAGGCAGTTACGTTTTTAGGTTATCCTAATTATCGGTTTGGAGTCAGGCATATGCTGGCGGGATGATGTAATGCATATAGATCGATTTGAAGAATATCTCGAAACTATTCTCTACCTCATTAGAAAAAATCAGGGCCCTGCAAAGACCAAACAGATCTCTGAAGAACTCAACGTATCTCCGCCAAGCGTGACGGAAATGATAAAAAAGTTACATTCTTCGGGACTTGTAGAGTATACACCTTATCAGGGAGTTGAATTGACAAAACAAGGGACTGATCAGGCTATAAAGATCAAAAGGAAACACCAGGTACTTGAAACTTTCCTGGTTGATGTCCTAGATTTTGATAGAAAGGAAGCCCATAAAGAAGCCTGTGAACTTGAGCATGCAGTCTCAGATGCCGTACTTGAAAAGATCTACGAATTTCTGGGATGCCCCGAGTATTGCCCTGACGGAAACCCCATCAATATTGATAAAAATAATATCGTGCAAGAGGAAAAATTTGTCCCGCTTGATGAGATGGAAGAAGGAAGTTCAGGCAGAGTTGCCAGGGTTACCCTTCCAAGAGAGACAAAAGAGCGCCTGATTTCCCTTGGAATTCTTGCAGGAGAAGATATAAAAGTCAGGCGAAAGCAAAAACAGGGCTGTATCTCGGTTATAGCAGTGGGGTCGGAAATCGCTCTCGGAAAGGATATTGCAAAGAAAATTTTCATAGCTCCGAAGGGCAGAAATGCGTAAAAAACATAAAGAAGGCATATAACTGGCATGGAGTAACATAACCGGAGATGTAATAGGAATTTCCAGCTCATGCTGCACCTCCGAAAGCGAAAGTCAGAGAAAAAGCCCCTATGATTTGACAATAGCTTTCATAGGCAACCCAAGTGTTGGAAAAAGCGTCTTTTTCAGCAGGCTTACAGGAGTAGGAGTTGAGGTCTCAAATTACCCTGGCACAACAGTTGCACTTAAAAAAGGAATTGTAAAGGCACGGGGAAAAACCATTGAAATAGTTGACCTGCCAGGAATTTATTCCCTTGGAGTCACAAACGAAGATGAGAAAGTAACCAAGCGATTTCTGATTGAGGACCGACCGGATGTTATAATCAATGTCGTTGACGCGAGCAGGCTTGAAAGGAATCTGTACCTGACCCTGCAACTTCTGGAACTCGATATCCCTATGGTTATTGCACTAAATCAGGTAGATCTGGCTGCCGACCTCGGGATTCTCGTTGATACAGATGAAATCTCCGAACTGCTTGGCCTGCCTGTAGTACCAACAGTTGCGACCTGGGGGGTAGGGCTCGATGAAGTAATGCTTGTAGCCCTTGACGAACAGAATAAGACTCAAGAGCACCACCAGGTAAGATATAGCCAGTTGATCCAGCAGGCTCTTTCTAGCCTTGACTATACCTTTCCCAATATACCTCCAATCGTAAAAACGGCAGCTCTGCTAAACGATGCCGAGTTTGTAGAACTCTGCTGTATGCCGCCAGAGGCTAATGCCTTGCTCTCGTCTGCCAGACGGTTAAGACAGAACCTGGAGATAGAACAGAGGATTTCGGTACCTGATACTGTTGCAAGAGACCTCTATGGGGAAGCAGGATATATTGTAGACAGTGTGGTTTCAAGGTTTGAACCTAAAAAAAATATACGGGAAAGAATCGATGCCATCCTTACTTCCCCTAATTTCGGAATTGCAGTGCTCGTATCTGCCCTGCTCGTTACTTTCCTCCTTGTTTTCCGGGTCGGAGGCTTCCTTGAGACCTGGATTGTGAATGAAATCTTTGAGCCTCATGTGATCCTTCCCGCCGAAGCCGCAACTTCGGGCATGCCGCCTGTCCTGAAAAACCTGATAGTATATTCTCTTCGGGGAGTAGAGGCCGGATTTGCAATTGCAATTCCGTATATTGCAGTATTTTATGCCATTCTTTCAATATTCGAAGATTCGGGTTATCTTACCAGGGCAGCTTTTCTGCTGGACAACCTTACCCATAAGCTTGGGCTTCATGGAAGAGCCGTGATACCGCTAGTTCTCGGCTTTGGCTGCAACGTCCCTGCAATTATGGCAGTACATTCCCTTGGCACGCGGCGGGAAAAGAGGATAGCTTCCATCCTGATATCTCTAATTCCCTGCTCTGCGCGGACCGTTATTATCCTGGGGCTTGTTGGAACCTTTGTAGGTTTCTGGCCCGCAGTTTCAATATATATTCTGGAGATTATCATTATTACCGGCATGGGATTAATTCTGGGAAAGAGTCTGCCAGGCCAGAGAAGTGGCTTCATTATGGAAATGACGCCTCTCAGAAAGCCGGGGCTGAAATCTACTCTCAGGAAGACGTGGATGAAAAGCCGAGAATTTTTATATATAGCTTTTCCGCTACTGCTCGTTGGAAGCGCTTTTCTGGGAGTTGCCGATGCTCTAGGCCTTCTTTCAATCTTCCAAGACTTTGTAGAGCCTATATCCGTAGGAATGCTGGGCCTTCCAGCATTTGCGGCAACTGCCCTGGTTTTTGGGATTCTCCGAAAGGAAATGGCACTTCAGATCCTTGCCGTACTTGCAGGTACAGCCAATTTTGCAGCTGTAATGACACCTGTCCAGATGTACCAATTTGCTGTAATTACGACCATCTATATGCCATGTGTAGCAACAATTGCAGTGCTGAAGCACGAACTTGGAGCAAAGGATACAGCTTTGATAGTTATTTTCACCGTGCTGCTGGCTCTCGGAGTAGGTGTCTTGATTCGGATTTTTGGACCTTATTTCCTTTGATTTTTGCCCGTCTTTATACTCTGCTTCAGATTTTCTTGCCCCGGCTCTCCTCAAAAGTAACTGTCATTTATCTACAGTGTATGTGGTTTATTTTATGAAAGGAAAGTACCTCTAATCGAGCACAATATTTATATATTGATAAGCTTGTTTTCGTCTTTCCAAAATATTCTGCCTTTACCGCAAATTATTAATATTTGGTAAATAGTGTTATTCCCGATGACCCGAATTACCACTCACTTACACAAAAACGTGTTGAGTGTTATTATGGATATAATTGAAATGGATCATTTCCACGAGCCTGAACTTGATGAGGTTCAATTTTTCCTTGAAAGCACCGGAACTCATGGTTCCGTTGTTAATGAAACTGCGGTGGAAATGGACTGTACCCCCTCGAAAATCCAATCAAGGGAGAATGTACTGGTCGATTTTGAGAATTCCTTTTCATCCATTAACTAACACTTTCCCCAAAAATAGTTATCTGTTATTGAAATCCAACCCTTTAACTCTTGTATTTTAAAGTTAAACTTGGGTTTCATTCCCCTATTTCATAGTTTATGGACATTTTTCTCTCTAGACTTCCCTATGAATACACCGAGATTTGAACATTACTCTTACTTGGTTTGTTCAGGGATGCAAGATTCGAACAGGTATCTTCTAATTATCGCTTTTTATCACAGATATATCGAAAAATGTTTATCCAAATTTTCATTCAAATTATTCCTCTTTTGTTTCCGAATCCTTTTTGTTTTCTAATTCTCCTTTAATCCTTTTCTATTGTTTCCTACTTCTCCTTTAATCCTTTTCTATTGTTTCCTACTTCTCCTTTAATCCTTTTTGTTTCCTACTTATCCTTTAATCCTTTTCTATTGTTTCCTTGAAAAGTCGGTTTTCATTTCTGGAAACTTTTTATCTTGGTCTTCCTGCATCTCCAGCCCGATTTATGGAATATTTCGACAAAGATTAAATAAAAAGATTTTTGATTCTCTTATACTAAAAGATATATAAGGCCAGAAAAACTATCGATTACCATATATATTTAAAGTAAGATTACATGTACTTTGTACATATTATTAAAATTCCTATGATCTACTCAATTTAATTATTATTGTGCTGACTGCCTTATCACCAGAAAATTCCAGGCCGTCAGGAAATCGGAACCCGAATTTATCATAAGAGGTGCTTTTATGAGAACTGGACAGAGGGACGTGCATACTACACCGCTTAAAAGGCGACTATCGATAACCTATGAGGAGCTCGAGACTCTCAAAAAATCGATTAAGGTTTCGGTTCTCAATGAACTGCGGGCCGAAATGGAAAACGTTTCCGATCAGGACTCCATTAAGGATCTTGTCCTCTCCGAAATCAGGACGGAACTTATGGGAATCCCTAACCCTGCTCTACTCAAGGCTTCAATCCTGAACGAATTAAGAACGGAATTGAAAACATCAGGGGAAAACGACTCGGAAGCGGCTGACCGGAAGCTGAGGGAACTTGCAGGCATTCAGGATGGGCTTGTCCGCGAATTGCTTGACCAGAAAATGCTTATAAAGAAACTGGAAACACAGATAGGAGATCTCGCTAAACAACTGGAGGACGCAAAAAAGACTGCTCCGGTTGCTCCACCTTCTGTAATTCCGACTTCTCCTTCTGTTGTTCCATCTTCTATTACTTCAACTCTTCCTGAAGACCCTCTGAACCTTCCACCTCTCTCCAGAAAACCCAAACAAAAAACTGAGCTTAGAAAAGAAAACCCGGTATACAGATTGGGTAAATTCAAAGAAGCCCCTGCCTCCCTGCCAGGTACACACGCAAAGGTTCAGCTGAAGCTCAGAGAGGTTGAGCCGGCAGATCTTGACAGAGAAGAAGCCGAAACGAAGTGCGAATATATTATTGCAGAAAGTGGCGATAAAAGAGGGTTGAGAGGTACTGTTAGACAGGGACCATCGGTTAGAGAACCTGCCAGGAAACAAACGCCGATCAGAACACAATTAAGGCAACAAACGCCGATCAAAACGCAATTAAGGCAACAAACGCCAATTAGAACACAGTTTAGGCAGCAAACACCAGAACCATCATTATCTGAAAGGCAGCCTTCTGCTGTTAATGCTGGCCCTGTGGAAACAAAACCTGCTGATGATTATAAATGTGAATACATAATCGCCGAGAGGCCTTCGAAAAAGCACTTCATAGAAGAGGCTGTGGATGTGCGGGAAAATGAAGATGCCGAGCTTATTACATGTAGCCGGAAAAATTCTCGAGAGAAATAAAGCTTAAAAAGACAGAAACTTTCTCAAAAACGTAAGATTACAGAGGCATTCTGTGTATATAAAAGAGATTGAATTTGTTAATTTTAAGTCTTTCGGAAAAAAAGTAAAGATTCCCTTTTATAATGACTTTACTACAATTTCAGGTCCAAACGGGAGTGGGAAGTCTAACATAATAGATGGGATTCTTTTTGCACTCGGGCTCACAAGTTCAAGGACCCTTCGCGCTGAAAAACTTACCGATTTGATTTACAACGGCGATGCGTCAAAAAAGCCTGATTTTGCTCAGGTTACTATCCGTTTTGACAACTCGGACCATAAGTTACCTCTAGAGCTTGACGAGATTGAAGTCTCAAGAAAGGTTCGGCGGACAAAAAACGGGTATTACAGCTATTTTTATTTCAATGGAAAATCCGTAAGCCTTGGAGAAGTCCATTCTCAGCTTGAAAAAGCCGGGATAACGCCTGAAGGCTATAATGTGGTTATGCAAGGAGATGTAACGCAGATAATCTCCATGACCTCTGTAGAAAGAAGAAAGATTATAGACGAAATTGCAGGGGTTGCAGAATTTGACGAACGCAAGCAAAAGGCGCTTGGGGAACTGGAAGTCGTAAAACAGCAAATCGAGCGCGTGGATATAATCCTTGAAGAGGTACGCACCCAGCTAGGAAAACTGGCCGGAGAACGTGACCAGGCTTTAAAATACCAGGCTCTCAAGACTGAAAAAGTAAAATTTGAAGGATATCTCCTACTTTCCAAACTCAAGGACGCAAGGGCTGAACTGCAGAATGTGGAGAAGGAAATCACAGGCAAAGAAGAGCATCTTGAAAAAGTCCAGATTGTCCTCAACGAGAGAACAAAGGAACTTCAGGCGCTTGAAGAAACCCTGGAAAAACTTTCGGTTGAAATCCGAAAAAAAGGAGAGGATGAACAGCTTCAGGTAAAGAGGGAGATCGAAGAGACAAAGGGAGAAATTTCTCGCTGCGTAGATAGTATCGAGCTTTCGGAATCCGAACTTGAGGAAGCTGATTCGAGGCGCAGGAAAGCCTTTGTAGAGATCGATTCCACCAAGGGCAATGTTGAGGAACTCAAAGAAAAAATTGAAGCCGAAAACCTGAGAAAAGAAAGCATTTCTTCAGAACTTTCCGAGCGCAAAACCGAACGCATGCTGCTTCAGAGCAGAATTGCAGATGTGGACGCAAAATTTGCTGCTACGCGGGATGAGCTCATGGCTGCCAGGAAGAAGCTTGAGGATGCAAAAAACGAGAAAAATGAATTAATCCGAACCGAAGATCGGCTCCTTGATACCCTCCGGAGAAAATCTTTAGAACTCCGAGAGATAGAAAACCAGATCAAAGATGCTGAAGCCGCGGTTGCTACTTCTGATAGTGATACGCTTTCTGTCAGGTACGAGCTTGAAAAGCTTTCTGAAAACCTGGAATCTCTTATCCGGGACCGTGATGATATTGAAAGCAGCCATTTCAGGATAAAGGAAGATATAAAGAAACTTGAGAACAGGCTTCACGGCCTCCAGCAGGAGTATACAATTACGGAGACAAGAGTGCGGGCATCGGAACAGGGCAGAGGCTATTCCAGAGCTGTGGAGATGATAATAGGGGCTGCAAGGCAGGAAGACCTTTTCGGAATTAATGGGACCATTGCCCAGCTTGGAAGAGTGGAAAGGCAATACTCAACAGCTCTGGAGGTTGCTGCGGGAAACCGAATGCAAGCGATTGTTGTGGATACGGACGCCGATGCTGCCGAAGCAATCGAATACCTGAAGCGGAGAAAAGGAGGGCGAGCAACCTTTCTTCCTCTCAACAAACTGAGAGAGCCCAGGCGGCTTGAAAATCTAAGTTACGAAAACGGAGTAATAGGATACGCAATTGACCTTATTCAGTTTGATTCCGGTTTTGAGCCCGCTTTCTGGTATGTTTTTCAGGATACTCTTGTCATGGAAAACCTTGAAAGTGCTCGCCGCCTCATGGGAAAAGCAAGAATGGTAACCCTTGAAGGTGAACTTCTTGAAAAGAGTGGAGCAATGGTAGGAGGGTCAATATCCTCTAAATCGGGCACTTCTTTTGCAGCCGCAGAAAAAGATAAACTGCTTGAGCTTGCAGAGAAGATCAGGTCCCTGGATGAAAGCCGGAATGCGGCAATAAACAAGCAGGACAGCATTGAAAGCCATCTTTTCGAACTGAGCAGAAAAATTCGGGACTGTGAGGCTACGATCTCACGAAAAGAGAGCCAGCTTGATGAAATTGCAGGCAGGGAAGCAAAACTTGCTGAACTTCTTGAAGCAAAACAGGCCGACCTTAAAGCAATTGAGGAGTCCAGAACCGAACTCGGAACTGAAATGGATAGGGTAACTGCGGAAAAAGCTGACAAAGAGAAGGTTGTATCCGAACTTGAGGAGCAGATCTCAGGACTTGAAGCAAAACTTGCGGATTCTCCCCTGCCTGAAATCAATAAAAAGATAGAATTCGTCGATGAGGAACTCCGCAGGCTGGATGGCCGAATCCGGGATACTGAAGCCACATTGAATGCCCTGAAGCTTGAAAAAGAGTATGCTGAACAGAAAATTGCCGAAGCAAAGGAACTTATCAGGGAAATTGATGAGAAGAAAGCTTCAAGAATGGAAAAAGTTAACTCTCTGAAGATAAAAATAAAGGAATGTGAGGAAAAACTTGAGGAAAAAAAAGCCAGGGAAATTGAGCTTTCGAATGAACTGATAGGGCTCCAGCAAGAACGGGAAAAGGTTCAGGCTGAACACAATGCGGTCAAACGCAGAGTAAGTATTTCCTCAACTACGCTTGAAAAGGCAAAGCAGCAGGTGCTTACGCTGAAAGCTACGAAAAATGCGCTTTTAGATCAGGAAAAGCAATTTGTCGAAGAAATACTCAAAAGAGGCATAGAGGAGACTGATGAGGTTCCGAATTACGAAACCGTTTACATGCGGATTCAGGCAATCGATGAAGCCCTACGAAGGCTCGAACCCGTAAACATGAGAGCAATTGACGAGTATAATGAGGTAGAGTTAAGACTTTCGGATTTGCAAGGAAAACGTGACACTCTCTTTACCGAGAGAGAGCAGCTCCTTGAGCGCATCGACCAGTATGAGCATTTAAAACGAGATGCCTTTATGGAGGCCTATACAAGCATTAATGCCAACTTCAAGGAGATTTTCCATGAGCTTTCCGACGGGATGGGTGAACTCTTGCTTGATAACCCTGATGACCCTTTTGCAGGAGGGATGACACTTAGGGCACAGCCCAAGGAAAAAACTCTCCAGCGGATCGAGGCAATGTCCGGAGGAGAAAAAAGCCTTACTGCACTTGCGTTCATATTCGCAATCCAGCAATACCGTCCTGCTCCCTTTTATGCCTTTGACGAAATTGATATGTTTCTTGACGGCTGGAATGTGGAAAGAGTTTCAAGGCGCGTAAAAACCTCAGGATCAAAAGTCCAGTTTATTGTTGTTTCCTTAAGAAAACCTATGATCCAGGCTGCATCCAGGACAATAGGAGTTACAATGCAGGAAAATAACCTCACGAGCATTACCGGGGTGAAACTTAATGGCTGAGCTTATGGATAACGAGGAGGCAGTGCTTGAAGTTCCTCGTCTTCAAGCTAGTACGGTTTCTGAATCCGGGGAAAACAATTCTCTTTTTGTTAAATCTGAAATTTATGGGCTGCCAGGTACTCTTTCATGCCTTGGAATTGATTGGAACTTGCTTGATATTTCGGAGTTTGAGACTTCCGAACCTCTGGGCATACTGGTTGAACTTGCGCGGGTAGGAAAAATAGATCCCTGGGATATAGACATAGTACAGCTTACTGACGGTTTCCTGAGAAAGGTGGAAGAGCTCAAGCAGATGGACCTTAGAATTTCTTCAAGGACACTTCTTTATTCTGCTATTCTCCTGCGCATGAAATCTTCTGGAATCCTTGATGTGGAAGAGGAAGAGATTGATACATTTGATTCGGATTTTCATGATGATCCAGATTTCCCTGAGCCTGCAGAATTCCCTATCCCGAAGCTTCCAGTTCGTCGTGTATCCACAAGGCCGGTAACACTCAATGAACTGATTATTGAACTCAAGAAAGCCGAAAAATGCCTCTCAAGAAAAAATGAAAAAAAAGCCAGACAGGTGTCAGAAGAATCCAATCCTCGCCCTAAGCTTACTACCGGAGATGTCCTTGGCATTGCACATGAAGAAGCCATCAGCTCGCGATTGACCCTGATGTGGGAAAGGCTTGCCGAACTATTTACGAAGCAATCTGTAGTGGTTTTTTCGAGTATACTGGAGAGAAGCGAAGACAGAATTATGGATTATCTTTCTCTTCTTTTCCTTGCCTCAAGCAGGAAAATCTGGCTTTTCCAGAATGAACTTTTTGAAGAATTATACATATATCCAGGAGAAGAATCCGGCTTTTCCACAGAAGCAAATCCATCCCTTTTCCATGAGATGCTAATAAAATCAAAAACTGAAATTTCTAAGCCTGAAACTAAAGGTTATTCAGGAATTGACTCAATAGGGGAAATTCCTCCGCATGAAAACATGGATGAAGAGCCTGAGTTAACCGTACATTGATATTTACTAATTAACTTAATTAAGAAAAAATTTATCCCTTTTCTGGAAGTGAGAATTATGAGTGAGCTTGAGATTATCGAAGCTGCGCTTTTTGCTGCTGGCAGGGCAGTAAGCCTCGAAAAGCTTACAAAAATTACAGGAAAACCCAAAAAAACCGTCCTTTCGGCAATACAGAAATTGACAGAGATTTATTCTTCCCGAGGATCCGGGATTGAGATTCTTGATCTTGAAGAGCGGTATGTTATGCAGGTCAAGCCCGAATACTCCGATCTTATGCGGGAAGTCGCCCCAAAAGAGCTTTCAACCCCAAAACTTCGTACCCTTTCCATGATTGCCTATCATCAGCCCCTGCTCCAGTCAGACCTTATTGATATGAGAGGAAGCGGAGCTTATGATCATATAAAAGATCTTGTAGAGCGAGGTTTTGTAGAGTCAGTGCCCTGCGGGAGAAGCAGGCAGCTTTCCACAACCCCTCTTTTTGCAGATTACTTCGGGCTTAAAAGAAATGACCCTAAAGCCATAAAAGAGAAAATCCTTGACCTTTTGAGATCCCAGGCAGGACAGAGTGAGATCAACCTCTGGATAGGAAAGAAGACCATTGCCGTTACTCCCATGTATGAATCTCTTATGAGCATGTGCGGGATCAGGGAATACTCTGTAGCCAATGCCTACTCGCCTTCGAAGGAGGAAATCTCCCGCCTGCTTGAAGCCGATGTTGTTGTAGTCTCGGCCGGGTATTCTGATACTGTACGGCAGTACTGCGATGGAGAGATCCTTGAGATGCATTCCACAACTTTTGAAGACCTTATAGAAGCAATTGCCTTACTTGCTGAGGAACTTCCCGACGAGGTAGACTCCAAAACAGTGGAAAAAAGCATTAAAAAAATTCGAGAAACCAGGGAAAGATATGTTTCTGCTGCCGTTCTTATCGAGAAGAAGGTCAAGCCGGCAACTGAAATGGTTTCAAGAATTGTAAACGACCTTTCCCTTGGAATTTCTGCAGAGGGCGTTCTTATCGCACCTGACTATGGAGTTTCGAAAAGTGGGGTTAAAATTGAAAAAGGAGCTCAGATCCTCATACCCACACACCGCAGTATTGAAGGCGACCTTCTCCAGAGGGTCTGTGCAAAGTATGATTCTATTCTTGAAGGCCTTGAGAAGTTTAAAGACTGAGGTGCTTTATTGGTGCACAAATTCCCTCATCTCTTGTTATTTTTTTAAAATTACGGGAGCCCTTAATTTAAGTTTTTCTGTGGCATTTATATTCTATATATAAAGCATTTATATAGTAACCTGGGTATTTAACTATAGCTTTATATACTGGTTAGAGGATATTACCTTTGCTTTATATACTGAGGGTTGACTAATGAGCGAATCTAGCATCAAGATCGAAAATGTGGTTGCATCCACTAAACTCGCTGAAGAATTCGACTTAACCGTTATCGAATCAAAGTTCGAAGGAGCCGAATACAACAAGCAGAAGTTTCCCGGACTCGTTTACAGAGTTTCAGATCCTAAAGCTGCATTCCTGGTCTTTACTTCCGGTAAGGTTGTCTGTACAGGGGCAAAAAACGTTGCCGATGTACATACAGTTATAGGCAACATGGCGAAAAAACTGAACAGTATAGGGATTACGACTATAGAGAACCCTCAGATTACTGTCCAGAACATTGTTGCTTCTGCAGATCTGCATACGATTTTGAACCTGAATGCAATTGCAATAGGGCTTGGACTTGAAAATATTGAATACGAGCCTGAACAGTTCCCTGGCCTTGTGTACAGGATCGATGACCCCAAAGTAGTTGTGCTTATCTTCAGCTCCGGAAAACTGGTAGTTACAGGTGGCAAGACCCCTGAAGATTGTGAGAGAGGTGTTGAGGTCGTCCGCCAGCAGCTCGACAACATGGGGCTTTTATAAGAACCCTCAATATATTAATATACCACTTTTCGGAAGTAAAGTAACTAATAAATAATAAACTGATAATTATACAATAAAACGGATTTTGCGGTGCGTGTAGAGGTTCCGGCAAAGGATATGTGTGAGACGTGAACAGTGCAGATGTTTGCATTCTTATTCCCACCCTGAATGAAGCTTCAACAATAGGGCAGCTTATCAAAGACTTTAAGCAGGAAGGTTTTTTCAATATTCTGGTAATTGATGGAAACAGCCAGGATGGCACAGGGCAAATTGCAGAAGCTGAAGGCGCAAAAGTTGTCATGCAAACCGGAAAAGGTAAAGGGCAGGCAATGATTCAGGCGTTCGGACTTATAAAGAGCCCTTACGTAATAATGGTTGATGGCGACGGAACATATCTTGCCCAAGAGGCTTATTCCCTTCTCAAGCCTGTGCTGGAAGGCCATGCCGACCACGTTATAGGTAACCGGCTGGAGAAATACTCCCGGGGAGCGTTTACAAGGCTCAATCTTGTGGGAAACCATTTGATAAATATGTTTTTTGACATTGCATATGGCGTGAAATTAAAAGATATCCTCTCGGGATACCGTGCGTTTACGCTTGAAAGTGTAAAGGAACTTGAACTTAATAAGACAGGTTTCGAAATCGAGACCGAAATTTCTGTGGAATGTATTCTTAAAAAACAGAAGGTTGAAGAAGTCCCTATCACTTACTTGCCAAGGAGTGAAAAAGGTTCAACCAAGCTAAATCCGGTAAAAGATGGGTTCAGAATCGGGTCTACTATCTATAAGCTTGCAAAATTGCATAATCCAATGTTTTACTTTGGAATTATAGGGTTCATCTTAATCATTGCAGGCCTGTTCACAGGAACCTTTATTGTAGTCGAGTGGTTCCGGGGAATCGATCATATCCCGCTTACTATTCTTACAACCCTACTGATCATATTTGGCCTTCAGATGTTTATCTTCGGGACTTTGAGTGATTTCATATTAACCCTCCATAGGCAAACAATCCGGTTAATCATGGAGCAGAATAAACAGAGAAAGTAAAGAGCTCTCATAAAGACGATTTGTATTTTTATTATTTATTTTTTACAATGCCCACTTTTATGGGATTCTTCTTTTTGCGGTAATTTCCAGGTATCTGATCTCTCGAATCTCTTTTTATTTTGAGGTCTTCATCATCTTCTCCGAAAACCCTTAAAAAACAAGTTTACTTGCTTTTTATTCAAAGAAGGTTTAGTATATATTTATAAAACATTTATTTTAATTTCACATCTCATGTTTTTCAGTAACTACAGACATACAAGTAAAGTAAACTTGATTACGGTTAAAGTTAATTTTTTAAAAAGTGTTATATATAATTACGCGCCTTTTATGATCTAACTCACTCTTGCCCTAATTACAGATTAATCTTACAGACACATTTTACAGATGATCAAAAGCTTGAGGTTAATAATATGACGATCGTGGAAGATGCACAAAAAGGGATTATTACTGAAGAAATGAAGATTGTTGCAAAGGACGAAGGACTTGACCCTGAATTCATCCGTCGTGGTGTTGCAGCCGGAAGAATTGTTATTCCAACCTCCCCATACAGGCAGGTAAAGATCTGCGGTATAGGAGAAGGGCTCAGGACCAAAGTCAATGCATCCATCGGTGTATCCTCGGATATTGTTGATGCAGACATGGAAGTTAAAAAAGCACAGGCTGCCGAAGCTGCAGGTGCAGACACCCTTATGGAGCTCGGAACTGGTGGAGACTTCCTTGCAATCAGGAAAAAAGTCATTGACAGTATTTCCCTTTCAGTCGGTTCAGTGCCTCTTTACCAGGCCTTCATTGAGGCCGCAAGGAAATACGGCTCAATCGTGGATATGACCGAAGACGAACTCTTCAAGGCAACCGAAGACCAGGCAAAGCTCGGAACTAATTTCATGGCAATTCACACAGGAATCAACAATATCACCATGGACCGCCTTAAAGCCCATGGCAGGTACGGTGGCCTCTGTTCCCGTGGTGGCGCCTTTATGACTTCCTGGATGCTCCACAATGAAAAGGAAAATCCACTTTATGCAAACTTTGATTACCTTGTTGAGATCCTCAAGGAACACGAAGTAGTCCTCTCTACCGGAAACGGTATGCGTGCAGGTGCAGTCCACGATGCAACCGACCGTGCCCAGATCCAGGAATTAATTATTAACTCCGAACTGGCCGACAGAGCCCACAAGCAGGGTGTGCAGGTCATTGTCGAAGGTCCGGGTCATGTCCCTCTCGACCAGATAGGAACCAACGTAAAACTCATGAAGGAAATGAGCGGTCACAAGCCATTCTACATGCTCGGCCCACTTGTAACTGACATCGCACCAGGTTACGACCACATCGTAACTGCAATCGGAGCATCGGTTTCTGCTTCATATGGCTGTGACTTCCTTTGCTATGTAACTCCTGCAGAGCACCTTGCCCTTCCAAACCTTGAAGATGTTATCACAGGAGTCAAAACCTCAAAGATTGCAGCTCACGTAGGCGATATGGTAAAATATCCAGACAGGGCAAGAGAACAGGACCTTGCTATGGGCAGAGCTAGAAGAGACCTCGATTGGCAAAAGATGTACTCTCTTGCAATCGACCCAGAACACGCAAAAGAAGTTAGGAACAGCAGGGCTCCCGAAGATTCTGACGCCTGCACAATGTGCGGTAACTTCTGCGCCCTCAAGATCGTAAACCAGAACTACAACCTCGCAAAATAAGCAGGTACTGGTAATACAGAGTAAGGCCTTTGGGCTTTACTGATATAATATTTTTAAAATGAGGTTCATGTTTTTATTCTCACTGAACTCTTTTTTCTTTCCTATCTTTTCCAGTAAATTTCTATACTCTGTTAAATTCAACATTTTTAATGTAGTATGCAGTCCTTGTTTTCGCCGTTTTGGCAGTTTAACGATAACTTTTTAGATTATCATCTTAAAAATCTGTTTGGATCTGTTGCTAAATGAACTGGAAAAGAGTGCAAATGAGTCTGATTCTGCCGCAAAAAGCCGGAATACATCTCGATTTATTTGGACACGTGAATGTAGAAACAAATGAATCCGAATACTTCAGGTAACACGCTTTAATACTTCAGGTAAAAAACATTTAAACATTTCAGGTAACACGCTTTTAAGAATTCAAATAAAAAACATTTAAACATTTTAGATAAAACGCATGAGTTTAAGGTTACTTAAGTGTCCTTAATCTTCAATTTCTTTTTGTATAGGGCATTTCTCCAGTTATTTCTCACCTGTTAAAACTTACCCTGTTTAGTGAACTTTCTTATTTTAGCCGTTGAATAAAGATTTTCTATCAGAAGCGATACAATTATTTGCAACAACGTTTCTGGAAACGAACAACATGTATTACGATATAATCGAATCTCCAATCGGTCCCATTCTTCTGGCAGGGAATGAAAAAGGACTGAAACATCTTGATTTCTTGAAAGGCAAGAAAAGAATAGAAATCCCTGCTGACTGGATAGAAAATAAAAAGTTTTTCAGGGAGGCTGCAAGGCAGCTTGAAGCTTATTTTTCCGGGAAACTAGAATCTTTTGACCTTAAACTGGCTCCAGAGGGAACGGATTTTCAAAAGTCCGTTTGGAAAGCTCTATGCGAAATTCCCTATGGGGAAACCCGAACTTATAAAGAGATAGCTGTATCTATCGGAAAGCCCAGAGCTTATAGAGCTGTGGGGCTTGCAAATAACCGAAATCCAATTGCGATAATTATCCCCTGCCACAGGGTCATAGGCTCAGATGGAAAACTTACAGGTTATGCAAGTGGGCTGGATATAAAGGAATTTTTATTGAAACTTGAGGAAAACAATTTGAGATAAGAATAACACAAAGATTATCTAAATTCTCTGTAATTCGCAGGAGAAATCATTATGGAGCTTAAAAAAAAGATTGAAAGCATTATCAAAGAAACCGTTGCAAGTCCAGGCACTGAGACTAGATATCGTAAACCTCTAGTAGGCTATGCTTCAGCGAGTGACCCAATTTTTGATGACATGAAGAAAATCATTGGTCCTCACCACCTGCATCCTAAAGAGATTTTCCCCGAAGCAAAAACTGTTGTTTCCTTCTTTCTGCCATTTGAAAAAAAACTTGTGAATCTGAACTGGCAGTCTCCTGATCCTATAAAAGAATGGATTCAGGCCAAAAGTGAAACCGACGGTCTCATAGGGAAAATCAACGAAAAACTAAAGGCTAAGCTAGCAGAAGAGAATATACAGTCAGTTGTGCCCGGAACTGTTTTTGATTATAAGAGTAAAGGTTTTGACGTTGCCTGGTCTCATAAAAGTGCTGCTTATGCTGCGGGCCTGGGCACTTTTGGAGTCAACCAGATGCTGATTACGAAAGCCGGGTGTGCAGGCCGTTTCGGGACTTTGCTGATTTCTGCCGAAATTCCTCCTACTCCACGCCCGAAAGAAGAGTTCTGCCGCTATAAAAAAGGAGAGAGATGTCTTGTCTGTGTGGACAAGTGCCCGGCTGGAGCCCTCAGTGTAAGAGGGCTTGATAAAGAAAAATGTTACAGGTATCTTCAGGAAAACGCCAGGACTTTTCCCGAACTTGATCAGTTTGCCTGCGGAAAATGTGCAACCGGACCCTGTGCTCTCAGGTCTCGTTGAAGCATTTCTTATCTTCTTTTTTATTTATTACATCGGGAGCGAAGAGGGTTCACTTCATCACCATTCTTTACAGGCTGTCCGACAATTACCACTAATAATAATCAAACTCCTTTTTTTTCGATTTAAAAGCTTTATATGTCTTATCTCGATATAATCACCGATATAATCACTTTAATTTATAAGCGGTTTTTTAGGTAGTTTAATTTTTGTGACAGTATTCGTTCCTTCATCATAACTCCATAAGAATTATCCTTCCGAAACCGATACAACTCCTTCTTTTCCCTGTAATATGGTACCGTTTGTTATCGTGTTCGGTTTTTTGCTTATTACTCATTCTTCATTTTCCCTAATCTTTTCCTCATTTTCTATTCACTTTTATTATCATTCCAATATTTTTTGATATTAGCCTGTACCTTTTGTCACATTTTGATATTAATTAAGCAGTGGTTTAGATATTCTTTTTAGTAATACAATATATCACAAATAAGAAAAGATTTAATATCAACAACGTTTATAAAATATTATATTATTTGCCAAAAGAATACAGTTAGTTTATACTTGGTTGCAACGTAAGCCAATTTAGAGATTTTATACAAGGTTTAATGTTTCAGATCCTAAATCTTATGAGATTTCGAAATAATTTATCCACATGTTAAGAAATTTAATCGCGATGATAAATATGTCGATGGGAAACAAAGGATAAGTATGCAAATACTGAAATGACTGGTGATACCGTGGATAAAGAGATAGTTACTGAGAATCTATCTAAAAAATATGATGATTTCGAGGCTGTGAAGAGTATTTCGTTCAGTATCAAAAAAGGAACTATATTTGGGCTTCTGGGCCCAAACGGAGCAGGGAAATCCACTACTATTAAGCTCCTTACCTGTCAATTTCCTCCGACCTCTGGTACTGCATACATTGGAGGATTAAACACCGTATTGGATGCAGTAGAGATAAAAAAGAAAATCGGCGTTGTTTTTGAGTCTCAAAACCTGTACGAAGAATTATCGGTTTATGAAAATCTCAACTTTTTCCGCCAGTTATACAATTCTCCGAAGGAAAGAATAAATGAAGTTCTGAAGATCGTAGGAATGGAAAGGTATCAGAAAAACAAAGTAAAGACTTTTTCAAAAGGCATGAAACAAAAGATAATGATTTCTCGGGCCCTGCTCAATGATCCTGAGGTTTTATTTCTGGATGAGCCCGGAAGCGGATTGGACCCACGTTCAGCAAGGGAAATAAGGCAGATGATTCTTGGTCTTAAGGAACAGGGCAAAACAATCCTTATAACGACACATAATATGGAGGAAGCAGATTTTCTATGTGACTATTTGGCTATCATACATAAAGGCTCTATAATAGCTATGGACACACCTGGAAATCTGAAAAAAAAGTATGGTAAAGATGTTTTGATGATCAAGACTGTAAAAGGAGATATTTACGAATCGCCGCTGAATACAAAAGCCAGTAGCGACATTTTTGAGAAACTCTCTGAAAATAATCAGATATCCCTTGTACATTCAAAAGAAGCTACAATTGAAGATGTTTTCATAAAATTAACCGGGGAGAAATTGACTGATGAATCTTAATGTTGTACTGGCTATCTTTAGAAAGGACTTAATATCATCGGTAAAAAGCAAAAATTTATTGATAATACTACTCACTCCGATCTTTTTGTCAGTTCTCTTTAACTCTACGGTTTCATTGACTGATAATACCATAGTACCCATTGCAGTTTATGATGAAGGTTCCAGTGCAGATTTTATTGAATATCTAAGTTCGAGAGATAACTATGACGTAATTATTGCAGACTCGACTGGTAAATCCGAAGAGTTACTTTATAATCAAAAAGTTGCAGCCGTTATGCTTGTGCCGGAAGGCTTCAGTGCCGACATAAAAAATGGACTAGACCCGTCCCTGAATATCATTGTCAACCCTTATGAGGCAAAATCAGTTGCATTTTTGCAAACTTATAAAGATATCATCATGGACTTTGCAGGACAGAAATATCCAGTGAATGTTATCTTAAATACGCTCCCTGAAGACTTACAGTCCAGATTTAACATTCCTATATGGATTATGTTTACTGTAGTATTTGTTGGAATGATGGTTTTACCAAATACGCTGACTACAGAGAAAGAGAAAAAAACCCTTGATGCAATACTTGTGTCACCAGCTTCGGAAAAAGATGTGATTTATGGCAAATCGTTTTTCGGACTATTCCTGACAATACTGATATCTCTGGTTATAATTATTATAAATAAGGGTTTCGTCGGAAACTTCCTATCGACCGCTGTTTTTATAATTCTCGGCTCTGCAGTATTCACAGGCCTTGGGCTTCTAATTGCCAGTTACGCTGATAACTACTCTTCAGCATCTCTGCTTTCCACAATTTTCATGGCACCTCTGATTTTACTTGCTCTGCTAGCCGATTTATCTCAAGAGATTGAGTATATCGCTCATCTTGTACCAAGCACCTACGTGTTTTACGGCATAAAAAGTGCTATGTTGAATAACTCCGGAATCTCTGACCTTTATCCTGAAGTTGGAATCCTTCTTATATTTAATATTCTTGTATATATGCTGACATTTCGCGTTCTCAAGAAGAAGAGATATATATGAACTTTCGACCATATTTTCGCAGAAAGTTTTTGGATTTATGATAGAGATGCCGATTTTTAGAATATACATCAATATAAAATCATAAAAACAGGATACTGGAGAAGAGTATACTGAATTTAAAAACATATTAGATAACCAAATAAAAGTAGATAATCAAATATACAGACTAATACTGAAATTTTATTATCTGGGCAAAATTTCTTTTTATTTCCCCCATGCTGAAGAACTATCCACTATAAAAAAGGAGAAATGCATAATCAGTATGAAAGCTGCCCAATTTGATAAAGAAATTTGAGGAAGAAATTTGAGGAAGAAATTTGAGGAAGAAATTTGAGGAAGAAATTTGATAAAAAAATTTGATAAAGAAAAAAGTTTCAGGCTGCTTCAGAAAAATGTGAAAGCTTTTCCCTGAATCATCAGCCCGCCAAAAGGAAAAATATGTAACATGACACTGTCCACTCAGATCTAGCTGAAACAGAGAAAATTCTTTTTTACTTTTCACAGGACTGCATGATTTTATAATTTCAGTTTATGAGATGAACATGATTCATTGCCGAATTTCAACTCGGTTGCTTATACCGCCGTTATTGGAGTTGAAGTATTCTTCGAAAGATTCTGCGTTGTTACGTTTATCCGTAGGTTAAGATTTCTGTAAGGCAAACTGATATTATCTTCTAACATTTCCTTTTTATCGTTATTGTAGAGCAAAAACTGAAGGTCCATGTTTGTTCCCTCGAAAGGAGGATTTATAGTGACTGCTTTCTTCAGGGTCTCGTTGTTTTCGATGCATATATTTTGCCAGTCAGACGGTAAAGGTAGAAGCGTATCTTCGAGTTTGACTTCCATTGTATAGTTTACGGGCTTTTGCTCATGGTTTATAATTCCCACAATCACGGTTCCATTCTCTCCGAGTACATAGTTAGTAGGATAGTTTTTAGCCGTTCCGTCAGGCCCCAAAATATAAAATTCGGTAGACGGCTCCTGTAAGAATTCGGAACTCTGTTTGGCGTTCATTATTCCCTCGCAGCCCGATGCAAGAAGAGCAAGGCTTATTAGAATCAGTATGACTAGTTTCTGTATATACATCATCCGTCTCACTTCGTCTCTAAATTTCCTAAAAATTTTTATTTTTGACCATTACATTCTCACATATTAATATAATTTTCCAGACCTGTATATTATAAAAAGAAAAAAACCGAGTGATAATTATGCCTTTAATTTCCTTGACTACCGATTTCGGAGACCTCTATCCCGCAGCCATGAAAGCCGTGATTTTGAGAATAAACCCGGCAGCACAGATTATCGACATAACCCATTCCATCCGGCAGGCCGGAATCCGAGAAGGAGCTTTTACGCTCTATTCCCTTGTTCGATATTTCCCGCAGGGAACCGTACATATCGGTGTTGTCGACCCTGGGGTAGGGACTTCCCGTCGTGCTCTTGCCATAAAAGCCGGTCCTAAAGGAGAAGAACAATTTTTTGTCGGTCCTGACAATGGCCTACTGATCCCTGCAGCTCGCCACCTTGGCGAAATTGAAGTATACGAGATCACAAATCCTGAAATTATGCTTAAATCAGGAATTTCTGCAACTTTCCATGGCAGGGATATTTTTGCGCCTGCAGGAGCTTACCTTTCAAAAGGCACACATATCGAGGCAGTCGGCCCTGAAATCTCGGATTTTGTTAGCCTTGATTTCGAAAATTTCGGAATTGACGGGTCCTTCCTTGTAGGCGAGGTTATTTTTGCAGACAACTTCGGAAATGTTATCACCAATATTCCCGAAGAAGTAGTTTTAAAATTCTCTAACTTTGGCTCGCAGATAGAAATAAACAGCAGAAGGGTCCCCTTTGTTCAGACCTATGGTTTTGTAGGGCAAAAAAAGCCCCTTGCCCTTATAGGCAGTCACGGCTTCCTGGAAATTGCCGTAAACAAAGGAAATGCTGCGCTTCAGTTCGGACTTAAAAGCGGGGATCAGGTCGCAATAAAGATCGTATAAAGAGTGGCTGCATAGAGAATGACTGTATAAAGAATAGCTGTATAAAAGCAGGCTATAGTTCCAAATCATTTTAGATCAGAGCTCATCCCAAAACCAATTTTATTCACGTATCAGTAAGAGTTTCTGAATTAGTTTTCAGGATCAGAAACTCTATTGATAATCCAGAACATGATATTCAGAGAAGCAATTTTGAGTTTTGGGGTCAGCTCTAATAAAGCTTAATTGTTTTTCTTTCTCAAAAGTCAACCAGAAACTCGATTCAGCGGAATTTTTATATAACTATCCGGCACAGGCAGTCTGTTTAGAATGAAACTGACTACCTTGAAAACTTACAAGCTTGAAGTTTTCTTTTTATTTGCTCTGGTTATTTTGAGCTTATTTACCCTCTCAGGAAATGGAAATGCAGATAATTCTGCGACAAGCTCTGGGGGAACTTTCTGGCTTCCGTCAACAGTAATGCAATCAGTAGCCGCATTGTATGCCGTGTTTATTGCTATTTTTATACTCTCCCTGCAAAGCAACAGGGAAAGTACTAACTCGATTGCCAACCGGATAAAACCGCCCCTGAAGATAGTATCTTATACGGCAGCAGGGACAATCTATTTTAACGGACTTATACTAATTATTTTTAGCTTTGGCTCGTTTTCCGAAGCCAAAATGAAAGTTCTGTTAGTTTCCTCTCTTATTTCAATGGTTTTATCCCTTATAGCCATCGTTTACACTTCCATAAACTTGCTAAGCAACGTTTCAGGCTTAAAAACCTCATCTGAAAAACTAGTATATATCTCGGATCTTCTTAGAGGACAGGAAGGAAACCCCGTAAGCCCACTAAAACAAAACGAAAAAGATAGACAGTTCTGCATCAAAGCCCTTGATGATGAAAATTCTGAAGTCCGGGCAATTGCAGCCGAAGCCCTGGGCCAGTCAAGAGGTCCTGAAGTAGAAAAGGCACTTATTGGGCTCCTTGAGGACAAGAATTCCAGAGTAAGAATAACTGCAGCCAGAAACCTCGGTCGGATAAGAACCGAAAATGCAACAGAACCGCTAATTAAAAGGCTGGCTGTAGATAAAGACCCTGTATTCCGAGCATGTGCTATAGAATCCCTTGGAAACCTTAAAGACAAACGGGCAATTGAACCTTTAATTAAAAGCCTGGACGACAAAGTTCCCGAAGTCAGGTTAACTGCAGCCCGTTCCCTGGGAATCCTCGGTGGTGACAAGGCTGAAGAAGCCCTTATCGCAAAACTGGATAAGAGCTCTCCGGAATTACAGAAACAGATAATACTGGCTCTAGGAAACTCAGGCAGCAAAAAAGCTGCTGGACTTAAAAGTAAAAAAGCCACAGGAGCCCTTATTTACAAACTAAGAGATAAGGACCCCGAACTTCGAAAGTGTACAGCTGAATCCCTTGGTAAACTGGAAGATCCAGAGTCAATAGACCCACTTCTCGAATGCCTTGGTGATACGAATCCTGAAGTAAGAAATGCTGCTGCATATTCTCTGGGAACTCTCAGAGCTGAAAAAGCAACAGATGCTCTTCTGGGAATGCTGACCGAAGAAGATTCCGAACTCCGAATCACTGCAGTCTATGCCCTTGGGAATATAGGAAGCCGAAAAGCAGTTGATGCACTTCTAAAAACTCTAGACGACAGCAACCCCTGGGTCCGGCGGTACGCCGCAGAAGCCCTCGCAAAAATAGGCGATAAAAAAGCAACAGCCCCTCTTGTCAAAAACTTAAACGATCATGACCCTGAAGTCAGATGGGCTACGGCTGAAGCTTTAAGGTTGCTGGATAAGCAGAACACAAGGTAAAAGAAAATCCGGCTCTTCGTTGTTTTGTGTGGATATCCTCGTAATGTCTTCATAAAACCAATGCGGTCTCGAATTGAAAATTATCTTATCCACAGGGAATGACGAAGAGCCAAAAATCCATTAAAGAAAATCCATTATACCTTAGCTTCCTTGCCATGGATGCTGATGTACTTTTCCGGGTTATCCTGGAATTTCTTCATGCATTCAAATGAACAAAAATAATAAGTTCTTCCTTTGTAGTCACTTTTGTATGTAACATCCCTCTCCGTAACATTCATATCACACACAGGATCAAGCCGTGTTCCACTCCCTTTCATTTGCATAATTTTTCCTCCATTAGTCCGATTATATCATATTATTCTTTCAAAGCCGAAATACCGGTAGCTCTTCTCCCCTTCCCCACTACGCTTTTCACAAGTTGCTGCAAATAAATTCAAATAACTGATTATTACTATAATATTTAGCAATTTTTATATAATTATTTTTGGTAGCGTTCCTTATACTCTCCCCGCTTCCAGGGACGTCTCATACGTTTCCTTTATATTTTTTGGAAATTTCAACAAATATTTATATTTCTTTTCAATAAACAATTAAAAAACTCTGTTGTTCTTCATAATATGGTATTCGAAAGCTCATCTTCCACGAGATTTGCTCCATGTTATGAAATTAAACTACGTATGGAGCTAAATCCTTTTGTCAGGCGATAAATCAGAATCTTCGTTCGAATGCTTAAATGATGTTTCAACGGAGAAAGATGTACTTGGGTTCCGTCCTTATGTCGAAGCTATCGCAGAATTTCTTACCGCCGAGGGCACTTTAGCTCCAATTACTCTTTCTATTGAGGGGCAATGGGGATGTGGTAAATCTTCTTTCATGAAGCAATTGAAAAAGGAAATTGAGAAGGGAAATATATGCGATATATCTATCAGAGAATTCATAAAGTATCTATTTTTAAATAAGAAAAAAGCAGGTCTTCCTGAATTAAAACCTCTTATTTCTAAACTAGAAACCCTTTTTTCTTCCATTGAGGAAAAATTTTCACAAAATAATGGGAATGAGCTAAATAACCAAGATGAACATTTTGATCCATATTCCTTCGGAAATAAAATAAGATCAATTCTGATATATATTCCTTCAAAAATCAAAAGAAGAAAATATTTTACAGTATGGTTTAACTGCTGGAGATATGAGAAAGAAGATGAGTTATGGGCTGCCTTTGCACTTATTTTTATGGAGCAACTGTCAGAACAGCTTTCCTATTGGCGAAGACTGTGGGCACAATTTAAATTAAGATATCTAAGACTTGAATGGAAAGGTAAAAGTTCATTTTGTTTAAAAATACTCTTTTTTTAGCTTTTCTTTTTGTCCTTTATTCTATTCCAAACATAATTTCACTAGATGAATCAACAGTTATAATCACCCAAATAGTCGGCTTTATTCTTTCAACCTTGTATATTTGGAAAGATATTAGAGATATCATCGGAAATCCTTTTGATTTCAGCAAATTTGTATCCAGTCCAAATTACACTGAGCATATCTCTTTCATAGAGCACTTCCATTCTGATTTTGATAGGATACTTAAATCCTATGTTGGAAATTCAAGGGTTTATGTATTTGTAGATGACCTTGACCGTTGTGAAGTTCCAAAAGCTGCGGAACTTATGCAAGCTCTAAACCTCATGCTCTCGGATAAAGCAAATGTTTATTTTTCCATAGGTATAGACCGCAAAGTCATCTCTGCGGGACTTGCAGCTAAAAACGGAAAAATCCTTAGGCATTTGGAGGTCAATGGACTTGAATACGGTTATGATTACATTGAAAAATTTATCCAGCTCCCTTTTAAAGTTCCCAGTCCAAAAACTGAGGATTTCAAGAAATTTATGAGCCCTCAACCTGAAAAGAAAAATTCCTGGTTATATAATAATTCATTGAGTAAAAAGTTTAAGAAATTTTTCAGTATATTTAAGGTTAATCACCTAAGTTCACAGCATGATAAAGACAGCACTCAGCCGGAAAGTTCTGAAAGTGGCAAACATAGAGAAGATGTTCTCAGAAATGCTGCAAATGATGAACCGGAAATAGAGGGGAAGATCACGAATGATATGGACTGTGATGAGAAATTAGTGGAGCTGGATCACATTCTAGAAATGATTGCTCCAGCTCTTGATAGAAACCCCCGCCGTATGAAACAGTTCATTAATCAGTTTCGTTTCCAGAGAACTATAGGAAAAAGAATAGGTCTCTTTTCCTATGATAAGGGCAGTGCTCCTGAAAATATGTGGAACTGCAAAAAACTTGCAAAATTCGTGGCAATAAGCATAAAGTGGAACTCAATCATTTCTGCTCTGAATTCAAACAGAGCGCTTCTTACCCGCTTGCAGGAATATGCATTGAAGCCGGAAAATGAAGATAAAAATCTGGAGAAATGGGTTCGGGACAAAAGGCTGATCGAATTGTTGAGGTACGGCTGCATAGAAGAAGGTAATCTCTCGCAAAATGCAGCCGAATACACGTTATCAGGCCTTGATCTCAGCAAGTTATTGCAGGTTTCACCCGTCATTGTATATCCAGAACAAAGTACATCCGGGTTTTCATCGATTGGTATAGATGAAATGGAGTTTGTTCGAATCCCAGCAGGAGAATTTATGATGGGCTCGCCTTCCTACGAGAAAGGCGGATATAATGATGAAGCTCCGATCCATAAAGTAACAATCAAAGATCCTTTCGATCTTGGTAAATATCCTGTTACTCAAAAACAGTGGATTGATGTAATGGGCTACAACCCTTCCTATTTCAAAGGTGATGATCTGCCTGTAGAATCTGTTTCTTGGGAGGATATTCAGGAATTTATCAAAAAACTCAATGATCGAGAAGACACGGACAAATACATCTTACCCTCTGAAGCCGAGTGGGAATATGCGTGCCGTGCAGGTACTACCACAAGATATTCCTTTGGTGCTGAAGAGTCAAAACTTAATGAATATGCGTGGTACAACAAAAATTCAGGTTTCAAAACTCATCCAGTCGGTCAGAAGAATCCAAATCACTGGAACATTTACGACATGCACGGTAATGTTTGGGAATTGGTCCAAGACAAATGGCATGATAATTATGAAGATTCTCCTTCCGATGGTAGTGCTTGGAAAGATGAAAGTGTGTCTTCCCATGTTCTTCGGGGTGGCGGATATAAAAGCGATGCTGGGGACTGCAGGTCAGCGGCACGCGGCAGGTATGTCTCCCTCCATGACAGCAGCTTTGGTTTCCGTCTTCTGAGGAAATTGTAATTACTTTCGACTTTACCACTAGAGTTACTAGCTGAAGCACTTTTGAAGTCCATAGGGTGAAGCCCAAAAGCTCGAAGCGTGCAAAGTCACCGAGCTTGAGGTGTTGAGCGCTCTGAATTTTAAAAATCGTTTCTCTTTCCCATAATTTAGCCCTCTTGAGCGAACGAAGTGAGCGAAAAGGATGGCGGGCTCCCGAATCGCAATTCGGGAGTTACATCCACTCGTAATGCATCAAAACTTCAGGATTAAAACTCTGCATCAAACTGTTTTCCGTATATCCAAAAAAGAGGCAGCCACTGCAATTTTTAACAATTTCTTTTCTGTGTTCTTCCGAGTTTTTCCAGACGCTCTCAAAGCCGTCCCAGATCACGTTTCCAAGAGGCTCGTTATGTACGCGGCAGGTCTCCAGAGTGCCGTCATGCGTCACATTTATAATAATCCCGCTAGCTCTGCATTTATAATCCATTTTTCCGTCCCTGACCATTTTGAGGTAGGTTTTGGAATTGATTATCGGGTAGCCCTGCTTCTTAAGCTCGATTATGTGGTCAACTGTACAGTGGAATTTTTCCTTATCGCGAATTCCGATATCATTCCAGATCTCCTCACTGATTCCGGGAAACTCATGGACAGGTTCGAAGGAAACTTTCACTCCCAGCTTTTTTGCAAGCAAAATGAGAGTCTCGATATCGTCCAGGTTTTTTCCTGTGAGTACACAATTCATCAGGATGGGATTCTTCTTTTTCTGAAGTTTTCTGACCTTGATAGCTTTTTTTAAACCCCTCAGCAGAGTTTCGAAATCCATCCTGCGAATTTCTTTATAACTATCTACTCCATCTACTGAAACTGAAAGGTAGTCTACATCTACCAGCTCTTCCGCCCTTTCGTAAAGCAGTTTTCCATTTGTAACCATGGAAGTGATCATCCCGATTCCTTTGGCATGTGCCATAATCTGAGGCAGATCCTTTCTAAGGAGAGGTTCGACGGTCCAGGCATTGTAGACGCCGATTCCGAATTCTCTAGCATCGTCCAATAATTTAAAAATCTCTTCTCTAGTTGGATCTTCTCCAGTTTTCTTCCAGTACTCACAGAACTTGCAGCGCATATTGCAGCGAGCATTTACGCCGTGGGAAAGGACAAAAGGACGTTTTCGTACTCGGATCTGCCAGAGTGCTCTTGAAGCCAGGATAGGGTCAAATCGGGACATAAAAATCTCTTATTTATTTTTTTACAGAAGACTGCGCATTATTCATTATCTTTTCTATTATAACCTTTTTTTGGAGAGCTAGTTTGTAACATATTTTTTCGACTCTATCTAACTTACGGACTTATGAACCGAAGCTCGCGGATAATTTGTAAACCACTTTAAACCACTTAATACCTAGAGAGTGATCAGATATGATATCAAAGTAAGCTAAGTTAAAGTTATCTGCCAAAAATCGTGTGAAAAATTCTTTGTAAATAAATAAAAATTGAGTTAACTGCTAATTTACTCATAACTAATTTTGAGTAGACTCATCAGTTATCGGGCTTAAAACGTTTCCAGGATTCCTGTACGTTATTGCTCTAACTAAAAAACATATTCCTATAACCGGCATCACAAAGAGCCAATAAAATGCCTGAAAAGCGACAACAGCATCAAAAGTAGGCCACCCTTCAGAAAGTGCATGTGAAAGTCCACTGAGCGTAAAGAAAAGGAAAGTCATCGAAAGCATACTCGCTACAGATGAAACTGCAAGATATGCATTCATCGAGTCAGGATGTCTATCCATAGATAAGAAGACCAGTGCCGAGAACGGGGACAGTAACGCCATAAATAGCATCACGAGTGTTTCTGCGATGCCGATGTGGTCACTAAGAAGTTCTCTACCACTAAAAATAACCCAAAAATTTACAATAACCAGTACAAATAGAGAAATACATAACGGAACTGCCAGATACCATCTGGGTAGTACTTTTCTTGCTTCCACCAAAAAAAGAACGGAACCCAAAAATGAAATAATGCTCAATAACTCTGTCAAGTCCCCGAAAGAAAGTATTGTGACAGATATTGACCAAAGTATACAACTTATTATTAAGGCTGCGGCCCAGTAAAACATAAAGATAGCAGACATCAATGCCAGCGCTATTTTTATCCTCATCAAATTATCACCGTAAAATATGAAGTGGTGAAAATCATAGCCTCTTACCCTCTACATAGGTTGAAAATCATTTTCCTGTTGGAGAGCGACCACACTAATAAGATAAGCATGAGTTTTAAGCATGATCTTCCACCATAAGTATTTTCAAATTTTAGTTCTGTCGCACTCACATTCACAATTGTTGATTTAATTATAGCAGGACTTACGCGGTCAAACTGAGAAATTAACAGTACTGAACCTTTGATATAACTAATTTTGAGTAGACTCATCAGTTACCGGGCTTAAAACGTTTCCAGGATTTTTGTACGTTATCGCTCTAACTAAAAAACATATTCCTATAATCGGCATCACAATAACCCAATAAACATATGGAAAAAAAAGAAGTGGCTCATAAGAAGACCATTTTAAAATTTCCTGGAGTATGAGGAAAAGGGAAAACATCGAAAAAATACTCGCTACACATGAAATTGCAAGGTATACGTTCATCGAGTCGGGATGTTCATTCAAAGACAGGAAGACTAGTCCAGAGAATGGAGACAGTAAAGCCGTAAGTATTATCCAAAATATTTCTGCAGTGCTTGTAGGGTCACCAAAAGGAAATTTTTCAACATCAAAATAAATCCAAAAGTTTACGAAAACCAGTGCAAATAAAGAAACACATAAAGGGACTGCCAGATACCATCTGGGTAGTACTTTTCTTGCTTCCACTAAAAAAAGAACGGAACTCAAAAACGAAATAATGCTCAGCAACTCTATAACTAAAATAGGTCTACGAATTAATTGTAATGGACTTGAAAGAAATATATAACCTAATAAAATTGCAATCCAGACCATCATAAAGATAGCAGACATCAATGCCAGTGCGATTTTTATCCTCATCAAATCATCACCGTAAAATATGAAGTGGTGAAAATCATAGCCTCTTACTCCTCTACATAGGTTGAAAGTAATTTTCAAGTTGGAAAGTGACCACGCTAATGAGGCAAGCACGAAATTTAAGATGATTTTCCACTATAAGTGTTTTCAAATTTTAGTTCTGTCGCACTCACATTCACATTTGTTGATTTAATTATAGCAGGACTTACGCGGTCAAACTGAGAAATTAACAGTACTGAACCTTTGACATAACTAATTTTAAGTAGACCCAACAGTTACCGGATTTAAAACGTTTCCATGATTCCTGTACGTTATTGCACTAAGTAAAAAACATATTCCTATAATCGGCATCCCAAAAAGCCAATAAATTCCCACAAAAACTAAAGACTCGCTAGTAGCCGACATATACTTTAGTATATCGCCGAGGAAAAGAATTGTAATAAAACTCAACACGCATGAAATTGCAAGCGAAAGAATATTTATTCCATATGAAACTGAAGCGTATGCGTTTATTGAGTCAGAATGCCTAAGCAAGGATAAGAAGACAAGTGCCGAGAACAGGGGCAGTAACATCATAAATGCTATCATGAGCTTTTCTGCGCTGCTGATAGGGTCTTTGAGAAATTCTTTGCCGCTAGAAATAATCAAAAAGTTTACAATAACCAGTACAGCTAGAGAAATACATAACGGAACTGACAGATACCATCTGGGCAGTACTTTTCTTGCTTCCAACAAAAAAAGCACGGAACCTAAAAAAGAAATAATGCTCAGTAACTCTATAAAATCAGGGGAAGGGCGAAGTACATAACCCACAAATGGGAACCAGAACATCAGAAAGACAGTGGATATCAACGCCAATGCAATTTTTATCCTCATTAAATCATCGCCATAAAATATAAAAATCGGGTGAAAATTGTTCACCCTATCAGGTCATAGAATTCGGTTATTGATCCTTCGTCTCCTGCTGCACTATCTACAACTCTCAGCCGCCAGTTGTGCACATTCTGGAGGCCTTGCACGTGTACTGTAAGCTGGAGGTTACTTCCTCCCTGATGGTCCCATATCTTCTGTTAAAAATTACTAATTTCAAAAATCTCCCAAAGTATACGTAAATCTTACATATACTTGAGACAGTATTAACTTCAAAACATAAATTTTTTTCTACTGTCTAAGTTCAATTCAATAAATAAAAATAACGGGTTAGTTCCAAAATTTAAGCTTATAATCTTTTGAAAAGCATACCTTATTAACTCTTTATTAGTTTTTTTGAATATTTGATTTCAGAGAGTCAATCTTATTTTAGATTAAGAAAATGACTCAAAAAATTTTAATGATTCGTAATAATATGAGTTTTGGTATCGACTCTCTAATAGCTCTATTATTGCTTTTAGCCTGAGCAGATTATGTTTTTATAATCCAAACAAATTGGATATTATAACAGAGAATCGACTAGAAAAGATAAAGAATTCTACAGTAAAATTAGCTAATTCTACCTACGTTATTAAACTACTGCTAAAATTTTTATTGAAAAAAGAATGCTCGCCATATGGCGAGCTGTAGGTATTAAAGTTTTATTTGCGTTTATCCGAAGAGAGCACCGAGGCCGGCCATTCCGTCTTCTTCGGCGTGGTCGTCTTCCTCTTCTTCCTCTTCTTCAGCAGGAGCTTCTTCTGCGGCAGGAGCTGCTGCGCCTTCAGGGGCTGCTGCGCCGGCTGCTGGAGCTGCGAATGCGGCCTTTGCAATTGCTTCTTCGATGTCCACGCCTTCAAGGGCTGCGACAAGGGCCTTTACCCTGGATTCGTTAACTTCGATACCTGCTGCCTGGAGAACGGCAGTGATTGCGTCTTCGGTAATTGTTTTACCAGCGTTGTGCAATAAGAGAGCTGCATATATATATTCCATCATTAATCACCTAAGTTTTAATTATCGTAAATTTATTTATCCGAAAAGGGAACCGAGACCAGCCATTCCATCTTCTTCGGAGTGGTCTTCTTCTTCCTCTTCTTCCTCTTCTTCCTTTACTTCTTCTTTCTTCTCGGGTTCCTTGGCTACTGCGGCTGCTGCGCTTGCGGCCGCTCCGAGAACTTCCCTCAGTTGGTCATCCACGGCATTTGCATCTTTGTCTGCGGCTTCAGATGCAACGGATGTCATCTGGACATGAGCTTTTGCCAGTAAAGCATCCATGACTCCTGAATCAAACACGACAGCATTGACACCAAGGTTCTTTGACTCTGCAAAGGCTTTTGCCAGCAGGGTGCCGATTGTTGCGCTTGTCGGGTATGCAGTGTTGACAGCGAGGTTGAAAGCGCTCTGAGCTGCTCTGGTAATATCAGAGAAGTACTGGCTTTCATCAATTGCAAGGAGTTCCGGCTCGTAAATTGCTCCATTGTCATAGACGGCTCTTAAGTCCAGTCCTACAATGAGAGGATATATCTCCAGCTTTGTAAGCATGGTTGCGAGCTTCTGCGAGACTACCTCACCTGCTTTACAAACAACCTTAGTTTCCTTTACTGCAACTTTTCCTGCATCTATTGAAGCTGGAATTCCTGCACTCTGGAGTTCTCCGAGAATCGGACCAGGTGGGAAACTGGTGGGCCCCTTCTGAACAATGATGTCCGCAGGAGCTATTGCGCCTCCTTTAATTGGAGAAGGAGTTTTTGTTTGTTCCAGCACTTTGTAAAGCTTGAAGGGACTTTCGTTAGTAAATACCAGAGCAGTCTGCTTATCAAGGTATTTATTCATCTCGGGAATACTTTCTCCGAGCTGATTTAAGGCCCGCTCAGTAAGGGAGTTTCTTGAGACCTTGAGCACTGCAACGTCTTTAAGGTCCCGACGAATTTTCTGGATCTTGGTTGCAAGAATGCCTTCGATCCCAACCATTCCAAAGACCTTATGGGACTGAATGAGCTCCATTATATTCTCGATCTCATCCTTTTTCCACTCTGGGACGTGCTCCGTGTGATGCTTCTCCTCTTCCATTTACACCACCCTTTCGGATTTTCCCATAGTTGTCGTGACATAGACTGTTCTCAGGTTGTGCCTGCCTTTATCCAGGACACGCTCCAGCCTGGACACTATAATCTCAACGTTTTCGGCAAGATCATCGGGACTCATAGTCCTTCGGCCGACAGGCACATGGAAAGTGAGCTTGTCTTTTGACCTCAATCTGATTGCATTTTGCTTGCTCTGGATAAGTTCGCCTATATCTTTGTTAGGTAAAAGCGGGATAGGCATTTTCCCTCTAGGTCCAAGAACAATACCCAGGTTCTTACCAATTGTTGGCATAAACTGGGTTTCTGCAATAAAAAGGTCACATTCGTTTGCAAGAGTCCTGGCTCGGGTTTTATCAGACGCCAGTTCATCGAGCTCAACATCAGAAATAACATACGCAGCACCGGCAGCCTTTGCTCTGAGGCCCACATCACCTTTTGCAAAAACACCGATCTTCAGTTCTTTTCCAAGCCCGTGAGGAAGAATTACTTCTTCATCGACTCTGTTCTTTGGTAGGTTCATGTCAAGATTCTTCAAGTTAATTGCCAGATCTACACTTTCAGAGAAATTGCGTTTTGGCGATTCTTCAAGTACTTTCTTGACAGCTTCCAGTATACTTTTTTCTGCCATCTTGTTCCTCCCCGTAGTGTTTGAACATACATGTCCAAGCAGCCTTTTCAGCTTACTACGGTTAGTCTTAGGGCTTCCCCATTAATCCGGATATCTGCCATTCTTAACGATAAGCCACTAATAATGTCTTTTTTATATATTGCAACGATATGCAAGATTCTTGAGCTATTAGTGCTATCCAATTTAAAACTATTGGTGATGACGAAATTCCGGATTAAGTAATAAAGGGATGAGAAGGTTTACCACTCCTCACCAGCAAGCAAATCATCGAACTTGCCCTGATCAAGTGCCTTCTGGCTGTCTCTAGCCTCAACTCCCTCTACTGTCACGCCCATAGGGACACAGGTACCCATTACCTCTTTCATTGTTGCCTTGAGATCATAGGAAAGTACGTCTTCCTTTTTCATCCGGGCAATCTTTGCAACCTGCGAAATACTGATGTTTCCAACAACTTCGCTTCCTGCATTTCCTGACCCTTTTTGAATTCCTAACTCTTTCATAATCAGGGATGCAGTGGGTGGAGTGCCTACTTCGATCTCGACATTTTTCTTGTCGTCAACAATTACTTTTACAGGAACCTGCATGCCATTATAGTCCCTGGTTTTTTCGTTGATCTTTTCGACCACTTCTTTTATGTTGACCCCGAGCGGACCAAGCGCCGGACCTAAAGGTGGTCCAGGATTTGCTTTTCCTCCGGGGACAAGTGCTTCAACAATACTTGTCATCTGAGTCTCACCGGTTTTAATAAGTATATGGTTGTAGATCCATTTAGATCCACTTTGAGTACTGGTGATTTTAATTAATAAGCTGGAATTTTCGGTATTTTCCCATCTATCTGTGACTTTACTCGTTCTCTTTTTTAAGAATTCTTACAGTATCGCCACGAATCGTGATGGGAATCGGAACCACAGCATCAAACAGCTCCACAGTAATTTCCTCATGCCCTTCGTCAACTCTTTTAACCCGGGCTTTCTCACCTTTAAAGGGTCCTGAAGTGACCTCAATTATAGCCCCTTCCTTGATCCCTGTCACTGTTGGTTTGGGTTTAAGGAAATGCTCAATTTCAGCAATTGAAGAGCTCCCTTTCACAAGAGCCCTTGCATGGGGAATAGTCTGAATTGCCAGTTCTACAATTCCGGATTTAGGAGCCTCGACCAGGACATATCCTTTTAGCTCATCAGGAGCCAGAATTGCCCTTATATCCAGTTTCTCCTTTTTCGAAACTCTGGCAAGGGCTGTTGCAACCGATCTTTCTTGGTTTGCCGTAGTTTTGATTACAAATATCTGGGAATCCTCACTCATTGAGCCACCCACTGGGGCAACATTGTCAACAGTACATATATTATAAATCCTATTGCTCCCACAGCCAGAATGCCAACACCTGCAACTTTGGCAATGGTCAAGAACTCTTCCCTGGACGGTTTTCTAGTAAGTTTCAGGACTCTCAGGTGTGCCCGGATTACCTGACCAACGCTTTCTGCAGTTATTTTCGGTTCAAACGTGGATTCTACCATCAGTTCACATCCAGGTTTTCTTTATTCTATTTATCTTTCTTTAATTTATTGCCTAGAGTTCTTCCTATGGGTTTTCCATTCCCGAAATTCGCTTTTCTTAGATATAGAATTTCCGGATTTATAGTAAGGAAGGAACGGGCGGTTTATATTATTAATTCCTATTATATGAAGATATCACTGACACGGCTTTTAAAACGTCAAAAGATTCCGATGCTGAACTTGCATTTGTTCCAAAGTTTTAATCGCGTCAGTAGAAATATTTATTTTTTGATACCGAATTGTATCGGCACCATACGGCATTTACCATAAAAATAGTTTTCGATTGGTTTTTATTCCTATCCCTTATTTTTATTTTAAAGAGAGGAAAACAGTATTTTTTCTCCAACCGAAGATTTAATCCCTTTTATCTCTGGTTTGATCACTCTACAAAATCAATTCCATATTTAAAGGCAATATCCTTGTCGTTTCCATGACCATAAATCTGGGCGGATGTTACTCCTGTCACCACAATCATGGTACGTACAGTTTGTTCGAGATCAGGATCAACCTGTGCACCCCAGATCAGGCGGGCGTTTGCGTCTATCCTGTTGTAAACTTCCTGAACCACAGATTCAGCTTCTGAAATTGTCATGTCAGGGCCGCCAACCACATTAACAAGAGCAGAGGTTGCACCTGAGATATCCACATCAAGAAGCGGGCTGCGCAAAGCTTTCTGTACGGATTCAACAGCTTTGTTTTCTCCGTCGGACTCTCCAAGCCCTATCATTGCAACGCCTCCGTTCTGCATAACAGTTCGGATATCTGCAAAATCAAGGTTTACAAGTCCTGGTTTTGTGATTAGTTCAGTGATACCCTTTACGGCTCTCATAAGAACTTCGTCTGAAACCTTGAAGGCAGCCTGAAGCGGAAGCCTTGGAACTACTTCGATCAGCTTATCGTTGGGAACCACAATTACCGTATCTGCGACATCTCTAAGGCGTTCAAGACCGGCTTCTGCATTTGTCCTGCGAACATGGCCTTCTACACTGAAGGGCAAAGTGACAACTGCAATCGTAAGGGCTCCTGCGTCTCTGGCAGCCTCAGCGACTATAGGTGCTGATCCTGTGCCGGTTCCTCCTCCAAGCCCTGCGGTAATAAAGACCATGTCAGAGCCTTCGACAACGCTGTTAATTTCGTCAATGCTTTCGATTGCAGCATCTTCTCCGATCTGGGGGAGGCTGCCAGCTCCAAGCCCACGGGTTTTCTTTTTCCCGATAAGAATCTTTTTTCCGGAGCGTATATGAAGAAGGTGCTGGGCATCGGTATTCAAGGCAACAAGGTCAGCTCCCTGTATCCCTTCACCCATCATGCGCTGGATGCTGTTTGAGCCGCCGCCGCCGCATCCTATCACTTTGATAGTTGTTTTAAGGCTTCTGAGGATCTCTTCGAGTTCAGCATCTACATCTGAGTCTACTACGTTAGAGTAATCTAAATTTGAGTACTCACTCTGCCCGGCACGTCCTTCCTGGGCAGATCGAGCAAGGGCTTCTTCCACAATGGATCTCATGATACTGTTTTCCTCCATCCTATGAGGTAATTTTAATGACTGGTATTAAAAAATAAATGTATTTTTAGAGGGAACATGTGTATTTAACCATCACATATACAGTTTCCAATTTAATAGTTTTCCTGTTCAAGTCTTTAAACCTATAATGTATTTGTTTAATAATTTAATTAAACTCTTCTACTTCCTATTTAGCCTCAGGCTTTTCCCCACAGTTATTATGATCCGGTTTTATTTGCTATAATTCGGAACCTTCTCTAATAAGTCTGAGTCTTCTTCAATTTCTTTGGCCAAAATGTTTATTTTTTATTATTTTAATTTTCTGAAGCCTTCCCTGTATTTTTACCTTTCTCTTTCATTAAAAACAACTACGCTTTCCCTCTGGACTCTCCCAGGATAATACCTGTTGCAATCAGGTGGGCAACCCTTAAAGGTTCAGGAATATTGCTTCTTATTGAGGTAAGCCGGATAATCTTTTTAACAGTCTCCACACCTATGCCTGCTCTTTGGATATAAATAGGACTCTTTTCACCTGGAATTCTTTCTATTTTTCCGGCCCGCTTTATTATCGTCCATCGTTCCTCTCCATCGGGGAAGTATTTAAGAGCAGATTTTATTTTCTCGAAGTCAGGATAAGATCGCATAACTACAATGACAGGAATTCCAGTTTCCCTGTAAAGCATCTGTATATCGACAACATTAAAACCTCCATAAGTGATTCCATCGAGAATAACCGTTCTTATCTGGTCGTAATGTTTACTCTTCTTTATCATGTTACAGATAACTTCAGTAGCATCAAGCCCATCCTTTGTGATTTCTGAACGAAGGACCCCGTCAATCCAATCTCCTCCCCGAAAAACAGCTCCGACTATCATCACTTTTTCATTGAGGAGCGCAGAATCGTCTATACCTAAAATTCGAATTTCGGGCTTGATATGAAAATCTATATTCACAGGTACTTCTTATGTCTGGATTACAAAAATAGTTTGTCGGTTTCCTTACAGGCCTTCTAATAAAAGTCCTTTCCAGGAAAATGTTCAATTTTCCGGCAAAACCCTTTATCTCAAGCTAAAGTAAAAATAAGCCAGAGATAAAAATGAGCCCCCAAGGAGCTTTCTATTCGGGTTACCGGAAACTTTTTTACACGAACATAGTTTCAGGGAGACTTGTAGGCATCATTTTCTGCGTATCTGCAGCCATAGAGACTTTATCCACTGCTTCGAGGAAATCTTCCATTTCAATCAGTTCTTTGTTTTTCCTGACCGCAAACATACCTGCTTCGGTGGCGATTGCCTTCAGGTCTGCTCCACTCATTCCTTCGGTAGCTTTTGCAAGCCTCTTAAAATCAATATCTCCTGCAAGAGTCATTTTCCCACAGTGGATTTTGAGAATCTTTCCTCTGGCCTCTACTCCGGGCATAGGGACATGGACAAGCCTGTCAAATCGACCTGGCCTGAGAATTGCCGGGTCAAGGACATCAGGACGGTTTGTTGCTGCAATAATCCTGATATTTTTTCTTTTGTCAAAGCCATCCATCTCTGCCAGCAGCTGCATAAGCGTCCTCTGAACCTCACGGTCTGCTCCAGTAGTTTCATTCAAACGCCTTGCAGCAATTGAGTCCAGCTCATCAATGAAAATAATACTCGGGGCCTTTTTCCGGGCCATTTCGAAGATTTCTCTTACGAGTTTGGAACCGTCCCCAATGTACTTTTGCACGAGCTCAGAGCCTACAACTCTGATAAAAGTTGCATTGGTTCTGTGAGCCACGGCTTTTGCAAGCAGTGTTTTACCTGTTCCCGGAAGTCCATAAAGAAGAACTCCCTTAGGAGGATCGATACCTATCCGAGCAAAGCGTTCCGGCTCAATGAGAGGAAGTTCGACAGCTTCCTGAAGTTCCTGTATTTGCTCATCGAGACCGCCGATCTGGTCATAGTCCACTTCTACGCTTTCGAGGACTTCCATTGCAGCAACAAAAGGTTCTTCCGTAGAAGGAATAACCTCGGCAATAGCAAGCGTATGCTGGTTCAGGGCAACCTTTGCTCCTGGAAGCAGTTTTTTCTCATCAATATATTGTGAGACATTAACCAGAAACTGAGGTCCGTTACTGCTTCGGACAATTATTCTATCATTCTTAATTACATCAATGACCGTACCAATAATGAGCGGAGAGGTCTTCATCCGATCGAGTTCAGACTGCAGCTTTCGTATCTCTCGTTCGTACTTTATCTTTTGGTTTTCTAGATAACGTTTTTCGGATTCAATCTGGCTGCACTGCTCTTCCAGATAACTGTTTCGGCTTTCAAGTTGCCTCATTCGGTCCTGGACGCTTTCAGTTACTTCCCCCAGCTCTCCAGGCTCGATTCCGTCATACACAGGTCCGGGCTTACCAAGGTGACTGCGCATGCTTTCATCCTTACTTTTGGTACTTTCCGTCATGGAGCTCCGAATAATATTTAAGTTCATACCGTATATAGCGTTTTCGAAGTGATCAATATGCAGTGCGAAATATGTGGTGCAGAGATCCGCGGAAAGCCTATATGCATTACAATTGATAACAGCGAACTCCAGGTCTGCCAAAAATGTGCTCCTTATGGTAAACCCGTTGATAAACGAACTCCCGTGTCAAGAAAAGTCTCTCCGGTGGTTCGAACGGTAACACGAACTGGAAATAGGCCAAAAAAGGATTTTTTCGATATCTTGAAAGACGAACTCCTGGACAACTATGATCAGATTATCCGGGACGCCAGAAAAGCAAAAGGCTGGTCTCAGGAAGACCTGGCTGAAAATATCAAAGAAAAAGTATCTTTAATCAAAAAGATAGAACGCAGCGAAATCGTGCCAGAGGATTCTGTCCGGAAGAAACTCGAACACACCCTTAACATCAAACTTACAGAACGTGTGGATGAGTCGGGACAGGAAGTTTCTCACCTAAAGAAAGATATGACCCTCGGAGATATAGTGAAAATAAAAAGAAAGTAAATATCAAAGCGGATAAAGAGAAGTAAATCTCAAAGTAGAGTAAGATAAAGTATTTTAACTGCCGGCTCTGTTCCGGCAACAATACCTGGTTTCTGGCAGTTTACTCCTTCCAGAAACGACAGAGGATTCAATGTGAAGGCGTTTTCTTAATCCTCTTCACCTCTGTTTTTTATGCGCTTTTTAACGGTTTCAGGTTTTTTACGGTATGTGATTTTTTACGGTTTCAGGTATTTTACAGTATGTGATTTTTTACGGTTTCAGGTATTTTAAGATTTCTTTAAATATTTATTATAGGTTATTCTTCTAAACCCGTTCTTCTTTCTTTATTTGCCTCTTCTTATTTGATTTCTACTTTCCGAAAAGCCTTTAAATCTCAATTTCAATCTCATATACCTTTTCAGGATTTTCTTTATGAATAACCCAGAAAGGTTCTTCTCCATAAATTTCCATCAACTTTCTGGTTCTTCTTGGAATTGTTTTCGGGCCGAGTACTGCACCTGGTCTGTCAGGGTCGTCAATGTAATCGGTTTCCATCATAAAACGTGTACCCTCCTCAAGTGCGTGTTCAATTGCTCCTTTTACTGAGATCACTCCTGGAAAAAGTCCAAGTTCCTCACAGGTTTTTACCAGAGGCGGAGCATAGTGCTTGACAACTTTGTACATTTTAATTCCTGTTTTTCTCGCCCTCTCTGCTATGTCCTGAAGTTCAGGTTCTCCCACACTTTCAGTATGAAGCTGAACCGCACAATCCTGTTCTTTTCCCAGGGAAAAAGCATACTCCATAACTTCGTTCGAAGCTGCCCAGACATCCGCAGACACAGGGTAATGGGGACGTCCTGACTTAATCCCTACAGCAAGTCCCTTTTCAACATATCTTGAGGCAAACTCAAGCCCTTTCTTCATGATCTCTGTAGCTTTCTGCAGTTCCATATACTCGGTAAGCCTTGAGATTTCTGCCGGATGTACACCCAGTACAGGAAAAGCTCCAACCCCCATCTCCCGAATTTTTGACGCTATTTCTATAGTTTCGTCAAAGACTTTAATATAATCCTCAGGTTTTGTGACTGTTATTCCAAGCGACCAGCTAGGTTTGGTGACCAGAATTATATGAGTTCCTCCAGAGTTCTTGAAATCCTTTACTGCTTCGAGTCCTCTGGCTCTGGGGTCGATATGCATGTGATTATCGGTAATAGGTATTTTTGCAGGCATTTTCATCCCTCAAAGGTATGAAGTTCCGGGTAAATTTGGAATTGCATTTTCTGAAAATCTGGATTCGAGTTTTAGAAATGTGCACAAGTATCTATGTATATCTATATATAGTGTCCAACTTCGCGTTAGAGATTGCTCGGCATGTTAGAGATTGCTCAGCATATTATTAATTACCCAAAACTTGAAATATATAGCCTTACGTTGAGTACGCTGGAAGATTCAATTATTCATACCGAACTTTGAAAAGTTCCCCTTTTTTAGCTTTTCAGTCGCTACGGTTCTTTAAATACGAACCCTAAGATCTGGTGATAATTATGAGTAAAACCGCAGCAGTAATCAAAGGTGACGGGGTAGGCCCCGAGCTTGTAGATGCAATGCTTAAAGTAACAGAAGCCGCCGGCACAGACGTTGAATTTGTTATGTGCGAAGCAGGAGCCGGCTGGTGGGAAAAGCATGGAGGCAATTCCCTTATTCCGAATGAGACCTGGGACGTCCTTGACAGTTCAGATGCCTGTTTTAAAGGGCCGACAACCACACCAGGAGGGATAGGCTCTCCAAGAAGTGTGGCTGTATCTATAAGGAGTAAGTATAATCTTTATGCAAATGTCAGACCAATCAAAACTTTTCCCAATTCAAGCGCCCCTCTTGGAGATGTAGAAATGATTTGTGTGCGCGAGGGCACAGAAGGCCTTTACATTGGAGAGGAAATTCAGCTTACAGATGACGTTTCAATTGCAATCCGTAAAATCACACGCACCGCATCCCACAAGATTGCCAGCTATGCTTTCGAGGAAGCAAAGAGAAGAGGCTATGACGCTGTTGTGCCCATCCATAAGAGCAATATTCTGAAACTTACCTGCGGCTCTTTCTTAGAGGAGGTAGAAAAGGTCGGGCAGAATTATCCAGATATCGAAATCTGGCCCTATCACATTGACAACATTGCCCAGCAACTGATAAAGAACCCGCAGATATTTAATAAAAAGGTTCTTCTTTCTACAAACCTCTTTATGGACGTAATCAGCGAGGAATGCTCGGCCCTGGTAGGCAGTATTGGTCTAATCTACTCTGCCAATATCGGGGATTCTTTTGCAATGTTTGAACCTGCTCACGGGTCAGCTCCAAAATATGCAGGCCAAGACAAGGTTAACCCTGTGGCAACTGTACTTGCAGGAGCATGGATGCTTGATTACCTTGACGAAAAGGAAAAATCCGAAGCAATATTTAAAGCTACAAAACGCGTGATTTCCGAAGGTAAGTATGTAACTTACGATCTCGGAGGCAATGCAAAACTCAGTCAGATGGCTGGCGAGATTGCAAAGTATACGGCAGAAATTCTCAAATAAGAAGGTACTGAAGGAAATACCTTTCATTCCTTCAATTTTTCATCCTCAGAATCGGCCATCTTTTCTTCGTTGTTCAATTTACCTCGACCTGTACGTCCCGGGCTGCAGATAGGCTGGTAAAGAAAGTATTTTTCAACATAATCAAGGAGCTCTTCATCTGATATACAGGAAATTCTTTCTTCATTATCATAGAGTTTCTGGATTTCTTTCTGGATTTTCAGAAGTCTGGGGTCGTCTTTTTCCACAATGGTTTCAATATCAAGAAGGTCATTTAAGGTCTCTTGAATTTTATAACGGATAACTTCCAGACCTGAAGAGTCACCTATAAGCAGGAGCCGCTTTCCTCCTACCAGTTCTGGAGGATAGGGTTCATAGTTAAAGGGATTTTTAAGGACACCGGCAGCATGTATTCCAGATTCGTGGGCAAAAATATTTTTCCCGACCACGGCTTTGTTTCTGGGAACCCGCAGTCCCAGTTCTTTTTCCATGAATCTTGCAAAGCGAGTAACTGGTTCAAGGTTATATTTTTCAAAACCTTCTACCCTATCTCTCAGGAATAGCAGGATTTTTTCCATTTCGCTGTTTCCTGCACGTTCTCCTATACCCAGGAAAGTTACGCTTGTCCAGTTAGCCCCGTGCCAGAAACCTGCAATGGAACTTGCTGACCCGAATCCGTAATCGTCATGAATATGGGTTTCGATATTTTTTGCCCCGATTTCTTTTTTGAGGTACTGTACAATTCTCGGGATTCCATAAGGCTCATCGACACTAACGAAGGGCATCCCGTATCCGACAGTATCACAGACCCGGATAATACAATCAGGGTCGATTTCGATAATTTTTTCAACTAGCGGGAAAACAAAGCCATAATTGTCTGCTCTTGTCATATCCTCGAGATGAGCACGTGTGCGAAGTCCGTGGTCGACTGCATACTGAAGGGCATCCAGATATTTCTCTTCGGCTTCCTCCCTGCCTGAGAGTTTCATCTTAGAAAAAATATGCGTATCCGATACAGACATCAGAATTCCGGTTTCTTCCAGCCCATCAACTTCGAGAATTTTGTCAATATCGGCTCTTGACGCTCTTGCCCAGCCTGTGATTTCGGGAAACTCATACCCTATATCAAACATTAAATCTACCGCATCTCTATCCCTCTTATTGAATACGAAGGCCTCGAGTTTTTCGATTCCGATCTCGTGCAGGTACTCATATATTTGAAGCTTGTGTTCTCTGCTCAGGACGATTCCCGGCATCTGAGAACCATCACGAATAGTGCTGTCACTTATGTACACGTCGTTTCCATAGGGCAGCTTTAGTTTGGGCAGATCTTCATATGATTCGTAAACTTTCATCACTTTTTCCTCCTTTATTTCAGGCGGCAAGGCCCTGTATCGATAGAGTGGGATTTCACTGCAGAGTTTTCCTGTGAAAAAGATATATTTCAGGTATACAGGTCAGAAAATAAGTTGCATTTAACCTAAGGACTCTATATTTCTTGTTTAAAAAACACTCTTTTGGGGGAGAACTTATTATTGTTCTTCAAAACAGCATCTTACATTCTATGCCGAGATTTATACTTATGTTATATCCTAATAATTAAGTATATGTCGTTATAATTAAAATCTCTTTCTTTTAAAATACTTAATGTGCTTTCCTATTCATATATTAATTCTATTTATAGTACTTATGCTATTTTAACTTACCAGGAGTGATAGAAGATACTGCGTCTCATTTCTTCTGTAAAATCTCAGGATACTTCCTTAAAAAAGGATACTTAGAATTGATGTATAAGGTATATCTAAAGTATTTCTTGCAGAAGTATTATCTGCGTTTTTATAGTTTTAGGAAAGTTTACTTTCCTATCCTGCCCTTCTTACCGATAATAAGGTATATCTACAACAAATTATATTTATATTCGAGCTGATCTGAAAAGTATGACATAATTATAAATCTAATTTAGCTATAAACTTGATTAACTATGTTTGTATATCTGTAACTGTCTCTGAATAACGCAGATTTTCCAGCCCTGATTATAAGTAAACTATTAAATAAAATTAAAAATTATACTGATATATATTTATTTGTATTTTATATATTTGCTTTACTTTATCCCGAGGTAAACATGTCCGAAATAGTAAGTGTTAGCGGCGGTCCGACAAAACCTGAAATCATTGCTGTGTCTCTTTCCAAACTCGGGCTGCGTGACGGAGATCGGTTTGCAGATGTAGGTTGCGGTACGGGATCGGTATCGATTGAAGCCGCAAAACTTGCCCGAAACCTCACAATCTATGCGATAGATGCCCGAAGCGAGGCTCTGAGAGCCACTGAAATGAATTTCAAAAATTTTAATATAAAAAATGCCCGGATTTTAACTGGCGAAGCTTCGGATCTCCTGAGTTCGGAAAGTTTTACTGATAATATTGACTGTGCTTTTGTCGGTGGAACAAAAAATATTGGTTCCGTGCTTGAGACCCTTGTTAAGAAAAAAGCTAGGAGTATTGTGGTAAACGCCGTCCGAATAGAAACGGTTGTCAGGACAATTGAGGCAATGAAAAAACTTGGAATTTTTGATGAAGTAGTTCATATTTCGGTTTCGAGAAGTGCACCAATTGCCGGAGAGACGATGTTCAAGCCTGAAAACCCGGTATACATCGTTGTCGGAAAAAAGTAAAACTGAAAATTATCTTATAATTTAAGTCTTCTTTACATTTATTTTTATAATCTATGGAGCGATAGCATGTTAATCGGAGTAGGACTTGGTCCCGGAGACCCTGAACTTCTGACCCTCAAAGCAGTGGATATTTTGAAAAACAGCGATAAGGTATATGTGCCAGGCCGCCTGGCAAAAGATCTTGTGGCTCCTTATGCAGATGCTGAAATCCTTGAATTTCCCATGATAAGAGATATTGAGGTTCTTAATTCCCTCTGGAAGGAAAATGCTGACAGGGTTGCAGAAGAGGCAAGAAGAGGCACTGTAGCTTTCGGACTTATAGGCGATCCAAACTTTTTCTCTACGTTTTCCCATCTCAAAAAAGTAATGCGCAAGCACTATCCGGATGTTGAACTTGCAACTGTGCCTGGAATAAGTTCAATCACGTCCTTTGCTGCCAGGACCGATGTTGCGGTTGAAAGCTCTTTTGAAGTCAGCGACGGTTCTGAGATCGGACATAAGATTCGCTTGAAGGCTACGCAACCAAAGTCCATAGTTAAACAGCTTGAAACTGAAGGATATAAGGAGTTTATCTTTGCAGAAAAGCTCTTTTCGGACAAAGAGCTTATAATCCGAAATAAAGAAGAAATTCCGGAAAAGGGAAACTACTTCAGTATCATTTACGGAAAGAAATGAAAGTTACCGATGTAATATTCAAACTTACATAAATTCGTGCAACTTACATAAATTCATGTAACTTACATAAATTCACGTAACTTATATAATTTTAAAATAAAACACGAAAGCAAAGGGAATGGTCAGATGGAAAGGAAAGTATATTTTGTGGGAGCGGGCCCAGGGAACCCGAAACTCATTACCGTACTTGGGCGTGAAATGCTTGAAAAAGCCGACCTTGTGATGTATGCTGGCTCTCTGGTAAACCCAGAGGTTCTTAATTACACGCATGGAGAAACAGTGGATAGTTATGGGTTAACCCTCGAAGAAACCACTAAAATAATTGCGGACGCTGTAGATGCAGGGAAATTCGTTGTTCGCCTTCACAGCGGAGATCCATCTCTTTACGGTTCAGTCATAGAGCAGATGGAAGAGCTCAGGAAACACGACATAGAAGTCGAAAGAGTTGCGGGGGTTTCCTCGATTTTTGCAAGCGCTGCAGCTCTTGGCACTCAGTTGACTCTTAACGGCGTTTCAGACACTCTAATTATTACCCGCCCTGCCGGAAAAACCCTTGAAAAAGACCTTATCCCCGAGCTTTCTGCCTACAACACTACTATGGCAATTTTCCTTGGTACGCAAAAAATCAGGGAAATTATGGAAAAAGTCCGCTGCCCGAAGGATACGCCTGTTGCGGTAGTATTTCATGCATCCTGGGAGGACGAAGAAATCATCACCGGAACTGTGGAAGATATCGCAGACAAGGTAAAGGATGCAGGGATTAAACGCTCAGCAATGATAATTATTGGTGGGGTTGTTGACCCTAAAAATTACAGGAGGTCCTATCTATACGGAGTAGCCCAGGAACCGTTGTAATCACTTTTGAACGAAATAGAGAGATTGCAGCGAAGATAGCAAAACACCTGAATGCAGACCTGCTTCTTTACGAAAAGGGCATATTCGAAAAGGCTTTTAAAAGTTATGAGGCAATAATTGCAGTTTTTGCCACGGGCATTGTGGTAAGGGATATTGCTCCGCTTCTCGAGAATAAGTGGTCTGATCCTGCCGTGGTCGTGGTTGATTCAAATCTGAATTTCGCAATCCCCTTGCTTGGGGGCCACCACGGCGCAAATGAAATTGCCCGCAAGCTTTCGGAACTTGGAGCGGTCCCTGTGCTTACAACGGCGACAGAAGTACACGGCAAACCTTCAGTAGAGGGTATTGCTAATAGGGTAGGCTGCGAGATCTTCAACAAAAAATCTACTGTAGCTGTAAACTGTGCCCTCCTTGATCAGGAAATAGAGGTTATCGAAATTAAAGGTCCCAGAATTGTTATTGTAGATGAAGATGTATCCGTGCTGATAAGAAAACGTCAGGAGAATGCAGAAGTCAAAGACAACAATAAAGGTAGACAGTAATTAGCTGTAAATTAACTGATCTGCACTGACGCTAATTAACCTGGCAATGAACCGCGTTGATAATCAGGGACGATAACGGATGATTATAGGAATAGGAACTCGCAGGGGCATTACGAAAGAAGAGGTTATTGAAGCCGTAAAACAGGCCCTCGATGAGTGCGGCCTGAGCCTGGAAGAAATTACGGCTTTTGCTTCTTCAAAACTTAAGGAAAACGAACAGGGGCTTCTGGAAGCGGGAGAGACTCTCGGCATTCCGGTGAACTTTTTGCCGGATGAAGTGTTGAACAGCTACAGTCCTCCTTCAGCCTCCCAGGCATCCCGGTTTGGATTAAAAGGAGTTGCAGAACCTGCAGCTCTGGCACTTTCTGAAGAAAAACAATTAATTTGCAGGAAGAAAATCTATGGCAGAGTCACAATCGCAATCGCAAGATAAGGCAACTAAAGGAAAACTTTACATCGTAGGGATCGGTCCAGGATCTGTAGAACAGATGACGCTCAGAGCCAGAGACGTAATCCTTAATGCCGATTATGTACTCGGAAACGGTACTTACCTGGATCAGATAGCAAGCCTCCTCAGCACCCAGGAAGTAATCCGCAGCTATATGGGTAAAGAGGTAGACAGAGCAAGAAAAGCGGTGGAGCTTGCAAAAGTTGCAAATGTTGCCATGGTAAGTGGCGGCGATACCAACGTATACGGTATGGCAGGCATCGTGCTTGAAGTTGCTGAACATCAAGATCTTGAAGTTGATATAGAGATTCTTCCTGGAGTCACAGCAATTTTAGCCGGCGCAAGCATGCTAGGCGCACCTGTTGTAACAGACTTTGCAGTAATCAGCCTCAGTGACCTCCTGACTCCATGGGATGTGATTAAAAAACGGCTGAATCTTGCTGCAGAAGCCGATTTTGTAATGGCTCTCTACAACCCAAAAAGCCGTAAGAGACAATCCAACTTTTCAAGAGCTATCGAAATTATCCGTCAGTACAAGGCTGATTCCGTACCTGTGGGACTTGTGAAGAACGCTCTGAGGGGTGACGGTGAAGACAGGATAGTAACCACTCTTGGAAAAGTTATGGAATACGAAGATTGGGTGGATATGAGCACCACGATCCTTATTGGAAACGGAGATTCCAGAATATGGAATTCTCAAAAGAAGGACTTCATAATTACTCCCAGGGGGTATCAGAAAAAGTATGACTACTGAAGAGAATGCTAATGAAAAGGTAGGGAAACTCGACAATCTTGAAGAACTTACCGAGCTTACGGTTGATGTGAATCCCGAACTCGTAAGCATTTGTAAGGACTCAGGGGCAAGAACCGAAGAAGCAAAAGCCATCTATATGAAAAGCCGGACAATGATCCAGGAACTCATCGGCAACAAAACTCCAGAAGACCGCTTCCGCCAGCGCTGTGTTATTGCTACTGGAGATCTTTCCGTGGCAGATATCATGCGTTTCATGCATGACCCAATCCCTGCAGGCGTGGAAGCAATCAAAAAGGGTGCCCCGATTTTCGTGGATATCAATATGGTAAAAGCCGGAATTACAAAAGCAGGACACAAATCTGAAATTATTTGCGTGCTTGATGAAGACCCGAATGCTGAAATCGCTAACAGGTACGGAATTACGCGCACATCAGCCGGCTTCCTCGCTGCCAGAGAGAAGCTCGATGGGAGTATTATTGCAATCGGAAATGCACCTTCTGCCCTTATTATGGTCTGCAAACTTGTCGAGAAGGGTGTAAGACCAGCTCTTATTATAGGGCTTCCGGTAGGTTTCGTAAATGCAGCTGAATCTAAGGAAATAGTCCGAAACCTGAAAGTTCCTGTACCCTCTATTAGCTGTGTAGGGACAAGGGGCGGAACCCCAATGGCGGTTGCATGCGTAAATGAGCTTGTTGCAATCGCAAGAGAAAGTGAAGACGCGAAATAAAGTTAAAAACAACACTTTCTTAGTTTTTTATTTTAAGGTTTAGTCCAGCTTTTTGTTTTCAGTGTTTTTTAGTTAACCGCTTATTTCCCAGTGTCTAATTTTGTTGTGTAACTTTCTTTTTGTCGTATAACTTTCTTTTTGTTGTGTAACTTTCTGATTTTTCCCAATTTATATTTAAATTTTAAAAATAATTTCTGGTGTGTTTTTGTACTTTAGTATTATTCGTATTATAACTTAAAAAGTTAAATTTGAATTAAAATCAAATTGCGTGCGGCCACCCCACCCTAAAGGATGGGGTATGCTTCGGGCCGCCCGCCCGGTTATTTTGGTACTTAGAACTCATTAATTCTACGTTGCCCGGATTTTTTTAACCTCTGTGATTGAGCTTCTGTTTTCGTTTTTCCCTGCGATTCCTTAATATAATGCTTGATTGTGTCAGCAGTTACATTCCCAACAGATCGATAGAACTTTCCACTTGACCATAGACTTCCACTCCAATACTGGTGTCTCATTTCAGGATGAAGCTTGAAAAGTCTGTAAGAACTTCCTCCTTTCAAGTATTGAATTACCTCTGATAGAGAAGTACTTGGATGAAACTCTAGAAACAAGTGAACATGATCATCTACAACTTCCATTGCATGAATTTTGTAGCCTTTTTCCATGCAAATACTGCTGAGAATCAACTCGCAATCCTTTTTAATCCGCTTGTTGTAGAATATACTGTATCGATATTTAGGTACCAACACGATGTGGTAGGTAATCTGACCATAGCCATGGCTAAAACTACGTAGTTCCAACATTATATCACATCCTAGCCATAGGTGGCTGGCACCACCTGTGGTTATGGTGCCAAAAAAAACTTTATTTTACAAAGAACTGATGATTGAAACAGTTATGCGAATATAAAACAGCCAGCGAGGGTTCACTTCATCCCCGACCTAAAGGTCAGGGTATTCGTGACCCTCTGCGCTCCCATAGTAATAAACAGCTATAAGCTTTAAATTTGAGTTGTGAATAAATTAAAACAAAGGAACGTTCCTATACAAGTTTGTCTAACTTCAAGTCTGCCTATATAAGTATGGAAAAAAAGCGTATTATAAAAATTTGAAGGACTTTAGAAGTCCCGAGAGTACAGAAAATAGCCTGCTGCACAGGCATTTCTATTCAATAGACTGACCCTCCGTGTCTGACAAATCCTTCATAGATTCCATTTTCAGGAAATAGTAATTTTGGCTTATTAATTTTTAGTTAGGTTTACTACTCTCTGATTCCAGTTTAAATTCTGCACCTTAGGACATAGCCAGTATTTTCTTGCGCCTATGACATGATTTTTCAAATCTCCGAATCTGGACTTATTTAAACAAACCATTGATAATGGTTCTGATAGATCATATAAAGCCCGAAAAGTACCAGTATTGTTCCCGCTCCTTTTTTGAAGACCACATCCCACTTTGAAATAAGCCGGATTTTTGAAGATGAAAAGTGGGCTGAGTACGCGAGCAAGAGCATTGGTATCGCAAATCCAAGAGAATAAACTAAAAGGGTAAGGGCTCCTGTAATAGCATTCCCTTCTAAAGCTACCATGGTCAGAATCGAGCCTAGAATTGGTCCGACGCAAGGTATCCAGAGAACACCAAGGGAAAGGCCAAGCAAGAAGCCTGAAACAGGTCCTTCATCACCCATTTTCCCCATAAGGGGAAACTTTGAAAATGCATTGAATAAGCTTATGTCAAAGAGTAGTGCGAAACCCAGTACGAGAATCAAGACCTCTGCCAGAATCTTCAGTTGATCTGTATATGCGCTAAATACTGCCCCAAAGGCAGAGGTTGCCACTCCCATTATGGTAAAGGATATTGAGACTCCAAGCACTATTGCCAGGGGTCTCAATCTGTTTTTTCCTGCGGATGTTGCCAGGACAGCAGGCAGAAGAGGAAGGATGCAAGGGGACAGGACACTGATAATTCCTGCTCCAAATGCAGCCACGGGGGAAATAACTTCATAAGCCATGGTTACAATTTCTTTTTATAGTTTATTTACGATAGAGTTTTTCCGGAACTCCGGGTTTTACCATAAGTTTGAACTTCGAACTTAATGAATTTAGAAATTAGTTGTATCTATTAAGTTTATTTTTATAATTATGTACTTTTCCCCTCTTGGAGAAGAGCAAGGTTTATACGATTCTCATAAACCTCTTTTTCCATTTGTCCTTGAATTCTAGCCTTGAATCTATCCTTAGTGACTGCTCCATCCTCTTGAATGTACACATAGTCCCCGTCTTTAATACCCACGATCAAAGAGGTGTCAGGGACGTATCCGATATCAAAATAAGCTTCAAGGTCAGGACTCTCGGTTATATCTATAGACGCAATAGTAGCTTTCCCACTGTATTCTGTTGCCAGTTCTTCAAGCATGGGCTTCATAGCCTGGCATGGCCCACAGTGTTTAGATCCTATTTTCACAAGAACCGGTCCCTGCTCAAGGGATGCATTTATCTGTTCAAGAGAGGTTACTTCAAGAACATTACTTTCTTCCGGAGTTTCCTGATCAGTGGTGTTAGACTCGTTTGCTTCGACAATGCCGTTTTCTTCCTGGATTTCCTGAAGGTTTGTCTGTTCAGATTCGTTTGCTTCGACAATGCCATTACTCTCCTGAACGGCCTGGATGTCGGTGGAATTTTCCTGGTTCTCATCAGTACAGCCCGCAGTAAAGATTACAGCTGCAAGCATGATCAATAATATAACTAATTTCTTCATGATGTTCTCAACGTTAATTTTTTATTTTATATTATATTCCATATTATTTAGCAATTATGTTATATGATAATAATTTTCTCTTCTCAAGAATAACCTTCATTTTAAGATAGCCTTCGTTTTCTACTGATTGTAAAATTTGAATTCTGAAATAAAATTATTGATAAATCTCAAATAATTAACTCTAAGGGAAGAGAATATATGCCTAGTTTAAGAGACTTTTGGTCTATTGAAAATATATAAAAAAATTTAGATTAAATTTTAAAAGTAAATATGAGAAAAAATATGAAATATACAGGAAAGATAGAAGAGATCTTAAAAGGGGAAAAGCTATCTGAAAAGACTAATTACAATTACCGAGTCTACCGATTGAAAAAAAGTTAATTGATTGAAGGAAAGTCAGTTGATTTAAGCAAGAAGGTTTCCTCCAAAAAAGATCAGGTTTGCTGTTTAGCTTATTAAAGAAAGGTTAGCAGATTGAGAGGCTAACCAATCGAGAAAAAAATATATTACCAGGGAAACGTGTTAATCTTTCCCCTTTTTATTTCGCCTTACTCTTCCTCCAGAGTTTTTTCTACTGCAGTTACAACAGCTTCGAAGTTATTCTGCCATTCCGTACTGTGGTCAAGCAGACCCTGGACAATAGTGCCTTTATCTTCCATTTCTGCAACCTTTGGCTCAATAGGGAGGCTGGCAAGAATAGGAATATCGAAGTCTTTTGAGGCTTTTTCCACGCCTCCAGTTCCGAAGACTTCTATTGGCTTGCCGCAGTGGGGGCAAATAAGCCCATGCATATTGTCGACAAGCCCTATGATAGGCACGTTAAGTTTTTCAGAGAAGATTATTGACTTTCGGACACTGATAAGGGCTACATCCTGTGGAGTTGTAACAAGCACTGAACCGTCGCAATTGGGAATGAGCTGAGCCACACTAAGGGGTTCGTCTCCTGTGCCAGGTGGCAAGTCTATAATCAAGAAATCAAGTACTCCCCAGACAACGTCTTCAAGGAACTGTTTGATTGCCCCCATTTTGGCAGGCCCTCTCCAGATTATAGGAGAATCTTTGTCTCCGAGCAGAAAACCGATAGACATCATAGAAAGGTTGGGAAGTACCGAGATTGGAAGAATGCCTTCTTCATTAATATCGGGCCTTTGAGACTCTAAACCGAAAATCGTAGGAATTGTTGGTCCATGAATATCACAATCCAGAAGCCCAACTTTGTATCCTCGCAGGGCCAGCCCAGCAGCCAGATTTGCTGCAACTGTACTTTTCCCTACTCCTCCTTTTCCGCTCATAATCATGATCTTGCGCTTAATGCGCCTGAGGTTGACTACTATTTTTGGTTCTTCTGGCTTTTTCGACAAGCCCTCAAGTGGTTGAACCTTATCTGTCATTTTTATCGCCTGTGTAAAATTTCCGTATTATTTCCCGGTATTCAGATTTCTCTTTTACGTATCAGCATCTTCATTAATGTCAGCGCTCTCAGCGCTGATATAGTTACCGCCCTTTATCTCTATTGCTTTTCCTGTGCTAAGGGCAAGGGCGATTTTCATTCTCGCGGCTTTTAGATCTTCCCAAAAAGCTCTCCTTGAGATTCCTACTCTGACGGCTGCATCTTCCTGCTTCAGGCCTTCAACATCTACAAGTCTCAGTGCCTCAAGCTCTTCTACTGTAATGGATACAACCGCAAGGTCAGCCAACGGGACTCCTCTAGGCTTGAAATATGTGATGTCGGGCGTTTGCTCAACACGCCTCGGGCACTTTGGTCTTCCTCTGCATTTTTTCATAGGTTACTTATGCACATTGCGGAATAAATATATAACAATTTCTCTTTTCCAACAGAAAAATATATAAAATTATGTGCAAATGAGTGAAATTCCAGTTGTATGTTACAAGTTTAGAGGAAGTTCTTATAAAAGTATGCATACCTAAAAGAGGCAATGAAGCTCTTCACATATTTAAGTCCTGGTGCATCGATTCTCAATAGATACATAATAAGAAAATAATTCCAGCTTATTTTTGTCATTTGCAGTTTTATCTTCCATGACGACGCAAATATTATTTAAAAGTCATATGGAATTCTGTAACACGGAAAATGCAATCGGTTGCAGAGTGATTAAATCTGGATATTACTACCACGGAAAACGCAATCAGTTGCAGAATGATTCAATCTGGATATTACTACCACGGAAAGCACGGAAGAACCACGGCCTTTACTACTTATTTCCGTGTCTTCCGTGCTTTCCGTGGTTGTCAAAAAGTCATTTTTGACATACTTTGGAATCAGTACACCAGGTGGTTCAGAGTTTGTAGGCACAAAGACAAAGTCAGAGAAACTTAGCTTCTTAGAGGCAGATATCCTCAAAGATCAGTTTTTTCGCTCAAGCCTTTTCAAAAGTCTTGCTGCCGGGATACAGATATCCTCAAAGAGGCAACAACAGAAAATATCTGTGCAGGTTATAGATAAGAGTATGAACTTCATCATTAAACTGAGTGTCTTATTTTATAATTTTACGATAATTTTTCCATATTACCTTCTTATTGCCTAGAACTCTATCCATATATTTAGACATCCCTCATAGAAATATATATACCTCCACAGCTTATTTGTGACTATAATTCCCTATCCATGTAAAAACCCCGGGAGAAAAAAATGTGCAGTGCGCTTTATGCCGGATTAAGGACTGCGTGAAAGGTAAAAATTGTTCAGTCATTAAATATGGACTTGAGTATACAGGCGATGATCTTAAAGCAATTCAGATTTCTGCCTGGCTCGAATCCGATAGCATGAAAAGGACGAAACTTGAAGAGATAGCTATTTATGCAAAAAGTCTTGGGTATACAAAAATAGGAATTGCTTTCTGCATTGAGTATGAGAGAGAAGCAAGGCTGGTTTATGACATTCTTTCAAGATATTTTGAAGTGTTTTCAGTTTGCTGTAAAGTATGTAGCTTCGAAAAAGCCAGCCTAGGAATTAAAAAATCCAAGTATCTGGAGTATGAAGCAGTCTGTAATCCTATCGGCCAGGCACTACTCCTGAACGATGACCTTACGAATCTTAATATCATGTTGGGGCTTAAAACAGGCTATGAAATCCTCTTTGCAAAATACTCTGAGGCTCCTTCAATAACGCTGCCTATTGAGGAGTTACCCCAGTTAGCTGATTCAGAAATTGATGTTATAAAATGAGTTTTCAAAGTTAATTTTTAGAATTAGTTCTTTGGTTCTGTGAGTTGACATCCTGGAGAAAAATATGCTCAAAAAATCGAACACATCTGGATCGGGTTCTAAAACAGGGTCTAAATGCCTGAAGATCAGAGCTCATCACCTTTGCTGCATTCAGGGTTTTCAGGGTTATGGGTACAGCCCGATTTTTGTGGCAAATTTGAAGGCCGTAATTTCAGATCTTAAGGCTTTTCCTTCAAGACCTCTGGAACTGGTATCCGAATGTGATGTAATCTGTGAGTCCTGTCCAGGCAAAAGGGAATGCACTGTGCAGGAATCACCTATCTCTGGCAGGTTAAAGAGTATGGATCTTGTTGTTATCGAGAAATTAAAGATAAAAGAAGGAACAATCATGGAGGCAGATAAAGCCTTCAGTTTAATCAATTCACAACTAGCTAATCCATCCGACATTAATGAAGTCTGCGGGACCTGCAAATGGAGACAGAAGTGTCTCTGGTACATGCAAGAGGAAAGATAACTTCAGTTTAATCAATTCACAACTAGCTAATCCATCCGACATTAATGAAGTCTGCGGGACCTGCAAATGGAGACAGAAGTGTCTCTGGTACATGCAAGAGGAAAGATAAAATCATGGAAGAAAAAATTATGAAAGAAAAGTCATGGAAGATAAAACTGCAAATGACAAAATCTTTGATTTCGGCATAAAAAATGAAAATGTCTTCTTTCCTGTATTCGTCCTTCACCTTTTAGTTGGAACTTTTTTCTTGAGTATTTTTTTCCTGACTTTCATTTTAAACCTGCACTGATCTCATAGATTTTTGCAAGAAACTCGACATTCTGAACTGCATTTTGTTCTATTCCCAGTTCATATGGAGAAAAACCAAGAGCAAGGCCAAGTAGCTGAGAATAGTGAAGGACAGGGATCGAATAATCCATTCCGAATTTTTCATTGACTGCGATCTGCCCCCTATCAAATTGCAGGTGGCAGAAAGGACATGCATTAACAATACAGTCCACTCCTGCTTGCCGAATACAGGCAAGTTTGTGCTCAAGCATCTCTAGGGATTCGGTAGTATGCCCTGAACGTACTCCCCCTCCAGCCCCACAGCACATCATCTTGTCGGTATAGTCTACGCTTTTTGCACCTATGGCTTCAACGAGTTCGTCAAAGAAAACCGGCGCCTCCGTTTCTCCAAGATTTCTATCCCTTGAAGGCTTGATAAGATGACATCCGTAGTGTAGTGCCACTTTAAGGTCAAGCTGGGTTGTGACATGTTCCTTGAGCTTCTCAGGCCCAAATTCTTTATATAAATATTCAATTATGTGCCTAACCTCGGCAGTGCCTTTGAATTCCATGCCGATTTCTTTAAGGCAATTATTCGTGCGCTCCTTCAACTCAGGATCTTTTTTCAGTTCCAAATTAGCATCTGCCAGAGAGCCGTAACAACCATTGCAGACTGTAAGCACATCTCTACCCATCTTTTCAGAAAGAACTATATTCCGGCTGGCAAGAGCAAGCCAGGTTGCTTTATCAAAGGACTTGAAAACTCCTGGAGCAGGGCAGCAGGAAGCTCCTGGCAGGTCGGATACGTCTATATCAAGTTTCTGCAGGCAGAGTTTAGTTGCGTTTTCAATACCTGGATAACGATTGGGTATGATGCATCCAAGAAATAGCGATAGTTTTTCCATATTCTGCCTCCTTATGTTTCAGCCGTTAGCTCGTCAAATTTGCATGCTTTAAGAAGATTCCTTACTTCTTGAAGGGCTTCAGGATACTTCTGGACGGTATTAGGTATGGGATCAAGCCCGAGTTCTTCCCTCTTTTTCTTTGTTTCTTCATCCAGAGGGACTGAATGCCCGAATTCCATGACCATTTCCGATACTTTCCTGTGCTCTGGAAGCATGAAACCTTGTTTTACTGCAAGTCTCCTGAGCTCAAGGAGAGCATCAGTAATTGGTATATCGCGCGGGCAGCGTTCCTGGCAGGTGTAGCAGGTTGTACAGAGCCATAGGGCATCATCTGATAGAACAGTAGCTCTGTTCTTGCGTGCGTCCCGAAGAATTCTTCGCGTATTGAGCCCGGTGTGCCGTCCTGAAGGACAACTCCCTGTGCATATGCCACACTGCATGCAGGAAAATAAGTCAAGCCCTGCATCCTTTAACACTTTTGGCAATTCTTCACTCATACAGGTTCACTGTCTGATTTTATATTGGTTCTTCCATTTTAAAAAAATAAGCGTAACCGAAAGAAGAAGGTCAGGATGAAACGCTGCCTTTAAGTCAGGATGCTGATAGGCAGAGTTTCTAATTTCAAATGATAACCTAATTCGAACGGATTTATTCAGAGAGTTTTCAGTCGAATCCTCAGTTGAATCCTTTACTAAAGAATTCTTTATTATACATTTGTATTATTCTTATGATATTTAACATGAGCTAAATCATTCGGGATTAAAATCCAGATCAAGGGTAATTACAGATTAGGAGTACTTGCTGGAAAAATTGTTGAAGACGGAGATACAATTCCTTCAGGGATGAAACTAACCGTATTTTTTGACTTTATTTCAGTCAGATATCCCGCTAGCTTGCTGCAGGAACGGAAAACTTCCCACAGAACCTTCGAAAAATAATTGACTTTGTATATTTAATTACCTTTGTACTGTATATGGAATTCAGACATGTAAATTATTGTGTCTACAAAATAAAATACCATATGGTTTTTTTGTGTGAAGTATTGTAAAAACATATTTTAGAATATATACTCATTAAATTTTCAAAAAATTTATATTTTAGTATTAGTGAAAAATATGTATCCTCTTCGAATTGTATGGGTAAAAGTAAATTTCATGTTTTTGCTGAAAATTTAAAAATTTAACTAAGTTTAAGAAACAACTTCAAGCGATGCATTCAACGTTATAACTGTGTGATAAAATTGTTGCACTTTTTTCGAATTGGAAAAGTCTCCATTGAATTTGAAAAGGATACAATTATTCTATAAATTCACTTCTTCTATCCGCGCTATTGTCCCATTCTCAAGATATGCTATCCTATGGCAGACATGGTGCAGAACTTCAATGTCATGTGATACAAGCAGATAGGAAACTCCTTCCTCCTTCTGAATCTTCTGCATAAGGCGTAGTATCTGGGCCTGTACCGAAACGTCCAGCATTGAAGTTGGCTCGTCTGCAACGATCAATTCCGGTTTAACGGAAAGTATTCTTGCAAGCACTATGCGCTGTATTTCTCCCCCGCTAAGTTGGGCAGGGTAACGCTGAAGGTGCTCCATATTAAGGCCTACAAGCTCTGTGAGTTCAGTTATTTTTTCAGAAAGTGTATCTTTTGTAAGATTTGAGTGAATTCTCAGCGGCTCTGCTATGCTTTCAAATCCCTTCATCCTGGGGTTCAGTGATGTTTCAGGATGCTGGAAAATCATTTGTATTTTGGGGAGTAAAATTGATATATTTTTATTCTTTCTGTCTGAAATATCCTTATCTTTGAATATAATATTGCCTGAACTAGGTTTTTCAAGACCTGTGATACACTTGCCGATTGTGGTCTTCCCTGAGCCGCTTTTGCCAAACAGCCCAAGAGTTTCTCCTTTTGAAATGGAGAAGTTAATGTCTCTGATTATTTCATTGGAATCGAATGACTTAGACAGAGATTTTACACTCAGTACATGTGACATCTGACCACGCCTCCCTCAAATTCTCTTAGAAGAGGATGCTCACTTACACATGAAGCTGAATTAAATTTACATCGCTGGCTAAAGAAACATCCCGTCGGCAGGAATATTCTGCTTGGACTCTGCCCTGGAAGAGGTACAAGTCCATTGCGTGGAAGAGCATTGACAAGTCCCTGTGTGTATGGGTGTGAAGGAGAATTGATAATCTTTTTCGCCCTATTCACCTCAACGATCTCCCCTGAATACATAACAGCTATTAGGTCGCATATACTGAGAGCAAAATCAAGATCATGCGTGATTATCAGCATCGTTCTTTTATGGTCTGACTTTATATGCATGAACAATTCACAGACCTTATCTACAGAATCCGGGTCCAGTCCTTTTGTTGGTTCGTCAGCTATGAGCAGCTCAGGATCTGAACAGAGAGCAATTGCAGCCAGAAGCCTTTGCTTCATGCCCCCTGAAAGCTGGTGTGGATACGAATTGCATACGTGATTAACATTTTTGAAAAGTAATTGTTTCATTATTGAGATAATTTTTTCCCGTTTCTCTGGAAAAGTAATATTTTTGTTATCAAAAACTTCAATAACCTGTTTTCCATTTTTCAGAACAGGATTCAGGGATTTTGCAGGATTTTGGGGTATCAGTGAAATTTCCTTACCTCTTATATTTTTTATTTCCTTTATGTCCATTTCCAGCAGATCCATACCATGGAAATATATACTCCCGCTTACATGGGCATTGTTTGCAAGCAAACGCAGCACAGATTGCCCTACAACAGACTTGCCAGAACCTGTTTCCCCGATAATCCCAATGCATTCTCCTTTTTTAATATTCAGTGAAACCTTGTTCACGGCTTTCACATATCCTTCATTGGTTTCAAAAAAGACATCAAGGTCACGAATTTCAAGAATATTTCCCGACATGTTCAATACATATCACCACCTTTGTCCTGAGGATCCAGAATATCTCGCATTCCATCGCCAAGTATGCTGAAAATAACCACAAAAGTCGTTATCGCCATTCCAGGGAAAATTGTCTGGAACGGCGCTGTCCTCATATAGGCTTTTCCTGCACTCAGCATGGCACCCCATTCGGGGATATCGGCAGGAAGCCCAATACCCAAAAAACTCAGGGCAGATATGGAGAGAATGACATGCCCAATGTCAATTGTCGCAAGGACAAGGATGGGAGCTATAGAATTGGGAACGATGTGCCTTAATAGTACCCTGAGATCTCCTACACCTATCATCTTTGCTGAAAGCACATATTCGTTCTTTTTAACTGAAATTACCTGTCCCCGCATCAGTCGGGCGTAACCTGCCCACTGAACAATTGAAAGCGCAATTATGATATTCATGACACCAGTGCCAAGCATACTCATTACTGTCAGGACAAAAATAATCCCCGGAAATGCAAGGAATATGTCTATAAGTCTCGAGATCACCTCATCCACATAGCCTTCATAGTAACCTGCCATGCATCCCAGAAAAACGCCAGACACAAGAGATATCAAAACAACACCAAATGATATCAATAGGGATGTATGGGCCCCAATCATTATTCGGCTCAACATATCACGTCCTAGATAGTCGGTGCCAAGTAAGTGTTCTGATGAAGGACCAAGATTTTTGTTTGTAAGATTTGCCTCATTGGGATCAGATGGGACGATCCATGGAGCAATTAGGGATATTGACATTAGAGAAAAAAGAAGGATAAGGGCAATCAGCATGTCCTTTCTCCTGAAGATCATCTGTATGTGTTCTTCACTGATGATGCTGTCAGGAATTTTTATATTTTTCATCATAACCACGTTTTAATCATATTTTATTCTTGCATCCAGATACGTATAGAAGATATCCACCAGGAAATTTATCATAAGAAACATTGCCACTATACACATTACGCAACCCTGCACAACAGGAATGTCACGAGCAGATATCGAATTGACAAGGAGACTGCCTATTCCAGGCCATGTAAATACCTGTTCTATAACAATGGAACCACCAAGCAAATGCCCCATCTGAAAGCCAAGAACTGTTATCACTGGTAGCAGAGCATTTTTCATCGCATGCCTTAAGACTATAGTTCTTGTAGAAAGTCCCTTAGCTACGGCAAATTTGATGTAATCCTGACCAAGTGTCTCAAGCATGCTTGTTCGTGTAATCCTCATCACCGATGCTATCGAATGTGATGAGAGCGCAAGGGCTGGCAGGAAGAGATTCTCCAGACTACCATAATCCGTTGCAGGTATCAGTTTGAGCTTGACTGAGAAGAGAAGGATAAGAAGCAGGCCGATCCAGAATCCTGGCATCGAAACTCCAAAAAGGCTGATAAACCTGAGAATATGATCTGACAACTTATTCTGTTTCAAGGCAGAATACACTCCCAGGCTTATACCTAAAACAACAGTTATCAACATACTTGATGTCGCCAGAAGGATTGTTGCCGGCAGACGCAGTTTCAGAAGATATATCACAGGTTTATGATATACATAAGAAGTACCGATGTCACCGTTTAACAGAAAGTTTTTCAACCATTCGAAAAACTGAATGTATAGAGGGTCATTGAGGTTATATTTTTCTGAAAATTGCATCAATTGCTCTTCTGTAGCTGTTTCTTCAAGACCTATAAAAGTATGTTTGAGAATTATCTCTGTAGTTTCTCCAGGTATCATATGCATCAAGAAAAATGTCAGTGCACACGCCACAACAAGTGTGATCAGCATGGATGCAAATCGTTTTAGTAAATACCTGTGCATATATCCCTCCTGAAAAAAAGAAGACCGGTATTACCGGTCATTTCAAAATAGAGTTTATTTCTCAATATACATCCCGGCATTAATGCGGTAGTCGTGAGCTGTTGGGTCAAAGGTGTAACCCTTTACCTTATCTTTCTTAACGATAGCACAACCATAATAAGCCACAAGGATCATTGGCTGTTCTTCGTATACTATTTTTTCAACCTCGTTGAATTTCGCATATCTCTCTTCCTGATTGGTGATGCCGTTTGCTTCTTCTATGAGTTTATCGACTTCAGGATTTGAGTATCCTGGCTTATTGTCTGTACCATTTGTGCTGTACCAGTTAGTGAGGACAAATTCAGGATCAGGCACCATTGCGATGGCAAATGGTGCAAGACTCAGATCCCAGTTTCCTTCTTTTTGCCTCTCAAGAATATTACCGTATTCCAGCACTTCAGGTGTCACTTTTATGCCGATTTTACTTAGCTGTGCTGCAATAGCCTCTGCCATTGGGGGAAGTCCGGGCCTTGTTGAAAATGTCATGAGATTAAGTTCCAGCTTCTGACCATCTTTCTCTCTTATCCCATCTCCATCGGTGTCAATCCAGCCTGCTTCAGTCAGAAGTGAATCTGCTTTTTTATAGTCCTGCTTGTAGGGTTCAAGGTCTTTGTTAGCCCAGACCATGTTAGGAAGGAAAGGTCCGGCTGCAGGTTCGCCTACATTATAGAGTACATTTTTTACAATGCTATCCCTGTCAATTGCATAAGAGATCGCCTGCCTGACTCTGGTATCTTTTAACTTGTCCTTTGCGAGATTTACGTCTATCTTATAAACTCTGGGTTCCACGTGTTTTTCTACATTAATATCCTCAAGAGCATCAATCCTGTCGGTTTCACTGTATGGTACATCTACTGTAAAATCGATCTCTCCGCTTTCTATTGCTATTGCTCTTGTGTTGGGATCTGGCATACCTTTGATTACCATTCTATCAAGGCCTACCTTCCCTCCCCACCAATTCTTATTCTTAACAACTGTAAGTACATTGGTCTGCTCGTCAAATGACTCGAACATATACGGGCCGGTGCCTATGGGTTTTACCAGGTTCCCGTTTTCATCTACCGAATTCCTGTTTATTATTGCAGTGCAGGGATAGTGAAGTACAGCTGGAAGTATCGAATTGAAGTTGGCTGTTTTTATGAGCAGAGTATAGTTATCTTTTACTTCTATAGATTTTACATTCAACATTGATGCAACATTGACATTCCTGCTAATGGCTCTATCCAACGAGAATTTTACATCTTTTGCAGTCATATTGGTTCCATCATGGAACTTGACATCCTTCCTTAGATTGAATTCCCATGTATTATTGTCAAGCTGCTGCCATGATGTTGCAAGACCTGGTGCCAGTGAAAAATCCTCATTTGTTGTCACAAGAGTTTCCACAACCAGAGCTTTTTCACATATTACCTTCATGTCTTCAGCTGGATCAATAGATTCTATGTCCCACATTTCCCCAATTGTCAGTTCCTTAACGTCACTTTCATTACTTATATCGGCTTTACCTGAATCGAGACAACCCGAAATTGCCATTGTGACTACCATAAGCACAGCCATAAGCAAAAATGAGCCTGCTTTCTTTCTGTACATATTCCCTCCTCTTTTAAATTTACTTTTCACCGTAGAGCATGTAATAATCGTAGTTGTACCCGATTCGTTTCCAGAAAGACATATATTGCTTCTGTATTTTCCTGATATGAGATATGTCATAGGCATCGATTTTTGAAAATCCGGCATTCTTAAGATATTGTCTAGACTCTTCCAGTGAAGTGCCGCTGGCATTGGGAAGCGAAGCTGCCAGTTCTTTAGAATAGTTTCCTTTCCATGGATTTGCCTGCTCAAAAATAAGAATTCCAAGACTGCTTATAAAACGTCTGACTCGGGTGTTTAGAGAACCGTCGTCCCAGATCCCGTCGACGATTATGGCATAACCTCCATCTCTAAGGACTCTGTTCCAGTTCTTTACAGCTGTTTTCGGGTTGGGGAGAGTCCACAGAAGGTGGCGAGTTATTACCACGTCGAAGTTTTTTTCATCAAAAGGAGGATTTTCGGCATCGCCTTTAAGAAATTTAATGGATAGCCCCTGGGACATGGATTTTAGGCGTCCTTTTTCCATCATTTTCTCGGAAAGATCAAGACCTGTGACGTTATGTCCCATCTCTGCAAAAAGAACGCTTAACTCACCGGTTCCACAACCTACATCCAGAACATCAAGTTTTCCTTCTGGAATGATCTTTTTGAACATTGACTTCCAAGCATCAGCTTCCTCAAGACTTTTCACTTTGTGCCCATGCTGTGTGTCATAGGTAGCTGAAGATTCGTCCCATTTGCTTGTAATGAGTTCTTTGATTTGTTTGTTTTCAAGAGTCATGGGGCGTTATAATAATAAAAAAATATAAATAATTCACTTTATTGCTAATGTTTATTAGTAGTATTATTAATGTTTATTAGTAGTATTATTAATGTTTATTAGTAGTATTATTAATGTTTATTAATAGTAATACAAAGAGTCCAGTGGTATGAATTAATAACGAGCCTATCCCAAAAGACACTTTATTAGTAATCGTTGGAAATTTTTCAAAGTTGTTTTCATGATCTTGAGCTTTATTGATTGTTCGAAATACAAAGCCTAAGAAGCAAATTTCAAGTTTTGGGATGAGCTCAACTAATACATTTATTGTGTGACTTCATTATGTGACGGCTTTGAATTAAGTTCTACGAATTATTTAATTAATAATATGAATATATTAGCCTAGATTCGGCAGGTCGACATTTCATTTTCGATTTTTTGCTGATGGCGATTTTAAAATGATGATTCCTTATTGTGTGCAGTTGTGAGATTTACATATGATCCAAGCATAATCTCTCATACTAAACTTTAATGGAAAAATGATTCAGTATTTATATATAGGAGTTAAGCCACACGTTAACCAGTTTTATATTTAATGTAAATTTATCAAATGTTCAAAAACGATATCAAGAAAAATATTTAAATTCCTTATATCGACCTGCCGAATCTAGGATTTACGAAAACAGTGAGGTCGAAATAGAATCCTATGATTGAAGATAAAAACATAGAGATAAGATTTGTGAGGATTATTTATTTTAACAAAGAACGAAATTTTAACAAATTATATGTTTTATCCTGAAATAATTACACTTTGAAACTTTTTTCTTTTTATATATTTTCACAACTCAACCAATTTCACTCTTATTCTGAATATTACCTCAGCCGGTAATCTATTCCAGAATATACTTTGTGATGATTCTAACTGTTCAAGTTTCAAGGCTCCATGAAGCCTCTTGTTACAACCACTGTATGAATTATTCGAAAAACTCAAACTCTCCTCTAAACCTTTAATATGTATAGAACTATTTCTCTATTTTCCGTTTGTCTGAGGATGTCTTACCCTTGCAAGTATTGGTTTAATTCCAGGTTATTCAATGCGTCTTAGAGTTAAACACTATTCTATGAACCATCTTTATTGATCCTGTGAACTCTGAATTCACTTCCACGATAATTTCCTTAAAAGGCATATGTCACAGTACTCACTGACAAGTTCATCAATCACTTTAATGGTGTTCTCCATGTTACATGAACATATTCTCCACCTGCAATTCATTTTTGGTGACTCATCAAGAATGGCACAGACCTGCAAGCCTAATCTGGGGTTTTCGTGCCAATCGATGCGTGCAGCAGACATGCTGTGTTCATGTTATATCTGTACCATTTTCGTCTCAGTTTCTTTTTTCGGTTCTCACCGACAAGGTTCATGCTGAGTAGATATTTATGGATTCTGTTAAGAGATATCTTACGAGTATATTTGCCTTTCATGAAAATCTCAAGGTCACAGGCTCCAAACTTGTAATCTAAATAAGTTCGATCAATCAATTCCTTTTCGTCAGAGGATAATGGCTTCTTTGGTCTTCCAAGATTATTGCCAACTTGGGGAGCTGGCCACAGTTTCAACGTATTCTTTATAGATCTGCTGAAATCGGCGAGCTGGGATCCAGAGGATCTCAGCTATCGTATAGGAGGATTCCCCTTTCAACTTTTGAGCAATGATCCAATGGATCTTTTTCCTGTCAAGTTTCACAAAAGATAAGGGATTACAAATAACATAGTTAACGCGAAATAATTTCGGGATAAAACATGTTTTTTGCAATATTTTTTTGATCGATGTTCTTCCGGCTCTTTTTATCCGAGATTTTTAGGAGAAATTTATCCCGAGATCTTTAAATCCGTTAAGTTTTGCAAGGTTGATCAGCAGTGGTGTAAGCGATTCCATAGTATTTGCCTGCTTAAGAGGGCCTCCATCCAGGGGTTTCATGCATCCCATATGATCTGTAAGTTTAATGACCAGCTTCTTTGCTTCGGCATCATCGCTACATACCAGCGCATGGTATACAGCTTTACACTTAACAATATCCCTCAATTTTCTTGCCGGGATGTTGTGGAAAGCTGCAACAACTTTTGTAGAAGCCGGAACATTTTTCTGAATTGCAAGAGCGGCTGAACCTTCCTCGGGAGGTTTATATACAAAAAGGTCTCCTTCCTTTACCATCGGGACTACAGGAGTAATCAGAATCTTGTCTTCAAGAGCCTCACGAATCTCATGCAGCAAAGGCAAAATGTAGTCAAAACGAATAGTAAGAATTATTACTTCGGCTGCCTGCGCAGCTTCATAGTTACTGTTTCCTGTGATAGTTATCCTAGACGTATCAAACCCGCAGTTTTCAAGTTCGGAGATGGCTTTTTTTGCGGCTTCATTGGCAGCTTCCTTGGATCTGGACCCTATAATTACTTCGTTCTTTACGCCTTCAGCCATAAGGTTTTGAAGGGCCAGCCTGAGCACCATGCCCTCTCCTATATTGCCAGTTCCTCCTAAAACAGCTATTTTTAACTTTTCAGAAATCAATTTGAAAAAACCTCCAGTTTGCTAGATTTTCCATAAAATATATCAGGAAGTAATGTACTTTCTGTCTTTGTTAATTAAATTAAGATCGCTAATTAAATTAGAATATTATGCATAGCGATTCCAAACTTTAATAATTACTTTCATTAATCTGGATATTTCTCTAGAACTATAAAGTTAAACTCTTTTATTAATTTCGCTTTTCTCATTTAATATTTCTTTTAATATTTTAACACTCAGAATAAACTCGGAACAGACATTGCAAAGATTTTGGAATGAGCGTAGTTTATTTTTGCTTGAATTTTTCATTCAAGCAGTAAGACTCCTACACATATCGTTTTCTCAGGTTTGCAGAACTCAAGTACAATTCCTGCCTTTTCCATTGTCTTCAGGAGGTTTATTCCTACAGCCTCAGGTGCAAAACGCCTCAATTCTGGTTTTATGCATTTTTCAAGATTACAGACATCGCATTCATTGCATGAGCCGGGCCTAAGGAGATGCGCAAAAGTAAAGCCTTCCCTGAAAGCTTCCTGCTCAAGCTCTAACATTTTATGGAAGGAGTCCTTACGAATTTCTCCCCAGACCTCAAGGATATCTGACACCTGTGAAGTATCGCGTTCATCGATAAGTAGAAGCGCACTACTGTACTCTCCGATGATTTTTCTAAACTCCTCAACCGATATAATATTAGGTGGACAGCTCAATCTTTTTCCATAACCTCTGCAGCCGTAAGCACATTTCAGAGCAATCCTGTTTTCAACCGGAATGTTTTCTGCATCCACAAGGTAAGCCTTGAGCCCCAACCCTGAAGCCTTTTCAACAAGATCTTCAAATTTTCCTAACATGATAGCCCCTTTTCAAAAAACCCTTTTGTTTCTATTTCTTGTTTCGTCCTAATTTGTTTTCTTTCCAATTATTTATTCCATTTTGAGAAACGAATTAAGATCTCACCAGCCCTAAAGTTAACTAGCCCTAAAGTTAACTAGCTCTAAAGTTAACTAGCCCTAAAGTTAACTAGCTCTAAAGTTAACTAGCTCTAAAGTTAACTAGCCCTAAAGTTACTTTTTATCTTTTAAGAAATCATTGCAAGAAATATATTTATAAAAAAAACACTGAGAGAAATATAATTTTGTTATAAAAAACAAAAATTATTGCATATATTTACTGAGCCTATCCCAAAACCTATTTTATTCTAAATCATCGTGAGCTTTTGGGATTATTTTAGTGATTAGGTATTCAATTGATTGTTCCAAATACAAGATTCAAAAAAATCAAATTCTGAGTTTCGGGATAGGCTCACTATCTATATTTGCTCATAAATTCTTGCCATATTCACTAATGCAAGTGATATCTCTTAATTGATAACAGATAATTAGTAAAGGAATCTACATGATTAAAAAAGTACCCTTAACCGAATTGAAAAACCGGATGAGAAATTTTAGAAAACGAATGGATATCTCAAATCCCCAATGGGAGATAACTGTTATTTTTAGCAAAATAAATCTTTATTATTTTACAGGTACGATGCAAGATGGAATGCTGATTATCCCCAAGCATGGAGAAGCAACTTTCTGGGTACGTCGCAGCTACGAAAGAGCCCTGGATGAGTCTTTATTTCCAAATATAAAACCTATGAACAGTTTCCGTGATGCCGCAAAGAGTATAAGTGGGCTTTCGAACACAGTATACCTTGAAACCGAAGTTGTTCCTCTAGCTTTGTACCAGAGATTTCAAAAATACTTCCCTTTTAAGAATGTCAAATCTGCTGACGCTCAAATTTGCGCTGTCAGAGCAGTAAAAAGCGAATATGAACTCTCGCTAACAAGAGAAGCTGGAAGGATTCACCAGCATGTACTGGAAGATCTTGTACCCGAAATGCTAAAGGAAGGAATGAGTGAAGTAGACCTATCAACCGAACTATATTCAGTTATGGTTGAAGAAGGACATCACGGATTATGCCGTTTTGGAATGTTCGATACCGAGATGGTCCTGGGAAATGTTTGCTTCGGTGAAAGCTCGATTTATCCTTCCTACTTTAACGGGCCTGGCGGAATTTACGGGATGAGCCCTGCAGTTCCCCTTATCGGAAGCCGTGATAGAAAACTGAAAAAAGGAGATCTGGTATTCATTGATATCGGATGCGGTGTTGAAGGCTATAACACGGATAAAACTACCACATATATGTTTGGTTCTTCGCTTCCACAATACGCCATAGATGCCCATAATAAATGTGTGGAAATACAGAACGAAGCTGCTTCAATGTTAAAACCAGGTGCCATACCCTCGGAGATCTACACCACCATAATGAATAAGCTCGATTCGGAATTTCTGCAGAATTTCATGGGTTTTGGCAACCGCAAAGTTAAATTCATAGGCCATGCGGTTGGGTTACTAATCGACGAAACACCTGTGATTGCTGAAGGATTTGATGAGCCACTCCAGGAAGGAATGGTATTTGCTCTCGAACCTAAAAAAGGAATTGAAAACATTGGAATGGTAGGAATTGAAAATACATTTATAGTAACTGCTAAAGGTGGAGAGTGTATTACAGGAGATAATCCTGGATTGATTCAAATGTTTTGATTAATAAAGTCCTTTATAAAGCCAAGGTTTAATCAATTCATAGAAAACTGACAAAACGAGGAGTCACACTCTTTACAAATCAACACGAACTAGATAATTAATGTATTCCTTGCAGCTATCTAGTTTTTTTCTTTTTTTCAAACATTAAGAAAAGGCTGCTCAAAGTTTATGTTTGAGCTGTTTCAGTATTTGAGCCATTTCAGCAACTCCGGCTCCACAGCTGGATTCACAAAATATTTTGTAAACTTGCCTTCTACTTCAGAGAAAATGACATCGTCTTCCCTTAATTTTTTTATATGCCAGTGAGTAGTGCTTTTGTCTAAATTCAGTTTTTCTGAGATTTCCTGGTTTGTAATTTCAGGATTTTCCAGAATATTAAGGAGTATTTGTTTTCTTGTACTGCCTTTAAGATGTGAGATTATTGTTTTATCGTTGTTTGTGAAAACATTGGAATTTTGAAAGACTCTTGTGAACTTTCCTTCATTCGTTAAGATCAATTTATCTTCAGCTTTGAGTGCTTTGATCTGATATCTTATAGATCCCAGGCTAATTTTCAGGTTTCTTGAAATTTCGGATGGCGTACACCCAGGCTCATTCAGCACATAATTAATAATTCTCTTTTTGTTGACATTTTTACTTAGGCTCCTTATCTGACCAAGAATTATGGGAGCCAGTTTGAAAAAGGAAAAGAAAACAGTCAAATACCCGATTATGTAAGCGATTTTGATTGACAAAGGAAATTCCCAGAATGAGTACGTTACGTCAGCACCGCTCATGTCAACAGTATCGCCCAATTTTTCAAGTTCTTCATCGGGTAGGCAGGGACCAACGGTATATCCTCCGGTGTCTGCACTCGTAGTACCTAGGGTACTCAGAACCAGAATAAAAAGTAATCCTATCTTCCACATAGCAGCGATAAATTGAGTAATCATGTTTGAGAATTCAGATTGTATAATCTTCTTTTCCGGTCACCCTGTACCCATATACTTCATACTTCCAAGTTCCCGGTTCAATTCCATTTGAATTTTGAATATTCAGGCGAATTCTCCCGTCAACAACTCCATCAGTGTTATCATAGTAAGAACCTAGCGCTGAGCCACTAGGAGTATATATTTTAAGCCGAAGAGAGTCTGTTGAATCTCCCCAATTAAGATCTACAGCCAGAAGGGTAAGACCACTACCTACGTATTTTCCATGCAGATTTGTTTCTCCCTGACTGACGGAATCATAAACTGTCATGCTTCTGTATTCAGAAAACGTAAATAAGGATCTCGGCCCTCATACTGAAAAATACAGACAGGATTTTCCCGTAGTGGCGGGTGCAAGTAATATTGAAGTCCGCCTTCTTATCAATGAGTTTGATTCGAATGATTACGGAAATGTTCACCTAACATTATATGATAAGAATGATCAACCTGTCGCAAACGACACTTTCCATCAATTCGAAAAATACTTAGATGTCTCATCTAAAAATGTCTCCCCCGGTGAGTGGTATATAATTGTATCTATCGAAAAAGACCTCGGTGCTAATACAGTTAATGTGGGTGGGAACATAAATGTGTTTGGAAGAGACCCCAATAGCACAATTATTTCTTCTTAACTTCAGAATCCTTCTGACCTAGAAAACTCTTTTTAATTAGCTTCTCATAAAACGCAATAACAGCCAAAATTGCAAATAAACATGAAAGGAAAAGAAGAGGATTTTTACGATCAGCAATCGGATTATTTATCTCAATCATTTCCATAGAGTATTTATTAAAGTCAGAGGTTTCATTTTCCATGAAGAGGACCCCATTTTCATCTTCAGACCATATTTTTAGATTGTGACTACACGGGGTAAGAACTAAAAAACCTCCCGTATCCAGAGGCCCGAAACCATCTAGGTAATAATAAAGAGTCCTGTTTGAGTCCACAGAATTTTCTGGATACCCGATTATATATTTCCCGCCGCAATACTTTATTTCTTGGTCGGAAAGCTCAAAACTTCTGTTCTGCTTTTCCTCATTTACAATGTTTATGCTATCAGAGCCTCTGTTTCCATAACAGTCGGTTGCAAGAACTTTGATAGTATGTTTTCCTTCAGGAAGTGAAAAGTTCCTGCCTGATTGGAGATTTCCCAGGCTCTGGTTGTCAAAGAAGATGTCAATAGTAGCCTCTGGGTCAGATACATTATAGAGGAGTTCAAATGAGGCTCCAGAGACCTCTGGATTGGAAACATTAACAAATGGAGCCTGATTCTCGTAAGGACTAGCCAGATAGATGAGACTTTTGGCAGTAAGAACACTTACATTCCTGACGATCGAAAAATCTATATTGTCAACTGTATCACTTAACTTGTGGAAGTTTCTACCGTTGTGATGACAAATTGCTACTGCAGGAATATCACTTTCCCAGAAGATTTCATGATCTCCTCCGATTAAAGGATGAATAAAGTTTGAGTAATCCGGAATGTCACATTGAATTTTGATCCCTAAGTCCCTTGCCTCGTTTTCAAGAACGGATTTAAGCCAGGCATTCTGGGGAAGATATTCTACGTAAAGAGGCTCGTTTCCTATAGAATCCACATTAATAACTGCAACGATATCATCTTTCAACTCAGGATGGGCTTCTACCCAGGCCTGGCTGCCGAGAAGATTGTATTCTTCTCCGGAAAAAGCAATGAAATATATTGTCCTGTCAAAAGACTCATTCTGCAAGACCCTTGCAAGTTCAAGCATACAGGCCACCCCTCCGGCATTGTCATCCGCTCCGGTTCCGTTGGCCGATTCACAAATATAGGTGTCGGACCAGACTGGCCAGAGATAGGGCTTTCTTATCTCAGAATCAAAAATATCCTTCAAACCTGATTCTGGATGTACAATTATTCTTGAATCATAATGCGCGGTTACGAGAATAATCTCGTCTTTAAGAGCTTTTCCCTCTTTAATCCCCACTACGTTTGTGCCGCTTACATTCCAGTAATTGAAGTCACGTGTACGTACCCTCGCGGAAAAATTGTCCAGAGAAACCTGCAGGCCTGCTTTTTCCATTTCATCTTTTATAAATAGGGAAGCTTCAGCAGCGTTTTTACTTCCAATTTTTCGTTCTCCAAAAGAAGATATAATTCGAGTTGAGTTTTCAAGCCTGGTTTGAGAAACATCAAAAGATATAGATGTGTTGTTATGTTGCATGTTGGAATCAAAACTGTAGGCCGCCAGGGCGTCTACATTCTTGTTAACTGGCCCGATTTCAGTATCAAATGACGGTGTTACTGTATAGTTGCTTGATGGTTCCCTTTCGTCTAGATTTTCAATTGTTGCTGCCGTAAAGGAAGATAGAAAAAGTAAAGTTGCCAGTGTAATGAAAAGTATCCTGCTTGACATTGTTAATTCTCAGATAACACGTATTAATAGAGTTTACTTAAATTTTATGGCAAAATAGTCCAATTATCAGCACAATAGCTTTGTAAATCTTAAAACAATCTAATTTTAGATTTAATTATATTTTCAGTTGGATGATTTGGTCACAAATTAATTATAAGAGTAAGTTCCTAGAAAAATATGAACATTTAAAAAGATATTCAGTGGAGCTCAAATTCTCTCTGGAAGGTTTATTCGAACTCCACCTTGCCCGGATTTCTTTAACCTATGTGATTGAGCTTCTGTTTTCGCTATTCTCTGCGATTCCTTAATATAATGCTTGATTGTGTCAGCAGTTACATTCCCAACAGATCGATAGAACTTTCCACTTGACCATAGACTTCCACTCCAATACTGTTTTCTCATTTCAGGATGAAGCTTGAAAAGTATGTAAGAACTTCCTCCTTTCAAGTATTGAATTACCTCTGATAGAGAAGTACTTGGATGGAACTCTAGAAACAAGTGAACATGATCATCTACAACTTCCATTGCATGAATTTTGTAGCCTTTTTCCATGCAAATACTGCTGAGGATCAACTCGCAATCCTTTTTAATCCGCTTGTTGTAGAATATACTGTATCGATATTTAGGTACCAACACGATGTGGTAGGTAATCTGACCATAGCCATGGCTAAAACTACGTAGTTCCAACATGTATCACATTCTAGCCATAGGTGGCTGGCACCACCTGTGGTTATGGTGCCAAAAAAACTTTATTTTACAAAGAACTGATGATTGAGACAGTTATGTGAATATAAAACAGCCAGCGAGTGTTCACTTCATCCCCGACCTAAAGGTCAGAGTATTCGTGACCCTCTGCGCTCCCATAGTAATAAGAAGGATTACAATGAACCTCTCCAGGAAGGAATGATATTTGCTCTCGAACCCAAAAAGGAATTGAAAATATAGGAATGGTAGGAATTGAAAATACTTTATAGTAACTTCTAAAGGTGGATAGTTTATTACAGGAGAAAATCCGGGACTTATTCCTGTGTTTTGAATAATTAAGTCTTGTATAAAGCTAATGTTTAATCGATTAATAGAAAACTGACATTGAAATAAAACTGTTCGAAGTTTATATTTTGAGCCATTTCAACAACTCCGGCTCCACAGACGGGTTCACAAAATATTTTGTAAACTTGCCTTCTACTTCGGAGAAAATAATATTATCCTCCCTTAATTTTTTTATATGCCAGTGTGTAGTGCTTTTGTCTAAATTCAGTTTTTCTGAGATTTCCTGATTTGTAATTTCAGGATTTTCCAGAATATTAAGGAGTATTTGTTTTCTTGTACTGCCTTTAAGATGTGAGATTATTGTTTTATCGTTGTTTGTGAAAACATTGGAATTTTGAAAGACTCTTGTGAACTTTCCTTCCTTCGTTAAAGTCAACTCTTCTTCGGCTTTGAGTGCTTTGATCTGATACCTTATAGATCCCAGGCTAATTTTCAGGTTTCTTGAAATTTCAGATGGCGTACACCCTGGCTTCCTCAGCACATAACAAATAATTTTCTTTTGAGTAACATTTTTACTTAGACTCCTTATCTGACCAAGAATTATGGGAGCCAGCTTGAATAAGGAAATGAAAGCAGCCAGGTATCCCAATATATAAGCTACCTTGAATGACAAGGGAAATTCCCAGAAGGTAAGAGTCCTGTCCGCCCCGCTCATGTCAACGGTATCACCCAATTTTTTGAGCTCCTCTTCGGGTGGGCAGGGACCAACGGTATATCCTCCGGTATCTGCACTGGTTATACCTACTGCGGCACTCAGAACCAGAATAAAAAGTAACATTACCTTCCACATAGCTGGTCTATAATTTGAGTAATTTCGTTATCAAATTCAGATCGTATAACCTTCTTTTCCGGCCACTCTATACCCGTATACTTGATATTTCCAGGTTCCCGCTTCAATTCCATTTGAATTTTTAATATACAGGTGAATCCTACCGCTAACTGCTCCATCAGCATTATCATAATAAGAACCTAGCAATGAGCCGCTAGGAGTATATATCCTGAGCCTTAGTGAATCAGTCGAATCTCTCCAGTTAAGATCCACAACTAGAAGATTTAAACCACTGCTAACTTTTTTCTCATGTACGTTTGTCTCTCCCTGAAATATGGTATCATAGACTGTCAGAATACCTATATCTTTGTCAGCGAGTCCAATTTCAGTACTAGGGGAGGAGACTACAGTATAGTTGCTTGAGGTTTTCACTTTTTCCACATTTTCAGCTGCTGTCGCGGTAGTTGCGGATAAAAAAAGCAGGGCTATCAATATAATGAATAATATTTTTCTTGACATTTTAAATTCTCCTGTTAATACGTGCCAAAAGAGTTTACTTAAATTTTATGGAAAAATCATTCAATTATATAGCAAATAGCTCTATAAATTTTAAAAGAACTCAAATTTAAGTTTGGGTATACTTTCAGTTGGATGATTTGGTCACAAATTAGTTATAAAAGAAAATTCCTATCAAAAAATTAACATTTAAAAAGATGTCCAGTGGAGTTCAAACAGACTTTCCAGGTTCACCTGAACTCCACGTGCCCAGAGGCAAGGAAATGTTAGTTTTGAAGGCACTTAAAAAGTTTACCTGGTTAGGCCTCCTGAAAAATAAACAGGAGTAAGACAAATGGTTAAGAAAAAAAATTGGAATCGGTGTAATATTTCGTGCTCAGCATGCTAAATGGTGGGACAGGTAATAGTTACACTCAGCCATATGGCGATCATAATGTAACCTGAATAGGATATTATGATGGAAATCAAGATTACGTATACTTACATGATACATGGGACACAAGTAATGTACACTACTTAGCGTTTGGGAGCTGGACTGGAGCTATGGCAACATGGGTGAGACCTTAATCACCCATCATATTTTCTTTAATTGGAACAGGCAAATGTTTTACAAGAAACTGAATAAAAAGATAGCCCTTTTAGTGTTTTTGATAATTGCTCTCCTTGGATTATGGCTTATTTTCGACGTTATTCCAATTGGCCCAGGACTGCCTCCCTCAGAGGGTATGCCAGGATGGTACATTCCAGGAGCCTGGCAAGGAAATGAACAGGGCTGCACATCACTTTTTCCAAAGATTTCTCCTTACTGTAATGCAGGAAACTATTCTGAAGAAGAATTAATAAATGTTTGGTACTTTGACGATGAATCTGAATTCTTAAAAGGAGAAGATACACTTTATCGTTATCTGGAAGAAAACGGTAATGTGTTCTATCAGGAACTGAATATTAGTGAAGAACTTCAAGAAGTAATTGAAAGGCGTGAAACTGAAAACGTCTGGAGCCCCATTTATAGTCCTTACGCTTTTAATGCAACAGGGTATAAGAGTCCAGAAACTTCAGGATACTTTCTAGTGTACGAGAAACCTTTCCTTAAAGGGAGAGATGATTATTTCATAGTTTATTATGGAGTCAGGAACACAACGAATCTAGCTAAAGAAGCACCAAAACTAAAGAAATTGATTGCTGAGTCTTATTATATGGCTAACGGAGAAGGGAAAGTTGATAGCTTAAAGCCGGAAAATAAAAAAGGAAAGGACAATTCGTTATTTTCATGGTTTTAACAAAGTATCAGTTTCTAAAAGTATACTCGATGGATCGTTGCCTTATGGTGACGCTAGCGGCATATTTATTGGGATGTGAGATTATGAAGACCGGAAATTTATTGTTTATAGGGATACTGATTGGGCTTGTATTATTCGGATTTTTTGAATTTTTAGGGCTTGATCCAACATACGGAGGAATTATAGGTGCAGTTATTGTAGGGACATTGATTGGTAAAACTATAGGCAAGGGCTCGGAGAAGTATGCTTTTTTTACAATATTTATGTATAATCTGATTGGCTGGATTTTAGTATTTTTGTTTACCTCCGATGGAAAGCTTGCGTTACAATATGGGGGTATAGCTTTGTCTGCTCTCATCGGCTTTGTGCTCATTATGATTTTTTTCTATTCAATAATCGGGTTCTTTGGAGCATTTATTGCTTCCAACCTAAGCAGGAATAAACAGGATGAAGGATTATGAATTTTTATGAAGTACAGGTTATTGGGGAAGATGAAACATTTAGGGGTTCAAAAAGTAGATATGTATGGCTTTTTGGCGGAATTTTTATTTTTCTTTGTTTCCTGGCATTGCACTATGGTACTTCTATATCCTTTTTATTTTCAAATTCAGAAGGCGTCCCATATACTTCAATTTCATATCTGGTGGTGTTGTCTGTCGGACCTTTTATGACTTTGATAGCATCTTTTGATATCGTAAGCAGTGAAACTGAAACCGGGTCGGTGAGATATATTATCTCCAAAGTCCACAGATCATCTTTTATCTTAGGAAAGTTTTTCTTTCTATTTCTGGTATTTATCATCGTTTCCACTGGAATTGCACTTATAAACCTGATATATCAATATTCTGCAGGTAATTCTTTTCAGTTAGAAAACGTCTTTTTGTTCTGGATTTCTTCAAGCCTTTACCTTGGGTGCTTCATAAGTATTTTTTTATTTATCTCAACACTGTCTGCAAACAATAAAATTTCGTTTACAATGTCTGTAGTTTTTCTTGGAATTTTGATATTTTTTATTTCACAGGGAAATGAAAGTTATCTAAAATATATCACTCCTTTTTTTTACGGGATTAAAAATATGGAGTTCATGAAAGGCTTCCCGGTTGAAGCTGGATACCTTGCGGTTTTTGAAAGCCTGTTTTCAATGTTCCTGTACATACTGGTTTTTTTGTCCATGAGTTTGGTAGCTATTAAAAGGAGGGATTTCTAATTACTGCAGCTATTTCTACCAAAAACCTGTCCAAAAAATACGGCTCTCGCTTAGTTCTAGAAAGTCTTTCCTTGAATGTAGAAAAAGGAAGTATTTATGGCTTTTTGGGCCAGAATGGTGCCGGAAAAACAACTACAATAAAATTACTTTCAGGGCTTTCAATACCCACGCAAGGACAAATTTTTGTTTATGGTATGGACCTGTCTTCCGAATCAGGAAAAGTTAAACAGATTCTGGGCCTGGTACCGCAGGATTCAGGCTTTTATGATGAACGGACAGCCTTAAACCATATGGTATATTACGGGAGATTAAAAGGCCTGAGTAAAAAAGAAAGCCTGGAACAATCAAGGATTTTACTGAACCAGGTTGGGCTTGGAAATGAGATGTTCAAAAAAGTAGGCTATTTTTCCCATGGCATGAAAACACGACTAGGAATTGCACAGGCTCTTTTGAATAGCCCAAAAGTACTGATTCTTGATGAGCCTACTAATGGTCTCGACCCTGTTGGAATCCGGCAAATCCGACAAATTCTTTTTGAATGCAATAACAATGGGATCACGATATTTCTTTCATCCCATAATCTTCTGGAAATACAGGAGATTTGTACCTATGTAGGAATTCTGGATAAAGGCAAGCTTATCGCTGAAAGTACAATTGAAAAGATCCGCCACCTTGAGTCAAATGGAGTTATTACGATTGGGGTCTACAATCTCTCTTCCGAGATGATTTCTTTAATTGAGAGTCTAGAGTTTGTTATAAAAACCGAATTGAAAGCAAAAAATACTCTAGACATTTTCGTAAATTCCAAAACAGACGTCAAACCGGAAATTAATAGATTAATTGTTGAAAGCGGAGGTCAGGTTTTAAAACTTATAGAAAATTCTCTTTCATTAGAAGACGTATTTTTTAATGCCACTGGAATAAAACTTTAACCTAGTGCATCGATTCTCAAATACATACATAATAAGAAAATAATCACAGCTTATGACGCAAATATTATTTTAAAGTCACATGGAATTCTGTAACACGGAAAACGCAATCGATTGCAGAGGATTCGATTTGGATATTGCAACCACGGAAAACACGGAAAACACTAAAAGCACAGAAGAAACACGCCTTTACTACTTATTTCCGTGTCTTCCGTGCTTTCAGTGATTTTCAAAAAATTCATACCTGACATACTTTGGAATCAATGCACTAGATTCGGCAGGCGACATAAGAAATTTGAATATTTTTCTTGATATCGTTTTTGAACATTTGATAAATATACATTAGATTTAAAGCTGGTTGACGTATAGCTCAACCCCCACGACACATATAAACACTGACCATTTTTCCATTAAAGTTTAGTATGAGAGATTATGTTTGGATCATATGTAAACCTCACAACTGCACACAATAAAGGATCATTATTTTAAAATCACCATCAATAAAAAGTATCAAAATGAAATGTCGACCTGCCGAATCTAGGAGTTATCATCATATTTGGAACATTTGCATTCATGAGAAAAAAGTAACTGTGAACAACTGTAATAATTAATAGAAATCCTTAGACATTTGTTTCACTCGCACCAGACATCTATTAAAAAAGACAATCATCACCCAATAGATCGTTTTAACCTGATCTCGCCTTTATTTATATTTATCTTTAGAACCTTTTAGATTCAATAATTTTCTTTTTATCCGCTTCCCATAAAACGCAACAATAGCCAAAATTGCAAATAAACATGAAAGGAAAAGAAGAGGATTTTTACGATCAGCAATCGGATTATTTATCTCAATCATTTCCATAGAGTATTTTCTAAAATCAGAAATTTCATTCTCCATAAACACAGTTCCGTTTTCATTTTCTGACCATATTTTTAGGTTATGACTTCCTGGAGTAAGAATCAAAAGATTCCCTGGATACAGAGGCCCAAAATTATCCAGATAAAAATAAAGAGTTCTATTTGAGTCCACAAAATTTTTTGGGTACCCAATTATATAATTACCGCAGTATTTTTTATCCTGACTTGGAGGCTCAAAACTTCTATTTTGGTTTTTCTCATTTACAATATTTATACTATCAGAGCCTCTGTTTCCATAACAGTCGGTTGCAAAAACTTTGATAGTATGTTCTCCTTCCGGAAGTGAAAAATTCCTGCCTGATTGGAGATTTCCCAGGTTCTGATTGTCAAAAAAGATATTAATAGTAGCCTCTGGGTCAGATACTTTATAGATAAGTTTAAGAGAGTCTCCAGAAACGTGTGAATTGGAAATATTGACAAAAGGACCCTGATTTTCGTCAGGACTAGCCAGATAGATGAGACTTTTGGCAGTCAGAACACTTGCATTCCTGACAACCGAAAAATCAACATTGTCAATTGTATCACTTAACTTGTGGAAGTTTCTATCGTTGTGATGGCAAATTGCAACTGCAGGGATATCACTTTCCCAGAATATTTCATGATCTCCTCCGATTAAAGGATGAATAAAGCTTGAATAATCCGGAATTTCACATTGAATTTCGATCCCTAGGTCTCTTGTCTCGTTTTCAAGAACGGATTTAAGCCAGGCATTCTGGGGAAGATATTCTATGTAGAGAGGCTCGTTTCCTATAGAATCCACATTAATAACTGCAACAATATCATTTTCCAACTCAGAATGGGCTTCAACCCAGGCCTGGCTGCCAAGAAGATTGTATTCTTCTCCGGAAAAAGCAATGAAATATATTGTCCTGTCAAAAGACTCATTCTGCAAGACCCTTGCAAGTTCAAGCATACAAGCCACCCCTCCGGCATTGTCATCCGCTCCGGTTCCGTTGGCCGATTCGCAAACGTAAGTATCGGACCAGACTGGCCAGAGATAGGGCTTTCTTATCTCAGAATCAAAAATATCTCGTAAACCTGATTCTGGACGTACAATTATTCTTGAATCATAATGAGCGGTTACAAGAATTATCTCGTCTTTAAGGTCGTTTCCCTCTTTAATCCCCACTACGTTTGTGCCGCTTACATTCCAGTAATTGAAGTCCCGTGTACGTACCCGCGCGGAAAAATTGTCCAGAGAAACCTGCAGGCCTGCCTTTTCCATCTCCTCTTTTATAAATAGAGAGGCTTCTGCAGCGTTCTGACTTCCTATTTTTCTTTCCCCAAAGGAAGATATTGTTCGGGTTGAGTTTTCAAGCCCTGTCTCTGAAACATCAAGCGTAACTGACGTGTTATTATAATGAATATTGAAATCGGAAGATATGTTATTAGAGAGTGCAATAGCTGTTGAGGAAGGTACTAATAATATTAAAAAAATTATAAGATATGTATGTGAAAATATGTAATGTGTAATATTTTTAATATCAATCATGTATCTCCAAACCCCTCTTCATTAATCCTTCCAAATCAACAAATAATTAGTAATCAACGTTATGTTACATCCACCAGACAGGCTGAAATTTGCATACGGAAAGGGTCAGTATGATGCTATTTTTTTATGTTTATTTATAATTTCTCTCCAGAGTATCAAACAATCAGTCATATAATGTAATAATACCTGAAAAAATTGTCACATTTTAAATGTATATCTTGATTGTTTGATGATCTGGTCATAAAACATATAAACAGTTAATCAAAAGTAGTTTGTGGGGGTTTAAATGGATGTCCCAGAGTGAATTTGAACCTCGTCGTTCCCGGAGGCAGGAACATACTGATTTTAATGGTACTTAAAAATTCGATTCTTGCCTCCTGGAAAACGAACAGGAGTAATCTACATGACAGCAAAGAATCCTGTGGAAATACAGTAAATAATGGCATATACAACTGAGTCTTCAGTTCTACATGAGCAAATCCCAAAATTCAATATTCGACTCAAAAATATTCACTTTCAAATAATAATTAAAGTCCCTTATTTTGGAAAAGGTTCTGAAATTCTTATTGAGATGGGAATAAAATTGGTTTGGGATAGTCTCGGTATAAAAATGTTGATTGATCGTACTACAAAATTGCCAATCAATAGTATCCGAGAAATCAACAGGAGTATATTCACAGAGTAACAAAAATTATCCACAAAACGAATACTGGCTAAAAAGGAGATTTACTAATCTCCTTCTGTTATAGAGGAATTTCAAATGCAAAATACCAGAAAAATACTTCTCATCTTGCTGATCATACCTATAATTGCAATTGTGGGTTATTATGCATTGATATTTCTTCTGGGCGGTACGGCTTTACCTAATTTTTTTGAATTAACAAATTATGATGTCAGGACCCATGAAATATCTGTTGAAATATTGGATTCTGATAATGACTCTGTATTCAAAGAATCATACAAACTTCATCCAAACGAATCAGTATCAAAAGAAAAACCGTCTAATCTGAGAAGTTCTTTTGAATCGAAAGAGTATACATTTAGAATTATATTAGACACCGGTTCTGCAGAGGAAACAACTTCAGTATCTCTGAATCGCTGGAGCACCGCTACTATACATCTATATTGGGATAATGAGACTCCGATAATTATAGGGACAATTGTTGTTTAAAAGGTGTTTTGTTCTGAAATGATTTCGCTTTGAAACTTTTTTCCTTTTGTCCATGTTATCATCCGGGAAGGAGCAACGATTGTAGGCGTGGTTTATTCCTGTCATCCAACTCCTGAAGGTTACGCCGAACCCGGGTGCGCTCCGGCTTTGAGGATACAGTCAGAAAAGTAGATTTCCTAGTTGACGAAGAAGAAGGGATAATACTTGAAACGGTTATGGAAATTACCTCAAATAGTAAATCCCCTGGGGAATGATTATAAACATAATCCAGGTTTGCAAATAAAGAACATAAAAAAGATAGATGGAGTTTGTTAGCTCCATCTAAAAATATTTTGAAGTAGTTTCATTCCGGTTTTCTTGCAAGCTTCTTTTTTGCAAGCTTTTCAATGATCCCTAAGTTTACTTCACCGCCAACGCTCAATTTCTTGTTAGCAACTGCGCTTTCAAGAATGTGCTGTCCTACAATAGTACGGACAACAAGAGTGGTGTAGCCGTCAGGGCTTCCAACTGAGCCGGCTGAAATATCAGCCTTGAGAGCGGTAAAGTCCGTACAGACACTGCAGCCTGGGCGAGTAGTATCCTCAAGTTCGGTAAGGGGAATTACATACTGTGTACCGTCATCGAGGGTGATTTCGAGCTTGCCCTTAACGTCAATGCGGCAAACCTTCATGGGTTCGAGAGCGTACTCGCTTTTCAGCTTGCCTGCAATAAGTTTTTCGTAGTCGAAACTTTCCGTGCAGAAAAGCCCCATGACAAAGCGAATGGATTTTTTGTATGGGCCCACAAGTTGGTTGTCGGTTTCAAGCATTTTGCGAACTGCTTGAACTACGCAGGGGACTCCAACGACTGCAATGTTCCTGTACTTCCTGTTTACAACCGCTTCCTTAAGGGAATAAACAAGAGGAACCCACCAGTTGTAACGGCTTCCTGCCTGACCGACAAGAGCTTCACTTTTGGTTATTACCATTGAGTGAGGCTTGAGGGTCCAGGGATCTTCCGTAACCGTAACTACAGCATCTACAAGGCCTGTATCCAGGGCGTTTGCAAGAATTGCTGTTACTGCTCCTCCACTCTGCTTTTTCGGAATATCAAACTCGGCTTTTCCAGCAGTAATTTCAAGGTAATCTCCGAGAAGGCTTGAAGGCTGTTCTTCGAGTCTCGGACAAACCTCGTAACAGGCTCCGCATGGAACATCGTCAACCGCAGCTTTGCAGTAATTATTGCTCTTCGGATGTGTGGAATCGCCGCCTGTTTCGAAGTATAGAGCATCAGCAGGGCAGACTGCAATGCAGGCCCCGCAGCCTGAGCAAAGACCTTCGTCCCAGACTTTCGACTTAAGGTCAAGGTAACTTTTGCTAATTGGTTTCTGTTCTGCCATTTCTGATCACTCCCATACATATTTGCTTGCGAAAGGCCGGCTGCTTGCAGGTCCGATCTTTGTGTAGTTGGTGTCCAGGAACTCCGCAGGATCATATCCGAACTGCTCGCAGAAATTCTTTATAGTTGGGGCAATACGTTCAAGATCACTTTCGGTAAACTTGAATTTCTTGGCTCCTACTCCAAGTAAGAAATCGTCCACTTCCCCACGGAGAATAATTTCTCCACCGTGGATTCCGCTTCCGATACCCCTATCTGTCATGGCTTTATCCTTGCCAATACCAAGCACGAGCACCAGGCCACCTGCCATATACTCTCCGAGGAAGGAGTGGGCTGTGCCACCTACAACAAGAATAGGTCTGGCTTCCACGTCGTACTGTTTCATGTGGATGCCGCCACGGTAGCCAATATTATTCTTTATAAAGACTTTTCCTCCTCGCATGCTGTGGGCAACTGCATCTCCTGCACTTCCATGAATCACGAGCATTCCTTTATCCATTGTGTTGCCCGGAGCATGTTCGGCATTCCCATGTACAATACAGGTCGGCCCGCTCATGAACATTCCCAGATCTCCTCCTGGAACCCCATTGACTATGATGCGGACATTGCCTCTAAGCCCATCTCCTATAAAGCGCTGCCCGAGTATATTGTCGAGTATGATTTCCTCTGCTCCATCCGCAACCGCAGCCCTGATTTTCTGGTTTAAGGGGGTGTAGTGCATACCTCTGGCATCAATTTTTACCGTCTTCATATCAATCAGGCTCCTGCTGGCAATACGTCAAGGATTTTAAGCATTTCTTCATCCAGCATATACCCACGCAGACGATCTCTATTGCCACGCAGGCTTTCTATACTGTTGATTCCTGCAGCACCCATAAGTTCACTGAGTTCGTAAGTCCAACCCTTAATAAGATTTGAGACCTGAACTGCCCCTCTCTCAGGATCAAGCCTGCTCACAAGCTCTGGACGCTGGGTAGCAATACCCCAGGGACAAAGGTTTCTATAACAATTGCCACAGACTCTGCAGCCCAGAGCAACAAGGGCAGCAGTCCCGATATTAACAGCATCTGCTCCGAGAGCAATTGACTTTGCAAGGTCTGCGCTGCTCCTTATTCCGCCGCTTGCAATAATTGATATCTCGTTTCTTACGCCCTGTTCCCTGAGTTTCTGATCAACGCTCGCGATTGCAACTTCAATTGGAATTCCAACATTGTCTCTGAATACTTTGGGAGCAGCTCCGGTCCCACCGCGGAATCCGTCAATTACTACTGCATCTGCAGAGGAGCGGGCGATACCAGCAGCAATTGGAGCCACGTTATGCACGGCTGCAATCTTAACAAAGACCGGTTTCTTCCATTCGGTTGCTTCTTTCAGGCTTCTAATAAGCTGAACAAGATCTTCAATACTGTAAATATCATGGTGAGGAGCTGGGCTAATAGCATCACTGCCAACAGGGATCATACGGGTCCTTGAGACTTCCTCATTTACTTTTTCTCCAGGCAGGTGTCCACCTATACCCGGTTTTGCTCCTTGACCAATCTTGATCTCAATGGCCGCGCCTCTTTCAAGGTAATCAATATTTACACCGAAACGGCCTGAAGCAACCTGGACAACCATGTGGTCCTGGTAAGGGTAGAGGTCTCTGTGCAGCCCTCCCTCTCCTGTTCCCATATAGGTTCCGAGCTCTGTTACGGCTTTTGCCATACTGAGTTGGGCGTTAAGGCTAATAGCTCCAAAACTCATATGTCCGATCATAATAGGAGTATTAAGCTTAAGATTTGGAGCAAGCTTTGTTTCGAGCTCTACGTCACCACTTTCGGTCTTTCTGAAGTTGAGTTTGGATGGCTTCTTTCCAATGTAAGTCCTGAGTTCCATTGGTTCTCTCAGGGGGTCAATGCTCGGGTTTGTAACCTGGCAGGCGTCAAGGAGAAGGCGGTCATAGACAACTGGCAAATCCCTGGCGTTTCCCATTCCTGAAAGGATAATCTTGCCACTGCGAGCCTGTTTAATAATATCCTCTCTGACTTCTCTGGTCCAGAGGGGGTGGCTGCGGTAATCTATAGGTTTCTCTGTAAGCGTAATTGCATCCCTTGGGCACATGGCAACACAGCGAAGGCAGCCTGTACATTTTCTGGATTCGATCAGAATTTTGTCGCCTTCTCTCCTGTACACGCCATAAGAACAGTTTTCAATACAGCGCCCGCAGTCCATGCATTGGTCACGGTCAATACTGACCTTAAATTTTGAGGGCACACTTCCAAGAGTCATTCAATAAACCTCCCTATAATTGGTTCTCCTGCCCTGGGTGTGTATACTTTCTTAACTTCGGGGTCAAGTACTCTTATTGCTGATTCTTCGCTGGATATGTAAAGCCGGTTTCCATTCTCACCAACTACGAGAGGACGCAGTTTAATCCTGTCAGTAAAACCAACAATACCATTCTCTGTCCCGACTACGATTGCAAAAGGTCCATTCATGAGGGCAGATCCATAAGTAAGGCGAACTGCTTTGTTCAACTCTGCTTCTTTTGCAGGCATCCGATCAATATCGTCCCAGAAAGGAGGGGCAAGAGCCTTGACAACCATTTCATATGAAAGCCCATGCTGTCTTCCAAGCAGGTCAAACAAATAGGCTACAACCTCCGTATCAGTAAACAGGGAGCACTTGTATCCGTATCCTTCAACATAACGCTGGTTTGTGCCATATGAGGTAATTTCTCCGTTATGCACTACTGACCAGTTAAGCAGGTTGAAAGGATGGGCGCCTCCCCACCAACCCGGAGAGTTTGTGGGATAACGGTTGTGACCAAGCCAAATATATCCCTTGTAATCTTCAATTCTGTAAAAGTTTGCCACATCTTCAGGCCAGCCGGAAGCTTTGAAGACTCCCATATTTTTCCCGGAGGAAAAGATTGTAGCTCCTTTTACATTGGAGTTTACTTCCATGACTAGGTAAGTGACAACATCTTTTTCAGAAGCCATTTTCCCAGACATCAGGTCTTCTGAGGGCTTAAAGAAATATCTCCATGGAATGTGTACTTTCTTTATGCCCGGCTGGGGGGTGGTCGGGATTTCTTCCTGGTGAACAATTTCTCCCGATTGCTGGAGGAGTTCGTCTACCTTCTTTTTTGGTTCACCTAGATCGTCAAAGAAAACATGAAGAGCATAGTAGTCTGCATATTCCGGATAAATTCCATATGCGGCATAGCCTGCCCCGTCTCCACTGCCTCTTTCATTCATGAGGCTGAGGGCGGCTTTTATGCTCGACCCGTCCATTCTGGACTTTGTTCGGTCTATAAAGCCTATTATTCCACACATTTTGATCACTCTAAAAATGGATAGGAATGAATGTAATATTCACCAATAATTTTCTGAATTATTTCCGTGGCTCATTTTTGAGAATTAGTTCAAAAAACTTGCCAGCTGATAAACTGGATTTCGGGGTAACTTATTATCAATTTCCATAATTTATGGATATTTAACTAAGTTTGTTCCATGTAAATTATTTAATTAATGTGAATATATAGCAACGCTTCCACATATGGTTCTACTTTTATCATACATCGAGAAGGTCACCACTAGGGGAAATAAGTAATTTAGTACCTATTTGACGATATATATATGTTTCTTTTTCCGATTAAAAGTTATTGAGGTACTGCTAGAAAGCACACCGGTTTAACCGTTTAATTTTTTTCGTTTGCACTTTTATTTTAAAGCCCTCTGTATTTTTATCATAGAATATTCTTTTTTAATAGACCCTCCACTGTCGTCTTAGGGGTTTCTATACCGTTTACCTTAGTGTATATAGATTAAATTTCTATACGATTGAATTTCTTTGAAAAAAGTAGTGTTCTTGAATAATAGAGTTTTCAGAAGGGAAGCATTTTTATATCAATGTTCAATTCAGGCATTAATTTCAAAGAATATTAAAAAAATTTTAATGTTCTGACCAGTAAATTCAATGAAAAATATTTTATTATTTCGGGAAGTTATTTTATAAAATGAGAACACACTTCCCGAGAGGAGTGTGTCTCTTCTAACAAATTATTAATTCTGCCACGATTTTATCGCAGTAAATTTTTGGGTATCTACATGGATTTTTATCTACATGGGTTTTAGGATTTCCGGGGTGCTTACAGCATATGCAAATATTTTTCAAGTTCCCAGGGATGAACAATTGCTTTGTATTCATCCCATTCCATCTCTTTAGCACAGAGGTAATGATTGAAAACGTGTTCTCCTAGTACTTCTTTTACGAATTTGCTGCCTTTCATTTCATCAATTGCACCTTTAAGGTCTGCAGGTAGGGAGCGAATACCTTTTCCCTCTCTTTCTTTTTCCGTAAGGTGGAAAATATTCGTGTTAGTCGGCTCTCCTGGATCGATCTTGTTCTTTATACCGTCAAGTCCAGATCTGAGCATCAGGGCAAAGGCAAGGTACGGATTACACGATGGATCTGGGCATCTTAGTTCAACTCTTGTCCCATTGCCACGGGTTTCAGGAATGCGGATAAGGGAACTTCTGTTCTTTGCAGACCAGGTAAGGTAAACCGGTGCTTCATACCCAGGTACAATTCTCTTATAGGAGTTAACAACCGGATTTGTAACGGCTGCAAATTCTATAATATGATTTAACAGACCACCAATATAGTACATTGCTTCTTGAGAAAGCTGGTCTGCACTCTCTGGATCGTAGAATACATTATTATCTCCCTTGAAAAGAGATTGATTGGTATGCATCCCTGAGCCATTTACACCAAAGAGAGGTTTTGGCATAAAGGTAGCATAATATCCTTTGTGATATGCAATTGATTTTACAACATATTTGAAAGTTATAACATTGTCCGCGGTACTCAGCACGTCACCGAATCTAAAGTCAATCTCATGCTGAGAAGGTGCAACTTCGTGATGAGAAGCTTCGATCTGGAAGCCCATACGTTCGAGGGTATAGTCAATATCTCTACGTACATCCTGTGCACGGTCAAGGGGAGAGAAATCGAAGTATCCCCCATGATCAGTAAGTTCTGTGGTCGGATTTCCGTTTGCGTCAAGTTTGAAGAGGAAGAATTCCAGTTCAGGACCTACATTCATTGAGTACCCCATTTTTTTGGCTTCTTCGATTGCGCTCTTAAGAACATATCTGGGGTCTCCCTCAAACGGTCGACCGTTAGGAAGATACACATCGCCAAGAATCCTGGCTACTGCGCCAGTTGTAGGTCTCCAGGGAAGGATTCTGAAAGTAGAAGGGTCAAGCACAAGTTTCATGTCGGATTCTTCAATCTTTGTAAAGCCCTGGATCGAAGACCCATCAAACATTACCCCGTTTTCGAAGGCTTCTTCTAACTGTTCAACAGGGATTGCCCAGCTTTTGATGATGCCGAGTGTATCCGTAAACTGGGTCCGGATAAACTTCACGTCTCTCTCTTTTACAGCTTCTAACACATCTTCTTTGGTAATACACTTCTTTATCTGCACCATTTTGATTTCCCATCCTAACTAGGCATTCGGTATCCTTATACCTAGGTAATTATATATATAATTTTCTTAATATTATAGAAAAGATGAAACTGTTGGAATATAAGTAAATATATATAGTAAATTGAATTATCTTTGAAAATATTTGTGTGTTCATCCCCAATTCGTTGAATATATTTCTAATCTCATATATATAAAGCTCATTAAAGCTAATTATAAAAGAAATAAATTTCTTAGTGTGATTTGAATTTTCTTCCGACAGCATGTGTTTGCAAAAATGCTGTAAAAAGCAGTAGCAAAAACTTAAATTTTCTTTCCAATTCCAATATCAATAACTATTGGAGTAGAAAACAACCTCCAAGTTTAGTATGGCTCAAAGAGTTAATCTCTTCACATTTCTTGTCTCTGTATTGCTCTGACAGTTTGCAGGAGCAATAAGGTCGATATTTACAGCATAGTCTCTTGAAAATTGGTATCTTTTACTGGAAGAACCAGCTTTTACCCTGTCATCCCAGGTATTCTTTCTGACCTGGATCCCACATTGAGCCTATCCCAAAAGTTCATTTAATCCAATATTACTGCTACCATTAAAACTCCTAAATATGATGTCTCTTTAATTTCATATCTTGGCAATACTTTCTTGCATAACTCTCTCCAGATAAAAAACCTTTCTACTATGCTTTTCTTTTTGTATTCTTCCTGGTTTACCTTTATTAGTCGTACTCTCTTATTGTTCATCCTGTTTATTTTATTTACTGATATATTGGACTTTATTCATCTTCTCCTGTTATATTTTCTAATTTTAGCTGTATCATACATTGCATCAGCTGTTACTTTGGAAAGCCTGTTAACAGGCCTTCCTATAAGTCTTTTTATATTGAAATTTTTAAGTGTAGGTATATAAAGTGTAGAATCTAAAGTGTAGAATCATTTAATGATAATCGAGAGAGGTAAAACCTGTAAATCTACTAAAACGCTTATTTTTATTCCTTTTATTTTTTTGTGTCCATCGTAGCCGATATTTCCCCTTTTTAGCCGGAATATCCTTTGTATCAGTAAAGCAATGAGAAAAATCTATTTTCTTCAAGTCGTAACCTTTGTTTAAAAGCTCATTGAAAATCTTCTGATAGATGCCATGTTCACAAAGATATAGAAGGAATCTATGCACTGTTGACTTAGACCCATATCTCCTGGGAACGTCTTTCCACGTACAACCAGTCATAACAACGTAAAAAATACCGTTCATTAACTTCCTCATATTTGCACGCGACCTTCCTGTATGTGGTTTCTGTGGAGGAAGATAAGGTTCTATGGAGTTCCATAGAACGCCATCGATGTCACGAAATGACATAGAAGTAAATTTATAATTTCAACATAATATTACTGTTAGGATAGGCCCACATAATATATAGTCAAAACTGTCGTGTTATATATTACACATAATCTAAAAATAGAAAACGCAAATTAAAATTTAAAGGATTTATCCAGTTTACAGAAAAGTCACATACGTTAAGAGGCAAACTTGAATAAATAATTTATACTAGTCTTGCATATTACTAACTATGAAAGATAATTTCATAAGACAAGTTGAAATTATATTTTGTATTAGCCTGATCATACTTTTTCTAATTTCCTGCTGTAGTACTTAATGGCTATAGAGTTTAAACCCTTACTCTCTTCAACGATACATACGATTTAAAGGCTCAATCATTATAACTACCAGGGTTTGATCCTCATAATTAATTCTATAAAGCAGTCTTATATGCCTGGACCGCAGTCTGAAAAGCTTTTCCTTACTCTCAATTATTCTTTTTGCTCGCAGTGGGACTGGATCGAGTGCAAGCTCGTCAAGAATTTCTTTAACTCTGGAGTAAGTCATTTTGTCTGCCGCTTTCAAAAAATCTTGGGCAGTAATGTCAAGAAGGACTTCAAACACTTTAGAGCCTCGCATCTTCAACTTTGTTAAAAAATACTAATTTTTTTATTTTCTCGTTTTCAAACTTCTGGGCGCTTAATATTTTTTCTTTCGTCATTTTCAAACTTCTGGGCACTTAATATTTCTTATATAATGAGCAGGCTACCCATAACTATAATATGCTTCTTTACATCTTCAAGTTATTTTTTGGTTAAGTTCCTCAAGAAGTTTTTCATCAATTCACTCTCCCTTAATATAAGTCACTGTTTTACTATCACTGCTCTACTTATTCATCTAGCTTACTGTTTTAAGATTATGGCTCATGATTTGCCCTGTAATTACAGAAAGAAATTCATAGGTGATCCCTTTTAACAGCAACTAGTTCCTCATTTAACAGCAATTGGTGTATCAACTAAGAAGGCAAGTGTATAAGCATAAGAGTTAACGCTTATTTCTCGATTAAAGACTTGAGGATTTTTATAACCAATATTAAAAAAATAGGAATAGGAATGATTATTCCTTACTATCCTCGAAAAGCTTTCTAACCACATCGATGTTTTTCGGAGGGCTGATCACAAGCAGAATGTCATCCGCAAGAATTATAGTTCCAGCTTCCGGTCCGGGAATGATTCTATGACTACGTGAAATTGCAAGTGCAGACACTCCATAATTCTTCCGAAGATTCAGTTCCCCAAGAGTCATTCCTGCTGATTTTGAAAATTTCCCTACCCTGATACTCCGGATTTCTACATCTGCAAAATCGAGAGCTAGGTCGCAGAATTTTTTCCTGGGAATGCCAGGACTTCGAAGCATCTTATAATGGTCGGCACGTAATGTTGAAGTCAGGGAATCAATTTCACTGCTGGGAACCAGGTATCTGTGAAGTACCCTTGTGAAAAGCTCTATTGAGCTTTCAAACTCATCAGAAATTACCTCATCTGCCCCAAAATCATAAAATTTATCCAGCTCACGCAGGAAATGTGTTCTGGCAATGATGTGGATTTCCGGATTCAACCTCCGGGCAGTTTCAATTATTCGTTTAGCACTCGGAGGATCACCTGCAGTCACGACAAACGATTTCGCAGTCCGGATGCCTGCATGTTCCAGGACAGCATTTTGAGCAGCATCACCATAAAAAATATGCTCTTCCCTCTGTTTCTCTATCCTTACGACTTCAGGATTCATATCAATTACTATGTAAGGAATTGAAGTTTCCTTTGCGGCGGTCACGACATTCTTACCGTTTATCCCAAATCCTACTATAATCACATGATTTTCAGGTTTTTCTTCAGGCCCGCTTTCTTTAAATTTACTGTACCAACCTCGCTTTAATACAGGAGGGAGAGGTAAGAACTCGGCAAAAACCGTAGTTCGATACCCTATACTCATAAAAAGAGGAGTAAGTACCATAGAAAGCACTACCACATTCAGAAATTCCTGATATATAAGAGAGGAGATTAATCCACTTGCAAGACCTACTTTTGCAACAATAAAGGAAAATTCCCCTACCTGTGAAAGGGAAAATCCAACCAGAATCATTGTATTCAAAGGAAAACCTATGAGAAAGGTGCTCAAGCTGTTTACCAGGACCTTCAGGAACAGCACAGCCAGGGTAGCAGCCAAGATCAAGAGAAGATGTTCTCTTAATATATTGAGATCAAGTAGCATCCCTATTGAGATGAAAAAAATACTCATGAACATGTCCCTGAATGGTATTAAATTCCCTAGAGCCTGAACCGAATATTCAGATTCCGAGATAATCAAGCCAGCAAGAAAAGCTCCCAGTGCTAGAGATAGCCCAACCATAGAAGTCAGCCAGGCTACAGAAAGTCCTATTACTACAACACTCAGGAGAAAAAGCTCATTATTCCGTGTCTTTGCCACATGGTACATAATGAAAGGAACAACATACCTGGCGCTTAGAAAGGTGAATACTATGAGCCCGAAGCCTTGCAGGATAAGTTCTAAAAAGGACTTTTCAGTCCCTGGTGTGCCTGCGAGAACCGGAATTAAGAGAATAATTATCACTGCAGCGATATCCTGAAAAATCAGTATTCCTAAGGAAGTTCGCCCGTGAAGGCTATAAATTTCTCCTTTTTCCTGTAAGAGTTTAAGTACAATTGCAGTGCTGCTTAATGCTACTAAAAGCCCAAGGAAAATCGAAGTTTCTCTGGAATGTCCAAGCCAGAGGAGTATAAGAGCAACGATGACTGAAGTTATCGAAAGCTGCAAGCCGCCTCCAAAAATTACAATTCTGCGAAGCTGTAAAAGGTCGCGCATTGAAAACTCAATACCTATGGTAAAAAGCAGGAGCACGACTCCAATTTCAGCCAAAAGTTCGATGTTTTCTATTTCTCTAATAAATCCAAAACCGAAAGGTCCGGCAAGAATACCTGCAAGCAGAAAGCCAATCAGTGGAGCTATCTTCAATCTGGAAAAAGTAAACACTACAGGAATAGAAAGCCCGAAAATGATCAGGAGGTCGGTTAGAAGATTATCGGTCATCAATATATAATGATTTATTAACTAATATAAATTTCATTGACCTGAGCCTTTGAGAAAAAATAGTAACATATCAAATAATATTGAGAAATAAACCCACATTTCGCAGTATTTTTTGAAGATCAATAGTTTTTCTGATAACGTTTTTGGAACAGGTGTAAATAATTTAGATTTTTAGTGGCATTTGGTGAAAATTGAATGATATCGTTTTTTGCCTCTAAATACACCACATCGTTGCTTTTACCTACTGCATAAAAGTCCAATAAATACACGTTTGATTGAAAATCGATAGCAGTAAAAATATGAATTTACGAAAATTTACTGCGGAAAATGGGATAAATTAGCTACCTTAACAAATAAAAGAGCATGGTAGACATTTTGAAAACATGACATATTTTAGAAAATCAAAGAATTATATGGAATATATTTGGATAAATAAGATATAAATAAGCATACGGGGATTTAAAAATCACTTTTAGCCTTCATAGCTTAAAACAAAGTCTATTAAAAAGTTAAAAATTTACTCTAGCCTTTATCCCTCTCTGAAGATCCTGTTACTTTCCTGAAACTGCTAAATAAAGAATCAATTTCTTTTCTGTCTTTTTATACATATATACCCTTTTTAAAAGAAGGAAAAAAAGAAATCCTAAAAAAAATGAATTTTTAAAAGAAAATCAAACAATTAGAAAGTGTAAAATCAAAAAAAACCTATTATAAAAAGGTATTTTTAAGGTTATTTCTAAAAAAAAAGGACTTTTAAAACTCTATTAAACAAAAGGTATTTAAAAGATTTGTTTAATATGAATATTGTTAAATTTAAGACATATTTTTTCTAAATAAGCTGAAAAAAGAGGGATTTAATTTCCTAGAACAGGGTTCATTTTATTGTACTCTGAAAGTCTGTTCTATAATGTTTCATTCAGCTTTCATTGAGGTTTAAATGTGAAATCTAAGATTATGAACTATTTTAATGCATCTGAGGAAGAATTTTCAGACTGGAAATGGCAGTATAGGCATAGAATTGAGACCGTAGAAGAACTTGAAAAATTGATTAAGTTATCAGAGCCTGAGAAAGAAGATATAAAAAAAGCTCTTGAAGTTTTTCCCATGGCGATATCTCCTTACTATGCTTCTCTTATCGATCCGAAAGATCCTAACTGTCCCATCCGAATGCAGGCTGTACCCAGTTCAGCCGAACTTAAAAAATCTTCCTGGGAACTCGAAGATCCCCTATGTGAGGATAGGGATTCACCTTCCGAAGAGAGCTGTATAACCCACAGATATCCTGACAGGGTGCTTTTCCTCATTTCAAACCGCTGCGGAATGTATTGCAGACACTGTACCCGCAAGCGAAGGGTTGGCAACAGAGAGTACGACTATTCTGAAAAGGCAATTAGAGAAGGGATCGAGTATATTAGAGAACATTCTGAAATAAGGGATGTACTGCTTTCGGGAGGGGATGCCCTGCTCGTTTCCGATGAAAGACTAGATTGGCTCCTGGGTGAGCTCTTTGACATTCCTCACGTGGAAATAGTAAGGTTAGGTTCAAGGGTTCCTGTAACCCTCCCTCAGCGCATAACTCCTGAATTATGTGAAATTCTTGAAAAATATCCTTCAGTCTGGCTTAATACCCATTTCAATCACCCAAAAGAGATTACCCCGGAAGCTAAAAAAGCAATGAGAATGCTAGCAAAAGCCGGAGTTCCTCTTGGTAATCAGTCCGTACTCCTCAGGGGAGTTAATGACTGCCCGATGATAATTAAAAAACTTTGCCACGAACTCCTGAAGATAAAAACAAGACCCTACTACCTCTATCAGTGCGACCTTTCCTTTGGGCTGGAGCATTTTAGGACCCCAGTTTCGAGGGGAATAGAGATCATTGAGATGCTTAGAGGACATACATCGGGCCTTGCAGTTCCGACTTTTGTTATTGATGCCCCTGGAGGAGGAGGAAAAATTCCTGTAGGTCCTAATTACCTGATCTCAAGCTCGGACACAGGAGTCGTCCTTAGAAATTACGAAGGGGTGATCTGTATGTACCCAGAACCTGAAGCTTATTCCTGGGAATGCCAGCAAGCCTGTTCAATCTGCGATAAGCAGCCAGGGCTTAAAAGTGAAACGGGCATTGCAAAACTATATGACGAAGATAATGACATAATCGCTCTCGAGCCCGAAAGCCTCGAAAGAAAAAAGCGTTTCTAAAGAAAAGAGTGAAGGAAATAAACCAGGAAAATCTCCTCAAGTAAAAAAACTTTAAAAACGTAAGGAGGAAAAAATATGGAAAAAAACCTTCCCTTTATTCTTGAAATTAAAGAAGAACTGGCGGGATACTGGAAAAAGATTAATCTGGAGATTGACGAATCAAGAGCTGAGCTTGTAATTGATTACTACAACAGCAGAATAAAAGTTATGAATTTTACCGGGATTTTTGAGAAAATTTCAGGAGTTCTCAAAATCGTTGCCAAAGTAGAAAAAATTGGGAAGATAATCGTATATGTGCCTCTGGAAAACATAAAAGAGCTTGAAACCTGTGGATATGTAGAGGAAGGGACTATCAATGGATACTATGCAGGAAAAGACTGCCATGTTTTCTCAAGTTACCCTGAAACCTCCAGAGGAATTTCTTCTAATAAAGGGAAAGAAGACCGGATAATTGAAAACTGTCTCAGAAAAGTAATGGCGCCCCGAAGAAAACTGAATAAACAGGATGGCTCACGAAAAAATGAGAACATAAGAAAACAAAGAAAGAATATCGGGCTTCCAGAAGAGTACAGGCTCAAACCTGCAGTCCAGGCTGATGCCTCAGCAATGGCAACTCTTTACAGGCAGGAGTTTAAGTTTTATCCCACTCCTTTGCACATGAAAAGTTATCTTCTAAAAACTATGGACTCCAATGTTCTCTATTTCCTTGTGGAAAAGCAAGGAACAATCTTGAGCCTTGCTTCGGCAGAAATGGATCTAACAAATAAGTGTGCCGAAATAACCGACTGTCTGACAATTCCTTCCGAGAGGGGAAAAGGATTGATAAAAGAGCTTATCAAAGCCCTGGAAAAAGAACTTTCAAATAGAGGCTTCAAAAGCTCCTATACTCTATGTAGGGCTTCATCTCCAGGAATAAACACAGCTTTTGCTTCTCTTGGCTATGCTTACACAGGCAGGCTAGTTAACAACTGCAAGATTGGAAACGGATTTGAAGACATGAACATCTGGTGCAAAATACTTAAGAATAACAGGTCAAAACAAAGGATAAACTAAAGCAAAAACTGAAAGAAACAGGAAATTGACAGGAGAAACAGTCCATTCAGCCAAAAAACTTATTTGATTTTGTTTTCGAAACTCCGTAGTGTTGAGTGTTTTGATTAAAGAAGTTCTTGAGTATTCTGCTCAAGACTGGTGGTAATTTTCTTTGCAGCTTGGGCTGTTACGCAATCTATATAGGCTTTTTGTGAGATCAGGCCTTTTGTGGAGTCCTTCAATTCCACATCCCCACTTATTAACGTTTCTACTTCTCGAAAGCTACTGTTTACGAAGGTTACCATTACAGCTCCTTCTTTAAATTGATCAAAATATTTTACGTCTCCCCCAGTTGAGGTATAGAAGAAAAAGATATTCAGATTTGAAAGGGCATAAACAGGCGTATAGACTCCGTCATGTTTACTGATATTAATTAGGAGAGCTTGAGAATTAGGAGAGCTTGAGAATTATATCTGTTCTTAACTTCGTTGGCTATTGATACCTCCACTCCTGCTTTTTCCAGTTCTATCTCAAGATTTTCAAAGGGCTTTCAAAAAGTAGTAATCTCCTTCTATATAGGGGAAAATCCTGCCTGAAAAGTCAATTTTAGAGTTGCCTGTGGAATAGGGACTTACTGTAGAATCAGCTTTGTTCTCGCTATGTGCCGCCTTGAAGTCCAGAATATAAAAAGAAGAAAAATAATTGTAAGAATAATTACCGCAAGAAAAAGTCTTCTATTTACTATGATTTTTGTCATGCTTTTAAGAGTTATGTTTTGATCTTAAAAAAGAGAGAGGGTGAAGAATAGTCAGAATCTATGTCAAAAATTTCATTGAAAGTTTAAAATTTGTTTCTGAATCAGAGGCTTATTTACCGAGGTCATCCCAAAACTTGAAATTTGCTTCTTGGACCTTGTATTTTGAATAATCAATCAAGCTCATGATCATGAAAATAATTCTGAGAATTCCCAATGATTAAGAGTAAAGCGGCTTTTGGGATAGGCTCACCAAGTAGATCTGAAAATCAGTATTAGGGTCGAAAATTTAGATAACATCCAAAAACGAGACTCAGAATAAATTAAACTCAGAATAAATTAAAAAATAACGACGAGAGGGGGACTCGAACCCCCGGGACGCAGAGCATCACGGGATTAGCAATCCCGCGCCATACCGGGCTTGGCTATCTCGTCACAAAGGACTTCAAGAAGCGCGTCCCCTTAAACGCATTTTATGTATTTAATCTTTTCCAGGGGAATGGTTTCACAGGGACTATTTTACACGAAGTATAATAGTTATGCTATAAAACTGAATCACCTGATATATTAAGCGATGAGCACGCCTCGGGTCGTTGAATCTTGGAGATACCAGGAGACTGGGACCTCTTCTCCACCCCGCAGCCCCGCAAGCGATAGTTGCCCACAGTAAGTCTGCTCCCTTCCGGGCCTCGACCGGTTTCCGCAGTTATGGTATGAAGACCTGCTCTCCAGCAAACCCGCATACCTGCACCATCCAAGCAGGACGGGGCTTCTCCGTTGAGATTCCAGGCTGGAGTCCCTTCGACGCATCTTCCCTTGGCTTCGTCCCCCGCGTATCGGCGATCTCGGGTTACAGGTAACGCCGGGCTACCCGGACTAGCTCATCAGCTATACAAAGTCACTTGTAATATATAAAGATATGCCAGTCATATCCCTCCCGATATCTGTTTTTCATAATGGGACATGAATGTTCAATAGTCCGTAAAAAAAGCAAAAAGGGTAAGACTATTGAGTGAGACTATTTTTTAAGCTGCTTGGAAATGTATTAAGATAAATTCAGGGGGGCTTAAAAAAAGGAGCTTAAAGTATGTAGGGAGGAATAAATCACCCTATTTATTTATACGTTATTTTTCAAAATAATATGTAAATAAATCTGAAACAGCTATATAGCACACCAAAGTATCGGTAAAATGGGGAAAATTTGGGGAATTTCTATGAGATGTGGAGTTGCAATTGACCTTGGAACAAGTGGATATCGAGCTCAAAAAATCGATCTTGATACAGAAGAGATCCGAAGAACAGTGATAACTTTGAGGAATCCTCTTCCTGGAGCGAATGTAATGGATCATATGGATTTCGCAATCCACTATGGCCAGGATCTCGCACATGGACTTTCTATAAATGCAGTAAAGAACCTATTCCAGGCTCTTGATGTGAAATGCGAAGAACTTGAAAGGCTTTCAATATGTGGAAACCCAATTCAGCTATCCATCTTTCAGGGGATAAACATTGAAGATCTGGCCTATGCAGGAGAACGGAAGAAAAAGAAGTACAATATACAGGAGCAGGACAGAAGCGCGAGAATCGTACATAGCAGCGAAATTCCCGAGCTTGATGAATATGACTGTGAAATCGTAGTTCCTCCTGCAATAAAACATGAAGTTGGGGCCGATGCCCTTGCCCTGATAATAAAATCCGGAATGCTCGATAGCGACGAAATTTCAATTGCCACGGACTACGGAACAAATGCAGAGATGGCTCTCAAAGTGAAGGATATTATTTATACGGGATCTGCAGCTGCTGGCCCTGCCCTTGAAGGACAGCAGATAAAACATGGAAACCTTGCGTCTCCTTACGTCATATCAGATTTTGAACTCGAGAATGGGGGATTAAGGAACTACGTCCTGAGTGAAGAAATGAAACCGGTTCTCGGAGATATAATAGATCCGGCAACCGGAGAAATCCTTGAGGAAGGTCAGATCAAAGCCAAAGGAATCACAGGTACCGGGGTCATAGCTCTGATAGAAAAAGGAATTGAACATGGCCTTATAGAGCTCCCAAAAATTAAAACTCCGGATGAGCTTATTCATTTGCAAAACCGAATGGATTTCTCTGAAAAAGACCTGAAGGAAGCCGGAAAAGCTATAGGCGCAATTCGCGCAGGGCATATTACGCTCTGTTCGACCGCAGGTATCGAAATGGCAGACATTGATACGGCTTATATGGCAGGTGCTGCCGGTACATATATGGATGCGGCAAAAGCCCAGAAAATTGGTTTGATTCCGTATGCAACAGGAAAGATCTCTCAGCTTGGAAACACTTCACTTGCAGTCGCCCGTGAAATCTTGCTGTCGGAAAAGAGATTGTGGGAGCTTCAGGACATTGCAAGTCAGATAATAGGCACACACATAATGTTTGCGACTGCTCCGGAATTCCGGGACGTGTATGTTCTTGAACTTGCGTACTGGGAAGAAGGTATGCCCTTTAAAATGTTCAAGAAATATCTCAAAAAGAAAGAGCTTCCAGGCCTAGGAGACCCGATACAGAATCCCATCATCGATAAACGTGTGGAGAGAGATATTCCAGTTCTTGGAGAAGAAGGACTTCATGTACTTGAAAGAGTCGGAACCTACATGACTATGGTTGTCGATTGCCCCGAGTGCAAAAAGTGTATTAAAGTCTGTCCAACTGGCGCCATATCAATTGACGAAGAAAACAGAATTATGATAAGCACTGACTTATGTGAAGGTGCCCATTGCCAGAAATGTATCCGAGCTTGCCCTCCGGAAAAATTTAACTGGGAAAATCTAGAAATTTTCAAACAGAAGCTGCAGGAATAAAAAATGGTTCAGAATCTCTGGTCAGGCAACTTCTAAAATCCCCAATGAAATCTAAAAATTTAGGTCAATAAGCAGCGTATACATACTAAAGAAGATCATTGGAAATAAGAAGAGATCTTCGGAAATAAAAAGAGATCGTTCTGGCTGGAGAAAATAATACCCTGCAACCTATTTTAAAATTGAAAAATTAAAAAATGTTGGAGGGACTAAGTTAGAGGGAATAAGCCTCACGAAGTTTTGCGACAAGTACTTCAACTTGTTCCACTGCAGTCCCTATATATTTATCGGGATTTACAAGATTCTCGATATATGTAGCAGTTAAATATCTTGCAATGTCAGGAGTTTCCAGAAGTACATTTTTGAAATGTTGTCCTGTATCGTGGGCTTTCATTGCTGCAGTCCTTACGAGCTCATGGGCTTCCTGCCTGCCTACTCCTCTTTTTGCGAGCTCAATCATCACAGCCTCTCCCATATTAAGGCCCCTTAGCAATTCCAGATTTCTCCGGATATTTTCAGGATAGAATCTCAGGTGTTCAATTACATTTATTCCTATCTTGAGGATGTGGTCCGTAAGCACACAGGCTTCAGGGAAAACTACCCGCTCGGAAGAAGAGTTGGTCAGATCTCTTTCATCCCACAGGGTATTGTTAAGGAGTTCGGGCTCGACCATGGCCCTTACAATTCTTGCAAGCCCGCACATCTGCTCAGACTTTATAGGATTGCGTTTATGGGGCATAGTAGATGATCCTACCTGCTTTTTTCCAAAACTTTCCTCAATCTCGGCAATTTCACTGCGCTGGAGAGTCCTGATTTCTATGCCTATCTTATCCAGAGTCGTGACTGTGTTTGCCATCCACATTACAAATTCAGCGTGCCTATCCCTCTGAATTATCTGGTTGGAAACATCCACAGCCCCGATTCCAAGGTACTGCATTGTAAGTTTCTGGATAAGAATCCCGGATTTTCCAAAAGCAGCCTGGGTCCCAACTGCACCTGTCATCTGCCCTACAGTTGCTCTTGGAGTGAGTTGATGGAGACGTTCCAGATGCCTTGAAATCTCCGAAGCCCATATAGCAAAACGCAGTCCGTATGTTGTCGGAACCCCTATCTGTCCATGTGTTCTTCCGCAGCAGACCGTATTCTTGTGGGCTTCGGCCTTGTCAAGCAGAACTCCTAGTAACGTTTTGAGTTTATCTTCCATAAGGTCGATTGCATCCTTAATCTGGAGAGCTGTTGCCGTATCTAGAATATCGTTTGAAGTGGCTCCGAAATGTACCCATTTTCCAGCGTCATCTCTGCACTGTTCAGAGATCGCAGTAACCACAGCCATCATATCATGATGGATCTCGGCTTCAATTTCGTCAACCCTCTCAGCTTTTACGGAAGAGATACTTTCAGATATAATCTCAGCCGAATCTGCGGGGATCAAACCCATATCCGCTTCGGCGCGGGCAAGGGCTGCCTCGACTTGAAGGAGCTTATTAAGTCTGTTTTCCTGGCTCCACACATGTTTCATTTCTGCTGTACCATACCGGTAGTCTATAGGATGAATCAACACATAAATCACCATTTATAAGACAAAGAAATTAAATAAACCCTAAAAGGTTAAATTAACCATGGAGTTATACTTAAAGCCTGAGGGTTTTAGCTTTAAATAACGATTTTAGCTTTAAATAACGATTTTAGCTTTAAATAACGATTTTAGCTTTAAATAACGATTTTAGTTGTAAATAACGATTTTATCTGTAAATAATTATCATCGTTATATAATTTCAATGTTAACTTTGACACAATCCAATGTCAACTTAATTATAGCCTCAACTTGGTTAAGCCACAGGGCAGAGAATAAACAACGTAAGCAATAAATAAGCTTTGAGTTAGCAGGATAAGAAAAGCGATGATTATCCTAAAAATAAAAGAAAGGAAGCTTACAAACTCAATAAAAGACGGACTTTTTTGATGAAAAACGTTATATCCCTTAACATCCATTAAGCGGGCTATATACCTTATCAATATTGAAAAATAATAGCAGGTGACAAAAATGGGTCGTTTTCCAGAAGCAGAAGAAAGATTATTAAATAAAAAAATTTGCATGCGATGCAATGCCAGGAATGCAATAAGGGCAACCCGCTGCAGAAAATGCGGTTACAGTGCTCTTCGGGTAAAATCCAAGGAATCTAAGGGAGCATGATCTTTTTTGCAGGTGGAAGCACACCTTCAGAAAATCATTGATCAGGAAGGAAAAGTTCATCTTACCCTTATCGATCCCGCTTCCCAAACGCCTGAACGAGCCGCTGAAATCGCCCTTGCAGCAGTCAAGGGAGGCACCGATGCCATCATGATAGGGGGTTCAACCGGAGCGTCGGGAACCCTGCTTGATGAAACCGTCATAAAGATAAAAGAAAAGGTAGATGTCCCAACCATTCTTTTTCCGGGAAGTTCAGCCGGGCTTAGCAGGTATGCAGATGCCGTATTTTTCATGAGTCTTCTGAACTCGAGAGATCTAGGGTATGTGATCACAAACCAGGTTATGGGAGCTCCGCTTGTATACCAGAGCCAGATAGAACCTATCTCCATGGCATACCTTATAGTTGAACCCGGAGGGACTGTTGGTTGGGTAGGGGACGCTAAACTGATCCCCAGAAAGAAACCTGAACTTGCTGCAGTATATGCCCTTGCAGGCAAATACCTCGGCATGCATTATACTTACCTTGAAGCCGGGTCTGGAGCTGACAAGCCTATTAACCCTGAGATGATAGGAGCTGTCAAGAAAGTTCTAGGGGAAAACAAACTCATTGTTGGCGGTGGAATTAGAGACGCAGAGGCTGCAAAACTCTGTGCGTCGGCAGGTGCGGATATGATAGTTACCGGTACCGTTCTTGAAGAAGTAAGGGACGTTACTGCAAAAGTAGCTGAGCTTGTGTCAGCCATAAAAAGATGAATCCTTATCATGATTCTAGATGTGCTGCCTGCTGTTAAGTATGAAATGACTTATTTAATATTTATCTAATATTTATTTGATATTTATGTAATAATTATTTAATATTTATTTGGTATTTATTTAAAACTTATTTAGTTTTTCTATTCTTTTAAATTACTTATTTTTTCAGGTTACTTTTTCTGAAGTGCAGTTTTTCTTTAACAAACAAAAAAAATAAAGTTTGTGTACTTGATTAATCAGACTTTTTTAGATCAAAATCAATGAAATCAAGCATTGAGTAACTCTTTCATACTGCAAAGCTCTTTAGCTCTAAATTGATTTGGGACATGTTGCAGAAAGTTTTGAGTTATTCTACTTACTTTTTGAGACTGTTCAAGTTAAATCACAGCAGCCGATTGTAATAAATAGTTATAAGGTAATATCTGATTCCTATTTTATTATAAATTATACTGGCGCAAAAGCATCCGAAAATTGCAGTGGAAAAGGTAAGTTATCACGTGCAATTGGTAGAATTGCAGGACAGATTTCGGGTCAGGCATTAACTTACGATTAACACTAAAAGGTATGATTATGCTCAGAGTTTCCAACCTGGTTAAAGATTATGAGGTACGTTCTGAAAAGATAAGAGTGCTGGACCATATTGACTTCACGGTGGAGGATGGAGAAATCCTCGGGATAACAGGTCGAAGTGGAAGCGGAAAATCGACATTGTTGCGCATCATCCGGGGAGTTGAGCCCTTTCAGGAGGGAACTGTGGAAGTAGATGGAAAAATTATAACGCCTGCTTCAGGGATTGAAGGAGAAAAATTTCTGAAGAGCGTAAGCGCAATACACCTACAGCGAAACTTCGGGCTTTGGAACGGGCCTGCGATTGAAAATGTTATAAGAAAGCTAAACTACCTCCGAGTTGGGTATGAATCCCTTCCACGAAATGAATATCTTCCGCACAGTGTAGATAATGATTACGACGAGTTGTTTAAAGAAGCAATGGAGTATCTAAAACTCGTGGGCCTGGAGGATAAGGCGCTTCATTCCACCAATTTTCTGAGCGGAGGGGAAAAACAGAGAGTTGTAATGGCAAGGCAGCTTGCCGCAAAGCCGAGAATCCTTCTTCTCGATGAACCTGTTACAATGACCGGGCCGGATACAAAACAGGAAGTTCTTGATGTAATAAAGAGCCTGAAAAAGAAGTTGAACATTCCAATTATAGTAGTTTCTCACCTCCCGGAAATTCACGCTTATCTTGCCGATAGGCTGATCTTTCTTGAAAACGGGAAAATTGCAGCCGATGGAGAAACATCTCTGGTACTTAAAAATTTCCTCAGGGATATGAAGCCAAAGGAAAAGCTTGCGGAACCCGAGAAGAAAGAGGTCTGCATCAAGGTTAAGGATATTTCAAAACGCTATTCTCTCATCAGGATGGGAGAAGTCCTGAATATCAAAGATTTTTCTCTCGATATTTACAGAGGAGAAATTCTTGCTTTTATTGGATCCTCGGGAGCTGGGAAAACAACCCTTATGAAACTCATGGAAGGGCTTGTAAAGCCAAAGAGCGGAACTGTCGAATATCTCTGCAACGGAGACTGGGTAGACGTCACCAGGTATAGCGAAAAACGCATGGAACTCCGTAGGATCATGAGTATTATGAACCAGGAATTCTCGATGTCTGTGAACTCCACGGTAAGGGAACAGATTCGGTTCAGGTTAAGCATGAAAAAGCAAGGTGCAATTGAACACGCAAGGAGTAAAGCCAGGGAAATGGGGATGTCGGATGAGACCCTTGATACTATATACCGTCTGCCTGACATGCCAGAAGAAGAGAAAGAAACAGCTCTGCGGGAACTCAACCTGAATGACACAATCTATTTTGATCTCTTTCCGACGATCCCAATAACTGATGTTGATGCCTATGCAAGGCCAGTGTTTGAAGCCCTTGACCTGCCAATGGAAATTCTTGACAAAACTCCTTACCAGATCAGCGGGGGTGAGCATGTCAGGGCTTTCATCGCCTTAAGCCTTGCAACTTCTCCCGAGTATCTTATGCTTGATGAGCCCTTCGGAGACCTTGACCCTGTAACTCTCAGGGATGTCACAAATTCTTTAAAAAGAATCAACGAACGCTTTGGTACGACCATTGCGCTTGTAAGCCACCACATGGACTTTGTTAGGGAAGTTGCTCACAGGACTATATTGATTGATAACGGAGCCCTTGCAATGGACGGAGAGCCGGCAGAAGTCTGTCAGGAACTGATCAACAGGAGCAATGCCCCTTACATGGAACACAGCCTGGAAGACCTTGTGGAAGGCGGTTTGGAGACTAAGTAATAGCAGCTAGAAAGAACACCAGAAGGTTTTTGTAACAACCGTTGCGCCGGTTGATCACGCCAACCATATTATTGCTGGTTTTTCGGTCAAGCCTTTTTTGAAAAGGGTTGTGATCACGCCGATAGGGTTTGGGAATAAATTCCTCAAACTCAAACGCAACCTTTGCACCAGCTGATCACGTCAACAATATCGTGTTTCTGGATTTTCGCTCAAGCCTTTTCAAAAAAGGCTTGTTTTTAATCTATTTTTATTATCCATAAGTCTGCAATTTCTTCATGTCTTTGCAGCACTGTTCAATTAACCTTATTTTCCTCGCACAGCCGGTCCCATTCTTCGTTCCCGAATTTTATGTACAGACTTTCAGGCACAATTGGTTTTTCAAGTTCCCTAATGGTTTTTTCTGAGAGTGTCTGGTTCTCTACAAGTTCTCTTCCTGCATATCTGAGGGCTTTTTTATACTTTCCCAGGAGAGGTTTTAGCATGATATTGTTTTTGCCTCTGAAGATTTCTCCTTCTCCTCTATAAATTTCAGCAATGAGCTCAGTGTGAAAAGTTCTTGCAAGCCGCTTGAAAAAAAGGCTTTCAACCTCAAAGTTTGTCTGGCTCGGCAACCCGGCGTTTGATATCACGGCAATTTTTGGAAGCTTTTCATAGCGTTTTGCATGCCTGTACTCTCCCATTTTGTCTTCTTCAAAATGAGGCACAAGCACAGGAGCAAGTCTATCTATGAAGTTTTTCATAACAGCCGGGATATTATCGAAATAGACGGGACATGCGAATACTGCGATATCTGAAGCCACAAATTTGGGAAGCAGATCATCCATATCATCCTTTATTGTGCAAATTCCAGGGGTCTTAAGCCAGCACTCGAATTTTCCCCTGCAATATCCAATTCTTTTTTCGATCAGAAAAATGTTTTCGGTTTCTGCCCCAGCTTCTTCTGCTCCTTTCAGGAATTCCTCTACCATAATTAGAGTGTTTCCTTCCCTGCCCTTATGGCTCCCGCTGAATACTGTTATTTTCATGTGTAATCCCCCTTTCCCCATTAATTAAGAACCTCTGAGCTGAAGAGAATGTTCTCAACAGCCTTTCTGATAAAAGACTAATTATAGAGTTATCTAATTATAGAGTTATGCGTTTTTACTTATTTTCTTCCAGTCATACCTATAACGTGATTTATCTTCCTTTCGTTCAGCGTTTCCAGCTTTTTTTTTCGTTACCGCCTTCAGCAAAATTTTTCCCGATAGACCAGGCTTTGCCTAGGTGTTCACCTATTCCCCAGTAATTATTATCATACATAGAAAAAACTATAGGCTCAATCTTCTCTATATCAGGGATTTCATTACAAAGATACCTTTCCTCTGCATAACTTTCAACAATCTCCCCTATGAAAACTTCACTCGCGCCTCCGAAATCCAGAATGTCTATAAGCTTGCACTCAAGATTCACAGGACATTCCCGGATCATCGGAGCTCTTTCAAGTTTTCCATAGAAGGTTTCGAAAATTTCGGATTTATCTATTCTTTTTCCGGAGACTATACCGCAGTAGTCCGTAGACTCCACCATATACCTGGAAGGAATATTTACACTAAAGCACTGGTTTTCCCTTATTCCTTCATTTGTATGGTGTATTTTCCCAAGGGTCACCGCAATCATGGGAGGGCTTGCCTGTACGACTCCGCAAAAAGCGACTGTCAGGTAATTCGGCTTTCCGTTTACACAAGCCCCTACGAGGGTAGTGGGCATGGGGTAAAGAAAATTTCTGGCTCCAATAGCCTTTTTCTCTCCAGTCTCCGTACTTTAGTCCTCCTTAAAGCTGCGCAGATCAATCTTACCACCGGCTTAAATTAATAGTACCAAATTCTGCCGGAAAAATTAAATCGAAAATCCTATTTTCAATTATTTTTAAGGTAGATAATTAGTATTCCGGTTTTTATCAATATATAAATTAGGACATAATTATTCAGAGAAAAATTCCCTACATAAATTTGAATACAAAAATTATTGCAGAGAAGTCTCCACTCTTGATGCCGTAACTCTCTTTGAAACTTCACATAATCCTAGCTTCAATTTTCAGATACAGTAGGAAAATACAGAATACGTTTACGAATAGTTATAGTTAAAAAGTGTTTCGTACGGTTCCATTTTGTATGGTTTCTTTTTTAAGATTTCCGAAACTTCAGTAAATATTAATTCCAGGATATATGATAAACTGCTTTTAAAAGAACATTATAAACGCGGATATTTCTTATATATGCTAGCAATATACATATAAAAAATGAAGAGTATGTATAAGTGTTATAAGTTTAGATCGAGGATTGTGTTGCCCTGAATTATTCAAATTATTTAAAGTGCTTAAGTTGACTGAAATTGCTGAACATTAAAATTAGTCTCTTTAGACTCTATCTCATACCCTATTCAAGCCCAGTTGCATAATACTTGAAACGCAATTAGAATATGGAGGGGAAAGATTTTGAGGAAAAATATTGCTGAAGACTCCGGACCTTCTTTAAAAGTTCCGCAGAGTCACCAGATCTCTGCCGTGTATGAGGACACCAAAGGATTGATAGAACTACTTGTTACCTATTTTAAGGAAGGACTTGAAGGGGGAGAATATTGCTTATGGGTTTCCCCGGATAAACTGGCCGCTGAAGAGGCAAAAAATGAACTTATGAAGGTAGGAGTGGACGTCGAACCTTATCTCACTTCCTCTCAGTTGGAATTTCTGCCGGCTAATCCGCTCCCGGAAGATCTTACTCTTCTTGCGTCAACAGTAACAGAACTCGCAGAAAAGGGATATAGAAAAACCCTTTCGGGAGGATTTTCAGGATTTAGAACAAATTTTGAGATTAAAAACGCCGGAAATTCTCTTAAACCCTGCCTTGAGACGTGTGGTAAGGCAATCGAAATAATGGCTTTGGAAAAGAATAAAAGCATCACATTTCTCTATACCATTCCTCTCGAAGAACTTTCAGGTAGAGTTCTGCTCGAATTAATGGAAGAAAGCAACGTTTTTACCAAAAGAAAAGGGAAATTGGAGAGTTTGAGAAGCCTGGAAGAAAAAATAGAGCTGAAAAATGAATTTCTCAAAGCAAAAAAAGATATAGACGCCTCAAACTGGGCTAAAAACGGGCTGATAGTTAACATGAACCATGAACTTCGGACTCCCCTTAACTCGGTAATAGGTTTCTCCGATTTGCTGCTGGAAGGGGCTTTTGGGTCCCTGAACACGAGGCAATCAAAATATGTAAGTAATATTCTCATAAGCGGAAAGAACCTTCTGGAAATTATCAGTAATCTACTTGATATATCAAGGCTCGAAGCCGGAGAAAAGAACCTTAACTATGAAGATGTAGATATTGCTAGCCTTTTAGGAGAGGTAAGAATGAGTCTTCTCTCATTTGCCTCAAGTAAGAAAGTCAGTATAGAAATAAAGGTCGATGCTTCTCTTGAGAACATCCGGGCTGACAGGACAAAGCTGAGACAGATTCTGTACAGTCTAATGAATAACGCTATAAAACTCACTCCTGAAAAGAAAAAGGTTACTGTAAGTGCCCTCAAAAAAGAAGGAATGCTCGAGATTAAAGTGTCGGATAGCGGAATAGGGTTGTCAAAAGAAGATCATGAAAGGATGCTTATGCCTTTCATTCAGGCAGATCTTTCCACAACCAGTGGGTACGGTGGAACTGGGCTTGGGCTTTATATTGCTAAAAACTTCATAGATATTCACGGAGGAAAAATCTGGGTGGAATCAAAAGGAGGAAAAGGCAGCACATTTATCTTTACTCTTCCACTAAATGGAAGGAATTAATTTGAAAGGAGATTGGCTAAAACCAAAAATGGTAATCGTTTGCACACTTAATCCAGAGAGAAGCAAAAAGGTTGAGTGCAGCCTGAAACTGCTCTATATGTTTCAGGAAATCTGTCTGAGTTGCACTACCTATATAACTTTCAATACATAATTTTTTCAAAAATGTTAGACTATTAATTTCTAGGAGCTTTTGTTTCCCTAAATGTTCATTTTCGGTTCTGTTTCTTCTTTCTGTAAACTAGCATACCTGCAACGGCGATGATAACAAGTAGTAATCCTGGGGCAAGTATTCCCGGACTCCCGTCTTGAGTTTCCTCGATGGACTGAATATACATATTGCTTACTATATTTTCATGCTTATTTATTCCGTTGCCGTAATTTGCTGAAAGTGTTAGATTTATAGGTTCGTAGGGGTTCCTTTTTGCATCGGATAAATCGTCTGTTACCGCATTAAATTCAATAGTAAAAAGCTCGTCTTGATTCATTGGCCCTATGAAATACTCAGCGGGGTAAAATATGACGCCTTTAGCTTCAGGTTTTATGCTTACAGAACTAAACTCGTTCGGATGAGTATTGGCTACATCGAACTCAAGGGTAGACTCGCTATTTACTATATGGAGCTCTTTTGAGGGAATTACCTTGACATTTGAAGAATCTACCTTGAGAGGAATATTCTTTCTGCTGTTGTAATCGAAGGAGTTACCCTCTATTGCAAGTTCAAGGTTATGAGTTCCTTCTGGAGCGTCTTCTGCAACTTTAACATTGAAAGTCAGTTTGATACTATCTCCAGGCCCTAGAATACCCATATCTTCATAGGGAGCATCAAGAACGATTATCCCATCAGATAAAGGTCTCAAAACCGCAGCCTGAATTCGAGCATTTGTATCAAAGTCGCTTCCATCAATAGTGACAGTAGGATTACTTGCAGTGTTCGTAAGAGTTACAGTGACAGTACCCCTGTCTCCGGGCATGAAAACCTCTGGGTCCGAAGCAACTTCCTTAAGTTCAACTGTACCTTTGCTGTTAAATGTTTCAGTGCCTATTCGTATATCAAAGCTTTTCTCACTCCAGGGGCTGTTTTTACCGGTTTTTGTTCTGATGTCAATGGAACGTACTCCTTTCTGCGCATTTTTGTCTACGAAAAGGTAAAACTCCTTCGTAGCAGTCCTGCCAGGACTGAGGACTCCAACATTCTGTAGGGCATTTGTCTCTGAATCAAGAGAAAAAGGATATTGAGGCACAACTTCGATGTCAACATTGTCAGCTTTATCTCCACCTACGTTTTCCACCTGAACAGTCAGATTCAGGTATTCTCCTATTTTTGCAGGATAGGGATTTGTTTCGACTATTGTAACTTTCAGATTGGCTCCCCCAACAGCTGCAGAGGCAGGAGCTACAAAAAACGAGGAAACTAAAAGTAAAGATAATACAAGAAGGACAAGTGAATTTTTGATTTTTGTCATTCTAATTCCACACCCCGATTAGCTTAAGTTTTGAAATATAACACCAAGATCATTCCGTATTCTGAACTATCCCATCCTTTACGAGCACTATCCTGTCTGCATATCCTGCAATTTCCGGATCATGAGTAATCATTACAATTGTTCTTCCGTCGTCGTTGAGTCTTCTAAATATATTTAGAATTTCACAGCCTGTCTTCGAGTCCAGATTTCCAGTGGGCTCATCTGCAAGGAGGATCGCAGGGTCATTGATAAGAGCTCTGGCAATAGCAACTCTCTGGGATTGACCACCTGAAAGCTCACCGGGCTTGTGGTGCATTCGATCCTCCAGACCCACGAGTTTAAGTAATCCCTTTGCTCTTTCATGAGTATTGACTCCACTCCTTGTGTTAGCATAGGTGGGAAGCTCAACATTTTCAAGAGCTGTAAGCCTGGGAATCAGATTGAATGTCTGAAAAATAAAACCAATTTCTAACCCTCTGAGCCTGGCAACTTCCTTGTCAGATAGTTTATTGATATCCAGACCTTTAATTATGATTGTCCCTTCTGTAGGTCTATCAAGAAAACCTATAAGATTCATAAGTGTGCTCTTCCCTGAGCCAGAGGGCCCCATTATGGCAAGGAATTCTCCCTCCCGCACTTTAAGGTTTATATCATGAAGGATTGGAATCTCCAGATCTCCAAGAGTATAGCTCTTTTTGACATCAATAACTTCAATCACGGAAGCTGCTGTCCTATGTGTTTCGTCACTCTGTAGATATCTTGAACGGCCCAATTTACATTTAAACGATTCTTCGTTTGAATTAACGAGGCCTTCTCCAGAGGGCAGTTCTACTTCAAGTGTGGGATTTTCGGTTTCTGTCTCCAAGAGTAAGTTCCTGGGAGCAGAAACGTCTTTAATCGAAATCTTCGTTTCCATATCTACTCCTCTGTTTTTTCAAATGCTCAATTTAACTTTTAGGTATTATGGATTCCATACAATATGTCTTACTCTGATTTTTATGTTTTAAATGTTAATAATAGAGTGATTTTCCAGTATGCTATATTCGTTAAGCGAATCCATTGAGCTACTCGTTATGAGTTATTTTGAAACTATTTTTAGTCAATCAATATTCAATTGAGCTAATCAAGTAGAAAGCGTTGAAAAAGAAAAGGGCCATTCTCCAGATAGAGTGACCCTATTCAAGGGATGGCTCATTCATATCTTAAAGCATCCACAGGATTCATGCGTGCAGCTTTTCTTGCAGGATAAAGACCAGCAGTTACCCCAACAAGAACCGAAACTGCAATCCCTATTTCAATCAATGCTAAGGGGAAAACAGGAGGAAGCTTAAGGGTAATTTCAAGAGCGTAAGCTCCCAAACCACCGATAACAGTACCTACAAGTCCCCCAAAGGAACTGACCATTACAGATTCCAGCAAGAAAAGTGATAGAATATTGGAATTGCTATAGCCTACAGATTTCATTATCCCGATTTCTCTGGTTCTTTCAGTTACTGTCACAAGCATAATATTCATAATTCCTATCGATCCCACAAAGAGAGATATTAGAGCAAGAACGAGCAGGAAAGAACTCAAAGCGTCTCCTATTTTTCCAGTCTGCTCCAGAACCTCTTCCTGATTAAAGACGTAATAAGGTTTTAAATCCTCATCATCAATATCTCTTTCCGGGACTCCGAAGTTCCTGGCTAATCTGCTATCCACGTCATCTGAAATATCACGAATTTTTTCAGGACTGTCTGCCATCGCAAGGAAAGCTCCATAGTCTTTTTCCCCGATCATTTCATTCATTGTAGAAACGGGAATGAAAACAGTCAGATCATAGTCACTGTCCTCACTCACAACAGTTGGCTTGGAATTTTTCAATATTCCTTTTACCTTAAAACTCTTCTTTACAACCGTACCGTTTTCCTGCCGAAAAGCGATCTCTACAGTGCTCCTGTGGGAGATATTCCTACTGAACTCCTCATTTGCAATATCATATCCAAGTACAGCCGCAGCGCTATCCTTGTCCGTCAGGAAAGTGCCCTCTTCCATTTGCAGTCCCTGGATTTCCTGAAAATCTTTATTAACTCCTGCAATATTCACATTTTTAGTTTCAGAAAGATATGTGAGATCTCCACTCATTGATTTTCTTGGAGATACCCCGGAAATTCCCGGAGTATTCTTCATTAGATTGTACTCGTTATCAAAAAAGAGATTTGGCTGCTCGCTAGCTGCGATAATAAAATTAGAGCCTACAGAAGAGATCTCATCAGTAAAAAACTGGTTAAAACTGGCACCTAGAGATGCGTTAACAACTACTGCAGCTATGCCAATTACTATCCCCAGTGTTGTAAGTGCAGACCTCAGCTTAGCACTACCTATACTTCCAGCTGCTATACGAGCCGCCTGTGCAAATTTTATCATATTTTCCCCCACAAATATGATGTCAGCTAACCTTTCTTTAATTATTGTTTTCTTCTTCTGTAGAACAAGAAAGCTGCAGGAACAGAGATTATAATAAGTCCCCCTGCCAGTACGGCTGTTGAATTAGACTCGGGTGACTCTAAAGTGTTTATAAATTTCAGGTCTCCTACAGTATTTGCGTGTCTGTTGATTCCGTTGTTGTAGTTTGCAGTGAGGCTCATGTTTATCCCCCCTTCCTTACTGGCACCCCATGGATCGTCTGCAACGGCATTAAATTCAATCGTAAAAAGTTCGTCCGGATTCATTGGCCCTATGAAATATTCTGCAGGGTAGAAGGTGATGCCCTCAGCCTCAGGTTTTATACTAACCGAGCTAAACTCATTAGGATGAGTGTTCGCTACATCGAACTCAATTGTAGATTCACCATTTGTCAGTTGAAGTTCTTTTGAAGGAATCACTCTTATGTTTGAAGAATCTACCTTGAGAGGAATATTCTTTCTGCTGTTGTAATCGAAGGAGTTTCCCTCTATTGCAAGTTCAAAGTTGTGAGTCCCTTCTGGAGTGTCTTCTGCAACTTTAACATTAAAAGTCAGTTTGATGCTATCTCCTGGTCCCAGAAGGCCCATATCTCCGTAAGGAGCATCAAGAACGATAATCCCATCAGATAAAGGTCTCAAAACCGCAGCCTGAATTCGAGCATTTGTATCAAAGTCGCTTCCATCAATAGTGACAGTAGGATTACTTGCAGTATTCTTCAGAGTTACAGTGACAGTACCTCTGTCTCCGGGCATGAAAACCTCTGGGTCCGAAACAAATTCCTTAAGTTCAACTGTACCTTTGCTGTTAAATGTTTCAGTGCCTATTCGTATGTCAAAGCTTTTCTCACTCCAGGGGCTGTTTTTACCGGTTTTTGTTCTGATGTCAATGGAACGTACTCCTTTCTGCGCATTTTTGTCTACAAAAAGGTAAAATTCCTTTGTAGCAGTCCTGCCAGGACTGAGGACTCCAACATTCTGTAGGGCATTTGTCTCTGAATCAAGAGAGAAAGGATATTGAGGTACAACTTCGATGTCAACATTGTCAGCTTTATCCCCGCCGATGTTTTCCACCTGGACAGTTAAAGTCAGGTATTCTCCTATTTTTGCAGGATAGGGATTTGTTTCGACTATTGTAACTTTTAGATTGGCTCCCCCAACAGCTGCAGAGGCAGGAACTGCAAAAAGCAAGGAAATCAAAAGCAAGGAAGAAATAGTTGCTACAGTAATCTTCTTAATCATTTCCATATACTTGCACCTTCAATTGTATTGAATTATTCCATCTTTTACCAGGATAACTCTGTTAGCATATTTTGCAATCTCAGTGTCATGTGCAACGATTACTATTTGTTCTACTTTCTTTATCAAAATCCATAAATATACAAAGGATTTTGGCTCTTATTTTGGAGTTAAGGTTTTCCAGTCGGTTCATTCGCAAGAAAGATTACAGGATCATTAATATGCGGTGCAATTGAAACCCTCTGGGACTGACCTCCTGAAAGTTTTCCTGGTTTGTGATGCATGCGGTTACGAAGTTCCATAACTTCAAGAAGTTCCCTTGCATGCTTCGTTGGAGCAATATTGCTTCTCGAATTAGCAAAGGTTGGGAGCAAAACATTCTCAAAAGCAGTCAGGCGCGGAACAAAATTTAAGGTCTGAAAAACGAAACAAATTTCAGTTTCCCAAAGGAGGGCAAGCTCTTGGTCTATTTTATTGAGGTCATGACCCCTTACAAGAACTTGACCTTCAGTAATCCTGTTACGGCAATCTATAAGGTTCACAAGAGTACTTTTTTCTGAGCCTGATTGAGCTATATCCAGAAGTTCTCCTCTCTCAGTTTTGAGATTGATGTCTGAGAGCGTGGGAATTTCCAGACTTCCAAGTACATAGCTTTTCCTGACATTTGAAACCTTGACAATATGGAATCCACCCTCAGGTAAACTATTTTTGATAATATTCATATCCCCCTTTCCCAAAGTTACTGAAATGTGATGAATGAATTACATTGAATAATTTCAACGCTTTTACTTATTATGTAAGACAGTCCATTTTAACTTATGCTTTCTTAATTTTCGCCTAAAGAGTCAATTTGAAGGTATGTAGCTATCAATTTCTAGCTTTGAAATCAAGAAGTCAAAACTAAATTTTCAAAATTGAAACTCTATATATGGTTTTGGACTTTTTGACGAATTTTTTCAATATAAAACGCAGTTCTTTACTAAAAATTTCTATAAATGGAATCTACTAAAATGGGAACAGTGAGAACAGATAGCTGTAACTATTTAATGAGAGGGAAGGCTTTTCCCAAAAAATTCATAATCTCATCCCGGAGTTGGTTCTAATAAATTTATACTGTTTTTATATTACATTTTTTCTAAAAAGATGATGGCAGAATTAAAATGGCTACCCCGGACATTTTAGAGAATTTTTTCTTTGGACCTGTAAAGACAATTAAATATTTAGATATAAGTGGGAATAGATCCTAAACTTTTGAACATAATACCAGTTAAAAAAACATATATATGTATATAAAATTAGTACTCTAAACATTTAAGAGGTATTATTTATAAGGAGGTGATTTTCTATTGAGTTTATATAACTTAATATATATAGCTATATACAGTCACTGTTAGCTAAAACTTTTAACGGTAGATCCTGAAATAAGAGGAAATCCACCACATGAATCTTATCAAGTGGCTGACAGTAGCCATGTGATTTGGAGGTTTGATAGACGAAAATTATATCAAAATTAAACAGCGGTTGCAAATAAAATTGCTATCTACAGTATGCAAGTATCGATTTCGAAAATACAAGATATGGAGGGAATAAACATGGCATTTCCAGAAATTATCTTCGGCTTCAACCTTAGCCAGTGCTTTAACTTTACAAACGATATGGGCTTCTTCTTTATGTTCTGTTAAATGAATTTTTAAAGCAGAAGTTCAAGAGGTCTCTGCAGAGAATGGCAAAGGTATTGTGTTCGGATTGCAGAAGACCGTGTATAACGGGTATGAACAATCAGGAAAAGATTGGAGGGACGATATTATGACTTTCAGCATTTACTATACACAGATCTGCTATAACTATGCAGCTGAATGCTTCAAATTTTTCTACTGCGATTAAGCAGGAATGCTAATTAAGCTGTAAATTACACGGTTTCTGCAGGGAATGAGCATAAAATTTTATATTTCCCGATTGCAGAAACCCAGCATATAATGGGAGATAAAAAATCAGGAAAAGATTGGAGGGAACGATATTATGACTTTCAGCATTTACTATACACAGGTCTGCTATAACTATGCAGCTGAATGCTTCAAATTTTTCTACTGCGATTAAGCAGGAATGCTAATTAAGCTGTAAATTACACGGTTTCTGCAGGGGATGATCATAAGATCTTATATTTCCCAATTGCAGAAACCCAGTGTATAACGGAGAACGAACAAACTTGGTAAAAGAGAGGAGGAAATTAAATATGAGCTTCAGCATTTACTATACACAGGTCTGCTATAACTATGCGGCCGAATGCTTCAAATTTTTCTACTGCGATTAAGCAATAATGATGACTAAGAGATAACAATAACATATGAAGTTGCCTGCTTTTCAGGTAACTTCTTCTTTACAAAAAAAACGTAATATTACCACTTTTTTACTTCTTTTTTATTTTCCTAATATTTACTCTTTTGAAGGTTTCTACATTTTTCAAACATACTTTTTGAAATATGGGGTAAGAAACAGTCTATAATTTAAAATTGTTTTTAAAAAGCTGAAAATCGGAAAAGTATAATATTTTTTAAACCTCATGGTTCCATTAAATGGGCGCCTACCTCCGAGAAATTGAGATGGAAATTAAAAAACGAGATGCTGGAGAATCCTATAGAAATGTTGAAGCAAAATATTCAGTCTCTAAATACTAAAAGACTATTATTTGTAAGGAGTTTTCGTTCTTCACATTATATATAAATTTGAAGTATACCTTGTTATTGATACTCCTTAGTAATTTATCATTGGAACTATTAAATATAAATAGATACAAATTTGTTAATATTAACTAGAGTAAGTATATATAACCTAGCTATCCGATTTAATATCCTTCAAATTCATAAATCTTTTAGCTGGAAATCTTCAAGATTATTTATACTTACTTGTAGTTCCAAAAGTAAATTCCTGGAGTTATAGCTTGAGAGTATGATATAGAATGGATGTCTAAGGGGGTTGAGGAAAAACACATATTATCCAGAGTGCTTCGCAAACTGAGTTAAAATTGGCAGAAAATGCTCATTTTAATTGAAGATAGATGAATTGAAAAAAGACAATTTTAAAAGTAGAAAAGTGGGGGGACTTACAATGCCAATATTTTATTTAAGTTATACAAAAATCAACATTTTTATAGAGATTATAAGATTTAAGTTGATGTACATCAGCGGTCAGGGCTTTTGTGGCTCTGGTGGCTCTGGTCTCTTCGGCAGATTCTCCAGGTGAAGTAGACCTCAGTATTTATTAGTCAGTTACCATTCTAAATCAAATTGCGGGCGGCCACCCCAACCTAAAGGATGGAGTATGCTTCGGGCCTCCCGCCCGGTTTCTGGGGAATAGTTAAGTATCCATTTACAAGACTTTCTTGATGCAGAGTTTTATTACCAACTTATGTAACCATGAGACTAAGAAACCTACTTTACAAAGGAGCAACGGTACAGAGGTTTAAACGAAACCAAAAAGAGGCGAGAGTTCACTTCAGCCCCAATCTAAAGAATGGGGATGAAGTGAACCTCTGCGCTCCCGTAGTAATAATATCAATACAGGTTTAGATTACATGCTCATGTGTGCGTGTGGCCTGTATCATTTTTTCATAACAGAAGTGACTGAGTTCAATTTTTTTTAGAGAAACTACTCAATGATTAATCAAACAGCCATAAGAATTCAACCGAATAAATCTTTACATTTCATCTCTGTTCTTGTACTTGAAAATCCGATAAGGAGGTAATTTAGACAGAGGAACTGAAATTTAGGAGACGTTTTGAAAATTAATTAAAGGGTTATAAAGAACAAAGAAAAAACAAAGAAATTTAAAATTTATAAAAGGAACTAATCTTACCTTTTTAATATGAATAAGGTTTAAATATTTAATATGAAACAGATTTCGAACTTTTAATTAAAAAGCGAATTTTACTAATTTTTTTAAGAGTTAGCTAGATGAAGTTTTAACATTTTTCGGTAAATCCCTTTATTTTCAATAATAGAAGACACGGAAATAAGTAGTAAAGGCGTATTTCTTCCGTGCTTTCCGTGTTTTCCGTGGTTGTAATATCCAGATTGAATCACTCTGCGACCGGTTACGTTTTCCGTGTTACAGAATTTCATGTGACTTTAAAATAATATTTGCGTTATAAGCTGTAATTGTTTTCTTATTATGTATTTATTTGAGATTGATGCACTAGTTCGAGTATATCGTTGCAGGAGAGCGGTAGTTAACGACTTTATTAGAATGAAACTGGAAAAACGAAGTCTTAAATTCAGGGAGGTTCCGAGGTCTGTCCCGTATTTACACCATTTTCTCCGAAAAAGAATAAGATTCAAAGCACCCTATAGAAAACCGTCATTAACATAACTATAATCGCGTTTTATAGTGTTTTGCTAAAGCTTAACTGAAAGATGAGCCTCATTAAAATGCTAGGGCTATAAGCCTCAAACTATACATAAAATACAGATAAGTATCTAAGCTTTACTTTGTAGATAAGAAACTTGGAGTCCTAATCCAAGTGTAATTTGTATAAATATAAAACTTGCATATTAAAAAGAAATCTTATTAACTATTATGAAAATTTTAAAAAAATTAAACTAACTGAGAAATTATATGTCTACTTTATTAAACCTCCACATAGCAATAGATAGCATTGCAAGGGCGAAGAAAACGAGGCCCAAGAAAGACGCGACTATATCAACTGTTGTATAGATATAGTGAATTCCCATCACAGAAAAATCGGTTCCCAAAGCAAAGTAACGAATTCCACCGGCCAGAAGGGTCAGCGGGTTAAACATTGATAGAATTTTGAGGAAAGTAGGAAATCCGTCAATAGGATAAAGGGCGTTACTTACGAAGAAAATTGGCATGCTAACCAGGGTGAGAATAGACTGCATTCCCTCCGGATTTTCAACGGTAATTGCAATTGAACCTGACAGAAAAAGGAAGCCAAGAGTAAAAATTGACACTAGTAACATAATACCCACCATTGCGATAAGAGTTTCAATAAGTGTATATCCCTTAAAGAACTCCATTCCTACAAGTTTTCCGAACCCAATTATTATGAAAGTTTGAAAGAGGGCTTTGGTCACACCGGAAAGTCCAACACCGAGAATAATATGAGACCTGGGGACTGGACTCGCAAGGGTTTCCCTTAAAAGGCTAAATTTTTTGTCAAACATAAGGGTAGTGCCTCCAAACAAACTGCTGAACAGCACATCCATTGCAATTATTCCTGCACCCATGTAGGTAATATATTTGACGATGGGAACGCCGGGTTCATTTGGAACAAGTGAAGTTAGTTTGTCAAAACTATCTGACATGGCAAGCCCAAAAAATGCTAGCCACATCACAGGTTGGATCATTGAAGTGATGAGTACTGATTTATATCTAAAGTATTTCAGCATCTCTCTCCAGTATATGGCACGAAATTCGAAGCTCATTTAGAAATCCCCACCATTTCTATTACTTGCTGTTTTTCGTCTTCATCGCCTTCCCTTAACCCGTGTCCTGTGTAATGAACAAAAACATCATCCATTGACGGTTTTTTAATATTTACGATTATAATATCTATCCCCTCTCTCCGAATTTTCTCCATAATTTGAGGAAGCACATGAGTAACGTCTTCCCCGATCATAATTCTCAGGGATTTCGTATCTTCTGTTACACTTTTAACTGACACTAGAGACCTTAAGATCTCTGCAGCAGCCTTATTATCACTTGTTTCCAGATAAATAAGGTCTTTACCAAGTTTATTCTTTAACTCATTAGAGGTTCCGGTTACGATTATTTTTCCATGGTCAATTATGCTTATCCTGTCGCTCAACTGATCGGCTTCTTCCATATAGTGTGTTGTCAGGAATATAGTAGTGCCCTCTCTCTTAATCTCTCTAAGGTATTCCCACATTCTCATTCTCGTCTGGATATCGAAACCTATCGTTGGTTCATCAAGGAAAAGGACTGCAGGTTTTGTCATCAATCCTCTTGCAAGCTCAAGCCTTCGCTTCATGCCTCCACTCAAATCTTTTCCCAGGGTATCCTTTTTATTTTCCAGATCTGTCAGCTTTAAAAGTTCTTCGATGCGTTTATTTCTTTCTTTTTTTTTCATCGAATAGATCCTACCGTGATATTCCAGATTCTCAGACACCGTCATTTCATGATCGAGGCAAAGCATCTGGAAAACAATTCCTATTGACCTTCTTACGGAGTTTGGTTCCTTTGTTACATCATACCCGTTAACTCTGGCGTTGCCTTTCTGGAGTTTCCTGAGTGTCGTAAGAATATTAATCACAGTACTTTTGCCTGCCCCATTTGGACCAAGGAATGAGAAAATCTCTCCCTGTTTTACAGTAAAACTGATATTGTCAACCGCTTTTACAGAACCATATGAATGCTCAAGATTATTTACTTCTATGACATTACTGGTCATTAGTGAATCCACCCCCTTCCCTCTACCGTATCGGATCACTCCTGTCATTTATATTAGATCCCAACGTAAGACTCCCTATTAAATGGGTATAGATTTAGCATGAAAGTACTGTAATTTAAAAAGTACTTTCATTTCTTTGTGCCTGTTATTCGAAGAATTTCATGTCTGTTTAGTAAGTAGTTTACTGAAACTATTGAGTTTGAATAAATATCTTGATAGTTTTACACAAGTAGTTATGTCTCAGATGGTTTATATAAATAGGAAATAAAGTTTCTAAACTAACCTCTGAGATGCTACTTGTTTTTTCGTTTAGAAGTTTATAAGATGCCTGATAAATTACTCGTTTAAATCTTATTTATTGAATTGTGCCCCTTATGATTCCCCTCTTTTGTTTTCTATTAAAAAATTCTTTCTTTACTACATTGTAAATTAAAAATAGAATGAATATCAGGAAGATATCTTTATATTATGGAACCTGTTTCTACACAGGAGTTAATTAAACTAGAAGCTAGTCTTCTATTAAAAAAAGAATCCATCCCAAAACTCAAAAGATCTTCTTTAAATCGCGAAGATGGAATAATCAATTGAGCTTCTGACCACAAAGTATTTCAGAAATTCAGATTTATTTGGGAGTAATATTGGTTTTGGATGGCTTAATAACAATGGATTTATGTTAAGTAATACTGAACAATTATAGTTCTAGCTTACATATTTTCAGATTTATGGGGGATGATACATATAAATATGTTAATCGACGATCTTATTTTGGGGGTAAATAACAGTAGATATTTTGCGACTAGCACCGGTTATCAGTGTATATCCTGATGATGAATTTGAAAACCTGGAAATAGAAGTAATTTTTCTAGGATTAGAAAAGAAAAATATTACTTTTAAAATCACACAGGGCGGTTTTTATGTAAAAGCTACCAAAAACGGAGTTGAGTATGCAGACAGTTATGCAGTCTGCTGTCCTGTAAACCCGGAAAAAGCGGTCGCTAATTATTCAAACAGTGTACTTAAATTAAAGGTGCTTTATCCGCAGCCTTTTTAGAAAGCAGTGGACGTTAAAATAGAGAAAGAGAAAAGAAGTTATGGGAGAATTCTTTAAGGGGAGAGGATACTATGGAAAGTGCAGTACCCAGAATATTGAAAACTCCAATACTAGCAATGTATCATGATGATAAACGTCAATATCTTACTTTGGAAGTTGAACTTCCCGATGTAGAAAATGAGAATATCACACTTTTAATGCATGAAAACAGCTTTTATCTAAAAGCTTTTAGTAAAACCGTAGAGTATTTGGGGTCTTTTTTTCTGGATGGGCCCGTAGATCCCGAAAAAGCAATTGCAGTTAATTATAGAGGAATGCTTACTATCAAAGTCCCTTACAAAGAGGGTTTTACGTGTGCAAGGTATGTTCCGATTGAGTAAGGCAACAAAAAAATAGATTATTGTAAAATAACTCTAAAAAACTTAACTTTATATCCTATTAATCTTCATTATATTTTTATTTAATTCAACAAAGACCGTTTCTATTGAGATTCGCTTGCGTAGAGGAGATTTTATGAAAATTATAAAATGTGGTGATCTGGGGTTCAAATGTAACTTTATGGCTGCTGGTAACGAACTGGAAGAAGTTGAAAACGCTATACTCGATCATATAGAAAAACAACATAAAAAAGAGCTTCAGAATATGTCCGAAGACGATATTAATCATTTGAAGCACCGAATATCGACCCTTCTAGGAAGAAGCTGTGGTTGCGGAGCTCTGTAACACGATAATATTAATAATATTTGAAAAATGAAAGATTATCCTGGGCCTCTAGGCATACTTTTTTACAGCTTTTTTAACGATTAAGGATTTCATTCAAGGACTCCACTATGAAATAATTGGTTCAGGGAGAATCATATTTTCATTTACTTTAGCATTGTTCAGCTGCACGAGTTAGCCATCGCTTTACACTGGCAGATTGTACCTCTAAAACATCGGCAATGGCTTCAATGCTCATTCCTTTCATTGACATTTTAAGAGCTAAATCAATAGTTTTCTCATCTTTGCGAAGGTCATGATAAAAAGTGCCTGTTTGGTCATTGAATACTTTGCCGCAATGATGGCAAACATATCTTCTTGTTTTCTTTCCACGACTTATGTAAGTTCCATTTCCAGTAATATTGCCTTGGTTAGTAAGGCCATAGAGCTTGCAGTTTCGTTAGGACAAGCAACGTCAAAGAATTGTGGTTTTGAACCTCGTTTTCCTATAATATAAAAATATGCTGTTCAAATATATAATACCAATCAAATACAAATTGACCATCGGTCTTCCAAAGTGACAGCTGATGCAATGTATGATACAGCTAAAATTAGAAAATATAACAGAAGAAAAGGAATAAAGTCCAATAGACCAGAAAATAAAGGAAATAGGAAGAAAAAGAAGAGAGAAAGACCAATAAAGGTTGATCAGGATGAATACAAAAAGAAAAGCATAGTAAAAAGGTTTTTTAGCTGGATAGAGTCATGCAAGAAAGTATTTCCGAGATATGAAATTAAAGAGACATCATATTTAGGAGTTGTAATGGTAGCAGTAATAATTAGATTAAATGAACTTTTAGGATAGGCTCTATAATAAACTGAACTGAACACTACGACTTATTAAAAACCGAGTTCATTCATTTGTGCACGTTTCTAACTTGCTTTCTAATGACTCTCTACTTTCTACCTACCCAGTCTTGAAATCTTACTTATCTTATTCTCTCCTCTATCAATTTGTATCCTTTTGCTCTCTCCTCTTCAATAACTTTATATAATGTAAATACATATTTGCAATATGTAAAGCTTTCTTTACATATTATATGCAAAAGAACTCAGTTTGTATATAAAACTGTACATTGAAATGTTACAAATACAGAGTTTTGACTTACATGGAAAAATGTACTTAAGGGAGTTATGCAGATGAAGCAGAAACAATTTCGTATAATTTTGTTCCTGATTGTAATGCTAATGGGAGCAGTTTCAAGTTTTGCTTTTTCGATAGGAAGTCCTACACTTGCTATAAGTGTTTTCTTAGCGGGAATAACTGTAACATATCTTTTAAAAAGTAAGATGGAGGGCATTGTGGAAGACGAGCGTATTCACCAAATTAGCCAGAAAGCCTCTTGGATTACCTTCCAAATAGTAGTAATCAGTTTCGCTCTTGGAGGAACAACTCTTATAGCAATGAGAAACAGTTATCCAGGCTATAATAATGTTGGTTTTTTCATGGTATATGTAAGTTGTGCAATTATGGTGCTTTATAGTTTGCTTTATATGCATTACAACAGGGAATACGGTGGTTAAGCAGAAAGTCAGATTACGTCTTGTAGGGACAATAAAACCAGATTTTATACATGAGGGCTAGTGAGTAGAATTTGGTAAAATGGGATTTCATTAACTTTGTAATAGACCTATACTGTCCTAAAGACTTATACTTGGAGCTTGCGATGAAGAACAACATTAAAGTTTACAGGGCAATGCATGACCTTACTCAGGAAAACCTGGCTGAAAAAGTAGGGGTGACAAGGCAAACCATACATGCAATTGAAAAAGGAAAATATGATCCCTCTCTTGAACTTGCATTCAAGCTTGCCAGACTTTTTGACGTCCGTATTGAGGATATTTTCCTCTATGAAGACCGTAAAGCCAGGAATTCCGAAAGAAAAGGCTGATTCGCTTAATTCTGAGATAAGAAACTTACTGGTTTAAAATTGAGAAGTTTTAAAGTAAATTTATATAGATGGTTTCAAATTTACTTCTTTTTCATTAAAAGCCAAGTTTATTAGATATTTCCAGATAAACTTAGCTTTCCCGGATTTCGTGAGCAAGTAAACTAGGAGAAAAGAAGCCATATAACCATTATTTTATTTTCGGGAAAACGAGAACCGAAAACTATACAGGCTCCGAAGTAAGTAAACTGATTTTCCTTGCAGAAATTCACAGCATTATGCTCCAAAAAGCAACTTTAGTTTCTAAATATATTTATATGGAATGAAAAGATAGTTACAATTAACGAACATCTGTGAGTGCACAGACCATCAGTTTCTGGCAGCAGAAAAACTAACAGGTAAATACGCAAGTTGTTAAGAAAATAAGAAGGAGCAAAAATCTATGATACAATCGTTTATAGTGGAACATTATCTCAACAAGGACGTAGATGTTTACTGCGGCGGACCTGACGTATTCAAAGGAAATGTAAAAGCCTGTGCAGACGACGTTTTGACGCTCAGTAGCCAGGGAAAACTTACCCATATAGCCATTGACAAAATAATAGCCATTTGGCAGGCTTAACTGATATAAACAGTTCATTGAATAAAAAGAGTGTTGGGTCCCGAACATATCAGGCCCTGAACGTACTGAATCCTGAACATACTGAGTGTTGAGGTACTAAATCCTGGAAAAGTTCCGAAGTTTTAATACTTCGCCTTTTCCAGCAGTTTTTAAGTTCAAAAAAGTGAAAAATGAAGTAATCCCATTAGTAGCTAAAAAATGAAGTAATCCTAAATAGCAAATTTTGGATCTCTGAATTACTTTTCAGTTTTCTTAACTCATGCTTTCCTGCAACTCTTTGCATGGGAAGCAATAAATTCCCTCATCAATTTTGCCCCAAGCATGGCAGTTTGCCCGGAATCATATTCAGGGGCAATTTCTACAACATCAAAAGCCATTGAAAAAGGAGCAAGCGTCCTTATTGCAGTCCTTACATCTCGCGCACTCAGGCCGAAAGGCTCAGGCGTGCCGAGACCAGGAGCATAAGACGGGTCTATTGCATCCATATCAAGGGAAAGATAGATCTGGCTGCAATCAAGCCACTCGAGGGCTTCTTTAAGGATCTCTACCATGCCAGTGGATTCCACATCATCAGCTGTATAATACTGCAGGTTATTTTCCCTGGCAAAAACCCATTCTTCTTCCGGGCCGCTTCTTATGCCTATAGAAACAAGATTCTTAGTAACCTCACTGAGAATATTTCGGGACACACAGGCATGGTTATACTTAAAGCCCCTGTATTCTTCCCTGAGGTCAAAATGGGCATCTAGGACAAGGACCCCGAAATCTTCTCCTGCAAGTTCGGCGCAGGCTTTCACCATAGCGAAAGTTAGCGAATGCTCTCCACCAAGCATAATGGGAAGCTTTCCATCATTAAGGAGGTCTTTTGTAGCTTCGTAGAGGTTCTGCAGAGTCTCGTCAACCAAAGCTGAAGTTTCCAGGTTTCCGGCATCATAGATCGGAAGATCGACAAGGTCTATGTCGAAAGTAGGATTGTAACTCTCAAAATTTGCAGAAGCCTGCCGCATAGCGTCAGGAGCCCAACGGCTGCCTGCCCTGTAAGAAGAGGTATTATCAAAAGGCACGCCGAAGATAACATAACGTGCAGATTCATAGTCTGCAAGAGCGTCTATAAAGGAATTGGGTAAAAACATAATTTAGCCTGATATGAAATTATTTGCTTAAAAAAAGAATGACTCAGGTTCTTAACCTGAGTTTCCACTTTAATTTAATAGATTTATGTCCGTATATCGAGTTTTATCTTGCCAAGAGCTGTAATGTAAGAAACTTCTTCGCCCTCTTTGATCTTGTCCTTGTATTCATCAGGAACTACGATCTCAAAGGTTGAAAAGTCTCCCATGTCCATAAGCTGGGTAATATCACCGGTGATTGAGATTACCTGAGCAGTCTTTCTTTCCACAATCGGGACATATATTTTGTTTGCAACGGAACCTATGTAGGAGCGCTTCTGGCCATCAAAGAGGCCGATAGCCTCTACCCTTGCCTTCGCAGCCCCGTGTTTTCCCGGTTTAGACTTGGTAATGCTTTTTATGACACATGCTTCGTCATCAATGATTACATATTTCCCTTCTTTGAGTTCCTTAACTTCTACCTGCTGTTTCATAATGATTCTCCCATACGTTTTTAGATGTTTATAAATAAGCTGTAAATGCCATTCCGGATTTGCCAGAGACTTTCCAAGGCTCCGGTAAAGTAGTATAAGAAGGCTTTTCTAATTTTTAAGTCTGACTCTTATTTTATCAATACACTACTTAAGATCTGCATAGAAAAACTGGAAAATATTCCGAGCTTGGAGTGCCTGCAGAGCTAATCTACAGATCGAGAACTAATACGATTAATTTATCCTTGACTATATAACGCTTGTGCGAGATTTTACGTCTTTTGACTGGATTTTGGGGAAAACTACCTGAAATCTCCGAAAAAATCCGGAAAAATCCAGATTAAAGAAATACTGGATTAAAGGAAATAGTGGATTGAAAGGAATATTAGGTTTCAAAGAGAAGATCCATTACTCAATAAAATTTATTAGCCTCTTGGAGCGTGCAGTATAGTAAATTTGCTTGGAAGTTTTTTCCTTTTTTCTTTTACAGATGTTTCCAGACTCCGTTCCGTAATTCCTACGCTACCCACACTGCCTTTCCGGCTTTCTTCTTAAAAGCAGATTCCAAGCTCCTTTAACTTTTCCGATCCAGGAACTCCTTCTTCATCCCATCCGCGGTAATGGTAATATTCCTTAAGTGCAGCTTCGAATTCCTGCCTGGGAAGTCCGTACCCTTCGTTTTCGCCCTCGTTTTCAAATAGCCTTTCAGGAAGGGTATCGTCTGTCCAGGAAAATCCTGCTTTAAGGTTATACGTTCTCTCCAGATTATAGATTCTTTCTCCAATTCTCAAGAGTTCCGCAGGCGAAATCTCCACACCTGCACCAAAGAGCAAAAGAGCAGAACCTAGCTCTTCGTTAAGAGCAAAACTGGAGTAAGGGCAGAATACAAAAGAATCCAGAACTGCATTCAGGTTTTCAAATACCTGGAGGATACCTGCTTTTCCTTTAAGGCTCAGACGGTTAAGGCTTACAGGCCTTCCAAGTACCTCGGGACCAACCATGAAAGCAGTCAGATAGTCACCCCCATGGCTGGAAGTAGCATAAGCCAGGGCCTGTCCCCTTATCCCACGCGGATCAAAACCTCCGAGTTCGAGCCCCTTTACATCCATGCTCAGATCTTTTCTCCCAAGGCCTGATAAGTATCGTCTGGCTCCATTTCCGAGTTTCCCTCCTTCCCCGATTTCAAAGAGTCTGGATTCCAGTTCATTAGCCTCGATTATTCCTTCTTTGAGTTCTGCGTATGCCCCGAGCACGGAACCTGCCGAGATAGGGTCAAGCCCGTAATCCTTGCATATCCTGTCAGCCTTAAGCACGGAAGTGAGATCAGGATTCTCAAGGTTAAACCCAAAAGCCCAGAGGGAATCATAATCAGGCAAAATCGCTCCTTCGGGTAAAATCGCCCTCTCAGGCAAAATAGATCCTGTCTCTTTAAACATCTGCCCTGCTCCTTTAATTTTCTTCTTACAACCCAGAGGACAGCCAGGGCAACTCTCATTTTCAAGCTCGAAAGTGGATTTGATACACTCTCCTGAAAGCTCATCTGCAAAGAGAGTCTTTTTTCCGGTAAAGTTCCTGCTAGGAATGAGATTCATATAATCCAGCAGTTTTACAAGCGCAGACGTACCGTAATTTGCAAGGCCTTTAGAAAGCACGGGACTTGCATCAAAGAGCTTCAACAGTTTTATCTCAAGTTCCCGGAACCTCTCTGGATCAGAAGGTGAAAGTTCTTTTTCTCCTTTCACAACCACGGCTTTGAGCATTTTTGAGCCGGCAACCGCACCCAGCCCTCCTCTTCCACTATGTATGGAATCAACAACAAAGGAGGAAATAAGAACCTGTTTTTCTCCTGCCCTACCAATACAGGCTACAATGCCTTTGTTTTCAAGGGCTTCAGTACACTCTCTGACATTCATTCCCCAGAGCTGTTCTGCGGGCACAATTTCAATATTTCCGGTCTCTATTTTTATATACGAAGGCCTTTTTGCCTTTCCGATAACAATCAGAGTATCGATTTCAGCTTTCTTCAGTTCACTTCCGAAGCCCCCAGTCATATTCCAGCTAAATACTGTGCCTGTTAAAGGCGATTTTGATGTGAGAACTGCACCTGAAGCCATGGGGGCAAGGCCAGAGAGAGGCCCAGAGGCAAATATAAGGGGATTTTCCGAGCTAAGAGGGTCAATATTCGCGTCTGTAAGTTCGGAAAGCAGTTTTACCCCCAACCCTCGGCCACCAAGGTATTTCCGAATTAAGTCCTCATCGGTCCTGACTGTATTTACAGATTCAGAACCAAGGTCTACATATACTGTTATTCCTTTCCAGCCAGCCATATTAATTCCTCTATTCCTTTTCCCGCTCCATTTTACTTCTGCTTCTTAATTCTGTTTTTACTTCTGTTTCCTAATTCTGTTTTTACTTCTGTTTCTTAATTCTGTTTTTACTTCTGCTTCTTAATTCTGTTTTTACTTCTGCTTCTTAATTCTGTTTTTACTTCTGCTTCTTAATTCTGTTCTCACCTCTGGATAGAAAACCATGGACAAGACCATAATAGTTAACATTAGCGTTTTTATTCAATAATCAAAGTATAAGAACTGTGACCTTAATGGCAACTAATCCCATAAACGCCGTAGATATACAAAATTAAATTACCAAATAAATCAAAAAAGAAAAATTAATGAATAAAAGTAGAGAATGTTGTTGATTTTCGTTATTATTCCCTGATGGCTGTAAACTCAATCCTCACTCTTAATTTACTTTTATCTGGTCGATAATTTCCTTTGCTTTCCTGACTATGTAATCTGCTTCATCAGCCGAAATCTGCTCGCATAGCTTCATCTCAGTGAGATGAATGAAGGAATTGAGCAGGGAAACAGCTTCTGTATTATCACCTATTTCATAGTACCATTTCGAAGAATCAAGCAGGCTAGTTAAAAAGTATAGAAAGACGGCTCTTTAAAAAATGCTATTGGAATCTGTATTTAAAAAAGGTTATATATTGAAGATCTTAAAAGAGCCAGCCTTTAAGACAGAGAAATTTCACTATATATTATATGAATCTGGAGAAACCTTACATCGTTTCTGTTTATGCCGTTCTACGGAACGAGAAAGGCGAATTCCTGCTTCTCAGGCGATCGGAAAATTCTCACAGCAATCCGGGAAAATGGGATTTGCCGGGTGGAAAGCTGGGCAATGGAGAACTTCTTAAAGATGCAGTTGTTCGGGAGGTCTGGGAGGAAACCGGGATTTCAATTACTCCCGGAGAGATTGCAGGATATGCTACCTTTGAGCTTCCAGACAAAAAGGTAATTGTCATAATATATGATGGAGGATATGTCATTGCTGATGTAAAGTTGAGCTATGAACATGTGGAACATGCATGGAGCTCTCTTGAGAATATTCTGGAAATGGATGCTCTTCCGGATCACTTCAAGGAATTCTTCAAAAGATTCGCTGCAGAAAATAAGGAACCCCCAGAGATGTCTATTTAAAATCTATCCGAAAAGTGATTACCTTCTGAGCCTGTCACAAAACCAATTTTTATTTTCATAATTTATAAGAGTTCTAGAATTGCTTTATTAGTCAGAATCTCAATTGACGATTTTAAAAATGAGTTTCAAAAAAGTAGATTTTGGGTTTTTGAATCAGCTCTTTAAGTAAAAATTCGAAAGAAAAATTAGTGACTTACACTAAGGCCATTAGTAAGCTAATAATAAAGATAGACCCCTTGAAAAATGATTAGTTTTTTAAGGGATATTAAACCTTATTTGCCAAATATAATGTAGTGTCAGCCCTCCCCCAGTCAAGGTACATTTATTAAATGATCTATTTGCTGTTTAAATGACTTAAGTACTTTAATTGGTAAATTAAACGTTGATTTATCCTTACTTTTAACATTGAATTTTGTATGGATGAAAATGACATCATATGCCTTATTTATAAATAAACATAAATTGTAAAAGAATAAAGTATTTATTTCACTTTTTTCTTGATTTAAAAGAGTATTATATATTATTTATCTAAAAAATTGATTTTTAGAGTGTACCTTAATTGGAGAAACTCTAAATGCATACCTATCATCTAAAATAAGCATTGTATGCCCTTAGTTTTAATACTTATTTGGAAGGACCCTAAATAAAGAACTTGTTGTCTATTTTAAGTATATTTTTAATACAGATCCTATCCCAAAAGTAATATTATATTGAAATTATAAATTTATCGTTATGTCATTCCATGAAATCGATGACGTTCTATGGAACTCCATAGAACCTTATCTTCCTCCGCAGAAACCGAATATAGAAAGGCCTCGTGCAAATTGAGGAAGTTAATGAACGGTATTTTATACGTTGTTATGACCGGTTGTACGTGGAAAAACGTTCCCAGAAGATATGGATCTAAGTCAACAGTTCATAGATTTCATCTATACTGTTTGAACATGGTATCTATCAGAAGATTTTCAATGAACTTTTAAACAAAAGTTATAATTTGAATAAGATAGATATTTCCTATTGCTTTACTGATACAAAGGATATTCCTGCCAAAAAAGGGGAAACACCAATTAAGATGCCTATAAAAAAGTAAAAAGGGTAAAATTAAGCGTTTTAGTAGACTTAGAATGCTTATCTCTCTTTATTATTACCATTATTATTATAATAATTATTATAATTATTATTGTTATTGTTCCCACAAATAAGAATAACTCAACTCGATATATTCCTACGCTTAAAAACTTCAAGATAAAAAGACCTGCAGGAAGGCCTGTAAACAGGCCTTCCAAAATGACAGCTGATGCAATGTATGATACAGCTAAAATTAGGAAATATAACAGGAGAAAAGGAATAAAGTCCAATGCACCAGAAAATAAAGGAAATAGGAAGAAAAAGAAGAGAAAAAAACCAATAAATTGAGATAAGTAAGAATAAAAAAAGAAAAGTGCAATATAGAGGTTTTTCAGTAGAATAGAGTCATGTAAAAAAGTATTTCCAATATATGAAATCAAAGAAACGTCATATTTAGGAGTTGTGATATTAGCAGTAATAATTAGATTACATGAAGCTTTGGGATAGGCTCACAATCTATAATTACAATTTCAAGAACTATTTTCATAATTATTACTTTATCGGGGTTGTTTTCAAGAAATTACGGATTAACTGAACTTTTTTTTAGAGATATACTCTTGAAATAATTCTATTCAAAAAAGTAAGCTTATATTTAAGAACAAATTTTTCGGTCATTGTCTTGTAAACAGCTAACAAAAATGAATAGGACTTATACAACTAAAGTAAAGAGTTGTAGAATTTACATATTAGTTGGTTTGTCCTTAAGGAGTCCTTATATGAAAAAATCTTTTTTATCTATGGTTTTATTAGTTATACTATTCTTGCAAGTAGCCTTAGCTATTATACCATCAATTGGAGTGGTTTCAGCTGCAGGCAATGTCACATCTTCAGATAATGTCACAATTAATGACTTTACTTGTAATATTACTCATGGGACTGTTCCTTTTGAGTCCAGGCTAAATGGTAACGTTACCGGTCAAGTTGCCAGATGGAAATGGGAATTTTATAATCCTCAAATTGACCACTGGTCTTACAGCGCTGGAAACGGAAACCTGGTAACTACTTCTCATGAATTTGGGAGAGTTGGTGCTTATGGAGTCTTCAATGTTACTTTAATTGTAGTTGGGTCTAATGGAAGTGATTCACTTAAAAAGATAGATTATGTGGTAGGAAATAAAAACACTACAGGTCTGCCAACTGCTAATTTCTCTGCATCTTCTACTTCTGGATATGCACCATTGAATGTAACATTTACTGACAACAGTAAAAATGCAACTACAGCTTTATGGTATTTTGGACTGACAAATACTTCAAAAGAAAAGAACCCAACATATACTTTCACTTCTCCCGGGACTTATAGAGTTGTTTTAGAAGTGAGCAATGGAAGAGGGTGGGATGCGACAGCTCAAGAAATAACTGTTCAGGGACAACAAAAAGTTCTTCCTGAAGCAGGCTTTGATGCCGATACATTCAATGGTCTCGATGTGCAGTTTGCAGACACCTCACAAAATGCAAATGGATGGAACTGGGATTTTGGAGACGGAACTAATTCAACCGAGCAGAATCCGACACACATATATTCGCAAGCAGGAAACTATACTGTCAATCTAATAGTAAACAATGAAAACGGAACAAGCCTAGCAAACAAGACAATAAATGTGGAAGACGTGAGCAGCTCAAGTGATGGAAGCAATAGTGAGGACAGCAGCAGCAGTAGAGATAGCGTAGGAACTGCAACTATAATAAGTAGTAGTGATAGTAGCAGTGGTAGTAGGAGCAGTGGTAGTAGGAGCAGTGGTAGTAGGAGCAGTGGTAGTAGGAGCAGTGGTAGTAGGAGCAGTGGGGGCACCGGGGGTTCGCCTGAACCTCAAAGCAATGTAGCAACTAAAGAACTTTCACAGACATCTATTACATATGGAAACTCTGTAAATTTCAATTTCCCACAAAATGCCACTCCTGTCACTAATATAAGTTTTGATTCAAAAAAGACTGTTGGCAAAACTACAGCTATAGTTGAGATGCTAATAAATCAGTCCACTCTGGTTTCAGAACCACCTTCTGATGAAGTATATAAATTCGTAAACATCTGGGTAGGAAACAGTGGATTTGCAACTCCCGATAATATTGAAAATGCAATAGTATATTTCAAGGTTGAAAAATCCTGGTTACAAGATAAAAATATAGACAAGTCTTCCGTTAACTTCAATAAGTACAATGATTCAAAATGGAATCCTTTACAAACTACTCTTGCAGGAGAAGATAATGAGTACCTGTATTTCATAACTGAAACCCCAGGATTATCGTCTCCTTTTGCAATAACTGGCAAGACAGCATCAAACGCAACTCTGAACGAAACAAAATCTGAAACTCAATCTGGATCTAATAGTAGTCTTGAAAACAATGCAAGTAATGCAACAAATGTTAAACAGACACAAAGTCCAAATACTTCTGAAAATGAAGGCAAAAAATCTCCAGGTTTTGAATCAGTTTTTGGGATCGTTAGTTTGCTTGCTGTATTTTTGTATAAAAGAAAGTAAGAATATGTAATTAAGAAAGAATATAGGATGAGGATTCAATATCCTCATCTAAGTTTTTTACATATACGTCTTCGGTTAAGTGAAGACTCATGATAAACTGCGTCAACTTTCAAAAATTAATTAGATAATTTAATAGTTTACGCGCTGGAACAAAGTATCGATTTCATGTAAACAGGCCAAAATTTAAGGCCGACTTCTAATGTAAAATTGATAGTTTTCAGGCAATAAAATTTCCTAACCGATGACCAATGAAGTCTTTTATAGTTCCATTTTTAGTTGCGAGGATGCTAACAACTATTCATTCTTTTTGGAGTCAAACATGATTCTGAACCGGAAATATTAGGAACTACTGTGAATATATCAGATTAGTTGAAATGGATTTAAAAATATGGATAAATGAAAAAAGTATCCTCTTCAAATCATAATATGGGTAAAAGTAAATTTCATACATTCATTGAAAACTTAAAAATTTAATAAAGAGGATGTGAATAAAGTATTATTACAACAATATTTTTATTACAACAATATTTTTTGTAAACTTATCCAAAACCAATTTTGATTTTTAGGATAAGGTTTTAACTTGGATTTAATCTGGGATACTTTAAATAAATTTTTACTTAAAATATTTATTCTCAAGTTTTTTCCTTTTTTTCCTGCTGCGCAGCCAGCTTACCCCGAGGGACAGGAGAACTACAAGAGCCGCAAGAGCTGCCATCTGCAGTATAGGCCCGTACTTGCTCAGGAGGAGGGGGTTTATATCTTCTCTTTGCTCGTACTCAGGATACATGATATCTTTTCTGTTGCTACTATGCCCCAGGCCCAGTGCATGTCCGAATTCATGCTTTGCAATAGAAAGCATTGTTGCATCCCCATACTGGTACCAGGCTCTTCCTTGATAATTTCCTACCTCAAGCACTATGTCGACCCTTACAAATCGACCATCAGATACTCTAGGGCTTGCATAGCCAGCAACGCCCTGAGGAGCACCTTCAACGTTCTCCAGATTCTCGACCCATTTTATCCTGATATCAGCTTCTTTAGAATCCACAAGTTTGAAAACAGGAGTAAACTCAAGGTTTCCGTTTCCTCCCTCCTCCCAGTATTCCATAGCCTTTTCTATTTGCGCGTAATAGCTCGGGCTGTAGTGTTCGGGAACATTGCTGTCATCAATATATACAGTAATAGGGGAGTGGTCCCATGGATAATCCAGAATTTTTTCCGGATTCGCTTCAGATACAGCTGAGACAGTGGGTAAAATAAGTACCATCAGTAACAGCATAAAAGAGAATCTAACTCTGTACATAGTCTCAACTTATATAAATCGGCCTACCATAATAAATATTATTAACCTGAAAACCTGACGTAAAAGTATCTATCTCCTGCATACATACAATATGCATCCCGCATATACTCCACCTTTATCGCACATGTGCGCATAAAACCAGTGCAAGAAGGCGGGTTTGTATCGGTGGATGATTATTGATGAAGAACTCCCAGATTAGCTTTTGGTCAGGTTTGTTCAGGAAATTAATTTTTCAAAATTAAATAAGATCCTGATGAACTGAATTTATAATATCACAAAAACGAATTACTACAGTGAATTTCTACAGTGTTTATAGTGAATTTAGATCTACTCAATTATCTATTTACTTAAAAGTGGCTTTGGAGATATTGCATATCTCACAGTTCGAGTCACAGCAGTATTCTTCTTCATTTCCTTCATCCGGAAATTCGGATGTAAGTGCTCTTGTGCTTTCAGCGAGTACTGCGGCATTGGAGAGAGATGCTCCTATCATAATTGCATAAAATATTTTTTCTTTGCTAACCCCTTTCCGTTTTGCGACTCTAATATGCATTTTTAGGCAATGCTCGCAGCGAAGGGCAGAAGCTACACCTATCGCGATAAGTTCAACTGTCTCTGGGTCGAGGTTCTTGAATCCCCTCATTATAGAGTTCTCGTAAAGCGTTTTTGGGATGAAAATCTCCGGGAGATCTTTCATGAAGTTCATTATATACGGGACTTCACCATACTGATTCCGGACATCTTCAAGGAGTTCAGGAACAGCTTTCTCAGGGTCCTTTTTCAAAATTTCCACAATATCCTCAAGTTCCATACGAAACCACCAGCGTAGATTAACGTGGAAAAAAGATTCGGACTCCGTTTTCTGTGGCAGGCTTTACAATATAGAGGATAAGTGAAAAACACGCACCCAGTAAAATGTAAAGCAAATAACTCTTAATGCAACAGAATCCGGGTCAAATTGCAAAACCAACGTCAGACTTAGATTTGATTTTTATCAATATATAATTTTTCATTTTTGATTTTGAAATATTTGCAAGTTCGGAAAGAGTAACCCCTTCATCAAATTCCAGTTTTTCAATTTTTTCGTGGAATTCATCATAAGGCAACTTGACTCTGAGCCCATTAAGCTGGAGGGTAAGTGGAGCAGGCGAAAGTACAGTTCGGATTTCCGGGACCTGGTTTTCAATCTCTTTCATAACTCTGGCAGGAAGCACTGCGAGAGGATCTTTTGCCTGCTGTTTACGAATATTATCAGCAATCTTTCCAACTCCTTCATTGAGTTTATCAAGGGCGCTAATTTCCTCGGCTTTTCTCAACCTGTGAGAAGTCCTCCCAATATCCCCAACGTAAAGGTCTGCTCCGGGAACTTCCTCGGTCTTAAGGTCAGGCCCGCCTGTAACCACAATAGGAATTTCTATGCCTTCAAAAAGCTTTGGCTTTTTGTTTATTATGCAGTCACTGAAAGACCCAAATGTGAAAACTGCAATATCGTGTTCGTTGATAAGTCTCCTTTCGTAATCCATGGACAGGGATACACGTCGCCCCATTCCTCTTGCAAGTCCTATCATGTTTGTATTGGCCCCAGGATGACGGAGATACTCTGCTATGTCACAGGCTGAATGCGGAAGGTGGTGAGAAGCAAGAGTTGGCGAAACAACTGCAATCTCAACTCCAGTCAGGGGAGCTTCTACCATCATTCCAAGTAGTTCGTCAGATTGCTTTTTCACTATTGGAATATCTTTTTCCGGAATAAGCATAATAAGATTGACTTCAGTCCCCGTAACTACTTTCTGGATTATGTAACCTCCAAGGTCCTCCAGCAGCTCAATTAAAAGTCCATGCTTGTGGACACCACCGGTATAAAGATAGGGTCGGAGTACAGCCATCTTACTTTTTCCCTCCTTTCGTCAGTTCTTCGAGCATCGCTCCTGCTTCTTCGATCCACTCATGTTTTAGTGCTTCCTCAGACGCCACGAAAATAAACTGGTTACCTTTATACAAATGATACCGAACCCTGAAACCCTCTGGAGTAACACGAATTGCAAAATCAACAAGATTTTCGTGAAGCCTGTGCCTTGGATCTGCAACCATCATATCTTTAAGAAAAGCCGCTTCTGCCCTTGGATTATCCGTACTTATGGTCACAGTCCAGCGGTCAGGCTGGCTGATATTTGCTTTTCCATAGCGTTCCCAGAGTTTTCCCAGTAATTCTGGAATATACTGCTCTTTTTTGATTGAAATTATTATCTGACTGGCAATCGGTTTTACTTCCATGTCAGCAATATCAGTTGTTGTAACTCTGGTGCCCACATCCCTCAGGAGAATTGCCATCTGAAAAAGGGAATCTTCAGGTCTCAACACTACCTTTATTCTCCCTATAGCCGGGACAAGCTTGAGACTTGAAAGATTGTCCTCGATAATCTTTCTATAAAATTCCTGCTCCGGAGCAATTGCGGACTCGACATCAAAAACTTCAAGTGGATCCATCTTTTCCTCACTCCTCCACAAAGCCCGAGGCAAGCAAAGCTGCTCCTACTGCTCCTATAAGGTGTGAGTTCTCAGGCACAAGGACATCGATCTTTAGAAGTTCTCCGAGGGCTTTTGGTACTCCTGCAATTAGGGAAGATCCACCCACAAGAATAAGTGGCTCTTTAACATCTACTTCCTGTAACTGCTGCTCATAGATCTGTTCTACCACACTATAGCAGGCTGCAGCAGCCACATCCTCAGGAGTGGCTCCTCTTGCAAGGGAATTTACAAGGGATTGAGTTCCGAAAACTATGCAGTAGCTGTTCATAGATACATGTTCATGCATCCCTTTAACTGCCAGAGCTCCCAGTTCAGTGATATCTACACCAAGCCGCTTTGAGATCATCTCAAAGAAACGTCCGGAAGCACCTGCGCAAATCCCACCCATTGTAAACATTCCGGGAATTCCGTCCTGAACCGAGATTGCCTTGTTGTCCATACCGCCTATATCAATAACTGTTGCATTGCCTTTCTGCTTATCAGCAAGGTAGACGGCTCCTTTTGAGTTAACAGTAATTTCTTCCTGAATAAGTTGAGCTTTAAAATGAGTACCTATAAGAAATCGCCCATATCCGGTCGTACCCAGAGCCTGAATTTCTTCCCTGGAAACACCAGCCTCTTTCAGGGCAATAGAGTAAGCTTCTTCAGCACTTTCAAGGACTTTTGTTGTGGGCACCCAGCCCATGCCTATTATTTTGTTGTCCCTCATTATCACGGCTTTTGTTGTTGTTGACCCTGAATCTATTCCCGCGGTCAGCCCTGTCTGAACTTCCCTTGTAAGAAGGTGCCTGCGTCTGACAATTGTAGTAAGAGCTTCCAGACGAGTAAGAAGCGTACCCGCACTGGTGCTTTCGGTAAAAGAATAGCTGATTACCGGAATATTGGAATGTTCATGGATATATCTTCTGACCTCATTTCGTACAATAGCTCCTTCGGCACAGCGGAAACAGGTAGTAATGAAAACTCCGTCCGCATTGGTTATACCTTCAACAACAGCTTTTGCCCGAGCCATCATAAGCCTCAGGTCTCCACTCGCAACCTCAAGCCCGAACTCTCTGCCTATAGTATCTACAGATGAAACATCAATTTCAGGATAAATAAATTTTGCATTCACTTTAGCTGCTGCTTCTTCAAACTCAGGCTGAACTCCAGCATACTCAGAGCCACAGGATACCAGTGCAATCTTAACAAGTCCCGACTCTTCATCACTCATTTTTTGCCCTCCTTTTCTGATTGTTTTTCACTTTTTGACTTATCATCTTCAGACTTCTCATTAGGCAATGACTCCAGAAATGTCACGATTTTGTTTACAAAATCACGGGCTTCGTCGTCGGATTCAGGGTACTTCACTTCGAGTATGGGGACACCTTTTGAGCGGACCAGATACTTCGTCAGCTCATTTGTACGGTTACAACCCACGCAACCAAAGTCCGTAGGTGGGTTTTCAACTATAATTGCAGCTTCTGTCTGTTCTATAAGAGGGCCTATCAACGACATTCTTCCCCTAACTCCAGCCGGCACTTCAATTGCAGCATACTTAAGACCCAATTTAGGGTCTTCAGGAGTAATATTTAGAGGAGGAGAGTCAAGGCTGAGGCTTGTAACTTTTTCTCGGATCTGACTCATCATAGTAAGGGGTTTGTGCCCGAAACGTTCAACCAGATCAGCTAAAATAAGACTATTTATAGGATAAATGAAAACCTTTGCCAAAAAACTCACCTCGCAAGCTCCTCTTCAATAACTTTTTCCAGGTCCGAAGTTTTAAGCCTGCATTTCTTTTTGCATTTTTCTGTTACACATTCCTTTGCTTCCAGTTCGTCAAGTGCAGCCCCTATGGAAGGAAGCATTTCCACTTCTTCCCTCAAGAAATGGAAACCTGGTCGTGGGCCACCTCCCCTGCTTGCGCGGCAGCGCCTCTCATCTCCTGGGGGAAATCCCCTATCCTTTACGAAAATATGATTTTTATCCAGTTGCCGGATTTGTTCAACCAGGGTCTGGACATCATCTTTGGCTCCTGATACGATAAGTCCAAAACATGTCTCCTTTACCGTAACTGGAAACTCTGACTCATAGATCTTCATAGCTGCATCTGAAGGCAGCACTTTGTCCGAACTGATTACAATGTACTTTGTAACCTCTTCTTTTTTCGTTTCCGTCATCTTTCGTCTCTCCTTAGCCTTGGGAGACTTTAACTTTCAATAGATTAATATGACTCCGCTTAAACATCTGGACTCATTAAAGCAGCCACGTTGTAATAAGCTGACTTATTCGTAGTAAAATTTAACCGATACCTGCAAGCCGAAAATCAGCTTAAGCTACTAACCAGGTACTTATACGTCTACTTACTTATGAATGTGCTTATATATATTACTTTTTTTATATATTATATTTATTATGTACGCCTAAGTAGTTATCCAATTGTATTATATATTATACTTTTAAGTTTACTTGCGTACAATTTCAGTTACGTATATCACATCTCCTTCTTTGACAGCAAGGAGCTTTTCAGGATTTATTATCCTGCCGACAATATTAGTTGAGGAAAATCGTTCTCCAGTGGGGCCGAAAAGTTCGTCGTCTCCAAGTCTTACTCCTATAGTTCCCATCCTCTTTGCAGCCTGGTTTGTGATTCCTATTTCCCCTCCGAGTACTTTGTCCGTGGGGGTATTTTCTGGAAGGATTTCCTTATACTTCACAACTTCCTTTTCTGTCTTAAAAAGGTAAGTATCGTCATATATCATATAAACAGGCAATTTCCCAACAGTTTTTGTTTTAAGTTCAAGACCATGGCGGAAGAAATCCACAGATTTCGGGGCTTTTTCAGGGTAAAGCTCAATCTCAATCAGTTTATCTCTGGGTACTGCATAAGCAGTCACTTTTGCTTCTCCAAGGATCTCAAGGGTTGTTGGAGGGTCCTGACTGACGATTACGGCATCTTCTCCGGTATATCCGTCTTTTATCAGTTCAACCCCTATGGAAGAAAGTACAAGCCCGGCCTCCTCAAAGCTATGTCCCAGAAGCACTATCTGGGGAGGAAGACTCTCAACCGAAAGCTTCTGTCCTTCTTCTGCAAGTTTAATGAGCTCGATACCTTTCGTTACCTGCCCTACAACCGAGTGAACAAGGCTTGAAGGACGCTCCTCTCTTGAGATATATATTCTACCCAACCCATATCCGACTGTACGGACAGAAATTGCACCTTCTCGTCTTGGCTCGAAATTTTCGTAAGGAGCAGTTACTCCCTTCAGGCCATCATCTGAGATAAAGGAGCTAGTAGTAACATCTACATTGAGAGTTCCTTCACGAGTAAGTGCATAGAAATGTTCTGCCCCTTTTGGAGCATTTCTGGAAAGCTCAACCTCAAAATAAGTAAATATGCTGTTCCCATCTTCAAGCGGAACAGAAAGATCAGTTGTGCAGTTCTTTTCTGAGATTTGTTCCCATTCTATGATTGGTTCAATACCAAGAATTGTATCTTCTCTGGAAAGCCTGGACAAAATTTTCCTTCCGGTCACAACTTCTGCAAAGACTCCGTCTTCAGGAGTTCCATATTCCGCAGTATGCCTTTTAAGCGAAAAAATAAGATGTGTGTTATGGGGATCAAAACCCCCTGCTCCAAACATCACCTCAAACGCTTCAAAACTCCCGGTCTCACGCGAAGGTTTAATTTCGGCTTCAAAAGGCCCGAAAGCTAGAGCTTCAGGACTTGCCCAGTGGATAGATTTCCCTTCGTACTCTTTAAAATGCTCAGCCCATAATTTTCCTGAAGGCGATTCAGGATTGTTTATTTCTATTCTGAATTCTCCTCTGGGAGTATTGATAGCGTATTCGGTGACTATTTCTATCTTTTCCTCAGCGACCTCTTTCAGAATTCCGACCGCTGTACCGGCTATATAAGGGGCTCTGGAAACTTTAAGGGCATCTCCAAGGGTAGAGCCTGCAGGTAAGGTGTATTGTTGCCCATTCACCTCTACGCTAATCTCATTACTCGTAATCGGCACCTCATTTAGTATTTTTCTATACTAGAGGTGGCAACATATTTATATCTCTTCTGCAGCTTGGGCCCTTTCGTCTTCGGTGAGTTGAGAGAGTATATTATTTGGCTCACCTAAGTCTACAATCTTCCCGTTACGCATAAGTGCGACACGGTCACATATCTCGTTTACGAAGTCGATATCGTGAGAAACTACAACAAACGTTTCTCCGATCTCTTCTCTAGCTTTCAGGATGGAATTCGTCACCGATACCTTGGTAATCGGGTCCATAGTCCCTGTTGGTTCGTCCATAATGACGATTCTCGGCTCTTTGATCAGAACCTGTGCAAGTGCAATTCTGTGCCGCTCTCCTTCACTCAGCTCATCAGTCATTTTGGGCAAAATAGCTTTTGCTTTATTTTCTTCAAAACCTGCAGCTTTGAGAGTAATTACGGCTTTTCTGACCCCGAGTTCAAAAGGCAGATCAAGACTAATAGACTCGGTAAGATTATCTATTACTGAGCTATGAGTGTAAAGGCCGTACTCCTGGTGCAGGAACCCCATATATTTGGTTGCTCTTCCTTTATTATCCACTCCCAGCTTTGTCATGTCAACCCATTCGTCTCCCACGCGAACCTCAACCTCTCCGGATGTGGGCGGTAATATTCCCATTAGAATTTTTGAGGTTGTAGTCTTGCCCGCTCCGCTCACTCCGACCAGCCCGAAGATTTCTCCTTCTTTCACATCAAAAGAGATACCGTCTACAGCTCTGACCACACCTCTATCGACTGAAATATAACGTTTTGAGAGGTCTCTTACCCTGATAATAGGTTCCCCGACCATAACGTTCTTTTCCTGCCTCACAATGGATACACTTTGCATAAAGACCGCAGAAACCTCTAGTGGATCTCCTTCCTTGACTACCTCTCCGTTTTCAAGCAGGATAGCTTTATTCGCCAGCTGTTCAATAACTTCAGGCCAGTGCGAAGTCAGGACCATGCTCATATTATAATTCTTGACTGCCCTTATCATAGCATCATGCACCAGCTTTGCAGTCATGGGATCAAGGGTACCTGTGGGCTCGTCAGCTAACAGGAGCAAAGGGTTTCTCACAAGCTGCCTTGCAAGCACAACCCTCTGTTTTTCTCCGCCTGAAAGCTCTCTTGCAACATGCATCATGCGGTGACTTAGGTTTACTTCTTCCAGCAGTTCGATTGCTTTTCTCATAGAGTCTTGTCCGGAATATCCGATTTCATTCAGGGAGTTTATGACGTTTACAAGAACCCTTTCGTCTCCGTAAAGGGCAAAGGTGCGCTGAAGCATGATAGCTATGCGCTTTGTAATATCTTTCCTTATCGGAGCATAAAGTGAAAGTTTTACAAAATCAGCTTCGAAAGCTTCCAGTACTTCTCCACAGACCGGACACTTCTGACCTGTTTTACTGGGACGCTCTATGTATCCGCATTTCGAGCAGCGAGATAGATGATAAATTACTTCACCTGAAATGTTCTCAAAAGACTCTGTGCCGCGTAGTACATGCATCAGGATTGTTTTTCCGGACCCGCTTTTACCCAGAATTCCAACTATTTCCCCTTCATTGATACTTAAGTTTACGTTTTTCAGGGCCTTATGACCGTCGAAATCTACGGTTAAGTTTTTGACTTCAATAAATACTGGCATGGATTTTCCTCCGCAATTATGAGCTGCAATACTTTCTGGTGGCTCTTGCCTGTCTGGGCATATTGCTCAAGAGTGAAAGACAATTGCTATAAATGAATAATACAATAGTACAAACAACAAACTTCATACACTTAACGAATTTCACACATTTGGGCAACAACTACATAAGAGTAAAGATTACATAAACATAACGCATTATTTTTTCACTGTTAACATTTAAAGCTCATTTAAAGTCAAGTCCTCTGACGAACTTGCTTAATCAGTACTTTAATCTCGTCCTGTATACTGACTCAATATGTTATATTGATTTATTTATTTGTCTTATTATTGATCTGTCGTGTTATATTGATTCGTTTATATAATAATTCTCTTTATTTTTGGTTACAGCACTTTTACCACATCCACAACTTTTATAATATTGTCAATAATCACGTCTGCTGCTTCTCTTAGTTTAGTAGGTCTTTTATCGCCCTGCTGTGTTGTCATTACTCCCAGATCTGCTGCTCTGAATGCCAGTATGTCGTTAATTCCATCCCCTACCATGACTACTTTATCATACTTTTGCTTTAGTTCTAGCACTACTTTTTCCTTCATAATGGTGTTTGAAAAAGCAAAGACTCTTTCCTGAGGAATGTTTATGAACTCGGCAAGCTGCATGAGAGCGAATAAACTATCTCCAGATGCTATATACGTATCCACTTTCATAGAATGGAGAGCCTGGATCGTTTGTAATGTAGTACTGAATACATGCCCTCCTGTACTCAGGATATATGGCACGCTTCTAGCTTGAGAGTCAACTATCAGGCCTGCCGCCAGGTAAAAAACATTCGGACAGTGGGATGTAACCGCTTCCAGCACATCATGTATGTCGCCCATTCTTGGGGATGTTCCTTTTAGGATATCACATGCAATCTCCGGAGTAAAGTTTCCTTTTGAACATCCTATACCTATTGAAACTCTGTACTCTTTTATAAACTCAAATAGAGACATATCTTTTCTTGAGCTCAGGAGTATATCACTTTCGGCGTTCAGAACTACAAGCCCGCATCCATTCTTTTGCGCGACGATAGCAGTGCTCTCTATGTTTTCAAGAATATTCCCGGTACTAGCTTCTTTTGCAACCCTGTACATATGTAGAAGGGTTCCGGCACTGTCAAAGACCACTGCAATTCTTTTGGACATATCAAGTGATTAAGCTATTAAATAAAAAAATCTTTGCGAAAATTTGAGAATAAAAGAGAGATTTATAAAAATAGTAGTGTGTGAAGAAAATTTAACTTCACAAAAATGAAGCCCCTGAGATCAGGACACCAGCAAAGAACCCCAGGATTACTCCGGAATTCAAAAAGGGAAGACCTGCCTGTGGATTTCCTTTCATTACCTGAATGGAAAGGATTGCGTGACCTAGAAGCGTGCCCAGTATGGCCCCAGTGACTGGATAGAAATTACTTTTCATGAAGACATTTGCTGATACTACCAACAGAGTAGGCATAACCGCATCTCCAAGCCCCATAAAAAAGGCCTCGTGCTTTCCTTCCTTTTTGAAGTCTTCCTTCAAGAAAGAATATTTCAGGTTTTTTGGAATTACAAACATGATTGGAAGCTTCAGATCCATTATCCCTTCAGCCATCGTTACCATATGCTTTGTTTTGTACACCGATATAGCGTCGTATATTGCAAGAAGCAGCAGAAGTATTATTACGGGGACAACTGAGAGGGAAATTCCTATCAGAGCACTGACCCCGGCTGCAATACAAACTCCCACAATGTCAACTATGTACCATTCTGGATATTTATAGAGCAGCACTGTTATTCCTATGGATAGCACAATTGAGGCAATGGACTCAAATCCTGAAAGAGACGGAATAAGGGTAAACAGGGCGAGGACTACGTAATAGATAGTGCTTATTATGGCCAGATAAATAAAGAGGCTGATTACCCACTTCATATTTTTCTTTATTGCTATAAGGACAAACAGGGTAAAAACCAGGATCATTATAATATAATATATAGAATTAGACACCTGGGTTGGGTCCTCAAAAGCCTGCATTCCACTAACTTCCATTGGTGTGGACAAAAAGAGTGCAAGAATCTGCACTATAAGGATTAGTCCTCCCATGGAAATAATGGGGAAATAATCTTTAATTGATTGTTCGATGGAACTCAAGTGCTAAACTCCTTAATTCTTAACAGTATGCCTTTTCTATTCCCTTATTATACTTACTGTATTTCTCCGACTTCTCGTGACTATTTATATATAACTTTACCTGTGGATCTCTCTTTTCTTCTATTATATTAAATGGGGATTTTTCCATGAAATACTTCCAGGATACATCTCTGAGACATTGGCTCTTTTTCCGAAGTGTCAATAATAAAAAGTGACAAGGTGAGACCATAAATAAATAATTTGTGATAAGAAATAATAGTATATCTATTAAAGAATAGTAAAATAGATAAAAATAGAAAAGCAGTAAATAATTTAGTGGAGACATGATACTGGAGGTTAATATATTTCCATTTTTAAAAGATGAATATTTTTAAAAAGATGGCGATAGTTAGAACTTATATATAAGTCTTACTGTTTCTGCGGCACTAAACACATTTTATCAATAGAAAATTACTGTGGCGCGAACATACATCACTGCAAGCAACGAGGTATGTTCGTGCCACAGATCTAAATCCCGTTAAAGAGAATAATAACCCAAAACAATTTAGTTTGAACAGGGTGGAATTTCGTTTCAAATTCAAAGAATTTATGTTTGTTTTAGAAACTGAACCAGAAGAAGCATAAAATATTATTTGAGCATATTGATTTTAAGATTAATTTACATACATATTAACTAAGTTCATTTAATCCAAATTAAATAAACTGTAGGATAGCAATGTTTATAAGTCTAGATCTGAGTGGTTGAAAATGGACAATAAAGAAAAAAAAGATCTTCAAGGAGCTAATTTTATAAAGACTAAACTTGAAGGAGCCGACTTTATGGGGGCTAATCTGGAAGAGGCAAATTTTATAGGTTCTAACCTTAAAGGAGCTAACTTTAAAGGAGCTAACCTTGAAAAAGCTAATCTGCAGGCAACTGAACTTCAAGGAGTTAATCTTCAAGAGGCTAATCTTCATAGAGCTAAACTTCAAGTGGCCACACTTTATGGAGCTGATCTTCAAAGGGCTAACCTTCAAGAAGCTAACCTTCAAGGAGCTAACCTTCAAAGAGCTGACCTTCAAGAGGTTAATCTTCAAGAAGCTAACCTCCAGAGAACAGACCTTGTAGAAGCAAATCTTGAAAAGGCTAAAGTTCAAGGGGCTATATTTTGTGAAGCTGATCTTCAAGAGGCTAATTTTCAAGGAGCTGACCTTCAAGGAGCTGACTTTCAAGGAGCTGACCTTGAAAAAGTTAATCTTCAAGGAACTAATCTTAAAGAGACTAGCTTTAAAAGAACTGATCTTGAAAAAACTAACCTCCAGGAAGCTGACCTTCAAGGAGCTGACCTTGAAGAGGCTAACCTGCAAAGAGCTAACCTTCAAGGAGCTAATCTTAAAGAAGCTAATCTCCAAAGAACTGACCTCAGAAAAGCTAATATCCAAGGAGCTGACCTTGGAAAAGCTAACTTTGAACAGGCTAACCTTAAAGGAGCTAATCTTAAAAAGGCTAATTTTGAGAAAACTAATCTGGAAGAGGCAAAACTTAAGGAAGCTATCCTTCAAGGAGCTAACCTTATAAAAGCTAAACTTATAAAGGCCAAACTTCAAAAGGCTAACCTTAAAAGTGCTAACTTCAATGGCGCTAACCTTATAAAAGCTAAACTTGAGGGTGCTAACCTTCAAAGAGCTAACCTCAAAGAAGCTAATTTTAATGGAGCTGACCTTCAAAGGGTTAACTTCAGAAAAGCTAATCTTCAAGGGGCTAAATTTAAGGAGGCAAATCTAGAAGGGGCTCAGCATTTATTAGTTGACCAGCTTTCTAATGTAAAAACACTTTATAATGCAAAATTAGATGAAAAACTTTTCACACAATTAAAAGAGAAGCACCCTGCCCTCTTTGAAAAACCTGAGTAAGAGTCTGTCCAAAAAGTGTTATGAACTATCGTAATTCTTACCATATGAACATTAACAACCTGAAAGATTATACCTTTTGTATTTATTGAATAGTATATTGGTTTTTTATATATTTTCTTATTTTTAGATAGCTGTTCATTTTTATATAGACTTTTATGATTAATAGCCAGAAAGAAACAAAAAGGCAGAAATTAAATCTGAGATAATTGACAGGGACTCTAAACTGTTATCCTTAACAAAAATATTACTTTTTTCAATGTTTCTCAAGATATGAACTATCAATAGATAGCTACATTGATCAAGAATCAGAGCAATTTAAGTTTAAAGGAGGGGTTTTATAGCTTTTTTTGAATACATTAGAACAGTGAAGCAAGGTGATACTTTTAGAGACTGGCTTGTAGAGGTCCTTGGGGATAGAATACATAACAAGAGTTGTGAAGTTCGAATTTTTAAACTCAGTCACGCATCGCATAGAATCTGTAAATATGAATTCAAAGGGGAAAAACTCACTGTTATAGCCAAATTTTTTGCAATACCTACGGGAGTGATCAAAAAATACGATAGTTACAGTTTAATGAAGAAAGAGTATGAGGATCTTAAAAAAGCTAGAAAAATAATTGATGTCCCGGAACCTATTGCAATAAATAAAAATTTTAATTGCGTTTTGGTCAGTAAATATGTACCTGGAAAAACTTTATTCTGGTACTTCAAGCACAGGAGAGAGCTTAAAAAAAAGTTAGAACATATAGCAGATATGCTTAGAAAGCTTCACGAAAATACGCATACATATTATGATAAAGAAAATGAATTTTCAAAATTTCATTATGTTTTGAATCACCTAAAAATCAGCCGGCGTATGAAAAAAGAATATAAACGCTTGCTTGGAAAATGGTGGCACAGTTCCCTCCTAGACACAAAAAACGGTTGTATGATTCATAACGATTCTACTCCTGTAAATTTCGTGTTCCACAAAGGAAGATCATTTTTACTGGACTTCGACCTCGCAGCCCGACACGGACATTTCGCATGCGATCTAGGGATACTTTGTGCTGAACTTAATTACTATTTTGCGCGGAAGGGATCGAGCCAGAGAGCAGAGCCTTATATCCACCATTTTCTGAAACATTACAGCAAAGATGAAAAAGAATTCCGAAAAATAACGAAAGTTATTCCGTTTTATATGGCTTATGGCCTGCTGAGAATTGCAATGTTTAAGTCTAATACGAGCTACAGGGATTATCCTCTGAGGGAAGCAAAGAACTGTCTGAAGGCAATAGAGAAAATTTGAGAGCTTATATTTGGACTCCTGATCCTTATTGCACCGTTTCTTGACATCTATCTCTACTCGAATTAAATGTCACATAAACTGGAGTTACTAGAAATTCTATAGTTTCACAAAGAATATAATTACGCGTTTAAACCAAAGGGTACCGGAAGTCAATAAACTTATTTTGTGACAAGCCCTGAGCAGTAAAAAAGAGATTAAATGCAAAATATACTTGCAAAAGAACGTATAATTACTTATTCAAACTATATAACTGATTATTCAAACTATATAACTGATTATTCAAACTATATAACTGATTATTCAAAGCCGACATTAAGGGATTTACTGGCATTTAATTTTTTGAAATATTAATCATGAATGTGGATAGGATTATGCATATTTCCAGGCATCCCAGATATGCATCGCGTTCATTCCGAGGCTTTGAGGTGGATAAATATCGTTTTCTGGAGTGTCGCCAATAGAGAGCACTTCCCAGGGCTCAAGCCCGAGACCGTCGAGAGCCATCTTAAAGAGCCGGGTATCAGGTTTCTTTACACGGTGGTCCGAAGACATAATTGTGAAGTTAAAGCGATCATACAGACCCAGAAAGCGCAGTTCCTGTTCCGTAAAAACTCTCTGAGCATTGGAAACGATGCACTTAGGGACATTTCGGTATTTTTCAAGCAGCTGCAGGCTTTGAGGGTAAGCTTCAAGTTTTCTTATAGACGCAGTTCTGAAGACCTTTGCTGTCTCAATTCCAAGCCAATAGGGATCGATTTCTTTAAAGGCGTTTTCGGCACAAATTTCCGCAAAAATCTCTTCTATACGGATATCCGGGTGCTGCTGGCCTGAATTGCCTAGTCTGCCCATGATTTTCCATCTGTATTCTTCCCTGAGCCTCTCAGGTTCGATCCGCACTCCCTGGTAAAGCAGCCACCTGCTTACTCTTTCATTTGTTTCTCGACTTTTTTCGTCAGTTTTGATGTCGATAAGGGTTTTGTAACAATCAAAGATTAAGCCTTTAATTTTTCCGTTTTGAAGCATAGGTTTTCTCCTTTTATTTTATACTTTATTATGAATTTTGGGTTTTCTATATCATATTTGATCAATCACAATAATACCCTTCAAGCATATAGATATTTTGGGTATACGTCTATTATGAACAATTATCAATATATAGTTTTTTATTTCTATATAGTAGTCTATCATTAATTCGCAACCTAAAAAGTAAGAATAGTAGGGATTTAATTTGTCTTATTGGTTTCATTGTGTAGTGAAACCGGAGTAATAGAAAAGTCCAGTCATGAAATAGAAGATATGCCAGAGCTCATCTCTCAGATGTTCATCGGGGTTCGGGAACTTCTTGGGTTTTATATGGATTTGTGAGTCTCATCAAGAAGCTAGTGTCAAGAAAATTTAGTTATTGGTCACATGTTAATTCTGAATCGCTATATATTAATGAGGATAAATCAAAAACTATACTCAATAATTAAATTGCCATAATACTAGTCATCGATTTTGCTTTATGTAAGTTCCAAGTTTGGAGCTTTCCGCGAAAATTGAGCCAAGCGAGAAAAATTTAAAAAGAATTAAATGAACGGCAATGTGACATATTTTAAGAGTAAAATTAAACTGATTGTGTCCATAGATTGTTGACTAAGTTTAACAATAGAAGAAAATCCAACTTTTTTGCCTGGATTTGAGAGCAGTCTTTCTACTTGAGTTTTCAGTAATTGACCTATGATCATTAAACTTTTAAACTAAAGGTCTAACTTGATGTTTTCATAGTTTCTTTCACATCTACCGCGAAGTATAATTTTATCAGTATGAACCTGCATTTGAGTTTGTTTTACATGCGCTATAAAACATAGAAGAACTGGCTCCCTCCATGCAGACCCCTCATTCATAAATCATGATTGAATCAAGCCTTGCAGTACCTACCTTTGTCCAGTATTTACACACAGGACAGTATTGAGTATCGCTGCCTTGACTCATCTTCAGTATTGAATGGCATTCGGGACAAATTTTTAGACTTTTCATAAATAAATCTCCATGGTAAATGGATAGTTATCTGAATAGAACCTTAAATAAAGGATTTTAGATCTCCGTAGAAACCTTCCTAATTCGGGCAATACTGCAAAGTCACAGTATTCCCAAATGTGCTACTGGGTTGGATTTCCGTCAGTCACTGTCCTTATTAAATTTGTGAGCTGCAGGGGAAGAGATGCCTACAGCCCATAGAGATCTGGTTGAAGGTACTGGAAACCTCCTAAGTCGTAAATAGAATAGAAATAATATATATTTTTTGGATATATTCAATATAGTAATAAAATAGACTAATTAGTTTTAAAGTAAATATTCCTTATCATAAAGAATTCCCGCAATTGAAGTACAAACTCAATCACACACTGGATTGTTAACGGTCTGATATTTTAGATAGTTGATGGTTAATGCTATTGATTTCTCAGTTGAACCTCTTAAGTTCATCAAATACAAGCTACAGGAATTACCCTCTTAGAAAAGAAAAGAGATGTTTCGGAGCAATAAATCGGAAAAAAGAACAGAATAGTAAATGAAAACAGAATAGTAAATTAAGAAATTTTGCGAATTAAAGGTTACGTTTCCCTTTTATAAATAAAACACCTGAGATTTAGATCTTTACATTCATATTGATTGAAGCCTCTGCGATATCGCCGCTATATTCGGCTATTCTCCGGAGACTCTCCAGAACCATATTAATTTCAACGTTATCTGGATTTCCCACGTTCTCTGACTCCAGAGAAACTCCAAACTGAGAAACATTTTTGGCTTCCTTAACAGTTTTGTTGATCGTCTGCAAGTCTTCTTATGCTATTGAATCAATCAAACTCTTGAATAAGTAAATGGAGAGTTCAGCCATCTTGAAAATTGGATTATCAGGGTTAACTGCAGAATTCAGTCTTTGAGTATTTACAGCTATTCTGACTGCATGAGCTCCAATTCGCTCAATTATTTTCGTAATCAGTCTGTACTCCAGGCATTCTTGTGGATGTTGGATTCCTATAGTTTCAGAGAGCTTAATATCTTCAACTGCGGCGTTAAGTTGGCGGACAGAAAGAAAATAGAAACGATCTACATTATAATCTGCAACTAAAGGTTTTTTGTATCCCAGGCTTCAAGCACCACAATTCCAAAAAGCTTGTTTCCTCGCTACTCCTTTTATCAGAATAAGACTAACTAAGTTACAAATGATAGAAACCCCTTGCCTGTAATACGTGCTTAACGAGGTAAACCAACGATTATGAACCTGGTGCGTATGTGTGCAGTTTGGGTTATGATTAGTATAATTAGTCATTTTATAATTATATCTGGAAAATAGGGAAATCTCACGGAAAAACACTATTTATTGAGTAAATGTATGAGAATATTTGACCAAATAATATCTGCCTTTAATTATTATCAATTTCTTATTTATATTTCTCTTGTTTTTATATTTGCTGAATATGATATCTTAGTACAATTATGAAATGACTTTCACTTACTAAACAAACCATATAGGTTGTATGGGAATAATGGGGAACCAAGAGCTTGAAGCAAGCAAAGGTGAAGTTACATTTCTGAGCCATTCCCTTTCAAAGGGAGAAGAGGCATTTGAGAGCTGCCATATAAAAGGGGTTATCTTTGACTGCTATGAAACCCTCATTGATATTCATACCGAAGAACATAGCTTGGAGACATATCAAGTACTGAGCGAATGGCTAGCCTATCAGGGAGTAAAAATAAAGCCGGAAAAACTGTGGGAAACATATATGTTCAAGGTCAGGCAGAAGATGGAAAGCTCCAGGGAAAAATATCCCGAGATAAAGGTAGAGGAAATCTTTGCAGAGATTTGCAGGGAAAATTCAGTCTGGAAAATTGACGAAAATAGCTTGGGAGTAGAAACTTCAAGAGTCTTTCGGGCAGCTTCCATACGGAAACTCCGGGTTTTCCCTCAAAGCATAAAACTTATTGAGCACTGTATAAACCTCCCAAAATGTATAATATCCAATGGTCAAAGAGTTTTTTCCGAACTGGAACTCAGGTTTCTAGGGCTCCACGATTATTTTGACTTTGTTATCTTCTCATCGGATATAGGATATAAAAAACCTGACCTTAGGCTTTTCATGACTGCGCTTAAAAAGATGGGGTTTGAATTCGAACCCAAGTGTGTTATATCAATAGGGGACTCTAACGAAAACGATCTCGTGCCTGCAAAAAAGTTGGGAATGCGCACCATGCATATTGAGGAGGCATGGAAACAGTTCGGTTTGACGGAATAAAAGCCTATCCGAAAAGTTGTTACCTAGTATAACTTTTAAAATACGCAATATGCAAAACTGGACTAGACACTCGGATTTCATAGACTTAGTGTAACTTTTCAACATGCATTACTGACTTTTTCAACATGCATTACTGACTTTTCGGATGGGTTCTAAGTGAGAAAGTAGACACTGTTATAACACAAGTAATTTAGCAGAATCAATAATAAGAGCCGGCAAGGAAGTTGAATGCTTTCATCCCCCACCTGCCAGCTTCCGATTCTCACCGGAAGCTGGCGAGGAAGGGGACTTCACGCCTTAGGGTTAAAAATGGATTTTATAATTCTTTTTTGGCGAGAATAATATTAGGACTTACGCAATTGAACTAAAAATCAATAGCATCAGACCGTTAACTGTCTAAAACATGATTTCAACCCACAGTCTTTGCCATGATTGATTTTGTTCCTCAACTGCGTAAGTCATAAATATATGACCTTAATCCTAAAACTCAAAATTGGTTCCTTGAATCTCGAACTTTAAACGGTCTCTTGAATTTCTTGTAATGGAATATAATTTTGAAATTTTTGTTGATTTAAGAGGGAACTTGTTTTTGGGATAAACTCTATTTCTGAAAATATAGTAGTTTCAAACTGCTCTAGAGCGTTGAAACTTCCAAAATATATTAATCGTTTAATCATTTTTAAATTATTCTTACCTTTCTTTTTTGCCTGCATTGTTGTAATCTCTAAAAAACACAAATTAAAGAACCAGTATATCTAAAGCTAAAGTAAAAAATCAGTAATTATTATACGGGTTAATATATAATTAAGTTAGAGCGCAATTTTCGGAGACTCCGGAAAAAAGTAGAGGGCAACACTTCAATGGGAGCAAACTTTTGTATGTAAAAAGGGAATAGTAAACCCGAAGGAATAAAATAGTCTGAAGATAAGATGGGACTTTAACACGATAAAGAGATTCACACGATACAGAAAGTGACACGATACAAAAAATGACACAATACAGAAAGTGACACAGTAAAGAGAAAATCTATAATATCACAATTTTAGTTTCATATTTCTGCTGGAGGTAAGAAATATATGAGAGAAGGTCCGGACCCATTTGGGGTCAGAGACACAATTGAAACAGCTGCCGGAAAAGCTACGATTTACAGTCTGGGTAAACTGGAAGAAAAGGGCTATGAGGGAATTTCCCTGCTTCCTTACTCCATAAGGATCCTGCTGGAATCTCTGCTCAGGCATGCAGATACTGAAAAGCATATAATAACTGCTGAGGATGTGGAGGCTCTTGCTCGCTGGAGCCCGGAAAATATAAGTGACAGGGATATTCCGTTCATTCCATCAAGGGTGATCATGCAGGACTTTACAGGCGTTCCGGCTGTAGTAGACCTGGCAGCCCTCCGCTCGGCAATGCAGCGCCTTGGAGGCGATCCCGCAAAAATAAATCCTGTTATCCCTGCCGATCTTGTTATTGACCACTCGGTCCAGGTGGATTCTTATGGCACGGCATACGCTCTCGAGGAAAACGAGAAAAAGGAGTTTGAACGCAACACGGAACGCTATTCTGTCCTGCGCTGGGCCCAGAAAGCCTTTGACAATTTTAGAGTTGTGCCTCCAGGAAGGGGCATTATCCATCAGGTGAACCTTGAGTATCTGGCCCCGCTTGTGCATCTTAAAGAGAAAGATGGGGAGTTATTTGCATTTCCTGATACTCTTGTAGGGACAGACTCCCATACTACAATGATTAACGGAATTGGAGTACTCGGCTGGGGAGTAGGAGGCATAGAAGCCGAAGCCGTAATGCTCGGGCAGCCTTATTATATGCCTGTGCCTCAGGTAGTGGGCTTCAAACTTTACGGAAAACCTGCCCCTGGAGTTACTGCCACCGATCTTGTCCTGACAATTACGAAGATGCTTAGAAAAGAGGGAGTTGTCGGCAAATTCGTGGAATTTTACGGTCCCGGGTTAAATTCACTGAGTCTTCCGGACAGGGCAACGATCTCAAACATGGCTCCTGAGTATGGTGCAACCCTTGGAATTTTTCCGCCTGATGCTGAGACACTTGACTACCTGCGAAGAACTGGCAGGAGCAAAGAGCAGGTTGATCTTGTGAAAAAGTATATGGAAGCTCAGGGCCTTTTTTATTCAACTCATGATCCGGACCCTGTTTTCAGCACTACCCTGGAACTTGATATGAGCACGGTAAAACCCTGTCTTGCAGGCCCAAAGCGTCCTCAGGACCAGCTTTTCTTGAGTGAGGTACCTGAAAATTACCATGAAATTATGAAGCAGACCTTTATCCGAAAGAAAGAATCAGGGCTTGAACTTTCCCAGGATCCTGCTTACCAGCGCTGGATAGAAGACGGAGGAACGCCTTTTGAGGAACCTGAAACTCCTGGTGCAGAAGAGGAAATAAAGGAATCTTCGGAAAAATCTTTCAGGGTAACACATGGTTCCGTAGTGATTGCAGCAATTACTTCCTGTACCAATACCTCAAACCCTTCAGTTTTAATAGGAGCCGGGCTGCTCGCCAAAAGGGCTGTAGAAAAGGGCCTGCACGTCAAACCTTTTGTAAAAACAAGCCTTTCCCCAGGTTCTAGAGTAGCTACGGAATATCTGAAAGCTGCAGGCCTTTTGCCCTATCTCGAAGCCCTTGGTTTCCACCAGGTTGGTTACGGTTGTACAACCTGTATAGGAAACAGTGGACCTTTACCTGAAAAGGTTTCAAAAGAAATTAAGGAAAATGACCTTACTGTCGCAGCCGTACTCAGCGGAAACCGTAACTTCGAAGGACGGATTAATCCTCTTGTCAGGGCAAACTACCTTGCTTCTCCACCTCTTGTTGTGGCCTATGCAATCGCAGGTACCGTGAATATCAACCTCGAAACCGATCCTCTTGCTTATGATCCAAACGGGCGCCCTGTTTACCTCAAAGATATCTGGCCTGCAGAAAAGGAAATAAGGGCCGCTGAAAAGAACAGCATCAAACCTTCAATGTTCGAAAAAGAATATTCAGGTGCTTTAGAGGGCTCCAAACGCTGGAAAGAGCTGGAAGCTCCAACAGGTACTCTCTATGATTGGAACTCTATGTCTACATATATTCAGGAACCTCCATACTTCATGGACTTCCCACCTGCTCCACCTTCGCCTGCGGATATAAAGAATGCAAGAGTTCTGGCCCTTTTCGGGGACAGCATTACCACGGACCATATTTCCCCTGCGGGTGCCATTCCTTCAGACAGTCCTGCGGGCAGGTACCTGATTTCCTGGGGTGTGAGCCCTGAAGATTTCAATTCTTATGGGTCCAGGAGGGGTAACCACGAGGTAATGATGCGTGGGACCTTTGGGAATATTCGGCTCAGGAACAGGCTCGTGGGCAGGGAAGGAGGATGGACCGTATACCATTCCCGGAAAGAAGACTTCCCCGAGGAACCCTGTGAAGGAATCCCTATTTATGACGCAGCCATGCTTTATGCGGAAAATGATACTCCTCTGATCGTTATCGCAGGAAAGGAATACGGAACAGGCAGTTCCAGGGACTGGGCAGCTAAAGGTACGTTCCTGCTCGGAGTTAAAGCAGTTATTGCCGAGTCTTTCGAGCGTATTCACAGAAGTAACCTTGTCGGCATGGGAGTTCTTCCATTGCAGTTTAAAGAAGGCGAGAATGCCGATACTCTGGGCCTTACAGGAAAGGAAAGTTATGATATTCTGGGCATTGAATACATGGAACCACAAGGAGAACTTACTGTAAGGGCAAAAGACGAAGATGGTAATGAAGTTCAGTTCCAGGTAACTTTGAGGCTGGATTCGGCTGTAGAAGTCGAGTATTACCTGAACGGTGGAATTTTGCATAAGTTCCTGCGGGATTCCGTGAAGAAAAATTAATAGGGTAGTAGTATTTGAATTAGACAAAGAATCTTTTTGAAAAGGTTTTGCAGGATTTACCTAAAACTTCCTGCTTTTTTGCAACCTTTTCTTTTCTTGGGTCGGAAAGAGAGTTATAAAAGAGTTATTTTAATTCTTACAGATATTTTAAGGAAAACTTTATTCTGAAAAGAGCACATTTCATTTTTAATATAATCGAGAGGTTTAAGGCCTTAGATCCTTAATGTCAAAAAAATTATTATAAGAACCCTGAGATATAATTTCAACAAATTTAATATACTTATTCGACGATAATAGGAATGCATTGTCACCCTATTTTTGGGTCTTGTAAGACCCTTCGTGTTAAATTTTCCGTATATAATTAGAGGATTCCCCAAACTTCAAAGTTTTTTGAAAATCCTCTTGGCATAACTGTGAGGTATAAAATGAGTAAAAATATCTGTTTCATCGATGGGTTGGAGGGCATTCTGAAATACAGGGAGATAGACATTAACCAGCTGGTTGATCTTCCCTATGATGCCGTTTCCTATCTGCTTATCCTCGGAGATCTCCCCGGAGATCAGGAACTTGCCGAGTATTCAGCCTGCTTGCATGGGGAGCGTGAAGTCAACAGGGAGGTGATAGATGTTATCCATATGTGCAATTTCAACATTGACTCTATAGAAGCGCTGCGTACAATTGTTTCTTTTATATCACAATTCGATCCGGACATCAACGACAGCTCTCCTGAAGGAAACATGAGAAAGGCCACAAGGTTAATTGCCAAGATACCAACCATAGTTGCTGCGTATTATAGAATCGCAAACGGAAAAGAACCTGTACCTCCGGATCCATCCCTATCACACGGAGCTAACTTCCTGTATATGTTAAGAGGAAACAAACCAACTCAGTTGGAGGCTGAGGTCATGGAAAAAGACTTCATCCTCAGCGCCGAACATGAACTAAATGCCTCTACTTTTTCTTCAAGAGTTACCGCCTCTACTCTTTCAGATCTCTATTCTGCTGTTGTTTCCGGACTCTGCACCCTTAAAGGCCCTCTACATGGAGGGGCAAGGGCAGAAGTCACAGCCATGATCGAAGAGATTGCTTGCCCAGAAAATGCGGAGAATTATGTCCTTGATAAGCTGAGTAAAAAAGAAAAAATTATGGGCTTTGGACATAGAGTTTACAAAACTTACGATCCTAGAGGCATGATATTCAAGCAGCTTGCTAAACAACTCGCAGAAGCAAAAGGAGATATGCACTGGTACAACATTGCCGAGGTAGTAGAAAACACTGTTATCCGTGAACTTGTAGAAAAGAAAGGAAAGCCAATCTATCCTAATGTTGATTTCTATTCTGGAGTCATTTACAAATATATGGATATTCCCCCTCAACTTGCAACATCAATCTTCGCAATCGGCAGGGTCTCAGGCTGGATAGCTCACTGCTTTGACCAGTACGAGAAGAAAAAGATCATAAGGCCCAGAGCTTTCATGCTTGACGAATGCTAAGATGACTTTTCAATCAAGTTTTTTTGAAAAAGGTTTGCGTTACCAACCATTGAGCTGCAACCGTTATGATGTTGATTTCTTCGTTGCTAAGATTTTCGGTCAAGCCTTTTTTGAAAAGGCTTGTGCTGCAACCGTTATGCCTGTTGATCACACCGACTATGTCGTTACTGGAGTTTTCGCTCAAGCCTTTTTTGAAAAGGGTTGCGGGAAAGCAGTTTTTTGAAAAGGCTTGTGCTGCAACCGTTGCACCGGTTGCTCACTCTGTTTCTTGGGGTTTTCGCTTAAGCCTTTTTTAGAAGTTATTCTTAAAAAACTTGTCAGACAATCTTTTTATCATCTGAAAGCTTTCTGATATCCAGATACCCATGAGTTTTAGAACTTTTATCAACCAGTTAAAAGAAAATGGAAAACTGGTAGAAATTCTCCAACCTGTGTCCCCGAGGTTTGAAGCTTCAAAAATTGCAAAAAACACAAAATCTCCCGTTCTCTTTCATGATATTTCAGGTTCAAAAGTCATAATGAACCTGCTCGGGTCAAGGGATGAACTGTCCTCCATGCTCGGAGTTCCTAAAGAAAAAATTATAAAGAAACTTTCGGAAGTTTCTCCTGAAGGGGAAGTACGGCTGGTGTCAGAATCTCCAACGTTTGAGGTCATAGAAGATCAGGTTGATCTGACAAAACTTCCTATCCTCACGCATTTTGAAAAAGATGGAGCCCCTTATATAACGGCAGGAATTGTAGTTTCCGAGTATGGAGGTACGATTAATGCTTCTATTCATCGGCTTATGCTAGCAGGAAAAGATAAACTTGCAGTTCGGCTGGTTCCTCCAAGGCATACTTATCTACTACACAAAAAAGCCGCTGAAAAAAGTGAACCTCTGCCTGTTGCAATTGTACTTGGCTGCGACCCAACAATTATTTACGCGACTTCGACAAGGGTCCCTGTAGGAAAAGAGTTTGAATACGCAGCCGCCCTGCGAGGAGCTCCTGTTGAACTTTTTGAGTGTGCAAACGGGGTAAAAGTCCCTCATGCGGAGATTGTGCTTGAAGGTTATATCGACCCCAGAGAGAGGGTTGATGAAGGGCCTTTTGTTGACATAACCGGAACCTACGATGTGGTAAGAAAAGAGCCCGTTATCCATATCACTCGAATCATCCATAGAAAAGACCCGATTTATCATGGAATTCTGCCAGCCGGCCCTGAGCATCTTCTGATGATGGGAGTACCTTACGAGCCAAGGATTTACAGGGCTGTGGGAGAGGTTACTACGGTCAAAAACGTTGTGTTGACCGAAGGAGGATGCTGTTATCTCCATGCAGTTGTTCAGATTGAGAAGCAGACTGAAGGAGATGGAAAAAACGCTATCATGGCAGCCTTTGCCGCCCATACAAGCCTTAAGCATGTAGTGATTGTGGACGAAGATATAAATATTTTTGACCCGAATGATGTTGAGTTTGCAATTGCTACCAGGGTAAAAGGAGATATGGATATTCTTATTATACCCAATGTCCGGGGTAGTTCCCTTGATCCACGAGGAGCTCCTGACGGAACGACCACAAAAGTGGGAATTGATGCTACAAAAGTGCTCGTAGAAAAGGAAAATTTTGAAAGGGCAGTAATTCCGAAATAATTCCGGAAGAATAGGTAAAAATTATTTTAAGCATCTGGCAATTACCGAGTGAATTTCAATGTATCTTACAAAAGAAGAAGAGCAAATCCTGAATGGAGAAGCCGGGGAGACTCTAAGGCAGGCTATTGAAATCCTGGTGGCTCTTGGAGACATTTACGGTGCGGACAGGCTTATCCCAATCAAAAGCGCCCAGATAGCAGGGGTTTCCTACAAAACTATGGGCGATGCAGGTCTTGAATGGATTTCAGACCTGAAAGGAAAGGTTAAGGTTCCTGCAATTCTGAACCCTGCCGGAATGGATCTGCAAGACTGGGAAAGGCTCAGGATCTCGCCCGAGTTTGCGGAAAAACAAAAATTGATTGTCCAGGCATACGAAAAACTGGGAATTCGGTGTGAGTGTACATGTACGCCTTATACTCTCGAGGGATTCGATGTCGGTTATGGTGACCACCTGGCATGGAGCGAATCGTCAGCTGTCTCCTATGCAAATTCCGTAATTGGGGCCAGGACTAACCGGGAAGGTGGGCCATCAGCTCTTTCTGCGGCACTCCTCGGGAAAACCGCAAACTATGGATTCCATCTGGATGAAAACCGTGTGCCTGAGATTTCATTTGATGTAGAGTGTCCACTGAGTGGATCGGATTACGGTGCGCTCGGTTATGTAGCTGGGAAACTTGCAGGGAGTAGGGTGCCTGTTTTTCATATAAGGAGTACTCCGGATGCGGATGAGTTAAAAGCACTAGGAGCTGCAATGGCAGCTTCGGGAGCAGTTGCTCTTTACCACGTAAAAGGAGTCACGCCTGAGAATTGCAGGGTGGAGTTTGAAGAGCCGTCAGAAAAAATAACTATTGAGAAAAGCCAGATTGACGAGGTTTATGAGAGCCTGAAAAAAGCCTGTAAAGAACCCGAATTGATAACCATAGGGTGTCCTCACTGCTCGGCAGCGGAACTTGAAAAAGCAGCCAAACTCCTGAGAGGAAAAACGGTTTCAAAAGAATTCTGGATCTTTACCTCAAGGGAACTTGCAAAACGCTATCCTGAGTATGTCGGGACCATTGAAGAAAGTGGAGCTAAGGTTGTCTGTGATACCTGCATGGTAGTATCTCCTGCTACCAACAGCTATTCCTGCGTCATGGTAAACTCAGGAAAAGCACTTGCTTACGTGCCAGGGATGTGCGGAGCTGAAGCTGTATATGGAAGTATGGAGGCCTGTGTCAAGGAAGCAGTAGGCGAAGCAGCAAAGAAGGTAGTAAAGAAGGCAGGTGATTCCAATTAAACTTAAAGGCAGGACGATTTCAAGAGGATGTGCAAAAGGAGAAGTACTACTCTCCAGAGACCCAATCTCCTTCCTTGGCAATGTAGACCCAAAAACCGGGGTCGTAATTGAAGAGAATCACGCCCTTGAAGGAAAATCAATCCAGGGTAAAGTTCTTGTTTTTCCTCACGGAAAAGGCTCTACAGTTGGCTCGTATGTTATGTATCAACTAAAGAAAAACGGCACTGCGCCTGCAGCAATAATAAATCTGGAAACCGAACCCATAGTTGCAGTCGGAGCTATTATTTCCGAAATCCCTCTTGTTGATATGCTTGAGAAAAACCCTTACGAAGTATTAAATAATGGAGACCTTGTTCTGGTTAACGGAAGTAAAGGATATATTGAACTTTTCAAACAGGAAACCATTAAAACTGAAAACGAGAAAAAATGAAAAATAACTAGCAAACGAAAAATGGTTATTTAAGTCCTGAAAGCTGTAAGGGTAAAATTGAACTGATAAACCCGAAAATTAAGTTTTAAGATAGGAGATAGGAACTCCAAAATGAACCAGGAAAACCATAATAAAGGCAAGGGAATATTCAATGCCGAAGAAACGGTCTCGCGTTTATATCCTTACATAGTTAGGGTATTCGACGTTTATGAGGTCCAAAATTCCGGTGAAGCTCTTTACTTCTTTGGAACTCCTAGAACCAATACCGAAAATATTACAGGAGAACTCTGGGAACCTTTACAGCAATTTGGGTTCGGATGTACATTGAAGTATGAGCTTGGAGAATATGTACTACTGGTTTTTCCTGAAAAGAAGGCAAAGGAAAAGACCTGGATAAACCTTGTCCTTTTCATAGCAACCTTTTTTACAACCATGGTTTGCGGAGCCTGGATGTCAGGAGCAGACCTCGAAAACGATCTCTTTCAACTTTTCCGAGGCTTACCATTTACCCTTGCGATAATGGCAGTTCTTGGTTCTCATGAGATGGCTCACTATGTAATGGCTAGATACCATGGGATGAAGGCATCTCTTCCGTATTTTATTCCTTTTCCGACTTTTATTGGCACTATGGGAGCGTTAATTCGCTATAGAGGACCTGTACCCAGTCGAAAAGCACTTTTTGATGTGGGAGTTGCAGGGCCACTGGTAGGTCTGTTCATGTCAGTCGCGGTTACAGTAATAGGACTTAACCTTGAGGCATCTGCAGTAAATCCCTTTTCGAAGTTTGTAATGCCTAGCGGCCTGCCTCCACTTTTCGTGTTTATCCAGAACCTTGTAGGAGCTACAGGAGAAAACCTTCATCCCGTAGCCTTTGCAGGCTGGGTAGGAATGTTCGTGACCCTGCTCAACCTCCTTCCTGCAGGACAACTTGATGGTGGGCACATCCTCAGGGCTATGCTGGGTAAGAAAGCGGAAAAGATTTCGTTTATGATGCCACGTGTCCTGTTTCTGATAGGGCTTTATGTAATTTACTGGCTGAAGGAAGATGGATTTATATGGATTTCCTGGGCTCTTTTCCTCTGGATTTTTGCTGCGATAGGGCATCCGTCTCCCCTGCATGATGAAGTCGAACTGGACAAAAAACGCATCTTGTTAGGGATCATTACCTTTATCCTGGGCTTACTTTGCTTTACTCTGATACCTTTTAAGCCAATTCCCTGAAAGAGCCTGGATTTCTAAAAAACGGAGGAGAAAATAATGAATGTGCACTTCCGGTACAGCAAGAAAAACTCTTACAGCTTCGCAGTCCTTTCGCCTTTACTGCCTGAAGCTGGTTTTGTAGACAGGCCTGTAGACGGGATCATGATCTACAGTTTTACAACGCGCCAGGCAGCAAAAGTATTTACGGAAGTAAAAAATGCAGGCACGGATTCGATTTTTATTGCTGGAGGACCTCATCCATCCGGCGCTCCAGAAGAAACGCTCGAATACTTTGACTATGTTGTGATCGGGGAAGGAGAGGAAACCCTTCCGGAACTGGTGGGAATGATCCAGGAAAAGGGAGATCCGCGAAAAGTACCTGGCATTGCATACAGAGATGTAAAAACAGGCAAGGTTGCCAGAACTCCGAAAAGACCCTATGCAAATCTTGATTCCTATCCTTGCTTTGACCCTCATAAACTCCGGGCTCCCATTGAAATTAGCAGGGGATGTCCCTGGGGCTGCAAATACTGCCAGACTCCAAGGCTTTTCGGAAGAGAAGTCAGGCACAGAAGCGTAGATTCCATTGTGAAAAATGCGGGATACTATAATGATCTTCGCTTTATAGCCTCCAATGCCTTTGGTTACGGCAGTGATGGAATTCACCCCAGGTTTGATAAAGTGGAAAAATTGCTTTCTGCACTTCATAAACTGCCTGATAAGAAAATCTTTTTCGGGACTTTTCCTTCGGAAGTGCGTCCTGAATTCGTAACCGACGAATCGGTTGAACTCGTGAGAAAATATTGTGCAAACAATAGCCTTAGCCTTGGGGCTCAGTCCGGCAGTGACCGAATTCTAAAGGAGATCCACAGGGGGCATACTGTTAGAGACAGCATTTCAGCAGTTGAGTGCTGCCTGGAACATGGAATTGTTCCCGCTGTTGATTTCATTTTTGGCCTTCCCACTGAAGCCGAAGAGGACCAGGAAAAAAGCCTTGACCTTGTCCGCTGGATCTGCAAGAAAGGAGGTACTGTAAGGGCACATTACCTGACCCCCCTGCCAGGAACTCCATATGCATCGGCTGTCCCCTCAGAAGTAAGTGACCGAGTAAGGCGAGAGCTTGGAAAACTTGCCCTTGGGGGCAAACTTACTGGATACTGGGAAAAACACCAAAAATTTGAAAAAAAGTAAAATTGAAGGGATAAGATTAAAGGCCGATATATGTATTCCAGTATCGGCTTTGAAACCAAATCTTATTGTTCTGGATTCAATAAATTCCTTGAGACGTTTGAGCACAATTTATTTATCTTTGAAATTTACGCACACGTTATCTACTCTTATTTTGTTACTATCTTCTCCTATCAACTCCATAACCTGAATTCGAGATTTAGTCCAGAGTTTCAGTTCACATTTAATAGTTCACGTTTAATTTTTATAATAAGTTATAGTTATACTTGGTTTGACTGAGTCTACACTTTTCAAATTTATCTGTTGGTCTTGCACTTTCGATTGATCTTGTACTACCGGCTGTTCCTTTAATCAAACAATACTTAGAGCTTTTACTAAATTCTCAGTTTAGAATGTATACGCTTTGAGCTTAGGAGGCTCTTATACTGACATACTTATATAAGGGAGAACCTTTCATTTTTAGTCCCATATGTAATAAAGGAGTTAATGTATTTATAATTTGTTGCTACTAATCTAAAATTAAAGCATACTAATCAATGAAAATATTCATTTGAGTTCCAAAGCCTTTCCAGGGGAAAGTTTAACCAAAGGCTCAAAGTGGTGCAAGTCTTTTAAAAAAGTTTGAGCAAAAACTGCTCAAAATTTGAGTTTAAGGATTTTATCTCCAATCCCTATCCGGCGTGATCACAAGCCTTTTCAAAAAACTGCTTTCCCGCAACCCTTTTCAAAAAAGGCTTGAGCGAAAACTCCAGTAACGACATAGTCGGTGTGATCAACAGGCATAACGGTTGCAGCACAAGCCTTTTCAAAAAAGGCTTGACCGAAAATCTTAGCAACGAAGAAATCAACATCATAACGGTTGCAGCTCAAAGGTTGTTCAAAATGGGATTTGAAGGCCAAGTTTAGGGAAAGATTCAGGACTCATTTGGGAGTTGAAGCTTTTTCTGCTCTTATGACCATTTGCATGCCTTCCTGCATGAGTTTTTCAGCTCGTTCTTGCTTCTTTGCTTCGGCAAATATTCGGAAAATCGGTTCTGTACCCGAGGGGCGGATAAGAACCCAACCGTCTTCGTACCAGGTTTTGACTCCATCGATAGTGTCCATCTTAAGTCCGAGGCCTGAAGCTTCATGTTTTACTCTTTCTATTGTGGCCTGCGTATTTACAGAGGGAACTTTGGTTTTTGCGTTGAAGTACTGAGGAACACTCTTAGCAAGCTCGGAAAGCTTTTTCCCGCCAGCCAGGATTTCAAGGATTTTGGCACAGGCCATTGCTCCGTCCCTACAGTATTGATGTTTGGGGAAAATAAGGCCTCCATTGCCTTCGCCTCCGAAGACTGCATTTACTTCCATCATCTTTCGGGCGACGTTGATGGAGCCAACTGCTGTCCAGTAAAGCTCAACACCTTCTTCTTTTGCTACGTCGGCCATCCGCTGTGAGGAGCTAACAGGAGTTACTATAGGCCCTTTTTCGCGTTCAAGCATATATTTTGCCATCATGGCAAGCAGAACCTCTTCATTTAAGAATTCGCCATTTTCATCTATAAAGACTATCCTATCCGCATCTCCATCGTGAGCTGCTCCAAAATCGGCACCGGTTATTTTCACAAGTTTGGAAAGCTCGGTTAAAGCATCAGGTGTTGGCTCAGGATTTCGCCAGGGGAAGGTCCCGTCGGGTTGCGCTCCAAGAGTCAGCACATTGCAACCCAGTTCTCTGAGCAGGAAGGGGAGAGTGAGTGAACCTGCTCCAGAACCTGTATCAATGACTACCTTGAGTTTGCGGCTGCGAATCTTTTCGGCATCTACTGCATTGATAACATTTCTGATATAATAGTCGTTAACTCCTGGATCAACCCTGAAACTTCCAGTCTTCTCCCAAGATACAATGGAATATTTTCCAGAGGAGTAAATTTTTTCTATCTCTCTTTCTCCATCCCTGGGGAACTCCGTACCATCTCCAGCAATTAACTTGATTCCATTATATTGTCTTGGGTTGTGAGACGCAGTAATAACGATCCCCGCATCGGCGTGATCGCGCACATAGTACTGAATAGAAGGAGTAGGAAGCGTTCCCACGTCAATTACATTCAGACCTGTTGAAAGAGCCCCAGCGATTGCGGCAGACTTCAGCATCTGACCTGAAATCCGAGTATCACAGCCTACAGCAACCGTGCCTTTTGAACCCATATATGTACCAAGGCTTCTGGCTAAATTGACTGCTAGCTCTGGAATTATATATTCATTGGCGATACCACGTACACCATTAGTTCCGAATAATGCCATGTAAGATCTCCATCTTTGTAACTTAAATGAAAATTCTGCCGTTCAGGCAAATCTACTCTTTAATTTGGATTATTATAACAAACAAATCTCTAATATGAAACAAAGTTCTGGTAATAAAAACATTACAACGATTTCAGGATGCCACTGTTTTGAGAAGATTCTCAAACTCAAAAACAGTGCCCGTTATGTAAAACCATAAATCCCCTCTGTCGGCTGTTTCAAGTTGCCTGATTATAGGGCTGGCAAATACATATATCTTATTAGCTAAAAACCCGTTATTAATGGCCATTGAAAAGATAGAATTGATAAAGGAAGCCATAAAAGCCAGAGAAAGTGCGGTCATCGCATTTTCAGGAGGGGTAGACAGTGCAACTCTTGCAGCCCTTGCTTTTGAGGTACTTGGAGAAAAGGCTCTTGCCGTAACCATAAATTCCCCACTTTTTCCAAAGAAACAACTTGAAACAGCTGTCGAGACAGCCTGCGAGATAGGAATTGAGCACAAAATACTCTCTTTCTCTCAGTTAAGTCTTCCTTATTTTTCTGCAAATACATTAAACAGGTGCTATTTCTGTAAAAAGGCTCTGCTTGAAACCCTGCTCGATTTCGCGGAGAAAGCAGGATATAATGCTGTACTTGAGGGCACTAATTCCTCTGAAATACACGGAGAAAACCGTCCGGGATACAGGGCAGTACAGGAAGCCGGAGAAAAGATTTATTCTCCTTTCGTGGAATTTAACGTGACAAAAGATGAAATAAGGGAAGTTGCTTCTAAACTTTCTCCCTCAGCAGCCAGCCGGCCTTCTGCAGCCTGTCTTGCCACCCGTATTCCCTACGGGCAGCCAATAACTGCAGAGACTCTCCAGAAAATCGAAAAAGCCGAAGAATTTCTTTTTTCTCTGGGTTTTACCCAGTTCAGGGTCAGGGCGCACGAAAATCTTGCCCGGATAGAAATTATTCAGAATGAGCTGGAAGATGCTTTGCTGAAAAGAGAGAAAATTTCACGGCGTTTGAAATCCCTGGGCTTTGACTACGTGACTCTTGATCTTGAGGGCTTTCGGAGCGGGAGCATGGATGAACCTTATACCTTGAAGAAAACCTGATTGACAGATGAAGACAGCCTGAATACCAGAAAATAACTAAGGAACAAAGGAAATTATGAGAGAGATCCGTATCCGAAAAGCCAGAAAATCAGACCTGCTGGCAATTCAGAGGTTACTATCAACTTACTTTCTTGATATGGAAGGACTTGGACCGGAAGATTTTGTGCTGGCTGAAATCGATGGAAAAATTACAGGATGTGCTGCCCTTATAAGATCCGAATTCCACGGTAAAGATTTTCTGGAGATTCATTCTATTGCAGTCCATCCGAACTTCCGGGGAAAAGGGGTTGGGACCAGGCTTGTTAAGTATCTTCTAACAACTATTAGAGACCAGTGCTGCGACTTGTATGTCAGGACAACTGCCCCTATTTTTTTTGAAAAGCTAAATTTTACAAAAATAGATAATACTGAAAAGTTATCCCTCTGGAAAGATTGCAAAAATTGTGAGCATTTTGATAAGTGCACGCAGCATGCAATGAAATATTCTTGCAAGTGTTGAATTTCCAGCTCAATTATTAAGTCTTCATTCCTAAATATTGACCTGTATCTCGATGTAAATTATTTAGTGTCTTCCTATTATGAAAATCGAGAAAACAAGAGTCTTTTTCCCATGTATTAGTTTTTGATTAATCGTTCCTCTATTAGTCGAATTTGTATGTAATTTTTACGATTTTATTTTCTATGACCTACGAAGGAATGAAAAAGAGTTCAATGGTATTTTATATAGGGCCATCATTTTCTTTAACCGGACAACTATTGGAAATAACAGAGAATTTAAGTGAAGTAATTTTTAATGTTTTCCGGGTTGCTTAGTAGTGGTGGCCAGTTGCAAGCAGGATCAATGCTTAGTTTACCACTGCTCTATTTCGCCAACTCCTGGGAATAATAAGCACTAAAAGAAATGGAAAAGAGGAAGAAAAAGTGAAAAAGAAAGAAAAAGCGTACTCAATAGCTTTAGTTTCAACATTTATAATTTTATTTTTGATTTTTGTTTCATCCACGGCATCGGCACTCGCGCATATAATAGATAATAACACCACATTGAGCACCCCACCGGAGGTCAGCAGTGGAGCAGGCGATCCCTCAGATGACCAGATTCCGTCCGATGAGTTATCTACCGAAGAAACTGATACAGCCACGGAATCTATACAAGCTGCTGAGCTCAAGATCACTGAAAAGCGTATTACCACTAATAATTTCGAGCAGTCTGACCCTGTTATTTATGGTAACAAAATCTTGTGGTATGATGAACGCAATGGAAATGGGGATATCTATATGTACGATCTTTCTACTAAAAAAGAAACTCAGATATCTATTATTGATGCAGAAGGGACATTTGCTCCTGCAATCTACGGTGACAAGATTGTCTGCATGGGTTATCGCGGTGAACCCTATGAAGGTTACGACATTTATACGTACGATATTTCCACTAAAAAGGAAAAAAGGATAACTGACGACTCAGCAGTTTTCTCTGCTCCTGCAATATACGGGGACAGAATAGTGTGGGAAGATAATCGCCGATATGGATCCACTGGAATGGACGATATCTACATGTACAACTTATCTACTTCCAAGGAAACCCGGATCACTAATAGCGGATCTGCAAACTATCCTGCTATCTACGATAACAGGATAGTATGGGTAGACTCTCGCAATGGATATACTGATGTCTACATGTACGATATATCTACTAAAAAGGAAACTCAAATTACTAACAATGAATCAAAGAAGATGTATTCTGTTATCTGCGGTGACAGAATAGCGTGGATGGATAATCGTAATGGAAGCTGGGATATCTACATGTATGATCTTTCCACTAAAAAGGAAACTCCGATCACAAATCATGAAACTACCTGCTATCCTGAAATCTATGGTGACAGAATAGTGTGGTCTGATGGTCGCAATGGAAACTGGGACGTCTACGTGTACGATCTAGCCACTGGTCAGGAATGGCACACTACTGATAAATCAGATCAGTACGATCCAGAGATCTATGGTGACAGGATAGTATGGACAGATCTGCGCAATGGAAATCGCGACATTTACATGGGTACCCTTTCGAAAAGCTCTCCAGTTGCTGCATTTTCTGCAGCTCCAACTACAGGAAAAGCACCACTGAAGGTTAAGTTTACTGACACAAGCACAAGGACACCTGCTAAATGGATATGGGACTTTGGAGACGGATCAAAGTCATTCCACCAGAATCCAACTCACAAGTATTCAAAAGCAGGAGTATATACTGTTAGCTTAACAGCAAAGAATGCTGCAGGTAGTAACACGGTAACAAAAACAGAATATATAAAAGTGATAACAAAACCAGTTGCTGCCTTTTCAGCCTCTTCTACTTCAGGAAAAGTACCACTGAAGGTTAAATTTACTGACACAAGTACAGGAATACCTGCTAAATGGAAATGGGAATTTGGAGATGGGTCAAAGTCATACCACCAGAATCCAACTCATAAGTATTCAAAAGCAGGAGTATATACTGTTAGCTTAACAGTAAAGAATGCTAAAGGCAAGAACACGGTAACAAAATCAAAGTATATAACCGTGACATCAAAACCCGTTGCTGCCTTCTCTGCATCTCCAACCTCAGGAAAATCTCCATTAAACGTTAAATTTACTGACAAAAGTACCGGATCACCAACGAAATGGAAATGGGATTTTGGAGACGGAACAAAGTCATTCCATCAGAATCCAACGCATAAGTATTCCAAAGCAGGAAAATACACAGTAACCCTCAAAGTAACCAATGCGGTAGGCATCAACACAGCAACAAAATCAAAGTATATAACCGTGACAGGAACTTCGCAAGCTCCGACTGCGGATTTCTGGGGCTGGCCATTATCAGGAAAAGCTCCGCTAAAGGTAAAATTTACGGAGACGAGCAAAGGATCACCAACGAAATGGAAATGGGATTTCGGAGATGGAAAATATTCAACAGAAAAGAGTCCAACACACACATATTCAGCAGCAGGAACTTACACGGTTAAACTCATAGCAACAAATGAAGCAGGAAGTAGTACAAAATCAAAATGGAAATATATAAAAGTGGCAAAGTGACTGCAACTTTGAAAACGGTTGTAATTCTTCTGGGTTCTTCAGTCCCAGGTAAAGATGCAAAATGCAGTAATACAAAAGTCATTTATGGATGTCACAGTATCTAAAAAATGAAATCGTAAAACCCGTTGCTGCATTTTCTGCATCTCCTACCTCAGGAAAAGCTCCATTAAATGTTGCCTTTACTGATAAAAGTACGAGGGTGCCGACTAAATGGAAATGGAGTTTTGGAGACGGAACAATTTCAAGAGAACAGAATCCAGAACTCAGTATTCACAGAAACGAGATAAAAGATCAAATCTAAAGGGTAGTTAGTGCCCGCAACGAAATAACCTATGCAACTTGTAATTTATTGTAACTTTGGTTGGCGACCTTGATAGTGAAAATCAAAATACCCAATCGGGAATGTGCATAGATTATTCTGTTACTGAGCCTTAGGATCATCAATCAAATCTGACAAAAAGGCGAAAGTAATCCTTCTGTCAGATTTGAGAATTCCTTTTTTACAATTTAAAATAGCTGGTCTTAAAATTCAGCTCTTTAGCTTTTTTAAGCTAACTTGAGGTGCTCTTCGCACTTTTCCCACATTTTGGGCCAATGCATCCAATATTAAAAAATTCCAAGGTATTTTATACAGGATCTTAGCATTCATTTAATAACCATTCCAATTAGTTGGGGTTTTAAACAAGAAATTTTTGTATTTTTCAGTTTTCTGGCAATGGTAATCTATTGCAATCAAAATCGATGCTAGATATATCAATGCCTGGTTTCAGCAATTGTTTAGAACAATAACACTGAAAAATGGAAAAGAGGAAGAAAAATGAAAAAAAAAGAAAAAGCATATTCAATAGCTTTAGCTTCAACATTGATTATATTTTTAATTTTGGCCTCATCTGCGACAGCGGTACCGATTAATGGAAGAGATCACAAATTCACCGTACCAGAAATCACCGGCGGATCAGGAGACTCTTCCACTGACACAGTTGTTTTAAATAAGTTATCTACAGAGGGAAATGCTACAGCCCCAGAATCTATACAAGCTACCGCGTTAAAGCTCACTGAAACTCCAATAACTACCAATAAATTTGAACAGTGGGATCCTATTGTCTATGATAACAGGATAGTGTGGTATGATAATCGTAATGGAAACTGGGATATCTACATGTATGATCTCTCCACTAAAAAGGAAACTCAGATCACTACAAATGTATCAGATCAGTATAGCCCCTACATTTATGGTAACAGAGTAGTATGGGTCGATGAGCGCAATAGAAACCCTGAGGATTTCAGTGGGAACTCCGACATTTACATGTATGATCTCTCTACTAAAAAAGAAACTCAGATCACAAACAATGAAGGATATCTATGGAGCTCCTCAATCTGCGGTGACAAGATGGTCTGGACAACTTGTCCCTACGGTGACCTCTCTGATTTGTACGATGTTTGTATGTACGACATCTCCACTAAAACGGAAAAAATGATAACCGACAATGGATACTCATATTATCCTGCAATCTACGGTAACAAGATAGTATGGGTAGACTATCGCAATGGATATACTGATGTCTACATGTATGATATTTCCACTAAAAAGGAAACTCAAATTACTAACAATGAATCAGAGAAGATGTGTCCTGCTATCTACGGCGACAAAATAGTATGGATGGATTCCCGCAACGAAAACTGGGATATCTACATGTATGACCTTTCCACTAAAAAGGAAACTCAGATCACCACCGGTCCATCAGATTCACTTTATCCTGCAATCTACGGTGACAGAATCGTGTGGAATAATAATCGCAAAGGAAACTGGGACGTCTATGTGTACGATCTAGCCACTGGTCAGGAATGGCACACTACTGATAAATCAGATCAGTACTATTCTGCAATCTACGGTGACAGGATAGTGTGGACAGATATGCGTAATGGAAATCCTGATATCTACATGGGTATTCTTTCGAAAAGTTCTCCGGTTGCTGCATTTTCTGCATCTCCAACTACAGGAAAAGCTCCATTAAATGTTGCCTTTACAGATACAAGCACCGGTTCCCCAACTTCCTGGTTCTGGAACTTTGGAGATGGATCAAAGTCATTCCTCCAGAATCCGATCCACAAGTATTCCAAAGTAGGAAAATATACTGTTAGCTTAACGGTAAAGAATGCGGCAGGCCGCAACACGGTAACAAAAACAGATTATATAAATGTAGTAACAAAGCCGGTTGCTGCATTTTCGGCATCTCCGACTTCCGGAAAAGCACCATTAAATGTCGCTTTTACTGATAAAAGTACAGGAATACCGACTAAATGGAAATGGAGTTTTGGAGACGGAACAATTTCAAGAGAACAGAATCCAAAACATCAGTATTCACAGGAAGGAAACTATAAGATTACACTTAAGGTGACCAATGTTGCAGGCAGCAGTACTGTAACAAAAACAAATTACATAAAAGTGACAACAAATACAAGACCAGGTATATACTCTAAAAGCGAAATAAATCCTTAAACCGAAAAACGGGATAAAAGATCAAGGTTAAAAGGGGATGTATGATCTTTGATCAAATCTGACAAAAAAGCGAAAGTAATCCTTTTGTCAGATTTGAAAATCCTTTTTTGTAATTTTTAACAACTGATCAAAAATCCAATTCTTTAACTTATTCTAAGCTACTTTGAGATGGTCTTCGAACCATTCATATTTTGTTGTAAAGATATTTAATATTAAAAAATTTCAATGTGGTTTATACAGGATTTAGCATTCACTCAATAATTATTCTAATTAGTTGGGGTTTTAAACAAGAAATTTTTGACACTTTCTCAGTTTTTCGAACAATGGCATAACCAGTAGCATGAGGAATATCAAACTCTCTAAACATAGTCTGACACTATTTGATAAATTTAAATATGTAAATGGTATATATTAATATATGAAATTTTTTAACATAGCTTTTGGGACAAAACATCTGTTTCATAATAAATGTAAATACAGATCGAGGTGTGCTGGGTATAAAAGATGATTCTTACACATGTACAAAAACATTGGATAAAAACTACTGTGGAATTTATAATCATTTTTTACAAGAAGCATCTGAACTTTTAAACACAGAACTATAATAAGATTATTCAGAGTTATTAGGTTACGTTAACAAACTTCTGTTTTTTGTTTTTCTGTGAATTAAATTGTAAAATATCAATCTGAAAAACAGGAGCTTTATTCCCTTTTATCGTATTTGAAGGCCGTGATTTTAAATTCGGTCTAAGTAACTGACGATTCAAGGAATTATTAAACCCTAAAAACTTAAGAAAAATCACTAAAAGTTGACGAAACATTATTTTACGAAAAAGAATAATGAAGCATCTTATGCTCACCCTTGGGATAGTAAATACCTACGATAAAATCAAAGTTCTAGATGCGCATTATCGGGCAATTGCGAGAGCTGCTCCGATCTGCCATGCTTTTGGATTCCACCTAGCCCTTTACGATTTTCCTTTCAAGATGACTGCAGAAGAACTGGTAGCTTATGTGATGGAAAAAACCACAATAGGAGAATCGGGAAGTTATCTCAAAATTCTTTATGAAAAAAACTACCTGTCAGTATCCGATCTTCCAAAAAAAGGATTCCCTTCCCAGTTTGGGGAAATCGTAATCACTACCTCAAAACCTGATCCAAAAAGACAGGTTCCGCCCATAAAGATTGCCGAGGAAGCTCTTCGAAACCGCTCATTTCTGTTTCTTGTAGGACTCGGACACAAGGGGCTTCCAAAAGAGCTTTTTGAAAGAGGAAGATACCATCTTGACATTACCTGCAAAGGGCTTTCTCTTGAGACCTGTACTGCTATAGGGGCAATCCCGGCACACCTTTCAGGGCTCATGGTAAATTTTGAAACTAAAAAATGAACTCGTGTGAGAAATTGACAAAGTTAAAAAATTGTAACGTTAAAAAAATTGGGAGTTCTTCCAATCGTTTGATCAAAAAATTTGACTCATTTAAAAAAAGTTCAGTCGGATCTAAAAGAAATTCCGGAACCAATATATATTACGATTGACAATTTATACTTGTTGTGGGTAAGAACAACGCTTGCTGCGCTGTTGTGGGGTTTTTAGCCCAGATGAAATAGAATTCTGGCCTGCTCTCAGGTTTTATCCAGAACAATTGAGGTTCTGAGCCTTATTGCAGGAGTTTGTCCACAGGGAATTGGAGAATGACTTTGATTGAGCTTCCCTGGAGGGACTGAGAATTCTAACCTGCATTCAATTGCCGCTCCCGAAAAGGCTGGAAACTTTAATCAGAATTGCAGGGCTCTCGTATCCACAAGGACTACTATGACCTACATGTAAGCGCGGGTTTTGAAGAGACAGGAGGAAATTTTATGAGTGAATTAACGCATGAACACAGAAAAAGAAAAGAATATAGACGTAAAAGCCAGGAAAATGGTTATCATGCCGTTGTAAAAGGCTGTACCGATAACCTGGACTCAGATGAACTAGACCTTTACCGCTTTATGATAGGCGGGGTGCAGGGTAAATAACCTGCAAAACCTTTTTTAATTTCTCGTTCCTAAAAAAGAAGCATGTACGACGTATATGCGGTTCGTGAAGATTTCCCTGTTCTTAAAGAAGTCGTGTACCTTGACAGTACGGCAACTACTCAGACTCCGATACCTGCAGTTGAAGCTATGGTCGAGTACTTTTATAGGTATGCTGGCAATCACGGAAGAGGAGCCCACCGTCTGGCCAGGGAAGCTACAAACCGCTATGAAGATGCAAGGGAAACAGTTGCACATTTCCTGAATGCAGAGCCTTCAAAGACCGTTCTTACGAAAAATACCACTGAAGGAATCAATCTCATTGCAAACAGTTACCCGTGGGAGGCTGGAGACCATATCGTTACAACTGTGCTCGAACACCATTCTAATCTCCTGCCCTGGCTGCGCCTGCAGAAAAAAGGAGTAAAAGTTACGATTGTAAGTCCGGACAGTAAAGGAAAAATCGATATCTCTTCGATAGAGAAAGCTTTTACTGAAAAAACCAGATTGGTGGCCATAAACCAGGTTTCAAATGTCTTCGGTTCCGTCCAGGATGTAAAAAACATTACTAAACTTGCCCATCGATACGGCATAAAAGTCCTGGTAGACGGGGCTCAATCTGCAGGACATATGCCGGTCAGCCTTAAAGACCTTAACTGTGATTTCTTTGCAACTGCGGGACATAAAGGCTTGCTTGGACCGCAGGGCACTGGCGTTCTCTATATCAAAGAACCAGATGTGCTCGATAGTGCTTCAGTGGGAGGAGGTACGGTTTCGGATGTTGAAGGATATACTTACGTGCTGGAACCTTCTCCGGCCTGTTTTGAAGCCGGCACTCCGAATATTCCTGGAGTTATAGGCTTAGGAAGAGCAGTCGAATATGTAGAAAAAATAGGGGTGCCGAAAATTGAGGCACATGAAATAAAGTTGTCCAGGGAAACTGCAAAAAGGCTCTCTGAACTTGAGCATGTAGAAGTATATGGGCCTGATGACAGGGCAGGGATAGTACCGTTTAATGTAAAAGGGCTTCATGCCCACGATGTTGCCCTGATCCTTGACCAGACAAGAAAAATCTGTGTAAGGAGTGGGCATCACTGTGCAATTCCAACCATTCGCTTCCTGAATGTAGACAGCACTGTAAGAGCTTCTTTTGCACTCTATAATACCGAAGAAGAGGTAGATATACTGGTAAATGCAGTTGCAGGGCTTAAGGCACTCGTCTCTTAAATTCCCGTGTCCCGTCATCCTAGTCCCGTCACCCGAGTCCCGTCTCGGGAGGACGGAGCCCTTTTCGCTCGCTCCGCTTCGCTCAAGAGGGCTAAATTGCAGTGATATGGTTTAAATCAATACACAATTTTCAAGATGTCTACTCTTCATGAAAACTTCTCGGACAGTCTCAAAAGCCATTCAACAAGGAAATCGTTCAAGTTCAGCTTTCCTGTGATCAATAATTGAAATTGATGAATCTAATAACCGTTGCTTGAATTTGTATACCAGTAAATTTGGTTTTGGAATAATAATCGGATTGTAGGCACTTGTGGTGCAAAATCAGGCACAAAAGACATTGATGTAAAATATATGTTTTAGATCCTTGAAGGGTAAAGACATATTGATTTCTTGGTTCAACCGCATAAGTCCTAAATAATATGAAAACTCAGTGAGGAAAGTGGTTAAAACTATGTCAGAAGTTAATTTTAATTCTAAGGCTTTTACATATGCAGATAATGCATTGGTTCAAAAATCAGCCTCTGAAGTCCTCTTAAATTTATTATCAATTCAACCTGAAGAAGATGTACTTGATATAGGCTGTGGGCCAGGTCATATCACAAAAAAAATTGCAAAAATTACTAACGGATCTGTACAGGGGATCGATGTTTCTCAAGGTATGATAGAACAGGCAATAAGCTCCAACAAAGATCTTCCCAACTTAAAATATTCTGTCATGGATGCTGAAAATCTTGAACTAAATACAAAATTTGATGTTATTGTGTGTAACTCGTGTTTTCAGTGGTTTCAAAAACCAGACCAAGTATTAATGCGTTGTTTTAATGTGCTTAAGGAAGGAGGTAGAATAGGGATACAGGCTCCAGCTACTCAATCTTATTGCCCTAACTTTATTTCAGCAATAGAAAAAATCCGTATGCATCCATATACACGAGAAGTATTTAATCACTTTAAAAGCCCATGGTTTTTCTTTGACAGCAAGGATGAATATGAGCAACTTTTTAGAAATCATGGATTTGATATAATTTATAGCGAACTTCGTGAAGAGTCAAATCTCTTTTCTGTTGAACAGGCGTATAAAATATATCAATCAGGAGCCGAAAACGGTTACTTGAACCAATCTTATTACACTGTAACTTTGACAGATAATTATATTAGTACATTTCGTGAATTAGTTAAAGAAGCTCTTCAAGAACAGGCAGATAATTCAGGAATGATTAACTTAAAGTTTGAAAGAATCTATTTAGTTGCTAAAAAACAATGAATTTCTAGCCTTCTAATTATTGCATGACTACGTAACTTGTTGTGCCTCTAAGTGTCGAGTCAAACGTGAAATATCGTATAAAACCAATTATAACTACTCGGAATTAGTGAATCCTTGATGGTTGACTCGACACTAAGTTATTGGACCGAAATTCTGAACATCAATAATTTCCTTTAAACTCCGCATGTGATCCGTTATTTTTTCGTCCACTGATGGAGTTTTTTGGAATCAGTTTCTATTTTTGGGGCCGATATTCAGGAAAGATATCCAAGTTTTTAGAATTTTTTTCTGAGGAATGTAGAGTCCAAAAAATACTGTATCTCTGTTTCACTAAAGTAATGCTTGCAGGTTTTACATTTAAGAAGTTCATAGTTATTTTTACCGCATCTTTCTTCGAGGACTATATTCCTTTGATTTTCATTCCATAATCAGGACAATCTTTATTCAATCCCCAAACTTATGAGAAATCTTTTTTGGAAGTTCAAGGACACGACCAATTTTTAAGTTGTAAATAAATTTATTAAACTTTTTTAAGTAAACAAGCAGCTTTCTCGTGAAAAAGGTTCAGAATCATGAAAAACAGCATGCTGTTTTATGGAGTTTTGATCCGAATACATTACCGCTTACCAGGACCCGTCGCAAACATGTAAAGTTTTTATAATATGTTCTTCTTATATGACCTAAGAAGAACCCTGAGGGAGCGAGAGTTTGGACGATGTAAAAGAAATGCTAGCGAAGAATATGTTTATTTCGGGGTTATTGGAGAAAAAAGGTAACTATAACTCCATAGCTGAGGTTGTAAAAAGGGCTAGAAGTTACTTTGATAGGCCTTTGAGGACTCTGCCAGCTTATGACCCGGAAAAAGATGGACCTCTTGTAGATTTTATAGTGCCTGACGAATTAAGAGAACTCGAAAGATACTGGCTTCAGGAGCCTTACACTTTTGTATCGATTATGGAAGACCGTAGATCAACATATTACAGGCTTATTGAACCTTCTCTTACAAAATTTGAGAAGGAGCTTCTTGAAAGAATATATGAAGATTTTCAAGATATCCTGATTCTTGGGTCTACGCATTCCAGATCCGAAAAGGATACATTTCTGGTAGATAGAGCCCTCTTTCTTCTTGAACGTTATAAAGCTGACATTTCTAAAGCCACACTCCTAAAAATTATATATTATCTTAGAAGAAACCTGCTGGGATACGAGAAAATCGATCCTCTCCTTTATGATCCTTATATAGAGGACATTTCATGTGATGGAGTGGGAGTCCCTCTCTATGTTTATCATAACAGATATCTCAATGTTGAATGTAATATTACTTTTGAAGAAGAGGAACTTGATGCTCTTGTAATCAAGATGTGCCAGTTGAACAATAAACACGTTTCTGTAAGCCAGCCAATCGTGGATGCAACAATTCAGGATGGTTCAAGACTTCAAGCTGTTTTAGGAAGAGAGATTACCCCCAGAGGCAGTTCTTTTACTATCCGTAAGTTCAGAAAAGATCCAATGACTCCTATAGACCTGCTTAGCTATAAGACGTGCGACCTTGACATGCTTGTGTATTTCTGGATGGTTATCGAAAACGGCTACAACATGCTTTTTGCAGGGGGGACAGCTTCAGGAAAAACGTCTATACTGAACGCTACATCTCTGTTCATGCCTTCTACAACGAAGATAGTTTCGATCGAAGATACAAGGGAACTTTTACTCTACCATAATAACTGGGTTTCCGGGGTTGCAAGAGAGGGGTTTGCTGCAGACTCTTCGGGAGAAATTACCATGTACGACCTCTTAAGAGCCGCTCTCAGACAGCGCCCAGATTATATTATTGTGGGTGAAGTAAGAGGCGGTGAAGCTCTTACTCTTTTCCAGGCGATGTCAACAGGACATGCAACAAGCTCAACAATGCACGCAGGAGATGTACAGACCGTTGTAAACAGGCTCACTCATGAGCCAATAAACGTGCCTCACGTCATGCTGCAGTCTCTGAATGTGCTCTGTATTCAGGAGCAAGTGTACATAGAAGAAAAAAGAGTTAGACGAACCCGAAGTCTTGTAGAAGTTATGAATGTCGATCCTGAAACAGGAGATCTGGGTATAAATGAGCTTTTCAACTGGGAACCTTTAGAGGACTGCTTCATTAATGTAGGGGATTCTCACATTCTACAGGAAATTATGACTGTAAGAGGATGGGATACCAGTCAGTTGAGAAACGAGATAGAGAATCGGAGAACAATTCTGGCTTATATGTACGAAAAAGGCATAAGGAACTATGTTCAGGTGTCCATTGTAGTTCAGGCATACCAGACTCATCCAAAAATGGTTATGGAAGCTATAGAAAACGATACACTAGAGAGTATGATACAGAATATGACTGCTTAAGAGCAAGCCTTTTAAAAAAAGGCTTGAGCGAAAAACTTTTTGAAAAAACTACTTGACCACAAGCCTTTTTAAAAAAAGGCTTGAGCGAAAACTCCAGTGACGACATAGTCGGCATGATCAACCGGCTCAACGGTTGCAGCTCAACGGTTGCTATACAGGAATATGGTTGCTTAAGAGGGGGGAATATGACTTATACTATTCTGGATGAACTAGCATACCAATTTTATGGGGACTTTTTCTATAAAAACAAAGATTATTTTCAGGACTTAAAGGTAAAAATACGTCATTCTCATATCTCTATGTCAGTAGACCAATATCTGGCTTCTACCTTCATGTACTCCGTAATTGTAGGAATTGCTGAAGGAGTCTTTGGCTTATGGCTGGGACTAAAAATCTTTGGGAATCCGGTTTCCCGACTTAGCCTTTTTGTAGACCCTGGACATGCCGACATTGCAGGTAAATATGTATATCCTCTTGCGCTTCTCGTTGGCCTTATACTGTTTCTTGTAAGTTTTTTTGTCGTATTTCTTGTAGCATATATCTATCCTTATTTCCAGGCAAATAACCGGCAAGCTTCTATCGATAAATCCATGCTTCCGGCAATAACTTACATGTATGCCCTGACAAAGGGAGGCATGTCAATTTATGACGTTTTCCGGTCTTTGAGCAGGTACAGCTATATATTTGGGGCAACTGCGGAAGAAATCTCCTATGTTGTAAGAGATATGGACTATCTGGGAAAGGATTTCATAACTTCCCTTAAAATTGCCAAGGAACGCACCCCTTCAGAAATTTTCAAAGACTTTGTTGATGGATTGATTATTGTTTCAAGCAGCGGAACCATAACCGAATATGTCAAAAATAAGTCCGAACAATATCAGGGTCTGGCCGAGATGGCGAATAGAAACCTGTTACAGAGACTTGATGTACTTGCCGAAATCTATGTAACAGCTCTTGTTGCAGGCCCTCTTTTCGTAATGGTAACCCTTGTTGTGCTACAGTTTTTCCTGCCGGCTTCAGCTCAGATCCTTTACATGCTTATTTATATAATACTACCTCTTGCAACCCTGCTTTATTTGGTACTTCTCGATACTGTAGGAGAACTCTCCATTGATCCTAAAAAAGGTGACGTTCGCAGTTTTACAATAAACCTTTCCGATATCCCAGAAATTGACTCAGAGCTTACTGAAGAGGTGGAGCAAAAAAGGAAAAAGACGTACATGCTATACAGGGGACTTTATAGGCTCAGAGACATGGTTCTTAACCCTTACAGAACTATCCGGAATGAGCCAAGATACACGTTTTTCTTCGGAGTTCCACTTGGATTGTACTATCTTACCCAACTTCCAAGAAACCTTAGAAACAGCCTCTTTTCTAGTTTTCATCACCTGAGTATAAGTTTTGACCATGTCTCTGACAGTGCTATAAAGCTAGTTACTGCTGTCGATGATTATTTTGTTATCTTTATTGTTGTTGCCCTTATTCCTTTTATAATTTTTTACGAAATAAAAGCGTGGAGGATGCGCAAAATTGATGAGAAAATGCCCGATTTTTTGAAAAGCCTTTCCAGCATGAATGAATCCGGGATTATGCTTGCAAATTCCTTAAAAATAATATCTGAATCCAAAATGGGAATTCTCAGTAAAGAACTTAAAAAATTAAAGGAAGATCTTTCCTGGGGCACTTCCACCTCTAAAGCCCTTATGAACCTTGAGAACAGCATCAAAACACCTTCTTCAAGCCGAATTCTCCACATTATCGTAAAAGCAAATGAGTCTACAAGTGACCTTAAAAATGTACTCTCGATTACTGCTAAACAGGCTAGAAATGACGAGGATATGAAAAAAGAGCGCTCATCAACAATGGTAGTTTATGTCATTACAATCTATGTAGCCTTTTTCGTTTTCCTGTTCATAGTTTATATCCTGGCTACTAACTTCTTCCCACAAACGTCTTCTTTCTCCACCTCTTCACAAGGAATAGGGGGAATAGGCGGATATTTTAATGTCGAAGAGTACAGTATGCTCATGTTCCACTCCGCCCTAGTACAGGCTTTCACTTCCGGGATTGTTGCCGGGAAAATGGGGCAGGGCTCAACATATCTGGGCCTGAAGTACAGTGTAAGCATGGTAATAATAACTTATGTGGCTTTCACCATGTTTGTTTGATCTGTATAGAGAACATGGGGGACTTATCCAAAAAACCCTCAATTATTTTCTTTAATTTAAAATCAACAGGATTGGGACTGGGTTGCATCCTGAAATGATTTTGCAGATTCAAAAACATTTGGAAGCTAAATATATAATACAACTACAGACGATGCAAAAGGTAAAACGTTGAGTACTTCCAATTCCATCTTGGTACTGTGTAATGATTCTATAAAATGAAACAAATTCGAAGTTGGAGTGAAAATAATAGGTCACCTGTACACGATATACAACTTCAATAAAAGAAATTAAAAAAGCGAAATGATTTTTGGATAAATTAACAGGAACCTATCATTATTTTGTCCAGAAAATTCGTAATCAGCAAGCTGAGGGTTAGAATTTCTCCGAAAGCTGTTTTTGGTTCAAAATCTGTTTCCTAGACCATCAAGTAACGAAATATAGTCACGAGGCTAAATAATGCAACTGCTCAAATGAGATGCAATGAAATTCTTGTTGCAACAATTACAGGCGTGACTATAGCTATTTATAAACTGAGCTGTTAATTCCAAAGTAATTCTGTTCCTTCAGAAAGCTGTCTATGTGTTCACATTTCATACTAACATATAATGTTGTAATGCCCCTAATATTGTAATGTCCCTGTCTTGACCTTACCGATTTTCATTGACTGTTTCATCAAAATGTTTCCGGCATAATATCTATTTCTTTCGATATCTCGTTGATATACTTTCGATATCCTACAAGTTCTGCAATCAGGTAATTTCTTGCTTCAGATAACTCACGAATAAATGCATTCCGACGAGAAAGCATTGTTGTAGCATCGGTTACTGACATTTGATCTATCTCTTCTTTGAAGTAATCTCGTGAAAGAGATTCTATGGCATCGCTAAGTTTACACAATGCATCTTCCATTAAAAAATCACATTCTTCTATTGAATTTGTAATATATTCTTCAGTATATTCGCTTGTATTCTGATTCTTTTCAAATGCTGTATATGAAGAGTGCATCACTGTACTTGCTGTTTCACCAATTGTCATTTATTACCATCCTATGGAAAGTTAGCCACAATATAGAAATGTATTACAATATATACAAAGTTTTCCATGGTTTCCATTCAAATGTAAGATGTCTATCAAGACAAAATATTGTAAAAACATGAAAGTGGTATATTAATTGGGCACAAGAGGAATTTATCTAATGAATTTGTGAACTTTCTTTAAAATATTAATATAGTATCATCTTGGCAACGTTGAGGATGAATGGAAAGGATATGAATAAATTTTTTCTACCACGAAAGACAAAAATATTAGCTTAAGTTTAAGAACTTAAAATTTGTTGCAGAATGTGAGTTTCAGAACACTAGTACGCAGGAATGTTTCAAAATAGTTATCATTTGCACTACCCGATATAACGTGTAGTAATTTTTTTGTCATTACTGTGATTAACCTGAATTTATGGAACTGAGTATTAAATGGGCTCTTTATTTTTAAAGTTGAATCTCAGTTGTATGAAATAAGCCACTGGAACTTTTCATAAACCAGATTATCAAAACAAACATTAGTAGACAAACATCAGTAGACAAACATCAGTAGACAAACATCAGTAGACAAACATCAGTAGACAAACATCAGTAGACAAACATCAGTAGACAAACATCAGTAGATAAAATATTAAAATTCTAGGTATATAAAAATCAAATATAAAATAGAATAACCAACACCATTGGATAAATTAGTCATTGGTAATCTATAACAAACAAAGTGAGTGGGGTAATGAAATGATTGGTATAGCAGCTGCTTTTGAAAAAGTGAAGATTCCGGACACTGAAGAAACTTTTTCAACTGGTTGGCTCCCTCCATTACCGGACTTGAGAGATTACACAGAAGGAACAATAGAAGATGCCAAAATTCCCAAAATGGCAGAAAAACTTGGTCTCCTGTCCTCCAAAAAGAAATCTAAAGCTCCTGAACTGCCCACATCGGTAGACCTTAGAAACTGGTGTTCACCGATTGAAAATCAGATGGATCTGGGTTCCTGTACTGCCCACGCAGGCATAGGAGTGATTGAATACTTCCAGAGGAGGGCTTTTGGAAAATACATTGATGGATCAAGGCTTTTTGTTTACAAGACGACAAGAAACCTAATGGGCGTTAAAGGAGATACCGGAGCCTGGCTCCGAGATACTATGGCAGCTCTTGTTCTTTGCGGGGTTCCTCCTGAAAAATATCACCCTTATACTGACAGAAAAATCCCAGGACCGGCAGGGGAACCAACCTTTGATGAAGAACCCTCGAATTTTGTATATTCGCTTGCCGATAATTTTGAAGCCCTTAAATATTTCTGCCACGATCCTCAGGGTATGAACATCCTGCCTGCAGATGTTCTTATTAGTGTGAAAAAGTACCTTGCAGCAGGAATACCTTCAATGTTCGGTTTCTTTGGGTTTCCCTCTTTCAACGATACAGATATAAAAGGCGGAATTCCCTTCCCAAGTCCCAAAGAACAGGCAATATGGGGCCATGCAGTCGTTGCTGTCGGATATGACGATAACATGAAAATCAAAAACACCCTTAGCAACAATGAAACCACAGGTGCCCTTCTGATTCGCAACTCCTGGGGTACAGGCTGGGGAGAGCAGGGATATGGCTGGCTTCCCTATGAATATGTCCTGAGTAAGTTCGCAGTGGATTTCTGGTCTCTTATCTCAATGAACTGGATTGACACGGGTAATTTCGGACTTAAACTCTGACGGCTCCACAACCCTTGAGGTACGGCTATTGGGATTTAAAAATCAATAATTGAGGCTGGCTCCGATATTCAGCAATTCTATGCCAGTTAAGTAGTTAACATCCAGAAAACAAGATTTCGTCCTCGGCAATTCCGGCGCGCAACTGGTATCTAATGCACTGAATTATATAACAGAGACCATAAGTTTATTTTTATATTACGTTTATATAAATAATCGCATATGCCAGAAGAAAGCAAAATTGCCTGTACTTTCAAGGAACTTAAATGGAGTGATCTCCAGGACTGGGCTGGAGGAAAAGCCACTGCAAAGGGGATTAAGTATCAAGAAGAGGGGCGAGTGAGAGAAATCAAGTATACTTCCGCAGGCAGCCTGGTCGCGCGAGTAGAGGGGACAATAGAGTATTTCACCGAGGTTTCCCTGGAAAACGGAAAATTGAGTTCTATCTGTACCTGTCCTGTCGGGCATGATTGCAAACACGGAGTTGCAGCCGTACTTGAATATCTCGACCTTATTGAGCAGGGAGAAGATGTGCCGGTTGTTACTGAGGAAGACATCCTTATTAAAAGATCTAGAAGAGGATTTGCAGGAGCCGGAGCTTCTGAAACCTATGAGGCCGGGGCATCTTCGCAGATTTTCCGCGAATATCTGGAAAAGCTGGAAAAACCGGAATTAATCGAGATACTGGCAACGTTTGCAAAAAAAGATAACATGCTTGGCAGATATCTGAAGGACCGCCAGAACCTTGCATCTGAAAATCCGGAAGGAGTTATTGGGAGTATCTATTCCGAGATGGACGAGCTATGGAGAGAATTAAAGAGTTCTGATTTCTGGACTTACGAAGGCGAAGAAATGCCTGATTTTTCAGAGGTACAGGTTCGGCTGGAAAGCCTCCTTGATTCAGGGCATCCTGACGAGCTGCTTGATATTGGAAAAGAGCTCATGGATAGATATGAAGAAATTGAGGAATATGATGAAGGAGATATAGGAACACAAATCTCCGGCTGTATGGATGTGGTGTTCAGGGCTTTATCCCAATCCTCTCTTCCTGCACATGAGAAAATGCTTTACGCCCTTGAGCTTGAGCTAAAAGACGATTACAGCATTCTTAATGAACCTGCTCTCTGCCATACTCAGAAAGAATGGATGCTATTTGCAGAAGCCCTGAAAATCCGGTTGCAGAAAGCTGAAAAAGAAAAAGAAATAGATATCCTGTACGAGTCATCCTGGGAAAGAGATTATGTTGTTGACAGGCTTATCGATGCCCTGAGAAAAGCTGGGCATTCGGAAGAGATTATCCCAATCTCCGAGCTCGAAGCCGAAAGGACAGGCAATTATACAAGGCTTATTAGAGAACTGCTTGATTCCGGGCAAAAAAAGAAAGCTGAAGAATGGATTTATAGGGGAATCAAGAAACTGAGAGAATATGATCCTGGCACCGCCTATGAGCTCTTGCAAACTCTTATTGAAATTAACGAAATAGAGGAAAACTGGCCTTTCGTGGCTGCCCTTGAAGCGGAAAATTTTTTCAGATTTCCACAACTGTCCAACTATATCAGGATGCAGAAAGCCGCTAAAAAGATTGGGAAATGGAAGGAAATCCGAGAGGCTGCCCTCCAGTATGTGAGAAACGGAAAATTGCCAGTCAACCAGCCCGAAATTGCAGAAGAGCTTTCAATTCTTCCCGGCATTCTTCCGAAAACAGGGCTGCTGGAAGCAAGCTCGTTAGAAAAAATTAAACCTCCTGTCTTTGATTTGTTAATACAGATAGCTATTCAAGAAAATGATGCTGACGAGGTAGTTCACTGGTATGAAGAGCTTAAAAAAAGCAAAGGTGAAGCCGAGAAATCCAGACGATCCATTTTAGAAGAAGAAATTGCGAACGCCGTAAAGGACAAATATCCTGAGGTTTCGATTGAAATCTGGAAAAACATTGCAGAAGACCTGATCTCCAAAACAAAAGTAAGCTCATATGAAGTAGCATCAATATACCTCCGGAAAATAAAGGAGACTCTGGAACCTATTGGAAAGAAAGAAGAGTGGGAAGCTTATCTCAGGCAGGTTCGGGAAGCAAACAGGTTCAAGAAAAAGTTGCTTGAAATTCTGGATCGATTGGGAAAAACACAAATCATTAGCAAGTGAAAAAAAGAACAAAAAGAAACTTTGCTGGTAAAATGGGTTGGAGTATTATACTTTAGATTTATATATTTAAAACGACATGTTTATAAAGAGGTTCAGGTTAACCTGGACTTTAAACTAATCTAAATTTCAGACTAATCTAAATTTAACTTATCTGGACTTCAGACTAATTTAGATTCTAAATTCCGGATATGCCTTAAAAAATACTGATCCAAAATACTAATCTGAATATTAATGTAAGAAAAGTATAGAAATAGTTGGAAAAAATAAAGGAGCCATAAGATGCCAGCAAAAGTCAAAAAAGAAGAGTGTACAGGCTGCGGAACCTGCGTGGACGAGTGTCCGGTAGAAGCAATCGTTATTGATGAAGAAGAAGGTTGCGCAGTTGTAGATGAAGATGAATGTGTAGAATGTGGAGCCTGTGAAGAAGCCTGCCCCAATGAAGCCATAACGATCGAATAACCTGAATGAATCGGAATTCTATGTTTTAAATAAGTTCTGTGAACAAAATCCAAGTATTCGGAAAAATGGGTACAAGGTTGGTCAAGTAAAGAAGAGTCGATCAACGCTTGAAAGCTTCTGCCCATCCCGATTTTCTACTTTTTAAAGATCGCCGGTTTGCTCCGCTTGACGAAAGGAGGATTTTCGTTTCATATCCCATTGCCCTCAAAATCGGTTCATACTCTCCGGATTTTTTGCCGTTAAAAAGAACCAGCTTCAGGTTCGGAGCCATGTCTTTCAGTATTGAAAATTGGTTTATTTCTTCGTCCTTTATCTTTGTATCCTCGTTTCCCTCCCTTTTTCCGGCTTTGAAAACATCCCAGAGCCCGATTTTATTGCGTTTCAGGGCCTCAAGCCGATTTTGATAATTTATACTCTGAAGGTCTTCTCCGATAATACTGCCAAGCAGCCTCCAGAAATCATTGCCTGGATGCCCATAGTATTGATGCTTCCTGATAGAAACGTCTCCTGGAAGAGACCCGAGAATCAGGATTTCAGTATTTTCGTCAATGACTGGTGGGAAACCTTGTTTTTTCATTGTTTAAACAAGTTGGAACTTAGGATTATTTCAAGCTTTGGGAACGGAAAAAAACTAAATTAGCTAAGAACTAAACTGATTAAGAAACTACATTAGTTGGAAAGCCTATCCCGAAACTCAGAATTTGATTTGTTGAATCTCGTATTTGGAACAATCAATTGAATACCTAATCACTAAAGTAATCCCGAAAACTCATGATGATTTAGAATAAAATAGGTTTTGGGATAGGCTCGGAAACTAAACTGATTAAAAAACTACATTAATTGGAAACTAAACTGATTAAGAAACTATATTAGTTGGAAACTAAACTGTTTGAAAATTAAATTAATTAAAAAATTAAATTTGAGTTATTTGTTCGGACAGATCTTTGTAATAGTTAAAAAGTTCCTGCCCCCAGACAAAGGCGCTTTTCTCAAAACTTACCATCTCATGGTTATAGTACCTTCCTTCTTTAGAGATCATGGATAGTGATGTAAAGCGATCGGTAACAATGCTGGAAGCAAGCTCAATTTTATGGTCGCAGACAAAAAGACGTGTGTTTTTTAGATTCAAAAACTCCTCTACAGCTGCACTGTAATCGGAAACTAGTTTTTCATATATTTGCCTTTCCAGAATAAGCGAGACCTCGATGTCTCTTTTTGCAAGGTCTAGATATAGACTTGGATATCCAGGGCGAAAAATTGAAGAAATTTCCATAACTGTCCTGGATTTGTAAAGAGGATCCATAATTTCAGGAGGGTAATCAAAAATATGGGTTTTCTCAGGTAAAAGCTCTTTACAGCTACCAAGTTCTCCAATTCGGTCCAGCAAGTGAGGAGGGAGAGTCCGCAAATTTTGTCTTGCCCAGTATTCATGGTTTTCGTCGAAAACCTGAAAAGTGGAGAGAAGAGGTTCCATTTTTGGAACAATAAGCTTTCCTTTTACAGAGAGACAATAAATATCTCCTTTTTGCACCAGCAACCCTTCTTTGAGCAGGATTCGGATCTGGGCCATTATAGGACTGGAACTGACTTTAAGCCCTTTTTTAATTTCTTCAATTGTCTTTGGCCCTTCCTTCAGGAGTAAAAGTAAATTTTTCCTCTTGTCCGAAAAAAAAATTGTGTCTATTAACTGAAGTTCTGTACTCATTCAATTTAACCTTCATAAAGGGGTTCTAAAGAGATTCTGAATTTGGCTGGAGATTCGACTCTGATGATTTACATCTGAACAAACTACCTTGCCAACCACTTACAAATTGCCTTATAAATGTCCTTGCCAACTGGCTTACATACTGTTTTTCAAATTGCCTATAAGTGGTCTTGCAAACCAGTTGCCTTGTCTATCAGTGTAGGCTGAACATCATGGATTCCGAAAAAACTTCGCTTTCGGTTGTACCGATAAAATTATCGATACATTGCTCGTTCTCAATCTGCCAGGCTCTTGATTTATAGAACTCAATAAGCTCTTTTGCCCAGTTTATGGCCTCTGGTTCGGAACAGGACATGTACTCGTAATAAAATCTCCCATTGCCATCAAAGAGAGAAATTATCATCCCACGGTCTGAGACCATAAGTTCAGCTAGCTTGACTCCGTCATTACAGACAAAAAGCTCGGTGTTTTGCAGCGTAGCAAGTTTTCTTATCTTCTTTTCATAATTCTGCATAATTTTTTCGAGTACTGACTCAGTGAAAATAAGGGTAACATCTGACTCCAGCCTTCCAAGCCTTGTGTAAAGGGGAAGGAACTCAGGCCTGTAGAAGGACGAAAATACCATCAGATAACGTGATGAGGAAAAGAAACTTAAAAGTTCCGTACTCGGCTCAAAAATCTGGCTCGGATCGGGGTCAACCAGCTTGCAGTCCTTTAAGTCTCCTATTCTGTCGAGGAGATACTTGGGAATTCCACTGAGGTCATGTTCGATCCAGTAATTGTCTTGTTCGAGTAAAGTAAGGACATTGATAAGGGACTGGGCTTTTTTAAAGACCTGATCTCCCATATCTGTTAATTCATAGCTGCCATTTTTTTGAATAACAAGGTTACTGTCTGTAAGCCTTTTGATCTGGGGTAAGATAGCCGTGGGAGAAACATCAAGAAGGGTCTTAATTTCTTCCATTGTTCTTGGTTTCTCTCCCAAGAGTAAAAGGAGGTCTCTTCTTTTCTGGGAACGAAATACTACATCTATTAACTCATGTTGCATTCAAACCACTTCTATCGAGTTTTGTGTTAATATAAAATCTCTGTATCATGTGACACTAAAGTCCCCGCACAAAGACAGATGTAACTTCAAGTTCCAGTCTGACTTTATACGACCTGAATAGGAAGAAGCGTTTGTGCCATATATTGAGATTCGATATATCCATTTATATAAAAGAATTTGGATTAATAATTTTAAACGCGAAAGCATCTTATTAATATAATTTGCAGAATATTGAAATAATTTTAGGTTTCGCCAAAAACGATAGCATTAGACCCACTTATACGTTATTAGTACCTTAAATGACAGAATAATTAAGTTGTATAAAACTGAAAGAGTAGAGTATGATCATTGAAATTTTTGATGGGATTTATCTGAATAATCGCATTGTTTAAACTATTTTAATATGAATTTCATCACGCATCTAAAAACTCATAAATCTAAAAAAAGTCCAGATGTTTTGCAAATTTACTTCAAAAATTTAAGGGCAATATGTCCTGAATAACGAGTGCATAAAATTTCAAGTCAAAATGCTTTGTAATCGATTCAAAATTTCAGACCTCTTATTGACCTGTAAAAACCAGAAAAAAATTTCCGTCGGTTATGGTATATGTGATAATTTCCCCTAATAATACTGTAAAAACGTGTCAGCATTAGCAGACATGCAAATTAATCAAAAAGGAAAGGTTCCGGTGAGAAGAAGAAAATTCTTTCGCTGGTAGACCCTGAACAAAATCTAGAATCCTGTAGAACGTATGAATTGTAGATTTAAAATTCTGTAGAACTTATAAATTATATTCAGGGCTGAATATCCTCAAGAAGGACTTCATGGAGGTAAAGCCGGAACCTCACGACACCGAACATGTCCGGGACTGCAGACCCGGTAACGGTAGCGACCTTTTTGCTAAAAACCAAAACGGAGGTTTAAAAATATGTTGGACTTTACAGAGGCAAGTCTGAAAAAGGTTTTAACCAGATACAACGTGGCTCTGGAAAAGGCATTGACGCCTGAAGAAGCCGCAGAAGAACTCTATCCTAAAGACGAACTTATCTACCCGATCGCAAAGGCCATCTTCGAAGGAGAAGAAGATGACGTTGTCGAGGGTCTCCAGGCCGCAATCGAAGCTGGTAAGGACCCAATTGATCTTATTGATGACGCTCTCATGGTCGGTATGGGCGTTGTCATAAGACTTTATGACGAAGGTGTAATTTTCCTCCCTAACGTCATGATGTCTGCTGATGCCATGCTTGAAGGTATCGAATATTGTAAGGAAAACTCTGGTGCTACTCCTAAAACCAAAGGAACCGTTGTCTGCCACGTCGCAGAAGGTGACGTTCACGACATTGGAAAGAACATCGTTACCGCTCTTCTCAGGGCAAATGGCTACAATGTAGTTGACCTTGGAAGGGACGTACCTGCAGAAGAAGTTCTCGCCGCAGTTCAAAAAGAGAAGCCAATTATGCTCACAGGTACTGCCCTCATGACAACTACCATGTATGCATTCAAGGAAGTTAATGACATGCTCCTTGAAAATGGAATCAAGATTCCATTCGCATGCGGTGGCGGCGCAGTTAATCAGGACTTCGTATCCCAGTTTGCACTTGGTGTATATGGAGAAGAAGCCGCTGACGCCCCCAAGATTGCTGATGCAATCATTGCAGGTACTACAGATGTCACAGAACTAAGAGAGAAATTCCACAAGCACTGAGGTGAGAAAAATGGCAGCAAAAAGATACACTTCAATGGCATACGCAAACGCAGACGAAATGACTTTCGGCGTATCCAAGTACCCTGTAAAGGCAGGTCTTGACCTCGAGATCGGTGCAGGTTACACTATTCCTGAAATTAATTATGCTCCTAGACCTGAAGCTGGTGCATCCAAGGAAAAGCTCATAAAAGAATACGAGAGGATCACCACTGACGTTATGGAGAGAATGGTGCAGGTTGGTTTCCCAGCAATTATCCTTGAAACCGAACACGTTCAGCAGATGTCCAATAACCCTTCATGGGGAGCAGAAGTTGCACATGCCCAGAAAACCATTATGGAGAAATACCACGATGAATATGGCATAAAGTGCGCACTCCGCCACACCATTGGTGATATCCGTGAGAACAGAGAATTCCTGCAGCTCAGAGGCGACAAATACTCTGTCTTCCTTGAGGCATTCGAACAGTGTGCCGAGAATGGTGCAGACCTGCTTTCTGTAGAGAGTATGGGTGGTAAGGAAGTTTTTGACTATGCAGTTCTCAGGAACGATATCCCAGGTTTACTCTACTCAATTGGCTGTCTCGGTTCCATTGATATGGAATTGATCTGGACTGACATCTCCAAGATTGCAAAGAAGACCGGCACTATTTCTGCAGGTGATACAGACTGTGCTCAGGCAAACACCGCAATGTTCATTGGTGGTGGACTGCTCAACAAAAACCTGGCCCATACCATCGCAGTTATCGCAAGGGCAATCTCTGCTCCAAGATCCCTCGTTGCATACGAAGCAGGTGCAGTAGGACCCGGAAAAGACTGCGGATATGAAAATATTATTGTCAAAGCCATCACAGGTATGCCGATGACCATGGAAGGTAAGACTTCAACCTGTGCTCACTCTGACGTAATGGGTAACCTGGTCATGCAGTGCTGTGACTGCTGGTCTAACGAGTCCGTAGAATACCACGGTGAATTCGGCGGTACAACTGTTCAGTGCTGGTCCGAAACCCTCGCATACGACTGCGCTCTCATGAACACTGCTCTTGAAACCAAGAACGACAAAGTTCTCAGGGATCTTATGATGCTCTCCGACAGATACAGAGACCCACAGGCCTATATGCTTGCATACGACAATGCATACAGAGTAGGTCAGTCGATTGTTAAGGACGGAGACAATATCTACCTCAGAGCAAAGAACGCTGCAATCGAATGCTGCAACATTATTGAAGAAGGTGCAGCCGGCAAACTCGAGCTCTCCAGGTTCGAAACCAAAGCCCTCGCAGACGCAAAGGCAGCTCTCGAAGCTCTTCCAGACGACATGGACAAGTTCATGGACGACTGCCTTACAAAATACAAGAGTGAAGTTAAGGTCTTCAAGCCGGAGAACTACGGCTTCTAAGCCGAACCCTCCGGTTCTCTTTTTTCTTTTTTACCTTGAATTGAGTCCACAAAATTCATAAAGTTTCTAATTATCTTGGTTTTGCATGTTTTTGCCATTTATCCCATTTTCTATGTTTCTGCGTAATTCAATTTTGCATATAAGCGCTCCCTTTTATTCATAAAATTTATAATCACAAGCGCCTCCTCGCTTGACCACGTCTGCAAGAAATTTTCGGTCAAGTTTTTTGAGAAGGTTTGTGCCACAACCGTTGAGACAGTTGATCACGCCGATTATGTCGTTATTGGGTTTTTCGCTCAATCCCTTTTTAAAAGGCTTGAGATCAAGCAGTTTTTTCAAAATACTTGCTGAAATCGGGCGAGATGTTGCCCCAGCATATAACCGATCAAAAAAGAAAATAACATATATAGTAAATAGGAAAAAATAAAATAACGAAGGTCTAAATATCGTGCAATTAAATGTGAGGAATAATATATATTTTCAGAATATAAGAATATACCTAATTTAACAATTATATAGAAAAAAAGAAAAAACATATATATAAGAGAGGAGTATTGATAGTTAGTAGCGTGGGACAAAAAAATATACGAACAGACCAAAAACCGTGCCATCAATAAGGAGTTTAAATAATTCTCCCATGTTACTCTTTCTTCCTTTAATTTTAAATTTTTAAAATGATACCGTTTTAGGGCTAATAAGTTTCATTTTTTATCTGTTTTTCTAGGAGAACTTCTATTAGGTTGTGCACAAAACTAATGCATTGATTCCAAAGTATGTCTAAAATGAATTTTTTGAAAACCACGAAAAGCGCAGAAGGCACGGAAATAAGTAGTAAAGATGTGGTTCTTCCGCACTTTCCGTGGTTGTAATATCCAGATTGAATCACGCTGAAACTGTTTTCATTTTCCGTGTTACAGAATTCCATGTGACCAGTTTCCGTAACACTTCTGCAAATTCAGCAGAATTAAGGAAATGATAAGGAAAAATCCATGATCACTTTGGAATGAGATTCTTTAGATACTTGAAAAGGGCAGCATGGTTTTCGAGCACGAGATCCGCATGTTCTATCTTTTCAGGCTCAAGCATACCCGTAACTGCAACACAGTAAAGCCCTGCCCTCTTGGCGGCAGTTATCCCCAGAGGTGCATTTTCAATTACCATGCACTCGTTTTTTGTCAGGTCAAGTTTTTCAAGGGCTTTGAGGTAAGGGTCCGGGTCCGGTTTTCCGTGCTCAAGGTCACTCCCGGTAATTATGACGTCAAAACATTTAGAGAAATACTTATTGACAACTTTATTTACTGTATCAGTATGTGACCCTGAGACCAGAGCGAGCTTGAAATGCCGTTTCAATGCCTTAATGCAGTCTTGGATACCTTCATAAGGCTTTATCCGATCAAACTCGAGAACTTCACGTTTCTTTTCAGGCAGTTTTTCGAAATACCAGGGCTCAAGCTCTTTTCCGGACTTTTCGAAAATTGATTTAATTAATCTCTTATTGTTTGAGCCTTCAAGCTCATAAATATCTTTTCTAGTAATGTTAATACCGATTTCCTTGAAGGTTTTAACCCAGGCCTCGGCCTGAAAATTCATGGAATCTATAAGAACTCCGTCCACATCAAAAATTATTGCTTTTAACATCTATTTAATAGATTGCTATAATCTATGATAAATATTATGAAAAATAAAGTTCTATAAAATCTCTATATAGATATCTGTTAGGTTGTGATAACCTGATTATTTTTTGAGCAGAGTTCTCATTTTAAATACTTCTCGTACAGAATTCCCCCCAACCAGTATCCTAAGAGGGCAAAAAGGAGTGTGCCCGGAACATAAATTGAAGGTCCTAACCCCTTAACAGAAAATACTATATTGAAAAATAAAATGTAGGAGATTAAAAAGATAAAAAATCCAATTATCTCAAAGTATATTTTTGCTGGTTTCAAGTTTTATCTGAGCCTCCTCTCTCCAATCTATAAACATATAAATCACAAGATTTGGCTTGTTGAACTTTACTTTCTATTCTTTTTATTTTCTATTCATTTTACTTTCTATCCTTTTTACATTCTATTCTTTTTACATTCTTTCTTCGCCTTGCTTGCCTTCTTCTTCTGTCTTGAAATTAAGGGAAACGGAGTTAATACAGTAGCGTTTTCCGGTTGGTGCAGGCCCGTCTTCAAATACATGGCCCAAGTGGCTTCCGCAGCGAGAACAGACTACTTCTATCCTGTTCATGAAATAGCTGGTGTCCTCTTTGAGCCTTACCCTGTCACTGGAAATAACATCATAAAAACTTGGCCAGCCGGTTCCGGACTCGAATTTGGTGTCCGAAGAAAAGAGTTCCTGCCCGCAGGCAGCACAGGTGTAAACTCCTTTTTCCTTGTTATAGTACAGGTTGCCGGAAAAAGGCCTTTCCGTGCCTTTCTGCCGCAGGACGTGATATTGTTCAGGCGTAAGTACTTTTTTCCATTCTTCTTCAGATTTTTCAACCGCTTTCTGTGCCATTTGTAAACCCCTTTTGTATATGAGTTAGTTGTTCCAGCGATATTACTATTTCTCGAGTCCGCAAAGACCAATTGTTAGTTTGGAAATAAAGTCAAATGGTAAATTTGCAACTAGAGTAAAAAGAAAAATTATGTTTGTATAAATTTAATAATTATATTGTATATGTGAAATAAAATGGCGAAAATTGAATGTTAAAATCGAGAATCAAATGATAAATACAATTATAACAAGTTGGATTATATAAAAGTTATATTATATATACGTGTATTATATTATGTGTGAATATATAATAACCCTACAATAAAACCTGTTGGTTTGGGGTAGCATGGGAGAGAATCTGACAGGGAGAAAAGACCATAGTATAATGGTCGCTGCACTTATCTTTATACTTCTTGCAGCAATCTTTGCAGTTATCGTTTTTAAACAAATTAACCCTGGAAAGTTTACTCTACCTTTTTATTTTCTAGTAATGGGAATGTTTTTCTTTGCTACAGCTATGGAATCCGAAAGTAAACTAGGAGAACGGCTTGCTTCTTTGAGCTGGACACTTAACATGCTAGGCTTCATTCTCTTTTATCAGTACTTAACAGGAAACCTGCAAAGCTGGATCTACTTGTGGCCACTGGTTTTTCCCTCAGGAATTGGATTGGGGCAGGTCTGCTATGGAGCGGTTAAGGCCAAAAAAGAGCCCATTGAGCGTGGAAAAGTACTCATACAGATGGGTTTTGGGCTTTTTATACTAGTTTTCGTAATTTTCAAGCTTTTTTTCCAGTATAAGCCGATTTGAAAGCTCAATACTTTAATCTGGCCTATTTAAGGCTATATGCTCTTAAAAGCCTTTAAGAAATATAGTTTTTAGCTCTTTCTTGACTTATTCACTCAGAAAAAGCTTGTAATTCCTTTCTTTCTGTAATGCCGTAACTTACAGTTATTTCCAGTAAAAGTACAGCTAAAGAACAGTATTTTTGGACAGAGCTCCTTGTAAGTATTTGCCTGCAAGATCTCATCTCAAAAAGTTTTTAATATTTTGGATAACAATTTTCATTTGAAATTTTCGTTTAGTGGTATAAATGGAGCTTTCACAATACATAGCCAGGGGAGATTATACGTGCTCCTCACCAAAATTTGCGGTTTTTAGGAAGGTTAATTGGATTTTAACCTGAAAATAAATGGTAATTTTTTTGGAAACACTACTATCTTAGTTAATTGTCTGAAAAAAGGAGGAATAAGTTCCAGTTTGGTAGTGAATTTAAGAGGACCCTATTACTCTTATTCAGTTAAAAACTCCGAGGTAAGGCATCAGTTCTTATGCTGCTCTTTAAAACCCTGATTCAAAATGAGCTAGAATAAAAACTCGAAGAAAACATACTATGAGTATGTACTCCATGACTCCGCTCTTCGCTTCTATCAGGATATGAGGGTGCCTAAAAGGAACGATGTCAAAAGAAAAGGGACAAAGGTATGAAGAAGATAGAGATATGACCGGAAATGAGAAGGGAATGAAAAAACGGCTTGAAAGGGCAGGAAAAGTAAGATGGGAAAAAATATCGATTGGGAAAATGAAAGGAAAAGTGAGCGTAACCAAGCCTGCAGGGACTTCTGTTTTTCTCCTGGGAATCCTATTGCTGGCTGTGGTGATGGCTGAAAGCGGATGTACGGACTATGATTGCGAACGTGGCTCAGGAAATGTGGAAACTATAACCCGTAGCATTGAACCTTTTCACAGCTTGGATTCACGTATTTCAGGAAACGTATTTATTGAGCAAGGGAACAGCAGCCTTAGAATTGAAGCAGAAGATAATATCCTGCCCCTCCTGGAGACCAGCGTGGAAAACGGAGTTCTGGTAATCAATGAGAAAAAATGCATCCGCCCCCAGAAAACTATTAAGATCTATGCAGGGATGGAAGAAGTCCGGAGCCTTTCCCTCAGTGGCTCGGGGGATATTATAGGAACTACGCCGATTGATTCCGAAAACCTGGATCTCGCAATCACAGGTTCAGGTAATATCAAACTGGAGACAAATGCCAGCTCTCTGAAGAGCCTGATTTCCGGTTCTGGGGGTGTCCTCCTGAAAGGCAATGCCTCTTCACATGAAATAAATATAGAAGGTTCGGGAAGTGTTGATGCTCCTGAACTCAGGACCGAGGTGACCAGAGTAAGTATCAGGGGTGCGGGAAATGCAAATGTCTACGCGGACCGGAAACTTGACACTAATATAAGCGGAAGTGGAAATGTATTCTATAGAGGGAACCCGGAAGAGTTCAACACGCAGGTTTCAGGCAGCGGTAAAGTCACAAATAAAGGCAGATAAATTAAAAGCAGATAAATCATCAAGTAAAAAATTAAGTAAATGATTGGATAAAAATCCGTCACGAATTCTTAAATTAAATTATCCATTTCAATTTTTGCTGGACTTTACTCGTGCCTTAGTGAGTCCACAGGCTTCATTTTTGCGGCTTTTCTTGCAGGGTAGACTCCTGAGACAAAGCCCACGAAAACAGCTACAAAGAATCCGGCCGCAATTAGGCTGAAAGGAAAGACGACAGGCAGTTTGAGGAGGGTTTCAACACTGTATGCACCTGCGATTCCAACCGTACTTCCCAGGAGGCCTCCGAAAACTCCGAGCAGGATTGATTCTATCATGAAAAGAAAAAGAATGTCAAAGCCTGTAAATCCAAGAGATTTGAGCACTCCTATCTCCCTTGTCCTTTCAGTTACGCTTACGAGCATGATATTCATGATTCCTATCGAGCCAACCAGCAGCGAGATTAGCGCAACGGCCGTCAGGAAAGAACTTAAAGCTGCCGCCATCATATCCGTCTGTTCCAGTACCTCTGCTTGATTGACAATGATATAAGGGCGGGAATCTTTATCTTCAAGTTCCCTTTCAGAAATCCCGAAATTTCTGGCAAGGCGCTCGTCGACCTTATCCGAGGTCTCCTGAACTGTTGCAGGATCATTGGCCATTGCAAAAACCCCGCCATAATCTTTTTCGCCAAGAATCTCGTTCATGATGTCTATAGGGATAAGAACGGCCTCATTATCATTGTACGCCTGGATAACAGTGTTCTCCGGGTTCTGGATTATTGCCTTAACTTTAAAGGTCTTTGTGACTTTTTCGTCTTCTCCAACCCTGAAGGTTATGTTTATGGAGTTCCGGGCCGAGATGTTACGATCAAATTTCTCGTTTGCAACCTTGTACCCGATAACCGCCACGTACCCATCGTTGTCAGTGATAAAGTCACCTTTCTGGAGTTTTGTGTTTGCCACTTCATCATAAGATTTCCCGACGCCGCTAACCATAATATTTTTGGTTTCGGACATGTACGTGACTTCTGCAGTTTGTGACTTCAAAGGCGAAACGCCCAAAATCCCAGGCGTGTTCTCAACGATCTTCAATTCATTGTCATAAAAAAGCTTGGGCTGCATCCCCTGAATATAAATGAAATTTGACCCTATATTGGTCACTTCGTTTGTAAAATGCTGGTTGAAACTTGCCCCAAGAGACACATTTGCAATTACGGCTGCAACTCCTATAACGATTCCAAGCACTGTAAGGGTCGAACGCAGCTTTGCACTTTTAATGCTTCCAAAAGCGAGTTTTCCTGCACTGAAAAGGGGGATCATAAATGGAGCTCCGTTGTTTTTGCTTTGATATAATTCATCAATTGACCAAAATATATACAGTACATACTTCTAATATATTAAAACAGATAACTAATATAATGTTATAAATTTGTGTGATAGATGGTAAAATTAAGATCTAAATAGAAAACTAAATCGACAAACAAATATTGAAGTAAGTCTTGAAAATATAAAACCAAAATAAGGTGCTATTTTACTTGGCTCTTAACAATGTGGTATCATGAAAGAGAAACGAATATTTCTCTCGTATTCTCAAAAGAATATGGATTTAGCAAATGAAATTGATAATGCACTCCATATAAAAGGAATCGGGGTAACAAGAGACATAAAGAATGTAAAATGTGCTCAAAGCTTCAAAGAGTTTATGAAAAGTATCAGAGATCACGACTTCGCTTTAATGTTGATTAGTGATTATTATCTTAAATCTCAAGCTTGCATGTTTGAAGTCATCGAGTTTATGAAAAAACCAAACTATAAACAAAGAATAATAGCAGTTGTCAACGATGACATAAATTTTGATTTAAAAGGGATAACATATCTAAAGTATTGGGAAGAAAAAGGAAAGTTGATCGAAGGAGCTATAAAAGAACACCATCAAGAAAAAATAAAGCCTCTTAAAGAAGAAAGGGATGAAATAAAGCTTATTGAAGATAATATCATGGAATTTATTTCTACAATAAGGGATCTAAAATACATACCATTCAAAGAATTATACAAAAGTTATTTAGATTTATATGACACAGTCGGGCTAAAGATAAACAAAAGTGAAGAAATTTACGATATAGTTACTGAAGAAGATGCCAGTTTTGGACTTGCAAGAAGACACTCTATAAATGTCTTAATAAACAAGGATTATCCCAAGTGTGAAATTAAAACAGCTCTAAAGGAAATAGTATCTTCTTTAAAACAGGCTAATGATGTAATCTGGATATTTGTTTATAATAAGTTAAAAGATGTCTCAAGTGTTAATTGGTTTTGCCAAGGATACTGGGTTTCATCTAATTTAGATCAAAACTGGAGACCAATAGGCATAACATCAAATGACAGGATTGAGGATATAGAGATTAGATGGAATGAGGGATATGAAAACTTGAGAGAGATTTATAAACCTCTTTCTGGAACTAAAAATGAGATTATTAAATGGTCAGAAACATTACTAGAAAAAGTAATTCCAATAGCTAAGACTGCGGTTGAAAAATTCGATTTACTTCAAAGTAGTGAAATTAATAAAGAAGAGTTTCTGGAGTATATGCACAAAAACCGTAAAACTGTGCAGGAATTGTATTCACAGTCTGGAGAAAGAAAGTATCCACCTTATGAATGTAGAGAGTACATTCTAAAGCTTGACAATTTATTTGCAATAGTTGACAATATCTTCTTATTTCATTCAAAAGAAAACATGGATACATGGCCTGAAAAGACTAGGATGATAATGACTGAACAAGAGAAAAATAGATATTACAAAGTATTAGAAGAATTAAATTATGAAAGAAAGAAACTAAATTGAGGTTTTACCAAAATTAACGAAAAGGCATTAAAAACAAAGAAATTATCTAAAATAACTTATTTCTCCAAAAACTTACATCTGATGCCTTTAAAATAGCATCGCAAAATATAGATGAATATAGAGTTCAGTGATAAAAGCCTAATTAAAGGTGCCTATTGTTAAAAAATTAGCATTTTATGTGATTTTCTTTTACAAATTGAGTATCCTCTTCAAATTGAATGGGTAAAAGTAAATTTCATGTATTTGCTGAAAATTTTAGAATTTAACCAAGTCTGAAAAACAATGTCAAGCGATGTATTCAACTTTACAACTATATGATAAAATTGTTGCGTATTTCTCAAGTTGGAAAATTCTCCATTGAATTTGAAGAGGATACCAAATTGAGTAAAAATATAAATATTAATTACGTGTTGAAAATTTAAATAGAGCATTTTTCTTTATTACGCAATTAAAAAGACTCTTTGTCATTTCCTATGGATAAGACTATTTTCTTTTCAAGACTGCATTGGTTTTTATGAGGACATTATGAGGATATCCATACAAAACAACGAAGAGCCATTAAAAAGTATTATAATTATAATTATTGGCAGAAAAATTCATTAAATTGACTTTAAACTGCTTTAAATAAATTTTTTGGTAAAATAGACATTATTTCTAATATTATTGAAAAGTAAGAAATATTATAGAAAATGGTGGAACCTTAATTAACTTGTAATTAAAGAATAAAAAACTAAAGAATTCAACAATATCTCTCAAAATCCGCGCCTTGAAACATTTTTTTGACTACTCGGGAATAACCGAAGTAAACAAATCGCTTTTGGGCAGCCTAATGAAGGAAAGCTCGTTGAAAATTTCCGAAAAAAACCCGAAATTTGTTCCCGGACTATCGCTTGTAGATGAAGTTGATGGAAAATAGTTGGGCATATTCTCTTTTTCCCTATAGTAATCAAAAAAGGGAAAGAAGATTTAAAGTGAGTAAAACAGGTTTAAACTAATTAGATAAGTTTAAAGAAGTAAATACCCAGAACATAAAAAAATTAAACTGAGAAAATCAGAGAAGTGGGGTCAGGCTTGGCTCGTCTTTTTTAAACTCGGGACCCGTAAGAGGGGAAGTCGAGACCAATCTTCCGAGTTCTCTTGCGTTTTCAAGCAGCTTGGGCCTGAATGAGACTTCTAGATTATCCGTGCCAGCCGCAATAACGGTTTCCAAGACATCAAAGCCAAGATAATAGAGAAGGCCGGCTGTATATTCAAAATATGGTTTGAAGGCATCCCTGTCCGGACTCCCCTGGGAAAAAACAAGAATCAGTTTTTTATTATCAAGCCTGCTTGAAAAATCAGGTTTTAAGAAGGCGGTCAGGCGGTCAATTAAGAGTTTAGTCTGAGCAGTCATCTGCCACATATAAACAGGAGAACCAAGTACAATAGTGTCTGCAGCCTGGATTTCGTGGTAAAGTTCCTGCATGTCGTCATCTATTGCACAGCAACCTGATTTCTGGCATCTGAAGCAGGCGTCACAACCTTTAATATTTAGAGAGGCCAGGTTGTAAATTACTTTTTCTGCCCTTTTTTCGGCAGCTCCGTCGAGAATTGCGTTTACAAGCTTTGCAGTGTTACCATTGATATTAGGACTACCCACCAATCCAAGAATTTTAATTTTAAGGCCCCCTTTGAAGAGTTTAAAAGTTAGAATCTCACACAGTATAACAAAAGTATAAATGATCAGTAAACATAAAAAAGTTTCTCTTATTTAAAAAAACAAAAGAGTTTTCGAGAAAGTTCTGAAGAAAAAAGAAGAAGGGATAGAGTAAAGAGAAGAAAAAAAGAAGGGATAGAGTAAGGAGAAGAAGAAAGAAGAAAGAAAAGGGAAGATAAATTGACTTAGAGCCGTTACGAGTAATGTCTTTTCCACTTGCAACCTGTTATAACGACATACAACTTAGTTTTTGGATAGACTCCAAAATAAATCCTTTTTTGTCCTGAAAAATTCCGTGTTCAGGCTCGTATTTTTATCCCCCAGACAACTGCTCCAATTCCCCCGATAACAAGAAATAATCCGAATATCCAGGGTAGGATCAGGACTCCTGCCAGAGAGTTAGTCAACAGAAGCAAACCAAGTATTATGGTAAGGGCGCCAAGAATTCCAGTACCCCGTCCTCCTCCCTTAAGTGCTGAGGCAAGTACTATGGCACCATTGACAATAGCTAATGCTCCTATGAAGATAATGAGGAACTTAAGAACGACATAAGGACTGATGATAGGGTACATTAGTATGACAACTCCTGCAATAATACTCAAAATACCTGAAAGCAACTTCCATTTTCCATACTTCGTAAATATCAGCGCTCCTATAACAGCAACAATTCCTTCTGCTAGCCAGAAAATGGCTAGGAGTTGTATTAACAGAATAGTAGTTGCTATAGGCTCGTATAAAAGAAATATACCTATAACAATAGCAATAATCCCTTCCAGAAGTAAAGACCACCAGGGTACCTGCGATACTTCTAACTCCGTTTTGGACTCAGTACCAATTGGTTGCTCCATATATTTCATCTCCCTATATTCATTTGGATCTTATCACTACTGCCCGCTACCAGATACAGGTATAGGCTCAACTAAAGAGACTTATTCACCCTGAATCACAGGAACTCATCCTGAATCACAGGATTTTTGTTCAAAAACATTTTTACACACACAAAACAAACCAGAGCAAAAGAGAAGATTGCTTTCCCCCATAAAGAAAGGATCTCTCCTATTTGGAAAATGCACTGATGAAATTCATTTAATGTGTGCAAGCCCACTCTCGATTAACCCATATTTTGGAAGAACGTTGTTACCGGAGCTGACTGGAGTGCATCGCTTCTTTCATTTAAAGCACTGGTTCGACGCGGCTACAACAAATATTCATAATAATGTATCTTTGAAATAGGATTTCTTTTATGATATCAGTTCAATTTTCTGTCTTCGCATTCGACTGAAGGCGAAGATGTATATAATTATACAAATTATTAAATATAAAACAACTTATTACTAATTCTCAAAAAAGCTCTTTATCTAGAATAGGACTATACTGATTGAAATGAAAAATCAATAGCATTAAACCTTCAACTGTCTAAAACACAAAACAAGTCACAATTCCAAATGTGCTTGATTTTGTGCTTCAAGCGCGCAATTCCTAAAATTGAAGAATATGGATATATTTTTGGAAATCAAGTTTCTGATCAAAAGTTTGCCATAATATGAGCTTCTCTCCGAGCAATCTTATTCTTTTTTGAATCAAGCATATTATGATTTTGACTTTCAATTATTATTTATTCCGTATTTATATTTCTCCTAATATTATATTCGTTAAATACTAAACTTCAAGTGATACAATTTGAAATCGACGCTTTCTATTATTTTCTGCACTTTTTATTGATTGCAGTTAATCGCTATATTGATTGCAGTTAATCGCTAGCGGAATTAATGGTAAAGTTTGGTGATTCCAGAAGAGATTAAAGTCTCTAAAAATAATAATTGTATCATATATGGTATCATAGACGTTATCAAAATTTTGTTTTATAAATTTCATTAAAGGGGGTAAGTAAACATGGACAAAGGACATTCAATGGGACCGCACGCAATGATGCATGCTGGGGCGATGCCTGCTATTGTGGAACTTATGACTGAAGTATGGGGACTTCTAACTGAAGAACAGAAAAAGAAAGTTATGGTAATGAGAATGGAGATCATGACACAATGGATGGAAAATGAAGTAATTAATGAGGAAAAGATGATCGAGTTAAAGAAAAAAGCCATAGCTGACATTCGAAATGTACAAGAAATGATGAAATGAAAAATAAATTCAACAGAAGAACAATATCAAAATTTGTTGACGTCCAGGTTTTTACCTGGATTTCAACATAGTTAAAGTTGTAGATTCTTTCCATATACACTAAAAAATGTAGCCCATAAAAGTATCTCCAAATGAATACGGACTCTACACAGTACAAGTTAACAATGTAAGTAACTTGGCTGCTTCACTAATTTGTTGAGTTATAATCAATGGTTTTCTGCTGATTGATACTGTGAACTACCCCTAAGCTAAAGACTTAGGGGTTTTACGCTTCGTCATATAAAAGATGTGATAAGGAGGTCGGCTATATGACTAATATAAAAGTAAACGTCAGGTGGATGGATGGCTATTATGAGTCATTTGACTGCACAGAAGTTAGATTTGGTTTAGATCTTCTATGGATGATGTTGAATGACAACAAAAACCGTCATATCCCACTTAGAAATGTACGCTGGTTTTCAGTTACTCCGGTAAGTCGCGAAATAATATAACTTATAGTTATTATCTTATGTTCTTAAGGCAATGTACATTAACAGTTTAGGGTTTACCGAGCGTCGTCTTTACTTATTCCTGCTTTTTTTGAAAACTTACCCGCTGAAAGGTTACTGGGAAAAGGTGTCATGGGAAATACCTTAATGATGACGTTAGGACTTACGCACTGAATGTGAAAACTCAAGCACAATAGACGCTGCGGCTAAAGGCATATTTTAGGTAGTTGAAAGTTTAATTCTATTGAGTTTTCATTTCAACTGCGTAAGTCCTGGTAACTTTTCAACATGCATTACTAGCTTTCAGGATCGGCTCTTAACTTTTCTTTCCTTTTAAAAGGGCAAAAGCTCCAAGCCCCGCAAGAATCACTGTGAGGATGTTAAATCCGGGAATTGGGAACTCCTTCTCTTCTGTTTGTGTTTGAGGCAGCCCTTTATAGGTATTGTAATTGAAAATCGAGGCTCCCAGGAAAGCCGAATCATTGGAATAATAATCTGCCAGGCCGGTAAAAAGCTGCTCTATTGAATATTTATCCTTAAAGCCTTCTTCCACAGAGACTTCTATTATTCCTCTTGAGCCAGTACCTCTTATTTCTCCCATTTCCAGGGCAACGGCGTCAACAACATTGGAAACAGAATTAAGCTTCTTATTTTCGCCGGGATAAGCCTTGATAATGAAAAAATCAACAAAAGGAGCGATTTCCTTGATTTGCGATGCAGTATAATTAAGTGGAAGACTTGCTGAGATGGATACCTTTTCTTTAGCCTCTTTATTGGCTGTTTCAAACAATGTCTTGTAATCGATTGCGCTTTCTTCAGGGCTTTCCCAGGCAGAAGTATTTACGTCGATATCAATCCCATCAAAGGGAGCAAGGGATTTTTCATTATAATCAAGTACTGTGTCCAGAGTATTCTGGCAGAGGTTACCAGCTCCCTTTTTTGTGCAATTTACGTCTTCCAGGAGCACGGCATGTACGGAAATTCCCTTTTCATGAGCCATTTTCACAAAGCGCTCGTATTGCCATACATCTTCGTTGTCTACGCTGAGGAAAATCGTGTCTATGCCTGAGGAATTCAGTTCATTTACAAGGGCAGAGAAATTGAACTCATATGGGGAAGAAAGCCTGATTCCGAAAGTTTCGGAATTTGGTTTTGATCCAGCCGCAGTTTGAGTCTCGGAAATGTTTTCAGAGCTGTTTTTAAAACTGTATTCAAAGTCATCTTCAGAGACGTTTTCAGAGTTATTTTCAGAGATACTCTGTTCAGAGGTGCCCTCTGAATCATCTTCCAAAGAGTTTTCAGAGTTATTTTCAGAAACACTTCCTGAAGAAACTTTGCCTTCTTCCTGGTCTGAAATGATCTTCACTGTGGGTTCGGTTCCGACAAATTTCCTAACCAGCACATAATCGACTGCCATGTAGCCTGTATTCTTTGAGGCGTCTTTGTAGGAAGCGGCATACAGGAAAACATGCATTGGAAAATTGGTTACGGAATCGTTTGAGGCGAAATCCATTCTCGGATCACGGACACCATTTTTAAACCAGGATATTTTGCGAGTGTTGTTCTCCTCATACCAGGCAAGTCCTGAGACATACCATTCTCCTTCAGGAACATTGACATTAGTAAGATCATAGAGATTCTTTTTTTGCTTCCTGTAAATCGTTTCCAGGTCCACTCGGCTTTCGTTGGCAAGCTCGGTCTCATGCTTTATTTCGTTTTTTTTGCTGTCTATCTGGTCTATGAAACCCTGCTGTAGCACAGGCCCTCTGTTGTCCGTACCCGTGGTGACTTTCATTCTTTTGGCCACAAACATAGAATTGATCTCAAAACTTTTTTTGCTGTAGATCATAGAGGAATCATAGGCATGGACCTTTGGAGCTGAGACATTACAGATCCCGTTTTTAACCTCAACCAATCCTCCTCCCGAACTTTCAGCATTCCAATCAAGTTCGTTAAGGTAATTGCTCTCAAAATCATCAAAAAAGTCAAAAGTTTTTTCGCCACTGCTTACGGCTTCGGCCCCGGGGTTCCCGTACTTCATGAGAATTTTAGTGGTTTGATTTGCAGAAAGAGACGGAAGTCTGACCCAGATAAGAGCGTCCTCGTTTTCAGGATCCCAGGTTTCAATCCAGTAATTGAGTGTTCTATCTCCTGAGGAGAATCGAAGGTCAGAGCCATCATTTATTGTCTCTGAAAAGTTAAAATTCGAAGAGTTCAAAACAACAGCGACAGGGTACCCTTGCAGGTCTTTACCGGCATTTTCAGTAATTAGGATTTCCTTGGAGTAATTCCATGAATTATCTTTTGTGGAAAGATCCGACGTGTCACCCGTGGCAGCCAGGGCACAACCTGTCAATAGAAATATAAGAAATACAGAGAAAATCACATATGCAGTCGATCTTTTTGTTATCATTAGAAACCTCTCGCAAGCCCTTTATTAAACCCGATTGAGCATTAATATGAACATCTTGATAGGTAGTGATTATGAATATCTTAATAGATAGTGATTATTTACATGGTAAGAATAAACCTTTTCATAAATTCTTGTCTAATATAATAAAATAATAATATTAGTGACTAAATTAAAAAATAAAAAAGGATAACATCCAGAGAAGGATAAAACCATAATATGAACTCCGAAACAGTAATAAAGAATCTTTGCAATTACAGTTCCAATGACGCTTTTATCCAGTACCGAACTGAGAAAACTTATACAAGCAACGCCTTCTTTGCTTGAAAATGCCATTGATATAGAAACCCAGATCCAGCCTAACGGACTTGAGCTTACCCTGAAAGAAGTAAAAACAATAGACGGTTCTGGAGCTGTGGATTTTGATAACTCTGAAAGACAGCTTCCAGATGGGAAAACTCTTGAATTCGGGAATGATGGGTGGATTCACCTGCCTAAGGGAATTTACAAGGTACTTTTCAATGAGATTGTGAATATTCCCATGAACCTGGCTGCGATTGCAAAACCGCGCTCAACCCTTATTCGATGTGGAACTACTCTTGAAACCGCGGTATGGGATGCAGGATATAGGGGACGCAGTGAATCTATGCTGGTGGTTTACAACACTGAAGGCTTCAGGCTGAAAAAAGACGCCCGAATTATGCAGCTTTTATTCTATACCCTGGGAGCTGAAGTAGAAAAAGGGTATTCCGGGATTTATCAGAACGAAAATACAAAATAAGTCATCAAAAAGCGTTTAATTTTTTATATAATTTTTAATTTTTACTCAACACTCCCCTATATTTTTAAATTTCGTTACAATAGTTTTTTAATATTTATGAAAGTATTTTAAGTTTTTAGTCTTGTACCCATGAAAATCTGATTCATGAAAAGTAAGCAAGAGAAATCCCAATATTTAGTTCCTTAAAGAATATATCGATAAAGTTTATATTCTCGAATTCGAAATATGCAGCCTATGAACACTATAGGTAAATCCGTGAGGCTGGAACGTATATTCAATCGAAGTACCGGTAATGCAATTATTATTCCTATGGACCACGGGGTTAGTGCAGGTCCAATTGAAGGGCTTAAAAACCTTCAGGAAACTGTTAACAAGGTCGCAGAAGGTGGGGCAAATGCCGTGCTAGGGCACATGGGGCTTGCAAAGTACGGGCACCGTGGATATGGGCATGATGTGGGCCTTATAATACATCTTTCAGCCTCAACTTCTCTTTCTCCTGATCCGAACCATAAGGTTCTGGTAACAACTGTAGAAGAAGCTATAAAAGTAGGAGCCGATGCCGTATCAGTTCATGTAAATGTCGGGGCTGAAGATGAGTATGAAATGCTGCAGGGTCTAGGCTATGTGGCAGGAAAGTGCGATGAATGGGGGATCCCCCTCCTTGCGATGATGTACCCACGCGGAAAAAAGGTTCGTTCTGAATATGATGTAGATGTTGTAAAACATGCAGCTCGAATTGGAGCCGAACTTGGAGCCGATATCATCAAGACAAACTATACCGGGAGCCCTGAAACTTTTAAAGAAGTAGTGGAAGGATGCCCTGTACCTGTAATCATTGCAGGCGGCCCGAAAATGGATTCTGAAAAGGAACTGCTGGAAATGATCGAAGGGTCTCTCGAAGCCGGAGGAAAAGGTGTTGCTATAGGAAGAAATGTTTTCCAGGCCCAAGACCCAACAGGCCTTGTCCGAAAAATTGCTAAAGTAGTTCATGGAGGCGTAAGTGCGGAAGAATTATCAAAGTTGGGCAGGTAAGCCTGAAGATTAGAAAAACTTACACGTAAAAATTAAAAGATAAAGTTTGACCGGAAAGAAAAAGTGGAATTTAAAATCATAACGAAAGAAGATGGTCAGATGGGTAAATTCCACTTTTTCCAGTGGAAATAGACGGGTTGAAATTTTTTATAAAGATTTCCCCTCCAAAATATTATGATAAACGTACCATAGTATAGTCGGGTATGAATCAGACTTAAAAATTTTCCAAAAGAAAAACTCGGGTTAAAAATCTTAAAATTTAGTATTCCAGGTTCACTAATATTAATCACAACTTATTAATTACAGCTTATCAATGAGCTATCCCAAAAATAATGTTATGTTGGAATTTTTAAGTGTAGGTATATAAAGCCTTAGTTTGACAGTTTGATTTTTATGTGGGAAGATTGTTTTCATATCCATTGAAATGATAAGTAACATTATTTCAACAAATTTTTGCCCATTTTTTATGATTCAATTTGACAGATGATTCTCTTTCTCTTGATAGCTATTTTTATGATTTTTGACCAAATTTTTGGTATAGAATTTGACAGATAGCATCTCAGATAAAATATAGATACTATCCAAAAAGTCAGGTGCCAAAAGTGCTAAAATGGGACAAAAATCTCTACTAATTTGCTTTATAGTGATTATGAAGCTGGAAAACCAGAGGTAATTTAAAGAAATTTATGAATACTGTCAATTGATTTTTGACAAAAAATTGAAGCTTCTCACTAAAGTTAAAAACTAAGGAAATAAATAAATAAATAAATAAATAAATAAATAAATAATTTTATGATAACTCTTGAAATGAGAAATTTTCTCAAACTAATACAGAATTACAAATTCTGATTCTGTGTTATGAGATTAATTTTTATTCTGCTGCTATTTGAAGCTTCTACTTAATTGCAGGCGCCTCCTTATAAAAAATCCAACGTAAATTTTGTAGATCTTATACAGAGATGAGAGGTACTGTATCTAAAATTTGTAACAAGGATGATGATGATGTGTAAGTTTAAAGTCGATAAGATTGAAAAAATAGCAAAAGCCATAATTTTACTATCACTTTTTATAACAATGTCTTTTTTTATATTTGTACTTTACTCCGAATTTACCGGGAAACATCTATCTATTGGTGGTAATTATCTTATTATTTCTCTTCTCGTTAATATTGGATTTTTCATGTTAATACTTATAAGCGTACATGAATTAATTAAAAATTATCGAGAAGCTTCTAAAAAATAAGAATCATTAAGCATAAAAAGGTTCAAAGATGGACAGCTTGAATAAGAAATAAGGGATTAGACTCAAAAAGAGCATTGGAAGACGGAGTAACTTTTTAACCGATAATCAATGGAAAAACTATAGTCTCAGCACCAACTTTCAAACATGATGACTAATGGTATTGTTCTCAAGTTTCTCAAAGCTGAATAGTTACAGTTTATCAAATACAACAAAAAGCATGGGGTCAATCGATAATCGAAGCAAGATGCAGCTGTAATACATTGTTTAATTCTGGAAAATAGCTACATTATAATATTTTGTAGCTGTGAATTTGTTCGTGGAAAATGGATTAGTCAATGGAGAATTCTGAGAAAATAAAAATTACGGGAAGAAAAGAGTTTAGTATTGTTTTTCTAATTACACAAAAAAGCTTTGTAGAAATCTCCTAAATTGAGGCACACTACCGGATAATTGGAGAATGTAAGCAGCAATTGCATAAAAATTTCGATAAAAAAGTGTATAACAGTAGAAGTGTTGTTGAAACAGTATTTTCAATAATAAAAAGAAAGTTTGGAGAGATAGTTAAAGCAAGAAAGTTTTACAATCAAGTAAAAGAAATAAAAATAGAAATGATAGTGTACAACATAAAAAAAATACTGTAAACTCTCTTTGGATGAAATTGAGGATTTCTATAAAGCCGAAACTTTAATATCATAGGTAATTGTCGGACGCCCTGTTTCGGGGGGGGTGGCCGCCCACAATTTGATTTAATCTTTCTAAAAATTCAGTCTTCTTTTTTGGAATTACCATCCTTAAAGTTGTAGTTTTATTTCTTTTATTCTTAAGACTTTAAAAGTTATAATCTTAGTAAATAGATCTTAGAAACATTACTTTAAGAACAAATTACCTCAAAATCATTTCACGCGCTAATGCAGAATGAGTGGTAAAAGAAAAAACGCAGGATGATAAATGAGAAAATGCAGAATAAGAAAAAGTGGATTTTAAGTGACATGAACCCTTTTTGAGATACTTTTGCATTTGTTTATAAAATCCTGAGTTAAACTTAGGTATATATCCCAGGGAAAACTGGCTGTTAACCCATAGATTCCAGTGGAAATAATGGGGTACTGAAATTCACAGGAACGAAAATAAAAAGATAAAGGTGAATACTACAAGGAAACAAATATTTGAGCGCAGTAAGCGAATTGCAAATGGGTTCTAAGAGATATAACTGGATAAAAAGTGTTTTCAGTATTTTTAAAAATCGCATCAAAAAAGTAAACAGAACCATTTTCGAATAAAAATTGAAACTCAAAGAACAAACTAAAAAAATATATAGAACGATAGCAAAAAAGTAAAAAGTAAAATTATCAATAGTTGCAAAAAAATTAACCCGTAAAAGATTCCAGTGGAAATGAAGGGGTTTTTCTTAGAAGAAATAAAAGCAGGAATTATATGGTTGAAATGGAAATCAATAGCATTAACTATTTAGTTGCCTAAAATTCAGGCTTAACTAAAACTTCTATTGTACCTGATTTTACTACTCAAGTGCGTAAGTCCCATTTAAGATGAGCTCTTTGAGAACAAGCAAATTTTTAAAAAAATAAAAATGTATAAATTAAAAATCAATAAAGGGAACAAGGTCACAGCCTGTACATTTCAGGCACATAGTCTTTGCAAGCCCTGGATCAAGTCCGTACTCCTTGAGAATTTCGGCTTCAAGCTTTGCAAGCTTTAAAAGGCGCTCAGGGGACGGACGTTCCGTAAAGCAATCTCCGGCCCTCAGAGGATGCGGGTTTATCGGCCGCAGGACAGGAATCACTCCTATTTGTGCAAGGGTCTCGATTCCATCTCTTACAGAACCATCACTTTCCCCAAGCCCTATTATAAAATTACTGAAAACCCGATTTTTCCCAAAAACGTCAACAGCTTCCCGGAGTCTATCCAGAATGTAATCAAGAGAAAGGTCTCCGCAGACTTTTTTGAAGATCTCCTGGTCCATAGTTTCAACATTGTACTTGACTTCAGAAGCTCCTGCTTCATAGAATTTTCTGGAACATCCTTCAGTAGGGTACACCGAAACTCCAATGGGGACATTGTATTTTTTGAGAGCAGGAAGCAATTTGAGCACACGTTCAACCTCTCCTTCTATTGAGGTTTCAACTCCCGAAGTGAGAGAAATAGCTTTCAGATTTCCTGTTCTCAAAACCTCATCGACTATACTCAGGACTTCTTCGTCACTCTTAACGTGCCCCCGCAATTTGGGCACAGGGCAGTATTTGCAGTCAAATATGCACCTTTCACAAAGGGTTATAAATGCCTGATCCGGGCAGTGCGCAGGTGCGGGTTCAAGTTTTCCCCGTACAAGCTCATTTCCTTGATAGAAAACGCCAACATCTCCATTACCTTCAACTTTCAAAATTGAAAGCGGAGAGTCTTTATTTATACTGAGCCTTACCCGTTTTGTTCCCGACTTGAAAAAAACTGAACTCGTACCCGCCCCCGGACCCGCAGTCGAACCCCGAGACAGTGGGATAAGCGAGGGATCTATGGAAACCGAACCTATGGAAATAAGGAAAGCTTTTATTTCTGGCGTAATTAGCTTGCTTTGCATGCAAATGCTCCTGAAAGTGATTAAAAAGTGATTACAAGGTAATTAAAACATAATTATCAAGCGACTATTAAGTGATCACAAAATGATTACAAGGGACCGATCACTAGTAATTCCAAAATAAATCTAGTTCTGCAGCTTCTTTATTTTCTCTCATCTTTAAAGAAATATATAAATTATTCTGTTGATATAAATTAAATTGTTTTCAGCCAATTCAAAACCGGAAGGACAACTTTCAAGAGTTTGTCTTAACCTTTGCCCTAGAAGATCTTGCCCTGGATTTTGCCCTAAATTTATCCCTTCAAACCAGAAAATTCAGGTTAGGCAGATACTTCATTTTTCTTTAGAACCGATTTTTATACACACAGCCCAGGAAATATTTTTTCATAACGAAATTAAATTATACCTCAAGTTTAGCAGAGTAAAATATAGTACAAAGCTCCACTTATATAGGCATAAGATAGTTTTTTAGGATTTATGCACTTGAGGAACAAAATCAATTGCGGAAAAGACTATAAATTAAAGTCATATTCTAAACAGTTACCGGTCTAATGCTGTTAATTTTTCAGTTCAACTGCGTAAGTCCTGGTTATAACAATCATATAAGCTTATAATTACGGATTAAAATTGTAATGATATGTTAATATCAAGATAATTACATAATATTCTGTGCTAAAAATATTATATATGGTAAACACATAGTATGAATTGCGTTCTCATCCCTTTAACACCCCATTCATTAATATCCACTCCACAAGTAGGGGGATAAAACGGAAAGAGAATAAACCAAAGCTCGCAACCCGTGAGTCCAATACCTCAATATCTCTTCCCACATAAACAAAATCTCTTAAAGCCGCTCAGAACTTCCAGGTTCTTTGATGAGAACGCGATCTATTTTTCAATATTAAAATCATATTGATGGTTTTCTTTCAAATAACTTAACATATCAGATCGACAGTCCTTGCTATGGAAAACAACCTATTTAGGTCGTCTCTTATTTAAATTCCCCTGGAACTCTTTCTGATTCGGGTTGCATGCTGTCTAGGTGTATTTGGGAGGAAAAAATGAAACTTTATAAATTCTACCTCATCAGTAATTGAAAAACAGATTCTCAAGATATAAATTGGCCTTGTTGAGCCTCAACCGTTGACCCGCAATAGCTGTGCCGCAACTCTGCTGATTCAGGCGGCACTGCCAATTTTATATATATCTTAAAATAGATTATACCTCTCGACCGTCTAAAAAACAATTTTATTATCGAAAAAAGGAGAGAGACATGAAAGTCATGATCATAGGAGGTTTTCTCGGAAGCGGGAAAACAACCACTATATTGAGAATCAGCAGGCAGCTCATCAACGCAGGAAAAAAGACTGCGATTATTGTAAACGAAATAGGGGAAATCGGACTTGATGGGGACACTCTTACAAGCCCTGGTATTGTAACCAAGGAACTTACAAGCGGCTGCATTTGCTGTACGCTCAGAATAAGCATGCAGTATACCCTTCAGACCCTTGAGGAAGAGTTTATGCCTGACGTTGTTATTATCGAACCTACAGGGATCGCCTTCCCAGGGCAGATACGAGAAGAAATCGAAACAATGGGACTCTCTGAGCTCTCCTTTTCCCCGATAGTAACCCTTGTAGATCCTGGCCGGTTCGGGACCGAGGCAAAAGAGATTCCGAGGTTCATAGAGACACAGATAAAAGATGCTGAAATTCTCTGCATAAACAAGATTGATGTAACGCCTGTAGAAACTGTCCTGGCTACTGAGAAAATGCTCTATGAGATGAACCCCGAGGCCCAGATTCTGAAATTTTCCGCAAAACATCAAGATAATCAATTCGAGAAGTTGCTTCATCATCTCGCTGTGCCGGGATTTAAAAAGCCTTCCCAAGAAAAGAAAAACTCCATTGAGATTTCTGAAGTTTCGGCTTACTCAGCTCTCTACACCCTTGGATCACGGGATTTCAGTCCTGAAGAAAATATGCGTTTCGTAGAAGAAAACCTTCAGACCATTCAGAATAAGGTTCGGGCAATTAACCCTGAATTTGTAGGGCATTTAAAGCTTTCCATGAAACTTTCAAAATCTGCGGTTAAGGGCAGCGTAACCTCATCTAAAGAAGTGCCTCAGGTAGAGCTTCTTCCTGCTCGGGAAAATGAGAACATAGAACTCAGGCTGCTTTCCGCAATTACAAAGGTCCCAAAACATAAACTCATAGAGATAATTGAAAGTACTATTGAAGGAAATCTTGAGAAATCGGGTTTTATCTTTGAAAAAGAAGTTCATGAGCATGATACTAATGCTCACGCTGAGAGTCATCATGAACATGAAAATGAACAAATATGTAAGGTTAATATATACAGGAAAGACAATTAAAAATAGGTTAGGTTAAACTTAAAGCTAATTTAAAGCTGAACTTAAGGCTGAACTCAAAATTAACCTAAAGATAAAATTGCAACCTTAAAGTTATGGTAGAAACCTGTTACTTAACTGAAAGTGCTGCAATCACACTTATCCTTTTCGGAACTGCTTAAAAAAGGGTTGATAGTAAGAAATACAAAAAAATAACGGAGTTTTAAAATGAGCGAGGAAATCGATGAACTTGATGCTTATTTTGAGAACAAAAGCGAGCCTACTGAAGGCGAAGCTGTCAAAATGGAACACATGATGATGGAAAAGATTTCCATAAATCCTGCAAGAAGAAAGCTCCTACGGATTGTTGGAATCTTTGGAAAGACTGAAGAACAACTAAAAGAAGAATCCGGGTTAAATGACTTCTTTTTTAAGTTCCACATGGATTTTTTGCTAAAAGAAGACCTTCTGAAACTCGAAGATGGAATGTACCGCCTGACTACTGCTGGAATTTCCATGCACGATTCGGTGTGTTAACTAAATTTTTTTCAATTTTCCCTTTATTTTATAACTTTCAATAGGATTTTCTAGTTGCCTGATGGTTAACTCCATCTTGATTTTAGAAAGCTTCCTTTTGCTAAAAAGCGATAAGTTTTTATGTTTGTCTTGTCAATGGCGTTATGACCAAACTTTTCGATATCCTATGGAAGTTTCAAAAACGCCCTATTTAATTTCCAGGTATATATCGAGCAATCAAAAAGGAGTGTGAATAAATATGCCAGCAATAGTTAATGCAGATGAATGTTCCGGATGTGGAACCTGTGTCGATGAATGCCCCAATGATGCAATTACTCTTGATGAAGAGAAGGGAATCGCAGTAGTCGACAATGACGAATGCGTAGAATGCGGTGCATGCGAAGAGGCATGCCCGAACCAGGCAATTAAAGTAGAAGAGTAAAACGACAATTCGTTGGAATAATCTATTTATTCCAATTTTCTTTTTCCTTTTTATCAATCAGTTTTATTAATCGGTTTTATCGATTAGTTTTATCAATCAGTTTTATCAATTAGTTTTATCAATCGGTTTTATCAATCGGTTTTATCAATCGGTTTTATCGATTAGTTTTATCAATCAATTTTATCAATGACTCTTATCTTTCCGGAGGTAGCTTTTTAAATGGTAGCAATCAAAGCGGGTATTTTAGGCGCCACAGGCGCTGTTGGGCAGAGATTTGTAGAAGCACTTGCAAACCACCCCTGGTTTGAGATTACAGCCCTTGCAGCATCCGAGAGAAGCGCTGGCAAAACATATAAAGAAGCTGCAGGCTGGAGGTTAGATACAGCTATGCCGGAAAGTGTTGAAGATATCAAAGTTGTCCCGGTAGATCCAAAAGCCGTAGATGCGGACGTGGTGTTCTCGGCACTTCCTGCAGACCTTGCCCTGACAGTAGAACCCGAATTTGCAAAAGCCGGGTTTGCAGTGGCAAGCAATGCCTCCTCCTACAGGATGGAAAATGACATACCTCTTGTGATTCCTGAGGTAAATCCAGAACATCTTGGGCTTCTCGAAGTCCAGCAGGATACAAGAGGATGGGACGGATATATCATTACAAACCCCAATTGTTCCACTATTGTCATGACCGTTACTTTAAAGCCTCTTATGCAGTTTGGACTCGAAACCACACAGGTAGCCACAATGCAGGCGATCTCAGGGGCAGGTTTTTCCGGAGTTGCCGCAATGGCAATTTATGACAATATAATTCCTTACATAGGAAACGAAGAAAAGAAGATGGAAACCGAAACTTTAAAGCTCCTCGGAGAGTTTAACGGCTCTGAAATCGTGCCTGCAGATATGAGAGTCAGTGCTTCCTGCCACAGGGTCCCTGTAATAGATGGGCATACCGAAGCTATCTGGGCTGGAATGAGGGATAAACCAACGCCTGAAGAAGTAAGGAAAGCTTTCCTGAACTTTGACCCCAGGCTGAAAGAACTTCCTTCCGAACCTGCAAAACCTTTAATTGTAAGAGATGAAAGTGACAGGCCTCAGCCGCGCCTTGACCGCAACATGGGAAAAGGTATGAGCGTTTCAGTGGGCCGTATAAGAGAAGGAATCCGCTATATAGCAATGGGACATAACACCATCCGCGGAGCAGCCGGGGCAAGTGTATTGAACGCGGAACTCCTGCATTCAATGGGCAAACTTTAAATCCTGAATGGCTTACAAGCAAAATAAAATAAAAAGTGGAAGCCTCACAACTTAAGGCTTTTGCTTTCCAGCTTTACTTTTTAGTTTTGCTTGTTAGTTTTGCTTTTCAGCTTTACTTTTTAGTTTTGCTTGTTAGTTTTGCTTTTCAGCTTTACTTTTTAGTTTTGCTTTCCAGCTTTACTTTTTAGTTTTGCTTTTCAGCTTTACTTTTTAGTTTTGCTTGTTAGTTTTACTTGTTAGTTTTACTTGTTAGTTTTACTTTTCAGCTTCGCTGTTCATTTTAAATATATTAAGTCGTTATTTCCTTTTTTACTTACTTCCAATCTTTTGAGAATTTCAGGAAAAAAGCTTTCTTGCAGCTTCCTCTGCCTTTCTCATAACCTCTTTTACAGGGATGCCGCTCTGTTTTGCGATTTTTTTGCAATCCTCAAACTCGGCAGACATATTGAGCAGGATCCCCTCAGAATCTCTGGCAATCTTGACTGCAGATTCATATATCTGCCCTTCAACCTCAAAATTAACCGATTCTATTCGTCTGGCAGCCATCAACCTGTGCCTGGTAGGGATAACTCTTACTCCAAGAGATCCTGTTTCAACAATAATTTTCCTGGCAAGCTTTGCAGTATCTTCGGGTTTTGCTATGACCTTAATAACATGAGCAGGACGGCCTTTTTTCATCGTTGCCGGGAGAATTGCAACATCCCTTGCCCCCATAGCAAGTAACTCCTCAAACAGGTTCCCCAGGACTTCCCCACTCACATCGTCTGCATTCGTTTCGAGCACCTCAATTATATCAGGAATCAGGCAGGAATCAAGTTCGCATAATGTTCCCTGAAGCACATTAGGTCCGGAAAGTTCGGAATCCCCCGCCCCGTAACCTATTGAAATTACCCTGCCCTGAGGAAAAGATTCCAAGGGTCCTGCAAAATGGGCAAGAATAGCAGCCCCTGTAGGAGTAAGAAGCTCTTTTTGCTCAGTGCCTCCCCTAAAATAAAATTTTCCTTTCTTGAGAAGCTCAAGAGTCGCAGGTGCTGGCACAGGCATAACTCCATGTGCGCATTCAATTGTTCCACTGCCTACGTTTATAGGAGTGCAGTAAACAGAATCGCAGTTAAGGGAATGGATGGCTGCCGAAGAGCCGATTATATCAGCAAGGGCATCACTCTGCCCAACCTCATGAAAGTGAAGTTTCTCAAGGTCAGGCTGCCCATGAACTGAAGCTTCAGCCTCAGCCAGCTTTGAAAAGATACCAAGGGCACTTGCTTCCACACTGGAGGGAAGTTTTGCGGCCTTTACCACATCCAGAAGTTCCGGATATGTACGGACTTGCTCTTTTTCAGGTATGTTTATCCGGACATCCAGGGCCTTTATCCCCTTTTTCACAACTTCTCTTATATCCACGGATACGTTGACAGAAGCTTCTATCAGTTCTTTAACCGTTTTTCGGTCAGCCCCAAGATCAAGAGTGCACCCAAGGATCATATCTCCTGCTGCCCCTGAAAAAGGGTTAAATACAAGTGCTTTCATAAGATTCTTTCCTGCATTTTGATTTCTTTTTCTTTTCTTTTTCTTTTCTTTTTCTTTTCTTTTTATTCCCTTCTTATTCCTTTTTTATTGCCCCTGTTACTCTCTTGTCTGCTCTGCCCTGTCTTCTTTGCCATGGGTATAAGCAGCCACAATCATATTTGCGATTCTGGCTGCATATGCTCCCGCAACAAAGCCTGCATCAATATTCACAACTGCAAGTGTGGAACAGGATTGGAGCATTGCCAGCAGGGCAGCTTTTCCTCCTCCACCTGCTCCATAGCCTGTCGAAACCGGAAGCCCTATTACAGGCACGTCAACTAATCCCGAAACTATTGTGGGAAGCGTTCCTTCCCTTCCAGCTGCAACAACGATTGCTCCTGGCATCCTGGCTTTCAGTTTGTCCAGCGCCGGGATAAGTCTGTGAATTCCCGCAACTCCCACATCATAAACCGCAACCGTCTCGCAACCCATTTCTGAAGCTACAACCCTGGCTTCCTCCGCTGCAGGGATATCTGCCGTGCCTGCTGAAACGATCCCTACGACCGCACCGGTTCTGGGTACAGGCGTGCCATCATGGACGACTACTGTACGAGCCCTGCTGTTCCACTCAAGTTTATCCTGGCCAAAGGCCTGCTTTAAGGCTTCGAGATGTCCTAGTGAGACCCGCGTAATAAGGGCTCTTTTACTCTCTGCAACCATGACTCTCGCAATTTCTACCACGTCATCAGGATCTTTACAATCAGCAAGAATAGCCTCGATTACTCCTGTTCTGCTTTTTCTGTGAGAATCAAGTTTTGCTATATCCATATAGGAGACAAACCCCAGGCCTTGAGCCTGTTTCTCCGCAGTCTCAAGATCCATTTTTCCGTCTTTAACAGCCTTAAGTATGTCAGTAAGATCCATGTATTAACCTTCGCCTAGAAGAATTAGATGCTTTAGCAATAAACAGTTTAAATATCAAGTTGTTGGATAACAATTTATTTGTTTGGAAACTTTTTTTAGAGTTTAGCGTTATACTCATACAAGCTTGATTTTCAGAATTATCTGGTTGTTGCTTTGCAATTTGAGGTAAAATTCACAATTCCAAAGCTGAATGAATATAGTTAACTAAACATGAAGATAAACAGCAGAAAATAAAGATATTGTTTAGTCTGACTTTTATTTAAAAATTAAACGATATCTTCATTTTGCTTTTTTGTCACTTAGAATTGTTCTCGCTTTTAAGTTTGCTTCTTGAACAGCTGCTTTGCCATGTCAACTCTCTCCTCCAAGTCAGATCCTTCAAGTTCTTCTACAACGGATTCAAGCATCGTTGGTATATCAATGTGCTGGGGACATTTTTCAAGGCACTGTCCACATTGTACGCACTGGGATGCAAATCCGGTTTCTCCAACGGATATGGCACCACTCAACTGTGCAGCATAGAGGAACTTTGTCTCGTCTGAGTTGCCGGACATGTAGAGATTGTTGTACAATTCGAAACAGAGTGGAATATTCACCCCTGATGGACAGGGCATACAGTATCTACAGCCTGTACAGCCTACTTTCATCAGTCCACGGTACTTCTGTTCTACTTTCTTTATTAACTGCAGTTCGGTTTCTGTCAGGGAATTAGGGTAAGCCTCGCCTGCCACCTTAAGGTTCTCTTCAATATGTGTTTCCTCATTCATCCCGGAGAGGACAACCGTGACCTCCGGGTGGTTCCATACCCAGCGAAGAGCCCATTCTGCAGCGGTCCTCTTCGTAGGGGCTTCGTCCCAGATCTCTTTTACAGCAGGAGGTACTGGGTTTGTGAGGTTTCCTCCACGGAGGGGCTCCATAATGATTACTCCAAGGCCTTTTGAAGCTGCATATTCCAATCCCCTGGTGCCTGCCTGATTCTTTTCATCCAGGAAGTTGTACTGGATCTGACAAAAGTCCCAGTCATAAGCGTCAACTATCCGATTGAAATCTTCTCCCGAACCGTGGAAGGAGAAACCTGCATTAATTATGCGGCCATCAGCTTTGGCTTTGTCAAGGAAATCTGCTACACCCAACTTTTCAATATTGTCCCACAGGTCACCGACGAGGGCGTGTATGAGGTAATAGTCAATGTGATCTGTTTTGAGTTTCTCCAGCTGAGCATTCAGGAACTTATCCATATCTTCCCGGCTCTCTATAAGCCACGAAGGAAGTTTTGTGGCGAGTTTCACTTTTTCACGGTACCCATCAGCAAGGGCACTACCTAAAAATGGCTCACTCTGTTCCATGTGGTAGGGCCAGGCCGTATCAACATAGTTTACTCCCTGGTCGATTGCATAGCGTACCTGCCTAGTGGCTCTTTCTTCGTCTATACTGCCGTCTTCTTTCACCGGAAGGCGCATGCATCCGAATCCAAGTATCGAAAGTTCGTCTCCGTTTTTAGGCATTTTTCTGTATAACATTTTAGTTCTCCTGAATTTTTGAATTATTTAGCCGCATTGTGATTGACTAATCACTCGCAGGGAGGCCAAAAATAAGTTTCTCGCCTGCTATCTCCTGATAATTGTTCAAATTTCGATTCGTAGAATACTGCTCTGTTCATTTGTTGTAACCTAGATATTTTGCAAAGAATGATTCTAATTTGTCAAATGGAATCATGTCGGTCCTGTCGTACAGATCAATATGTCTTGCTCCCGGAACGATGTAGAGTTCTTTGGGTTCAGCAGCTCTTTCATAGGCATCTTCACTAAAATATCTAGAGTGAGCATTTTCACCGATGATGAACAAAATTGGTCGTGGTGAAATGTTATCAATATAGTTCATCAAAGGAAAATTCATGAAAGACATGCTACTTGTAATAGTGAATGCGGCTCCTGCATTAGGATGATGTCCACGCTCCATTCCGTAGTATTCAAAAAATTCACTTGAAATTGGATCTAATCCTTCTGGAATTGAATCAGCTGGTTCACTTGGGAAACCCACAGGCACTTCTGGAGTACCATTCTCAAAATCTTTCCATCGTTGCTCACCCAACTGAACTAAAGTTTGAGCACGCTGTTCATCAGTCATTGTTTTTCCAAATCCATCTCTTATCATGCTACTTATATCATACATACTTGCAGTAGCAACTGCTTTGATACGTGGGTCAACTTGAGCTGCAGTAACGGCAAATCCACCACTTCCACAGATACCGATTGCGCCGATCCTGTTTCTGTCCACAAAAGGTCGTGTTCCCAAAAAGTCTACTCCTGCACTAAAATCTTCAACAAATATATCTGGAGAAGAGACATGCCTTGGTTCACCACTGCTTTCGCCATTAAAAGATTCATCGAACGCAATGGCAACAAATCCTCGTTCTGCCATATTCTGTGCGTAAATACCAGCACCTTGCTCTTTTACACCACCATAAGGTGTTCCTATGACAATTGCTGGGTATTTTTTAGACTTATCTATGTCCTTTGACAGGTACATGTCTGCTACAACGGTAATTCCGTACCTGTTTTTATAGGATACTTTTTCTACAGTTACCTTTTCACTGAGCTCAAAAGTTCTCATACTTGATTCATTTTCAGATTCCATATTTCCCGACATTTTTAGTTCTCCTGAATATTAGAATTGTATCAATAGCATTGTCAATGACTGACTGAACAGTCAGTGGTAGATGGATATTCTAGTATATATTTGTTTTGATTGACTAATCACTCACGACAGGACTAGAAATAAGTTTTATCCTACTAGGCCAGTTTAATCAAAATATCAAAACTGCTATGTAATGAATCCATCATAGACGAGGTGCAATCAATAGCGTCCAGAACTACTGATTCACCATAACAATATTTCTCATTAGGTCTGAGACACACGCACATGCATACACCACACACTATTGCGCCTGTCTATTCTTTAATTATCGGTTTTGGTCTTTCAGACCTCGATTTTGCTTATGTTTACACTTTCTTGATCTGTATCGTACCTGACATGTTTTTGATATGCTCGCCGCCTGATATGACATTTCCTAACTCATATAAACCGCCTGCAGAGCCGAACCTATCATAAAACATTACTACGTCTCCCCATGGCGCATAATATGCAAGTGTTCCAAACTGTGCATTTGCCATAGGTGTGTTAGTTGTATCGAGTTTTTTGGGTGGATAAAATATCTTTTCATTATTGCTGTAATCTTCAACATCAATCGTTAAGGGCAACTGTTCATAGAGTTCTTTTGCAGCTTTCCCATCATTGAGCTCATAAATCGTTGTTTCTCCACTTGCTTGAATACTGATTCTCATTTTTGTCTCCTCTTCTTCTTGACTAAGTTCATTTTTTTCTATCTGCATGCTACCCGACATATTGGCAATCTCATTTATTCCAGTGATGCATATGCCTAAACGGTGCATCTCGTCACCAGCATAGAAATCCTCATAGAGCATGAACACATCGCCCCATGGTCCATAGTAGCTGAGTTCGCCCTTTTTACCGTCATGATAAGCCTCTTGTGCAGTAACATTCAGTTTCTTTGGTGGATAGAACATCCACTGTGCATCACGGAAATTCGTTAGATCTAGTTCCAGTGGCAATTGTTCATACAATTCTTTGGAGGCAACCGTATCATATAGTTGGAACGTCGCTATATGGCCCTGTGAAGTGATTTTAACGCTCATATCCGATAAAGCCAGACCATGCTCCGGCTCTGTTGAAACAGTTTGTTCAGATGATTTCACTTTAGAAATTTCTTCCCCCTCATCCAGAGTCTGTGCATAAGGCATGGGAGCCTCTTTTTGCTCTATTTGCTCATCTTCTGATTGATTACTGATGTTTCCTTGATCTATATTATTTTGTTCAATGCATCCTATCACTAAAATTGCCAGTAAAAATACTCCAAAACAAATTAACATCCATTTTATTCCATTATATTCGGGAATAATTTTCATTGACAAAGCCTCACTTTGTTATGTTTCTTGCATGGGCAAATCCTTATTGTTGAAAATATCTCCATTATAAGTATCAGAATTTTGAATATCTTCTTTATTCAGCTCTTTTCGGACTTCGATTACACATGAAGCGTCTGCTGGTTGATTATCATCCAGTATTACTTTTCCAATTGAATCCGCAATGATATGTCCGCTGCATGGATTTTTTACACTTGTTATCGAACCTGTAATCACAGCATGAACATCGCTGTATTCAAAGGCAAGATCACAATCGATCATTTCGCAATCTTCCAGAATCAGACCTTTTGCATAACAAAGCGGCTGGGTTCCGATTATTTTACACCGGACAAGTTTAAGGTTTTCAGAGTACCAACCCAGATATTCACCTTTTACAATACTGTCTGAGACTGTGACATTTTTGCTGTGCCAGAAAGCATCCTTTGTACCCAGACGGGAATTCCTGATTTCGACATTTTCTACATACTGAAAAGAGTATTTACCATTCAATACAAAGTTATCAAGCAGGATATCTGAGCTGTAGAAAAACGGATATTCAGACTCAAGCTCTGTATTCTTTATCATCATTTTGTGTGATAACCATCCAAATTCGGGTGATCGGATATTACAGTTTTCAATAGTGACATCCTCACATTCCCGTACAGCTTTAATGCCTGCCATATAACTTTCTTTTATTGTCACCTGTTTGCTATACCATAATGCAGCACGGCAGGTTTCTGTCATACGACAATTTTCAATTTGAGCGCCCCTGACATGCCAGAAAGGATAACGAAGCCTGAAGTCACAATCTGAAACGTATATGTCTGCGCTTTCCTTTAAGGCAGATTCTCCATCGCGAGGGCCATCAAAGATACAATGAATGATTGTCGCGTTATGTATACCATAAAGGGCACGCTCTTCATCCATTGTCAAGTCTTTAAATTCATTTATTTGCTCTCGTTTTTGTTCAACACTGATTGGAGTGTTGAGCTTTGTGGATAATTCAGTCGTCTGGGAGCCGACATCGGAACTCTTTTTATATTGAGTATTATCAAAGAGAATTGATTCACTTGCTTGCATTATTTCTAAGATATCTTTAGTTTTTTGACTCATATTTGAACCTGTTTTTATCCTAGATTTTCTTTGAAGAATGATTTCAATTTATCAAATGGAATCATGTCTGGCGAGTTTTTAACTAATCAATGTAAATTATGAGTGACTGATCAGTCATTGGTATAATAAAAATACTAGTATATAGAGCTAAGCATTACAATGTTTTGATAACTTTTGCTGGTACACCAGCCACGACTGTGTTAGGAGGTACATTTTGCGTAACGACAGCTGCAGCTGCTACAACAGAGTTCTCTCCGATAGTTACGCCGGGTAAAATGGTTGCACCAGCACCTATCCATACATTCCTTTTAATCCATATCGGAGTTGAAATTAATTCCTTTCTATGGGCTGGATCCAATGGATGATTGGATGTGATAAGATTGGCTTTTGGTCCTATCTTGGTGTCATCCTCGATTGTTATGCCTCCTCTATCCATAAAGGTGCATGCATGATTGATAAACACATTTTTACCGACCTTGATATTTCGTCCGAAATCCGTATAGAATGGAGGAGTTACCCTCGAAGATTTATCCACTTCCGAACCTATCAACTCACTGAACAGGCTCCTTATTTCATCCTCATCATGAAATGAAGTATTCAATCTGGTGGTTAGTTCCGCAGCACGAAGCATCATTTCCTTTAACTTTGGATATTCCGGGTCATCTATAGAAACTGGTTCTCCAGCCCTATCACGCTCAAAAATGTCTTTATTCAACACTTTTTCACTCATTGAAACTATCTCTTGATCTACCATTAAATCTAATCTGGTATCACTTCGTTCAAACACGCAATCGCATTCAATGTTCTTGGATATCCGATATACGGCAATAGCTGCGTAACTGCACTAAGCAATGTTTCTTTATCGTTTCCAACATTCAGATTTCCCTGAATATGTCCCTTTAACTGAGGCTCACATCCACCCAAGGATAAAATCACAGAAAATGTCAAAAGCTCTCTTGTTTTTATATCCAGTCCTTTTCTGGTGTAGTAATCACCAAAACAATTTGCAGATAAATATCTCTGAATATGGATCTGGTTTGCTGGTGATTCCTCATACATTTTATCAATTATCTCTCCAAAAATTGATTTTTGTACTTCCAGTCCTTTTTCATATCGTGTCTCCGGTGAAGTTGTAGATTGACCTTCTAATGGTAGTTTTACTCCTCTACTTTCCAGTATTTCATTAGTAGCATGGATAAAATCAAATGCCTTCGCCATCCCAACATATGGTACAGATTGATATACAATCTCCTTAACCTCAATTGGAGTTACACCGACATTAAGTGCAGCACCAAGCATTACTTTATATTCGCTTAAAGTCTGACTTGCAATCAATGATGCTAAAATGACCATTAACCTGGTTTTTGTATCCAGATTTCCATAACTGATCACTTCATCAAAAGCAAAATTGTCAAAAATTTCTATAAGTTCCGGATCTGTTATTTTTAGTGTAGATTCATTATTGGGAAATAATTTTTCATGGTTCCTGTTTGCGGTTTCACTGATACCCATAATTTACTCCTCTCTTTCAGTTCAAGCGGATATTCAGAATCTTTTTCGCTACTTCCTCATAGCTGACAGTTTGTTTCCTAACAGTTTGTTTCGCAAGTTGGTCGGTCAAATTATCATTCATCTTTATTTTGTCGGTAATCCCGGTCCGGCATCAAATTCTGCTGACACATCTTTTAAGTACTCTGTTATCTTTAGATGCTGAGGGCATGCCTTCTCACATTGTTTACAATCTATGCAATCGCTAGCCTTTCCATGAGTTGAAGTGAGATTCAGATAGTAAACAAACTGGCTTGAGATACTATCAGTTACAGCACGCTTTGCACTATTATATAATGCAAAGTAATCCGGTATTGCAATATTCTCAGGACATCCTTCTACACAATATCTGCAGGTTGTGCAGGGAATCGCAGTATCTTCATTTATAATATCAATTACCTGACTGATGATCCTGTATTCTTCCTCGTTCAGGGGTTTGAAGTCTGTCATATATGAGGTATTATCAAGTACCTGTTCCATGGTATTCATACCACTAAGAACCATCATGACACCTTCCTGACTGGTAGCAAACCTGATTGCCCAGGAGGCAACGGAAGCTTCCGGATTATATGCTTTCATCAGTTCTTCTGCTTTTTCAGGAACAGAGGCAAGATTTCCACCCTTGCAGGGTTCCATTACAACAACTGGCATGTTATGTTTTCTTGCCACTTCATGGCATCTTCTTGACTGGATACCGGGATTCTCCCAGTCAATATAATTGATCTGCAACTGAACAAAATCCAGTTCCGGATGAGCAGTTAGAATTTCATCCAGTAGTTCCGGGGTATCATGAAAAGACATACCAACATTCTTTATTTTGCCTTCTTCTTTTTTTTTCAAAGCAAAACCGAATGTATCATATTTACATGCCTGCTCATAAGCACTCACACCAATATTGTGAAGCAGGTAATAATCAAAAAATTCAACACCACAATTTTCCAGTTGCTCATTAAAAATTCGATCCTGATCCTCCACTGCTTTTAACATTCTGGGAGGAAGTTTCGTCGCAAGAGTAAATTCATCTCTACTATGCCTTTTTACCAGAGCCTCTCTAATGGCTTCCTCACTCTTGAATCCATGGTATGTATACGCGGTATCAAAGTAAGTAAATCCTTTTTCCAAAAACGTATCTACCAGTTTGTTTAATGCTTCTGTGTCAAATGATGTCTGATCATCTTTGTCCAGAAGTGGTAATCTCATACAGCCAAAACCTAATCGTTTTGCCATTTTTATCCTCCCCTGTTCAATGATCCATAAATGTTCTGTAGACTCGAACAGTTTATGAAATAATACCAATATTGTTCAGCCAATCCGCAACATCTTTTTTCGCAGAACTTACGCGAGAGCCATGGACAGCGAGCCCCTTCAAAAGTGTTGCTTTCGGACAAAGTTTTGCAATATCTTTTTCACTGCGGCCTAATCCGCTTCCTTCATGGGTACAAAAAGGAACAATAGTTTTTCCGGAAAGATCATATTCCTCCAGGAATGTAAACACTGACATCGGCATCGTTCCCCACCAGTTAGGATAACCCAGGAATATTACATTATAAGAGTCCATATTTTCCACATGGCTGGAAAGCTCTGGTCTGGCATTGTTATTCAGTTCCTTTTTTGCCACGTTGGTGGTTGCAGAATAATCTTTGGGATAAGACTTTACAGTATCAATACGGAAAAGATCGCCTCCTGTTATTTCCCGGATCATGTTCGCTACTACTTTTGTGTTACCGACAGGCAAATTCACGATCTTTCCGCTGACATAGTTATTGCCAGCACGCGAAAAATAGGCTATCAGACATTTCTCTTCGTTCAGATTCGACATTTAGTATCCCATACCTTCTTTTTTGCTCACTGAAATTATCATCACTTTTTGTGATAAAAAAGCAAGGACCTTGTAGGTCCTATTATAAGGATGACATGTCAATTACATATCGATAGCGGGCTTCTTTATTTACGACCTTCTCCCATATCTCATTGATCATTTCAGGTTTGATCATCTGAATTTGCGGATAGATCTTATTTTCCGCACAATAATCAACAACTTCTTGTGTTTCTGGTATTCCTCCAATAAGTGATCCATTGAAGTTTACTCTATTGAAAATCATATTGAAGTTGTTAATTGTGAGTTCTCCTCCAATTGGTTGTCCTACTTGAGTGAAGTATCCGTATGGTTTTACGCAATCAATGTATGATGACATTTCGTATGCGTATGGAATTGTGGATATCATGTAATCCATTTTTCCTTTCCATGGTTGTAGGTCGCTTGGTGAGTTAACAACAATAACTTCTGTTGCTCCGAATGCAAGGCAATCTTCTTTTTTGCTTTCAGTGGTTGTAAAGGCATAAACTTCGGCACCTTTTGATACGGCTAATTTAATAGCTACGTGCCCCAGCCCACCAATTCCTGCAACTCCTACTTTATCCCCTTTTTTGAAATTGGCTCTCATTAAAGGTGAATAAGTAGTAATACCAGCACATAGTAATGGAGCAGCTTCCTGTAGATCTATGGAATCTGGTATCTTTATTGCAAAATGCTCTGTGACAACGATATTTTGAGAATATCCTCCCTGGCTTATACCGGTAGGTGATGATTCTTCAGGATAACCATATGTCATTATAGTTGCATTGTTGTCGCAATGATGTTCTTCACCATTCTTGCAGCTTTCACACTCCATACAACTGCTAACCATGCACCCAACTCCTGCACGATCACCTACTTTGAACTTTGTTACATTCTTTCCAACAGCAGCAACCACACCCACAATTTCATGACCAGGCACTTGTGGATATTGTTGTGGTCCCCAGTGTCCTTTGATCTGATGAATGTCAGAATGACAAACTCCACAGTATTTAATGTCAATTAGAATGTCATTATCACCTACAGGTCTTCTTTCAAAAGACCAGGGAACTAGCTTTCCGGACTCATCTTTTCCAGCATAACCTTTTGATTGAATATTTTCCGCCATATTTATGCACTTCTTATATACTTTGTAACTTTTAACTTCAATTCGAATTCTTAAATTCCTCAACCAAATTCATTTCAATTTATTGTACTCTTCATCAGCTACAGGTTCAAGCCATTCTGCCGGTCCTGCGTTGGCATTTGTCTCAACGGAAAGGTGTACGAACCAGCTGTCATGTGCTGCTCCATGCCAGTGCTTTACATCTGGTGCTATTGTCACTACATCACCAGGTTTAAGTTCCCTTGCAGGCTTTCCTTCTTCCTGATAGTAACCGCGTCCGCCTGTTACTAACAGAATCTGACCTCCGGGATGCTGATGCCAATTATTTATGCATCCGGGTTCGAATGTTACATTGCCGATGGGACAATTAAATTCATTATCCCTTCCAACCAGCATGCTAACCCATACTTTACCTGTAAAATACTTGCTTAAAAACTCAGGAAGTTCTTCTCCTTTCGGGAAAATTACACTCTCACTTAGGTTTGATTTGTCCATATTTTGCATCCCATTAATATTTTTTATTAAGTCCAATTTATTGAATGTCAAATATTCTTACTGAAAAGTTTACTAGCCGTGAACTGCCATTAATACCGACAACTTTCATAATGTTCTCTCTGATTTTAGTTTCTTTAAAATTTTCTCGATATTCTTTCTTGATCGTTTACTCGATCAGTTTTTATGAGTGACTGATCAGTCACCATATAAGATTTAATGGTATATAAAAGTAAGCCCTACAGAGAAAGGTAGAATATAAAAAATTGATAAATAATCTTCCAACAGACCTGGATTCTTCTCCTTCGCTCAAACCGCTTTTCGAATTCATATCCGGTTCCATTACTTTGCTTCCTCTGATATCCCCACATTCCAGGCATCATCTCATAGATAATGCTCTTTCAAAAGTCCCACCATGGAGTTGGAGGCATGTGCAGGTCTGAATCCAATAGAACAGTTTCACCAATTTTCGGGGCAATTATATTTACTCTTCTTATTTTTGCCTCTTTTAATGCTCTTTCTATTGGTTCATTCCAACCATGATTAGCTAATGTAAATGCTCCCCAATGTATCAACATCATAGTCTTACCATTTACATCCAAATTGGCCTGGACAGATTGTTCCGGTACCATATGAATATCCGACCAGCTCGGATCATATTGGGCACCTTCAATTAAGGTTATATCAAAAGGTCCGTATTTATTTCCGATCTCCTTGAAATGTGGACCGTATCCGCCGTCTCCACTGGTATATATTCGAGTTTTATTTCCCAGGATGACCCATCCACCCCATAGAGTAGTATCGATATTAAATGGATCTCTTCCAGAGAAATGTCTGGCTGGTGTCAAGGCAACGGTTAAGCCCTTATACTCCGTTTCTTCCAACCAATTGAGTTCCGTAATTTTTTCTTTTGGAATACCCCATCGAACCAGATGAGCACTAACCCCAAGAGGAACAAAGAAATGCGATACTTTGCTATTTAGTTTAACAATAGATTGGTAATCTAAGTGGTCATAATGGTCATGTGTGATAAAAACTGCATCAACAAACGGCATTTCATCAATAAGATGCAGCATAATATCTTCACTGTATTCATATCTTTTAATTCCCACAAATGAAACCGGTGAGGCAATAGGACTCAGCATAGGGTCTATCAATAACTTTTTATTATCAATGCTAAGCAGAAAAGCAGAATGTCCAAACCAAGTCAAACTATCATTTTCACTTTTAATTTTGTCCCAGTCAATAGCAGAAACAGGAATTGGACCATTCGGATTGCGGTCTTTAGAGTCTGAAGCAGAATCTTCGTTCGTTGATGAAGCGTCTGAGGAATTTGTAACCAACTCTGCAGGGTCCTCATTAATAAATTTCCCATCAACATAATTATTAAAATGTTGATACACTTCTTTTTGTTCTTTCGTTGGATCCCCACCGAAAGCTGGGTTTATGTTTATAAACAATATAACAACAACGCCCAATAGAAGCAAAAAACTGAGTAAATATAATATCATTTTTTTAAGCCTTTTCATATTTTCACTTCTGTAATTCCGCTTTTACGCAGCCAATTGGAGACCTCATTCTGAGCTTTATTACGTCTCTGCTCCTGACTGCAAAACCACCCAGAATGGTTGATTTCGGGCAAAACCTGGTGATATCCGTAACGCTTCGCCTACAAGCTCCTCATTCATGAATAGTCCGCAGATTTCAGCAGTATTAAAGAAAGAAGACCGCGTTTAACGGCCACATGGATAAGCTTGATTATCTCCGTTCTATCAGCGATTGGGCCGTAGGCATAGTTCATTCCCAATACACCAGAGTCCGACAGTTGAAACTTCCGAGCCATCGGTTCCAAGTTTCATGTTTGCATTGATCATTACTCCATTTCGATCTACATCGGCGAGCGGGGTGCTGTGCCAGTAGCCTACTGAGCTTCACGTACCTATACTGCTGATTCATAGGTTCCTATTACAACTCCTGCAGATTGATTGAGCTTGTTCTCAACTTAGCTTCGATGTCAGTAATAGCTAGGAGATTCTCAGGTGCCCGCCACCCTGTACCATTATCTTTGAGAAGCCTTCTTTCTTAAATTTCTGTTCGGATAATTTTACTCTATTCATTGCATGTCCCACTCCAATCAAATTGCTTTTTCCGTTTCACATGCCTGCAAAATTGTCATTGAGGGATGATCACGTTTTTCTAGCCTCATAAGAGCAAGTGCTCACAACTCCCCGACCTGCTCCTCCTTTGGGATCTTATCATATAACAACAGGCATAGCTTTCAGTTTAGGAAGAATCAATCACATGAAGATTTAATTTAAAAAGAGCCTATCCTGAAACTCAAAATTTGATTTGTGAACCTTGTATTTGGAACAGTCAATTGAATGCCTAATAACTAAAATGATCCTGAAAACTCAGGATGATTTAGAATAAAATAGGTTTTGGGATAGGCTCAAAATCAAATTGCGGGCGGTCACCTCACCCTAAACAGGTTGTCCGACAATTACCTTCGGTAATAAAAGAATTCCTGCTTTTTTGATTTAAAGGTCTTATTTGCTTTCTTTTTAGTACTTTTTTATTACTATCAATAGTTGTCGGACAGCCTCTAAAGGATGGGGGTATGCTTCGGGCCGCCCGCCCGGTTACTTGGGGACAGATGATTAAGTATCCTTTAACAAGGTTACCTTAGCACAAGTGATTGAAATTTTGTCCTCGGTTTCCTATCCAATTTACTATCTCTATACAAGGAAACTATGGTTTAGATATTTGAAGAGAAATACGAAGAGGCGAGGGTTCACTTCATCCCCTACCTAAAGGAAGGGAATATTCGTGACTCTCTGCGCTCCCTTAGTAACAAAATAAGTTAAACTCTTATTTTAAACCTCAATAGAATTTGATTATAGGCTTAACTACATCATTCCTCTTATCAAATTGCTTATATGCTTCAGGAGCTTCATCAATGCTGATACGGTCAGATACTATAAAGCTTGGTTTTGCTTTATCATTGAATATCAAATTTCTTAAAAACACGTGCATTTGTTTAACAGGCGTCGGTCCAGTACCTATAGATACTCCTTTGAACCATAATTCAGCCCAGGGAAGCGTTAAATATCCTCTTTTTTCATTTTCATCCTTACCAGCAGGATCTGCACTATAAACACCAATTACTCCAATGCTGCCACCGGGAGCTATAATTCTTGCTATATCCATTAAAACTTGATTTGCCTTAAATTCTTCAGGATTATTTCGATCAAATGCTTGATAACCTACTGCATCAATTGCACAGTCCACACCTAAAGCCTTTTCTTCTCCAGGCCTTAAAGAACCCATTAATTTTTTATTATCTTGGCGGTATTGCATTATCATCTCAACTGGGTCACCATCTGTAAAGTTTATTGGAACTGCACCAATTGATTCAGCAAGTTTTAAACGTTTATCTGATTTATCAACAACGTATACTTCACTTGCACCTTTTAGCATTGAACTGTATGCTGCAAGTAAACCTACAGGTCCGGCACCAAAAACAGCTACTGTTTTCCCAGTTTTTACTTTAGCTAGCTCTGCTGCATAATATGCTGTTGGAAATATATCTGAAAGCAGCAAAAAATCGTCTTCAAATTCATCCCCTGGTTCACCAGGTAATTTTAAACAAGCCCAATCTCCATAAGGAACTCTCAGGTACTCAGCTTGTCCACCATCATATGGTCCCGCTCCAGGATATCCATAGTTTGCTATAGCTGCGTCTGGATTCATAGTAAGACACATATTGGTTAAACCCTGATACAGTTCAAACAAGATCCACATGCAACATTAAATGGCATTACAACCCTATCACCAGGTTTAACCAGTTCAATTGCATTTCCAACCTCTTCAACAACTCCCATTGGTTCATGTCCTAAAATTGTTCCTAATCCGTCAGGACCATGGCCATCATATAGATGTAAATCGCTTCCACAGATTCCACTACTTGTCACTTTTATAATTACGTCAGTTAGCTTCTCAATTTCTGGTTTTTTAACTTCTTCAATTTCTACATTTTTTGGTCCTTTATAAACTACGGCTTTCACTTTTTAACCCCCCTTATTGAATTTTATTTAAAGAGCATTATTTATACAACAGTATCGTATTCTGAGTTATTCTAACTTGTTATATTCTTCATCTGTTACGGGTTCTAGCCATTCGGCCGGACCTGCGCTAGCATTTGTCTCAACGGAAAGATGTACAAACCAACTGTCAGGTGCTGCTCCATGCCAGTGTTTCACATTTGGATGAATTTTTACTACATCACCTGGATTAAGTTCCTGTACCGACTTTCCTTCCTCATGATAGTAACCACGTCCACCTGTTACTAACAGAATCTGCCCCCCCGGATGCCTGTGCCAGTTATTCCGACAGCCTGGTTCAAATGTTACATTGCCTATTGGACAATTAAATTCATTATCCTTCGGCACCAGCATATTAAGCCATGCGTTACCTGTAAAATACTTACTAAACTGTTCCGGAAGTTTTTCACCTTTCGGGAAGATTACACTTTCACTCAAATCATTTGATTTATCCATATTTTATTCTCCTTCAAATTTTTCGTGATACTACTTTCTTTTCAGCACCATATGGAAGTTACCGGTGAATTGCCGACATTACATGTTCCAAAGAACTCTGGCAAGTATAAGCCCCATGAACATCAACACACCGACCTTGTTCAACATTCTCAGCAGTATGGATGTACCGTTAGTGCGCTAACTGTCCTCCATCGACACGCATCGCATCGCCTGTCACAAAGGAAGCTGCATCTGAACAAAGCCATAGAACCGCAATCGCAATCTCCTCAGGCCTGCCCATTCTTCCAATTGGCTCCTGCTCGATTATTTTTTTGTAACCCTCAGGAGTGCCCCCACTGTACCGTTCCATCATCGGAGTGTCGGTCATTCCAGGACAAACAGCATTGATCCGAATATTTGACTTGGCGTAATCAAGGGCTGCTGTTTTTGTAAGCCCCACCACCCCATGTTTACTGGCAACATATGCTGGAATACCTGGAAAACCGGTCAGTCCGGCCCCGGAGGAACAATTTACAATTGCCCCAGCACCTTGCTTAAGCATCTGCGGAATCTCGTACTTCATACAGAGGAAAACTCCCGTGAGATTAGTGGCAATGACCCGGTTCCACTCTTCAACTGGATATTCAGCAGTTATTACGGTTTCCCCTTCAATGCCGGCATTGTTAAAGGCGTAATCAAGCCGACCGAACGTTTGGATAGTCTTTTCTATAGCATTTTTCACGTCTTCATCTTGCGATACGTCGCACTTGATGACTAATGCTTGTCCATCAAGTTCTTCAATCATACGAGCAGTCTGTTCAGCCCCTTGCTTGTGATAAGTCAGTGCCACGTTAGCGCCCTCACGAGCAAAGGCGACCGCAGTAGCCTGGCCAATGCCGGTAGCCCCTCCGGTAATGAATACAACTTTCCCCAAAAATCGCTTAGTCTCGTTAATAGCCATTCTTTTCCCCCCTATTTTTGCATATATAAACAATGGGATTAATATTATATTTTTTCTGTGATTATATCCAGGATATTTTTGAAAGATCCGAGAAATTTATTTTCTACCGTGTAATTTGAAGAGGATACAACAATTCCTTAAATTTCGTTTCGCATAATTCTACTCCGTTTATTGTATCCTATTTTCGGCAGGTCAACATAATGAATTTGAATATTTTTCGTGACATCGTTTTTGAACATTTGATAAATATATATTAGATTTAAAGCTGGTTGACGTGTGGCTCAACTCCAATGACACATATAAATACTTAATCATTTTTTTATCAAAGTTTAATATGAGAGATTATGTTTGGATCATATGTAAACCTAATAACTACATACAACAAGGTACCATTATTTCAAAATCGACATCAGTAAAATTATAAAAAAATGAAATATCGACCTGCCGAATATTAGTTGTATATTTCACTCCAATCAAATTGCTTTTCCCATTTCATACGCCTGCTTCATTGCTCTGCTTCCTTTGATATCTCCGATATTTCAGGCATAGTTCTGTAGATAATTTCTTTCTCCTCAACTCTTCCAGGGAGCAAGCAAATCTACGGAAAAAATCTTTCACTCGAGGGTCTTGAGAACTTTTGCTGGTACATCAGCCACGACAGTATTAAGAGGAACATCATGCGTAACGACAGCTGCAGCTGCCAAGACAGAGTTTTCTCCGATAGTTGCACCGGGTAAAAACGGTTGCAGCAGCTCCTATCAATACATTCCTTTTAACCCATATCGGAGTTGACATTATTGCCCTCCGATGAGACGGATTCAATGGATGATTGGATGTGATAAGATTGACCTTTGGTCCAATCTTGACGTCATCCTCGATAGTTAATACCCCCCCTCTATCCATAAAGGTACATGCGTGATTTATAAACACATTTTTACCGACCTTAATATTCCGTCCGAAATCTGTATAGAATGGAGGAATTACCCAAAAGGAATCGTATACATCAGAACCTATCAACTCACTGAACAGACTCCTGATTTCATCCTCATCAAGAACTGAAGTATTTAATTTGGAGGTTAATTCCAAAGCACGATGAATCATTTTCTTTAACTTCGGATATTCCGGTTCATCTATAGAAATCAGTTCTCTGGATTATCAAGTTCAAAAATGTCTCTATCTTGTTTCAAGGGCTTTTCATCCTGGTTATTTGATTTTTCAGGACGATTCATTTTTTCTGCCTCATATTTTCTATTTATACAATCTATTTTATTTTCTAAATCTCTCTGTCTATTTCAAAGAGGTCCACACCAGCGTTTTCGTTGATTTGATTGGCAATTTTGCACGTGTTGCCGGAATGTGAAAAATAAGCCACAAAATTGTTTTACGCTTTCGTCGGGCGTGGCGGACTGCATCAATACTTTTTACTCATTGAAATTACCCTACATATTCGGAGTCATTTTAACTTGTCAAAATAATTTTTTGCTTCCATCATTCTGCCACGGATATCAACATGGAAAGGACAGTTCTTTTCGCAGACACCGCATTCTATGCAGTCGTGTGCGTTTTTGCTTAATTTCATGTAATGATCTTTTGCGAGTTCGTCACCCGCGTTTGCCAGATCTAAATATTTGATTACAGAACCAATGTCGATTCCGGATGGACACGGCTGACAATGGTTACAGTAAATGCAGGCTCCCTGTATGTCCCGGTGCGGCAGGCTGCCGATAAAAGAATAGTCCCGTTCCTCTCCGGAAGCGGAGTAATATTTGAGTACATCCTCCAAATCTGCTCTGGAGCGTACACCCGGAAGACATGAGAGAACAGCCGGGCGGTCCAGCGCATACTGTATGCACTGAGGGATTGTCATACTATGGCGGAATGGAGATGTCTTTGCGTTCAGCAACTGTCCACCATCATAAGGCTTCATTACCGTGATACCGATGCCGCGTTTTTCACATTCACGATAAAGTTCCATACGCTCATGTGATAAAACCAGCTTACCCCGTGACGGTTTAAAATCATAGGCGGCGTTGAGGCTGAACATAAAAATGTCAATCTCTCCGGTCTCGATAAAGCGTCTACAAATATCCGCAGAATGGGATGAAAAGCCGAGATAGCGAATAGTTCCATCTTTCTTTAGCTTTCGAGCATAATCAAAAATGCCATTGGACATGATCTTTTCAAAATCACGAACTTCGTCAACACAATGAATAATGCCAATGTCAGCGTAGTCCGTGCCGTATTTTTTCAGCTCCTGCTCAAACCCTCTCTTAAGTTTTGAAAGAACCCTTGTCCTCGAATATGTTCCCTTTGGGTAGACAGCACCCAGATGCATCTGCATAATCATATCGTCCCGCTGTCCTTTCAGTGCCTGTTCAATGGGCTCCACTGCGCTGGAATCATACATAACCGTGTCAATCAGATTTATGCCGTGTTCCATGCCATAACTAATGATGTCTTTGATTTCCTGCGGTCTAGATTCGTGCAGGCTTCCTGCGCCAATACCGATTGTGCTGATCTTACCGCCGCCATGCGGTATGTTTCTATATTCAACTTTCATCTTTGAGTTCTCCGTTATTGATTATTCATTGATAGGCGCTGCATTTTCCTATTCTGGACAAATTTCAGAACATAGTAAGTCACACAGATACAAACTCCCATGATGGAAAGATAATCCGTGAAGAAAAACATGGCTGATTCATCAAAGTTCCAATAGGAATATGTATAGTACAAAATCAACTTGGAACCCACACCTCTTTCAAAAAATGCATACACTCCATATACAGCGATTAACACTGCCATGACTCGCACCGCAAATGTACGTCCACGGTTCGGAGAGGGAATTCCAGGTATCCTTTGAACCATACCTATAATCATTCCCCAGTGCATTCCCAGATGTATGGAAATGAGGATAAATCCCCAATATGCGGCCAGAATGTGTATCTGCCGTGCAATCAAACCACCGTCTACTGGAATAAAAGCAAACAAGCTACGGGAAACCAGCACGGAGCTTACCAACAGCATTAGCATCATTACGAAAAGAAGCAGATTGACCGCTGTATTAAGAACACGGCGTGTATTGTGCTTTCTTTTTATAACTGTCTGATACCACCGTCGATTTAAGATACTGTGGACAATGAATAACGCAAACAAGGAAACTCCTAACAGTTCATGGATCATGTTTCCGGTTAGGTTGTAAGCCATGGCTGCCAACATGAGAACCGTCATAAAGAGGTCAATGGTCAGCTTAATCAACAATTTCCGAGTCAAAGAGTTTTCCTCATTTATTCTGTCATTCTTATTTCACGCAGCCACTCGGATACATCATCCTGCGCAGTTTTTACACTTGATCCTCTGATTGCAAGGCCGTCCAGAATAGTGGACTGCGGGCAAAGCTCGGTGATGTCTTCAACACTTCGTCCAAGGCCGCTTCCTTCGTGTGTGCAGAACGGTATAATGGTTTTCCCGGAAAAGTCATATTCCTCCAAAAATGTAAACACCGGCATTGGCATCGTTCCCCACCAGTTGGGATAACCTATGAAAACCACATCGTAGGAGTCCATGTTCTCAACTTTTGTTTTCAGCTGGGGCCTGTAGTTATCTTCCTGTTCCTGCTTTGCCTGATCAACCACAGAGTCGTAATCCGTGGGATATGGATTTACGGTCACAATTTCAAAGATATCACCGCCGACTTTTTCGTGGATTTGATTAGCAATTACACGCGTATTGCCAGTATGTGAAAAATAAGCCACAAGAATTTTTTTTGGCGCTGAATCCGTTTGTGTATGATTCTCACTTTCAGTTTCCGTATTTGGAGAATTGGTTTCTTCTGGGACGGTAACATTGGGGCTATTGTTCTGTGTTTCTGGCTGTGTACTATTTACGTCAATCTTTGTTGTGTCGCTGTCTGTGCATCCGCAGGCGGCGAGGAAGAGGCCCATCAAGATTATGAGAGCCAGCGCTGATATTTTCTTCATCGTGTGTATCTCCTCTTTTATTTTTATCCACAAATTTATTCTCATGTTCACTATAGTAGAGGACGGTATTGGGATATTTCCTGAGCGTTGTTTCAATTTCCTCAGTGGGCAAGGTAACGTTGATGCCCTCGCATTCTTTTCCATATATTTCCATCATTTCGTACCAGGAATACGAAAGATATTGCTGGGCCGTACGATCAGCGCAAAGACTATGACAAGTCCTATTGCAAGCATTACCGTACCGGCAGCGAGCGATGTTGCTATTCGATGTGCAAGTAGTTGCTGGGCATCTAGCGTGGTGGAGCTGGCGGTGGCAAATACGGTAACCAGAATGGCGAGTCCTAATGAACCACCAAGCTGGTGAGCAACATTGACAAGCCCGGAGGCAGCGCCTGCATCTTCTTTGGTGACGCCGACGATGCCTGATGCAGTGAGAGGGCCCATGGTGATACCCTGACCGATACCAAGTACAACCATCGGCAGTGCTATTCCGGTAAGATAATGGGTATCAGCAGAGAGGTGACTAATCCAGGCCATCCCCATCAGTGTAATAAAGATACCAGAGGCGAGCAGGCGGGAGTTGCCAAATTGTCGTGTAAGTCTTGGAATAGTAAAAGCTGCTGCAAAATTCGCAACCGTCATAGGGAGAAAGGCGAGTCCAGCCTTGAATGGAGTGTAGTTATTAACACCCTGGAGAAACTGGGTCGTAAAAAAAACGAAGCCCAGTGTTGCACCAAGGAAAAGCATACGGGCTGAGTAAGCTCCTACACGTTCGCGATTTCCAAACAGATGTAGTGGCATGATCGGCTGCTCTGCACGCCACTCATTAAGAACAAAAAATACGAGCAATAGGGTGCCTGCAGTGAGAGCTACAATAGTGAAAGAATCACTCCAGCCAGCGGTCGCGGAACGTACAATGCCGTAGACAAGCGCAGTCATACCCAGGGTTGAGCTTGTGGCGCCAGCGAGGTCAAAATGGCTCGGATGCATCTCGGTTTCGGCAAGGTAGTGCAGTGCGCCTAGAATCATGGCAATCCCTATAGGCACATTAATAAAGAAACCAACACGCCAAGAAATCCAGCTGGTGAGGATGCCGCCAAGTACAAGACCTACACTGACCCCTGCACCGGCAACGGCACCGTAGTAAGCTAACGCACGCGTACGCTCATCCCCTTCAAAGTTTGCCGATAAAAGAGCAAGTGTCGTCGGGGCCAGGATCGCGGCCCCAACACCTTGAAAAGCGCGGGCGCCAATCAGCCAGGAAGCAGACGGTGCCAAGCCAACAGCTGTCGATGCAACAGTGAAGAGCGCAATCCCAACAATAAACATACGACGCCGGCCGAGAATATCACCAGTGCGAGATCCGAGAAGGAGCAAGCCCCCGGAGACGAGTGTATAGGCGTTCTGCACCCAGGAGAGTCCGGTGGCTGAGAAACCAAGACTGTTCTGAATCTCCGGGAGCCCTGTAATGACGACTGAGATGTCGAATGCGATCATCAAGTAGCTGGCGAGAATGAAAGCGAGCACGGCAGTAGGGTGCGAAAGGTGCGCGGTACTATCCTTCATATGATAATTTCCTCGATTGGCCGTATTGTTAGTTTACTTGTAGGAAGTTTTATAGATGGCAATACAATCTTCCATGCTTAGCTCAGTTCTGTCACAAAGGAACAGGCCACCCACCGTATCTTTTGCGTTCTTTGCCAAGGTTTCAAATTCTTCCGGTGTTATTCCGTAATAGGACATCCTGAGGTCTGCAACTCTGCAATCTTCCTGCAATTTCACCAGCATTGTGATGAAATCCATCGGCTCCTTCGCATCCTTCATTCACGTTATCTGTGCCATTTGTACGAACCTATTATCACATACATGTTTCTCGATCAGATGTGTAAAATAAGCCTTGCTGAGCATGATAAGACCTGCACCTTGGGGAAGTTCCTGATGATAGGCTGACATTGCATGTTCTAGGGAATGCTGACTTGTGCAACTCCCTACACACTCAACCACACCAGAAAGGGTATTCCCAAAAGCCACTTTTTCACGCGCATCCAGATCGTTTCCATTCTTCACTGCTTTTGCAAGATTTTTTGAGATATTTTCTATTGCAGTGATGGCATACATATCGCTCATAAGATTGACACCGTTAGAAACGTATCCTTCAATGCTGTGGAATAATGCATCAAATCCCTGATAGGCAGTAAATTCGGGTGGTACAGATATCATAAGTTCAGGATCGACCACTGCCAGAACAGGAAACAGGTAGTCACTACCATATCCAATCTTTTCGTGATTTTCTTCATGTGTTACAACTGCCCAAGGATCAGTTTCGGAGCCTGTTCCTGCTGTTGTCGTAATGGTTATAACAGAGAGTGGTTTATGTTCCATTTGCTTCCCTCTTCCCGTTCCACCAAACACATAATCCCAATAGTCTCCATCATTTGTGGCCATAATAGCGATAGCTTTTACCGCATCCATACAGCTTCCGCCACCCAGAGCAACAATAAAATCGCAGCCATGTTCCTTTGCGAAAGCAGCGCCTGCTATCACCGTTGATTTCAATGGATTGGGTTGAACTTTGTCAAACACTACGGTTTCTATTCCTACTAATTTCAACTGCTTTTCAGTTCTTGCAAGATAACCGTTTTCTCTTGCGGATTTTCCGTTAGAGATAACGATCATAGCTTTCTTGCCAGGCATTTTCTGGGTATGCAGATTGTTTAATTGACCTGCTCCAAACAAAGTTCGAGTAGGTACATACATGTTACAACCCATATCAAATCCTCAATCGTAAGTCCTGTGCTTCTCATGCATTTGATGAATTCAATTCATAAGTTCACCAAAAATCAATTTTTTTCTCAAATCAATAGGAGTTTCAGGACTGCTTTTTTCATGATCCGAAACTCGATTGATTCTCCCACTTTTGAGATTCAAAGAGGTAATTTTTAGTTTTGAGACAAGCTTATTATGTAACGTGAATCAGGATGTTGACTGATCAGTCACTCGTAATAGTTCTTAATATTATATAAATATTTATCTTGTGTCTGAGTGACTACTCACTCATAAGATATGAAAAATTATTTTTTAGCCAGCATAGGCTCAATTAAAGTATTTACAAAAAACAGTCTATGATAACCCCTGTTGTAATTGCAAATAGAATTGTAAATAACAGGTAGATACTGAATTGCCTGGCACCAAGAACAATTTTGACAGCCCCAAGGTTCGTAATTTTTGTTGCGGGCCCGGTGACCATAAACGCAGCAGCAGATCCCATGCTCATGCCGGAATGCAGCCATTCCACCAGCAAGGGAATCGTACCCCCACCACACACATATAGAGGGACCCCTATCGTTGCTGCCATCAACACGCCAAATCCTCGCTGACTGCCGAAAAGAGCGGCAAACGAATCGGAAGGCACATAATGCTGAAACATTGCCGAGAGGGCGATACCAATAAGAAAATAACCTCCTGTTGCCTTGATGTTCCTCCAGATGTTTTTTAGCAGGCGGAGCAGTATATTGGGATCTGTATCCCGATTTGCCGGTTCTGCAAATTCGGAAAAATTAAAAAAGTTCCTATTCCTGAAAAAGAGCCTGACACAAAGCCCTGCCAGGATACCACAAGTTAAACATGAAACAAAACGTATGACAAACGCTGTCCTGCCGAGAGCGGCGCTGTAAATGAGCAGTTGAGGACTCAGCAAAATAGAGCTCATCATAAAAGCAGCCAGCCAGTCATCTCTCATGCCTTTTTCGGAGAATGAAGCAGCGATAGGTATTGTTCCGTACATACAAAGAGGGGAGGTGATTCCGAACAGGCTTGCCGGAACCACTCCAAATATTCCCAGACGTTTGTTTTGAATTGAAACAAACAACCTATGGATCCTATCTTTACCAAATACGGAAATTACCGATCCCAGGAAAATACCAAATGCCCAATATTTTGCAATTTGGTTGAATTGGATGTTGAAGTAGTACCACAGATATATAAACTCCCTTTGGAGTATATCACTCATCCAGTATCACCAATTCATATTCCTTGCTGCCCAGGCCAAGTTCTTCTGCATGATCGAGCAAATGAGTAGCATTTCTTGATTCCATACGCTCGATCAAATCTTGTCCATCAGGAGCTGCATAAACAAGATCCACGCAGGCCTGATCCAGTGCTACCGGGTCGAGAGATGCTAGAATACCGATGTCTTTCATTGTAGGCTCAGAAGGACTTGAGTCACAATCACAGTCAACAGACAAATTATTCATCACATTGATGTACACAATATTGTCTCCAAGACTGTTCATGACAGCCCCACCGGCTTCAGCCATGGATTCAAGGAACAAATCCTGGTCAGTGCTAAAAGCAAGAGAAAAATCATTTAAACTTTTAGTCCTACCAGCACTGTGGATCCACATTTTCCCTTCAGCAGATGCAATACCGATTGCCATGTTTTTGAATGCACCACCGAAACCGGCCATGGCATGTCCCTTGAAATGGGAAAGTATGATGAAAGAATTGTAGTTTTTAAAATGGGAACCGACAAGATCTTCTTGAATATTTTTCCCGTTTTCAAAAGGCAGAGAAATAGATCCTTCTTCATCCATAATATCAACAGGTGCGATGGCAGTGAAACCATGATCTTCTGCAACCTGTTTATGCATAGCCGTTTCAGCCCTACCACCACCGTAAGCCGTATTACATTCGACGATCGTTCCATTCACTGACTGTACCAGGTCTTTAATCAATCCGGGCGAAAGATAATAGTGACCGCCAGGCTCACCCGTACTGATCTTTACCGCTACTTTTCCGGTAACATTACGGTCTAATGCTTCGTAAACAGCCATCAAACCCTCAGGGCTGATATCGGTTGTCATAAAGACTTTTGGTTTTTCATTCGCTGCGTTGTCTGGAGCAGCTATCGTTTGAGACTCCTCACCAGAAACGCTATCTACTATTAATGGTTCAGAAGCATTTTCTGAGGTGTTGATTTTGGTGTTGTTGCTGTTGTCATTCGTGATGCATCCTGTAATCAGAGAAAACATCAGGAGGGAAGCTAACAGAATCGTAAAATGTCTTTTCATATTTCCTCCTTATATCTGCACTTTCACTTCCTAAACTTATTTTAGATATGAACTCCTTCTAGTAATGCCCGAAGATGCCTTTAATCTCTTATTTGTTTTTTAGACAGTTAACACCTCAAATTAGAATGCGACTGACTAATCACTCATATATTAATGAAAAAAATTAGTTATTAGCCAGACCTGTCCAAATAATCTGGAATCCATCTTCCATAACCTTATTTTCATCCAGTGAAGAATCTGAATCAATGATAAGGTTCACTACCGCCCTGCTACCCTGATAAAACATTGCAATGGTCAGTTCCGCGGAAAAATCTCTGATTTCTCCCGCTTTTATTCCTTCATCCACAAGCTTATGGAGGAATACATACTCTTTCATCACTTCGTCACGCGTAAACTTTGTAATATAAGGGGATGAGCAGAACTGTCCGACAAAAAGGAATTCTTCCTGATTTGCTACTCCCCATTTGATTAGATTTGACCATATTTTTTTTAATTTATCCTTGAAGGCATCCTGTACCTCAATTTCTTTTCCCATACTGCGGCTTAAATCTCCTTTTACCTCAAAATACAGGCTATTAATAAGATCTTCTTTTGTAGGAAAATAGTTGAAAAGCGTGCCTGTGGCTACACCTGCATCTTTTGAAATCTGGGCAGTAGATGTGCCGTGAAAGCCTCTTTCGGTGAAGAGCTTCAGGGCTGCTTCCAGAATAGCAGTTTTTTTGTCTTTAACCTGTTCTTTCATATATTATCTCTGTAAAATGACTGATTAGTCATTTATGTTGTAGTATTACGTTATTATAAATACTTTACGGCATTTCATTATTAACTCTTTTAAGTATTGCAGTACATAAGGGATTTTTGGTAACTTAAGTAAAAAATATCCAGCGATACATTTAAAAATCCGAATTGTTAATGTGTAGAGATCATCATGCTCATAGTACTCTCATTAGGCGGTTCAATTCTCGCAAAAAATCTAGATCCCGATCGTTTTTTAAAATATGCGGATGTTCTCCGGAAACTCTCAAAAAAGCATACTCTGCTTGTGGTAGCAGGAGGAGGAGAAGCGGCAAGGAATTACATCGACACTGCAAGGGCAGTTGGTGCCGATGAAGTAACCTGTGACTACATAGGTATTGAAATTACTCGTCTGAATGCGCATTTGCTTGCCGCAGCTCTTGGGCCCGATGCCTGTCCGGAAATCCCTACAAATTATCTTGAAGCCTCAAAGGCTATCCGTCCCGGAAAGGTAGTTGTTATGGGAGGCGTCACTCCTGGTCAGACCACGGATGCCGTTGCTGCAATTCTTGCAGAGTTCCTGCGAGCAGACCTGCTGGCAATTGCAACATCTATTGATGGAGTTTACTCATCAGACCCTAACTGTGACCCTTCGGCAGTAAAGTACGATAAAATATCTCCTGAGAAGCTCATAAACATAGTCATGGCGATTGAGATGAAAGCAGGCTCCAAATCCCCTGTTGATCCTGTAGCCGCAAAAATTATCGAACGCTGCAAACTCGATGCTCTTGTAATGGATGCTCGGGACCCCGTCCAGCTTGAAGAAGTTCTTGATAGAGAAGCAGCCAAAAAGTCCCCCATATCGTGCGGGACCTGGATTACGACAAAGATATGAGGTTCAAAACTCAAACCAATTCAGACTTAAAGTTCAAACCAATTAAGGCTCAGACAAGCCTTTAATAGCCAGAAAAGATAGAGTTCGAAAAACAAAAGCTGGCTTTAAAAATCTTTATTTTTGCAGAAGATGAAAACTTAAACATAGAGGTTCCAATATATATCCCAATAATAGAAAACAGATGGGAGTACCGGTTTAGAGTTTAAACTCTTACAAAGCCGATTTCCTGAAGTTTATGTCCTGAAATTTCTGAACTTGAGGAGGAACCGGGCTTGGATTTGCCTGAAGAAAAAAGTTCTTTTAAACACAGAGGGTTTATTTTCCGTTTTTTTTTCATTCTTCAATTCCTGGCTATCTTCTGCGCTGAGCTCAGTCCTGCTTTTGCCGCAGTAGATGGAACAGCCACTGAGAAGGAAAGACAGGGAGATGCCGTTATCACTGATTTTTTCTCGGACAATGAGCTAGCGGATTCTACAGTCCGGTTTGAGCAACCTTTTGAAAACGCCTCTCTTGTTTTTACTTTGAATTCGGAGAATAAATTGCTGAAATCAAAAACTTTTCTGCTGGGACCGGTGGAGAAAGGACAGGAAGTTACAAAAGTCCTGTTCTGGGGAATTAATGAAGATTTTGGAAAAGACATAAACTCCTATACGGCGTATGTTTATGTTAAAAATGGAAGTGAAAACCTTGATTTCAGAAAACTTTCATTTTCCGACCGAAATCCGATCCTTTCAAAGATTAAACTTGTTGACTTCTCTGCAGATTCTGAGAAAGCTTCAGTTTTAATGAGTCTTACAAGCTCCACTGGTCTCAGGAGTATACAGGCGCCTGAACCCGGCGTTATCGACCTTGACCTGAAACTTCTCTCAGGCACAGAAATCGTTTATTCTGAAAAGCAGAAGAATATCCCTGTTATAAGCACTTATTATAACGCAAGCTACTGGCCTTTCCTGCTTGAGAAAGATAAAAACTACACTGCCATTTTGAAGGTCCATTCCCACTCTCCTGATGTCACTGCAGCCTATATCTCGAACTTCAGAGCCGAAGAAAAGGTGAAAATTGTTGACCGGGATATTGATGTGGATGAATACGGAGCAAGTGTTACTGTCGTCGGAAAATCCCAGGTGCCTTTTGACGGATTTGTAAGGGTTGTGCTGACGCCTGAGAATGAGAAGGTACAGGTTTTTGAAGAGACCGCAGATATCTTGACTTCGGGAAAAGAAGATACGGTAGGAATAATCTGGCAGGGAGTCCAGAAGGGAGATTATAATGTAAAGATCCATGTGCTGAATTCCGAAGGAGAAATTCTGGACAGCCATGAAACAGTTTTGAGGGTTTTTGAACCCGTTGCCGAAGCAACCCCTGTTAAAGAATCTCCAGCCTCTAGCTTTTTTGCAGTCCTTGGAATTTGTCTCTGCGCTGGAATCTTGTCTGGAAGGAAAAGGAAATAAAGAGTTCTGAAAAAAGGAAATAAAAAGTCCTGAAAGCTTTGAAAATCTTGAAAGCTTTGAAAATCTTGAAAACCCAAATAGTATAAAACTCGAATGCAGGATCATCATGTTTGACCTCATCATCCGAAATATTCTGAACAGAAAGGTCAGGAGTGCACTGACAGTCTGTGGGATTGCCCTTGGAATCTTTGCAGTTATAGTTATGGGTGCAATGTCCGAAAATTTCCACCAGACATTTGAGCGTTCCATGAGTGTGACCAGCGACAAAATTAGGGTCTTTTCCGAAAGCGGAGTCTTTGGAGGAGGACTCACGGACGATAAGGTAAGCGACGTGCTTCGGGTGGCAGGGGTAAAAGATGCATATGGGCTTTTAATGACTACTTTTGATGAGGACAAAATGGGAATGACCGGGAAGCAAATCCTGGGCGTCCCCCCGGAAAAATCCAGCGTTGCCCTTTACCCTGTGGAGCTGAAAGCAGGCCGTTTCCTCAATCCTGGGGATTCTTATAATGTTGTTGTCGGAAGCAACATACAGAGGGAATATAAACTACAGATCGGGAGTAAGTTTGAGATACATGACAAGTATTTCACTGTTGTAGGAATTCTGGATTATACTGGCTCGATTTTTGACAACGCGGTGATTATACCTCTTGAAACCGCACAGGATCTCTACGATGTTGGCAATTCGATTTCCTATATCTTTGCAGTGCCTGATGAACGGATCGATGCCGAGATGCTCTCCAAACGCATAGAATTAAGCGTTAAAGGTACAAGCACCCTTTCTCCCAACGAGCTTGAAATGCAGGCAAGGCAGTCCTTCATGATTTTCAGCGTAATCACTATCAGCTCAGGACTCCTTGCAGCAATCATAGGCGGGCTTTGCGTAATGAATACCATGCTCATGTCCGTTGCCGAGAGAACAAGAGAATTTGGGATTTTAAAAGCCATTGGGGCCGAAACAAGGGATATTTTGCTCCTCACGCTTGGGGAAGCTTCTGTTATGGGTCTCTTCGGTGGGGTCCTTGGAATTCTTGTGGGTACCGGAGCTGTTTATATTATGAATGCCTGGCTTGCAAATACAAGGATAGTGCTTTTCCTGATAACGCCCAGGCTCCTCATAATTGCCATGCTCTTTGCTTTACTTATAGGGGCTCTTTCAGGACTTTATCCTGCGTACAGGGCTTCGAAAATGAGTCCTATGGAGGCTCTGAAGCATGCCTGATACGGTAATTGAGAGAAGAGGGTTTGAAATTCCGGATAAACCGGAAAAAATACCGAAAACAGAAGAAAATAAGTCAAATTTGAAAAACGAAGACCAGAAAATCATAATGCAGGTTGAAAACCTTTCCAAAACTTATACGCAGGGTAAAATCCCTGTCCATGCCCTTCGCTGTGCCTGCATAACTGTAAGAAAAGGGGAATTGCTTGCGATAATGGGGCCCTCAGGTTCCGGAAAATCCACTCTCCTTGCACTTATAGGCACACTTGAAAAAGCCACGGACGGAAAAATAATTCTTGACGGGACAGACCTTACATCTGTACCTGAAAAACTGCTTCCCCGCGTGAGAAGAGAAAAAATAGGCTTTATTTTCCAGCACTATAATCTTATCCCTACACTTTCTGCACTTGAAAACGTTGAGCTTTCCATGCGCTTTTCCAGAGTGCCCAAAAAAGAAAGAGGAGAAAGAGCCAGAAAGCTGCTAGAAGAACTTGGCCTTGGAGACCGACTTTCCCACAAGCCTTCGGAATTATCAGGAGGAGAACAACAGAGAGTCTCTATTGCCAGGGCACTTGCGAATAAGCCTGCCGTTATCCTGGCTGACGAACCAACGGGTGAGGTGGACAGCAAAACCAGAGACTCGATTGTGCGAGTCTTCAAAGAATTGAGCGAAAAAGGGCAGACGATTCTTGTTGTGACGCACGACCCTGAAGTTGCAAAGGAGTGTTCAAGGGTGCTCAGGATTACGGATGGGGTTATTAAAGATTATTAAGCGTTCGGAACTTGTTCTAAAATTATGTTTCTTATATGGAAACCATAATGATTATAAAAATCAATTACGTTTTCGTTTCCATCTCCTACAGCGACTATTTTTGAATTTACCTTATTTGTATCCAGCCACTCCAGGGCTCTTTCCATCAATTGACTTCCAATCCCTTGTTTGCGATATTCTTTTTCCACATACAGTGAGTCTATTTCCCCTATCATTTCTTTGTTAATTGTGCTAATGCAGTATCCAATATATTGCCCTGTGTCTTTGTCTTTTGCTAAGTTAACTTTCATACCAACTTTTGAATCATCTGTTAATTCGTTAACTCTATCTTGAAATCTTTTATTCGCATAAGTATCTGCAAAATATTTCGATTTATTTTTGTGATAAGTTCTAGAACCCTTCCATAAAGATTGTATTAAGTATAATGATTCTTGTGCACCTTCTATATATTCAACGTTAATCATGTTTTTTCCTTCTTGTTGTTTAGTGTAGTACTCAACGTACCCATAGGTTTTGACTTGAATTTGTATTCATAGATGCAGTTTTGAGCTTAAAAATCAGGAAAAAAATAGAAAAAGTTAGATTAAAATTAAAGATCAATATCATTTTATTCTCACATTTCTCTATGTATCTAACCTTTATACACCCTAAACTTCTCCAAGTTCCCAGCCAAGATGTTCTTTTATAACGGTATAAGCCATTGCAGGCGGAATGATTCCAATATCAGTTACAATCATATCTATGTATTCGGCAGGTGTGAAGTCAAAAGCAGGATTTCTGACCTTCACGTGAGAAAGCTCTGAAATAACCGCAGGGTCCACGACTTCATCTGCAGCCCTTTCTTCGATTTCTATGGGGTTTCCGACAATCGTGCTCGGGCTAAACTTGAAGGTTTCGGCAGCAACCATAAAACTCTTTCTGGCCTCATGGGCGGCAAGTGCAAGCTGGGAGGTTCCTATCTTGTTTACCAGAGCGCCGTTAGCTGCAATAGCATCAGCCCCGACAACGACCTTATCCACCTCTTTCATGTAGTAGCGCACTGCAGAATCCACAATCAGAGTCGTGGGAATCCCAAAATCGTTAAGGTGGCGGATTGTCAATAAGCCCTGGCGCCTGGGACGGCTTTCGGTGGCAATTACCGAGATGTCCTTTCCGTCTTCAAAGGCTGTGGTGATAATAGAAAGAGAAGCATGGGAATTGCAGTGGGTCATTATAACATCCCCGTCCCGAATTCTCCTTGACCCTATCTTTCCGATTTTTTCAAGGGCTTTGTCAGCTATCTCAATAAAGAGGTTTGCATTTTTAATAATTTCCTGCCTTGCTTCCTCCACATTTGCTGAAGAATACTTTGATGAGAGTTTTACAGCATTCGGGAGGGAAACGGCTGTTGGGCGGGTACTGATAAGAAGATTCGAAACTTCCTTTATTCTGGCACTGAATTCTTCCATTGAAGCTACATCCAGCCCTGCAGCATAATCCCTTATAGCTTCAGAAGCGGCTTTTGCAATTCTACCTGCACCCCGGATCTCCATTGTTCGGATTTTTTCTGCGGTTTCCTGAACTTTTTGCATGGTATAAGGGATGGCGAGGGTTCAATTTATAACTATCTTCCGGCTGTTCCGGGAACTGACCTGGAAGGAATTCAGATTTCAGTGAATTTCAGTGAGTTTATCCGAGATTTTCCTGTAGTAAGCAAAAAGATCTTCTCCCCACTGTATAGCCTGAGGTTCAAAGCACAGCACGTCTTCTATGTGGTCGTAGGTGCCGTCCGAAAAGGGTAGGGTAAGAGAGAGGAACTTTTCGGTAACTGCATAAGCAAGTTCTATTTTTTTGCTGCAAACATAGAAATTTGCATTTTCGAATTTAATAAATTCACATAATTCGTTTCCATATTCTTCTTTTATTCTCTCATAAATCGGGCTAGTTACAAGAAGAGAAACATTCGACCCATTTTTTGCAAAAGTCAGGAACAGAGATGGATAAAGTGGGTGAAAAACCGAGGCAATACCACTTATTTTTTTTGATTCCATAAGGTTTTTCACAAATTCCCTGTGAGGCTCAAAGAGGCATGTCCTGTCAGGAGGTTCGGAAAACGTGCAGTTAGTCAGCTCTCCTATTCTTTCCCGCAAGGGGTCGGGTATGGACTCAACTGCATGATTTGCCCAATATTCATATTTACTTCCGAAGACATTTAAGACATCTATCATTGGCTTCATTCTACCAACTATTGCCATCCCAAGAGGAGCCAGACTGTAGATATCACCTGTCTTTGAAATCAAGGAATTGTCCCTCAGTTTTTTTAGTTGAGGGAGAATTGCAACCAGACCTACATTCAGGTTTTCTTTGATCTCTGAAATTGTTTTGGGCCCATCCTTCAAAAATAAAAGAAGATTTTTCCTTTTTTCGGAAAGGAAAATCAATTCGAGAAGCGGGCTGTTCATGGTTTTGATATATATACAGATATTTAATAAATATCTTCCTCATTTTTCAACTGTACTTCTTCTGAACGACTCAGTTGTTAACAGGAACCTGATTCTTAAGATAAATGTTTATCCATTCCTGAATTATGAGTTTTTAAACAAAATTAAAATTAGAAAAGGGAGGTTCTAATATTTTTCTTAAAACTTTTATTTTTCAATATTATCCAATAATAATGTATGTTTTGTAAAATCACTATTTTAAACAAATTTTAAAATCATTTAATGTAATATTAATTTACTAAATTCAGTTAAATCCGTTTTTGCTCCTGTAATCTAGTGGAAAACCACTATATAGTTTTCAACACATAATTATTATTTGTAATATTATGAAATCTGTAGAAAAAGATTATATTAAATGTTAATTCCTAAAATATATCTACATCAAGAATTAGTTTCTGTAACCAGACTTCGTATCTATTTTCACCTAAAGATTGTATTCTATACACATTTAATATAATTTTTTAATTAAATAAACAAATATAACCTCTTTTTTTGCTTTTAATGCAATTTCATCGCTTTTTGTAAAACCTTAACATAGTAAAAATATATTTAATAATCAGACCAATCATTAAGTCTTACGATTGTGATTTTGAGGCGGCTAAATAATTTAATGCAACTCAAATTTTAAAGTCGTATAGGTTATATACCTATATAACATAAAGAGGGAGTCAACGATTAAGAGTAAGGGGTTTTTCTCTTAATCGTAGGGGTTGAATCACACAATTGGGAGCCTATCAGAGGTGGCAAATCTGGCTCCCAATTATAATAATTATTCCTGGAGTTTTTACATAGAATAGGATGTGATCAAACATTTCTCATAATATTCTATGGATGAGGTTGATTACTCTAAATTCATATTATATAAAGTGAGCGGAGTCCTGCTTATAAATATAAATTAGTGATCTCAAACCCGATATGTATTTTTCCGTTCAGATTAAAACAAATATAAAATTCTTAAACCCAGATTCGGCTTTTCTGCCATTTCAAGAGTAAAACCTCAGAAACAGTGCAGGGTGAATATTTTTATTTCTTACTCGAAAGCAAGCCTGTTCTTATTACAAGGTATTTTTTTTGTAATATCAATCAAACAAAAAACCTATAAATAATACCTAAATAATATGGAACTATTCCCTCAAAGTTAATCATTTCTAACATGATAGTCTAACGTGGAAATCAGTAAAACTAAGAGCTAAAAAAATCAGGAGTCAAAAACTTGGATTTCGATACTGCAGTACAGTTTCATGGTCATGTCTGTCCCGGAATTTCCATTGGCTACAGGGTAGCAACACTTGCCGCCAACCACTTCAAAGACCGCAGCAAAGATGAAGAACTGGTTGCAATTGTAGAAAACCGGTCCTGCGCCGTGGATGCCATTCAGGCAATAAACGGATGTACCTGTGGAAAAGGAAATCTAATTTTCAAGGATCACGGGAAACATGTTTACACGTACTTCAAAAGAGGCGATAATAAAGCTCTAAGGATTTCCCTGAAACCCGATGCTTTCCCCCCTGACGAAAGGCACACCGCACTCTTCGCAAAATTGAGAGCAGGCACTGCAAGCCCCGAAGAGGAAAAAGAGTTTCGAGCTTCTCATGAAGCAAAAAGCCAGAAAATACTGGAAATGCCCGAAGAAGAGCTTTTCTGGGTTAGGGAAGTTGAAGCCGAACCGCCGGAAAAAGCCATAATTTACCCCACACTGGTCTGCAGCAAATGCGGAGAAGGTTTCATGGAACCTCTGGGCAGGATTAAAAATGGAAAAATAGTTTGCATTCCATGTTTTGAGGCAAAAGATGAATGAAATTCCTGAGGCTTCCGAAGGAATTGAAATGGTTCCTGTAGGTTACGTTGAAAACGACTACCTTGAACCGGTATACAATGAAGAGGTGTACAGTAAAGTCTCAAAGATAGTTCTCAAGAAAGAGTTTACCGATGGGCTTTACAGAATAGAAGATTTTGAAAAACTGTACATCCTGTTTTACTTCAGCAAATCTAAAGGATATAAGCTCATCCACCGCCGCCATTATGACGGAGAAATTTCCGGAGTCTTTGCCAGCCGGAGCCCTTATCGCCCTAATGGGATAGGGCTTACCATTGTAGAGCTTTTGAAAGTGGAGGGCAATGTGCTCCATGTAAAAGGGCTTGATGCAATTAATGGGACACCCGTACTGGATATTAAGCCATATATAAAAGAGACTGAAGAAAAGGACGAGAGAGCAGCGGACTGAAAAAGAACAAAATTAGTGCTGAAAATCGATAGTAGCAAAAATCAAAAAATAAAGAGTCTTTTTTAAGAAAAAAGGGTTTAACCCTTTTTGAATTTTATTTCATTTTTCTGTTTATTTTATTTCATTTTTCTGTTTATTTCATTCCATTTTTCTGTGTTTATCTCTTTCTCATGCCTAGGTAAATTCCGCCGGCGGCTACCACTACAAGGAGAATTCCGATAATATCAGATCCCGAAAACGAGAACCCACTATTATCAGGTTCTTCAGCAGAATCTTTCTGCATCTCATACCCTTCAACATAATCAGTATCTGAAGATTTCTGAACTTCAGGATCAGGTTCGGAAGTATCTGTACCATATCCTCCGTCCGAATCTTGAGACGTCTGGTTACTGGATGAACTGGCTCTTGGTATTACGGTAGCATTTCCAGTATCATGGTCGTGATGGCTACCACCGCTACTGCTCTGGGTCTCTTCTGTGGTCTCCAGAGTTTCGACTTTGGTTGCCGCTTCTATTTGCTCGGAGTAGCCCGGAACAGATACTTTTCCACTTACGAATTCATGAAGCAGGGGATTTCCACAGGTGTGGTGACAGCATGAAGCCCCATTCTCGGCGACAGACTCTTCGTATTCCTTTGAAAGGCTTTCAATGACATCCTCTGAGGGTGTCCAGTAATCGTGCCTGACTGCCTCAAGCATTCTCGCTGTTACAGACTGGTAAGCACTGGGATTATTCTGCTTGAACCATTCTTTCATAGAAGGATCATTTACATAGGTTTCATACACTTCTTGCCAGACAGTATCGTCCACAAGGTCAGGGTCACTTACCTCCCATCCAAAGAGGTTGTCCACAAATTCGGACATCATGCTGCCGCCTGAGTATCCGGATTTTTGCATTCCTTCGATCCATTTGTCGTTGAAATATCTGGCCCGCAAGTCCTTGCTGAGGTACTCCTGCATTCCCAACATCTGAGCCCCGTCCGAGTTACTTGTGTCCGAAATATACATCTCCGGAGTATTGCCGCTAAGATACCTCGTTGCCAGGTTCATGCCGCCGAAATACTGGAAAAGGTCATCGTTATCAAGGGAGTCATAAAGGTTTGAAGAGGACGAATGTACTGAAGCTTCAACGCTTTTCAGGTTGCCTTCCAGGAGTGCTCTGGACTGTATTCCCCAGAAATCTTCTCCGTAAGCGTATCCCATCTTGTTCAAGTATACATTTGCAATATCTTCTTCATTATCCCATGACCCGCTTGCACTGATAGCATCTGAGACCCCTATATCATAAGTGCCGTCCATTACTGCAAAGCAGCGCATTGTAGAGATCTTTGTTGCAGTCTCGTTGTCATACCCTTCAGATATCAGGGAATCGTAGAGTGTGAGAGAGCTCTGATTTACATAATTTGGATAGTTTACGCCAGGAAGAGAGCTTGCAAGCTTTACAGCACTATCTATCATTTTGATCTTATCCGGGAAAGCGTCCCTCATACCTGCGGTAGTATAAACAATATCAATACGCGGCCTCCCAGGAGTTGAAGTATCATAATTTGGCAATAGTTCATCTTCAGGGATAGCTTCAACTCCGGTTACATACCCGTACTCGTCCCATACAGGTTTTACTCCAAGCAGGTAGAGCACTTCGGCTTCCAGAGTCCCGTGGTCCGCAATAAACTCCACCCCGAACCTTGAGAATGAAACTTTTTTAGGGTATTCCCCATGTTCATTATAATAGTCCTCAAGCATCTGGATTGCAAGAGACTTTCCAACTTCCCAGGTTGCTTCTGAGGGATAGAGCTTCGAATTTATGCTGTAATAATTGCGCCCTGTAGGAACTGCATCCGGATTCATTACAGGGTCCAGCCCAGAACCTGGTGGAATAAAGCCTCCGTTCAGGGCTGAAAGAATTCTGTCAATCTCCACATCGCAGTTAAGGAGCCTGTCTTTATAATCCAGCCCCTGTTCGAGATCAAGTGTAACCGTGCTGTTAGTTATCCCATAAACTGCAGTCTGCGCCTGAGAAACGCTCGTATTATTGGTTACGACTTCCCAGACAAGTCTGGTAACTTTTGTATCATTCAATGGAATTCCAAGAGGATATGAAGATTCAGGGTAGAAGGCGGCAGTGATATTATCCTCAAAGCTACCTCCAAGCATAGCCCTTACCATTCCGGTAAGTTCATCACTTTCAGGACCTGTTATATTCGTCGTAGGAACATGGCTGAGGATATGCATACCGTATGGGATATTTTCATTTCCTACGTCTTCCAGGTATTCATGAAGAATGTTTTTAACGAAATTTCCAAACTCCGTTTCGTTGTAATCTTGAAGAACAGTTACATTTTCTATACCCAGATCAACACTGAGGTTGAGTGCTATTATCTCATTTACTATGGCATTCTGATATCCTGCTCTTGTCTGAGAAGAAATCCCGGGGTCGTAATACCCCTCCACATCAGTTGAAAGGTTTAGCAAATCTCCATAAAGCCCACCGCGTTCAAGGGTTGGAGTCAAATGGTCAATAATTAGAGCATTACCCCTGTACTCTGCAGTTATTCCTTCTCCCACGTTGGCAACGATATAGGGGTAGATATTCGGAATGTCCTGAAGCAGAAGAGGAGACCAGTCTGCAGTCCGGTTCATGCCGTAAGTGGGGCCCGGGAGCCATTCATGCGTACCGTGCGTGCCCATATGAATAAGCGCATCAGGCTGGAATTCATGGTTTAGCCAGAGATAGAAAGCTATATACTGATGTGTGGGAGGTACAACGTTGCTGTGGTAAAGGGTGTCATTATTTTGTCCTGTTCCTCTGGCAGGCTGAGGCATGAGCCAGACATTTCCGAAACGCACCGTTGGAATTACAATGTATTTACCGGTTTCATTCTCATAGATCATAACACTCTTATTTTGAGGCAGATCTTCGGACCAGGGTTCTCCCCATTCAGCTGTTACATTGGCTCTCAGATTTTCCGGAATTTCAGACCCAAACCACTCTTTATAGGTATCCACAGGTATGAGTTGAAGGCCCCATTCAGTCCTATTTTCCACCATTCCATTCAGAACTCCGGGAGCCCAGGAACCAACATTGATGCCCTGGGCCTGAAGCATCTCCATGAGCTTACTACTGTTTTCCGGAATTCCGGAGACCTCATAGCCACTTTTATTCATTGCATTCAGGAGTTCAAACATGCTCTGGGTGGAGTTGAGATAATTTGCTACAATATTGTCCTTTCCTGAAGGATAATTATAGTAAATCATAGCTACTTTCTTGTCTTCGTTTTCTTCTAACTTCAGGCTTGCCCAGTTAATCGACCTGTTTGCCATCCAGTCAATCTGAGAAGGCAGAGGTTCATAGTTGCTTTCACCTGTTGCGGAATCATAATTATCAATTCCTATTACAATGTACTCGAAAATCCCGTCAATGCTCGGGAGCAGAGTCTTGTATACAACCTCTTCACTGGGGATACCTCTATTACTATCAGCTATGTCAGTAGAATTAGCAGGGTTTGTAACAACCAATCCCGTGAGGACAGGCACATCAAGGTCTTCAAGCTCCTGTACACCTTTATCAGGATCATCATAATTCAAACGGAAGCTCTTAAGAGAAATTACACACTGGACAAGAGGTTCTCCGCTTTCGTCAAAGTAAAACTTATGAATATCGTTGAAAGTATCAAAACCTGCAATTACGTTGCAGCCCTTTCCTTCCAGATCGTGGATAAGAGCATCTATGACTTCAAGGTTGTCACCTGTATAGTCGGAAGCATGGAACCATATCCCTATAGTGGGTTTGCTCTTGTCGTAAATATGTCGTGATTCATTTGAGTTAGTTGAATTTGAGTTCGTTGAGGTAGAGTACCATTCAAGGTAATCAGTAGTATTTTCAAACCAGTCTGGCTGAGATTCATTAGTGAGAGAACGAGCATCCGGATGATAAATTGCTGCTTCAGGGAATTCGATAGGATCTTCATAAACCCAGTCTTTCGTAAGCTCAGGTTTATCTCCATAAGTTTTTGCGAGATATATGAGGAAGTTCTCAGTGTTTTCCTTCAGGACTCCTCTGGAACCCATATTATAGAAGAATTTTTCTTCAGTAGAATTATATGGGATAGTCCCGGAAAAAATCTTATCATAATTTGAGGTGTTGATGTATGTTGTATCCATTGCAGAAGTAATATCTATGAGTGCGGTCCCGTTTTCGTGGGCGCTTTCAAGATCGTCTCCAATGTCTTCGAATTGTGACCAGAGCATATAAGTAAATATTACATCCTGGTTTTCAAAAGTGACATTGCTAAAATCGGAATATCCCGAAAGATACGTTACATTTATACTTGCATTATATGGATTGGACTGCTCTGCTGCAGCAAGGGCGCTCCCATCATAACAGATAAAAGTAATATTTACATGATTTTCATCAGCCGATACGCTCTGTGCTAGCAGTAAAAGGACCACTGCACATAAAACCAATAATCTACCTTGTGCCGTACGCATCTTATCCCCAGAACAATGTATCATGAACCCTGGAGCACCCAGTAAAAAAAATAATCAGGATGCCTGGCCCACAAAATAATTTTATTATCAAAGAGTATGAATCTGAAAAATGATACAGAAACAGCTAAAAACACCAAAAATGAACTCGGAAACTCTTGATTCTAACATGCCGTTAGAATCCAGAATTATGCATTTAGAATCCAGAACTTCCTAAATCCAATGAGTAGCCACACTGTATGATAGATTCAACACTCGGAGCATTAGGGGATAAAATACATAAAACACAGTTTTTGGCTTATAATTGTTAGCTATTTGGGTAATGATAGAAAGGATGTCGTTTTTACGTAATATATTATGATTCCTCTCTATCTTATAGGGGTTGAAGATAATTCTTCAGTTGAGAAGGAACGACACAACACAAATAATCCTCAATATTGAATGTAGTTCCCACGAGAATCTTTTTACATATTAGGCTCTTCGCCATTTTCTATGGATAAGACGATTTTCAATTCAAGACCTCATTGGTTTTTATGAGAACATTACGAGAATATCCACACAAAAAAACGAAGAGCTACGTATTAAGAGCTACGTATTAAGAGCTACATATTATATGTGCAGGTCAAATTTAGAACGTAACTGTAACTTACATTCGACATATTGGATAATTTTGCAATAAATGAAATTGCTGATTTATTTTCCAATCATTTTTTCGTTTTTATTTTATAATAAAATTAGTATATAATAATGCTGTTCATGTTAACTTGTGTTGTTATTTTTCTTTTTTAATAGATAACGTCTCAAGACTACGAAATATTTATATATATGAATGTAATTTTATTTATAGACAAATCAGATTTACTTGATTTGTCTTATGAGACGCCATTCTAAACCTCCGTAAATCTGTAGTTTTCCAGGAGTAGTTTGCCATTTTATATCTCCTTAAAGCTGCAGTCTTCCGGGAGCAATTTGCTATTTTTAGTCTCTCTAAACTGCAGTCTTCCAGGAGTAGTTTGCCATTTTATATCTCCTTAAAACTGCAGTCTTCCGGGAGTAATTTGCCATAAAATATCATTCAATTTTTTCTTTTGTCGTATTTTTATAGTTAATGATCTCAAGTACCAAAACGACGAATTTGATACCTTAACTTTCGGCTATAGCATGTCTTAAAATTCAATGAAGAAATGTTTCTAAATTGATTTTCTTTAATTGGTGGGAATTGATCCCTTTTTTTCACTGTTTGGTACTTACACTTATCAACTACGTTGAAATCAATATCAATGAGCTGATTTTGCATAAGCTAAAGAGTTACCCGATAACTATCGTGTAAGCTAAAAATATGTAAGCTAAAAAATGGCTATTTTTTAATATTTTGTATATGTGATTTTCCTCATGAAAAAACGTCCTGTAATTGAAGACAAAAAAGTTCATACCGTTGAGAGAGTAGGAAGAATTACATTCGGTTTCTGAATTAAAGTTGGTCATCTTGAAATTGACACAATAACGGGAATGTTTCAATAACTTGAGAATGCCTTCGAGAAAAACAATATATTCAGACTTTAAGAGGCCTGAGAAGCATGCTTCGCATCTGGTTATACGATTTTTGCACTACTTCAGTACTTCCTTCCAGTTCTATTACCTCAAAACCGAAGTCATGTGCAAATTCTTCAACTTTCTTCTCAAAATCCGATTCATAAGACAGTTTTGTGTTAACCATGGCAACTTTTCGGTAACCAAGTTCTCTAAGATATTCAGGAGAAAATTCAAAGCCCAAGAGTAATTTATCACCAACTCTGAATGCAGTCTTCCAGTTTACAGCCCACATAGGAGTTAAGAAAAAGGTATCACTGTGGCTTTTCAGGATTTCCCGATAATGAGAGTTACCTCCGAGAGCTGCTGCAATGCAATCTTCAACGGGTTTTATTGATTCATCTGTGTCCCTGTCCTGCAGCGGTTTTATAGGGCATCTTGTATGAGCAAAATTTCTTTGTATCCTGGAAAGTGCCTGCCCACAGGAGCCGTAAAAAAGTAGAATTCCGTCTACAAGCCTGGACATAATATCAACGTTTGTATACGTTTCATGTTTAAGCCGAGCAGGGGCTACATGGAGCCCCATCCCCTGAAGCTGGACAATAACGCTAAATTTATTACTACATCTCAGGTCTGCTTTGACTTTGTAAAAGGGAAGAACCACTGGTTTACATCCTTCAGCTTCAAGCTTGTTCAGAAGACCGTTGTTTTCTTCGTTTTCTATGATATATATCCTGTCTATATCAGGGTCGTTTGCAAGCAAATGGGTAATTTCATCCTCAAATATTCTGCAGCCAACTATGCCCAGAACTGTCATGGTTAGAAGTTTGATTCCTTACTATTAAAGAATATCCTTATCGGAAGAGCTAATAACTCTTAGCAGAAAGCAAATATATTTGTATGTGCCATTTGCTCTCAATGCTTCTTTGTCCATAAACATCATAAAATGTACATGCCGCGTTTGGATATGGAAAGAGTAAACTTTGTTTCTGTTTTTCTTATTTGTTTTTCTTATTTTTCATCAAGTATACATTAAAGTTAATGCTTTGACAATAAGTATGAAGAAAAAAACGCAATGCTTATTGTTTTTTATATTTAAAAAATAGTCCCCTCTTAATTTCTTCATTCAGAGAAGGCTTGCAATTCCTTCCTTTCATTAATACCGTAATTTACAGTTACCCCTACTAAAAGTACAGCTAAAGAACAGTATTTTTGGACAGAACTCCTTGTATATCTGTGTAAATTCTCCATAGAGTATGCTTTCTTCGCTATTTTGAATACATCTTCTATAATTGACCTTACAGATCTGAGTTCTTTCCATTTGCTTATTAACTCTTTAAACTTTGCAATTATTTCTTTGTAGAATTTAATTTCTTTTTCAGTATTTCTTCTTAAATCAAATATTTTCAGAGGATATCTAAACATATTGAAAAGTTTCTTAAAATTACAGTTTTTCCTTGGAAAAATTAAAGGTACTACCTTAAAATTTCTTACAGATATAACGTAGTTTTCATAGGAATAGTATCCTCTATCAGCATAGATAACGTCACCTGCTTTTATTATTCTCTTTCTTTTAAGTTCTTTAAGTATTTCAGGATAAATTTTAGATTCTGCTACATTTGCTTCATTAATCAGAAACGCTAAAGGTTTTAATGTTTGAGAATCAAGTGCAAGAGTAAGTTTCATACCAATGAAGAAACCTCTATGGGTTGAATGGCCCCACTTGTATTCTTTGTTTTTTAGGCTTTCTTTGGTAATCTTTTTAGCGTGCCAGTTCAGGTTAAGGTTTATGTCAGTACTATCAATAATAATGTCTCTTGATCCATTTTTTCTCTTAGGGCATAAATCATTCAATATTTCAAAAACAAAAGCAGTAAACTCTTGGGGTTCATACTTACTAAGAATGCCATAAACTTCCTTTTCAGTTGGTACTAAACTGATTTTTAAAAAGTTTCTCAAGATTTCTCTTTCTTTTAATTCCTTTATAGAATAAGAGATTTCACAAGAAAAAAACATGCTTAGAAGAACAATTTTTATAGTAGGTACTGATCTGTGGAGGGGCACAATGCCCCTCCTTGTAAGAGTTTGCTTACAGAATCTCAAATCAAAAACATTTAATATTTCGGACAACAATTGCCATTTGAAATCTTCATTTAGTGGTATAAGTGGAGGTTTCGTAATAATCACCAGAGAAGGATTGAAAATCCTTCTCAATAAAATTTACGATTTTTTATGACATTAATTAAAATTCAGACGAAAAATTGAATGTACTTTTTTGAGGGGAACTACTAATAACCTTAATTAATGGAACAAATAAGTAATAACCTCTAGTTTGAGAGTGAGTTTAAGAGGACCCTATTAAAAAATGAACGAGCTTGTTTCAAAACTACCTCCAATCCCTCTAAACCAATTCATTGGAGTATAGAACCAGAATCAATAGAACTAAATGAAATACCAGTTTTTGGTCAAAAATCTGAATAGTCAGGATTTTGAAACAAGCTCAATATTTATTTTATTGAAATTCTTAATTTGAAGCAGATAATTTAATTGTACGGGATGATGTAGATGTACCCGACGAAGAAGATGTACCTGATGAAGAAGATGTACCCGACGAAGAAGATGTACCTGATGAGGAAGATGTACCATTACTATCAGGTACGTAGATTACCCTGCCGTCGGCGAGCCTGTAAGCCGTTCCAAGAGCTTCTCCAGTTCCCCCTCCTATGTTATCGGTCATGTTCATTACTTCAATTGGTTTACCTTCTTCTTTGATAACGATCTTCATATCTTGAGCTCCTGGATTTTTGACAATAGTAAAATCCTCACTGGAGCTTAGAAGTTCAGGGAGGTGATATGACATAACAAGCGCAACCAACAGAGCTACGGAAAAGACCATTGCAACATCAAAAACATTTGCGACGTTGACCATCGGGCTCTGCTCATCTTCGTCTTTTAAAAGCCCTGTTCGTCTGTATCTTCTGGATTTTCGCATGTGTTCTTCCTCATTATCAAGAGACACTAAGCTTCAGTTCTTTTCCTCAATTGTATCCAGGATATAATCGATATCCGACATATCTTCCCAGTACCAGCGCCGTCTGACCTGCGTAAGTACGTAGCCTATTCCGGCCGCAAAAAGCCCTACAACAGTTGTCGCAAAGGCAATCATCAGGTTTTGCGCAAGGGTCTCGAGGTCTCCTTTTGAAAGCCCTATCAAAGCAGGGCCTAATGGGATAAGCGTTCCCATAAGGCCAAGCATGGGACCGATAGTTGAAGTTATCTTTGTATGTTCAAGGCGCTTTGCCATCTTGAGTTCATATTCCTGCGAAAGCCTCTCAATTGCAGGAAAATGTCGCTCTTTCAGATATTTTGCAGCTTCTCGTGCAAAAGAAGTGACCATGTAATTTTGTTTGATATTCTCAAGAGCCCTGGATGCTTCCGAAAAATCCGAATTCTGAAGCTCGCACTCAATTTTTTTGCAGTTAGTTTCCAGATTATTCCAGTCTCTATGCCTTTTTGTATATTCGGAAAGGAATTCTCCTAATTGAATCAAGGAAACAAATACGAGAATAGTGAGGAGAAACATTACAGGAATCAGTAAAGCCGTTGAGAAGACGTTCATCATGTTGGATAATAAATTCATAAGGCTCAAAGATCATGCCTCCGTATACGTTCCAGGAAAAAACCTGCAAGGACAATGACTCCAAAAGCCATGAGGGGTATAATTCCCGTTTCTCCTCCTCCGGTTGAAACAAGGTTCATCTTTTTTGTTTGTATATACGCAGGGATAAGCAGAGCTCCTAAGAGATAATAAATCCCTATCAGCATCATTGCACTGCCCATAGTTTCAGGGGTTTTCCCACACCGGACTTTTCCAAACCTGAAAAGAAAAGAAGAAGCCACCACTGCTATAAAAAAAGCAACCCCAACAAGAAGCCCTACTTTTATCCCGGAAAGGTCAAGGCTTTCTGAAAGCAGTATGCAGGAGACTGCAAGAGCTGCCAGACAGACAGGACAGGGTATGGATATAGCGAGGAAAGTGTGTCTGGAAACATCTTTTCCTAAATTCCACTTTTTCTGGGTGTAAATCCCGGTCACTATAAGAAGCAGAGAGACAAATACATGGATTCCCATACCCATTGAAGAAAACTTCTCAAAAGCTTCCAGGCTTATATGGTCAGCAATGCTTCCGAATAAAAGGGCCAGAAGAAAATAACTACCTCCAATTGCAAAAATTTCTTTTGTACTTATGTTTGAAAATCCGCATCCTATCCCAGATTTAATCCCGAAGACAAGGATACCTATCAATATTCCTATCACAGTTAATGCCGCAGAGTCCATAATACCTTCTGAGCATCTATAGTAAAATTAAATAAAAACTGGTATTTGGGTAATAGTTGTTACCTTTTTGGGTAACAAAGGCTCATTGAGTGCATTTTTGAAACTAAATGTTTATCATCTCCCTGTTTTCTACTGGAATGGGACAAATACTTATATAAGTTAAAATCAGAGAATGTGTAGAAGTTAAGATAGTAAAATAGTAAAATAGTAACTTCGTGCCTTTCTTAAAAACGGCATCAATTGACATAAATATTAAATTAAAATTAGAATTTAACAAATATTATGTAAAAACACACTCATCTTAATAGGCAATGATATAGAAATAAAGATATAAAAAATCGGTAATTAAAGTAAATTTGTTAAAATTAAATATAAAAAAGGCAATGATAAGATATGGTAGTTTACTTTACTTGTTCTAATAAAAGCAATAATTATAAGTATTTTAGATAAAATAGAGTTCATCATGGTAGTAGACGTTATGCAGAGTTCTGGAATGAACGGCGGCAGAGAAAACCTTTTCAAAGCTATTTCAAGCGACACACGCCTCTCAATTCTCGAACACCTGAGTGAAGGAGATATGCATATATCCGGCCTGGCAAGAATAATAGGAATTTCTGTGCCTGTGGCGGCCAAACATGTGAAAATATTGGAAAAAGCCAATCTTGTAGAAAGAAAAAAGTTCGGAAATACTCATATGATAGGTATCAAACTGAATAATATCTATTCTTTTCTGGACCATTTTGCAGAAAACAAGAGACTTGAGGTTGAACAGGGTACGACTCTGCTTGAGGCTCTGAAAAGCGTGGCTGCCGTGGAAGTTAAGAAAATGGGAAACAGAGTCAAGGTTGTCTCTACGGATGGAGAAGAGGGATTTTATGTATATGAAGTGGATGGCAAATTATCGGATAAAACTGTAGACGAATATGAGTTCTACGAAGATGCCGTAGTAGAGTGGAAAAAGCTGGTACCCGTAACGAAAAAAAGATTACTGGTAAGCATCAAAAGGTAAAAAGCCCAGAATGCTTCTTAAAATGCTTGACCCCCTTTAGAGGCTCATATCTGTTAACATAGAGCCTGCAAAATAGATATTCATGAAATTTTTAAAGGGTTTGAAGAGTCCACTGAAAAGAGTCCACTGAAACATGATATTCTACTCTTTCTTCTGAAAAACCAGAAAACACCTGGAAAAATAGGCGTGTTACTTCAACTTCGCCAGGACTCCAAGATGGTCTTCGTGATAGGGCATCAGGTCCTTTGCATTGAGAATCTCAAACCTGGGCTCAAAAGCCTGTTCGAGTTTTTTCACCTCTGCCTTAAAAACTTCTTTTGGTTTTGCTACAGTATCTATACTCCGCGCTTTAATGGAAAGCAGGAGATATCCCTCCCTTTTTAAAAAACGAACTGCGTTCCTTGCAGCAATCTCTGCCTGGTTTGGCTGTGCAACATCCTGGAAAATAAGATCCACAGGCTCAACAAGATGGGAGTAACTGTCCGGTTTTCCCGCATCAGCCAGAATCGGGTGGATATTTTTTCTCCTCGATGCAAGTCCTATAAGATCTCTCATGCTTCTTGGGGCAAATTCAACGGCGTAAACTGCACCTTCCGAAACAATATCAGAAACATGGCTGACCGTTGTACCTGAAGCCGCCCCGAGGTAGAGTACCTTTGAATTTTTCGTGAGTGGAATGTTAAATTTTTTCAGGACCATGGCTCCAAGCTTGCTCCTGCGAGGATCCCATGTCCGATACTCGACTCCTTCAACTGCAATCAGTTTTTCTCCATAAACGGTTTTTCCAGGGTCAAGGTTCTTTGTAGCAAGCTGTTTTTTGTCTTTTATAACTTCAAAGATCCCATCCGATAGCCTTTTAACTTCAGGCATTTACTTTCTCCTCCTTTTCTTTGGCTTTGCTCCACTTTCCTGCCTTTTTTGAGGAGACCTGGGGTTCAAAGTCCTGATCTGCAGGACTTTCGCTTCAAGTTTTTCCGTAAGAGAGGGATTTATTTCTCCGGAATAAAAATCAATGCGCGCAGCAAGAGAAAGTTTTGATGCAACGGCTCTTGCTACTTTTCCCCTTACCCACCAGGGCGCAGTATTTATTAGATGGTGGCTGTAGACGATCCCGTGCTTTGGAGATGGAGCTCGAGCCCGAAGATGCTTGAAAAGTGCCTTACTGGCTCCTATAACTTGAATGGTACTGGAGGGAAACTCAGCAAGTTTTTCGAGGCTCCCTGCAAGACTTATCAACCTTGCCCCGAGCATTGAGCCTGCAATAAGTTTCAGGTTAGGTGCAACCAGTTCCATGCTGTTCTCAATGTAAGCCTCGATCTGTCGCCTCCTTTCATAGAGGCTGCACACGTTTTCTGCAAAACCTTTAAGGAGTACTTCATCTGCAGGTTCAAGTTTTGCACCCATTGAGTTCCTAGCTTTCGAATAAAGTGGATCTTCAGAGCCGACGTTTTCACGTGAACCGTATTTTACAATAAAAAGCGCAAGGTTTTCTCCGACTAACCCGCTTTCCGGAAAATAACCTCCATACCATTCAGAAAGCCTCTCTGACAGAGCATTTGTGGTTTCATTTATATCATCCAGGGCTTCTACAGCCTGAATAATTCGCTGGTCAGGAGTAAGAGAGCCTGAGACCTGAAGTTTTGCCGCCTCCAGAGTAACTTCGTGCAAGAGAGAGTAATACTCAGCAGTGGATTCTACAAACCCGGATTTGATAGCTGCATTTTTGAGGTCAAAGCCTTCAGGAGGAAGATCTGACTTGTTATCCCTTAAAGAAAGAGAATGAAGTGCAAGCTCCCGGACGTCTTTTGAAAGAAGTCTTGATTCCAGAATTTCTCCGGCTCTGGCGGTTTCAAGATTTCCAAACCAGGTATTGATTTTCAATCCGGACCTCCAGAGATGTCCGCACCCCGGTTCCTTCCCTTTGTGAGCAGGACTCGCCCGCCAAGGGACTCATCAAGCATGCGCTGAGTTTCTTGCTGGAGTCTTTTGCCTTCCTCGACGCTTCCGACAATTCCGTAAACTACCGGCCCGAAAGAACTGATGCCTGAGCCACTCGCGCCGTTGTCACGCATGTAATTCATGATATCCAGAACAGGCTGTGACTGAAGTCCGACTTCCCTTTTCTTAAAACCTACAGTCTGGATGTGGTTAATCGCTTTGCCAAAACTTTCCAGGTCTTCCTCGACAAGTGCAGGAAGCATCTGCATGAGAATTACGTGGGAAATTTCCTGAACTTCGGCAAGGGGAATTGGACAATATTTCTTGAAAATATCCACTTCTTCCGCATCGTGAGCACCCTTTCCTTTAGGAACTACAAGGACAATAGGCCAGTCAGGAAAGTTTCTTCTGAAAAGAACCGGACCAGGAGGCACATGGCTGGCTGAAGAAGGAGAAAATGCACCCTTTTCCTTGAACTTATGCCCCCCATCCAGAATGAAGCCACCATTTTCAAAAGCAGCAACCCCTATACCGGATGTGCCTCCCCTTCCAACTGCGACTGCAAGTTCCCTAACGCTTTTTTCCAGTCCATAAATTTTGTTTACGGCTACTGCTGTCGATAGTGCGGCCTGGGTCCCGGAACCGAGCCCTACATGATCAGGAAGACTATCTTTAATATGCAGCTTTATTCCTTTTCCTGTTGGAAGAATGGCCTGTGCAGCTTTTTGCATTTTACCTGCTAGAAGAGAATTACCGATGATCTCTATATTATCAGCTTTAGTTGCAGAAATTACCAGGCCGGGATATTCCAGGGTGATTCCCGCTCCCCCATCGACCCTGCCTATCTCTGCATTGAGATCTATTAGGGTAAGATGGAGTCTGGATGGAGTCACTACTTTAATCATGTATATCTGTACCTCATTACCTATTCATAAAGCTTAGGAATTGAACATCCGTTAGTTCAGGAACTAGACTTCCGTTAGCTCAGGAACTAGACTTCCGTTTCCCCCAGAGTTTTTCCTTAATAATCGAATAAGTAAAAGATAAAGTTTTCCTGTTAAACATGAATTTAAGCATTGGAAAAATCAGAGAATATATCCTTACACGAATCTCCATACTCCCCCTGAAGTCCACCATCGGATTCATGAACACAGGGTTAATGGAAAAACTGCAATGCCTGCATCGGCTGTAGGCCAGTCCTGCAATGGTATGTATAAATCCACAGAGCATGCCTGTGTCTGCTGGATCGGAAAGGCCAAATGTCACGTCAGATTCCAAACGTTTAATTTTTATCCCATTAAGCAAATTGGAAAATAGATGAAACAGAGGTTTTCTAAGAGACCTGAATGCCTCCAGACCCCAGTGAAGCATTTCTCTAGGGGGCATTCCTGATTCTGGAGCTTCTTCAGTCTCAGGCTTTTTTTTCCCTCTTATCTTTGCAATTATACTCCATTTTTCTTTATTCTCATTCCCTTCCCTTCTTTTATCTTTACTCTCACCCACTTCTCTTCTTTTTTCTTTAGCCTCATCCACTTCTCTTCTTTTCTCTTCGATCTCTTTTTCTTCAATCTCCCTTTTTTTCTTCACTTCAGCCTTACTCTGTGTTTCTGTAGTGACTCGTACTTTTTCAGTTTTCTTCAGATCAATCTCATTTTGCTCCTCTTTTACTATTTTGTCCTTTTTCGAGTTCTCCGATTCTTCAGGAAAGCTTTCGCTTTCCCCGGGTTCCTCTATGGAAAAGGTATGGGAAAAGAGCAGCCATTTTACGGTGAATATGCCTCTAAGTTCTTTCTTTTCTTCCAGACTCAAGACGTTAAGTCTGAAAGTGAGACCTATTGCTGTAAAAAGTATGAATAAAATCAACAGAATAACCAGCAGAAGAAAAGTGATTACCAGCATATTAACAGGTTAGGGAGAAAAGGATAGTCCTGACTATCCTGAAAACCCAGAGACTTTTAATTCTTATCTCTGGAAAGTCCCCTAAATAGGCTTTAGTTCCAGAACTCCAGTGGAAACTTTAGTGGAAACATTCCTCTTCTTCAATCTTGATTTTGGGTCCTTCTCCAGTTTCTTTTTCCGGAGTTTCCCTTCCTTTAATTTCCTGTTCCTGCAATTCCTCTTCTTTTTTGCTCTTACCTCTCATGCCTTTGAGCTTGTCCATAATCTCAGGCACAAGATCAGGAATTGAGCTAAGGATTGAACCGGCATCGCTTCGTCCAGAGAGCCGGAAGATTCTGGCTTCTTCTTCAGAAAGCATAATAAATGCCACAGGCTCTATCTTCGCGCCTGCTCCCCCACCTCCTCCATATCCCGACTCAGTGTCTTTCTTGCCTTCTCCCCCACCTGCTCCAAAACCCATTGTAATTCTTGAAATTGGAATAATTGTTTTCCCTGCAGCAGTAATAGGGTCCCCAACTACGGTTTTAGTAGTAGCTATCCTTTCAAGTTCACCTGCAATTTCTTTAATAGTGGCTTCTACACCCAACTTTTCATCCCCTTTTTGTATATTATTTCGTAGATAACGATGATAAAGGTTTTCATTTTTTTAGTTTTAGTCTAACTTTGAATACATTAATTTTGGATTTAATCATATTTGAGTAGTTCTGCACCTAATAACTTGAAGTCAGTTTTAATTTCAGAAAGTAACTTATTTTTATCGTTTTTAAAGGCTATTGTTTTTTATGTGGGCGCCTCAAGTTTAAGTCTCCCTTCTTTTGGAAGTAATGAATATTTGATTAATAAAAATAAGTCAATAACCTATAAATAAGATATTCTATTAAGTTAAGTGACCTGGATTATCCTAATGCAAATAATATTCTATTAAGTTAAGTAACTTGAATTGTCCTAATACAAATAAATTACATGGGTAATATTTTTTTAGATTTTTAATTTATCCAATATAGTATAATTTCAGCATATTTATATTCTATTATTTGGATTCCAGCTCAATTAATGAAATTTACTTAAGGAATATTACAAAAGGTAAACAAATTCTTTGAATAAGAAAATACTTTTTATATTTGTGCATTCATGTAGGTATTCAGTGTAAACTCTCTTTATTTAAAATGAAAGTTTCACCCAAAACTTCTTTTAATGGAAGGAGGGATTAAAATAAAAAAATTGACCACTTTGATAGTAGCTATTTTCATATTATCATTAATATCAAGTCTTGGAGCTGCAACTGAGATTATAGTGCAGCCAGGAGATTCTATTCAAAATGCTGTGAATAGTTCGTCTTCCGGCGATATAATTACCGTAAAACCCGGAACCTATACTGAAAATATCATAGTAGCTAAAAATGATCTTACAATCCGGTCAGAATCCGGAAACCCTGATAATACGATGATCAAAGCCAAAAGTTCAGGGGCCAGTGTGCTCCTCCTGCAGGGAAACAACATAAAAATAACTGGATTTAAGACTGTAGGAGCAACCCGGTCTGGCAATGCAGGAATCTGTCTGTCTTCGTGTAGTAACTGCATAGTTGAGAACAATGAACTTTTGAACAACTGTTACGGAACCTATCTCCTGCGTTCCAAAGAGAATAAAATCTCAAAGAATACAGCTACGAACAATAGGGAATATGGAATTGTACTGGGGACTGCTACAGACAATACCCTTTCAGGAAATACGGCTTTTGGTAACGGTCGTGGGATCCATGTTGGTAACTCTGACGGCAACACATTCTCAGGCAATACCATTCAAGATAATAGTGTTTATGGGCTTTATGTCTGTCCTAGAAGCGACACTAATCACATTTACAACAATTACTTCAATGACAATAGTATGACTATTAGAAATGGAATCGGAAATACCTATTATACCAAAAAAACCGCAGGTACTAATATTGTGGGTGGCCCTTATATAGGAGGCAACTTCTGGGGAAAACCTGATGGTACAGGATTTTCCAATACCGCAGTAGATAAAAACAGGGATGGAATTTCCGATTCTCCATATAAAAACATAACAGGCAGCATTTGTTCAGATAACCTTCCTCTAGTTGTTTATAAATCTGGATCAATAAAACCCGTTGCTGCATTCTCTGCATCTCCTACTTCAGGAAGAGCACCATTAAAAGTTAAATTTACTGACAAAAGTACAGGATCACCAACCAAATGGAAATGGGATTTTGGAGATGGATCAAAGTCATTCCTTCAGAATCCTACGCATAAATATTCCAAAGAAGGAAAATACACGGTAACCCTCAAAGTAACCAATGCAGCAGGCATCAACACAGCAACAAAATCAAAGTATATCACAGTGACAAAAAAACCCGTTGCTGCATTCTATGCATCTCCTACTTCAGGAAAAGTGCCATTAAAAGTTAAATTTACTGACAAAAGTACAGGATCACCAACCAAATGGAAATGGGATTTTGGAGATGGATCAAAATCATTCCTACAGAATCCAACGCATAAATATTCCAAAGAAGGAAAATACACAGTAACACTAAAAGTAACCAATGCGCTAGGCATCAACACAGCAACAAAATCAAAGTATATCACAGTGACAAAAAAACCCGTTGCTGCATTCTATGCATCTCCTACTTCAGGAAGAGTACCATTAAAAGTTAAATTTACTGACAAAAGTACTGGATCACCAACCAAATGGAAATGGGATTTTGGAGATGGATCAAAGTCATTCATACAGAATCCAACGCATAAATATTCCAAAGAAGGAAAATACACAGTAACACTAAAAGTAACCAATGCGGCAGGCATCAACACGGCAACAAAATCAAAGTATATCACAGTGACAGAAACTTCGCAAACTTCGACTACTGCACTTTCTGCATCTCCAACTCCGACTGCTGCACTTTCTGCATCTCCAAAATCAGGAAATGCCCCATTAAACGTTACTTTTACTGACAAAAGTACAGGATCACCAACTAAATGGAAGTGGGATTTTGGAGACGGAGAAACTTCAACAACTAAAAACCCAACTCATGAGTATTCAGCCACAGGAAAATACACAGTAACACTGACAGCAGGCAATGCAGCAGGTAGTAACACAACAACGAAATCAAAGTATATTATAGTAACAGAAACTTCCCAAGCTCCTGTTGCAGATTTTTGGGGCTCGACGCTCTCAGGAAACGCTCCATTAAATGTAACATTTACGGAGACAAGCAAAGGATCACCAACTTCGTGGAAATGGGATTTTGGAGATGGGACATCGTCAACAGAAAAGAGTCCAACACACACATATTCAGCTGCAGGAACTTACACGGTTAAACTTACATCAACAAATGCAGCAGGAAATAGTACAAAAACAAAATCAAATTATATAAAAGTGGCAAAGTGACTGCAACTTTGAAAATGGCTGTAAATCTCCTGGGATTCTTCAGTCCCAGGTAAAGATGAAAAAGGCAGTGGTACAAAAGTCATGTGTGGATGTTAAGTATCTAAAAATGAGCTTGAGGTTCAAAAGTAGATAAAAATGTCCAAAGGTAGAGGAGTGGGGGCTTATTAATCGAATCTCGCGAAAAGGACAGATATACTCAAGTTAGTCTGGAATCTGGAATCTCTTAGTGCTTTTATTCCAAAATTGATTCTTTATTTCCTGGAAAAATCCATGATCTTAGGTCCATTCAAAAGTCAAGTTTTATGAACCTATTTTGGAATTGCAGTACTGGAATATCTCGTTAATAGACATTCACGTTCACAACAATCTAAGTAAATTATACTTTTTTTAAACTAGTATGAATATATATATTCATATCATACATTTTAAAAAATAACTACTGTATTTTTACGCACATACAATAATATAAAGTATATTTTTCTTGAAAATAATATCTACAAGCCGATCTTAAATTTACATTTGATTTACAGTTGTGATGGGCTGAAGACCTAGTTTTTCTTATAAATTCAGCCGGACTTTGGATTTTATGGCATAAAACCGCATCAAACAACACATAAAACAGAAATTGTAACCAAAAACGAAATTTTTGGACAAGAATTAGAAACGTTTTAATATAAAAAATCCAAATATAGAGGGAATCAGTGATCGTGGAATAAAAATAGCTAATCTATCGTCTGAAGGATCTAACATATAATAGATATAATAAGATGTCTCTATAATGATTCTTTCTTATAGAGAAAGTGGAAACAATATAGTTACCGACGGTGGGCCAGTTCAAGATAAAATGATGCAAAAATTGAACTACATCTGGCAGATACTTAATAAATTTTGTTATTAAACCTGCAGATTATTTATAGCTACATCCCGATTTTCATGATTTTATAAACTCCGGTTCAATCTGTTAATTAAAATAATGGTTATGTAGAAATCCTATGAACTAAAGAACTTACAATTGCTTAAACTGAACTACCTGATATACTTTTGCGCATGCATTTTCAGATCCAATCAAAGCTGATTTAGATAGGTCTTCTACAAAACCAAAAACGAAAAAACTACTAGATTTTGGAACTGAGCTTTAGAAAAAGAAACCTGTATTCGGCAGATCAACATTAAATTTGGATATTTTTCAGGATAGGTATCCTCTTCAAACTGTACAGGAAAAGTAGATTTCATATATTTACTGAAAGTTTAAAAATTTACTCGAGTCTAAAAAATAAATTAAGACTAAAAATACATTACCAGATAATAAATTAAGATATCAATTCAACTTTCAAAACATATGATGAAATTATTCAATGTTTTTTCATTAGAATATTTTTCCTTGAAATAAAGAGGTTGCCAGGATAGCGTTTTTCAAACCCCCTATTAATTTGCCCTGTATTTAACACGTGTTAACATATATCCCAAATATCACACTATATAGAAATATTAGCAAATTATTACAAACAGATGATATAAAAAGAATATAAGTTTCAATAAAAACGCTATAATTGAAGATATTTAGAAAAGAATTTGCCTGCTGGATGTAGGACGAAATATAACGGACTAAGACAATGAAAGTGAACAAAAAACTGTGTTCAGTAGCTTTAGTTTCAACAGCCATTGTTTTATTTTTAATTTTGATATTATCTACTACATCGGCAGCTACTGAACAAAATACCGCGAGCACGACTGGATACGCCTACATTACAAATAGTGGCAGCACCACTGTCTCTGTAATTGACATAACAACAAACAAGGTTACAGCCACGGCAACTGTAGGAAAATATCCCTATGGAGTTGCAGTAAACCCCGCTGGAACTAAGGTATATGTATCGAAAGAAAGAAGCAATTCTGTCTCTGTAATTGACACCGCAACAAACAAGGTTACAGCCACAGTGAAGGTAGGAAAACATCCATGGGGAGTTGCAGTTAGCCCGGATGGAACAAGAGTATATGTGGCAAACGAAGGCAGTAAGACCGTCTCTGTAATTGACACTGAAAAAAACAAGGTTACAGCCACGGTAACTGTAGGAAAATATCCTTGTGGAGTTGCAGTAAACCCAGCAGGAACAAAGGTATATGTGACGAACACTCTCGCTAACACCGTCTCTGTTATTGACACAGCAACAAATAAAGTTACAGCCACAATAAAGGTAGGGAATCTCCCTACCGGAATTGCAGTTAATCCAGCGGGAACAAGAGTATATGTGACAAATGAGTACGATGTTTCTGTAATTGACACAACAAAAAATAAGGTTACAGCAAGAGTAAAAGTAGGAAAATACCCATGGGGAGTTGCAGTAAACCCGGCTGGAACAAAGGTGTATGTGGCAAACTATGGAGATGATACTATTTCTGTAATTAATACAGCCACAAACAAAGTTACAGATACCTTGAAGGTAGGAAGTTGTCCTTTTGGGGTTGCTTTCAGTCCGGATGGAACTAGGGCATATGTGGCGAAAGAAACAAGCGGCGCTGTCTCGGTAATTAACACAGCCACAAACAAGGCTACAGCCAAAGTGTGGGTAGGAAAAGAGCCTGTTGCATTCGGGCAGTTTATAGGTTCTGACAAAGTACAAAGCCCAAAAACTCCAGTTGCTGTATTTTATGCATCTCCAAAATCAGGAAAAGCACCTTTAAGCGTGAAATTTACTGATAAAAGTACAGGAAAACCAACTAAATGGAAATGGGATTTCGGAGATGGAACATCGTCAACAGAAAAGAGTCCAACTCATAAGTATTCTAAAGCAGGAAAATATACTGTTAAACTTACAGTAACAAACGCAGCAGGCAGTAACACAGCAACAAAATCAAAGTATATCATAGTGACAGAAACTTCGCAAACTTCGACTGCTGCATTTTATGCATCTCCAAAATCAGGAACAGCACCTTTAAGCGTGAAATTTACTGATAAAAGTACAGGAAAACCAACTAAATGGAAATGGGATTTCGGAGATGGAACATCGTCAACAGAAAAGAGTCCAACTCATAAGTATTCTAAAGCAGGAAAATATACTGTTAAACTTACAGTAACAAATGCAGCAGGTAGTAACACAGTAACAAAATCAAAGTATATCATAGTGACAGCAAAACCTGTTGCTGTATTTTATGCATCTCCAAAATCAGGAAAAGCACCTTTAAGCGTGAAATTTACTGATAAAAGTACAGGAAAACCAACTAAATGGGAATGGAGTTTTGGAGACGGAACATCGTCAACAGAAAAGAATCCAACACATAAATATTCTAAAGCAGGAAAATATACTGTTAAACTTACAGTAACAAATGCAGCAGGCAGTAACACAGTAACAAAATCAAAGTATATCATAGTGACAGAAACTTCACAAACGTCGACTGCTGCATTTTATGCATCTCCAAAATCAGGAACAGCACCTTTAAGCGTGAAATTTACTGATAAAAGTACAGGAAAACCAACTAAATGGAAATGGGATTTCGGAGATGGAACATCGTCAACAGAAAAGAGTCCAACTCATAAGTATTCTAAAGCAGGAAAATATACTGTTAAACTTACAGTAACAAATGCAGCAGGTAGTAACACAGTAACAAAATCAAAGTATATCATAGTGACAGAAACTTCGCAAACTTCAACTGCTGTATTTTATGCATCTCCAAAATCAGGAAAAGCACCCTTAAGCGTGAAATTTACTGATAAAAGTACAGGAAAACCAACTAAATGGAAATGGAATTTCGGAGATGGAACATCGTCAACAGAAAAGAGTCCAACTCATAAGTATTCTAAAGCAGGAAAATATACTGTTAAACTTACAGTAACAAATGCAGCAGGTAGTAACACAGTAACAAAATCAAAGTATATCATAGTGACAGCAAAACCTGTTGCTGTATTTTATGCATCTCCAAAATCAGGAACAGCACCTTTAAGCGTGAAATTTACTGATAAAAGTACAGGAAAACCAACTAAATGGGAATGGAATTTAGGAGATGGAACATCGTCAACAGAAAAGAGTCCAACTCATAAGTATTCTAAAGCAGGAAAATATACTGTTAAACTTACAGTAACAAACGCGGCAGGCAGTAACACAGTAACAAAATCAAAGTACATCATAGTAACAGAAACTTCCCAAGCTCCTGTTGCAGATTTTTGGGGCTGGCCCCTCTCAGGAAATGATCCACTAAAAGTAACATTTACGGAAACCAGCAAAGGATCACCAACTTCATGGAAATGGGATTTCGGAGATGGGACATCGTCAACAGAAAAGAGTCCAACACACACATATTCAGCTGCAGGAACTTACACGGTTAAACTTATAGCAACAAATGCAGCAGGAAGTAGTACAAAAACAAAATGGAATTATGTAAAAGTTTCAGGAACCTTACAAGCTCCGACTGCGGACTTCTGGGGCTGGCCCCTCTCAGGAAATGATCCACTAAAGGTAACATTTACGGAAACCAGCAAAGGATCACCAACTTCATGGAAATGGGATTTCGGAGATGGAACATCGTCAACAGAAAAGAGTCCAACACACACATATTCAGCTGCAGGAACTTACACGGTTAAACTTATAGCAACAAATGCAGCAGGAAGTAATACAAAAACAAAATGGAATTATGTAAAAGTTTCAGGAACCTCACAAGCTCCTGTTACAGATTTTTGGGGCTGGCCCCTCTCAGGAAATGACCCACTAAAGGTAACATTTACGGAAACCAGCAAAGGGTCACCAACTTCATGGAAATGGGATTTCGGAGATGGGACATCGTCAACAGAAAAGAGTCCAACACACACATATTCAACTGCAGGAACTTACACGGTTAAACTTATAGCAACAAATGCAGCAGGAAGTAGTACAAAAACAAAATGGAATTATGTAAAAGTCACATAAGTAAAAGTAGCATAGGTAAAAATAGCGTAAGTAAAAGTTTCATGAAAACAAGTTACAAAAAACCTGTTAAACGCACATGAAATTTTTCGAATCAAAGTTGCGCTGGCGCGCCCCGCTGCAAGCAGGCTGTCCAACAATTATTGATGGTAATAAAAAAGTGCTAAAAAGAAAGCAAATAAGGCCTTTAAATCAAAAAAAGGAGGAATTCTTTTATTACTGGAGGTAATTGTCGGACAGCCTCCAAACTAGCGGGGTATTCGAATGAAATAAAATCATCTATATATAATTTTGATTTTCTTTTCTCAGTGCTTTTTTTCGGTTTGTTATTCTGCGAATCTCTCGATCAAATATAAATTCCTAAGAAAAGTCACTTGAATAAGTAAGCATTTATTCTAGAAGTACATTTTTATTTTTTTCAATGATTTACTATTTTTTTATATAGGTTTCAAAGTAAGTGATTAGCATGATCGGTACTCGGCTTATTTTATAACAAAATAATTGCATACATTAACAATTATACCCTGAGTTTCCAAATTTTAAACATACATGCATAATCCTATAAGTTAAATAGATCAAATGATTTCCATTTTGAAACTTGAGCCTGCAGTTCATGTGCTTAAGTTTAAGCGAATAATTCGGTATCATGAGAAGATTATGAGTCTAAAAAAGTGGAACGTAGGTAATAAAAAGCTTCAGTCAGCGCAAGGTCACAAGAATCGAGGAGGTATATACCTTACGGAATACTAGTTTCTAAACATATTTTCTTTAGTAGATATATAATTTATATTGTATACTAATTGGTGAAATCAGAAATGAGTATAGTGTGCTAGCAGTTAAACAAAAGGAGTAAACAATGACAGATAACCTCTCAGAATCAGATAACCTCTCAGAATCAGATAACCTCTCAGAATCAGATAACCAATCAGAAAAAGATAACCAATCAGAATCTGTGACTGCCCCTAAAGAATTGCCATGTGCCCCGGAAGATCAGAAGGCAGTCGAACCAAGTCGAGTAGCTGTGAAAACCGGTATAGCGACCCGGTACTGGCTTGAACTGATGCCCTATCCGGCAGGCAGCGCAAGAAGTTTATGGCTCTTTGTTAATGATGACTGGAGACACCTGGACGACCCCGATCAGGGCACTCAGGTTTCGGTGCAGGATGCCTTTTGCAGATGTTCAGAACGCCTGGAGGTCCTGGTCTGGTACTCCGAAGATACAATCGAAGGACTTGTAGTAAAGGCGAATCAACTGAAAAAATAAATGAAAGAAACAATGAAGAAACAATGAAGAAACAAAGGAAAGAAATGACTGAGCCTTTATTCAGAATCTCTTTGCTCTTCTGCTCCACAGCCAATTCAATAAAAGAGCTGCCAGGACTAATTCCAACTTGAACCCAACTTCTTCAGACCCATGAAACGTTCCTTATTTTCTAACATATAGTCTCATTTATAGTTTCATCATAAATTGTTTAATGTGCCCTATGGTTTAAAAAGACTTTTCCATGCTTTAACCCAGAATAGAAAGGGCAAAAATACTGTTAAATAACTACAAATCCTATTTCCCAGTATAAATTATTCTATAAAGGATCAGAAAAGAAGCAGAATCGGGGGGTAAACTATGGACAAAAATAGATATTGGGAAATTACGCGAAGCGATTGGTACAGAACCGCTCAGGTACTTTTTGCGTTCATAACAGTAATCATGATATCATCGGTTTTCCTGATTGCAGGCCACTGGTATCTCTGGCTAATGATAATAATAGCCGGGGTTCTTGCCCTGCTTGTATTATGGCACGCAAAAAATTTTGCCTATCTCTGTCCTGGATGCGGCGAAGTGTTCAAGGTTTCAACGCTTGAAGATTTCATCAGCCCCAATGGTGAGAATAAAAAGTACCTCAGGTGCCCGAGGTGTGGGAAAAGGGCATGGGCTGATATTCTAAGAATTAAAGAGAAAACCGTCCATAAGAAGTAACTCTTATCTTAAAGCTGAATATACCGGTTATATGAAAAGAAAAATGGAGCCTGAAACCTGGGACTAGGTTTCTGAAAACGAACCATGAGGAAAGATGGAAAAGGAAAACAAAGGAAAGAAAAACAATCCAGACCTTCATACAGGAGAAAACGTTTCCCTCCTTCCAATTCTTGCTGTAAATTTCATAGGCACACTCGGGTTTAGTATTGTACTCCCGTTTCTGGTGTTTCTGGTTAACCGACTGGGAGGGAACGCTTTCATTTATGGGCTGGCAAGTTCGATGTATCCGGCTTTTCAGCTAATAGGAGCCCCTATTCTGGGCAGATGGTCTGATACTTACGGCCGTAAAAAGATACTATTTATAAGCCAGCTAGGAACGCTGTTCTCATGGATTATCTTCCTTGTGGCCCTTTTTCTTCCGGTAATAAGCCTGTTTAAAATCGATTCCAGAGTTCTGGGAGCTTTTACCGTTACCCTGCCCCTTGCAGTACTCTTTTTCGCCAGAGCTCTTGATGGGCTGACCGGAGGAAATGTATCGGTAGCCAATGCATATCTGGCTGATATTACTGCAGAAAGAGATAGGAGCCGAAATTTCGGGAAAATGGCAATTTCCGAAAATCTGGGATTTATAGTTGGTCCTGCCCTTGCCGGAATATTAAGCTTAACAATGTATGGGGATGTAGCCCCTGTTCTTGGAGCAATAGTAATCTCACTTATCGGAACATTGCTGATTATATCTTATCTTCCCGAAAGTAAAAAGTGCGCTCCTGGGGAGCCGGAAGAAGCCGAGTATGTACGGAAAATTTTTGGTTATGAGATTAAAGAATGCAAAACCACGTTTGGAACGAAAAAACCTGAATTCAGGGAGATTCTGAGACTTCAAAATATCCCTTATATGCTGGGACTGTACTTTCTAATCGACCTCGGTTACAATGTATTCTATACAGCTTTTCCCCTGCACGCAATTTCAACTCTCAACTGGAGCATTGCGAAAATGGGCGTTTATTTTACGGTGTTGAGCGGGTTTCTGATAATCGTACAGAGTACTGTACTTCCCAGGGCTTCAAGAAAATACTCAGATGCAACTCTTATAATCTTTGGAAGCCTGATGCTCGGTACGAATTTCCTGCTTCTTATCCCTGGAAATATCCTCCTTACCTACCTTGCAGCAGGGTTTTTTGCACTTGGAGATGGGCTTATGTGGCCTTCCTTTCTCTCACTCTTATCAAAAGTTGCAGGAAGAAAGTACCAGGGTACGATACAAGGGGTTGCCAGCAGTTTCGGAGGCCTTGCCAGTATCACAGGACTTATTCTTGGCGGCCTTTTATATGAAACACTTTCAGGAGCCTCTTTTCTGATTGCAGGCCTGGTAATCTACACAGTCTTTTTGCTCAACTTCCGACTCAGGCATTTTGAAGAACAGATAATTTTGAAGAACAAATAAAAACTGGATTTCAGGATCAGTAAATAATATCAAAATAAATGAATATAGTTGACGGCTATATCCCACGTCTAAAGAGCGTGGGATTTAGCCTTTGACTGTCTTAAAGGAATATTATCTCTCAGTTGCTCGGGCTCGCTCTTCATTGGTCATATTAGCTAGGCGCTCAACTTCCTTAATATCAAGCTCAAGACCCTTAGCGACACGGCTTCCATAGTCACGATCAGCTTTAAAGAACAATGCTGTCTGCCTAAGCTGTATACGCTTCTGTGCGGCAGAGAGATGAGATACGATATTTCCTACAAGGTTTTCACGATCGTAGTCAGTCATAACGTCACGGTACAAATTTCCAGCCTGTACAAAGTCATCATTTGGATGTGTATAGAGTGTGCGAGCTGCTAGTCCTGATACTCCAAATGGAGGTTCCAGATAAACAGAGTCGGGAGAAGGTCCTCCAAAACTGTTTGGCCAATAGTTGGGTCCACTGCCCCCGTTAGCATCAACACGCATGAATCCATCACGCTGATAACTATTTTCAGGTGAGTACTTTGGTGCATTAACAGGTATTAGATTATAATTTGGACCAAGACGGTGGATATGAGTATCGTGATAAGAAAAAACCCTACCCTGCAGCATTTTATCAGGTGAAATACCGATGCCTGGCACAAGATTTGCAGGACTAAAAGCTGCTTGTTCTACTTCAGCGAAATAATTTGTTGGATTTCGATTCAACACCAACTTGCCTATTTTCATGGTAGGGAAATCACCATGGGGCCATACTTTGGTTATATCCCTGATGTCAAACCGGTAATCTTCTGCCTGCTCCGGAGTCATTATTTGCATTTCAAGAGTCCAGGAGGGATAATCACCTTTCTTGATAGCCTCATACAGGTCTCTTGTCGCGTGGTCGGGATCCGATCCACCGATTTTTTCTGCTTCTTCAAGGGTCAGGTTCTTTATCCCCTGGTCAGTCTTAAAATGATACTGCACCCAGAAATATTCACCCTTTTCATTATACCACTTATAGGTGTGGCTAGAATAACCATTCATGTTTCTATAGGTAGCAGGAGTACCGCGGTCTGAGAAGAGAATAGTGACCTGATGAATTGACTCAGGTGTCAGGGAAAGGAAGTCCCAGAACATATCTGGATCTTTACAGTTTGTAGCTGGGTTACGTTTTTGTGTGTGGATAAAATCAGGAAACTTTAAAGGGTCGCGAATAAAAAACACAGGGGTATTATTGCCTACAAGATCGTAGTTACCATCTTCTGTGTAGAACTTCACGGCAAAACCACGTGGATCACGAGCGGAATCAGCCGATCCCTTCTCTCCTCCAACTGTGGAAAAACGGACAAAAACTTCAGTACGTTTACCGATTTCAGACAGAAATTTAGCTTTGGTATATTTGGTCACGTCTGCAGTGACTTCAAAGTAACCTCCAGCACCTGCACCTTTGGCATGTACTACACGCTCTGGGATACGTTCATGGTCGAAATGGCTAAGTTTATCAAGCAGATGAACATCCTGCATAAGAACCGGTCCTCTATTTCCGGCTGTAAGGCTGTTCTGATCATCCCCCACCGGTATTCCAAAACCAGTGGTGAGAACCTTGGAAGAATTCTTTTCACCCATTATATTTTACTCCTCTACTCCAATTGAACGTTTGACAAATATAATCAAACCTACATCGTTATTAAATATCCAAAAAATTATGTAGTTATGAGGTTTAATTTTTATAAATAGATTTCATTTGGAGAGACTTCCAAGTTAAAAAGACTGTTTAAAATTAAATGCTACATGTAACCATATTATTCGCCAACATTAGAACAAAATAAAAGAATTCCTTATCCTAGTGATTTATCTGATCAAGAATGGAAAATGATTAAGTCTTATTTCCCGACTTCCAGAACGAATCTCGATCGGGGTTAATTTGGGCTGATTCTGGTTATTCTGGCCAACTGGTTGATTAGGTCAAAGTAATGTGTGGTTAGATATTGGAAACAGTTAAACTTAGTGATGATGTCAAAAGATTTCAAGTACATCCTCACAGTAGGTAGTAAAATGTGCATTTGATAGTTTGGAACATATCAATATTTAAGCAAGAATTACTAAATATTGACAGAATCAAGTCAAGCATTAATATACACTGCTATAATCCATATAATGATCAGGTGACTAAGTCGGATAAAAACACAAGAAAATAAAGGAAATATAATATTCAGACAGCTTCTAAGTCTTCCTCATTCAATCAAGGACTGTAAGTTTGTCGCTGATACTTAGGTGTTTTTTCTATTACTTTGAACCTTACAGTAAACTCAGTACCTTTGTTCCTTTTCAATTTAAGCTCCCCGTCTAACTGATTTACTAGAGTGTTTATTAACTGCATGCCAAGTGACTCGACGCTTTCTAACTTCAGATCTTCAGGGATTCCTTTTCCATTATCTGAAACTTTCAGACAGAAATCGGACTTGTGAATTCCATTTATCGTCTCTTCATGCCTACGAAGTTGAATTCCAATTTCTCCTTCTTTCTTTTCAGTAAATGCATGTTTGAGAGAGTTGGAAATTAGTTCATTAACAATTATGCCTAAAGGAACAGCAGTATCCATATCAAGAAATGCGTTCTCTTCCAGATCCATATTCAAGCGAATATTTATGCGGCTAAGTCTGTAAGTCATCAACAGGTTATCAGCTAACTTTTCAAGATATGCTGAAAAGTTCAGTTTTTCTGCCTGTCCTCCTTTGTAGAGTTCTTCGTGGATCAGAGACATTGAAAATACCCGGTTCTGACTTTCACTGAAAGCTTGTTTGACTTTCTTATCCTCAAACTTTTCAGCCTGGAGGTCCAAAAGTGAAGAGATTACCTGCAAGTTATTTTTGATTCTGTGGTGAATCTCTTTTATGCGGACTTTTTCGAGTTTTACCAGAGCTTCTTCTGTTTTTTTACGTTCAGTTATATCTTGAACTATTCCTCTAACCCTAATAGGAGTATTTTTCTCATCAAAAATCACTTGTCCCCGTGCATAAAGTATATGTTCTTCTCTATCAGCTGAGATAATTCTAAAATCAATTTCGAAAGATTTCCCACAAAAAGCTTTCTTAAAAGCATTATTCACATATTCTCGATCTTCTGGAAGAACAAGATTCAAAAATGCATCATAAGTCTCATCGAATTCCAGAGAGTCAAGTCCGAAAATATTGTGTATTTCATCTGACCAATATAATTCATCAGTCACCAGATTCCAGTCCCAATTTCCGAGATGAGCTATTTTTTGAGCTTCACTTAGTCTCATTTTATTTTCAAGTAATGAGTTATAAGCCTCTTCGAGTTCAACTGTACGCTCTTTAATTTTTTCTTCTAAAGTATCATTTGCTTTTTTTAATGCTTCTTCAGCTCTTTTGCGCTCGGTAATGTCAACTGCAATACAGATGACTCCAACGATGGTTCCTGTAGCATCGCGCAATGGCTCAGTGGTCATCTCATGGAATAAATCCCCACCAGCGGAAGCAGGCCTATGGATAACCACTTCATCACATTGGCTAACACCACTAGCCAAAACCTGCTTTTTGATGGAGACAAAAGCCTCAGCATCATCTAATTGATAGATATCATAATCATTCTTACCTAGAAGATCTTCTAGTTTAAAACCAGGCGAAGGGTTATAAGCCCACGTGTATCTCAGATCACGGTCTTGACTGGAAATAACAACAGAAGATCCCTGCAAAGCGACACGAAAGCGCTCTTCTGACTTACGTAACATCTCTTCGATTTGCGCTCGCTCTATAATATCTGCCGCCTGCTGAGCTAGCAGGTCAATTAACTGAAGACCATGATCTTGTAATTTATGTGGTTTTTTATAATGTGTTGAGAACATGCCGAGTAATCTTCCTGATCGGCTCACAATTGGTGTAGATTGTACCGCTCGTATTCCAGCTTTAAGTTGGATTTCCAGAGCAGGTGTACCTACAAAAATTGGGCTTTGTTCAATATCTTCGACAATTACCTTCTCTTCACGTCCAAGCGCCGTACCACAAGTTCCATTTCCCACAGATACACTGTCCCAGAAGTCCAACCACCATTTGGGAAATCCACGAGAAGCTACAATCTTAAGTTCAGATGATTCGGGATCCAGTAATTGGATATTGCCAAAGTCAGCGTCAGAAATTGCAATTGCTGCATCGACTATTTCAACAAGAACTGGTTCAAGATTGCTTTCACGAACAAACAGAGTACCAATCTTATGCAGCCTGGTCATAGCATTAAGGTCGGCCATTAAACATTTTTTGCTATCATTCAATGCTTCTTCTGACCTAGCCTGTTCTATCATATCAGCTGCCTGACGCGCTAGTAGGTCAAGCCTCCAGAGATCATGCTCGTTTGGAGAATAAGGAAAATTCCATTGAGTTGTAAGGATACCAAGAAGCTCACCCGTTCGGCTTAACATCGGTGTGGACTGAATCGCTCGTACTCCAGCCTCACGCATCACAGTCAGGGAAGGTGTCCCGGCAAATATAGAACTTGTTTCAACATCTTCAATAACAATACGTTCTCCACGTTGCATCACCTTTCCACAAACTGAAGCCACGTTCTCAGCAGATGTAAAATAATCCAAAAAAGGCTGTTTGTGACCATAATGAGCAACAATATGTAGTGAATCATCCTCAAGGAGTTGCAAGGTCCCCATTTTTGCGTTCACGACAGAGATTGCTGCGTCCATTATTTCTTTTAATAGTGGTTGGATCCCTTCCGACCCCAAAAGTTTTGTACTCAGCTCATGTATTCGGGTCAGTGCTTCTAGATCGGCTTTCACCAGAAGATGTGCCTGCCTTCTCTCTAGATCTGGTTTATCAATATCATACTTAGGTTCTTTATCCTGCTTCAAATATGCTCTTAGACACTGTATCTTGTTTTTTAAGGTACGGTTTTCATCCACCAATAGCTTATTTTCATCTAATAATTCTTGGTATGTTATAGGCTCCCAGCCATCAGTATGTTTGGTAGTCATATTTTTATACTGACCTTTTAAGATTGATTCTATCTTGCTGATTAGGTTCTCTTAAATAATTTTTTACTTTAATATTTGAGTAACATCCCCAATATTTTTTATATTATGATGTTAGTTTCTGTTTCTTTTGACACTGCTTTCTTGATCTTTCACTTGACAAATATATGTCAGTAATTTGGATAACCTACTCCCATGCCTAAGACGTTTGTAATGGTATAGGTTTTATAAGGGAAGTTTTTATAGATAATCGAACAAGAATTGTATTCTTTAGAGATTTTATTCACACTGTCAGAACTTGATACTTTTTTAGATATGTGATCTTTCGATAATATCGGCTGCACTGAGAGCTAGAAGATCCAACATTTGAAGTGTGTTTTTGTCTGGCTTATGTGGTGTTTTATATTGTGTTGAGAACATACCAAGTGGTTTTCCCAACCGACTCACAATTGGTGTAGATTGTACCGCTCGTATTCCAGCTTTAAGTTGGATTTCCAGAGCAGGTGTACCTACGAAAATTGGGCTTTGTTCAACATCCTCGACAATTACCCTTTCTTTGCGTCCAAGCGCCGTACCACAAGTTCCTTTTCCCACAGACACACTGTTCCAGAAGTCCAGCCACCATTTGGGAAATCCACGAGAAGCTACAATCTTAAGTTCAGATGATTCGGGATCCAGTAATTGGATATTGCCAAAGTCAGCGCCAGAAATTGCAATTGCTGCATCGACTATTTCGACAAGAACTGGTGCAAGATTGCCTTCGCGAATGAACAAAATGCTGATATTATACAGTCTAGTCATTGCATCGAGATCAAACATTAACTGTTTCTCGCGTTCACTACAGGTTATCTCTACCTGTTTGGAATCCAGATCAACTTTGCCTATAGTCCGTTCAAATCCTTCAGCCTGCGCCAGACATGCTTTTAGACTCTGTATCTCTTCCTTTAATGCATTGTTATCATCTACCAGTAACTTATTTTCATCCAATAGTGCCTGATACATTGTGGATTTTTGACTTGTAGTATATTTAGAATTCGTGCTTTCCACTCTCCATAAATAATTTGTTTAATCTTCGAAATCTTGGGTTTCCTATATAATTTGTAGTACAGGCTGCCTTAAAACTCAACTCAGTTATACAATAGGATAATTGAGATTGTCTAGTTTAAATTCTAATTGGAAATTTTTCTGAAATTCAGACATATATTTACCTTTAAGTCGAATTTACATCCCAATTGTACAATCAAATTTAGTTTTGAGATAATCTTGATTTTTTTAATTGCAGTTGTCAGATATTAAAATAAGCATATGTTTATATTTATTAATGCTATATATTAAAATAAAAATTTTAGTATAGATTAAAAAGTAAATATAGATATAGTAATAATTTTATATTTTTGTTGTTAATTCTTAATATAAATTATTAAATTATTAAGTATATAGATAAGTTATATTATTTAATACCTACTTTCGGCAACAGGCACAGACCAACATGATAACATTTTTAAATATTATTATAAATTCAGTTGAAAAAAAAAGATAAAAATTCTGATGGATAATCACAAAATACACACCTCAATGGAAACTCGGAAATACCAGGAAACTGTTCCTGATAAATTTGAATTTGTATTCACACCCAAACATGCTTCGTGGCTAAATATTATATTAAAGTCACATAGAATCCTCCTGTAACACGGAAAACGCAATCAATCGCAGAGTGATTCGGTCTGGACATTACAGCCACGGAAGACACGGAAATAAGTAGTAAAGGCGTGTTTCTGCTGTGCTTTCCGTTTTTTTCCGTGCTTTCAGTGGTTTTCAAAAAATTCATTCCTGATAGACTTTGGAATCAATGAACTAGTAATAAGTTGTGCAAAAAACAAATAAATTTTAGTTAACAAATAAATTTTAGTTAACAAATAAATTTTTTAGATAACAAATGAGTTGAATAAAATCACATCTTTTGCAATAAAACAAATAGTTAAGTATTAAAATCTCACTATAATACATAATTTTAAAAAGCTATTAATTTATAAGAATAAATCTGAAAATAAATATTCGAGGTTAATGAAATGATGGGCTTTTCTTATGTTTTTATTCTTTTCGCATTCATTGCTTTACTTTCCTTTGTTTTCTGGATATGGATTCTTATTGACTGTGCGAAGAATGAGACAGATATAGGAAACACACGCCTTATATGGGTCATAATAATTATTTTAACCTATATCGTAGGAGCTTTTCTATACTATCTCATCCGGCGTCCTAAGAGGCTTCTGGAACTGGGAAAATAAAGAAAAGTAAAAACGAATTACTTTTAGCACCTGTGTTCTGGAGCGAAGCCCTTCCAGTAACTTTTTAATGAGTGTTCCCACTTACAACTTAAATTTAGATTTTCCTTTTCGCCCCCATAACTTGAAATAAATCTGAGTATAGTGGGAGCCCGTGCGACAAAAGCAAGTATCTTTTTTATACTGTGCACGGTTCCCAGCATAAAATCATTCCATCTTTAAAGCTTGAGCGTTTATTGCTACGATCACAGTGCTCAGGCTCATGAAAACAGCACCCATAGCAGGGCTCAGTAAGATTCCATAGCCATAGAGTATCCCGGCTGCGAGAGGAATGGCAAAAACGTTATACCATGTTGCCCAGAGGAGATTCTGATACATCTTGGAGTAAGTTTTCCTGGAAAGGTCGATTATATCAACCACATCTCTAGGATCGTTTTTTACCAGGACAATATCAGCGGTCTCAATTGCAACATCAGTACCTGCTCCAATAGCTATTCCGACATCAGCCTGAGCCAGAGCAGGTGCGTCATTAACCCCATCTCCGACCATACCTGTGGTGTATTCCGCCTGAACTTCCTTGACCTTCTCAGCTTTCTCGTGAGGAAGGACTTCTGCGAAATAATCGTCAAGCTCCAGTTCCTTAGATACCCAGGCTGCCACATAACGATTATCTCCTGTAAGCATGAGACATTTAATTCCCATGCTTTTAAGTTTCGAGATAGCTTTCCTGGACTCTTTCCTGATAATGTCGGCAAGTGCAACAGCTCCAAGTACCCTGTCTTCTTCAAGCAGGAACACAACGGTTTTCCCCTGCGCTTCGATTTCTTCAACTTTCTCGTTTTTGAGAGCAATTCCATTTTCTTCAAGATAGCCAGGACTCACAACAAGGAATCTTTTTCCTTCAACCAGGCCCTGTACTCCCTTTCCAGGAATGGAACTGAATTCTTCCACAGACTGAATTTGCACCCCTTTTTCCTTTGCACTTTCCAGAATGCCTGTTGCAATGGGGTGTTCCGAACTGGCTTCTAGGGAAGCTGCTAGACTCAAGATTCTTTCATTGCCCTCTCCTCCATCATCCCCGGTTCCATTTTCTTCGCCTGAAAAAGAAACTATATCCGTAACCCCAAACCGACCTTCGGTCAGTGTTCCTGTTTTGTCAAAAATGATAGCCTGAAGATTGCGTGCTCTTTCAAATGCCTGCCTGTCCCGGATGAGAAGCCCGGATTTTGCAGCAATGGACGTCGAAACTGCAACTACCAGAGGGATTGCAAGCCCAAGGGCATGCGGACAGGTAATAACCATTACAGTAACTGCCCTTTCCAGTGCAAAGACAAGCTGCTGGCCGAAAAGAAGCCAGAGAATAAAAGTGAGAGCTCCCACAGTAAGAGCTATGATTGTTAGATACATGGCAGCCCGGTTTGCAAGATCCTGGGTTTTTGATTTGCTTTCCTGGGCAGCCCTGACAAGTTCGACAACCTGGCTGAGATAGGTATCCTTTCCGGTTTTTTCTACCCTGACAACAAAAGCCGCTTCTCCATTAATTGAGCCGCCAATAACATCATTTCCCGGCTTTTTCGTTACAGGCTTCGACTCCCCGGTAAGCATTGATTCATTGACACTGCTTGTCCCCTCTACAACAATGCCGTCCACAGGAACCTTTTCCCCAGGCTTGATTAAAACATTATCTCCGACTTTTAGCTGGTCAACCCCGATATCAACAACTTCACCATTTTTTTTCAAGTGGGCAACCGAAGGCATAATCTTTACCAGCTCTTCAAGAGCTCTTGAAGCTCCCATAACCGAACGCATCTCTAGCCAGTGTCCGATAAGCATTACATCGATAAGAGTTGCAAGCTCCCAGAAAAAGACCTTACCATGAAGCCCGAAAACCACAGCCGAGCTGTAAAAATAAGCCACGCTGATTGCAACGGCTATAAGGGTCATCATGCCAGGTGACTTTTCAGAAAGTTCGTCTTTAATTCCTTTTAGGAACGGATACCCGCCGTAGAGATAAACGACCGAAGAAAGCAAAAAGGTTAGATAAGCCGCACCTGGAACACGAAGCTCAAAGTTGAAAAAATCCTGGATCATAGGCGAAAGCAGCAAAATCGGGAAAGTTAACACGAAAGAAACAATAAATCGCCTTTTGAAATCTTCAAGCATGTGAGCATGGTGGTTACCGTGTCCTTTTCCACCTGCAGCCTCATGACCTTTATGTTCCATTCCTTCGTGCTCCATTCCTTCGTGTTTCATGCCTTCATGTTCCGTGCCTTCGTGTTCCATGCCTTCATGTTTCGTCTCATCTTTCATGTCATGTTGCTCATACTTCGTCTCATCATGCTGTTTGCGTTTCATTTCGCCAGGTTGATCGTGTTTTAACTCTTCTTGCAGTTCATGTCCCTCGTGTTCATTTTCACCGTGCTGTTCATGTTTCATTTCTTCACGCTGCTCAGAGCTCCCAAGCTTCACTTCTTCACTTTGCCCTTGATCCAGCGATTTCTGTTCAGGACGCATCTTTTGAGATTCGGAAGGACTCCGATGCACCTTTCCGGCAGGCTTATTCCCGCTTTCTTCGTGAGACTTACGGGAATTCCCTTGCATGTCCCCTCCGGAATTGTAGTCATTATCATGAGATGAAGATTCGTTTACCTGAGTTTTAGAAATCCCGATACCTGTTTCTTTGTTATCAGCCTGCATATTTTCCCAATTCCCCTGATTTTAATTTTATTTTTAAGTATATTAGAATTTCTGATATATTAGAGCTAATAAAACAAACGAACCAAATATCCTGGCGAAAAAAATAAGAAATTCTGTTATAACCAGCTAATTCAAAGGATTAATTTCAAAGTATAAAAAGCAGGAAAAACTGAAAAATATTCAAAAAATTCACAAACAAATACAGGTACAGGGAAAGGAAGCCTAAACGAAGTTGCTTTAAGCCTTTTAAAGGGAAAATAAAAAAATATACATGTGAGAAGATTTAACTGCTCTGTGCTATCCTAACACTATGACGCACAGTGAGGACCAGAATAAAGAACAAAATAACGCTAAAGATCCCGATAAAAATAGCATCCCTAAAAGCTATATCCAAAGGAATACGACTGATAGACCCAAAATCTTCAAGCGGCAATGAAGACATATTTTAATCTACGTGCCCAAATATAATAAACGTATCTAATTGTCTTATGTAATTACTAAAATAAATATAGGTGTTTGAGGATTTAAAAACAGGATATATAATTGCGAAATCAAAGACCATGCACATGCTGTATCCTGAAATGATTTCGCAGACTCCAAATCAGTTTGAAGTAAAATACATAATACAACAGCATGCGACGCAAAAAGTTACACGCTTAGTAAATTCCATTCCATTTTGGTATTGTGGAATGAATCTATAAAATAAAACAAATTCGAAGTTGAAGTAAAATAATGAGTCACCTGTATAAGATGTATAACTGAAATAAAAAAATCAAAAAAGCGAAATGATTTTGGGATAAAACAGTTTAAATTAAAGCAACGTAAATTATAGTCACACCTGTAATTGTTGCAACAAAAATCTCATTGTATCTCATTTGAGCAGTTGCATTATTTAGCCTCATGACTATACTTAGAAATTAACTGGGATTCTTGTCTCTAAGAATATCTACAGAGCTTAAAAATCATATATATATCTGGTTTCCTTAATGACCTCACCATTGCTATCTTTTTCTACGAATCTCATGATTTCTTTGTCGTGGGTAACCATCGCTTTACAATGAGGGCATTCTTCTGTATTCTTGTACATTATGGAATGCAGAAATGATTCTTCATCCTCAAATTGAATAATTTGTGAGCTGAACCATTTTTTACACTTTGTACATCTAACTTCACAGCTTTTTGTACTGTTCATTTTTCTTCATCTCCAGATTTAAGATAAATATTGCGTGAAGTAATACTAAACTTATAAAATCAAAACGGTTGAAATTAATTGTGGTATAGTATTATAAAAATAGGCATAGATACTTATTTTATTTTAACCCTTCCATTATTATAACAGTTTATGTTTTTGAACTCCAAAGCAGGAAAAATATTTATAATGTTGGTCAACTATTGAATAAAAGAGAGATATCAATCAAGGTACAAACTAGTGCATCGATTCTCAAATACATAATAAGAAAATAATTGCAGCTTATGACACAAATATTATTTTAAAGTCATATGAAATTCTGTAACATGGAAAACGCAACCGGTTGCAGAGTAATTCGGTCTGGATATTGCAACCACGAAAAACAGGGAAAGCACAGCAGAAACACGCCTTTACTACTTATTTCCGTGTCTTCCGTGCTTTCCATGGTTTTCAAAAAAATTCATTCCTGACATACTTTGGAATCAATGCACTAGAATGAAAATTTAAAATTTAAAGAAAAGACAAATATTGAATAGAATTTTGAGAGAAACTGACCTGAACTTAAAAATTTAATTTTGAGATTGAGATCTGTTGAAAAATAAAATGGAGAATTAGGATCTCCTGAAGTACTGTTTATTGAAATAAGCTTCCTGCACAGAAGCTTTCTTTTTCTTTGCGGTATTGATCCCAAGAATAGAATAGGGAGTGCAGTGCCTAAGGATTGAGCTGAAAAGCCCAGTGAAAGCCATCACCGCAACAATCCATTTCCAGGGAGATTTTTTTACAAGGCCTGTTGACAGTGCGAGAGTTGAAAGTACTCCACACATAGTTCGTAACAGGAGATCAAAGCCTCCTACATTTTCTTCCAGAAACAATTTTTGAAGATTCATCGGACAAAACCCCCTTATAAACCCTTTTACATACTTATAGGTCCTTGAATATATAGTATTATTCTGTTTATATTCTGTTTATACTATGTTCGCAGACTTCGTAGATATTCGCAGATATTCGGCAGATGTTTGCAGCATGTTTGTATTAAAGTTGCAGTATCCTTGCACCGTGTTTGCATTAGGGATATCTTTCCCAGAAAGTCTTAAGAGTAATACATAAAAATCTCCCGAACAGAAAACTCGATACCCAAAAAATCACAAAATATATAACAAGAGATGGAAGGTTTCTAATTATGCCTGAAATAAAACTTGACAGATCGATCTCATATCTCGAAGGTACACAGCGAGTATATGACGAAGCCACAACCCTGGAAAACACTAAAGATGAGGTAAAAAAGGTAGGGGTTACCCGACTTGCAGATATTACAAACCTTGATAGGCTCGGAATTCCTATTTTTTCGGCAATCCGCCCCAGTGCCGCAAAGGGAGCGATCAGTATATACTCAGGCAAGGGATCAACAGAGCAGCGGGCCCGGATTTCAGCAATAATGGAAAGCTTTGAGCGCTGCCTTGCAGAAAAGCCTGGCCTGAACACAAATATTAAAGGTGAGATTTCTGCCCCGACTCTTGTAGAATCCTATACCAGGGCTACAGAAAGCTGCAAAGTGCTCGACCCGGAAACACTACTTTTGCCCCAGCCTTATCTCCCCCAGTCTTTGCTTGAATGGATTGGAGCATACGATTTGATGAACAATGAAGAAGTGTTCGTAAGCTCGAACTCAGTTTACCACCCTTACGACTCTCCTGGACAATGCCAGAAGCTCTTCCTGAGCAATACCAACGGGCTGGCTTCCGGAAACGTGATTGAGGAAGCTATTCTCCACGGGCTGCTAGAAGTTATAGAAAGGGATGCAATCAGCATAGCACAGTTTTCCCGCAACCTCGGAAAAGAAATCGTGCTGACTGAGGAAGACGGATACTTGTACGAACTTGCCAGCAAATTTAAAGATGCAGGAATAGAACTCAAAATCTGGCTGGTTCCAAGCGATACCGGCATTCCAACAGTAATTGCGGTAACTGACGACGTAAAATTGAAAGACCCCGCGCTTCTTGTCATGGGGGCAGGCTCTCACCTGAAACCCGAAATTGCAGTTTCACGGGCAATAACCGAAGCTGCACAGTCCCGATTAGTTCAAATCCAGGGAGCAAGGGAAGATACGGATCGGGAAGGTTTTATCCGAAGCGTGGGATACGAACGCATGAAACGTTTGAACTGGTTCTGGTTCGAAGACGGAGAAAAAATTTCTCTTTCCGAAGTGCAGGACCTGTCCAGAAAAAGCCCTGCAGAAAATATCGATGTGATCCTCGAAAAACTTAAGGGCCTTGCTAAGAGAGTGCTGGTGGTAGACCTATCAAGAGAAGAAGTTAAAGTGCCGGTTGTCCGAGTAATAATTCCAGGCTTTGAACTTTTTACTATTGATCGTGATCGTAAAGGAAAAAGAATTGGTTCCCAAAGGAAGAAAGAATTCTCCAGAAACAAAAATGAAAAGCCGTGGAAGAGACGATGAAATCAAGAGCGGTAATCTTTACAGGCAACAGCATCAGCCATGAGGACGCAAGAAAAATCCTCAGGGCAAATTACCAGCCTCCTGTACGCAGGTTCCAGCTTGAAAAATTCGTCCAGAAAGGGTATAAGATCATAGGAATAATAGACGGGATTTTTTTTGACAGGGCTGCTGTAGGCCACAGGGAGATTCTGTCTGCGCTTGATTCAGGAGTAAAGGTAGTCGGAGGCGCAAGCATGGGAGCTCTCCGAGCTTCGGAACTGGATACCCATGGGATGATAGGTGTAGGAAAGGTTTACGAATGGTACAGGGACGGTGTAATTGAATCCGACGATGAAGTTGCAGTAAGCACAAATCCTGACACTTTCGAGCCCATTTCCGTGCCTCTTGTCAATATAAGGGAAACACTGAAAGCCGCACTCGTGTCAGGACTTGTGAGCACAGAAGAGCATAAAGGTCTCCTGGAGGCTGCAATTGACACTTATTACCCTGACCGAAGCTATCTCGGACTTGTAAAAGAAGGAGTGAAAAAGGGACTGATCCCGGAAGAAAAGAAAAAATCCATCCTGGATTTTTGTACAGGCAATGAGGTCGACGTAAAAAGGGAAGATGCAGTCCTGGTGCTTGAAACCGTAAAAAAACTGATGGAAGAGGCCTGAGACTTCAAACCTTTCCTTTCAGACATCTCCTTCCAGACATCTCCCGATCAGCAATTTTTAATTTTCAGATTTTTTCAAGTGTTTTATTTTTCAAGTGTTTTATTTTTCAGCGCTTTATAATGTAAAGCCTGATGATGTACAGACTTGCAATCAAGACAAAGAAGTTATAAACAGCTCTGAAAATTGGGATATATTGATACTCAAACCAGATTTCAATTATCCGCTCTATGGAAAAATAGAGCTGAAAAGTAGCTACAAGAAGAAGCAGCATTGAAATAAGGAAGATTCCTTTTTTGAAATTCTCCCTCAGGTCTGACACTTTTTCCGCTTTTGGCTCTGGTCTAATATCTAAGGTTTCACTCACGCAAACCGCCTCCTGAGAATTGCTGCCGAACAGAGCAGAATTGCCGATAAAGATAGGCTAAATCCTGGTGCAGATTCTTTTTCAGCCATAGATTCCTCTTCAGGAATCATTTCACTTTCCACCACATTTTCAAATTCGCTTGTCTGGATTTCTCGAGCCTGAGTAGTATTTTTTTCTTTGACCTCTATCATGGGGCTGAGCTGGATATATCCCTCTCCGCGCTCGACTATTGTGTCATTGTTCCAAATCAGGACTTCGACAATGTAATTGTACTGATCAGGCATTGTCAGGTTGACAGTCTGGATAATTGTGGCTTCAGGTTTGATTTTTCCTGTGCGCGTCCAGATTTTATCCGCAAGGAGTCCGGCATCCATTTCGCGGACCTTAACAAGCATACGAAAATCTTTGCTGGTTTCCCGGCCTTCATTTGTCAGATAGATATCACTTTCAACAAGGACTTTTCCATCTTCCACTTTTTTCACCCGGAAATCCATTTCGGGAATCCCAAGCCCTGTTTCCTGGACATCGGCAGGCAGAGCATCCAGGTTGTAAACTTTGATTTTGCCATTGCCTTTCTGCACATTTTCTTCAAAAAGGACACTCTGGAGATCGTATCCTCCAGCTTTCGGAAGGGTCAAGACCTGACTTACTGATATCGTATCTCCTTTCTTTAGCGCTCCGAGTTCTATCTTCTTTTGTGTTTCAAGCAGCCCGCTTTCCCGGCTATAAGCTTTAAGGAGAAGCGAGGTGTTCTTTGCACTGTCCCCCTGAACTTTTTCAACATACGTTGTGACGTTCAGGTCTATAAAAGCCGCTCCTGTACGGTCTGCTGAGATGTCCATATCCCTAATATTGTAGTAGCTCTCTTCTTCAAAATTCTTGATACATCCACTTCCAAAGGTGAAAGCAGTAATAAAGAATATTAAAAAGAAACTCTTTAAAAATAAGACTTGAGTTGGCCTGGTTCCCAATTTTCTCAAGATCTGCCCTCCTCTTTGAGAATTATATTTCAAGGTATATACTTTTTGTCTTCATAGACACATTTTCATTTCTTTGAGAATAATTGGATGAAAATTATTAATATGAACACATCAATATTCAGATAGATAGTAAAATGAAGTGGTCAGAATATAGAACACAAGTTTGAAGGATTCTGATTGCAACCTGTGGATTTGAATATACTGAAAAGTCTCAAATGCATAAGTATAAAAATCCATAATGCGAGAATACAAATTCAGGAACACAAATAGAGAATACGAGGGGTAATTATGGAAGGAAATATTGAAATTAAATCTAGACCGAGAAGGCAGATACTAATCGCTACCGATGGCTCAGAAACTGCAAACGAAGCCGCAGATTTCGGAATCGAAATGGTTGGATGTAGTGGAGCAAAGATATATGCTGTTTATGTTATCGACACGACACCTTATCGCTCAGTTCCACTGGACAAAATCTGGTCAGACAAAGTGCTTGAAGAATTCGAAAAAGAAGGACAGGAAGCAACCTCTTATATAGAAAAGATTGGAAAAGAGGCAGGAGTGGAAGTTGAATCCAGGGTACTTAAAGGCCATCCGGCTGAGAAGATTGTGACTTTTTCAGAGGATAATAACATCGATATGATCATAATGGGTTCACTTGGAAAAAGTGGATATGAGCGTGTACTACTTGGTAGCGTATCTGAAAAAGTTATAAGGCATGCAAAAATTCCAGTTCTGGTTGTTCGAGAAAAACACAAAAGTGAGAAAAAGTTGATACAGGAATAACCGGTTCTGAGTAGCTAAATTAGACGATCTAGCTAAACTAGACGATTTAGTTAAATTAGACAACCTGATATTTTTAGAAACAATTTGATTAGTGTTAGGTCGCTAAGTCAAAAAGTCAGCTTAAAGTGGAGTAGATGGGGAGGAAAAAGGGAATGGGGGAAGATTTTTTTACAAAAAGATCCTGATTGCTACTAACGGCCCGGAAAATGGTGCGCGGGCAATAAGTGTCGGGATGGAGACTGCAAGTCTAAGCGAAGGAAAGCTTATGCTTTGCACGTTTTTGATACAAGAGCCTATTCTTCAGAAAAAGGGGACCCAAAAAAGACCGTGAAAAGGATGAAAATCCGGAACACTTTAGCGAGACGATTCCATAACTCAAATTTTTTATTTTGAAGTTTATCTTTGGAACTTATCTTTTGAATAATTAAGAGAGGGGAGTAAGTATAGAGGGGGAGTAAGTATAGAAGGAAGCAATGAACTTAAATCCAAACCGCAAAGACGAATTTTGATTGCTACTGACGGCTCAAAAGCCGCTGAAAACGTAGTGGATTTCGGGATAGAGATTGCAGGGTGTAGTGGGGCAAAAGTCTATGCTGTATACGTCATCGATATAAGCTTTTTTGACTCCATTCTGATGGATGAATCGTGGGTAAAAAATGCCTACGAACAGTTTGAGAGAGTTGGCCGTGACGCAATTTGCTGCATAGAAGAAAAAGCAAAAACTGTCGGAGTAGAAGCTGCACCCATATTGCTTAAAGGAAATGCGGCTGAAAAAATCCTGGATTTTGCAGAGAATCAAAAAGTTGACATGATTGTCATAGGCTCTACTGGAAAAAGCGGGGTTGAACGCTTCATGCTTGGCAGTGTATCCGAAAAAGTTATGAGAAATTCAAAAATCCCGGTACTTGTTGTACATGAGAGGTTTAAACCTGAAAGTTTCATCCGTTGTGGTCAAGAAGAAAAAATAGTCTCAGCCAATATCGCATCCAGCGATACAAAGTGAAAAGCCGGGAAGAAACCTTTTCAAAAAATAAATGGGGGGAAATCAATGCTGAGTGAAAAGATGGAAGAAGCACTAAATGAGCAGATCAATAAAGAAATGTACTCGTCTTACCTGTACCTTGCGATGTCAGCGTACAGTTCATCAGTTGGGCTTTCGGGTTTTGCCCACTGGTTTAGAGTCCAGGTTGAAGAAGAAAACATTCATGCAATGAAGCTTTTCGATTACGTAAACAACCAGGGTGGGAAGGTTAAACTTAAAGAGATCAAAGAGCCGCCTATGGGATTTGGGACAGCTATGGATATGTTCCAGCAGACACTGAAGCATGAGCAGTTCATCACCCGTTCAATTCACGAACTGGTAGAGCTTGCCAACGCTGAGAAGGATAAAGCTACAGCTTCTTTCCTGCAGTGGTACGTTGAAGAACAGGTCGAAGAGGAAGAAAACGACAATGAAGTTATTGCCAAACTGAGAGGCGTCGATAAAAATGAATATGTAATTTCCTCAGTTGATCAAGAACTGGCAAAAAGAAGTCCTCCATGATAAATTGTAACAGAAGAAATATAAATTGGAAAGATCTTCCTTTTTTCAGAAGCTTAAAAAGTAATCTCAATTTTGAAGTTGAGAAACAAAAGCTACAGACCTTTTCTCGTAATCGAAAAAACCTTTATTCTATGAGAAATGATTATTTTTCTCTAAAAATTATTTTTCAGGATAAAGTCAGCTAGCGGTGCACATAGGCAGCTAGCAGTGTACATTTTTATGAAGTTCATTTTGCCCTGTAATACTTTTCAACCTCTGAGCTTATTATTTCTATTTTGCCTTCGCCAAGCAATTTCTCGAGCACAGAAGAGAGATTCTCAGGATCAAGATTTAAACTCCGGCATGTTTGTTCGAAAGTACAGGGCCTTCTGAGAAGAAGGGCGTACACCTCCTCGTCCACATTTGTACGTAACACTTTTACTTTCTTCTTTTTTTCCTTCAAAACTAACTTTACTTTTCTATCTCCGAATTCAGAAATGAAACGCTTTGCAATTTCCTTTAGCTTTTCTTCTGGAACTGGTCTCACCCATTTTTCGGAAGGAGGACGGCTTATTGTTAGTATCTCGATCTCATCTGGACATATGTACCTGATTGTTTTTACCAGCTCTTTGATCTCTTCGTCAGTAAAATTTAGTGGCTCGCCAGCTTCGTTCTCAAGAAGCATGACCTCAAGTGCAAGTCTCTTTCCAGTTCCAGCTTTTGCAAGTTTCCTCAAACCTTCAATTATTTCCTTCAGGTCAATTCCCGGAGCAGGCCTGTGAATTTTTCTCCAGGTCTCTTCATTTCCAGAAACAAAGGTTGCAACTACTAAATCTGCCTCTACCAGATTATTTTGAACGTCTCCTCTTCCCAAAAGAGAAGAATTCGTAATTACGCAGATAGGAACCCCACTTATTTTCCTGATATTCCGGATCATTTCCCCCAAAGAAAGGTTCAGAGTCGGTTCGCATGTACCGGAAAATGTAATATAATCAAGTCCCTCAATATTGCTAATGACCTTTTGAAGGCTTTCGGAAACCTCTTCTGGAGTCACAGCTTCCCTTACATCCTCAGGGCTTCTAATTTTTAGTTCAACATGTCCTAACTGACAATAGATGCAATCGTAGTTGCAATTCTTTTTCGAACCGGTATTTTTTATTATATCTATACCCAGAGACCTACCGAGCCTTCTTGAAAGAATCGGGCCGTAAACAATTCTTGACCTCATTTTTTAACTCTTCCTTTCATAAAAAATCAGGATCTAAAAAACAGAAAATTTATCAAGGATTTCCAAGTATATAGATGGAAATCCCTCTATGTTCCACCAGAAACTTATTTTTAAAACTCATTAATGAGTATCAAAATTCACCAATGAATTGTCTTGTTAACGAACTCATTTCTGAACTTATTTGTCAATTTGTTTATTTTCATCGCTTTTCTGGGACTGCAGTCTCTTTAAACTTTCCATAAGAGTTCCAAGTTCCTGTTTCAGGGACTCTATCCGGTTCTCAAGGAAATCGATATTTGACTCTTCCTTTTTCTGGGCAGGTTCAGGATAGGAATATCCAGGATACCTATCTCGGGAAGCAAACCCTCTAACTCTTCCAAAACCTGGTGTTTTCCCGCAGTAGAAACCTGCACCTGCTCTACGACCTGCATCTCGACCTATACCTCGACCTGCATCTCGACCTGCATCTCGACCTACACCTCGACCTACACCTCGACCTACACCTCGACCTATACCTCGACCTACACCACGGTTAGCTCCACGGCCAATGTTCCGGTTTTCATCTGCATGAACTCTGGTCATATAACCCGGACTGTCACTACCTGAGCAGTAACCCATAGATCTTCCTGTCTTTGGTCCATCACCCATCGGACCTTTTCTGTCTCCATGTGGCATTGTTTCCAACTCCTTTCATTGCATCTTTAATTTATCATTAATTTTGTGAAGTCATAATATTATCAGGTAAAATCTTAAAACAACCCTGATAAGACAAACTGAACTTAAGTGGCAAAAAACACTGGCTGACCTTTTTCTCCCATTCTTTTTTCGAACCACTTTTGTAACTCACTTTCTGACCATAGGACTTCCGCATTTCTCGCACTTCACCTGGTTGCAGGCAACCCCCGGAATATGGGGAGTCTCATACCCACAGGCAGGACATACGCAGGTTCCTTCACTTCCGCCGAACCGTCCTCCCTGGCCTCTGCCCTGTCCGCGGCGTCTTCCACCGCCAACCTGGCCCTGACCTGCAGGACCTGTACCGTCTCCTCTTGGCATCCTGTAATCTCCTCCTTCAATTCTTATCGCTTTCCCATAGACAAGCGCTTCAGTTACTTTTTCAAGTGCTTTTTTCAGCGCCCTCTGAAAAGTGGACTGATGAACCTCCATATGGACTGCAGCTTCACTCTGGGAAAGCTTTTCTAGAAAGCTGAGTCTCATGGCCTCGAGTTCGTCTATTGTCAGCAAGATCTCTTCGGGAATTTCGTTTTCTGGACATAAAGGCCTAAACTGCCTTGCCGAATGTTCGAAATCCACCATCCTTCGTTTTCTAGGGCGCATAGTTATGCATAATAATGCAAAACATATATAGTTTTGCATCCATTCAGGCTCTGACTCTAAAATGGCCATCAGAGTAAAAGAAAAGTGAGGTGTTAGTCAAGTTTTAATAGGTGGAGCCCGAAAAGCACAATCAAATGTCAAGCAACCTGGAATTTGATATTGTGAAAAACAGTTTTGAATGGCTCTCTGCCCAGCGAATTCAGTCCGTAAAGGAACTTTCAAGTACCTTATCAGCACACGCCCTCTGGGCACTCCCAAACCCTTACATAACCTGCCTGATTCTTGAACAGGATACCGACGGTTCCTGGAACTCTTCAATCAGGGATACTGCTAGGGCCTGCTCAGCCCTTTCTACAGAAGGAATCGTATTCATGGCTTCAGCAAGATGGCTGCTTGCCAGAAAAAACGAAAGTTCCTGGAACAGGAACGTTTACGACACAACCTATGCCCTTGCAGCCCTTGCAGACATGGGAACTCAGGATAAAGATGGATGCAACTGGCTATCTGAAAACTATTGCCCTGCCTGGGAACAGGTCGGCACTACATCCCTTATAATTACAGCTCTCAAAAAACAAGATAATCTGGCAAAAACCAGAACCTTTGAAACTTTTATCCGGGAAAAAGCCAGATGGGTCCTTTCAAAAAGAGGACCTGACGGCGGCTGGAAACATATTTCAACAAGCAATCTGGCAATTCAGGCCCTGCTTCTTGCAGGCTTCAAAAAAGAACTCGAAGTTTCAGTCAACTGGCTCCTTAAAAATGTCCATGAAAACGGGGCCTGGGGAAATAATAACGATGATATCAATGCCACTGCACTGACTCTAAGTACCCTGGGGCTTTATAGAAAGATTTGAGAAAATAGGGGGATTTATTTTCGGGATTTATCTTCGGGATTTGTCTTCGGGATTTTGTTTTTCCTTCTTTTATTTTCAGCATACCCTTTCAATTGTTTTTAATCTGATACTGCTTTCTTGCAGACGTCGTTTTTGGCATTTAGATAGGACTTACTTGCTACCTTCATACTTTCTTCCATTTCAGCAATGCTCATATTAAAAGTCCTGGCATAATTTAAGACATTTTTATCGAATTCACTTCCCATAGAAATCTCATTACTGATTTTGACAACCTTTCGGTAATGCTTTTTCAAGAAGTTATCATTGAAGTCAGAAGTGTCGTTAGATTCCATTCTCATTTGTTTCCAACTGGAAGCCCACATGGGAGTCAGGTATATCATACCCGTACCGCTCCCACTCTGCATAACTTTGGCATAAGTATCGTTGCCCCCAAGAGCTACGCTGATGCAGTCATCCACAATCTCTCCTTTTTCATCTTTAAGAAAATAAAGAGAGCAAGGAAGATCTTTAAAATCAGCTTCTGTGTTCCTTAAAGAGTGACCACAGTTTCCATAGAAAATAAGAATACCATCTGAAAAAGCTGCCATTTTACTAATATTTTGGTAGATTTCAGACCTTAAGAGTTGGCAATCTGCATGTAGGCCAAGCTTCAGAGTATTTACAACTACAATAGGCTTTTCCTTGTTCTTTTCTTTACTCTTTCCTCTGATATTAGGAGTTAGTTTCTTAAAAAAAGGAAATTTCAATAAAAGTTTCAAAAGATTCACAGATACAGAGTTGTATACAGAGTTATTTGCCTCTTTTAAAAAAATAGGTACTTTGTCCAAAGGAAAAAGTCTTGGCTGGCAATTTCTGGATTTAAGCTTTCGAACAAACCTGAAACTTTGCCTGTTTTCAACTACAATCAATTGATTTAAGTCGTGGTCTTCTGAGAGGACATATGCCAGTTCGTCTTCAAGCATTTCACAGGCAATTATGCTAAGTACAGGCATCCGCTCACCAGTCATCTATAAATATAAAATTTTTTCAACGTTTTGATTTTTCCTAAATCTCCATTTTGAGTTCGTTATAGCAATCTTTAAAAATTTCCTGATTACCATCATCGAATTCCAAAATTTCGAAATCAAACAAATCTGCAAATTCCTGAATAGAAGCGTCGAAATTTTCAGTGTATTTAAGACCAGTATTAATCTTAGCAACTCTTTTGTAACCAATCATTTCGTGGGTCTTTTTCATTAATTTCAATGCTTTAGCAGGGTCTTTATTTAGCTTATTCAGGTCAAGTAGTTCCTTCCAGCCCTTGCTGTACATGGGAGTAAAAAGATATGTTCCAGCATCACTAACACTTTTGAGTATCCTTAGATAGTTTTTGACTCCTCCCACAGTAGCCCCTATGCAGTCATCTACAATTCTGTGATCTTTATCTTTGAGAATACGAACCGGACATGAGATTGAACTACATTGGAAATCTTTTTCAACGTTCCCCAGTACATTTCCACATAAACCGTAAAAGAGCAAAATCCCCGATGAAAAAGGAGCGAGAGTCTTTATAGTCTCATATACCTTAATTTTCAACTCCTTAGGACTTCTATGAAGGCCAAGTTCCATCAGATGGATCAAAACCGTGTATTTCTTGCATTCGCTTTTGATTTCGGGAAGTGAGGAAATGTCTTCCAGAGAGAGCACTTTATACTGAAGGTTTACTTTATCCAGCTTTTCTACAAATTCCCGGATATTTTCATTATCAACTACGAAAATCTCATCAATGGAAGAGTCATTTTCAAGAATCCAGATGATTTCGTCCTGCATTATCTTGCACGAAATAATACTCATAGTGGGCATTGAAGTCTCTCCACAGAAGTTATGCCAGAAAACCTAATTTTTTAGCAATAGATTGATTCAGCAATATATCGATTATAATAATAGAATATACTTACTTACATATAAGTAAGTAGCGATTAAGAAAACATCAGTCCTTCCACCCAAGGTCGGATTTAATTAGAGAAATAGATCTAACAAGCGTTTTTCTTCCTCTTATACTGGATAATTGTCTGGCACCCATCAAGGCTTCAACTACTAATTCTGCACGTGCTTCTACAGAACCAGAGAAATTAAACTCCCCCTGTTCCAGACCTATTTTAAGAACTCTGGAAATCCAGGCCAGGATATCATCCATCAACAAAAGGTTTTGTTTTTTAACTTTCTCCGGAAGTTTTTCAAAATCGAGAATTACCGAGCCTGGGGGGCAGATACTTTTACCTTCATCAAACTCCTTCAATGCGTAATCAAAGTAGTATTGAAGCTGATCACGGGCTGAGCCTCCAGATTCCACTATTTGAGTAATATTTGCAGCTAAATTCTTTCTGCTGTTTTCGAGCAAAGCTGCAACTAGATCTTCTTTTTTGGGGTAATAATTATGAATTGCTGCATTCTTTATTCCCAATTTCTGAGAAATATCTTTGTAACTAAATCCATTATAACCCCGACATTGCAAAAAATTCCTTGCATAATAAAGTATTTGCTGATTAGTCTCGTTCATATCTATTCATAAAAAACATTTATACTCGTTAATAAGTTAATTGAATCATTGTCGCTATCCTAATTTCTGGATCTATCCACACTACAGAATATACTTACTTACATATAAGTAAGTACTGGTTAAAAAAAAGATAAAATAAATTTATTTTTGAAGAAATATCTAAAACCTTTAGAATTAAAAACAACCGTACATATGATTTAAACTAATTAATAATGTTCAGAATTCTGATTAAATAATTAACAAGTTAAAAGCAGTTCCTCTTGTCCATAGCTCAGTCTTCTTAAGGGAAGAGAAACATAGCGAAAAGGGGCAGCAGACTGCCGAAATGCAACCGGCTGCCAAAGCGAAATTAAGGTGTTATAGCACAGAGTACAACATTGATGCAGTTCCTATTCCAAGGGGTTCCGCTATAAGTTGTACTTCGTATTTATCTCTAAGCTCTTCAGAAATTGCGCAGGGGATTCCAGGAGTGGAAAGCACGCAATTCTCCGAAAGTACGGCTTCAGGAATCGTGTTTGCGCATGGAGTCGCCTCGAATATAATGGAAAATTTTTTCGGATTCGCAGGGTCGAAAGGAATAATCCCGAGGTTTGAAGTGGCTCTCTCAAGGAGAGTTTCATCAGCATCATACCCGTAAACCCTAAAGTCTTTCTGCACTAAATGCTCGGCTCCGGGGAAACCTACTTTCCCAAGCCCCACAACAAGTACATCCTTTGAGTCGGCTTTCAGATATCTGGAAGCGATCTCAGCATAGATAATACCTGTGCAGGGTTGATTATTGGCCATTTTTCCATTTTTGAGGTTATGGGCAAGGAAAGTGCGGTCGTCTGCCATAAGGATGATCTCGGCTCCGTTCTGCACAGCTTCATAATAGCCGCTAACATCCGGCATATCCGTAACAAAACTGTCAAATCCGAAATACTGCGTAATTGCATGCAGGGAAGCCGAAAAGTTTCCTATAATTCCGTTTCCCGAAGTTACAGGCACGATGCCTACTTTTTCGGAGCTCGAGAAAGTACCGTAGAGAGCCTTGCAAATACCTTTTATATCAAGCCCCGTTACTTCTTGCACAGCAGAGTCAGCTTTCTGAAGTTGCATATTAATGTTTATCAAATCATCGGGAGTTAAGAGTGCCATTTTTATCGCCATTTCCTGTTTTTAGGAAAATTTAAACCTTAGATTTTTAAATCTGGATTTTTTGAATCTCAGTTACTTTAACTGAGTTTTAGAATTTTAATATCTTTAAAAACTTAGACTCTTTAAAACTTAGGTTTAAAGAATCTTAATCTCTTCAATCATTTTCAATTTCTGTTCCAGTACTCGAATTTATTCCTTCACTCAACCGCTCCTTCAGAACTGAAAAGCCTTTACTTTTTTTTGCCTCAGCTTCTTCCTCATCCTTGCCACAGGAAATCAAAGCAAATACCGGATTCTCTCCTCTGTAAAGTAAAATTTTAATGCCTGGCTCTTCATAGAATTTCTCGCATTCATCGTCCTTGGAAAGAGCCTGTTCTCCCACAGGAACAAGATCCCCTTTTTTTTCTAGCATAAAATGCTCGTAAATACAGCATTTTTCGCAGATTTCTTTTACGTCAAGCCCTGTTCTCTGCAAAGCAGAATCTGCTTCCTGAGACTGCTTGTCAATATTTGTCGAATCATCTGAGGTTAGTTCCATATTGATCTCCATTTCCTGCTTTGAGTAATTCTAGTTTATTTAATCCATTTTAATACCCTTTTGGTTCTTTTTTATTCCGTCATAAAACCGCTCCAAAACGCTCCTTCAGAACCGAAAGTCCCTTACATCTTTTTGCTCCGGTTTCTTCCCTGTCCTTGCCCCAGAAGACCATGGTAAATACCGGGTATTCTCCTTTGCAAAGAAAAATCTCAATGCCAGGTTCTTCGTAGAATTTTCCATAGTCGCTACCCATGGAAAGTACCTGTTCTCCCACAGGAATAAGAACACCATTTTCTCCGAACATGAGGTGCTCGTAAATGCAGTATTTGTTCTCGGGAATCGCCCTTATTTCCTCAACACCATCAGTAAAGGCGCGGAAAAGGAGTTCTATCAGGTTGATCCCAGAAGAATAGTAAACTACTGTAGGTGTCTGACTTGGGAAACGGGCATCGATTTCAATTACCCTGAGCCCTTTTGGACCGAAGATTGCTTCCACATCCATAATCCCTTTCAAGGGAAGATTTGCTGCAAGATCATGGGAGATCTGCCTGAATAAAGGATTAGCAGGAAGCGGAGTTACCATATGGCAGTCATAGGTTTCGTCTATATGGACAAGGGTCTCTTTTACCACAGCAAAATGACTTCCGTCCCCGACAACTTCGAGAGAAACAACCTCGCCTTCAACATATTCCTCAACCAGCGTGTCAGGTTCAAGGCCCTCAAGATCTTTGTCATCATAAATTATCCTGGCTCCCACACTGCTGCTTTCACAGGGAGGTTTTACAAAATAAGGCGGTTTTGAAGGCCTGTCCTGCGGAGTTGGAACTCCTATGGACTTAAAATAATCTTTTGACTTTTTCTTGTCCCTGCTTATCCGGTAAGCTTCAAAATCGAAAAGTACCGGGCAGGAGAACTTTTCTTTTATTGAATTCAGAAATTCGATGCAGGCCAGGTTTTCATTTACAGGAAGTACAGCATCAACCCTTTTTGAGAGCTCAAGGAGTTTTTCGGGTTCCTTTATCACATCAAAACAGTAAAATTCATCCGCATAGTTACGGATGAGAGCCTGCGGATTTTTATCTACCAGAACTACTTTCATTCCGGCTTTTTTAGATAGATACGCAGCTTCGAAGCCTTGAAGTTTCCCGCCCACAAGACAGATCGTTTTCAAGTTAGCACCCCAGAACTGCCTCAAAGTCAGCCTGCCTGGCAGGTTTCATACCCATGATTTCAAGCCTTCGGACCACACTTTTTATGTCCCGATCTCGTTCTTCAAGGTCACGGTCGTAGTTTGCAACGCCTTCCAGTTGGGAATCGGGAGGAAGAATAGAAGTAACAATATTTGCCCCTGCATTTAAGCGAAGAACCATGCCGTCAATGCCTTCCAGGTCAAGAGAAGCAGGGATGAGGCGTTTAGGAAACATTAATCTGAGAACCGAGATGATTTTCAGTTCCGAGAGATTTGACTTATCCCTGAAACCTTCAAGCGGGGTTCCTTCCTGGGGGAGAAAGGTCATAACTCTAACCATATCAGGATCATTTGTACTCATTCCTCTTAAGGACAAAATGGTTGATTCAATATCATTTCCAACGCCTGTGAGGATTCCATCTTCAACACAGTACCCCTGCTGTTTAGCAAAACGGCGTGCATTGACACGCCCATCGAATGACTGCCCAACTCTAAGTTTCCGGTATAGTTCAGTGTCATATGTTTCCTGATAAAGTGCCAGGAAGTTTGCTCCTTTTTCCCTGGCTTTAAGAAGAGTAGCGTTATCCATCAAACCTGGAGAAATCATAATGGGAAGCCCAAGTTCCTCTTTTACTATCTGGACAAGTTCAACGAAACGGTTAGGGTCTTCATAGTAATAGGGGTCTTCCCCCATTGTCAGGTCAACCATATGAAAACCTGCTCCTTTCAGGGTTTTGCAGGTTTCTTTTATCTCTTCCATTGTCAGTCGATAGCGGTTGATCTCGTTTCGACAGTTATAGTAGCAAAAGGAGCATTGATTTTTACAGTAAGTGGAGAAATAAATGAAACAATTAAGAAATACCCTGTTGCCAAAATAATGATCTCTTACTTTTCGGGCTGCGGAATAAAGCCTTTCCAGGCCTTCTTTGGATTCAAGGGAAAGAAGAGTCCTCAGATCGTTATCAGTTAATTGATACCCTTCAATGACTTTATCTCCCAAACTATCAAATTCATCAAGTGCCATTTTTTGGATCAAAATTTCACCCTCTCATAGATTCTTCAGATGTTTATCGACCCTATCAGAGCCGACTGTCAACTTAATCTCACCATTTAGCTTATTTTGCCATATTGAGTTTTTACCATCCCGTTTTTGATTCAATGTTGCCATTCAATATTGCCATTCTACTTTTTGCCATTCAACATTGCCATTCTACTTTTTGCCATTTAATATTGCCATTCTATTTTTTGCCATTCAACATTGCCATTCTACTTTTTGCCATTCAACATTGCCATTCTACTTTTTGCCATTTAATATTGCCATTCTACTTTTTGCCATTTAATATTGCCATTCTACTTTTTGCCTTTCAGAGCTGCAATTCATCTTGCCATTCAGTACTGCAACTCTTTTTGACATCCAGTATCGCAATTCCTTTTTGCCATTTAATGCAGTGTTTTAATATCTTCGACCTGTTTTTAGTGATTCTCAGTTACTTTGAACGAGCTTTCCAGCTCATAGATTGGTTGAAATCCCATTATAGTAAGATTCGGACCTTGATGCTCTCTTAATGTTTTTAAAGCCATGCATAACCTTGAGCAAGCGTTCAAGCCCAAAACCTGCACCTATCCATGGTTTGTCAATGCCCCATTCCCTATCAAGAGGAACTGGCCCGACGACTGCCGAAGAAAGCTCCAGGTCCCCGTGCATTATATCAAGGGTATCCCCATAGACCATACAGGAATCTCCTACGATTTCGAAGTCGATTTCCAGATAGTCCAGAAACTCTTTGATGAGGGATTCAAGATTTTCCCGAGTACATCCCGAACCCATCTGACAGAAGTTCACCATGGTAAATTCTTCCAGGTGCTCTTTGCCGTCAGACTCTTTCCGGTAACAGGGCCCGACTTCGAAAATCTTTATAGGATCTGGTAAAATCCTATCGAGTTTTCGCAGATAGTTGTAAAGAGTCGGGGCAAGCATTGGCCTTAAGCAGAGATTTTTATCCACCCTGAAGATCTGTTTTGAAAGTTCAGTATCATTGTTAATACCCATTCTCTCCACGTATTCTGCCGGAATAAGGATAGGAGACTTTATCTCCAGAAAATCCCGGTCTACGAAAAATTTCGTAATGTCCCGTTCGAGTTTACCAAGGTAGTCTTCTCTATCATTGGTATAGAGCCGCTGAAAATCGTTTTTTCTTCTTGTCACAAGTTCGGACTCAAGTTCCCTGAAAGGCTTTGCAATATTCAGAGAAATTTTATCCTCTGGACTTAAGAGAGCCTCAACCCTATCGAGCTGGCTTCTTGTAAGTGAAGGAGCAGGAGCCGATGTGGGAACAGGCGAATTTGGAGTTGATTTTGCAGGCGAAGGTACAGATCTGGATGTGTCCGTTGATGCCTTTGCAGACACAGGATTTTCCAGAGGCTTTGGAGCCCTCGAAACTGATTTCGGCATAGCTTTTTTGACCTTTGGAGCAGAAACTACCTTAACTTTCACACTGGTTTTGCCTTCAGTTGATCTTGTGAGGAAATTATTGATATCCTCGTCCGAAACCCTACATCGTTTGCAGGTTTTTCTGTACTTATGATGTCTGAATGCTCTGGCTGTTCTACAACTCCTAGAATTATTCACAACAAGATGGTCTCCACACGCCATTTCAATGTATATTTTACTTCTTGAGACCTCATAGTGTTTGATTTTGTGGAGCGTGCCAGTCCTGGACATCCAGAGCCCGGTCGCAGATATTAAAACATCTAATGGTTTTTTATCCATAGTGTCACCCCTGGTGAATTAAAAGCCCGGATGATTTCCAAGAAATAGTATTTCAAAATCCCGGCTTACAGAGTATAAGCACGGAGTCAGCAATTTGCTGACAGCTACCCGGAAAATAGAAGCGATCCACACAACAGAAACAATTTATATAGTCTGGACAAAAGTCTCCAGGTTTTATAAAAGATTTCGGCGGAATGTTCTGAATGTATCTAGAATGTTATTGTATTACCATTCCGGGATTCAGAAATATGGCGGAAACCCCGGGAATCTAACCCGGCTGAACGGATTTAGAGTCCATTCGATCTACATGATCAGGTTTCCTCCTAGGCAAAATAGATTGAACAAAGCGTTTTGCTTCCTGTATGGTGGTCTTAATTAATAATATGAAATAATATTATTTAATATATATGTTTGTTGGTAAAAATCTAAAAAAATAGGTTCTTATTTATAAAGTTATTGCCCGAGTTCCGTCACCCGAGTCCCGTCTCGGGAGGACGGTGCCCTTTTCGCTTCGCTCAAGAGGGCTGAATTATTGGCAAGATAAGTTGTTTTTCAATTTACTGAAAGGGGCTGATTTACCTGCAAACCTTTTCAAAAAGGCTTGATAGAAAACAACTCAACATTAAAGTTTGAGAACTTTATCACCAGACCCTATCCGGGCGTGATCACAACCTTTTTCAAAAAGGTTTGACCGAAAACTAACTCCAGCAACAACGTGATCGGCGTGACCAAACGGCGCAACGATTGCGGGTCAATGGTTGCGCTCAAGAGAGTTGATTTATGGCGTAGAATAATCTTTTGCCTCATATGCGCCAAGTGAAGAGAAGGTGAAAAGTAAGAAAAATTAGCGGGAATATAATTCCCACCATATGTTATTTCGCTGTGATTTTCAGTTTCGTTATATCGATAGCATCTTCAGGGCAGACGCTGACACAGCGGCGGCAACTTGTACCAAGACATTTCTGGCTGTCGTATTTTGCGATTCTATGGCCATCTATTTCTACGATTTCAAGAGCAGTTTCAGGGCATTCTTTTACACATTTTTTGCAGTAGACGCACTTTTCCACCGGGACTTCAAGGATTATGCCAATTTCTTTGAGGATGGAAAGCCCACCTGACCCGACCTCTTCTATGTCTTTGACGACTCGCTTTTCGATGTTTACATGTTCGAGAGTTTTTGGGAGGGGAGGCAGGCCGTAGAGCTCAAGCATCTGGTCATACGTCTCAAGGGGCATACCCTGGGTCCAGTAGGAAAGCTCGCAGAGGTAGAAGTTATTGAAAGTTTCACTGGTTGCCATCATGAGGTGGTCGGCAGTAATTTTCTTTGCAATCGCAATTACGTCATCCAGCCTGGACTCTTCCAGCACAAGTTCCCGGGCAAGCGCAAGCGAGGTATTTCCGAACTGAACAATTTTTTTTGCATAACCCGGTGCTGCTCCGAGCCTGCGGGCGTCCTCAGCGTCCACATAGGCACCAGAGGCTCCTGACATATATGCATACTCAAGGTCTTCGTACTTGATTCCAGATTCAACGATCAGGGTCATATGGGCAGCCCGGATTGCCCCGATAGCTTTTCCGGCTTCTTCAACATCCTTCTCAGTGATCTCAATCCCAGGACCCAGAATCAGTTTTCCATTCGGAAGTTTAGGAAATTTTTCAATCATACCGCTTCTCAGTGCCAGGGCAAAAGCCGAAATAACTCCTGTGCCTGTGATTCCGACGGCTTCGAATCCGTAGGACTCCTTTATCTCCCCTGTAACCGGATCGATAAGATAAGCGTTCTGTTTTTCCATTTCCCTGTCAAGAACTATAATTCTCCAGTACTGTCCTTCAGGTTTTACATCGCAGATCGCGCCCGGGCTTGCGAGCATGCCTGAACTTATACCCTGTCCTTCAATCGCAGGTCCTGCTGCTGCGCTTGCAGTGATAATTCGATCCCCGATTTTCAGAGCCATCTCGGCGTTTGTCCCGTAATCCGTGACAAGTGAAGGTTCGGGCTGGATAAGAAAATCGGTTTCAAGCATCATAGCCAGGGCGTCAGCTCCAATCTCGTGCTTGATTGCAGGGGGTACGATAATTTCACAGTTAGGCAGGTCATTTTCCCCGAAAATTTCCGACGCAGGAAACACACGGGCATCTCGTTTCACATTCCGGACTCCAAGCATCTTCTGCTTGTTTTCCCCTGCATAAGCAAGATCCCTTATTTCAGTATTCTGGAAAAGGGAAAGCTGGATAGGGTTTCCACAAACTGCAAGCCGTTCAACCCTGGAAAGGTCAACATCGAACCGCAGGAACATCCTTCTGATGGTCTCGATAATTACCTCATGAGCCACATCTTCACCTGTTGTGATTGCAAAGTCCAGGTGATCCATGACATTTCCCCCGGGGAGAGGATGACCCATGGTTATAACTGTCTTTAAGGTTTCCTTCTTTTCAAGATCAATAAGCTGGGCTCTAAAACCACTGGTGCCCAGATCAAGTGCTATTCCATACATTTTTCAGGTCCTCCTGGAACGTATAATGTTTTGAGGTGTCCGGCAGTAGGAACTACCTCATAAAAGGGTGGGATATGAGGACTGTAATTTTAGTGAAATTTCTAATTCGGCATCAATAGGGAAAGGATATAATAATTTTAGAATTCATGAATTATATAAGCTATTACTAGTACCTGGCTAGAATGTATAATAAGTAGCTCTCAAGTATTAACAATTAGCTATTAGGCTTTGTAGAGATTTTCTGCAAACCTGTGCCTTCAGGTAGAAACTCAACTAAAGTTGTTAGACGACCACGAGTTTTCTATTTCGTGAAGTGAACCCCTATAGATACGTACCAGGAATTTACAAAATATTATGACTGCAATTACTGAGTAGTTTCCTTTTTGAGTCTCCATATTGCCAGCCCAAAGCTGCCACAGCACATTACTATAAATAGTGCAATGACATGCAGGATGTCCCCATATGTGATCGTGTCTCCAAATGTCAAACTACGCAGAGAGTTAAAACGTTAGTTAAGGGACACTGGGAGTAGTCTTGAAACACCCTAAATGTCAAAGAATCATTATAAAAGTGGATATTTTTTCAGTCTTTCAACCTTCACTTTTGCAAAATCCACCATAGGTTTTTAGACTTTAATAGATAGGATTTTTTTACAGTCATCTGAAAGCCTGAGTTCCGGTTTCCCTGTTTCAGCCCCGTTTGTTAAAATTCACCATACACCAAGGGATACAAAATTATGATAAAAATAACAAATTACAGAACATTTAAAATTTTGCTTCCGATAAAATTCAATAAAACAAGTTTACTTGTTTTGAAGGATTTTTCAGCTTATTCCGGCTGTTCAATTGATAAGTTTTTATAACATAATTTTTAATTAAAGGGTATAAATACATATTTATTAAAATAGTATGTATTTTTCATAATCCTACACACCTATACAAATAAGAGAGGGATTATAAATGGCAGAATATACCCCAAAAGAAAGATTGTACCGTGCATTAAGGAAACAGCAGGTGGACAGGATGCCAGCTGTTTGTTTCACTCAGACTGCAACTGTCGAACAGATGGAAGCTTGCGGAGCCTACTGGCCAGAAGCCCATTCCGACGCAGAGAAAATGGCGACTCTCGCGGAAGCGGCACACACGGTAGTAGGTTTTGAAGCTGTGAGAGTTCCCTTTGACATCACAGCTGAAGCCGAATTTTTTGGCTGCGGAATAAAGGCTGGCGACCTGAAGCAGCAGCCGTCAGTGATCAAACCCAGTGTTAAGAACCTGGAAGATCTGGAGAAATTAAAGAATTACAACCTCAAAGAAGGAAGAATTGCAGTAGTCCTTGAAGCCGTCAAGATTCTCTCCGAAAAATACGGAAAAGAGATCCCGATTATAGGGTCCATGATAGGTCCTTTCTCTCTTGCCCAGCATATTAACGGAGATGCCTGGTTTGGAAACCTTTTCACAGGAGAAGAGATTGTCCCCGCACTTCTGGACTTCTGCTCGGACTTCAATGTAGCATATGCAAAAGCAATGGTTGAAAACGGTGCAGACACCATAGCCATCATTGACCCGACAGCAAGCTATGAGCTTATTGGTGGAGAGTTTTACGAAAAGTATGCCCTGCCCTATCAGAAGAAGATAGTTGACGCAATGAAGGAACTTGATGTGGCTACAGTGCTTCACATTTGCGGAAACACAACCAACGGCCTTGGAATTATGGACAAGACCGGAGTAAACGGGATCAGCGTAGACCAGAAAGTAGACATCAAGACCGCAACTGGTAATGTGAAAAACGCACTCATTGTTGGAAACCTTGACCCTGTAGCCGTGCTCTGGAACGGAACTCCTGAGGAAATTGCAGAAGTCTCAAAGAAGGTCCTTGACGCAGGCGTTGGGTTACTCACCGTTGGCTGCGGGACTGTCAGTATGACCCCAACAGTCAATCTCCAGAAGATGATTGAGTGCGCAAAAAGCCACACATACTAAAACTATTGCTGAATAGATTCAGATACTGAATAGATTCAGATACTGAATAGATTCAGATACTGAATATATCGAATACTAATAAACACTAGTAGTGTGTCATATTAATAGAATTTAAAAGTGGATGAGCCGGCTTTAAGCCGGCATTATTTTTAAGAATTTTCCAAAAAAATTACTTCATCAGGCTTGTTTTCCTTCATCTAATTTCACATTTGTCAAGAGAAATCATGTATTCTGCCTGCGCGTGTCAAATTATTATTTAAAGACTTCTTTTTAAAAAATTTGCAACATAGGGTTTTAAAGCAGAAGATTGCAGATACCGAAAAAGATTGCAGCGACTCCAAAGTCTAGTATTTATACTTTTTGCTTTTATATTTAATATTATTGAAAATCTGTTATTAAAAAAATATATAGCGCAGGACTTTGAAGATGGAAATTGTATATATAAAAGATGTTGCAATGGCTGGAAATACCAGTATTTATATTTTATTATTTCATGCCCAGATTTTGAATTTTAAGAGAAAAAAATAATGGAAATATAGTATTCGTTTATATAGTATAATTTTAATCTTTATTTAGGGATTGAGTCTGAATGTTCAGGACAATTCCAGGCAGTCCCAACAGGCATACTGTTGGGAAATTCGGGATATAAAGCTAATTCGACTGGGAAACAAATTTGCAGTTTCCGGCAAGTAAATTCCCCGGTAACAATGTCATAAGAGAAAAAATTATTCACAAAAGACCCGAACCTGTTCGGGTAAAATGGCAAATGACAGTGAGTAATTTTTGAACATAAATAATCAGAAAATTCGTAAAGGAACTTCCTCGCGCCTAATGGCTGAAAAATATAAGGCAGCAGGGATCTGAACCTAAAATGAGAACCCCATGCAAATGCTCTTTTTTAGCTAGCGGAGCCTGGGTCTGTGTTCAAGCATAAAGCCTTTGCGAGAAAATGACTCTGGAGACATTTTACTGCCTAACGACACTGCACAGAACTACGAATCTCAGTGGAGGTTTACAAAAATGGCAAACCAGGAAATATTTGACAAGTTACGCGACGCAATCGTAAATCAAAACATTGCAGGTACTGCACAGCTATGCAAGGAGGCCCTTGATGCAGGAATTCCGGCACTTGATATTATTACAAAGGGTCTTTCCGTTGGAATGAAAATTGTCGGTGACAAGTTCGAAGCCGCCGAGATTTTCCTGCCTCAGATCATGATGTCTGGAAAAGCGATGAGTAATGCAATGGAAGTCCTTACCCCTGAACTTGAAAAGACCAAGAAAGAAGGAGAAGAAGCAGGACTCGCCATCACCTTTGTTGCAGAAGGGGATATCCACGACATTGGTCACAGGCTTGTTACCACAATGCTTGGAGCAAATGGGTTCCAGATCGTTGACCTGGGAGTTGATGTGCTTAATGAAAACGTCGTAGAAGAAGCTGCAAAGCACAAAGGAGATAAAGTCCTCTTAGTAGGCTCTGCCCTTATGACCACCTCCATGCTCGGCCAGAAAGACCTTATGGACAGGCTCAATGAAGAAAAACTCAGGGACGATGTAAAGTGCATGTTCGGAGGAGCACCAGTATCTGATAAATGGATCGAAGAAATCGGAGCTGATGCAACTGCAGAAAACGCTGCAGAAGCCGCAAAAGTCGCACTAGAGGTTATGAAATAATCCTGGGAGGTAAAAGACAATGACATTTAGAAAATCATTTGACTGCTATGACTTTTATGACAGGGCTAAAGTAGGAGAAAAGTGCACCCAGGACGACTGGGACCTCATGAAGATCCCAATGAAAGCAATGGAACTCAAGCAGAAGTATGGGCTTGACTTCAAGGGAGAGTTTATCCCGACAGACAAGGATATGATGGAAAAACTCTTCAAGGCCGGCTTTGAGATGCTACTTGAGTGCGGAATTTACTGTACCGACACCCACAGAATCGTAAAGTACACAGAAGACGAAATCTGGGATGCAATTAACAATGTGCAGAAGGAATTTGTGCTCGGTACAGGCAGGGATGCCGTTAATGTAAAGAAGAGAAGTGTTGGTGACAAGGCAAAGCCAATCGTACAGGGTGGGCCTACAGGTTCTCCAATTTCCGAAGATGTGTTTATGCCTGTTCACATGAGCTATGCCCTGGAAAAGGAAGTAGACACGATTGTTAACGGTGTAATGACCTCTGTACGTGGAAAAGCTCCTGTTCCAAAAAGTCCTTATGAGGTCCTTGCTGCAAAGACCGAAACAAGGCTAATTAAGAATGCTTGCGCTATGGCTGGTAGGCCTGGCATGGGTGTCTAGGGCCCAGAGACCTCCCTGTCCGCTCAGGGAAATATTTCCGCTGACTGCGCCGGCGGAATGACCTGCACGGACAGCCACGAGGTCTCGCAACTAAACGAACTCAAGATCGACCTGGACGCAATTTCAGTTATTGCTCACTACAAAGGGAACAGCGACATCATAATGGACGAACAGATGCCGATCTTTGGTGGGTATGCAGGCGGAATTGAAGAAACAACAATTGTAGATGTTGCAACCCACATCAATGCCGTGATCATGAGCAGCGCAAGCTGGCACCTTGACGGCCCTGTCCACATCCGCTGGGGTTCAACAAACACCAGAGAGACATTGACGATTGCAGGCTGGGCATGTGCAACAATTTCCGAATTTACGGACATACTGTCAGGTAACCAGTACTACCCATGTGCAGGCCCATGCACTGAGATGTGCCTGCTCGAAGCTTCAGCCCAATCCATTACTGACACCGCTTCAGGCAGAGAAATCCTCTCCGGTGTCGCATCCGCAAAGGGTGTCGTTACCGACAAGACCACAGGTATGGAAGCAAGAATGATGGGAGAAGTAGCAAGGGCAACGGCAGGTGTGGAAATCTCAGAAGTAAATGTGATACTCGACAAGCTTGTAGCACTCTACGAGAAGAATTACGCAAGCGCACCAGCAGGAAAGACCTTCCAGGAATGCTACGACGTAAAGACCGTAACACCAACTGAAGAGTACATGCAGGTCTACGACGGAGCAAGAAAGAAGCTCGAAGACCTGGGACTTGTATTCTAAGCCGAAAGTTTCACCCAAAGTTTACTGATGGAACCAACGCCAGCGAGTTTTTCGCTGGCTAATTTTTTTTAGAATTTTAGGCGAAATAATTATACGAGTACTTCAAGACTTATACAGAAATATTTCACACATAGGGAAGCGGGTATAATTATTTGGGGTATAAAAGGGGATAACAAAATAGAGACCCGGACTGTCATCAATTACGGTTTTCAGAATTCTCTACCCTTTACATCTTTGGACAATTGAATATCTTTTTTCAGTTATTAATTCCAGCCCTTTTTAATTAATTGGAATTTCAATATGATTAAAAATTCTCATGGCTTAGGCTTTATCCATTTAGCCTGTCAAAACTCATTTGCATTTCAAATTTATAGATGACAAGTAAGTACCTATCTTTTTCGAAAAAACCTCATGGGTTAGGCTAAATAGATCAAGGTATATGAAAATATGGCACAATGTCAGGAGAAAAGAAATTATTCACAACAAGTCCGAATCTGTTCGGGTAAAATGGCAAATGGCAGTGAATAATTTCGATTATAGACAATTCGAAAATTCGTGAAGGTATCCCCTTGCACCTAATGAAATATAAGGCGTCAGGGATCTGGATTATAAAATGAGAACCCCATGCAAATGCTCTTTTTTAGCTAGCAGAGCCTGGTCTGGTGTTCAAGCATGAAACCTTTGCGGAGAAGTTGTCTGGTACATTGTACTGCCCAACTATATTGCACAGAACTGTGAATTTCAGTGGAGGTTTACAAAAATGGCAAACCAGGAAATATTTGACAAGTTACGCGACGCGATCGTAAATCAAAACGTTGCAGGCATTGCGCAACTAACCCAGAAAGCCCTCGATGCAGGAATTCCGGCACTTGATATTATTACAAAGGGTCTTTCCGTTGGAATGAAAATTGTCGGTGACAAGTTCGAAGCCGCTGAGGTATTTCTGCCCCAGATTATGATGTCTGCAAAAGCAATGAACAATGCAATGGAACTTCTCACCCCCGAACTTGAAAAGAACAAAAAGGAAGGAGAAGAAACAGGTCTTGCAATCACTTTTGTTGCAGAAGGAGACATTCACGACATTGGTCACAGGCTTGTTACCACCATGCTCGGGGCAAACGGGTTCCAGATTCTTGACCTCGGGATTGACGTTCTTAATGAAACCATTGTAGAAGAAGCTGCAAAGCACAAGGGAGAAAAAGTCCTCTTAGTAGGCTCTGCCCTTATGACCACCTCCATGCTTGGCCAGAAAGACCTTATGGACAGGCTCAATGAAGAAAAACTCAGAGACAATGTAAAGTGCATGTTCGGAGGAGCACCAGTATCTGATAAATGGATCGAAGAAATCGGAGCTGATGCAACTGCAGAAAACGCTGCAGAAGCCGCAAAAGTAGCACTTGAAGTTATGAAATAATCCTGGGAGGCAAAAGACAATGACATTTAGAAAATCATTTGACTGCTATGACTTTTATGACAGGGCTAAAGTAGGAGAAAAGTGCACCCAGGACGACTGGGACCTCATGAAGATCCCAATGAAAGCAATGGAACTCAAGCAGAAGTATGGGCTTGACTTCAAGGGAGAGTTTATCCCGACAGACAAGGATATGATGGAAAAACTCTTCAAGGCTGGCTTTGAGATGCTACTTGAGTGCGGAATTTACTGTACCGATACCCACAGAATCGTAAAGTACACAGAAGACGAAATCTGGGATGCAATTAACAATGTGCAGAAGGAATTTGTGCTCGGTACAGGCAGGGATGCCGTTAATGTAAAGAAGAGAAGTGTTGGTGACAAGGCAAAGCCAATCGTACAGGGTGGGCCTACAGGTTCTCCAATTTCCGAAGATGTGTTTATGCCTGTTCACATGAGCTATGCCCTGGAAAAGGAAGTAGACACGATTGTTAACGGTGTAATGACCTCTGTACGTGGAAAAGCTCCTGTTCCAAAAAGTCCTTATGAGGTCCTTGCTGCAAAGACCGAAACAAGGCTAATTAAGAATGCTTGCGCCATGGCTGGTAGGCCTGGCATGGGTGTCTAGGGCCCAGAGACCTCCCTGTCCGCTCAGGGAAATATTTCCGCTGACTGCGCCGGCGGAATGACCTGCACGGACAGCCACGAGGTCTCGCAACTAAACGAACTCAAGATCGACCTGGACGCAATTTCAGTTATTGCTCACTACAAAGGGAACAGCGACATCATAATGGACGAACAGATGCCGATCTTTGGTGGGTATGCAGGCGGAATTGAAGAAACAACAATTGTAGATGTTGCAACCCACATCAATGCCGTGATCATGAGCAGCGCAAGCTGGCACCTTGACGGCCCTGTCCACATCCGCTGGGGTTCAACAAACACCAGAGAGACATTGACGATTGCAGGCTGGGCATGTGCAACAATTTCCGAATTTACGGACATACTGTCAGGTAACCAGTACTACCCATGTGCAGGCCCATGCACTGAGATGTGCCTGCTCGAAGCTTCAGCCCAATCCATTACTGACACCGCTTCAGGCAGAGAAATCCTCTCCGGTGTCGCATCCGCAAAGGGTGTCGTTACCGACAAGACCACAGGTATGGAAGCAAGAATGATGGGAGAAGTAGCAAGGGCAACGGCAGGTGTGGAAATCTCAGAAGTAAATGTGATACTCGACAAGCTTGTAGCACTCTATGAGAAGAATTACGCAAGCGCACCAGCAGGAAAGACCTTCCAGGAATGCTACGACGTAAAGACCGTAACACCAACTGAAGAGTACATGCAGGTCTACGACGGAGCAAGAAAGAAGCTCGAAGACCTGGGACTTGTATTCTAAGCCAAAAGTCCAGAGCCTGAAATATATACTGAAGAAAACAAAAAGCCAGCGGGTTAGCTCGCTGGCTAATTTTTTTAACAATATCCAGGCGAAACAATTATAAAGACATGTTACAAATGCTAAGGATTTTTTGAAAAACAACTGAAAAAATATAGTAATTTAGTATTAAAAAAGAAGGGGATATTAAAATGGATATCTGGACTCTAATAAACGGAATTATATATCTCCTGGCTTTCGGGTTGATGGGCTGGGTCTTACTGGATGCAAGTAAGGTTTCAAAAAGAAGAGGCTGATAGGCATGTCTGAACATGAGTCTGCCAGCTTAGTGAAAACTCTGAGGCCTTTCCATGTATGGGCTCTAGGAGTTGGTATCGTGCTGGTCGGAGAATACATGGGCTGGAACTTTACCGTTGCAAAAGGAGGCGTTCTAGGGTCTTTGCTTGCCATGCTGGTTGCAGGAACAATGTATGTCATAATTTCTCTCTGTGCTAGTGAACTTGGGTCAGCAACCAAACTTGCAGGAGGGCCTTATGACTGGGCAAGATTATTTATCGGGCCCGGGGCAGCTGCCAGCGTGGGACTTGCGGTATATATGGAGTACATAGCCCTTGAAGCAGCAGATGCTATTGTTGTTGCATCCATTTCGCAGAGTATCTTCCCGGAGCTACAGGTTTATCCGGTAACTCTGCTTGTTATTGCACTTCTGACTTTCATTAATTACCGTGGCGTTGTTGCAGCATTGACTCTGAACTTTGTTCTAACCATGATCGCTTTCATTGCAATATTGGCCTTCTTCTTTTCAACTGCCTTTGGAATAGGGGATATTCACCCTGAGTACCTTTTACAGGGCGCTCTACCAAACGGCATGATAGGACTCTTTGCAGCTTTACAATTCGGTCCATGGTTCTACTTAGGGATAGAAGGAGCAGCAATGTGCGCAGAAGAGTGCAAACACCCATCAAGGGCAGTACCTCTTGGACAGCAAGCTGGGATGATTACTCTGCTCATAGGAGCGGCAATGACCCTCTACTTATGTTCAGTACTGATCCCTGCCGATCTACTTGGAGTTTCAGTGTATCCGCTTTTTGAGGCTGCACAGAACAGTGGGATCTTTATCTTTGTTGCCCTGCTAGGGCTTGGAACATTTCTGACATGTGTTGCCAGTGCAAACGGCTGCGTTTGTGACTCCTCACGCTCCTGGTTTGCTCTCTCAAGAGACAATTACGTGTCATCCTGGTTCTCAGCAGTGCATCCGAAGTATAACACTCCATACAGAGCAGTAATCTTCACGGTGCCGGTTGCAATCGGCTTTGCATTCAGTGGCTATCTTGACCAGGTAATTACCTTCTCAATTGTTTCGGGGCTGCTCTGCTACGTGTTGATTCCTTTCTCCCTGATACGCTTCAGGAAACTCTTCCCGGAGACCACAAGTAAAGTCAGACCTTTTGTGGGCCCTCTTCAGCCATATATTGCCTACTTTGCGATTGCAATTGCAATTACGATTCTTTCAACGCTGTTCTGGGGCTACAAGTACAACCTGATCTTCGCCTTTGTATTCTACGGTATTGCGTACTTCTATTTCAGCCACAAACACAAGAAATCAAACATTGAAAATAACTGGGCTGAAATGGGCTGGCCCTTACCCAAAGGCTCGGGAAATAAAAGGATCAAGAAGGAGGCGACGGGCATTGGAGACGAATGATCAGGCACTGGAAAGCAAATATCACAGCAAACTTACCGGAGATACGGCTCTTGTCGTAGGAATGCTTGCTTTGCTCATATGCGTGGAAGGATTTATAGCATACAGGATTCTCTCCGAGACATGGGAGATTGCTTCAGGTTTCTTCTACCTCTACGTAATCTTCATAGGACTGATCATTTTGATCGAGACTATAGGGTGCCTGAAGGTAAGAGAATCAATCAAAACCCACATGTTCGAGTTCAAATATTATGATTGAGGAGACAGGAGTAATGGCAGAAAAGAGCATTATTGCAGAAGTCTTTGACATTTTATTTATCTTCGTTCTTGCCTTTGCCTGTGTGGTAATTCCTACAGAACTCCAGGGAGCAGTACTCGTTTCCTGGGAAGAAGGAGGATCTGGGATAGGCTTTGTCTGGGACCCTGTTGGTTTCTTCGGCCTCTTGCTGGTAATAGTTGCTTTCTTTGTTGTGATTCTGTATCACTCAGTAAAGCACTATAAATACTGAAAAAAGAAAGAGTACTTAATAGAATGACTGCCTGAAGGAACAGTTCAGGCAGACAATCTTTTTTTTAAAGACATTCTTTTTTTAAAATTAAGGCAGAATATTATCATTTTCAAGAGTACTGCAGGATTCAATTCTGCCATATGAGCATGATCTCCCTGAAAAGAGGGAGTTCTTCAGGGAGTAATGGAGGGATTTATTTGTGGATTTATTTGTGGATTTTCGAAAAGGCCCGATCTAGCATACACCCAAGGAAGTCCAGGCTCTGAACCATCTTCAGGAAGTACAGCACATTACTCTGGATGTCCTGAACTCCAAGGTTCATATCTCGTTTAAAAAATGTAACGGAGCCCCTTAACTCCTTAGAAGCTTGAGATTCTGGCCTATCTACAATAAAAAATAAAAGCTAATTGTATATATAGTTTACTATGATAATTTTGATTTAATGGTTAAAATATAAATAGTTTTTTATTATTGAATAACTCTAGAGAGAAGCATATATATAGTATATTAAAAAGAGGGCAGAAAAGTAGAGAGATAAGATGCATTCGGGATCCAAAAATAAATAGAGGGCCGAGCTCCCACAGACATATAAGAAATAAAAAGAAGGTAGTAAAAAGGCAGCGAAAGAAGACAGAAGGAAAACGACTCTAAAAATTAGGAAAGAGAAGAGATCAGTTTCTCAAGCTGAATTTTCTCATTGGCAGCATCCTTAAGACGGGCATCGACTTCGGAAATTTTCACAATAATCCGAGCAATGTCTGTATCCGTTTCTCCCGAATCTGCGAGAGCTTCGGAAAGCCCTTCAAGAATCTCAACCCCTAAAAGCCCTTTCCCAACTATCATCTCATCGAGGAGCTTCCTTCCTCGAGGAAAATCTCCAGCAAGAGCCGCAGAAAGCAAATTGTCAATATTTTCATCCCTGCCCAGAGTAGCCTCATACACCATCTCTTCAGTAATGACTGAACCATGTGCAACTAAAGAAGCAAGCTGTAGAGTCTGCACCGCCTTTGCAACATTTCCCTTTGCAGAATAAAGGATTGCATCAAATGCACCTTCCGAAAGCTGCAACTTTTCAGCACATCCGATTTTCTTAAGATGAGTTTTCAAAACCGAGTCTGGAACATATGTGAAAAAAATTTGAAGACCTCTTGAGCGAAGCGGAGCAATAAGTTTGGAAGGTTTGGTAGTGGAAAGAATAAACCTGCATGTTGCACTGTACTTTTCCATAATTCGCCTTAGAGCATGTTGCGCATCAGAATTCAGGGACTCAGCATTGTCAATATAAATCAATTTATAATCGGCATCAAGCGAAGCTATTCCAGCATACTCATTGATAATTTCCTTGAAAATATCGATTACACTTTTATAGATTTTCTTTGGGTCATCGGTGCCCAGAAAACGCACGAAACGCTTGTCTCGGACGAGATAGCGCTTTCCCTGGTCAAAAAAATCAGAAGCATTGAAGTATGCAAAATTGTTTTTCCAGGTACGCCCATAGAGTTGTCTGGCAAGAGCAAGAGCTGCTGTTGTTTTTCCGGAATTTTCAGGGCCGTAGAAAATAAGATGGGGAAGAGTCCCGGACTGGGCAAGTTCGGAAAGCGTAGCTACAGCATGCTCGTTTCCAAGCATTTCCTTCAGGGTACCTGCCCTGTATTTTAAAGTCCAGAGATCCTGCATACACTCCACCTTGATTTTTGACTCCTTGATACCAATCGACCTCAAAGAACTTTACTTTTCGCTCGATACTTATTCAGTTATACTTGCGGTTCCGTTTTCATCTACGTGCAGAAGTTCCTTGATTACTATACCATAAACCGGCCTGGCGATAATCACACCAATTAAGACACCAATGATGGTAGTAATTGCAAAGCCCTTCAAAGTACCAAAGCCCATTACGACCAGAGGGGACAGGGCAATTATGTTTGTAGTGGCTGCCCCTAAAATGATTGTAAAAGCCTTTGTTATCCTGGACTTAAAGACCCTTGTTGGAGGGAGTTTGCCTTCAGCAAGCACCTCGTCTGTGATAATCACAAGGTGGTCAATCCCAGTACCTATGGTAGCTATAACACCTGCAATTGATGCTAGGTCAAGCTGCCATCCTATCAGTGCTGCAACTCCGAGGATCATGATAACTTCACTGGCAGAAGTTCCGACCATAGGTATCAGGATTTCAGACCTTCTGTACTTGAAGTAAACCACAGCTGCCACCCCAATAAGGGAAATCAAACCTATAATCAGAGCTGCACTTTTGAACTGCGCTCCGAGACCTGCGTCCACATGTCCTGAACCTACAAGTTCTACATTGACAGGAAGAGCCCCTGCTCGAAGGTGAACCTGAAGTGCTTTAGCTTCGGTTTTTGCAGCATCATCTGTACCCGTGGAAGCTTCCCAAGAATATATAGGAGCGTCTCGCAGTTTTTCAGCTGCAGAATAACTCAAAGGAGCTCCATAGATTTCAACTCCATCAAGGTACATCTTCAAGTAATGGGAATCCGGATCATCAATTGCTCCGGTTTCAAGTGCAACTTTCTGGAGTGTCCGAGCTCCATCATCATCCAGAGTGAAAGGAGTATGCCACTGTTCATCATGGAAGCTTGGGACCCCCACACTTACAATTGAATCGCCGTAAAGGACATGTTCGGTTTCATTTCCAGTTGTCTGAATCCGAATCTCAAACTTTCCAGGTTTTTCAGCTATTTCTTTGGCAGTTGCCAAGTCAATGCCTGCAAAATCAATAAGGATGTATTTGTCCCCTACGGTTCTTACAGGAATATCTTTGATACCCAGAGAGTTCAGCTTATCACTGAGGATCTCCTTTGTCAGGTCTCTGGTATCGGTGCTTACTCCTTCTTCATAAGTTGAAGTCCCATCTTCGTTCTTGTGGATCGAACCTCCAACCTTTTCTAGTAGAGACTCAAGCTGTTGTTCAGTGACTGCGGTCCTGATTTCATAGACAGTTCCGTCCTCAGTACCCTTGGCAAGTACTTCTGCATCAAGGGCTTTTGATAGGTAAGACTGGATGAGACTTTCCTTACTGGTATCAGAGATAGTTACCTGAGTTGTGCTTCCACTTAGCTTGTCCACGCTTACCGTGCCAAGATACTCAAGCTGAGATGCGCTGACAGTCCCAGATGTTGTAAAGGTGACAGATTTATTGACAGAGCCCCCAACATCAAGGTTATTTTTCGTGATCTCAATAGGGGCTCCAATTATAGGCTCTACAATTCCGCTAACTAATTTTCCGGAATCTACATCTACCTGGACAAGTGCTCCTTCCAGTTGTATCTGGAGCCAGGATCCGCCTTCCAGATCAAGACCAAAATTAAGATTAGAAGTTGTCCCTTTTCCGGGGGTATAGCCTGGGTGAATGGCCACTATAGAGCCAAGAAGGATTATAATAAAGATAATGACTCTTGGATTTTTAAGAAGGCTTTTTTTGTCGCTCATCTGTTATACCTCCCTCTGAATTCGGGTTTCATCGCATACCATCGTAAGATTCCCGTATTCAAGAGCCAGGTATTCATCATGTCTGCAATAAGTCCCGCAATCAGCACAATTGAGATCTGCGAAAGCAGAGAAATCTGTGTGAATGAAGGAATGATCACATAGGAGAAAGTCGAGACTATGTACATGGCTGCAAGCGCTGTAAGGGTTGTAGTAGTCATGGTGATACCTGTATGCATAGCCTTGGAAACTTTCTCTTTTACCATGCCCCGGCGTTTAAGTACTCTGTTTGTGAGCAGGATATCACTGTCTACAGAATAACCGATAAGCATAAGCAGAGCCGCAAGTGTTCCCAGGGAAAGTTCGATCCCTACAACCCTCATGAAAGCAGCTGCAATGGCAATATCTGAAAATGCAGAAAGTATCACTGCAAGGGAAGGAACAAAGGTCCTGAAGAGCAGGAATACCACAATTCCCATTCCTATAAAGGAAATACCTAGGGCCTGTAGAGCCTGTATCTGCAGAGTCTTGCCGTAAATAGGCCCAACTTGCTGAATCTGCACATTGGAATAGTTGTGACTCGTAATATCCTTTTCAAGCTGACGCTGCTGCTCATCATCCATGATCCCAAACTGCATGATAACCCTGCTTCCGGTTTGCCGGACATTAGTGAGAGGGTAAGAAGAATACGTATTTTCAAGTACAGCAGGAGAATCAGTCGTTTCTATCGAAATCTGAGTGCCGCCCTGGAAATCCATTCCCAGTTTTACCGGCGATCCGCTACTCACAAGAGAAACTAGCAGTATTACTAAAGAAACTGCGAGTATCGCAAGGGGGAGGGCCAGCAACTGGCGGTTGTCGTGATTTTTCACGAAGTTATCTAAAATATCGGCCAAACCTGTTGCCATAATTTAATACTCCGGATGCGTGTATCTATTATTTTATTGAACCTATCCGAACAGCTCATTACATCCAGATATATAATCCTGATGTATAATTCAGAATACGAAGTTTATAATCAGGTTTATTGAAAATCTTGAATTTACTCTGCTACTCGGGTTCAGGTAACGGGGGATAACGTTCTGGATGTTTTAATATTATAAATAAGTGTATATTATAAACAAACTTATAAACAAACTTATAAACAAACTTATAAACAAACTTATAAACAAGCTTATAAACAAGCATATTAGAAACAAATTAGCGCTATAAACAAGTTAATTTGTTTTAACTCTGTATTCTCACAGATTATATTAATTCTTCTCCTAGCAATTCTTCCTATATACCGTTAATTTATTCCACTTAAAATTAACTCTTAAAAATGGTACAGACTTTAACGTCACAGCTATATATACCAGTTACTGTTCATTAAAAATAATGACAGACAGACCTTCACTTGATGAATACTTCCTCGAAATCGCCTTCGTAGTAGGCAAACGGGCTACCTGCCTTCGAAAGAACGTAGGAGCTGTGATCGTTAAGGATAAACGCATTCTTTCAACCGGATATAACGGGGCACCCAGCGGCATGGACCACTGTCTTGAAATAGGGTGTATCAGGGATCTGGAAAAGATCCCTTCAGGTACAAGACAGGAAAAGTGCAGGGCAGTGCATGCAGAACAGAATGCAATTATCCAGGCCGCAATCCATGGGGTAAGCATAGCAGGAGCAACCATCTACTGTACACACCAGCCCTGTATCCTTTGCGCGAAAATGCTTATCAACTCGAACATCAAAAGAGTAGTATACGCAAATCTCTATCCTGACAACGATTCACTTGAGTTTTTCAGGGACGCGGGTGTGGAAGCGGAATATATACCCTTTGAGCTAAAAAGCGAGACTTCAAACGAGAACTGAGCTTACAGAATTTAAAAATCTCCTGCGCTCACTCTTGTAAAAGGATATATAAGAAATTAAAAATAACTTAACTGTTCGTAGTTCAAACTGTTTGTGGTTTAGTTATTTAAGATTTCATATAAAAGAATGTAAAAACGCATTTTGAGGGCATTTTATCTAGAAAACCAGAAAGGATCGAAAGTCTTTCATGACTGAATTTTACCACTCAAAAATTTGTCAGATGGCTAGATAGGCCATACGGACTTATGGAAAAGAGTAAGGTGAAACAATGTCAGAAGAATTAAAAGCCAGAGTATTAAGAATAGGTACTTTGATTGAATACCAAGATGGAGCTGTTGTAAGCAGAGAGATTATCCGTAAGGATACAGGGACGGTGACTATATTTGCCTTCGATAAAGGTGAGGGACTAAGCGAGCATACTGCCCCTTTTGACGCCATGGTTCAGATAATAGATGGAAAGGCAGAGATCACAATTTCTGGAAATAAAAATATTCTGGAAAAAGGGGATATGATAGTAATGCCTGCCAGCGAGCCCCATTCACTTCATGCCCTGGAAAAGTTCAAAATGGTTCTAACTATGATCCGCTCTTAATACTATTGAGTTCCACATTGCAACCAGTTGTTTTTTCATCCAGGAAAAGTTGGAACATGGAGTCAAAACCCGATACTCTCAAATCCCAATACTTTCAAGTGCTTTAAAACCGAAGTTCGGGATATTGCTTAGCCCAATATATAAGCTCTGAAGCTTTATCTTCCTTAATTCAACTCTTTTCATTCAACTTTTCATTCAACTTTTTATTCAACTCTTTTTTGAAGGCAGCGAAGACCTTTTTTAATAACATCCATTTCTTCAGGACGGTACATTTCCTTTATAAAGGTCTCCTCTTCACAATAATAATCAAAACCCCGAATTACAACTACGGGAGTTCCACCTGCCCCTTCGCCCATCAGAAGGTTTGCGGCACCTGCAAGTTCATCGGCAATTGCTTCCTCTGCAACTTCAAGGACTTTTCCAAAGAGATCTTTTTCTCCAATCCAGTGCTTTACAGGTTTTATCTTGTAAATTCCTATGGCAGCACCTGTCTGTCCTATTTTAAAAGCCCTCCCGTTTGTGTCTGTGACAATGACACTTAACTTTTTCCCGCTCAACGTTTCGAGCTCCTGCCCGAGCCTTGAGGCACTGGCATCTGAATTTTCAGGAGGATAAAGCAGAAATCCGTCTTCAATATTTGACTCATCAATTCCTGCATTTACGCATGTATGCCCTGCGAGAGTTGTCACAAGCATAAATGGTTTTTCCACAAGCACTTCCCTACTCAGGGAAAGTACAGCCTGGATAAACCTCGCATCTTTTCCGTTTCGGGATGCCATCTCAAGTGCCACTTTCCCTGGAGTAATGTCCTCTAGCCTGAAGACCTTCCCTTCAGCTTTAGCAACGATGGTCGAGGCAACGATAACAATGTCCCTGTCCTGAAGTTCTAGATTCTTACAGATGATAGAGGGCAGGTCGTCCCCAGTATGTATAAGGGGAATATTCTCAACGGCTATGGCTTCGAATTTCAAGTGTTTTCCTCAGAAGGCTTTGAGTTAATAAGAGCAACTGAATCTTGTTCAGTTAGACACAGAAAATAAAGGGAATAATCCATTGAACGAATAATTTGCAGCAGTAAAGGCAGTAACCATAAATAAGACCACCGATATACTGGGTTTTGCGGCGATGATGAGAGTTACCCCAACTGAGCAAAAGATGATGAGAACAATTTCCTGATGCCGCATTTTTCATATATTTTTTGATAGAAATTAGTTTTTCAGTTTGCTTCATTTTCAGTTTACAGCACTTTATTTTCAATTTATGCTATTCTTCAACTTACTACTTCAAAATTTACATATTTAGTCGGTTTATTATATTTGTGAACTACCTCTCCCTTACTTCTTCACCTTTCGGCTCCGTTTCGAGGGAGAAGCTTCCTGGTTCATTCCTTTCTCTTTTGAGAACGAGTCCCCAAGTCCTATCCCGCATTCCGCAGGTGTCAAATAACTATAAGAGTATCAAGTAACTATAAGAGTATCAAGTAACTATAAGAGCATCAAGTAACTATAAGAGTATCAAGTAACTATAAGAGTATCAAGTAACTATAAGAGTATCAAGTAACTATAAGAGTATCAAGTAAATATAAGAGTGTCAAATAAATATAAGATTTTGATCTTGAAGTGAGAATTTTTTGATATTGATTGCAGTATTAATGCCCCTATCATGTTTTGTTTTACAATCAGGACATTCCCACTCTCTATCCTTTAATGTCAAATCTGAATTATAATATCCGCAAACACTACAAAGTTTAGATGAGGGTTCAAACTGTCCAATTCTCAGGATAGTTTTACCGAACCATTCTGCTTTGTACTCTAATTTTGTAACAAAGCTACTTCATGCAGAATCAATTATAGACTGAGCTAAAAAATGATTTTTTTGCATACCTTTTACATTCAGAGTTTCCAGAGAAATAGCTTGGTTCTCGCGGATAAGTTTAGAAGAGAATTTGTACTGGAAATTGTTCCTCTGATTGCTAATTTGCTCATGGAACTTGGAGAGTTGCAGCCTGGCTTTCTCTCGATTGTTAGAACCTTTAACTTTTCTACTTACTCTTTTTTGCAGAACTTTCAACCGGTTAAGAGAGTTTTTCAAGTATTTATGGTTCTCAATTTTTTTCTCCTGTAGAAAGAACTACAAAATCCTTAATTCCTACATCTATACCTATTGTAGTAGATTCCGAAAAATCCTGTTTTGCAGGCTGTTCTTTTCCATCTTCAACAAGAATACTGATATAGTATTTTTCCTATGTAAGACCTGGAACAGTTGCTGTTTTCAGAGTGCCTTCAAACCGCCTGTGAAGAATTGCTTTAACTTCACCAATCTTAGGAAGTGTTACAAGACTCTTTTCAAAATCTACGGTATAATGTTGTGGCATTTGATATGATTGAACAGGATTTTTCTTAGATTTGAATCTGAGAAATCCATTCTTTTCCCTGAAAAATCTGGTAAAAGCTGATTCTACATTGACTAAGGAATGATAAAAATATAACTTCAAATTTGCAGTTCAGCAATTGATCCATAATTTCATTATCTCAATAATGATTCTTGGAAACAAACTCCTCGATATTATACTTGAATCATTCCTAAGCATGCCAGCAAAGCTTGAGAATTAGCTTTTTTCAACCATTCATTAGCAGGTTTTACTTCGTGGACTAAAATTCGTTGTAAATCAAACCGTGAGATGGATTTATTGTATTGTTCATAAGTTTTAATCTTCTGTTCTAAAGCCCAATTATAGACAAATCTACAAGCTCCAAAATGAACTTTTATAAGTTTTTTTTAATCTTTGTTGGGGTAGACTCGGTATTTATAGGCTTTTAACATCCGAGAGTAATAGGTTTTAAAAAAATAAATAATTTTTGTTAAAGAGTATTCTTTGAACTTGACGACTTTCATCCCCTACCTGCCACCTGCCGGTTCTCAACGGAAGCTGGCGAGGAAGGGGACTTCACACCTTAGAGTTAAAATTACTTTAACATCTGTCTTAATTTATATATTGGCAGCGTCTTTTCTCTCCCTTGCAGATTTAATAACTTTTATCTGCTTGCAAACCAGATTCCATATAGGTGTTAAACTTGAGCCAGTATGACCTTGAAGAAATTATAAAAAAAATAAAGGATAAAAGTCCTTTTGAGATAAAAGACGAAAAAAGAAGTCGACCCCGGAGTTTAAAAGTTATCATAAGCAAGCTGTACTACTCCCTGGACTATGAGAACGAACCTCAAGCTACCAGAGAAAAAGTAACTCAGATTCTTCTTTATCATGGACAGTTCAGCAAAGAAGAAATCGATGAGACCTTTCAATTATCAGCAAAGGAAACTACTGAATACTCAATAGAATTTCTGAAACAGCATCCCAGAGTTGCACAGGCAGAAGCCCTGAAAAGCAAAGAGTTCCCTGAAGAAACAGAAGAAAAGAAAGAAGAGACAGTTAAGGAAGTAAAATATATATTTCCACGCTACTGTTGAGTACCTACGGAAGTATTCTCCACTAGAGAGAAAGGGATAAAAGGTGTGTGAAAGTAGATAGTCAGATCAACAAGTCAATTAATAAATGAATTGAGCCTTTGCCAATTTCTCAATTAATGCTTTAATCTTAAATTAAAAGCATTAAATCTCCTTTTTAAGAAAAAATTACATTTAGTAACTCAGTACCAAAATCTAGTGATGAATGTAACCTTTTTTGATTATTATTCGATAAAAATGAGTAATTTAAAGAAAAATGATAAAACTTCAACTAACTTCTTCTCATCGGAGGATAACTGTTTACTTGGTCTTCCAACATTATTGTCAACTTGAGGAAGCTGACCAGTGTCAACATATTTTTTATAGATCTGCTGAACTCAACGAGCTGAGATCTCCTCGATCTCAGCTATTGTCGAGGCAGATTCTACTTTAAACTTTTGAGCAATGATCCAAACGGATCTTTTTACCATTAAGTTTCACAATAGAGAGACTACGCCCAACATAAATAACGCGAAATAATTTCGGAATAAAAAATCTTATAAAACAGTGCAAAGCTATATAAACTCATTAATTAATGAAAGATAACCTTATATTTATTGACTGCTAATTTCTATGCTCTCGTTTAAAGATATAATAATAAATGTCAAAATATAATATCTCAAATTTATTCAGATAACAAGATAATATGAGAAATTATGGAAGGTACTGGAGATACAAACAAAAAAACTCTTTTTAATTATGAAGAAAACGAGAACAACAGATACTCCCAGGCAGCTCATGTAACAAAAGTTGGGATGACAGTCAACGTTTTATTAACAGGTTTTAAATTTGTGACCGGTATTGTCGGAAATAGTTCGGCAATGGTTGCCGACGCAGTTCATTCTCTGTCCGACTTCATGACTGACATCGCAGTAATAATAGGTTTAAAAATTTCCAAGAAACCCAGAGACAGCACACACAATTACGGGCATGGAAAAATCGAGACACTGGCTGCGGCATTTATCGGGCTTGCACTTACTTTTGTAGCGTTTGGAATTTTATATGGAGGAATTCAGAAAGTTTTTGCGTATCTCCAGGGAGAATCACTGCCAGCCCCAAATTCGATTGCGCTTATTGCGGCAGTTCTGTCAATTGTATCAAAAGAATGGCTCTACCACTATACCACGATATATGCCAGGAAGCTTAAGAGCGATGCCCTCATTGCAAACGCCTGGCACCACCGTTCAGACGCCTTATCTTCCATAGGAACTATGATAGGGATCGGAGGCTCCATACTTCTTGGAGGCAAGTGGGTAGTACTCGACCCAATAGCTGCAGTAATATTGAGTTTCTTTATCTTTAAAGTAGCATTTGATATCTTGTACAAAAACCTTAATGAACTGCTGGAGGCGTCTCTTGACTCGGAAACTTACAGAAATATTGAACGAGTTCTGACTTCTACTGAAGGTGTTTTAGGCTTCCATGAGCTAAAAACTCGAAAAATAGGAAATGCCATGGCTGCAGATGTCCATATCGAGGTTGACCGGAATCTGAATATCGTGGACGCACATGAAATCTCAACTCAGATAGAAAACAGACTAAAAGAAATCTGCGGCAGTAACGGCCACTTTTCTATTCATGTTGAACCATGTTCTGATTCCGCGTATCATGATAAGGATATATCCAGAACAAATAATAGAAAAAGATCATGAAAATTACGAATCAGATTGATTGAAATCAGATTGATTGAAATCAGATTGATTGAAAATCTCTTTGTGCTGTATCAGAAAAATCAGCAGGAAAAAGTTCAAAAAACAGGCTGCGATATTCTTTCGCAGTCTGAAATTAAATTCGATGTTGTCTTTTCACTCAGAAAAACTTACTCGATAGCTATCTTCTTTGTCAGCTCTTCCAGTTGCATTTTCGGCAGCGTTATTGTCAGAACACCGTTTTCCATTTTTGCAGTGCTTCCCTCTTCTTTAACGCTCGCAGGCAAGCGGACCGCCCTGTAAAATTGAGTATATGCTCTTTCCCGACGCAGATATCCTTCTTCCTCAGTCTCTTTTTCCTTCCCAGTCTTTGCACTGATCTCAAGAATGTCTTCTTTAAGGTTAATCTGAACATCCTCTTTATTAATGCCAGGCAGGTCGGTAGTGACTAAAAGCTTGTCGTCTTCTTCCTTAATGTCGATAGCAGGAGTGTATACCTTTCCGCCACCCCATTCTTCCATCGGCATAAAGTCTTCAAACAACTGGTTGAGTCGTTCTTGTGTCCTTCTTATTTCGTCAAAAGGATCCCAGCGTGCAGGTCCCGAAAATGATCTTCTCATAGGCCATCTCATATAAAAATACCCCCTGAGTTAAAATGATAACACAGATTTTATGTGCTACTCTGAATATATTGAGAAAGGATATATATGTTTTCCTGAGCAATTTCACACAAACTTAGTACAAAAAAGAGCCAGTATGATAAAAGAAAAATTTCCGAAAATCCAGAGCAGAGGATTTTCTGGAAATCAGGATGCTGAACAAATAGAAGCATCGAATGGAAAACAAGAAAAAGCAGTTATTTGGCTTTTACAAGTATTCCTATAAGATCCGAAGCTTTTACAAGGCCAAGAGAACCTTTTTTAGCCGATTCTTCATCAAAAGCCTCTGCACTATCAGAGTCCGTTTTATCAGTTCTGTAGACTGCGAAAGGAACCGGATCTCGAGCATGGGTTTTTATGGAAATTGGGGTTGGATGATCAGGCAGTACGAGAATTGTAAAAGGCTCGTCTGAAGTTTTAGCATGCTTAAGAATAGGAGCTACAATTCGACTATCGAAATCTTCGACAGCTTTTAACTTTTTATCAATACTCCCTTCATGCCCGGCTTCATCCGGAGCTTCCACATGGACAAAAACAAGATCCCTGGTTTTCAGAACCTCGATTGCAGCACTGGCTTTTCCTTCATAATTGGTATCCAGATAACCGGTTGCTCCCTGAACTTCAATTACATCCATTCCTGCATAAACTCCAATGCCTTTCAGAAGATCGACTGCCGAAATAACTGCTCCAGTTTTCTCGTACAGTTCCCGGAAAGGCGTAAACTTCGGAGCAGAGCCCTGGCCCCAGACCCAGATTGAATTTGCAGGATTCTTACCCTCTTCAATTCTTCTCAGATTAACTGGATGCAGTTCAAGAACAATCATAGATTTTTTGATCAGATCGGAAAAGAAATCTCCCTCTTTTCCTCCGGGCAGATATTCCTCAATTTTCTTTCCAGTAATATCATGCGGGGGAGTGCACTCCGTTTCAGCCCCCAGATTATCTTTAGCAATCAGAAGGTGCCTGTAGCTGATTCCCGGATAAAAGCTCAGTTCTTCATTACCGAGTTCCGCGTCAAGGGTTTCGATGAGAATCCTGGCTTCTTCACTACTGATGTGTCCTGCACTGTAATCTTTTATTCTCCCGTGCTCAATAGTCACAAGATTGCATCTGAAAGCCACATCATCAGATGCAAGAGCGACACCCATACTGGCAGCCTCCAGAGGAGCCCTACCAGAGTAATATACTGCCGGATCGTACCCGAGAATAGACATATTTGCGACATCACTTCCAGCGGGAAGTCCATCAGGTATAGTTTTTGCAAGCCCTATTTTTCCATGGGCTGCGATATAATCCATAGCAGGGGTTTGAGCTGCCTGGAGAATGGTCTTTCCACCCAATTTATCTATTGGGTAATCAGCCATTCCGTCTCCTATAAGTACAGCATATTTCATTGCTTCATCTCTTTCCAACTATCTTAGTCTTTCATCTCGGGAATTAAATATAATATTTTCTACCAGATCCCGATTACTTAGATTTATCGGGTATTTGCCAGCGAGTTTTTCTGCTGATCCAGAGATTAATTTCTAATTCATTTTACACAAACGTTATAATATAGTATCCATATCCTATACAGAACAGGTTCTCAGCGTAAAATGTATTAAGTGGCGAAAGAGCCGATATATAGCTTTCTCTACAAAAAACATGCTGTTGAAAGCAATCTTCAAACCTGCAGGAATTTTGGAGAATTATTAATTCCAATCCGAATAATTAGTGAAGATAAATAAAACTCTTATCAACAGTTAAAGCAAATGGTGTGAGAATAATCAGTTAACGACAAAACGTGATCCGATCATGAAAATTGTAATGAAATTTGGAGGAACTTCCGTTGGGGACGGAAAAAAAATCCGTCATGTTGCCCAGCTTCTGAAGAGGTACCGTGAAGAAGGCAACCAGATCGTGGTAGTAACCTCAGCACTCGGTGGAGTAACCGACGAGCTTCTGGAGAATGCACTCTTTGCCTCAACAAAAGGCAAAGTCTCCCTTGTGAAAGAGTTTAAAACAGAAATTACAAACAAACACCACAAGGCTGTGAAAGACGCCATTGATGACCCCACAGTCGCAAAAGAAGTTATCCAAACACTTGACCTCCGCATTGATGAGCTCGAAAAAGCCCTGGTTGGAATCTGCTATCTTGGCGAGCTTACTTCAAGGTCAATTGATTACATTTGCTCTTATGGAGAGCGCCTGGCTGCTCCGATTGTGTCAGGAGCTATTCGTTCCCTTGGAATTGAATCAACTGAATTCACAGGTGGAGAAGCAGGAATTATAACATCATCGGATTACGGAAATGCAAGGCCTCTCGAGAAAACTTACGAACTTGTGAATAAGAGGCTTGGATGCAGACTTGAGACACAGATTCTTGTAGTTACGGGATTTATCGGAGAAAACGAGGAAGGAATTATTACCACTCTGGGAAGGAGTGGGTCTGACTTTACAGCTTCCATACTGGGCGCAGCTTTAAAAGCCGATGAAATCTGGCTCTGGAAAGAAGTAAACGGTATCATGACTACCGATCCGAGAATCGTGCCCGAGGCAAAAACTATCCCGCAAATTTCTTATGCCGAAGCCATGGAACTTTCTTACTTCGGGGCAAACATACTGCACCCACGCACGATTGAGCCTGCTATGCGCGAACACATTCCTGTGCGCGTCAAGAATACTTTTGAGCCGAAGTTACCTGGCACACTCGTAGTTGCGGAAAAGTTCCAGTGCAAGAATGTAGTAAAAGCCGTAAGCTTAATCAAAAACGTGGCTCTCATCAACATTTCAGGCGCAGAGATGGTAGGGGCAATCGGGACCGTAGCAAGGCTCTTCGCAGTACTTGCAAAGTCAGGCGTTAATGTTATTATGATCAGCCAGGGCTCGTCCGAATCAAATATTTCCTTCGTGATCAGTGAGGCACATGTGAAAACTGCATTAAAAGCCCTGCATGAAGAGTTCAACCGCGGAATCGTAAAAGAGATAACTTCAGACAAAAATGTCTGCGTAGTTGCAGTCGTGGGTGCAGGTATGGCAGGAACTCCAGGCGTGGCAAAACGGGTCTTTGGAGCGCTTGGGAATTCACTTATTAATATTATCATGATCAGCCAGGGTTCTTCCCAGTACAATATCTCTTTCGTAGTGCGGGAAAACGATGCATTTGCTGCAGTCAAGACCCTGCATGATGAATTCGAATTATATAACGGAAATGGAATTGAAAAACAACTATAAAGCAGGCAGTGAGGGGCAAAAGAATGAGCGAGAAGCACTTAACATACGCAGATTCAGGCGTAGATATTACAAAGGAAGAAAAAACTGTTAAAACCCTTATCGAAAAATTGAGCTATGTCCGAAAAGGTATGGGGGCTCCCCTTACAGGAATAGGGCATTATGCAGGGCTTCTGGACTTCGGAGAATATGCCCTTGCTCTGACTACTGATGGGGTAGGCTCAAAAGTTCTTATTGCAAACGAAATGCAACGGTGGAATACGGTAGGCATAGACTGTATCGCAATGAATGTAAATGACCTTCTAGCCATAGGAGCCGAGCCTGTAGCCTTTGTAGATTATCTTGCCCTGGAAAAGCATGAAGAAGGTTTCGCCGCCCAGATAGGAGAAGGGCTGGTAAAAGGCGCGGAAATATCCAGAATGTCCATCGTTGGCGGAGAAACCGCAACCCTGCCAGAAATAATTAAAGGTTTTGACCTTGCAGGTACTTGCCTTGGAATTGTCCGGAAAGATGAGATTGTCGAGGGAGAGAAAGTAAGAGTAGGTGATGTGATTGTAGGTGTCCCAAGCACAGGCGTTCACAGCAACGGCTATACTCTTGTAAGGAAAATCATTGAGGAATCCAGGTACTCTTATCACGACCCCTGTCCCTATGACAATTCAAAAATGATCGGAGACGAGCTCCTAACTCCAACAAGAATTTATATTGAGATTCTTGATGTGCTGAAAGCATGTGAAGTTCATGGACTTGCCCATATAACAGGCAGCGGACTTTTGAAACTGAGAAGAGTGACAAAACTCGGTTTTGATTTTTACGATCCTCTTGAACCCCAGGAAATTTTCAAATTCTTGCAGAAGGAAGGCGGAGTTGAGGATCTTGAAATGTACAGAACCTTCAATATGGGTATGGGTTTTCTTGTTATCTTACCGGAAAAAGATGCTGCAAAAGCTGCAAAGATTACCGGTGGAAAAATCGTAGGAAAAATTGTAGAAAGCGGGATCAGAGTCAAAGACCTGGTAATAGAGTGAAAATGTACAGGATTCTGCACAAGATTCTGTACAAGATCTGTACAAGACTCGATTTAGTAATCAATTTAGAGAAAAACCAAAATATTCTTGGCCCTTTGCTGTTTTGTATGGGTTGAAAATAATTGTTTAGTTAGAAAGTATTCATATCAAATATGAAAATATCAAAATTGAACATCAAAATTGAACATCAAAATTGAACATCAAAATTGAACATCAAAATTGAACATCAAAATTGAACATCAAAATTGAACATCAAAATTGAACATCAAAATTGAAGTAGAAAAATATGGTATACAGTAATAGCGAGTCGATAATCGACTTGCTATTGTGTTTATTACATTTAATCACTAAGATCGTGCGCCTGCATCTTTTTCAGTTCGTGTTCCATATCTTCTTTTTTCTTTTTCTTAAAGCGGCTCCTTCCATCTACCCAATCACCTAAAAGCAAGAAAAACAATACGCTGAAAGGCATTATAGCTTCAACGCCCAATCGTGGAGTTCGAATGAAAAAACACCATAAAGCGAAAAGGACTACGAGCAACGGAATAATTCCACCAAGTAGCCAATTTTTTGATTCACTCAGAATATGTTGAAATATGAGAATTACTGCTGAAATTAAAAAACCTAAAAAGATACTCATTTTATTTATTCCTCTTCTCAGAATTATATTTTTCAATGATCAATTTTGCAGTTTCCAGTTCAATTTTGGAATCAACGGCTAAGCCTTTAATAAAAGTTATAAAAGGTTCATCTTGTTTATTGTCACTTAGTTTGATTTTTTGTATTAGTTTATCTAACCGAAGGCGAACGGTAGGATAGGAAACGTCGTATATTTTTGCTACTTCTTTCAGAGATCCAGAACTCAAAATAAAATTTTTAATGAACGAGATATCCTCCAATTCCAAATCAAGAATCCATCTCGGTATTTTATCTATATTTAATTCAACCACCTTTTCATATTAATTTTAACATTATTCAATATAACTTTAATATTATTAAAGTTTTCGGGTTCCGTTGCGAAAAAAATATGAGAGGAATTCATTGAAAGAAGTAAAAGTTTAGGAGCATGTGTTATGTCAGTAAATTCCTTTAAATGAAAGCATTATGAAGGAGAAATTAATGGCTCTTCGATATTTTGTGTGGATTAAAATGAATTGCTGAGTTCAAGTAGCCAAGTCAAAAAGAGAAACATTAAGTTTGAATTTGATTTCAACAACAAATATTCCTATGTTTTAGATAGTTACTTTAACATTTAAGAACCGAATGGAAGTTACCCACTCGAAACAGCGAAGAGCCATTTTTGAGCTCTTCTCTTATTCAGTGTTGAAATCATCTCCAAAATAGTATCATGTTAAATATCATCATGCTAAATATTATCATGTAAAATATCATCATGCTAAATATTATCATGCTGGATATTATCATGCTAAATTTTAGATTTTATTTTTTCCACATATCCTCATAGCTAGTTAAAGGTGCCCTGGAACTTTCAGCAGGTTTACTTTTCTTCACTGAAGTCGTTGCCTTTTCTTTTCCCGACTCTCTGAGCCGATTGATCTCTTTTATGCTGTCCTCATCGTCTATACTCAGGACAAAGCTTCCATGGCAGGGCTTCGTATAAGGGAAAATTAGAGCATTGCCTTTTGCCCCCATTGCAATGGGCGGTATTCCTATTATATAGTAATTTTTGAAGATTTTGTATCCAGGGGATACGTAGTAAACCTCGTCCGAATTTTTCTCAATATACTCTCTTGCCTCCTTGAAGCTTATCCTTTGCAGATGGATTGTATACTTCATTTGCTCAATACAGCTCATTTAACGATCTCCTCCATCACCTTATCCAGCTTATTTTTGAGGCGAACGGGATTGTGAAAGTCCTGTGCGACAATCTTTTCACAATCGAATTCTATGGTTTCAGCCAGAGCCTCGGCGTTTCTGCCAAAGATTATAGAGTACATCATGGCTTGAGAAATGGAGCTCATAGTCGTTGCATAAGTCATTCCAGCATCATTATGCATAAAGGCGAAGCACATGTCGAAATCCGTTCTTTTTTCAATGATATCTACTATAGTCTTGTCGAGATCTACTAGCCTTTTTACATAATAGCCGTCAGAATCGGAAACTTTCAAAAGTTTTCTTGCGGCAGTTGTCCCAGCAACGGTTACATCAAATCCCAGTTTGGTTAGATTATGGGAAAGATATAATGCAATGCTGGTTTGAATCGGAACCTCTGGACATCCCATCATGAGGAGCACTTTTGCGCCGGTCATAACATTTCATCTCTTAGGTATTTTATCTGTAAGATGTAGGGTCCATCCTGAATTTTAATCTTTGCAATTAATATTTGGATGGAAATTCTTGAAATTGGGAAAGTATTTCAGGTTAAAAACTATTTAGTCACGGCTAATATATATTCTCCTGCAAGCGTTCCAAAAAGCATAAACTAAAAATACAAGTGATTTAAATTCAATATTTGTATATGACTTTCTTTTTTCAGAATGAATTATCTCTTATACCATTCACTCATAACTTTAACTTGTGAGTCAAATTAGCGGCCATTGAAGCAGTGACAGCTATCATAATATTTCTGAATATATCTAAAGAAAAAACAATAGAGGGTACAAAAATGGTATGTTTAAGCGAATATGAATATGAGATTCTCCTAAAAAATACAACCCTTAAAGAATGTGAAAGCTTTATTATCAAAAATTCAGAAGAGGTATACCTTGTACCTGGTGGATACAAAGTAAAGGAACTCATGCTCATGGGCACAGCTGCCCCTGTTGGCTTTTCAGGGAGCGATATTATATTTCAATTCACAAAACCCTGCTTCGGCTTATTTGTGATCAAACTGAAAAACGAAACCGAAGAAATAGAGAGACTTAGGAACCAGTATAAAAAGGATAAAAATGTAAAAAAGATTAAATGAGGGTAACAAAAGCAATTGTGCCTGTGGCCGTTTATTTTTCCCTGAAATTCTCTTTATGTTTAATTCTTATGTTTAATTCTTATGTTTAATTCTTATTTTTAGTTCTTATTTTTAGTTCTTATTTTTAGTTCTTATTTTTAGTTCTTATGTTTAGTTCTTATGGTTAGTTCTTATGTTTAGTTCTGGTTTTTTGATGTGAACTACTAACGGCTAAAGCACGTTTACTTCCTGAGTCATCCTACCCGTCTAGTGATGATCAGTCGTAGAGGCCCAGGCTCTTCCCCACGTTCCACAGGTGATAAGAAAAAAGTATGAAATCTAAAAAAACCGTATGAAATCTATGAGCATGATATACTTGAAATACTTTGTCGCTAACGGCCTTCCCCGCCTTACTCGCGATCCATTCACGAGTTGCTTATACCATTCCTGACCACCTAGTTTGGTTCTCGCATAGGCTTGCAGTGACAGTATAGCATAAATAATATGTACGGAAGGACATAAGTGCGTTTGCAGATAACGTTCTATGGTACAGTTGACGGCTGTATCCCATGAATAAAGTGCATGGGATTTAGCCTTTTGATGATCTTAAATTTTCTTTTCAGGGTTTTACTTTTTTTGTACATGCGACCCTGTACTCAAAGAATCCGGCTGAAGGTAGCTCATGTATTGTGGTTGCAACGACCATTCCTTCTCCAATTTCTTTTACGACCATTATAGGCCTGCCCCTTTCATCTGTTAATACAACATCACCATCGGTTTCCGCGAAGTAACCATCACATCCTACAGGAGGGTCAATATTTTCCACAAGCTTTTGGGCTTCGTGCTTACCTACAAGTTGAGGTGTGCATGAGTTTTCTTCCATTACGTATTTCAGAGAAAAAGGAAGCCATTCATATTCGTATTCCGGGACAAGAGGGCTGAAAACAAGAAGAGTACCTCCTTTTGCCACAAACTTTTCAAGGGAGCGCTTACCGCGTCCAAGTCCTACACCTGTTTTCGTATACTGTTTATTTGCAAAACCTGTCGGCAAAATCAGAACCTTGCAGGCAGGAAGATAAGGAGTACCAAGGGACGTTGAGAGCACACGAGTGCATTCAAGCCCATATTCCACAAACAGTTTTTCAAAAAGAAGAGGGCAGTCCCAAAGCAAAATTACGTCACTCATGAAAAAGGATAAGAGAATTCCACATATGAATTTATCTATCTTGCTGAATATCAAAGAATTCTGTAAGTTATGATTTGGAGATTTAGGAGAAGAGATTCAGGGTTCGAAATACGTTATTCAACAGAAACATCGGCTGAATTAAGGCTTTTTTCGAACTTGAACAGAATCATGTGGGGACTGGTGGTAACTTTAAAAGAGTAGTTAATTGACTTGAAAATATTGGAATAATATTTTGTAATGGATTCACATACCTTTTTGTCAGAATAATCGTGAATAAGTTTCACATATTCCTTGCCCTTTTCCGTGCAAATTTCAATATCACTTCCTATGCTGTCCGTCAAGTAAATTTCTTTGAAAATAAGGATATGCTCAGCAAGGGTAAAAGCTGCAGGAGGCCTGCCTGTAGTCAACTCAAAATTTCTTTTCATTTCAGCAACGGATGGAAGTTCTCCTGCAACAAGAGCTTCAAAAGTCTTTCTTTGCATGCTGAGTCGCTGATAATTCTCCTGTCTGTAGACTTTGATAAGACTCTTCCAGAAATCCGACCTCTTTTGAATTTCCTGGAAAGTACTTTCCATAGACCCGAAGTGTTCCTCAAGTCCTTTAGGAACTTTTTGAAAATCAAGAAACTCGAATCTTTTAAAGTAGACCTTTGTCACGTTTGATTTGCAGAATAGACCCTGAACATCCAGTTTCATCTGTTTTGCCAGATAAAGAGCCAGGCTGTGGGCCATAATTTCTCTGAAGCAGGAATTTCCGTTTGAGAGAGTGAGACTTGCGGTTTCAGGGTCCGGGCCCGGACTGTACTCCACATCAACCTTAATTTTCCAGCTCATTTTCTCATTGAGAGAATTCATATAACTGACAACATCAGGAATTCGTTTAATTTTATATGGATTAATTATTTCATATACAGTTGATTCGTCGATTAATAACCCTGACGTGTTATTAATAAGCCATTCAAGCAAAGTATGATGAACAAGCAGGAATTCTTCTTCCTCGAGAAGTCCATTACGAAATTCTGCATTCTGTGAGACCTTACTTGAAGATTTTTCCCCGTTTTCATCGGTCCTTCCAGCCAGGGTGAGAGAGGCAGTTTCGATAGTATCCCTTATTGCCGCACTTAAGTTTCCGTTATTTTTTTCCAGAAAGGGCTTTAATTTATCCACATAACACTGGTCAATAGAGATATTTTTTCGGACTATCAAGCGGATTCCCTCTCCTGTCTTCTTGAGACTGTAAGCAGCTCAAATTTCGTGATATACGCATGTTTTCATATTCGTAAACCCGATAATAGATTGTTGCTTCTACTTCTTAATATTTTTGCTAGATTTGTAAGCAAAAAAACACATTTTAAAAATAAGATATTTACAAGAGTTTGAAGGAAAAAACAATTGCATTTGAGCAAAAAGTGAAACTATATAGAGAAAGATTAGAAAATTAAAGAGGGAGATAAGAGAATAAAAATATATTATATGCAATAAATATAGAGTGTCAAATTATGCTCCCAAAAAAACCAGGATAACCGGAACGGCTTTAAGGTCTGCATATATTACGTACTCTCATGAATAATGATACCGAAAGACTTGCTAGAGTCCGCATGATAGCAGACTACCAGTTTGGGAAAGGCATCGGAAAAGAACTTTTTCCTGACGGTTCAACGTTCCAGTTATCAAGGACAAAAAGGGTACGTCAGGTCTTACATTCTGGAAAACGTATGGCTACAGCAAGAGCAAAAGATGGGTTTTTTACCCTAAGTATTGAAGGAGCTTCCATAGTTCACAGGCTTTTGCCAGAAAAGAAACTCAGGGTCGTTATCTCAGAGGAAGCTGCTCCTTTTGTGGAAAAAGGTAAAACCGCTTTTATAAAACACGTAGTTGAAATTGATCCTGAATTGCGGGCCGGAGAAGAAGTACTTGTGACAGATGAAACTAACAGACTGCTTGCAACAGGGCAACTGCTTTTGTCTCCTGCAGAGGTCCTGGCTCTTAACAGTGGCGCAGCCGTGGATGTTAGAGTAGGAGTAGCTTCGAAAAAAGAAAAGTGAATCCAAACACTTCGAAAAACTTATGAAATATGAAAGAGACATTGAAAAAGAGAAAAAGTGTTAAGTTTTATGCTAAATATCGAAGCTTTTTAAATATTACACAAATTTACATATAGTTAAATATGATATAAAACGCTACTTATATTGCTCAAAGATTCTTATAATGAGCGGATAAAATAAATAAGAATATATCATAGATAGTAATTTTAGAATGAATGCCATTTAGAAAAACAAATTTTAAAAGGCAGCTTCAATCCTGAAGTCCAAATGTTAAGAAATAAAGTTTCAAAAAATAGAGTTTCAAAAAATAAAGTTTCAAAAAATAGAGTTTCAAAAAATAGAGTTTCAAAAAATAGAGCCAAAAGATAACAGTTTCCCGGAGAGTGAGTAATATTTCAGAGTCAGAAGAGATTCTAAAATACTTCCTGGTTCCAGATAACACCAGAATCGAAGCAAAAAGAATTACAGTAGAGGGAGACGTTATTGTCGGCAATCATTCTAATATTGAATACAGCATAATTGGCGACACTGTTATTATGGGAGAAGGGGTGGCCGTCTCAGGGGATATTGCAGCAAGTAATGATATCAGGGTTGACATGTGGTCAAAACTGGGGAACAGGGTAGAGGTCGGAGGAAACGCCTACCTGGGAGAATTTGTAACCATTGACGGGAAACTACTCGTACAGGGAGACCTGGACGTAGGAAAAGAAGTTAAAATCCAGGGAGGATTCGAAGCCAAAGGATGGATATTAGTAAGGAACCCGCTCCCTGTAATAATCTTTCTATTTCTTTACATAAAGGAAATGATGCGCCTCGGTAAAGGCGAGGAAATCGAAAAAGCCGTAGAAGAACTTTTTGATGATTCTGAGGACATACAGAATTTTGAAGGAAAAGAACCCGCTGAAAAAGTACTGATTATACCAGCCGGCTCAAAGCTTTCAAATGAAACTATTGAGGTCGACAGGGAAACCTCTATTGGGAACAACTGCCTGTTAACAGGAAATATTCGGGCACCAGCTGTCACTACAGGGGAAAAACTGACCCTTAAGGGAAGCATTTACTCAGAAGGCAAGATCTTTATCGGTGAAAATTGCACTGTCTATGGCAATATTTATTCAAAAGGAGATGTGCAGATTGGCAGGAACAGTCGAGTTTTCGGAGGGGTAAACTCCAACTCGGTCTTATTGCTTGAAAACGCAAGGGTTGATGGTACAATAAAAGCCCCTTCAGGAGTATCTTTCTTAAGGGATGCTGCAGAGATGCCTGTTCTTGCAGAAGTCAATGCTTTAGGGAAATTAATTATGAGTGAAACTCATAAATCGCCTGAAAATGGCCATCAGGGCGAACCTGAAAATGAACCTCAGGATAAAACCGAAAGAGAGCCTCAGGATGAATCCATAAAGCCCCCGAATGTGATAGAAATTGATTCACCTGTCAAACTGAGTGCAAAAGCCAAGAATATTTTTGTACCTGGCAGAAAAAGAAAAACTGCCAGAACAAGGGCCCTGGAAAGAACCAGACGCTTCACAGGAGCCAGGACTTATAGAAAGGAACAGAAGTCCGGAGAGTAATCTAAGAGTTATTAATCCAACTCAAGTCCTTTCGTATGTCTTTGAAGCTCAGGAAAAACTGGAATTTCCTCTACCAGACCTTCTGCTGAATTTTCGTTCAAGATGTGGCAAATCTGATCTCTAAAGAGTGGGAGCTAATGCTTTGGGGAAAAAGAACTGCGGAAAAAATGTCTTGGAAAGAATGTCTTTTTTGAGAAGGAGCAGTAACATTCATAGGGAATCAGGGAATTATCTGGGTTTCGGAGATGACAGAGAGAACTCAACTCTGAAATTTAATTGTAAACTGCTTGAACCCTCAAAAGAAAATGCTCTCAAAAATCTTAATATCTTAATAATACATTCATTTTGAGCTATTCGATCTCCAGATTTAGATATAACTCAAAAATAACCAGAAGTAGTTCAAAATAACTAGAACTAAGTCAAAATAACCAGAAGTAAGTCAAAATAACCAGAACTAGCTCAAAATAACCAGAAGTAGTTCAAAATAACTAGAACTAAGTCAAAAACCTAGAAATAGTTCAATATAACCAGAAATAGTTCAATATAACCAGAAATAGTTCAATATAACCAGAAGTAGCTCAAAATAACCAGAAATAGTTCAAAATATTCCAGACTTTACTCGTTAAACTTTCCGATCAGTTTAAAGGAACAAATTTCATGAAGGGATCCAATTGACAGAGAATTTCATAGGGCCTGAAAATCTACAGGTTACAGAGCCTGAGAATTTACAGGCAAAATACGATTCAATTATAGAAAAAGATTCAAAATACGTAATGCAGACTTATGGGCGCCAGCCCCTTGTACTTTCAGAAGGAAAGGGAGCGATTGTCCGGGATATTAACGGGAAAGAGTATATTGACTGTGTAGCAGGAATTGCAGTAAACAATGTTGGACACTGCCACCCAGCTGTTGTCAGGGCAATCCAGGCCCAGGCTGAGAAGCTGCTGCACGTTTCTAACCTGTATTACACTGAGATTCAGGCTGAACTTGCGGAAGCCCTGGTCTCAGTTACAGGAATGGAACGCGTTTTTTTCTGTAATTCAGGGACTGAAGCCGTAGAGGCTGCGATGAAACTGGCCCGTATGGCTTCCGGAAAAAGTGCCTTTATAGCTGCTGAACACTCCTTCCACGGAAGGACCATAGGGGCACTTAGCGTAACCCACAAGAGCATGTACAGGGACCCTTTCATGCCGCCTGTGAGTTCCGAGACTACTTTTGTCCCGTACTCCGATGCTGATGCTATCAGGCAGGCTATTTCGGAAAACACGGCAGCCGTGATCCTTGAGCCCATTCAAGGAGAAGGCGGGGTTAATATCCCGAATCCCGAATACCTTAAAGAGGTCAGGGAAATCTGTGACGAAACCGGAACTTTCCTTATCTTTGATGAAGTGCAGACAGGCTTTGGAAGGACAGGAACATGGTTCTGTAAAGACCAGTTCGGCGTAGAACCCGATATCATGAGCATGGCAAAAGCAATTGGTGGAGGCTTTCCAATGGGTGCTATTGCGGCAAGGGACGGACTAAGCTTTGGGCGCGGACAGCATGCTTCTACTTTCGGAGGCGGGCCACTTGCCTGTGCAGCTGCACTCGCTTCAATCGAAGCAATAAGGGAAGAGGAACTCCTTAAGCGCTCAAAAGAGAACGGGGCTTATTTCATGGGAAAGCTCAGGAATATGGAAAGGGAAGATGTTGTAGAAGTCCGTGGAAAAGGGCTCATGATAGGAGTTGAGATAAACCATCCCTGCAGTGATTTCGTGGACTTTGCAAGGGAACATGGAGTGCTTGTAAACTGCACCTCGGAATCGGTGCTCCGTCTGGTTCCGCCACTTGTGATTACAAAAGAACAGATCGATAAGGTAGTTGATGTTCTTGAGCAGGCCTGAACTGATAAAAAAAGAAATCTTTGATATTGCAGAGTACGTTCCAGGTAAATCTATCGAAGAAATCGCTTCTGCCTACGGGCTTGACCCGGCTTCAATTATCAAACTCGGCTCAAACGAAAACCCACTAGGGCCTTCTCCAAAGGCTGTTCAAGCCATGATGGACACCGCTCCCTTCGCAAACATTTACCCCTCAGCAGACGCGATAGAACTCAGGGAGGCCCTCTCAAGATACACAGGCTTTCCGGTTTCAAACCTCATAGCCTCAGGGCCAGGAATGGACGGGCTACTTGATGGGCTTTGCAGGCTTGTTATTGAAAAAGGAGACGAAGTCATTGTCCCTACTCCTACTTTTGCCTATTACGAACTTCCGGCACGGGCATGCGGAGGAAAGCCTGTCTTTGTCAGGAGAAGCCAGGATTTCTCGATAGATCCTGAAAAGCTTCTGGAAGCTACATCCAGCAGGACAAAGATAATTTTCCTCTGCTCTCCCAATAACCCCTCAGGCAACCTCCTGCCCGAAAAAGATCTGAGGAAAGTCCTTGAAAATACCAGGGCTCTTGTGTTCGTTGACGAGGCATACGTCGAGTTTGCAGATCGGAACCTTGCAGAACTTGTAAGAGAATACGATAATCTTGTTGTGGGCAGAACCTTTTCCAAGGTATTTGGGCTCGCAGGCTTGCGCCTGGGTTATGGGATCATGCCCGAATGGCTGGCAAAAGAGTATATAAGAGCAGCAACTCCGTTTTCAGTAAGTCTTCCGGCTTTAAAAGCAGGAATAGCTGCCCTTTCGGATGTCGAACACCGCAAAAAGAGCATAGAAATCGCAAGAGAAGGCAGGAAATACCTGAAAGAAAAAATTCCTTTTAAGGTTTATCCTTCCCAGGCAAATTTCGTACTTGTGGATGTTTCCCCTTTGAAAGCAAAAGCCGTTACACAGAGTCTCATGAAAAAGGGAATTATTGTACGTTCCTGTGACTCTTTCAGGGATGCTGGAGATACACTCATAAGGGCAACAGCCGGCACCCTGGAACAGAATGAAAAAGTTGTCAGGGCTTTTGAAACTGCAAAGAAAGAGGTTTAAAAGCCTCTGTTTCTTTATTTTAAGCTCGATTAGTCTCTATTTTTTCATTTTAAGCTCAATTATTATGTTGAGTTATATTTTATGTTAAGATCTGTTTTCTGCTTTACTCTGCTTCCTGCTTCCTGATTTACTCTGTTTGCTACTTTACTCTGTTTGTTACTTTAATCCCATTTGGGAAACTTATTTCAAATGTTTATCTCTTCGATTTCTAGAATTTTCATCAGTGGATAATTCAGTTCAGGATCGTATTCCATTCCAACTTTTATCTTTGAAGAGCCGTATCGTACGGTTATTTTTACTTTAAGCATAGGCCCCTGAAGTTCAGAATAACCGAATTCATCATTCAGCTTACCTTTCAACATATCCCTGTCGATTTTTACTGAAATTTCTTCCACGTAGGGCTGGACTGAAATGCTTTCCTGGATAGCCTGCTCAAGGCTTGAAGCAGTGTTTAAATTTACAGGAGAACCCGTAAATTGATGGTAAAGGGCTCCAAGTTTTATTCCTGCCTCAAAAAGTGCGTTATCTCTGTCAGTTGCTTTTTCTTGGACCAAACAAATCACTTCCTTCTTGGAATTCATTAATTGATGTTTCGGACAAATTGGTTTTACTGTTTTTCTTTCCCGATTCTCAGTTCTTTATTTCGATATTCCTTACTACCCAGGTTGCTTAATATAGGGATCTTAAAAAAAGGAGAAAAGATGTACATCAACATCAGGATAAAAGGCAGGATCGAAAAAATTCGCATATATTCAATATTATACAGGTAGAGAAGCATAGTTATCCCGAAAATGGAAGCTATAAAAGCGAGAATCCTGACGTTCTTGATTTTCGGATAATTTACCGAACTCACCATAAGAATAGAGAGACAAAGGGTCAGTGCTAGAAGGAAGTCTATCTTGACAAAGTCTTCGCTTAACAACATGTATGTAACAAGCATAACACAGCCTGCAGTTATGGGAAGGCCCTCAAATCCGGTTTTACTGGGAGCCATGGAATTGAAGCGTGCGAGCCTGAGCACACCGCAAATAGCGTAAAAAACCGGAAATACCGCAACAAGAGGGTCTGGATCTCCGACAAGAGGATTTATTTTCCCAAACTGCAAGTATATGAGAAGAGCAGGAGCCACCCCAAAAGAAACTGCATCTGCCAGGGAATCAAGTTGTTCTCCGAGTTCTCCTCCTTTAAATCGCCTAGCAATGTACCCGTCCGCCCCGTCTGCAATTGCTGCAATAAGAAGTAAGATCAAGGCCAGGACAAATCCATTCTGAGCAGCCGTTTGAGACGTGGCAGCCTGGACTGTAGCCTGGGCAGCTACTGCAATTGAGCTGATTCCGCAGATGAGGTTCAAAAGAGAGACCAGGTCCGGGAGTCTTAACATTTGAAATACGTTCATGTTCAAAAGTCCCTGTCATTTTTTTATTGTTGCTATAATGGTCTTGCCTGCAAGTACCCGCTCTCCTTTCCGTACTATGATCTCAAAGTCATGGGGGATTGTTACGTCAACTCTGGATCCAAGGCGAATCATCCCAATGCGCTGTCCCTGCTCGATATTATCATTTACTCGAGAATAAGAGACTATTCGCCTGGCAATTGTGCCTGCAATCTGCATGACACTGACATCCCCATACTTACTGTGGATAATAAACTCGTTTCTTTCGTTTCTTTCAGAGTCTTTACAGAAAGCGGGAAGATATCCACCTTTCTTGTAAGTTATTTCTCTGATCTTTCCCGAAATAGGAGCTCTATTTACATGTACATTCTGGAGAAACATGAAAATACAGATTTTCCGGCCTCGAATGTCTATAACAGTGCCATCGGCCGGAGAAATCATATAAGTGTCCGAAACTTCAACCTTTCTTTCGGGGTCTCTGAAAAAAAGAACCATAAAGAAAGTCATTGCCATTGCTATGTAAGCAACGTGGTTTAAATGAGAGCTGTTCATTGCCCTGGAGAGGACTGCAAACAATGCAGTAATAAACGTAGCTGTAAAAAGCCAGGGTTCCGAACCTTTTGCAAGCATTTGCCTTAATCCCCCTCGGACCTGCGCAGAATGGATTTCAATTCATTAGAAAGAATGACCCAAAGGCCATCAATCATTCCGAACAGTTCTGGCAGAATCCGAAGTACTGCGTATGAAATTACAAAGAGGGCAATGCCTGAACCCGCCTTTGCGATGTAGTTATGCGCAATTATAAAACTGTCAGCCCCAAACCATTGTTCTCCATAAGCAACTACCACGAAAATGTCCCGGATAAGATTAAGTACATAGATCACGGGCACTGACACAATAAACGCCATAGCCATGCGACTAAGGGGAGCTCTCACTGCACCTATAAGCCCCATAAAGAGAGCAATACTTTCAATCGCCGTACAGGCGAGAATGATTTCCACTGTATACCCATTAAGTGATATCATATTCCAGGCTTTCATGTATGCAGGGATCTCTAAATACTGAAGAACCCAGGTAACCTGAGAAGTAACCCCTCCTATAATCCAGGTATTCAGAAAGGCGAAATTCGCAAACGGGAAATAAACAAGAGCTCCGAGTGCACTGGCACTTGTAAGCATCGAGGTTATGTCAAGGAAATCAGCCTCACCCTGAGCTGAAAATTTTGAGTGCAGCACTTCTCTATTATTCATTATCTTTAGAGGACCTTTTCTGTACTCTAGAAACATGATATATGCTACAAGTAGACAAAACAGAGCTACTACTATTGTTAGGAGCACATTAGCATAGTCCATAATTTTGATATAATGAAGAGGCTGATAACTCCAGTGGATGGAAAATACACCCCATCCAATCCCTCCAACAAGTTTACGAACCCTTGAGGTTCTGGGGATGACGGATGACGCAACCATTAACCCGACTGCGAGCCAGAGTATACTTTCTATCATTTTTTACGCACCTTTTTTGCCAGAGGTAAAGTTTAGTTTTGAATATTATTGTTCTTATTCTGAAAGCTCAGAAAGCCTCGGGCAAGTTATGAAGTTTCCGGAAAGCGACAAATGAACTTGTCTAAATAATTGATAAATATTTAAATAAGTTTCCAATAAATCCAATTAGTTCATAATCGTTAGTATTTAGGAATTCAAAGCTTATGGATTTTACTTTTCGCATTGATAAGGAGATGTAGAATTATTAACTCGGTTATTACTTTCTATATTAAGAGACATAGAATTATTACCTCTATCAAGACACTGATGCCGAATAATTGAGCCTGTAAATAAGATAATAGATTCCTATTATAGAAGAATAACGTTACGAACAGAACATTACAAAGAACGTTACAAACAGAACGTTACAAACAGAACCTTATAAACAGAACGTTACAAACATGTTCTCATTTGTATAAAAAATATAGATATTGAAGAATTTAAGGAATAGGAAATTTTTGTTTCGATAAAAGGGAAACATTTAAGATAAGCAATCACATAAGGGATTTTTCTGCTTGACAGAAATCTGACTTATAATGTCAAAATTGAAATAAGATGAAGAATTTCTACGTTATGTATAATAATAATATTATTTCATTCTGGCGTTCCTGCCGGAAAAGCTAATTTAGTAAGGGATTGGTGGCGGAAAAAGAGATCTCCCGGAAAGGAAAGTCGAAGGCGTTTTATGAAACCCAAAACTCCTAGTTTAACCGTTGATACCGTAATCCTCTTTAAAAACAGGCTTGTGCTTGTGAAGAGAAAAAATCCCCCATATCAGGGAAAATTTGCCCTTCCTGGTGGCTTCGTAGAAATCGGGGAAACTACTGAAAAAGCAGCAGCAAGGGAAGCTTTTGAAGAAACAGGCCTTTCTGTAGAGCTTATCAAACTTGTAGGAGTCTATTCCGATCCTGACCGCGACCCCAGAGGACATACGGTTTCAGTATGCTATCTTGCAAAGGGATTCGGAGAGATGAAATCTGGGTCTGATGCAGCTTCCGTCGATCTTTTTAAGCTTGATTCCATTCCTGAACTGGCTTTTGACCACAATAAAATTATAAATGATGCAAAAAGTGATATTAATGCAATTCTGCCCCAAATGCAAAAGTATGATGTTTCCTAAAAATGGGAATTTCGAGTGTAGAAAATGCGGAAACATAATACCTATAAAAAGTGATGAAAAAAGCTTTGTCTCCAAAGACAAGATCGATGACCATGAAATAGTAGTTCTGGAAGGTGAGCAGATTTCAGGCCTGCCGACAACAAGTGTAAAATGCCCAGAATGTGGGAATAATACTGCAGCCTGGTGGCTCAGACAGCTGAGGTCTGCCGACGAATCCGAAACCCGCTTCTTCAAGTGTACGAAATGCGGATTTACCTGGAGAGAATACGACTGATATTTAATTGCCCTTCTATTCCCCCTTGAAAAGTACAGTTCCCGAAAGACTAGATTCATCAGGCTACCGCTTCCTTTCTGCTTCAAGCAGAGCCTGAAGCCGCCCTGTTTTCTGACCAATATTTATATAGTTGCCGGGAGTTTGAATCTAATGGTTTTTCCGGCTCAGAACCCTGTTTAGTCATATTCAGAGAGTTAGTTTTAAAAGATGAGCTGGAATTTAGGAATTTGTAAAGAAATTTATATATCTCAAGGGTAATAAGAGTTTAGATTTAAATTCATTATTGGAGAAAAAATATGTTTAAGGCAGCAATTAATGCAGAGCTTCTGAAAGACGCGGTTGCCGCACTAGCTGTAATTGTAGATGAGGTCAGATTCAAGATAAACCCTGAAGGTATTTCGGTAAAAGCCGTTGACCCTGCCAATGTTGCAATGGGAATTTTCGAACTTGGATCATCTGCTTTCGACGAATATAATGCTGATGAATGTGAAATTGGAGTCGACCTGAATAAGATTACGGACCTGCTGGGAATTGCGGATAAGAATGACACAGTCCGGATGGAACTTGAAGAAGAAAATCACAAACTCTTGATTGATGTCGGAGGGCTGTCTTATACACTTTCTCTTCTCGATCCTTCCACAATTCGGGCAGAACCAAGAGTTCCACAGCTCGAATTGCCTGCCAAAGTCGTCCTTAACGGTGCAGACCTCAGACGTGCTGTTAAAGCTGCCGAAAAAATAAGCGACCATATGCTTATGGGAGTTTCGGACGATACATTCTATATGGAAGCAAAAGGCGATACCGACCAGGTTCGTCTCGAGATGGGCAGGGACCAGCTAATCGATCTGAAGGCAGGCGAAGCATGTTCTCTTTTCTCTCTGGATTATCTGACCGATATAGTCAAACCCACAAACAAAGTCAATGAAGTTACTCTGTCCCTTGGAAAAGACTTCCCAATACTCATAGATTTCGAAATTGCGAATGGTTCAGGAAGGATTTCTTACCTCCTGGCTCCAAGAATTGAGTCGGACTGAAATGGACGAGGAACATATCGCTCTTTACCCATTTGCTTCAGAAGTATCTGCTTATGTAGAAAGCCTCAGAGTCTCGTTAGAGAGTTTGCTTAATTCTCCGGCCTTTCGGAGATCTCGAGTTCGCGGGATGGAAAGAGTAATGCAATCCATCGAAGGAGAGATTGAAACAACGCTCATAAAAGATGAAAGCTGGCTTCTTTCCGAAACTCTATCTTATCCTTTTGCTCAAATTCTGGTCGCTTGCGTAGATGACCAGTTATTCACCAAGCGATATGCACTTAAAGAAGCGGAAGCAGCTTCAAAATGGCTCGAAAAAGAAAGTACTGATTTTTTGCTTGAATTTGGGGAGGACTTTGGGATTCAAGCCGAAGCTGAAGAGTTACAGTTCAGTATGCATTTTGCAGATTATATACGTTTTTCTTCTTCGATAAGAGAACCAGTCTGGAAATTAACGAATCGGCAGCTTAGATCCGGAATGGTTGTGGTTACGAAAAAAGACTTTGTAAGACTTCTTCAAGAAGCAATCAAAGAAAGAATAGAAAAATCATTTCCCATCCCCAAAATCCCTTCTGAAGTATCAAGTTTCTGCGCGCCTTATGTTGCTGAAATAAAAGATAAATTTGAGGTCCACAAGAAAAAATTCGGAACAACGGACTTTGGTGTAGTGGAACCAGACCTCTTTCCTCCCTGTATATCCCATGCCCTTGCAAACGTACAGGGTGGAGTAAATCTTGCCCATTCTATGCGCTTTGCCATGACCTCCTTCCTGCTCAGTGTGGGAATGTCAGTGGATGAAATTCTTAACCTTTTCAATGTATCTCCTGATTTTGACGCGGAAGTAACCCTTTATCAGATAGAACATATCGCAGGCGCAACAGGAAACGTATACAAGCCTCCTGCATGTGATACTATGAGAACCTATGGGAACTGCATAGGTAAAGACCGATTGTGTGAAAAAATCAATCATCCTCTGGCGTATTACGAGAAAAAAATATATTTGAAAAATAAAGAAAAGGAAATGGAAAAAGAGAAGGAAGAGAAAGAAGAAAAGGAAAAACAAGAAGAAAAGAAAGAGGAAGAGGAAAAGGAAAAACAAGAAGAAATAAAGAAGAAAAAGAAAAAGGAAAAACAAGAAGAAAAAGGGAAGAAAATAAAAGAGGGAAAGAAAAGGGAAAGAAAACAGGAAAAAGAAACGAAAAGAAGAGAAGGAAAGGAAAAACAGGAAGAAAAGAAAAGAATATAATAACTGGGTACAGCGTTGAAAAATCAGCAATATTCTAAGTACTCATTCATCTGATGGTCTTTGGTAGAGACCACATAAAATATGAAAAGAATAAAAATCAGAGATATTACAAATATAAAAAGTTATAATTATAAAAAGATTTATATAAATTAATCTCTTTTAACTAACTATTAATTTTACTGTTACAAGATCGATATCCTTTAAGGCTAGCATCAAATTCGTTTGGGAGTCACGCATTTGATGGCACTTATGGTATTTCCTGAAGTTTTCATGTAACCTGCATCGGAGGCTTTTAATGCCACTGGATCCTATTTGTAAAAAAATAATATCTGACAATACTGAGTATTTTTCGGATTATGGGGGAAAGAGCTACTATTTCTGCAGTCCTGAATGCAAACAGAAATTCGATGCTCTAGAAAAAAGTGTAATCCGGCTCAAACGGAATCTTAGTGAGAAAGAAAGAATTTCCTTTGGAAAGTTAAAAAAGGACATTATAAAACCAGGCATATGCACTCTTTGCGGAGCCTGCGCAGCAAGTTGCGAGTATATAACGATAGAAGATGGCACACCAAAACTGGTAGGCCCCTGTAAAGCCTGCGGAGTCTGCTACTACCAGTGTCCTAGAACCATCACCACAGAAGAGGGACTTATAGGGAGTTTCCGCTTCGCATATGCAGCAAGATCTGCTATTCCCGAAATAAAGGGACAGGATGGAGGAGTTGTGACATCTCTACTTTTGTATGCCCTTGATGAGGGGTTAATTGACTCTGCTGTAGTTACTACCCGCTCAAAAGAAGAGCCCTGGAAACCTGTACCAGTAGTTGCAAAGAAAAGGGAAGAGATCCTTGAGAGTAGCGGCAGCATCTATTCTCATTCAATGACGCTTGAAGCTCTTATGAGCGCAATTAAACAGGGAATGAACAGCGTTGCGTTCGTAGGGACAAGCTGTAATATTGATGCAGTCACTAAAATGCAGAAAAGTTCCTATGGATTTCTACATCTCTTCATGAGAGCAAAGGTTCTCAAACTCGGGCTTTTTTGTATGGATACCTTCTCCTATGAAGGAATTAAAGCAGTACTGGGAAGTTATGGAATTACGCTGGAAAATGTAGATGCCATGAAAATTCGGAAAGGGAGATTTGAGGTTACTCTGAAGGACGGAAAACAACAAATCTTCGACCTCAGCGAATTTGATGAATATAGGAGCTCTTCCTGTCGTTTCTGTACGGATCTTACTGCCGAAAACTCAGATATCTCTTTTGGCGGAGTTGGCAGCCCAAGAGGCTGGACTACAGTCCTTACCCGTTCAGCCCTGGGATACGAAATCTTCAATGAAGCCGTAGACAACGGTTACATTGAATCCCGACACCTCACAGACGACGAACTTGAAAGAGTACTCAACCTGGCAAAAATGAAAAAAGTCCAGATGTACGATCTTAATCGAAGGCAAAAAAAGTAACGACCTTAGAGACATATTCGGCAGCCAGTAAAAACCTACTCACTACCACCACAAGTTCAAAAATTCCTTTTGTCTTATAAGATAGCATTCCTGAGCAAATTGAATGAAGAGTTCCTCTTGATCATAATTCAGCCCTCTTGAGCGAACGAAATAAGCGAAAAGGGCACCGTCCTCCCGAGACGGGACTCGGGTAACGGGACTCGGGTGGCGGAACATGGAGGCGGCAATTGATGCATGGGGAGATGAATATATATTTATCCCATTACCTATTTGTATTATGCAGCAACCAACGACATTTATTCAGAATCATTCTATTTTTGAGGGACTTTCATGATCACAAAAGAAGATGTAGAACATATCGGCTGGCTTGCTCGCATTGATATTAGCGAACAGGAAACAGTCGAACACATGGAAAAACTTAATTCAGTTCTGGGGTATTTTGGACAGCTTGACGAGTTGCCTACTGAAGATGTAGCTCCCACTTATCACGTGGCTGAGATTCATAACGTGTTCAGGGATGATGTGGTGGAAGAATGTCTCCCGCAGGAAGTTGTTCTTGAAAACACCGAACACAAACAGGATGGAGCCTTCAGAGTTCCGAAGATAGGCTGAGGAGGGTTTTAAATGGCAAAATGGATGAGTGTTGCACAGGTAAAAGAGAAAATTAAGGAAAGCTCAGCCGAGGAAGTAACAGCTCAGTATCTCGATACTATAGGAAAGAGCAAAGTTAATGGTTATATAACGGTCTCTGAGAAAGCTCTTGAGCAGGCGAAGAAAATTGATGTTGAGGGGCACAATGGCCCTCTTGCAGGCGTGCCAATTGCAATAAAAGATAATATTTCCGTAGTTGGACTGCCAAACAGTTGCGGTTCAAAAATTCTTGAGGACTATATCCCGCCATTCAATGCTTATGTTATTGAAAAGCTTCTCGCTGCAGGTGCCGTAATCCTGGGAAAGACCAACATGGATGAGTTTGCAATGGGTTCTTCTACGGAAACCAGCTACTTTGGGCCGACTGCAAACCCCTGGGACCTTGAAAGAGTACCGGGTGGGTCTTCCGGTGGCAGTGCAGCAGTTGTTGCAGCAGGAGAAGCTCCTTTTGCTCTCGGTTCTGACACAGGAGGTTCTGTACGCTGCCCTGCAGCTTTCTGTGGGGTTGTTGGACTTAAACCAACGTATGGAGCCGTTTCTAGATATGGAGTTGTAGCTTATGCAAACTCTCTTGAACAGGTTGGGCCTCTTGCAAACAATGTGACAGACATTGCTGTGCTGATGGATGTTATAGCAGGTTATGACCGCAAGGATTCGACTTCAATTGACAGCAAAACCGAATACCAAAAAGCTCTTATCGAAGATGTAAAAGGGCTTAAAATCGGGGTTCCAAAGGAGTTTTTCGGAGAAGGTATCCATCCAGATGTCGAAAAAGCCGTCTGGAACGCCATACACAAATGCGAAGATCTCGGAGCGTCCTGGGAAGAGGTTTCTATGCCTCATATAAAGTATGCTCTTGCTTCTTATTATATCATCGCAATGAGTGAAGCATCCTCAAACCTTGCGAGATTTGACGGAACACGCTACGGATATAGAGCAAGCGGTGAAAACTGGCATGCCATGGTTTCAAAAACAAGAGCTGAGGGCTTTGGAACAGAAGTGAAAAGAAGAATTCTCCTTGGAACCTATGCCCTTTCAGCAGGATATCACGACAAGTATTATTTAAAGGCCCTGAAGGTCAGAACTCTTGTGAAGCAGGACTTTGACAAGGCTCTCTCAAAAGTTGATGTGCTTATGGCTCCAACTATGCCAAACCCTGCTTTTAAGATAGGAGAAAAGATTGAAGATCCGCTTACCCTCTATCTCTCGGATGTGAATACCTGCCCGATCAATCTTGCAGGGGTACCCTCACTTTCCGTGCCCTGCGGTTTCACTGACGGTCTTCCGATAGGACTTCAGATAATGGGCAAGCCATTTGACGAGCCTGCTGTGCTGCGTGCAGCATATACTTTCGAGCAAAATACTGATTATCACACAAAGAGACCTCCGGAGGTGGCATAAATGGTCTATGAAAATCCTGACGGAGTAAGAATCGGGCTTGAGATCCATATTCAATTGAATAAACTTAAGACCAAGATGTTTTGTGGTTGTTCTACAGACTATCACAATGCAGCCCCAAACACTCACACCTGTCCAATCTGTCTGGGCCTTCCGGGAACACTTCCGGTTCTGAACAAAAAAGCAGTTGAAGCCGCAATTAAAGTAGGACTTGCCCTTGAAGGAGAGATCGCAGAAGAGACACAGTTCCACAGGAAGAACTATTTCTATCCTGATCTTCCCAAAGGTTTCCAGATTACGCAGTATGATTTCCCAATCGTAAGCAACGGGAAAGTTGTAATTGAAGGAGAAGACGGAGAACATACGGTAGGGATTACAAGAGCCCACATGGAAGAAGACCCAGGCAAACTTGTGCACATCGGAAGTATAGAGAAGTCGAAAGGTGTCCTTATCGATTATAACAGATCAGGCGTGCCCCTGATTGAGACTGTTACAGAACCTGATATGCGCAGCCCCAAAGAAGCTAGAAGGTTCCTTGATAAGTTCAGGAATATCCTTGAGTATCTGGATGTTTTTGATGGTAACCTTGAAGGAGCAATGCGTGTGGATGCAAACGTTTCAGTCCACTGGGGTACCCGTGTTGAGGTTAAGAATATCTCTTCGCATAAAGGAGTTGAAAAAGCTCTTCTTTATGAGATTATGCGCCAGAAGAATGTAATCCGGCGTGGAGGAAAAGTCTCACAGGAGACTCGTCACTTCGATGAAGGTAGAGGCGTAACGCTCTCAATGAGAACAAAAGAGGAAGCTGAGGATTACCGTTACTTCCGCGAACCTGACCTTATGCCTATGCGCATTACCGGTTGGATTCCTTCAATTAAGAAAACTCTACCTGAACTTCCAGACGCAAAACGTGCTCGTTTTATAGAGCAGTACGGAATTACGGATATGCATGCAAAGTCTCTTACATCAAAGATTATGCTTGCTGACTTCTATGAAAGCGTCTGTGCAAAAGGAGTGGACCCGAAGATTGCAGCTACCTGGACGGCTGATGTCTTCCTTGGAGAATTAAATTATCGTGACCTTGAAATCTCCTCTTATGACGGGAAGAAAATAGGTTTTATCCACGCAAAAGACCCAGGGATAAAGAATTCCATAAAGGCTTCAGATATGGTAGAACTGATTAACCTTTTTGCCGAAGGTAAAATCAGTGACAGGGCTGCCGTTGAAGTCATTCGAACTATGCTGGACGCTGCGGAGGAAAAGACCCCGTCTCAGATTATCGAAGAAAAGGGCCTTTTCAAAGCCGAAGACGACCTAGTGACTAAAGCAATTGCTGAAACAATCGCCGAAAATGAAGCTGCAGTACAGGACTATATTGGAGGCACGGAGAAATCACTGAACTTCCTCGTGGGACAGGTCATGAAAAAGACAAAAGGTACGGCAGATGCAAAAACTGCACGCGAACTGATAATTAAAGAACTGAAAGGGTAACCCTACAGGGTTCACCTTTTTATTATATTTTAACTTATCTTGCATTTATAAATAAAATTATACAGTTGCTTTCATAACCTGCGATTATTCTAACCCTTATTCGAACTCTTATTCTAAAAAAATTATTCAGTTGTTTTCATAACCTGCGATTATTCTAACTCTTATTCTAACTCTTATTCTAACTCTTATTCTAACTCTTATTCTAACTCTTATTCTAACTCTTATTCTAACCCTTATTTTCGATATATTCTTTAAAATGGGTTCTTTTCTAAATGTGTATTAACTCAATCCTGAATTAATAAATCTCAGGCCTCCGATCTTCGATGATGGAACCAGTTTTCCTGATCTCTTTTATCTTTTCAAGATCAATTTCCCCGATTAGAACACACTCTTCCTTTCCGGCTTCTGCCAGAATACGGCCCCATCCATCGGCAATAAAAGATCTGCCCGGATAAGTTGAGAACCTATCGTTTCCAGCTCTGTTACAGGCGATATGTGGCAGTTGGTTTTCAATTGCTCGAGAAAGGGACATAATACGCCAGGGATAGATATAAAAATCAGGCATGTCAGATGCCGAAACCAGAAGATCTGCTCCTTCGAGAGCAAGTTTCCGGGAAACTTCCGGATACCGGATTTCGTTACATACCATAAGCCCCATGGAAAGGTCATACTTTTTCAGCCGAATAGGATGTATATCTTCTCCAAGTGCAAAATATTCTTTTTCAAGACCGTAAAGCTGAGTTTTTCGATGGATGCCAACTAGCTTTCCGGACTCGATGCAGAACCCCAGATTGAACTGAGGAGGAATATTCATTTCACTACTGAATTCTGAGCCTTCTCTATGTTCTATCATCGAACCTGCAAGAATACACTCATTTTCCTTCGAAAAATCACATAAGGCTCCAATGGTAGGACCGGAAGCAGTTTCAGCTAACTCAACTATGTGGTCATAACAAAAACCAGTTGAGAAGACTTCCGGAAATGCAAGCACTTCAGCTTCTTTCGAAACCGCTTCTTCTGCCAGAGAGAGGGCACGCTCAAGGTTTTCCTTTTTTGAGCAAAGGGAGATATTCATCTGGATGCAGGCAGCTTTCATTGTTGTCACTTTTTCCTTGCACGAAGTATAAGTTATTTTACTTCATAAAGTTACTCCATTTCATAGTTAGATGGAGTTCCAATGCAGTCTGAAAGAAACCTGAAAAGAAAGCAAATAAGGTTTTACAGGCGAAGTATATAAAGAGCATGTAAACTTTAGATTTATACAATTCTCCTTAAGCCCAGAAAGATTGCTAAAAGGAAATTGCTAAAAGGAGATTACTAAAAAGAAAAAGTGATAAACTTCAACCGGAAAGGACAGAAGAGAACAGACAAATCGGATATAATCTGTTTTTTATTTAATCTGTTTTTTATTCAATCTGTTTTTTATTTAATCTGTTTTTTATTTAATCTGTTTTTTATTTAATCTGTTTTTTATTTAATCTGTTTTTTATTTAATCTGTTTTTTATTTAATCTGTTTTTTATTTAATCTGTTTTTTATTTAATCTGTTTTTTATTCAATCTGTTTTTCTGGCCTCGTTGACTAAGCTCAACGTTTTTGGAGTGAATTAGCTTATGGAGGAAATCAATATTAGTTATAACTTATCCGGTTTTTACAAATATACACAGGGATTGGAGGCTTTGCTGATTTATGGGAGTCCTTTTCGTTTGATTTTAAAAGGTTGTTCTGCTGAAGGCTTTTTTGAATTTTTTCATTATCTAACAAATAGAGACTTTTATAGGGTTAATTAAGGGATCGAAATTTTTTGAGGCATTATTACAGATTGTCTCCGAAAAGTTCTTTAGCCTGCCCAATCATATGCCTTTTTCCGGTTTATTTCTGGAATTCAGATTGTTCTAGATCGGACAACCCCAAGGCTTTCCATAATTTTCATTTCCGCGGGAGTGATAAACTTTCCGTTGCTTAACAAAAACCCATGCAGAACGGGCTTAAGAGAAGTCTCCTGGGTTGCGTCTTTCATTTCTGAAACTCCTTTTGTTTGGTTGTAGTTCATCATTTGACACTTGGACTACGGAAGTAAATTACCGTGTTATACTATAAATAAGTTACTGTTAAATTGGGCAGGAAAATTTAGAAAAGTTTTCACACTTAATGCAGCTCAGCTCTACTCCAAATTAGTGAGAGAGATGTTCAAACCGACAGGAAAACACTTTCATTTCCAGAAAAACTGCATTCAACCAAAGATTTTTATAACCATCGTTCAGAACAAAATCTATGGCCATCCCTACAGCCAGGTACTCTGAAACCGCAACTGTCAGGATCGATTATGAGAAGTGTAAGACTTGCGGCCTCTGTGTTAAAGTCTGCAAAGGAGCCCCTATCTACCTTGAAAACGACAAAGTAAGGATCGACCAAACCCGCTATTTTGGCTGCATCGGCTGCGGGCATTGTGTTGCAGTTTGTCCAACAGGAGCCATTGCGGTAGAAGGGAGAGACATATCCCAGACTTCGTCCATATATCTCCCAGCAGAAGAGTCCCGAGCCGGATACGAAGAACTTATGGCTCTCATGCTTTCCAGGCGCAGCATCCGGGAATTTGAAGACAGAGAAGTTGAAAAGGAAAAAATAGACCGAATCCTGGCAGCAGCAAGCACGGCACCCATGGGGATTCCACCTTCGGATGTTGAGGTCCTGGTTATAAACGGAAAAGAAAAAGTAAGGGAATTTTCCGATGACATGTTAAAGCTTATAAAAAGCCAGAAATGGATATTTTCGAAACCCGTACTTCTCCTGATGCGACCTTTCATGAAGAAGGAAGAATATGAAGTTATTGACAAATTCGTGTATCCGGCGATTGAAATCTTTGAAGAATATAGAAAAGAAAATACTGATTACCTGCTCTACGGAGCACCCCTTGCTATGTACTTCCATGTTTCTCCTTATGCTGATCCAGCAGATCCTTTTATCACAGCCACCTATGCAATGATTGCCGCCGAAGCCCTGAACCTTGGAAGCTGTATGATAGGAACCATTGGCCCAATGCTGAAAAGTGGGGGCAAAGAAGTGAAAGAAAAGTACGGAATCAATATCCGAAACCAACCGGGAATAGTGGTCATTTTCGGATACCCCGCAGTAAAGTACAGACGCGCTATCAGGAGAAATCTAGCAAAAATCCATTATTATTAAATAATTGTTCTTATTGAAATCACTGTATAAACTATATTAATTCAAATTGTATTAGGAACACAAAACCCATTGATGCAGTGTTCAGTTTAATCTGTCTCTAACTTCCTCTAACTTCCTCTAACTTCCCCTAACTTCCTCTAACTTCCTCTAACTTCCTCTAACTTCCTCTAACTTTCTCTGACCTTCCTCAAACTCACAATTTAATCTTCTCCAAACTCGCACTCAACTCTCTTTCCTCCTCAAATTTCATCCTCACTTCAGCCGAAACTCTGTTAAAAGGACATCCAAAATAGATACAGCGACAGCACTCATACCTCCATATCGTTAGCAAGAAAATCGAAATAGAAACCAGGTAAGTACCCAATAGAAACGGTTCTTTCAAAAGCCAGGAAACAGGAAAGAGAAGAACGACCAGGGACCCAAGAGTAGTAACGGCAAGATCGAATTTTCCTAGAGGATACGGCCTGGATCTGAAATGCTTCGGCCAACCCCAATTCATCATGCATCTCACTTTTTTCTCACTCATTGTATAGTAAGGACAATGGGTGCAGAAAAAACGCTGTTCCAGGACATAAAAGTGAAATAAAACTAAGAAAAGATAGACAAGTACCCACCCTGTTGAGTAAATACCAATTGCAAGTCCCGCCGAAAATAGAAGAACCAAGGTTACGAAGTACCAGTAGAGAAAGTCCTTGAATTCATGTTTTATTTTAAGGGAAGCACATCTGTTTGACCCTGATACCTGAAATTCATTTCCAGAAAGATCAAAGTTATCTGATAGGTCACCTCTCTTTTTAAAATTTTTTACCATTTCAGCTGGCACCCGATTCATAGGACACTCAAAATTAATGCATCTTACACATTCATATCGATGGACTGTCAGAAAAAACAGTACCCATGCAACAATATAAGCTCCCAGAAGCAGAGGGTCACTGATAAGCCAGTAGACCGGAAAAAGAAACACGGACAAAGCCCCAAGAACAGTAATAATCTTTTCAAAAGGGCTGTGAGATCCGGGACGATCTTTAAAAATTTTTGGTACTCCAGAAAGCATCATACACTTTACGTAGCCTTTACTCCGGATATAGTAAAAGCAGTGAGTACATGCGAACCTGAATTCGATAACCAAGAAGAAAAAAAGGGCTATTCCTATGTAAACCGCTACCCATTTGAGCGAATCTCTGGCAATCCCAATTGAACCGATCAGGAAAGGTATCACGTTTAAGAAGTTCCAGTAGAGGCGATCTTTAATAGAATGTTCCGTTTTGAGAGGAAGAGGGATGCCTGAAGAGGACATGAGAAGTTTTTGGGAAAGGAAAAGGTATAAAGGTTTGGATTTTGTGAGGTTTTACTGGAAAGTGATCTTTGAGGAGTAGTAATTTTTGAAATAGAATCAAGATTACGTGAACAGATACAAAATGATAAACTATAAAAAGATACATACTCAAAGTTCTAAGTAGGACTAACATATTTTGAGTGATCTAATGGCAGTTCCAGATTATCAATCCTTAATGCTTCCTTTGCTTAAATATGCAGGAGATGGAGAAGAGCATAAAATTCGCAATGCTATTGAGCTTCTTGCAGAAGAGTTAAGATTAAGCGAAGAAGAAAGAAGAGAACTTTTGCCAAGTGGCCAGCAAGCTGTATTTAATAACCGAATTGGATGGGCATGTACTTACCTGAAAAAAGCTGGCTTGCTTGATTCTGGAAGAAAAGGATATTTTTCCATTACCAAGAGAGGACTGTATGTCCTTAAAGAAAATCCTGCGTCTATTGATGTTAATTTTTTGAAACGATATAAAGAATTTAATGCTTTTTATAACAGGGACAAGTCTACTTTAATCGATAAATCAGAAATTCCAGAAATAGAAAGGAAAAAAGACCTAGATCCTGAAGAGTTCCTTGAAATCGCATATCAGGAGCTGCACAACGAACTCGTTTCAGAAGTTCTCTCTATCATAAAAAAATGTTCAGCCAGCTTCTTTGAATCACTCGTTGTTGATATTTTGATAAAAATAGGATATGGAGGCTCAAGAGCAGATGCAGGAAAAGCAGTTGGTAGAAGTCATGATGGTGGGATCGATGGAATCATAAAGGAAGATAGGCTTGGACTTGATGTAATTTATATTCAGGCAAAACGCTGGGAAGGTACCGTCCCAAGACCTGAAATCCAGAAATTTGCAGGCGCTCTGATAGGAAAGAAAGCAAAGAAAGGAGTCTTTATAACAACCTCTACTTTTTCAAGAGAAGCTATTGAATATGCCAATTTCACAGGGAACATTGTGTTGATTGATGGAGAAACGCTTGCAAGACTAATGATTGAGTATGATGTGGGAGTTTCAAAAGTAAAGTCTTACGATGTTAAAAAGATTGACACGGATTATTTTGACAACGGATTAAAGTAACTATATTTTTATTTTTGTATTCGTGTACTAAATGAGTCCGTCCCAAAACTAATTTTACCCTCAAATTAGTAAAGTTTCAAACTATTTTTGTGATCAAAAAACAATTGATTATTCGGCATATGGGATTCAAAAAAGTAATATTGAGTTTTGGAACCAGTTATTCAATAGATACATATACTTGAAGTCACAATAATAGTTAGAAATCAAACTAAATGCATGAAGCATGCAAATGTAAATATATCAAAAAAGAGATACTTGTTAGTAATGTAAGCTTTGAGAGGGGGAGATTCCAGAGAAAAATATAATTTCTTGAATGAGATTTCCCAATTTGAGAATAAAGTTGCCTTTTAAGAGAATTTTAAATTGATTTGGGATAAATAAGGAAATCTAAATAACACAAATGTATTAACCTGCACTTGCAGAAGAAAACATATATATCTGTATTCAAGTGATATAAAACTGATTCTAATCTGCTCAATTTATAAAAATAAGTCCAGAAATAAGAATCAAAGACCGAAAACCCAGACATTAGCCTGGGAGGACGTCGTGTGATAAGTCATGAAGAACATGCTTAAAACTACAATTTTGCTTGCCACCCTTACAGGCCTCCTGGTTCTGATAGGAGACTACTTTGGAGGTACGGGCGGAATGATTATTGCGTTCCTGTTTGCAATAATTATGAATTTTGGAAGTTACTGGTACAGCGACAAAATAGTACTCAAAATGTACAGGGCAAAGGAAGTCTCACCTGCGGAAGCTCCGAACCTGCACAGGATCGTCGATGGACTGGCTATGAAAGCAGGAATCCCAAAGCCCAAAGTGTATATCGTAGAATCCGGAATGCCAAATGCCTTTGCAACCGGAAGAAACCCAGAGCATGCGGCTGTGGCTGCTACAACTGGAATTCTTGAGTTACTATCTTATGAAGAAATGGAAGGCGTGCTGGCACACGAGCTTGCACATGTGAAGAACAGGGATACCCTGATAAGTGCTATAGCTGCAACTCTTGCAGGTGTTATCACAATGCTTGCCCACTGGGCACAATGGGCTGCAATTTTCGGCGGCTTCGGCGGCAACAGAGATGATGACAACGGAGGAATCATAGGCCTCATCGCGATGGCAATTCTAGCGCCTCTCGCTGCAACTTTGATCCAGCTTGCGATCTCAAGATCAAGAGAATATGCAGCTGATGCAGAAGGAGCCAGCATATCCAGAAAACCCTGGGCTCTTGCCAATGCCCTTGAAAAACTCGAATACGGGAACTCTCACTATAAGCCGAGAGTCTCAGATGTCCAGGCAAAAGAAAGCAGCGCCCATATGTTTATTGTCAATCCATTAAAAGGAGGAGCAATTCAGTCTCTTTTCAGTACTCACCCTGTAACCGAAGAAAGGGTAAGGCGCCTTAGGGCAATGAGGTTCTGAGAATAGTTCTCAAACCTTTATTTTTAATTCTTTTATCCAGGATTTTGTCTTTAGTTTTTCAAGTTTCTAATTTTGATCCATTTATTCAGATATTGTTTTACCCGGATTTTAATTCAGACTATATCCAATTGCTTATTTTTTTTAAATTTTATTTGATTTATTTTCCGTATTTTTTGTCCGGAATTTCCATATCCTTTTTTGTCCGGAATTTTTTTAAATTTGGCATGACATATGCTATCAATATTCACAGTGAAATTCTAAGTTATATCTGAAAGAAAGCACTTATAAAAGAAAGTGGTGAATAAAGAAAATAAGATAAATAACTCCTATGTAGAATATTGTACCATATTTAGCTTATGGGAAAGTGTATCCGAAAAATCCCAAAAATCAGAGACATTGACCACATTGTTGGATTTGAGAGTTTCGGATCAGGATATTAATCTTGCATACCCTATCCTTATTTTATCGGGGAATTTTCAATGGAAGACAGATTTGAAATTGGCAGGATTGTCAGAGCAAAAACAATCTCTGATGCATGGTACCGTGGGCTTAACATTATCCGGAATCACGGGCAGGTTATTACGGATGAAAGAGGAAGCCAGATTAGGGAATTTATGGATTTGATGATAATAATTGAAGATCCCTACACAGACAGGATCCCACACGAAACTGCCTGGAATGAAGAAAGGCTTGAAGAGTATGCAAAGCAACTGATCTCTGGAGAAAACACACAGGATTTTGAGTATACATACGGGCAGCGCCTCCGGAACTGGCATGGAAAAGTAGATCAAATAGATTATGTGATAGAAAAGCTGCAGCAAAATCCCACTTCCAGACGAGCAATCGCAGTTACTTGGATTCCTCCTGTAGATACAAAAGTTAATGAAGTCCCCTGCATGATGCTCGACGACTTCAAAATAAGAGACGGAAAGATACACCTCACAACTCTCTTCAGAAGTCACGATTTTGGGGGAGCTTATCCTGCAAATTTGTATGGGCTCTCGAAACTCCTCGAGTACGTGGCTGATAAAGTGGGAACAAAACCCGGAACGATCACAACTATCAGTATCTCAGCACATATCTATGATCATGACTGGGATATGGTAGAAAATATCGTAAAAGGGGTGAACTGATTCTCAAACTGAGTTATAAATTGAGTTCTGAATCATATTCAAAATATTCAATTTTGTTCAATTTATTAGCAGCGTTGTAAAAAGGTTATTCAGAAGCTAGAAGTAAGCACCTGAATCCATGAAAAATCCAATAAGAAACAGAAGAGATCTGATACATATGCGTGTTTCTATTGACAAATCCTCAATCAAAGGGGAAGTCTTTGCCCCACCTTCAAAGAGTTACACTCACAGAGCTGTAACCCTGGCAGCTCTTTCAAAAGAATCAACCGTCAGGCATCCCCTGATTTCGGCCGATACTCTTGCCACAGTCCGGGCTTCCGAGATGTTTGGGGCTTTGGTTGAGAGGGAAGAAGACAGACTTATTATCCACGGAATTAATGGAAAACCCAATGTACCTGATGATGTAATTGATGCTGCAAATTCAGGGACAACTCTTCGCTTTATGACCGCAGTAGCAGCACTTACTGATGGAATTACAGTGCTTACCGGAGACGCTTCCCTTCGTACCCGGCCAAACGGACCTCTACTTGAAGTTCTCAATCGACTGGGAGTAAAAGCCTGCTCCACTCGAGGAAATGAGAGAGCTCCACTTGTCGTTAAAGGTGGACTTAAGGGACAGGATGTGAGTATTGACGGCTCTATCAGTTCTCAGTTTATCTCGGCTCTTCTAATAACCTGCCCACTTGCCGAAAACAGTACCATCCTTTCTATTACAGGAAAAATAAAGTCAAGACCTTATGTAGACATAACCCTTGAAATGCTTGAACTGGCAGGCGTTAAAGTTCATATCGATGACAGTAATGGTACCAGATTTATAATCCCGGGAAAACAGAAGTATGATTTCAAAGATTATACTGTTCCCGGTGACTTTTCTTCTGCATCCTACCTTCTTGCAGCCGCAGCCATGACCGATGGATCTGAAGTTACAGTCAAAAACCTCTTCCCTTCAAAACAGGGAGATAAGGTAATCATTGAAACCCTGAAACAGATGGGAGCAGATATCACATGGGATAAAGAAGCAGGCAATGTGACCGTTAAAGGAGGAAGACAATTAAAAGCCATAACCTTTGACGCCGGAGCAAACCCTGATCTTGTCCCGACAGTTGCTGTCCTTGCTGCAGTTGCCAAAGGGACGAGCAGGATTGAAAATGCCGAACATGTCCGATATAAGGAAACGGACCGTCTGCGAGCTCTTGCAACCGAACTTCCGAAACTTGGGGTAGACCTAAAAGAAGAAAGAGACAGCCTGACAATTACCGGCGGAAAACTGCATGGAGCGTCAGTGCATGGCTGGGATGACCACAGAATAGTTATGGCTCTTTCAGTGGCAGGAATTGTTGCAGGAAATACAAAAATTGATACAACAGAATCCGCGTCAATTTCGTATCCGGAGTTCTTTAAAGATATGCGCAGCCTTGGAGCAAAAATTAAAGATTTCTCAAAAGAATAAGTTGAAGTACAATAAAAATTTCAAAGTGCAGATTAGATGAAGACCAGACAAAGATCAGATGAAGACAAAATGCAGATTAATGCAAATTAGATGAAGATTTAATTTAAGTTTAACAACTGATAGTGAAAAGTGCCCTTATACATTCAAGAGTTTCTTTTTAACGTTTTCTTTTTAACGTTTTCTTTTTAACGTTTTCTTTTTAACGTTTTCTTTTTAACGTTTTCTTTTTTGATTAATCTCCAATAAGTCAAAAAATCAGCTACTTTCTAAATGAATCTGAAGTGAAATTCAGGAATGATACGAAATGACATAGTACTTATACAAAATATTCCATATTTAAGTATATGGAAATGAGGTGTAGGTGTGGAGATACGTGTATAAGGCCTATTTCGGAAGCACTAAAAGACATTGAGTTATTCTACAAACCATGCAACGATTGCAAAACCGAAAAAATAAAAAAATTCTCCCCTCTAGCAGAACAGATTAACTTAGATGAAATAGATAACTATTTTGGAAGTTGTAAATGCGGAAAGAGGCATCTTGATATTGTAATGTCTCACGTACTAAAAGTAATGATCGATGAAGGAATAAAAGATAAAAAAGCTAATTTAAGAAACTCATGTGTTCCCCTTGTGACTCCTGGCTATCCAACTGATTCTGCTCCCTATTTACCTAAGGATTCTTTAGTAATATTATCTAATGAAGTGGATAAAAGATGTGCTGAAACAATTATAAAGGAAGTTGGGGAAGTTAGAGGGGTTTTAAAGGGGGATATAAGAAAAACTGTGGGTATAAGAGATTCTGATTCTAATCCTCATGTATATGAACTTCTTGCTGGATGCGATCTGAGATGTGATATTGTACAGACTCCTTATGGTACTTTAGGAATATATAAATATCAGCGTGAAATTCACATAGAGTTCCCACAGGTAAAATCGCCCAAAATAGAGATACTTGAAAAAGCTTTGAAAGATTATGATGCGCCTACTGTTCTTGATTGTACATGTGGCCCTGGGACTTTAGGAATCGCATGCCTTAAAGCCGAAGCGCAAAAAGTTGTTTTTAATGATATATGGAGTCCTGCAATAGAAATTACTTTGATTAATTTAGAAGCTAATGGATTTCCGATCAAACTTTTAGGCAGCAAAGAAGGATTAATAGCATCTGGAGACAAGTTTGAAGTTTATAGTATGGATCTAAGAGAATTAACGAATTGTTTAGATGAAAAATTTGATGTTTGTATTATAGATACATTTCCTGGTGTGGACACAACAGAATTTGTTGAAGCTGCAGGCAAATTAGGCAAAAAAGTTGTCGTGGTTTGAAATAGAATTATATGAGCCTGTAACGGGGATTAGTATTGTTTGATGGGCCTTACACAATTAAAAGATTAGAACCATTATCCAATGCTGGAATTTATGCCTATTTCACTTCTATTTTTAAAACATATAGAATTAAATCGTCTAGTGACTTCCGAAAAAACAGCAAAGAAAAGCCAGTATAAAAAATAGACAAAAAGTAGGCTAAAAGGCCTACTCTGTTTTAAACTGTTGAATTTATTGAGTTTATTTTGCTGGAATGACGAGAGATCTCTCACCAGCAGGCACGAACTCTCTGATGGCACCGCGGCCGAACTCTCTCCTGGGCTCTGCAAAGTTGAAGGGCAGGAGGTCGTCAGCGAAGCAGACCTTGAGGAGTGGGTTGACGGTAAATGCGTCGCCACGGCCGGAGTGAGCTGCCTGAGCGATACCTGCGTATCCACCCTGGTGACCAACGTTCATTGCGTAGTTGGGGTAGTTTGGACCACGGAGTTCGTCTGGGAGACCTTCGTCGCCCTGGTAGGACAGAACATTTGTGGCACCGCACTGGTCCTGCAGGTCGAAACCGAAGAATCCGAGTCTGCCCCATGCTTCCTTGTGCAGGTACATGGAGAGGTACCAACCTGAGAGACCGGCATTGGCGTTTCCTGTAGCAAGAGAGCATGCAACACCGGCTGCAGCTGCGAGCACGGTTGCTCTCTGGGACCCACCGAAGTGGTCTTCAAGGGCAGTCGGGAACTTCTCGTAGGTCTCGATACCATAGAGTGTGGATTCGGTTGCTATGTCCTTTACGACTTCGAGGCTTGCCTTTACCTTGTTGTCCTTACCGACAGTTGCAGCACCGTTGTACTTGTCATTGATGTAGTCAACGTCGTAGTAGGTGTTGTTGTCGAGGATATCATCGGTGTATGCAGCTGTTGCATACTGTGTGAATCCGACACCACCGGACATGTAGGATCCGAGCCAGATCTGGTCGTAGAGCATACAGCCTGCACCGACGACTTCAAGAGCAATCTTTGCTGGGTCTTCAGAGACACGGCTTGTCTGGACTATGTCTGACAGGTGACCGAAGGAAAGTCCACCAGGCTCGTTAGGTCCACGTGCACGCCTTGCTGGAAGCATTTCACCCATGGAGACAAGAGCTGCGTGCTTTGCAGCGAAGGACAGGTCAGCGACGGCTGCTTCACCAGCACACATTGCGTATGCGGAGATGAAAGACATACCGATCTGCATGGCTGCCCACCTGGAGGTCTGAGCACCGTCTGTTGTTCTGGAGACAATTGTTGGGATGTGGATTGCCTGCCAGGAAGTCTTGCCGATGGAGGCCTTAATCTGAGCTGCCTGTTCTTCTGAGAATTCCTTGTTGATGTCAATAAGGAACTGCTTGTCGATTTCGTCTGCGAGAGCATCGTCACCTGTGAAGACTTTCACGTAACAGTCGTCAACAAGGGCAGGGTGGGTTTCGACCATCATTTCCTGAACCACTGCTGCACCGGGCATGGCGTGGTTAAGGACTTCAAGGTAGTGGTTGATGGTTTCAGGAGTGACTTCCTTACCCAGCCTCTTCTCGAGGGTCTCGTGAGCCATGTCAAGACCGACAATACAAGTTCTTCTGATGTCATCCCACATCTGCTGCATTGCAGCGTTGTTCACGTAGTGGAGGTCATCAGGTTCACAAACAATATCAGTGCCGGAGATGGTGTAAGGAGTGATTGCACGCTGACCGAGAGGAGCACCGGAGTGCATCATTGGGTTGTAGAATGCAATACCTCTCTTCTCAGCAATTTCCTTACCGGCTTTAATCATTTCGACTTTTCTGGGGTCCTGCTCAGGGCCCAGTCTCAGGAACTTTGCAGTCTTGTCGGTAATGTCGCCACCAGTCTGCTTGTTTGAACCAAATTCCTGTGCGAACTTGACTTCCATATCCTTTTTAAATTTTGAGAAAATGTCTGCTGCCATTGTGGTCACCTCATTTCGGCTGGAAACCGAATTTTGTCCTCTGATCGAATATCCTGTGTACCCATTCGACGACTTCTGCATCGTCCCTGAAGGCTACATTGTCCACACGGTAAATGGTGGTTCTCTTTGCAGCTTCTTCGCTGGACATTGGCTTGCCGAGGTCTACTTTCCTGTCGAGTGGAATTGCAACCTGGTCCTTGTCCATTATGATGGTACCGTTTTCGAGTCTTCTCCTGTCGAGCATGTCGAACATTACACCGTCTTCCTGGAGACGGACAGAGTGACCGTGCACAGTTGCACCGCGCACACCTGCAAGTGCGTGGTCAGTGATTTCAGTTTCCATCTGAACCTTTGCGCACTGTTCCATATCTCTTTCACGGGCTTCAACGATCTGACGACCGGAAAGGGTACCTGGGTCTACACCTCTGAAGTTGATTGCTGCAAAATAGGATCTGAAATATGGGGTTGCAGGCGCGTTGTACATTGAGTCAGCAAACTGAATGTACCTTACTCTGTCTCCTGCTGCTGCACCGGGTGTAGCTGCAACATTTTCACGGGTCGAGCATGCGGGCTCTCCCATCTCTGCAAGTGGTGGGTGGGTGCTTGGATAGTCACTCCCTGGGGCGCGGTGCCCGAGAACTGCAGTTAAGTCTTCGTCTGAAATTTCCCTGAGTTTCTCAAGTTTTCCAGACATGTGTTTTCTTCTGTTAGCGGCAACTGATGTTGCGCCTGGATAATATTGTCTTTCGTAAGCCATCTCATGCAACTCCTTTATGATCTTCTAACTGGTCTAATGTAGTCTTGACGTATTTAATGATAAGATTTAGTTTGTCTCTGGGACAGGAGTCACCGCGTGTAACTCCGCTCACCATATCCATCACAATTCCTTTTGTACGAATATCTTCATCCCTTGGCATTACTAATCTCGTCTTTATCCCTGCCTCTGCAAAATCCTCAAAATCTACCGGGATCTGGCTGACTACAATCGCCGGAATATTAGCCTGGCTCAGGATTTCCCTGGTTTTTCTAACCACATGATCCTTGATATTTCCGAGGTGAATCACGGCCAGCTTGTGCATTTCAATCTGTGCTACTTCTACCGGACTCAGTACAAAAGACCCGGTTCTCATACCTGATTCAGGGATTCCGGAACCTGAGTATAGTACCAGCACACTGACCTGAATGTTTTCTTTCCTCATGCCGTATGTGATCTCACATACCGGCTTTGTGATATGTCTCTGGCCGGGACTCATGGCAATAGCTACTACCTCAGCACGGCCGGCTTCCGAGAGAGTACCTCGTTGGGCAAGCCCTCCTCCTTTGCCAAGTCCTGCGCCGCATCGGCAATCAACTACCTGTGTTTCCCGATCAATCATCATACTTTTTCACTCATCTTTGTCCTTATCTTCTTCTTGTTCCTTTTGTTTCTCGATAAAGATGAGCTGGTCTGTCTTGGCTTTAGGGTCTACCATGCCAAGCAACCGAGGGTCTGCTTCAGGACCAAGTTTAGCATAGTCAGTTACAGTAGGCTTTTTCCTGAGGAAATGTCCTTCCCTGAATTCAAAGGGGAATGGGAGCAATTTTTCGCAAACTTCCCTGATCTGTTCTTTAGCTTCGGCGTTTGAAAGTTCAACCCTGATCCTGCCCACACAGATCTTCAATTCGATAACCTGATCTCCAATCTGAATAGGTTTTCTCAGTGGATGTTCCACTTTTTCCCCAGTACCGGGGCCGGCAGACACCCTATCAGGCAGCCTGTTGCCCTGCACCATGACGCGGATTACCCCGTCCACCTTGTAGATTTCGCCCATAAGCTTCTGAGCCGTTTCAGGGGACAGGATTCTACTGGGAAAAATTTCGATTTGAATAGAATCTTCCGTATTTGAAGCAGAGTCTGACATCTTTAGACCTTTTGAGTTATATGTTTAGAGCACTCCTGCAACTGCCTTAATCGGCTCGCGGAATTCTGGTATTGCACCAAACACGTCACCTATCAGGCCGGATGTTGATTCGATTGAGAACATCTGGGTACCTGCATCAAGAGCGACTGCTGCGCATACACAGGGGATTGCGAATCCTCTGGAGTGTCTGGTAACGACGTGGTTACCGTTGAAGACACCAGGCCCACCGCCACCATAAATGGAGTGGCTGAAGAATGAGAACCCTACCGCGGTACCTTCTACTTTACCGTAGTCACATCCCGGGAGACCAGTTTCCTTCTCAAGGATATCATTGAAGTAGAGAAGTGTTGAGGAAACGTTCTGAGCTGCACGGCCTGCACCACAGTTCACAAGAGTGGCTGCAAGAGTACCGACTGCTGCACAGGCATTCCACTTGGGGACGTCGTTTGCTTTATAGAAGTTGTATCCAGAAGGAGCGGTCTTGTCAACGGAGATAATACCAGCTTCAATCGCCCTGCGGACAACGGATTCGATAACGGTTCCAATGGTTCCATCCTTACCGTTTTCCTTAACAATGTCATATAAGAGGTTGTTGGCGTTGAGACCCTGGTATGCAAGACCGAGGAGCTGATGCCTCTCGAACATGCCGACTGCTCCACCCATCTCGAAGATACCAGACTGCTCGTAGATGGAAGAGAGAGCTGATGCGTTCATTGCATTCCGGTTGGAGATTGCTGCAACGTGGTTGGCCATAATGTTCCTGAGGGAAAAGCCAAGACCTTCATTGTTCTGGGGGATGCTGAGAATACCCTGAACCTGACCTCCCATGAGATCCATTGTCTGTGGGTAGCTTCCCCAGACAGCTGATTTTACGATAGGAGCATCATAAGGATCAGTTCCAAACATGTCCATAATAGTCTGGGTGACTGCTGCTGCACCAACTGTTGTTGCGGACATGAAGTCGGCGCCTGCAATAATCCTGGATTTGGGGGACTGGATCAAGAGGCTCTTTCCGCCTTTGACTTTGATAACATTGGTATCGTCGCCTTCATCGACCTGGACGAGTTTTTTAACATTTTCTGCAATTGCATCAGCATTGCCTACAATGTCATAGTTAAGTCCGCGGCCTAAGATTTGACGGCCCTTTCCGCCCATCTTGCCGCTGGCAAGTGCACCCTGAATACCTGCGAGGTTGACTGCAACTGACCTCTTAGTGTCCATGATGATCGATTGAATTGCTGCGTTTCTTGTTGGAGCAAGGCTCATAATGTCGACATTGCTCTCGAGCAGTTTTCCTCTGTCGTCGTAGATGTCTACTGTGTCAGACACTTTAATTTCCTCCTTAATTTATTAAAATCATTTTGGGACTGGTCACCTACTCGAGTGCCTTTGCACTCAATAAATCAAGTACCGCTTTGTTTTTAAGTGTCCACTATTCCCAATGAAATCTCATTCGTTTAGAAGGTACTTAAATCTTTTGTGTTCTCCGATAAATGAATTTATGTATTTTTTTAAAATATAATTTATTAATTTGTAATCTATTTTTATAAAAACATATAAAAAACCGTATCGATCGAAAAATGAATTTTCAACGTACTTAAAGCCTGTCAAAAATACACCAGATTACCCAATAAAAATATTTCTTAGGAAAATGACGAAATGATATTAAATTTATGAATATGTTGTTTTACATCTGAGAGTAATACCAAAAAGATTTAGTAATATCTTGGTAATACGAAAGTTTAATATGGAAGTAGTTGTCGATGTAGGTGGAAATCCAGGGGTAGATTGCAGAGGCTTTTGCAAGTACTGTTATTTCAAAAAGGTTAAAAACGTTCAGCCTCTTGGCTGCAAGTATTGTCTCCCTTTCAAAAAAGGATGTGACTACTGCACACGCAGTGTAAAGGAATCATATTCTGGTTTCAAACCTCTTCAAATAGTACTGGAGGAAACTTCAAGAAAACTCTATTTCGCAAGTGGAGAGGTTAAAAAATTCACTATTAGCGGAGGGGGCGATTTAAGCTGTTATCCTGAACTGAAAGATCTTGTCTCTTTTTTATCTCAGTTCAAGATCCCCATACACCTGGGGTACACAAGCGGAAAAGGTTTCAACAAGCCTGATGATGCTCTTTTTTATATAGACCATGGAGTCACAGAAGTAAGTTTTACAGTCTTTGCGACTGATCCGGTTTTAAGAGCTGAATACATGAAAGATCCGGAACCTGAAGCGTCTATACAGGTTCTACGGGACTTCTGTGCTCATTGTGATGTATACGGAGCGATGGTTATCATTCCGGGAGTAAATGACAGAGAGGTCCTTGATAAAACCCTCAATGATCTTGAAACTATGGGTGTAAAAGGAGCTATTCTAATGAGATTTGCAAACTTTACGGAAAATGGACTTATCCTGAATAACTCCCCTATTATTCCGGGCATAATCCCACAAAACATCCAGGAATTCACAGAGCTGGTGCGTAATTCTGCAGCAAAGCACCCTTCTATGAGGATCACAGGAACCCCGCTTGAAGATCCCTTAATTGGATCTCCTTTTGCTATCAGGAATATACCCGAAGCCCTTGAAAAACTTCCGAGGACAACAAAAAGAGCCACTATTATTACAGGCCAGATAGCAGCTCCAAGAATGAGGGAAATCTTTGAAGCTCTTGGAGGTTCCGTGAATGTTGTCTCCCCAAAAAAAGACATTGGATGCCTCATTACTATTGAAGACCTAAAAAATATGGACCTTTCAGAAGTCAGCGAGACTGTTTTTATCCCGGGGAGGGCTTTTGTTCATGACATGGAAGTCAAAGAGACTTTAAAAAGAGATGGAATTGACAGACTTGTTCGCAGGGGTCCAGAACTTCTTTCCGTAGACGGCGAAATGTCAATAGGCATGAACAAAGAAGAGGTGCTGGAACTGGAAATTAAAAACTTTACCGAACTTATAGGGCAGATTAATTCCCTTGGGCTACCTATAAAATAAACCAGGTTACATTAGATACAGCCTTAATCTGAGTTATTAGATACAGCCTTAATCTGAGTTAAAAAGGTTGAAAATATTAAAAAAATTAGCATGTAGAAGATACAGATAATCAAACAGATAGTATATAAATAACATTGCAATTATATAAACATGTGGAAAATATATAGAAAAATTATCAATTTTAAGAGAGTGGACTTTCCCTATAAGAAACAGTCAAAACCTAAAAAGAGTTTATTTTCGGAAAGAGGATAGGATTATTTACAGTAAAATTAGAGAACTAGTTAATAAACACTTCTGTGTTTTAGGACTCTCAAACTGCCCTGCCTTCTTTCATACAATCAAATTAATTTATTTTAAGTGTTAACATATCGTATTACTAATTTTCAGCGCGCAGATCCAGACATGAAATCTGAAATTCCCAGCTGTTTAACTCTGTGATTCTCGAATAGAGAACATATATCTTTATCCAGAAGTTCAATTCTCTGTTGGGTATAACTAGAAACTCCATACCTTTTCCCAATTTCTTTTGATATCTCAAGATATTTACGGACAGCTCCTTCGTGTACGGTCAGTACTACATTACCGCCACACTTAGGACAGGCCCCAGTTAATGGAGGGCGCCTGAACTTCGCCCCACATTTTATACAGCGCATCCGCTGCCTGGAAAAGGAACGAAGATTTCCAAGAAGATCAGGAAGGAAATGAGACTTGAGGACTCTTTCAGCTACATCCGGAGCATCTACTGCCCTTATTTTGTTAGCAAGAGAAAGTTGAGCCTCCATTTTATCTATCATACTTCCAAGAGTCTTATATGAAGAATTAAGTGGACCTGCAGCAATATCAGAAGTATCATGTGTGAACATAAAATGCTCGTATTGTTCCGGAGTTCCAAGTCGACTACTCACCAGATCCATAATACCTTCAAGCTCTGTAGGATTTTTGATCTCCTGAGTAGCCCTGTAAAACTCCAGAGGATATCTTGCAGGCAAATCTATATTATGTGCTTCCTTGTCCACTTCTTTGGGATCTATTCTTGTAGTAAGTACAAGAGGAGCATCCATTTTTCCACCCCTTTTCTCCGGGAGATAAGCCCTTGAGAAATTAAGGATTCCATCCATGAGTAGCATTACACAATCTTCGTCTCCATCGCAGTTCCTGCGTTTTGAAGCGTGAAAGAAAGGATGAGCATAGCCGACTGAAGCTCTCGTAAATCCTATTAAACGCCCCAGTACGCCTGCGGAGGTATGTGGAGCAAGCCCTATGAGCAGTACGCCTACAAGATCCTGAATTGTTTTGGCATTGTAATAGGGTTCAACTCCATAATATTTCACAAGCAGGTCATCCACATATTGTGCAGTACGCAGCATATACCCGCCCCCATCATAAGAAATCACAAGATCCTGAACCTTCAGGCAGACTATTTGATCATCTCTTTCGAGGGGATTTCCGTAAATGTCTTCCACATAACCGAGTTCCCTGAGTTTAGCTGCTGTTATTCCGATTTCATCAGCCCTGACATGTGTAAGAGGAATATCTGACATATCATAGCGAACAGTCCCGTCCTTAAAAATATAGACATCATGTTTTGCCCTCAAGATCCCCTTTTCCAGGGGTTCGGGAGTCATCTGCCCATTCATGAGCCGTTTTACACCTTTAATGAGGTCCATTTTCTCTCTTTCCCCTACATTCTCAAAAGCCCGCTTGTATATAGAACGGAAATCCAGTTTGACATTTGAAACAGAAGTTGGCTTTCTGCCGCATTTAGGGCAGGTTTCAGAGTTTCGAACCTCAATTTTACAGCGAGGACAGAAGAGTTTGGGACGGGTATACTCTCCGCAATCACAGCGCCAGAAATAAGTCTCTTTCCCACAGGCAGGACATTCCCTGATACCCATCTCCACTTCAATTTCGCCTATTTTTCCATTCATGGAGACCGAATAATTTGAAGCAGATACAAGATTCCGTGTAAGTCCTCCAGCATTACCTATAGGAAAAAGAACCTGAGCTGCAGGAGACATCTTTCTCAGGTTGGCTTTTTCCGGTCTTCCCATTCTTGCCCCTATTCTCGAAGGAGCCCTCGGAAGAACTTTAAATCCACTTAAAAAAGCCGTAGCATTTACCATGTTATCGGTATCAGGCATAGGTGCTTTCTCTTTCAGATGGCAGTCAAGCCCGAGGCAGAGAATAAAAGGAAGAGCTTCTTTAATCAGGATTGTGTCAGCTTTTACCCTGTGAAGTACAAGGAGTTTTTCAAGTATGAGTTTGACACCATTTTCTATACAGGCTTTCAGGGGTAACCTGAGAATTTCGTCTTCAACCGAGAAATTTCCCCTCCCGACTACGAATTTCCTTAAAGCCTCAAATTCAGTTCGATTTATGTCATGCCATAAATACGTAAACTTCGGATGTAGAGGGACATCGTATTCCTCCGCAAGCCTGAGAGCCAGAGCTGACGAAGGATCTTTCAACTCGTCTTCAGGTATTATCTCAGAACAAGCTGCTTCATAGTCGTAACGCCACCATTCAAAAACGTAAGGTGAAGGCATGAGAGGATGGTTGTTTTCCAGGAAATCCCCATAATTAATCAGGATCTCTCCAATATCTACTATTACCTCGACCTGCGAGCGAAGCTCATAAGCTTCCTTTATATCATCTATACGAACAAGGTCTCCGGAATAAAGGCGCACAGTTGGTCCTTCAATTGAGTCTACGGCAGACATAGCTGCAGCCTTTCCAGGCCTTTCAACCTTGAGCTGAGTCCCGTTAGTAATAAAATCATCAAGCAGAACCATAGTAGACGGATTGATCCCGGCAGCCGCAAAAGAAGTATTTCTGGACCGCCCGTAGCGGAGCCTGAACCCTCCTGGCCTTGAAGGATGGGAAAAAACCGGCCTGCCTGCAATCAGGTCTCTTATGTACTTATCCTTCGGCTTAATCTTGTTTTTCTTCTCATCTTCTTCATCGCCTCCGGTTTTTGCACCCCCTATGAGGATATCCAGCCAGTCCCATCCGTCCATATTCAACTTATTAACATGCTTCTTGACTTTGGGGGCTTTAAGGGCGAGCCCCTCAGCAAGCACAAGGCACATTCCCCCTCTTATGCGGTTTGTCCCTATTCTTTCGAGATTTCTGTGACCTTCAACCTCAGCTTCCTCGGTTGGGTCTCCGTCAATACAGACAGGGCAATTCTTGACTATCAGACGGATCTCGTCTTCCGAAGGCATATACTGCAAGCTTGCGACCCTCTTATAAAGAACGATCTCTTCTACATAACGCTCTACTTCCTCAGGTCTTGGCTTATAGCGGTCAATCCCTATCCCACGCCTTACGTAATCACCAACGAGCACGGAAAGAGCCTGGGCTGTTCCACCTGCACTCCGGATAGGCCCGGAATAAAAAATCCGGATATACTCGGAACCATCGTCGTTCTTTCCCAGTTCGACTTTATTAATCCCTTCAATCGGGGCTGCAACCACTCCTTCTGTAATGACGGCCATGGAAACCCGGATCGCAGCTTCAACTGCATCTTTTTTTGTTGCGAAGTTCCCCACTTCTCCTTCTGCGACCTGACGCCCGATTTCGAGAGCACATTCTTCTCTAGACATTTTTTCTTCAAGCACTCGGATCTTTGCGGCTACTCCTTCTACTCCTATAAGGTTCTCCACCCTATCCGCAAGATCTTTAGCAAGGGGAATTTCTACAACGGGCTTTGGGTCACCTCCACGAGCTCGAGCTGTATTTGCAATCTCGATAGCCTTTTTGAGTCTTGCTTCGAGTTCGTCAAAATATTCGTGCATTTCCTTACTTGCAATCGTTTCACCCATTTGAAAGCCCCTTTAAAAAAGAAAAATTGGTATCATCGATTCCTGCGAAGAGATCCAGATGCAAGAATGCTTGAAATTGAAGTTATAAATAGGACAAAAATGCCTGCCCAGATAAGATAGCTCCCTGCCTTCTCCATGCCCAGAACTATTAAAAGCAGGCCTGCAGCCAGCACTACAAGGTTAATTTTGTTTATTTTTTTATTCTGATCTACGACTTTTTTGTAAGCCCGCTTTTTTTCCAGATTTTCCTTTTTCTCGGCGTTCAAAGTTCTTCCCTCTCAAACACTAACTAGTGCATTGATTCCAAAGTATATCATAAATGAATTTTTTGAAAACCACTGAAAGCATGGAAGACACAGAAATCAGTAGTAAAGAGGTGTTTCTTCCGTATTTTCCATGTTTTTCGTAGTCTGTAATATCCAGATCGAGTCACCCTGCTAATGGCTGCGTTTTCCGTGGTACAGAATTCCATATAATTTTAATATTGCTTCATAAGCTGTAATTGTTCTTATTATGTATCTATTTGAGAATCGATACACTAGATCTTCAATTTTGTATCATAGTTGAACTTAAACACTATATCACAATTGAACTTAAACACTGTATTGCAATTGAACTTAAACACTGTACTGCAATTGAACTTAAGCAACAATCTTTATAGAGGACGCCTCTCTCAGTCGGTTGATGAGAGCTTCCCCAAGCCCAGAATGGCTAAAGGACCCATCAGCCACGATTACATCCAGCCCTTTCTTATCAAGCATTCTGAGCCCTTCAAAGAGTTTCCTGGCAGCCACGTCCGGCTCTTCTCTGGGCCCCAGCAAAAGGCATTCATCCGGACTCAGGTTCTTTAAAGCAAGAAGAGGGGCAGTCTCCTTACTGGTTTCTTCACTGAGAAGAAGCCCAACTTTCGCCCCTTCGCTTCTGTAACTTTCAAGTAATTTGACAAGCTGGCCTGAAACCGATTTACCTTCCCCTTCGACAAGCACAACCTTTGTATCAGGGATATAATGTCCGTATTTCTGACCTGCCTTCTTTTCCGACAGATCCGATTTATCCCCATTTTCGCCATTTTTGTATCCGGGCCTAACCTTTCCTATAATACTCTCAAGCTCTTCGAAACTTACGGCTCCGGGCCTGAGCACAACAGGTGGCTCAACAGTCATATCAATTACAGTTGATTCAAGCCCTATGGCAGCCTCCCCTCCGTCAAGAATTGCATCAATCCTGCCTGTAAGATCTGAGATGACATGGGCTGCAAGGCTGGGACTGGGCTTTCCTGACAGGTTGGCACTGGGTGCAGCAAGAGGAGTGCCTGCTCTCTTAATTAAGTCCAGAGGAACTCTGTGGTCAGGCATGCGGACTCCTATTGATTTTAGTCTTCCGGAAGTAATGTCGGGAACAATGTCGTTTTTCTCCAGGATAATCGTAAGAGGGCCAGGCCAGAAAGCATTCATTAGCCTGAAAGCGCTTTCCGGGATATTTCTTGCCACTTTCTCAACATCTTCCCTTGAGTGGACAAGCAGGCTAAGGGGATTTCCAGGAGGGCGCTTTTTTGCCTCAAAAATTTTCATAACTGCCTCGGGGTTCAGGCCGTCAGCTCCAAGACCGTAGACCGTTTCCGTGGGGAAGGCTACAGTCCCACCACGCTTGATAATCGCTGACGCTCTTTCAAGGACAGAATCAAAATTTTCTTCGGAAACCCGAAAAACCAGAGTCTTTACTTTACTTCCGTTTTCTGCCTGCACAGGGGTAAACTCCTTTTCGATTATGATTTTTTGTAGTTCTGTCTCCAGTTTATTTCTTCAGCCACTTATTGATGGCGGCTTCAAGTTCTCTGTGGTTTTTCGCATATTCCTGCAGGCTAACTCCTTCAAGAGATGCTTCGAGTGCCTGTCTGCAAGCAGCGGCTCCAGCTTTTGTTCCCATTGGATGAGCGTGAATCCCACCACCAAATTGCATAATAACATCTCTTCCAAAGATAGTGTACAGGTCAGGAATCATAGTAGGGGCAAGACCTCCGGAAGCAACCGGAAACATGGGCTTCAACCCTCCCCAGTCCTGAGCAAGGACATGCTGGCTTTCATCTGCAGGCACATTGTCTAGCACACACTCGTCACGGAGAGACAGAACCTCGTGTTTTTCTCCGTGCATCTTCCCAACAACCGTACCTATGTGAAGCTGGTCAAGCCCGATCAATCTGCAGAGCTTGGCAACTACAAGCATGCTTATTCCGTGTCGCGGGTTCCTGGTATAGGCTGAATGCATGCATCGGTGAGCGTGGAGAGCTAGTCCTGCATCGTCTGCTTCTTCCCTCAGGGTCTGAAGTGCAGTCCAGCCGGCAGGTACGATGTCGATCATTGCATAGCTGGCACCCAGGTCTTTAAGGATGTTCATGCGGCGGATCATTTCCTTACAGGTAGGGGCAGTAATGTTGCAGAGATACATTTTACGCTCTCCGGTCTCAGATTCTGCCTTTTCTGCAAGCTTCAGGGTAAGTTCAGCTCTTTTTTCAAATTTGTTAAATTTCTGATCCGTAAGGTTCTCATCATCTTTAACAAGGTCGCAGCCTCCTGCAAAGGAATTGTAAGCAACCTCAGCATGTTTTTCGGAGGTTAATCCAACTTTCGGCTTGACAATAGTTCCTATGAGAGGCCTGTCTTGCACACCTGTAAGTTCCCTGATTCCTGACAACCCGAATCCAGGACCTTTGAATTCTCGAAGCATTGACTTCGGGAAAGCTATATCCTGGAGTCTGAGATTGTCAACGATTTTCATACTCAAGATATTTCCTGCAACTGCACTGAGTACCTGCGGAACCGAACCAAGTTCAAAGAGCTCTTCCGAATAAGCTACCCTTACGGTCTGTGCGTCCTCATCCATGTAAAAAACATGTGGCTTTAGCCTGGCTGCAAGTTCGGGACTCAGCGTAGCAATTTCAGTCCAGGAATCTATAGAACTTTCCCCTGCCATATGGGTTGCAGCTTCCTCAAAATTCACTCCTGCTGACGGTTCGATATGAAATTCACAGATAAGATCAGTATCCTTCGGGCTGTAGCCCGCGTCTATATAATCCCTTTGCATTGTTTTCCTCCTTAATGGATAAGTAAACTCCAGATAGTAATTTCCAGAATAAATATATTAGAATACACTAGATAGAATTAAAGTCCTGATTGAAGGAAGTAACTTAACATAAATAAAAACTCGTTTATTTGAGGAATCGAAAAAAGTAGTAGAGTTAATAGCGTAAAAAGAAACAGAAAAACAATAGGATTCAATTTCGACAAAACGTAATTTCGACAAAACGTAATAAACAAAATTAACCATAGTCTTGAGTTATTTAGGAATGATTCAAGTATAATATCGAGGGATTCGTTTCCAAGAATCATTATTAAGATAATGAAATTATGGATCAATTTCTGAACTGCAAATTTGAAGTTATATTTTTATCATTCCTTAATTAAAATAGTGAAGAGCAAAAAGTACTTTCTTCAAATTCAAGGTAAAGTTTACTGACTAGAAAAATTTGGTCACCCTTAAAGATAACACATAATCCATGCATACTGGAATAAGTTAATCCATGCATACTGGAATAAGTATGTGAATATTTGAATAATCACATACTTTGGAGTTGTGTTGTTCTAAAGAGTGCTAAAATCTAGTGGTTTTGCGCTCCACTTCGTGATTTAAGTTATATTTCAGGTTTATTTTTTAGGTTCGGCTTAAATAAATATCTTAGTGCGTCCTTAAGGTTTTTTTCGATTCGTTTGAAACTTTGACTAAGTCGAACTGCTGTACCAGGTAAAACTGTCGGTTAAACGCGCACATTTTGATATCAAATATCGAGTACAAACAGCAAAATGAAATATACGGTCATCGAGACAAGTCCAAGAGGTAATCCAAGCCTTGCCCATTCCTTACTGGTTATACCCAATTTGCTCGCAGAGATGATATTCGGGATATTTCCTGGGATCAACATTCCACCTGATATTAAAAGTCCCATTAGTACGCTTTTTATCTGGAATTCGCTGAGGACAGGCCCTATCTCAGCAGCTGCGAGAGTGGCATTATCAAGGACAGCAGAAACCATGTTAATCCAGTAGAGAGCCATAGACGGGACCTGAATAAAGTACTCGAAAATGATAGGTTTGAATCCTTCCCCGAGCAATACGAGTGCTGCAATAAACACATAAACCTTGACAGCCCTCAGTACAACATCTTTTACAGTCTCGTTATAGTCTGCAACTTCCATTTCATGCTCTTTTGTATCGGCTTTTCCAAGAAAAAACATTCCAACGATACCATAAGCAAGGATACCTGGAATTATATATTTTCCTAGCATATTAAATAAGAACGTGAAATCGGCATGGTAAGGCGCACCGGATAATTTTGAGACCGCAACTGTCGAAAGAGGTTCACCAAGGGGAGTAAGCGCAGCGCCAAGTCCAATTGAAAAACATGCAATAATTGTCAGGTCTATCTTGGATTTTCGTGAGAGAGGCATCGCATTAACCACCTCAACGAGAATAATTGCTGCAAGAATAGCTGACATCACACTTGAAGTAAACCCGAGGACAACAATCAGAATAAAGGCCAGAATCCTGACTGAAAGCATGTCAGTCAACTTTCTGATTGCTTTGTGAATCGGGGCATGCCATTTATAAATAATCAAGCCGACGACAAGCACTATCTGGAATATGCCTATTGGAATGCCAAATATATCCCCAACATGCAGCGGTGCAGTTACTGCCTCTTCGATTATCTCCAAATTCCATCCAGTTTCTACACCCGGAATCTTAGCAAAACCTGATAGGGACATTGCAAGCACTCCGCATATGAAAAGGAATACTTCCAGATTCTCTTCAATAACATGTATTTTAAAAGGCCCTAGCAATACGGCCAGGAATATCACAAGAAATCCAATTAAAACTCCTAGGTCAAGAGCCATTACTTTTTCCTCCTCTGGTAATTTTTAGATTATTGATTGCCTGGGGAGACTTATATACAGGAAAATATTACAAAGCCTCGAATATTTGGTCATTAAAATGACCTACTTTATTATATATTAACCTATAATACACCATTCAATAATATATTTATTCCGTTCATACTCGATTTAACGTCCTTGAAGCTGAAAAAAATCAAGCTTACTCTACAGATGACTTTGGATGAAAATTGATATTCAAGCTTGAAGAAAATGTTTCTTTACATCGTAATCAACATTGCAAACCGTATACAAGGATTATAAGCAAGTTGTCAAGGCTAATTTCCTTTAATAAAGTCAGCAGAAAAGGTAAGAAGGAAATAATAATCAGGCTCTGGAGAGTTTACTCCAGTTGTCATTCCAACCAGGGGATTTCGGAATCTATCTGGTAACAATTATAGAAAAATGCCTAATGAAATATGGATGCGTTTAGAGAAATAATAATTTGCATAAAACGCACATGAAATTATTCTAAATTCCAAGCACAAAAATATGAAAGTACTTGAAAGCACTTTCATGCTAAATATAATAAAAGTGTAACTGATTCTTTAAAGTTCTTACCGTTTAAAGGATTTTATCGAGATTCGATTTCAAGATCCAGTAATTTTATTTTTAAATTTATCACTGGATCTTGAAATTTAATCCTATTTACAATGATGGGCAAATATAAGTTTAGATCCCAAGCACAAAGACAACAGCGAAATAGATAGCCATCGTGACAATACCCATGGGTAATCCAAGTCTTGCCCATTCTTTGCTGGTTATACCAAGTTTACCCGCAGAGATGATGTTCGGAATATTTCCTGGGATCAGCATTCCGCCTGAAACTAAAAGTCCCATAAGGATGCTCTTTATCTGTATTTCACTCATAGCAGGTCCGATCTCAGCGGCTGCCAGAGTGGCGTTATCCAGAATAGCAGAGACCATGTTAACCCAGTAAAGTACCATGGAAGGTATTTTTATGAAGTACTCGACTATGATAGGCTTGAAACCGTCTCCGAGAAACGTCAGAGCCATAATAAACAGATAGACCTTAACAGCTCTCATTATGACATCTTTCAAAGTCTCGCTATAATCTTCGGCTTTTCCCTGGACTTTCATATCAACTTTTCCAAGGAAGAACATTCCAACAAAACCAAAAACAAAGATGCCTGGAATGATATATTTACTCAGCATGTTAAATAAGAAATAGAAATCAGCATTGTAAGGTTCACCAGATAATTTTGAGACAGCGATCGTCGAAAGAGGTTCACCAAGAGGAGTAAGAGCAGCGCCAAGACCGATTGAGAAACATGCAATAACTGTCAGGTCGATCTTGGATTTTCGTGAGATAGGCAATGCATTAACTACCTCAACAAGAATGATTGCAGCAAGAATAGCAGATATTACACTGGAAGATAGACCAAGCACAACAATAAGAACAAAAGCCATAACTTTAAGAGAAAGTGCTGCAGCTACTTTCCGGATTGCATTTTGAATCGGCTCATGCCACTTATAGATAATTAAACCGACAACAAGCACTATCTGGAATATGCCTATTGGAATGCCGCCAATATTTAAAGCATTAAGCGGCGAAGTTAATGCTTCTTCAATTATTTCCATTCTCCAGCCTGTTTCGGTACCTGGAATTGTGACAAAACCCGAGATGGTCATTGCCGCTATTCCACAGACAAAAAGGAATACCTCCAGATTTTCCTCAATAACTCTTATTTTAAAAGGGCCGAACAGTACGGCAATAAATATTACAAGAAACCCAGCTAAAATTCCTGGTTCAAGAGCCATTACTTTTTCCTCCTTTATTAGTTTAGACCACAAAGTCTGAATAACCTACTGTTAGTTTAACCACAAAGTCTGAATAACCTGGTTAAACAGCGTTAGAGCCTAGAATGTTTTCGTCTTATAAAGACTTGCTCTATTTATTCTTTGGTAATATATTAGTTTTTAATATTCAATTTAATTTTTATATTTTTTACAAATAAAATTTATTTACTTATTGAAATAGACTTTGACCATAATGCATTTTTATTAGATACAGAAATTACTTTCGGTCCAAAGTTTGGAGAAATCATATAGCTTCGCGCTGGTTTATCTGTCAAGTAAACTTATTGAATTGTTTTATATATAAAAGTAGACATTAAGTACAAAAATTTTAGTTCAAATAGACTCAAAACTCCGAAATGTATGCATTCATACAAAAGTAGAATTTATTTGCCTATTTGTCTAATATTAGTTTATAATGACTAGATGGATATTTAAAATAGTATTTGAATTTTAAAATTATATGTCATTTTTGTGTATGTATACGGGAAGTTGGGATAAAAGAAGAAACGATGTATATTTTTTAACATGGTTTTAGAATTAAAGATTAGATCGTTTTCTATATTTAATAAATTTCAATCACACCCCCTTAAAAAAGCTGTTTCAGGTTGCTGACAGAGGCAAGTTTGTCTTTTATTTTTATCGCGTTTAGGAAGCTTTTAGCCGGAGAATGAATTGTGTAGTAGGCTTCTTAGAAAGAAGAAAAAGCCCTGTTAATTAAGAGAAAAACACAATTAAAGCCTGAATGACATTCCGAGAAAAAATATAAAGGACTTCATACGTCTTCGGTTAAGTGAGAAATCATGACAAATTGCAGCAATGCCCTAGCGCTTGTAAAATATTTTAATAAATTACGAGCTGTAACAGGGTATCGATTTCATGTAAACAGGCCAAAATTTAAGTCTGGCTTCTAATGCAAAATCGATAGCTTTCAGGCAAGAAAATTCCTTAACCGATGACCAATGTAAAGGACTTAAGTTGAGCACCGGAATCAATAACTAAAAAACAGAAAATTAGAAATCAGATATTGATGCCTGATCACGAGAATAGAAAAGTTGTAATTGAAAACAGCACTGGAGAGCTCAACTGAATAAATGGTATGTTCTTCAAATTCAAGGGAGAGTTTTTAATTAAAAATATGAGAACTCTGGCAGACTTAAGAAGTAAGATCAATTCTTTTATGTGTTTTTCAATTAAGTTTAATGCCAACTATATAAAGGGACACCAGATTCTCAAATTTCCAGAAAATATTTGAAATTCGTTCCCATAGAATTTGAAGAGAAAGCTGTAAGATATAATTTATATTTTTTTGAAAGGTTTGACTCAGTTCCAAAACCCAATGATTTAACACATACTTTCTTCACTGAATCCTGAAACTGAATCTAGTTATACTCAGGGGTAATTTTTGAATTTAAATTCCAAGCACAAAGATGGTGACAAAAAAGATAGCCATCGTGATGAGTCCCATTGGGATTCCAAGCCTTGCCCATTCTTTGCTGGTTATACCAAGTTTACCCGCAGAGATGATGTTCGGAATATTTCCTGGGATCAGCATTCCGCCTGAAACTAAAAGCCCCATAAGAATGCATTTTATCTGTATTTCAGTCATAGCAGGTCCGATCTCAGCGGCTGCCAGAGTGGCGTTATCCAGAATAGCAGAGACCATGTTAACCCAGTAAAGTACCATGGAAGGTATTTTTATGAAGTACTCAACTATGATAGGCTTGAAACCATCTCCGAGAAACGTCAGAGCCATAATAAACAGATAGACCTTAACAGCTCTCATTATGACATCTTTCAAAGTCTCGCTATAATCTTCGGCTTTTCCCTGGACTTTCATATCAACTTTTCCAAGGAAGAACATCCCAACAACACCGTAGACAAAGATGCCTGGAATGATATATTTACCCAGCATATCAAACAAGAACATGAAATCTGCATGGTAAGGTTCACCGGAAAGTTTTGAGATAGCGATTGTCGAAAGAGGTTCACCAAGAGGAGTAAGAGCAGCGCCAAGACCAATTGAGAAACATGCAATAACTGTCAGGTCAATCTTGGATTTTCGTGAGATAGGCAATGCATTAACCACCTCAACAAGAATGATTGCAGCAAGAATGGCTGACATTACGCTGGAAAACATACCAAGCACAACAATAAGAGCAAAAGCCATAACTTTAAGAGAAAGTGCTGCAGCTACTTTCCGGATTGCATTTTGAATCGGCTCATGCCATTTATAGATAATCAAACCGACAACAAGCACTATCTGGAATATGCCTATTGGAATGCCGCCAATATTTAAAGCATTAAGCGGCGAAGTTAATGCTTCTTCAATTATTTCCATTCTCCAGCCTGTTTCTGTACCTGGAATTGTGACAAAACCCGAGATGGTCATTGCCGCTATTCCACAGACAAAAAGGAATACCTCCAGATTTTCCTCAATAATTTTTATTTTAAACGGGCCGAGCAGTACGGCAATAAATATTACAAGAAACCCAGCTAAAATTCCTGGTTCTAGACCCATTAATTTTTCCTCCTTTACTATTTAGTATATAGTGGCCTATAGTGTTCACAGTAAAGTAAGCCTGTAGACTACGCTGTATACATTTGAACCCTCTAAACAGCCTAATGCTCTGTTTTAGAGGGATAAAATAGTTGATCAATACGTAAACATAACAAGTATACTGTTTATTGATGAGTAAAATCATTAATTGTGAGCACTGTAGATTACAGAATTTCTGGAAATTAACTAATAAATTAGCTAATGTTAAACATTGAAAAGCCCCGAATTCTTTAGCTTTACAAAGGCCTTCTATATTTTTCCATAGATTAATTCAATATCCATACTTGTGAGAAAGATTTTCAATTTGCTTTCCAAACGGAAGCCTTACCTAAGATATATTTGGCTCTTGAATAGGATATTTTGATCTTAGATTTATGAGATAATGTTTTATTGCCTCATAAAAGACAACAAATTTATTTCTGTCAATTTTATCTTTCTTACTCGCATAATATTGAGTTATTCTATTGAGAAGCCATCTACGTTTTCTAGCTATGCATGGTTATCCAGTACCTGACGCACAAGACTAATACCGGTTTTAAGAGTAGAGGAGTCAAGTTCCTCTAGCCAGATAATGCCTTGAGCTTCCTTCCTCGGCTACACATGCTCATTATTTCGGGACTACAGGTTTCCTGTTAAACAATCATGCGTATATATTTTTTGCTTTCGTTCATGCCAAAAGTACAACCAATTATACAAAAGTCCACAATTATAAAATATGTTACATAAAGCCACAAATTTTTTAGTTTTATTTTTTACAACCAATCGAATCATTTTTATACTATTTTAGGGGATGCTTTATTTAAATAGATATATATTATTTAACTTATAATATAGTACTATGATTTAAGATCGGTTATTGTTGACAGACTCAATATCCGGATTAAGAAATAGGGTATTGATATGGTGTATGAAAAGATATTACAAAAGCACACTATATTAATATGACAAAATTCAAAATAAGGGCGACTCATAAAATAAGACACAAAATAGTCAGGTAAAATTAAAAACAATAAGAGAAAGTAAAAACAATAAGAGAAAGTTAAAAACAAAAGGGTAAAGAATATTAAAGTTATTAAAAAAGTGTGCACATAAATAGAATATACAAATAGCATGCGTTTAACAGTTCAACTTCGCCTTAGACAACAGTTATTTTTTTGTCTACAAAGAGTTCTGCACACTATCTGTTTTCAACTACTATTCGATGTGTAATTATCGGGACTTAAGATTAATCATTTCTAACTACAATTTTCAAACCGTTTTTTCATTATACTTTTGTACTTAACTCTTCAAGATCTTCGAATCGCTAAGATCTTCAAGCCCATTTGCATCAGTTAATTTCGATTTCAACGGGCATTTCTTCAGTACACCGCTTGAAAGTAACCTCAAGTACTCCGTTTTTATAGCTAGCTTTTGCACTCTTAGGATCCACACGGGCAGGAAGCTCTATGTCCTGAGAGTATTCGGAAGCTCCAAGAATCCTGATTTCAAGATTTTGAGCAGTCGCATGCAGAAGGAGATCTTCCTTTTCGATTTCCGGGATTTCGGCAAGTACATGTATTAGTTCTTCGCTTTCAAAGATATCAATTAAAGGGTCTCTTATTTCGGAGGGGAATGGATTTTCTTCATCCTCAGAATTTTCCGAAATATTTCCAAACTCTCGGAGTTCGGGGTCTTCCCCCGGGCGACGAATGATAGAAAATCCGTATACGAAGGGGACGGACTCTCCCATATCTTCCAGGAGGGCTTCGATCATTTCTTCCAGGTTGTCAAAAAGTTCAGATCCAAACTCTTCAAAGAAATCCTTTCTTTTTCTTATGCCCACCATTATTACCTCTGCTTTTCCTCGTGCTGTTACACCTAAAGTGCAATTTCCAGTAAGTCACTCAATATTTATTGAGGTTTGGGAACTGGATTCCAGCCTCTTAAAGGTAACTTCCAGCACACCATTTTTGTATGTAGCTTTCGCACTCTGGGGGTCAACCTTTACGGGCAGTTCCACACGTTCGGAATATTTTGGATTCCCATTTATTGTTTCGATGTCAAGTATTAAATCAGTTGCGTTTAATCTAATATCTTCTTTCTCGATGCCTGGAATCTCGGCAATCACATGAACCTCCTCTTCAGTTTCCAGTACATCAATCAGGGGTTTTCTTGTATCAAGATAACACTTTTCTTCGGTCTCGGTATGCTCAAACATAGGAATATTCCCAAATTCACGAATTTCAGGTTCTTCTCCTGGTCTCTGGGTTAAAGAAAATCCATAGATGAAAGGATCCTGCCCGAAATTTTCCATACTCATACCCATTGCCCTGTTAAGACGCTCGAACATTTCGTCCACGTCCTTAGCCGGGTCAATTCCGAAGATTTCATCGAAAAAATTTCTCCTTCTTTTACTGTCTCTGTCCATATAATTACCCCGTTATTAATTTATCCATTGATAACTCGTTATTAAGTGAATATATTAAATCAACTAGCATAAATCAGTCATTATTTCTTTTCAGTAATTCCTGAATTTTTAATAATAAAAAGCCGGGAGTTACCGGCTTATAAGGAAGTGAGCTTACTGAGCCTGAAAGAAATCCGGAACATTTTCATGTTCGAGTTCTTTTTCCTGTTCTTCAGCCTCGGGAGCTTCTTCTTCAAATTCAGTTGCGTATTTAGCAAAGAGTTCAGCACTCCGTTCATAAGCCGCAAGGCTTTCCCTGGATGTTGTAGGCTTTACACGGCGGATTGCACGTTCAAAGTGCTTCTTTGAAATTATGACTTCTCCTGCCCGTTTCTCGATATCCTTTCTGCTAGCTCCTGGGGTAACTATTTCCCTCAGGGCCAGCATCGCAGCCTCTCTGCAAATACCCTCGATGTCTGCTCCCACATACCCTTCAGTCATATCAGCAAGCTCAGAAAGATTTACATCTTCTGCAAGGGGTTTTCCCTGCGTATGGATCTCAAAGATCTTTTCCCTGCTTATGTTATCTGGTGGCTTGATATAGATGAGCCTGTCAAAGCGGCCAGGTCTGAGAAGCGCAGGGTCTACCATATCAGGCCGGTTTGTGGCCGCAACAATAATTACATCCTTGAGTTCCTCTACTCCATCCAATTCAGTGAGGATCTGACTGACAACTCTTTCGGATACATGCGTATCTGAAACAGAACTTCTTTGAGGGGCAATTGAATCGATTTCGTCAAAGAAGACAACAGTCGGTGCAGCCTGTTTGGCTTTCCTAAAGGTTTCCCTAACCGCACGCTCGGATTCTCCCACATACTTGCTGAGAAGTTCTGGACCTTTAATGCTAATGAAATTGGCTTCGCTTTCACTGGCAACGGCCTTTGCAAGCAAGGTTTTACCTGTACCCGGGGGCCCAAATAATAATACGCCTCTGGGAGGTTTTATATTGATACTGCTAAAGAGTTCAGGATACTTCAGGGGCCACTCAACAGCCTCAATAAGTTCCTGCTTTGCATTTTCAAGTCCTCCGATATCCTCCCATCCTACATGCGGAACCTCAACATAAACTTCCCTCATTGCAGACGGCTCGATATTCTTCAGAGCTTCCTTGAAATCATCTTTGGTGACCACTAGTTTATCAAGAATTTCCTGTGGAATTTCGTCTTCTTCGATATCGATTTCAGGAGTTATCCTTCTGAGAGCATGCATTGCTGCTTCTTTACAGAGAGAAGACAGATCAGCGCCTACAAACCCATGAGTTACATCTGCAATTTCACTAAGGCTTACATCCTGAATAGGCATACCTCTGGTGTGAATGAGAAGAATCTGCTTCCTGCCATTCCGATCGGGAATTCCGATTTCTATTTCCCTGTCAAATCTTCCGCCACGGCGGAGAGCTTCATCTATTGAGTTCGGGCGGTTTGTGGCAGCAATTACAACTACTTCGCCTCTGGAGTTTAGCCCGTCCATAAGTGAGAGCAACTGGGCAACTACTCTGCGTTCCAGTTCGCCTGTGACTTCACCGCGCTTGGGGGCTATGGAATCGATCTCGTCTATAAAGATGATGGAAGGTGCTTCCTTTTCGGCTTCCTCGAAAATCTCGCGAAGCTTCTGCTCGCTTTCTCCGTAATACTTGGAAACGATTTCAGGACCGCTAATAGTAATGAAATTTGCATCGGTTTCACTTGCAACTGCCTTTGCAATCAGTGTTTTGCCCGTGCCTGGAGGTCCATGAAGCAGTACACCTTTAGGGGGCTCAATTCCAAGCTTCTGGAAGAGTTCAGGATGTCTCAAAGGCAACTCAATCATTTCTCTGACCAGTTGAATTTCCCTTCTAAGCCCACCGATATCCTCATATGAAATGCCTTCTGGAACCCGGATCTCCTCAGCTGATTTTTCCTTGATGACGATATCAGTATCTTTAGTGACAACAACAGGTCCTGCAGGTCTTGTAGATGCAACTACGAAAGTCAAAGGGTTATTTACAGTTTCCACCCTGATCTGCTGACCTTTGTTCAAAGGTCTCCCCTCAATAATTCTAAGGATGTAGTGAGCCCCTCCAACAAGTCTTACAGGCTGAGAAGGAGCAAGGGTAACTCTCTGAGCGTTTTTTGCCTGGACTTTCTGGATTGTAACCCTGTCATCAATCCCAACTTTGGCATTACTGCGCAAGTTTCCGTCAATCCGGATCCGATTTTCCTGTTCACGCTCCACATTTGGCCAGACAATTGCATAGGTCTTTGCTCTCCCTGAAATCTCAATTATGTCCCCGCTTACAAGCCCCATCTGCTGCATCAAGCGAGTGTCAATTCTTGCAATTCCCCTGCCCACGTCCTTATGATAAGCTTCAGCAACTCTCAAATTAATTTCTTCAATCATTCGTTCTCAACTCCGGTCTCACGGATTTTCCAGTAATACTGGTTATTTTTGATACCATACTCAATAAACCCCCTCTTTGTGAGGTCTATCAGGTTAGCGTTAACAATACTTGGGTGCAAGCGCAGGTTGTAACAGAGGGTAGCGAGAGTGGTTTCATTTTTCAGAAGTTCAAACAGGAGCTCACACTCTACCGGGTTCCTGGCTATTTCTTCAATTGAGTCCAGACAACGGTCCATAGCTTCTGTGTACTCAACCTGAAGCTGCTGTTGCATCTGTGCAAGTTCTTCGTGCCTTTTTTTGAGTTCCTTAAGCCTGTTGCTCAATTTAAGAAAGAAAGACGAAGATTCTTCCCCTGAAGGAATCTCCTTTTCCACAGGATTCTCTTCTTTATTTCCCCTGTCAAAAGTAACATCCTGAAGTGTTACTGTATAGGCATAAGGGGATACTGACACTTCAAGCCGCATATTGTTTGCGATGTTGAAGTACTTACGCCTCTGTTCATCCACACTGCATTCTATAAGTCCTGCCTGCTCAAGCAGGCCTAGATGACTTATTATGGCTTTTGGCCCTACTCCCAACCTGCTAGAGATCTCACTGACATAGCAGGGACGGTTGGCAAGAAGCTGAATGATCTTCCTGCGATTTTCATTCCCCAGAATGTCAAGTAATTTTGCCGGGTCCATTATTTTCCTCTGATAGTAATCTAAATTTGTGAAATGTTAAGCAATAATGCCAGACTATTGTGATTGTATATTTTTTGATTATAAGTATCTAGCCTTGAGTAAATTCGAACAGGAAGCCCTGCCTAAAACTTTACCCGGAAGACTAGCTGGAAAGGAGAATGTACAAGATAGTAACCTATAGTTAGCATCAATGATATATAAGTGTTTCTATAGTCATTTGTTTTCGTTCGTAAACAAAAATAAGAAAGTTCCGGATATGAAGTTCTAAATATATGAAGCTCTAAATAACAGAAAAATTGGACTGAAGTGTAAAAGAAGCAAAAGACTGGACTTGAGTGTAAACAAAATAATAATTGTCATTCACGAATCTAAAGGATGAGTTGCTTATTGCTTTCACCCGCTCCTGGCAAATTCTTTGTTGAACCTGAACCACACAGGAAACTTAGAGGATTCAACAAATCTTCCATTTTCTTTCTTTCATTTTCCCAGTTTATCAAAAATACTGCGTGAACGGTTTTTCCATTCCATTCTTCTGAAGTTACTGCAATGGTATACATCAGATTGCAAAATTCGATTGAGCCACAAAAAAACTCACCATAAACATAAAATTCAGCTCTACTGTAAGGCACTCCTTTAATGTGCCCGGAGTAGTGACATGAATCTCCCTCATTGAGAACTAAACTCTCATCAAATTCTATGTTAAAATTTCTGTCTAGTAACCTAAGATTAACATTTCCACATTCAGCCGATTCCTTGAACTTTTTAATATCTACAACAAAAGTTTCAGAGTCGTCCCAGTAATCCTGAGAATTAACAGGGTTATCCTGAAGATTTACTTTCTGAATGATATCATTCTCGTGAAAGTCTGTAATTTCTTTTATTGAGCTTTCGTTAGAAACGATTTCAATAAGCTGTTTTCCGGAACATTCAGAAATATCGTCTTCGTTGTTAACCAGAAGAAAACTTCCTGAGAAAACAGCCAATCCAAGAAAGACTGCAAATATCAGTATTTTACAGGAAATGTTGATTTTCATTAAAACCCCATCTTACTATTGAAAATTATAAGTTTTAAGATCCAGTATAAATTTAGATTCTTTATAGAATAATCTTTCTAACAAAAAACTATTATACCCAGAAATAAACAAATTGGAACATAAGATGTAAGCTGGGTACAATGAAGAATAATTAAAGAAAAAGTTTACAATTGAAAATAACAAAAATAGGATAAGCTAACCATATACTTCAGGCTAAAAGCACAGGCTTTTACGCTTTGTTCTATAAGACTATCCAGAATTATTCCTCAAAAACACCCAGGAAAGAAATTTCTGGGAAATTTTGAAAAATCCAAGTTATTTCTACTTTTTAATTTTTCTTTTTGTTTTCCTTTTGCTGGCTGAAAACCGAGGGCAGGTGCAGGGCGTAAGACCCCTCTTCCCGGATTGCCATAACGAGTTCTTTTCTTTCAAGAAGGGAGTCCAAGTTAAGTTCATATGAGCCAGGCCCAAGGATTCTTACGGACTCTACTCTTTCTTCATCTGTTACCCTCTCGGCTTCGGGTTCCTGCTTTACACTTTCCTGCTCAGAAGCAAGAGCCTCATCAATATTTCTGACAACTTCATCCAGAGAGGATTCCAGATCCAGCTTTTGTTCTTCCAGAGCAAGCCTTTCCTGATTTTCCAAACCTTCACATTCTTTTTTTACATAAAGGAATTTATTCCAACCGCAGTTCGGGCAACCGCTCAGGATGACAGAATCTCCGTCTTCAAAAATGGTTCCGCATCTGGTACATCTATGGGGCATGAATTCACCGGTAATAAATAGTGGGTTAATTTACTGTTAATGAATTAATTTATTGTAAATGATGTAATTATGTACTCGGTTTTTTAGATAAATCTGGTATTCTGAATTTTAGACCAGTCACGTCCTGGATTGTAGATCAATTTAGTGTTCTGGATTTCAGACCAGTTTAGTGTCCTGAATCGAGATTTTAAATGATATACAGAGTGGCTAAATGATAGCCTTATGGGTACTTAAAATATAGATACCCTGAACAGATATGTATATTTGTATTTTACAGCGTGAACTACCTCTCCCTTAATTCTTCACCTTTCAGCTCAGTTTAGAGGGAGAAGTTTCTTGGTTCATTCCTTTCTCTTTTGAGAACAAGTCCCCAAGCCCTTACCCGCGTTCCACAGGTGTCAAATAACTATAAAAGTGTCAAATAACAATAAGAGTGTCAAATAACTATACGATTTTGATCTTGAAGTGAGAATTTTTTGATATTGATTGCAGCATTAATGTTCCTATCATGTTTTGTTTTACAATCAGGGCATTCCCATTCTCTAGCATCAAGAGTCAGATTAGAATTATAATATCCGCAAACGTTACAAAGTTTAGAAGATGGTTCAAATCTTCCTATTCTCAGGATAGTTTTACCGAACCAATCTGCTTTATACTCTAACTTCGTAACAAATTTAGACATTTAACGATTTAATGCCACTGTTTTTAGGTTCAAATGCCTAAGTCCTGTCCCAATTATAGAATCAAATTTAATTTTAAGACACGCTCTTAGACTGTAAGGCCCCCTTCGTTTTCCAGTGAGAAACGTAAGCTATTAACCCTCTCAGGAAGAGATTTATAATAAAGCTTTTTATAACAATCTCCAGTGCTTCTTTCCATTAATAATTTCGGAATTGACTCTGCGCACTCTCTCCATCTCCTCCAGAACTTCAGGAAGCCTTCCCGGCTGGGTGATTTCAAAAACAATAGAGTCCAGATCATGGTTTATGTAAAGGCTGTGTTTAAGGTCTTCAAGATTCCAGAGTTTGTTAGGGTCTTTTCTCATGCATTTAGTCAAGATACTTGTCATATCTTCTATGAAGTTCCAGGGATAGATAATCCAGGCCCAACCCTCAAGCCGTTCGCCAACATAATCGGGGTCGATTTTAGAACTCCCCAAGTACTGTAATGAAGCGGTCCTGACTTCAGTAGGATTGTGATTTTCCACATAAGCCCTGGCACTAAGCATACTTTCTCCAGTATCAACAATATCATCGACAATAAGTACCTTTTTTCCTTCCATCACATTGTTCGAAAGAGGATATCGAATATAAGGCTCACCGGTATCGATAGCTGTGTCTCCTATGTAATGCTCGATTTTCAAACTGGATAAGTCATCAAGCCCCAAAAAATCGCAGAGCACTCGCCCGGCAAACCAGCCCCCCCTTGCAAGCGCAATAATTACATCCGGTTCATATCCAGAACGTTTGATTTCCGTAGATATGTTTCGGCACAAACTATAAATGTAATCCCAGTTCGTAAGCACACACTTGAATGATTTTATGCAAAGTCCTCCATGATCTGGAAATTGCGATACACAGCCAACACTATCAGATAAGAAGTATCACTTTCCAAGCTCTATATTCGACCTATATAATCTAGATTATAGACTTTAAGTTTTCTTATCTTGTCAAAGGATAACTCGAAAAAGATTAAAAAGAACAGGATAAAATTAAAAAAAACGGGATAAAATTAAAAAGAATATGATACGATTAAAAAATGAACGTTTGGAAAGTATATTACAAACTCCTGTTATACTGAAAGAACGTGACTAAAGGGACGTGACTAAAGATAATTTCAAATATCTTTAAACATCTCTCGTAGAACTGGCAGGTTCCTTCAAAAAACCTTTCTGAAAACAGAAGAAAAATGAATCTTTCGCAAAAATGCATGATCCGGAAAGTGAAATCAATGGACAAAGCCTTGATAGACCTAATTTTTATGTCCCAGAAGAGAAAAGACCTTTTGCTCCTTCTCAAAAATGGAGAGAAAACGATAGAGGAAATAGTAAACGGTCTGAACGTTAACCCGACGGGCATGCTTCCCCAAATCAAAAAACTGAAGGATGAACATCTAGTTTTTCAGGAAGATCGAGAATACAGGCTAACGCCTCTTGCGAAAATATTGGTCGAAAAGATGGAGCCTTTGCTCGATACTCTGCAGGTCATTGAGGAGAATTCGGAATACTGGCAGGATCGTGATCTCTCCGAATTACCCAGGGCATTTCTGGAAAGGCTTAATGAATTGAAGTTCTGCTTTCTTGTTAAACCTGACCCCGATAATATTTTTGAGCCTTCTTCCGTATTCCAAGATAACATAAGTAAATCAAAAAAGATACTCTGTTTTTCATCAATATTTCATCCGGTCTTTTCCGAAATATTTCTAGCAAATAAAGACAACGATACCAGAATAACCCTTGTAGTAACAGAAAAAATCTATGAAAGACTGAAAACTGACTTCGAAGAAGAACTGAAACTTTATCTGACCAGAGAGAAAAGAAGGCTTTTTATCTGTAAAGAAGAGATAAAGATTGCCATGCTGGTTAAGACCGAATACTTCATGGCTGCTGATTTTCTTACTTCAAAAGGGATTTTTGACCAGGAAACTATTATGAGTTTTGAGCCTGCAGCTCTGAGATGGACTGAAGACCTTATTCTGTATTACAAAGAGCAGGCTCAGCAAATATAAGGGTAAATTCGAGCAAGAAAACTTTCAGGTGAAAATGTAACGTCAATATATATTTTTCCGTTTTTGCAAACGAAAAAACATTTTGAATTCTCCTTATAAAGTTTTCCTATTTTATATCCGGAAATATTACATTTTTCTTTACTCAGAATTTTAATCGTGAACCCAAATTTGTACAAAATGGGTTTCTTCAATAGAGTGTAATGGTACTTAGGAGTGCCATTTAAAAAATGAAATACTCTTTCGACACCCCACTCATCCCATTTTATGAGCTCGTTATATTCATTAGATTTAACCTTTCTGGCTCTCACCGTTGGAGTAGTTGCAGACTGCTTTATTCTGGGAACATCTCCACTCTCAATGATATCCATTGTTTTTAAAAGAAACTTTATTCCTGTTAAAGATAACTTCTGAACAACTTCCTCGAGCTTTTCACCCGAACTTATAAGAATCCTGTCCTGGAAAATTATATCGCCGGTATCCTCGCCTTTGTTTATATAATGAAGAGTAACTCCTGGATTAAGGACATAATCGTAATATTCCCAGAAAATAGGGGATGGACCTCTGTATTCTGGAAGATGTGAATAATGGAGATTAATAGTCCCAAGTTTCGGGATATTAAATATATTCTCCTTCAAGAGATGAGACATAGAATACACAACTATAATATCGGGCTGTAAATGCTTCATCCATTTTTTAAAGGCCTCATTGTCTCTTTTCCTTAAGTAGTAATAAGGAATTTCCAGTTTTTTAGAGAAGGTTTTTAAATTTAAAGGCTTCGAGGTGAATGAATAATAGACATCTGTAAAAGCTCCCCCTATAGCTTTAAGGAATGAATTAGGTTCTCTTGTTCGGGAGCACTCAACAATTCCCACTACCTCATGTCCCGATTCAATAACGGATTCAAAAACGTTAGAAACTCCCTGTGTGATAATTGCAACTCTCAACTGAAATACCACCTTATCTTTACTTAAGACGAGGCAAGAAAAAATCTGCACTAATCACTTATTTTAATTTCCATGCTACGTTTATATTGCAAAGCGTAAAACCCCTGAGTCTGTAGCTCAGGGGATATAAACATCAACTAGGGGATATAAACATCAACTTTATCAATATACTTTTCATAATGCATTGCCTTCCATAGACCACCGAATTAATCTAATATTAAATTAAGGTATGCAAAAACCAAGTAACCTTTTTTGAAGAGTTTATCATCAGGCTCAGAAGGCATTGGATAAATACACTGTACCTAGTCCGTTTTCATGTAAAGCCGTAGCGAGCGAATGGACGGAACTCAGTAGGGCCGGTTCGACCCAAATTAAAGCTTGTTGGAGATGCTGATGGTCATTTATGAATCGAGAACCGCTGAATCTTTAGTTTAGCGATAGTTCACTTTAGATATTTTCCAGGAACTTAGGCTGGAACCTCCTTAAATAGCAATTCAAAGTATTTTTTCAATTTCACTGCGAAAAATTGCCTTTCTGAATCTTAAAAGTACAAACTGTATTCTTCGGGCAAAAAACATAGAGTTAACACTGTTATTAATGATTATATGGAGTTGGTAAGTATATATAAAACTGTGCTAAAAATCAAGGATGGACTTTAAGAATGGAGTTTTAAGAATCGGACTTTAATACTAGATTTTATATATTTATATTTAGATATATAAAGTTTCATAGAGTATAATATTATAAAAGCTTGTTTAAAAGCGTATATCAAGCTTTTAAACTGCTGAAATTCAAAGCTTTTGACTTACTTGAACTTGAGGCTTCTTAGTTACTGGAATTTGAAGTTTTTGAACTACTTGAATTGATAATTTACGATCAAATGAGAGTTTCCAATACAATTCAAATCAACAAAAAAGAGAACTGACCTATAAAGCTGCGAACAGAACTGAAGTTTAAGCAAAGGATAAATCCAAACAGGCTCATCTTTTCATAAACTTATTATAGAGAATAAGAATCGAGAGAAAAAGAGGGGAAAAATGAAAACCAGAACAAATAATAAGTTTTGGAAATATACAAAAATTACAACATTTCTACTTACGGCCTTTGTGGTTATTCTTTCCGGATGTGTTGAAGAAGAGCCGAACGAAACTGAATCAGAAAATACGACAAACAATAGTCAGGGAATTATAGAAACAAACAATAGTCACGGAACCATTGGGGGAGATTACATATACGGTACTGCAAAGGTAAAGAGTATCCAGATTGTGACCCTTGAGTCATTTCCTGTACAGATACATGTGATAGCAAAAGGCTACCTGCCTGACGGATGCACTGAAATCAACGAAATAAATAAAGAAAGCGAAGGAAATGTCTTCAATATCACTATAAGTACAAAACGCCCTAAAGATGCGATCTGTACGCAGGCTATAAAGAGTTTTACGGAAACCATTCCCCTTGAAGTTCGGGGTCTTAAAGCCGGGAACTACACTGTAAATGTGAATGGAGTAACCGGGTCTTTTGAGCTATCCGTAGATAATTTACTTGAAGAAGCTCCCGGTTCTATATCGACGAAACAACAGGTAATAACCGAAGCTGACAACGGAACAAGTACAAGTCTTGAAAATGGAAGCACGTTTTACCTCAAGCTTAAGGAAAATCCGACTACAGGCTATTCATGGGAACTCAATCTGACCCAGGGACTCAATAATATCTCAGGAGAATATTATCCTCCAGAGCAGCCTGAAGGAATAAAGCAACCTCTTATAGGCGCGGGAGGAGTTCATTTATGGGAAATTAAAGCCATATCTAAAGGCAGCCAGCAAGTAACTGGAATATATAAAAGACCCTGGGAGAAAGTAACCGGAGAGGAAGAGCACTTCATGCTCAAGGTTGAGGTTGTCTGAGTTGCCGGTAATACCTCTACCCTTTTCATGGTTTGTTCATTCCATTCGGTAAAGGAGAGGGCAATTTTAACTTTTAACTTGGTAATGCATTCTTCTCCAGCTGGTCCTTTTAAAGGGATTCAAGAGCCTGTTTCAGGTCTTTAAGACAGTTTTCGCAGATATAGGACGTGCCGATTTGTGTACATCCAAGAATTTCCGCACATTCTTCCTTTTCTCCTTCCCTCTGGCTTCCAGGATAGCCTTCGCAGTAAACTCCACACTTAACTTCACAATAAGCTCCGCAGAATAGACACCTTGTCATAATATGACTTAGGGTTTGGAATTTCAAATATGTTTTCAGAAAAACCAGAGAACAGGGAAAATAAAGGAAAGAAAAAGAGATCTAAAGGCCTGAAAAAGTCGAGGGACTTCTTCAGAGAAACACCCAAATTTCTCGACAAATTTCAAGAGATTAGAAAAGTAACCGAAAGTTATATAAATTATCGCTCGTATGTTGGGGTAGTTATCCCAGGCAAAGTAGCCTGATAAATAAAACCTTGTAGCGGGGTGGGGTAGCCAGGAGATCCCGACGGGCTCATAACCCGTAGACCGATGGTTCGAATCCATCCCCCGCTATAGTAAAGCTCTTTTCTGAGTTTGTTTGTGGTTTGACATATTTTCAGATTATAATTACCCGGTAGCGGGGTGGGGTAGCCAGGAGATCCCGACGGGCTCATAACCCGTAGACCGATGGTTCGAATCCATCCCCCGCTATAGTAAAGCTCTTTTCTGAGTTTGTTTGTGGTTTGACATATTTTCAGATTATAATTACCCGGTAGCGGGGTGGGGTAGCCAGGAGATCCCGACGGGCTCATAACCCGTAGACCGATGGTTCGAATCCATCCCCCGCTATAGTAAAGCTCTTTTATGGATTTTTTGTATTTTTGTGTTTTAACTTGTGTTTTAACACTTCTCAGAGCCTTTTAGATAACACAGTTTCAAATCTTCATACCCGGCAACGTTTTTATAGCCGGTTACCGATTTATATATGGAATCCATTTACTTATCCCTATTTTAAGCTACTAAACTCAAGGCTTATTAAGGAAGGTTACTCTCTTACACAAGGTCAAAAAAGTGTGAGTATCTTTTTATTTATCCTCAAAAAATCAGCAGGATGACTTTCATATGGTAATGGAAAAACTTGGAGACTCCTTACAGGGGGCGCTCAAGAAGCTAATCGGCGCGGGGCGAATTGATGAGCGTACGGTCAATGAAGTAGTAAAAGATATCCAGCGGGCTCTGCTCCAGGCCGACGTGAATGTAAAACTTGTTATGGGAATGTCCCAGAGAATCAAAGAGCGTGCAATGAAAGAAGCCCCTCCTGCAGGTATGAACCCGAGGGAGCACGTAATCCGCATTGTATACCAGGAACTGATGGAAATCATCGGCAAAGGAGCTGAAATTCAGCTCAAGCCGCAGATTATAATGATGGTTGGGCTTCAGGGAAGCGGAAAAACTACCAGTACAGCAAAGCTTGCTCGCTACTTCCAGAGAAAAGGACTCAAAGCAGGAGTTGTCGCCGCAGATACCTTCCGACCTGGTGCATATCACCAGCTTAAAACTCTCTGTGAAAAGCTCAACGTAGCTTTCTATGGGGAAGAAAATAATCCCGATGCCGTCGAAATTACCAGAAACGGGCTCAAAGCCCTGGAAAAATACGACGTAAAAATTGTGGATACCGCAGGCCGGCATGCTCTTGAAGCCGATCTTATAGAAGAGATGGAACAGATCAACGCCGTTGCCAAACCAGACCACAAGTTCATGGTGCTGGATGCAGGTATCGGACAGCAGGCAAGCCAGCAGGCACATGCATTTAATGATTCCGTAGGAATTACAGGCGTTATCATAACAAAACTTGACGGTACTGCAAAAGGAGGCGGAGCTCTGTCTGCCGTTTCCGAAACAAAAGCACCTATTGCCTTTATCGGCGTTGGAGAAACACCGGAAGATTTTGAGAAATTCGAAGCTGACAGATTCATTTCAAGGCTTCTTGGCATGGGAGACCTTAAAAGCCTGATGGAAAAGGCTGAAGAGACCCTTAGCGAAGAAGACGTAAATGTCGAGGCCCTGATGCAGGGGCGCTTCACTCTCAAGGATATGTACAAACAGCTTGAAGCCATGAACAAAATGGGCCCTCTCAAACAGATTATGTCCATGCTGCCACTGGGAATGGGCGGAATGGGAGGCGTTAAACTCTCAGATGAGATGTTCCAGGCTACAAGTGACAAGATGAAGAATTACAAGACAATCATGGACTCCATGACAGAAGAGGAAATGACGGACCCCAAGCTCATAGGCGGTTCCAGGATCAAAAGGATTTCAAGAGGCTCAGGCTGCAGCCCCGAAGAAGTAAGGGAGCTTCTGAAATACCACAAAACCATGCAGACAGCTCTAAAAGGCTTCAGGGGTGGAAAGTTCAACATTCAGAAAATGATGAAGAAAAGACTCGGGATGTAATATCCCGAAGATATTTTTCATCATTATAGCGTTTATTTCTCTTTTATAATCACTAAATTTACAGGATATTTCGTTCCTAAGATTGATATCGATTGACAATGTCGATTGTTGGCTATGGAGAAATCCTAATTCAAATATTTTAAACTAATTCATGCTTAGGATATTAAGTAGGTGATATTAAGTAGGTATTAAGATTTTTGCAGAGATTTCTTTTTACTGATATTTACAATTATAGAGACGATTAAATAAATCCATAAAAAATAAATTACGTTTGTAGTTAGAATGTATGGGATATTAGTACTTTTAAAAATCAAGAAAGCTGCATATTTTTCTGGACCAAGCATCCTGGCGATAAAAATTGTGGAAAAGAATTTTATAATAATGGGAAAAATGTTCAAACCTATTATTAAGATAATGAGAATATAGATTTTTTGTTTCGTTGGCTTAATAAATTCTTTTACATTCATGATTTATGTTAAGTCTAATTTGACTTTAATTTTTTTGCATTTTGACTATGAAGAAATCCTATCAAAGTTAAGAATAAAGACATCAAAATTTAGAGGATTTCTACAAAGCCCAATTGTTAATGTCAACAATTAACATCGATCTTAATATTTTTCACAAATTTCAAGGAAGTTAGTAAGCAGTTCTTCTCCCTTCTCTGTATGAGAAACCTCAGGGTGCCATTGCACACCATAAATCGGCTTTGTCGGGTGACGCATGGCTTCAATTTCACAGATATCAGAACGGGCAAGATGAATAAAACCCTCAGGCAAAATGGCAACCTCATCTGCATGGGAAGCCCAGACTGTAGCCTTGGGTCCGAGTCCACGCAGAATATCGTCTTCTTCGAGCACTTCTACCTCAACCTCTGCATACCCGCCTTTTTTCCCTGAATGAACGTGTCCTCCATATGCCAGGGCAATTGCCTGGTGCCCGAGGCAGATTCCAAGAATAGGGAGATCGATTTCCCGGACGTAATCGAAACATAAACCTGCCCTATCCATTTCCGGCCCACCGCTCAGGATCAGTCCGTCCGGCTCCTCTGCCAGGATATCCTCAATTGGCGTTGTATTGGGAATTATTTTCGTGTCCATGTCAAGGTCTCGGACAGCCCGGTGAATAAGATGACAAAATTGTCCGTAGTTATTAACAACAAGAATTTTCAGCTCTTTCATAGTTCCTTCAGTTCCTGTTTTAGTATGATTGTATTTTCTAACGCTCTGAGTTTACTCTATTAGCCGGTCTTATCCTATTTTAATTCTTGTATGTTTTCAAAGTTTAGAATTGACAATTGTTTTCGTAGTCAAGAGACTTCGAGTCCTGTACGTTTCTTGAATCTATATTTCCTCTGACCTGGAATGTATTTTCAATGATACCTTTTACTCATAACAACTAGTTGACTTTCAGATATGATCATTATAGTACATTAGTATACAGAAAAGTTCAAGAATATCCGTTGCTATTAAAGTGCATAACCTGTCTCGTAGCTAGTTGGAATAGCTTTAAATAGGTGTAGTGTGCTAATGTGTCACACACTAGCACGATAATTCTGAGTAGATATAACAACAATTTAAGAGCATTTTGCACTCGAAGGAGATTATAATGGCAGAAATCGGTAAAAAGATACGGATAGAAAGGCTGATGAACCGGGAAAGCAGAAACATGGTCATTATTCCCATGGACCATGGGATCTCAGATGGGCCTATTGACGGGCTTATCAATATCACTGACACGGTAAACAAAGTTGCCGAAGGAGGAGCAAACGCCGTCCTTATGCAGAAAGGAATGGTAAAATACGGACACAGGGGATACGGCCACGATATAGGTCTTATCGTGCATATAAGTGGTTCTTCTTCCCTGAGCCCGGACCCTAATGCCAAAGTACAGGTCTGTACTGTAGAGGAAGTAATAAAAATGGGAGCCGATGCCGTTTCCATGCACATTAATATAGGCTCCGAAACCGAAGCTGACCAGCTTGAGCAGCTCGGCAAGATTTCCAGAGACTGTACGGAATGGGGTATGCCTCTCCTTACTATGATGTACCCCAGAGGTAAAAAAATTACAAATCCGCACGACCCTGTAAATGTAGCGCATGCTGCAAGGATCGGGGCCGAGCTCGGTGCTGATGTTGTAAAAACGGTATACACCGGAGACCCCGACAGCTTCAGAGACGTTGTCAGAGGCTGCCCTGTACCTGTAGTTATTGCAGGAGGGCCTAAAACCTCAACGGATCTAGAACTCCTGGAGATGATTGACGGGGCGATGGAAGCCGGAGCCAGAGGTGCTGCGATTGGAAGAAATGTTTTCCAGCACAAGGATCCTGTTAGACTCACCCGGGCCATTTGCGAAATCGTACATCATAGAAGACCTGTAGAAGAAGCCCTCGAGCAGTTGAAGTGAGAGCTAGATATTGAAAAGCAATACCGGAACCCAAAACAGAAGTTAAAAAAGGGAAAAGGCCTGAGTAAAAACAAAAAATGTACCGGGGTTGAAGCCTTTGAAGAAGAAAAGCGTATGGATAAAAGCCGATGAAGGCGGATGGGAACAACAGAAAGAAAGAATTACGACAGGTCTTGAATCAGGAGCCGACTGTGTACTTGTAAACCCAGGAGATGTCGGGAAAGTCAGGGAACTGGGAAATATTCCAGTAGCAACTTTTGGCCGGGACAACAAATCCGGGGCTGAGATCATTGTCGTTGGGAAGAGAGGAGAAGGCGATGGAACGAAACCTTTACCTCTTGAGACTCAGGGTTCTCTTGACATAAACGCAGCAACCCTTCTGAGGGATAAAGAAGTAGCTGTTGGCGGATATGTTATAATCAAGGACAAACGCTACGAGCAATTCGCAGCCGAGATGGGGAAAGTCTGCGACTTCCTGATTGTAACGGGCACGGACTGGAAGGTTATTCCTCTGGAAAACCTAATAGCTGAGCTTCAGCGTTATGACGTAAAAATAATTTTCGGGGTAAAAAATGCTGAAGAAGCAAGGCTGGCTTTCAAGACCCTTGAAACCGGAGCAGATGGTGTCCTTCTTAACAGTGGAAACATCCAGGAAATTAAAGATACCATCCAGGCTGCAAGGGAGATGGAAAATGAAAGAACTGAGCTTGAGTCTGCGGTTATAACCCGGGTCGAACCTCTTGGAATGGGAGATAGAGTCTGTGTGGACACATGCAATCTTATGCAGAAGGGAGAAGGCATGCTCATAGGTTCTCAGGCAAGCGGGATGTTCCTTGTAAATTCCGAATCCGATGACAGCCCATATGTTGCAGCCCGCCCATTCAGAGTAAATGCAGGTGCGGTTCACTCTTATATAAAAATTGGAGATAAAACCCGCTACCTCTCGGAACTTCGAACCGGAGATGCGGTAACAATAATCGATTCAAAAGGGAGGCAGAGAGAAGGGTTTGTGGGCAGGGTCAAGATTGAAAGCCGTCCTCTTATGCTTATTGAAGCAAAAGCAGGCAATCGCACTCTGAGCGCAATCCTGCAAAATGCCGAAACTATCAAGCTGGTTGGAAAAGACGGAAATCCGATTTCAGTCGCCAAACTCAAGAAAGGAGATGAGGTTCTGGTTCGCCTGGAAGAGGGAGCCAGGCATTTCGGTAAAAAAATCGAAGAAACGATAATAGAGAAATAACCTCCTAAATGAAAAACTCCTGAAAAGAAATGGTCATCAGCGGAAAGACAAAAACGGAAGAAGAAACGTTCATCAGCAGAAAACAAAAACCGGAGCAAACAATGATTCATATTGGCCAGCTTGACCTTGAGAAAAAAGCTGCCGTTGTAGCAGTAATCCTTGAAAAATCCCTTGAAATTTCAAGAAAGGCCGCCAAAATGGGGGCCGACCTTCTCGAAATTCGGCTTGATTTGCTTGGGATCAGGGACCTGGAAACAGCTGCAGAAACAATCAGAAAAGTAAAATCCGAAACCGGACTTCCGGTAATTCTCACAAATCGCTCAATTACGGAAGGAGGAAAATGGGAAGGAAAAGAGGCCGATAGAATTGAACTTCTTACAAATCTCATTTCCCTGAAAGACGGGCCAGATGCAGTAGACATAGAGCTCTCTGCTGGGAGAGAAGCAAGAGACCAGGTAATAAAAGCGGCAAAAGCCCACGGAAAAACTGTAATCGTTTCTTCCCATGACTTTTCAAGGACTCCGGCTTTTCAGGAAATGAAAACTATTCTGGAAGAGGCATTTCTGGCAGGGGCAGATATTGCGAAACTTGCTGTTATGCCGCAATCGAGAAGAGACGTACTTAACCTGTTAAGAGTTGCACTGGATGCCAGGGAGGCAGGAAATGCTGTATGTACGATTGCCATGGGTAGGCTTGGAAAACATACAAGGGTAATTGCTCCTTTCTACGGTTCGGTCCTGACATATGCGGCTGTTAATAGTGAAGTTTCTGCCGCGCCCGGGCAATTTCAGGTAGACGAAGTAAAGAAGATATTGGAGCTGCTCGAATGAAGCAAGTTTTTGGCGTATTTGGAGACCCTATAGCTCATTCCCTTTCTCCTGCAATGCATAATGCAGCTTTTTCAGCCCTTGGAATGGACTGTATCTATCACGCTTTCAGGGTGAAACCCGAAAAACTGGAAAAAGCAATTCTTGGGGCTGAAGCTATGGGGTTCGGAGGGTTGAATCTGACAGTGCCCTTAAAAGAGACAGCCTTGAAACTTGACTGCATAAAACCGGACCCACTGGCCGAAAAAATAGGAGCTGTAAACACTATCGTTTTCGGGGAAACCGGAGAAATAAAAGGGTACAACACGGACGGACTAGGAGCAAAGCAGGCACTTCAGAATTCTGCAGTGGAAATGGAGGGGTCTAAAATCGTAGTTACAGGTGCAGGTGGAGCAGCAAGATCCATTGCTTTTCAGCTTGCAGCCGATGGCGCTGAAATCACAATAGTAAACCGTACCGAAGGAAGGGCAATCGAGCTTGCAAAAGATATCTCAGCTGCATCCCTTTCTGGAAACGTAACTGGGAAAGGGCTCTCCGGATTAAAAAACTTGTTGCAGGATGCCAATATCCTGATCAACACTACGACTCTTGGAATGCACCCTAATGTAGATACTGCGATTGCCACAGCAGAAGATCTCCACCCTGACCTTACTGTTTTTGATATTGTCTATAATCCCCTGGAAACCAGGCTCTTAAGAGAAGCAAAAGCTTCAGGCGCAAAGACTGTGAGTGGAGTCTTAATGCTTGTCTACCAGGGAGCTGAAGCTTTCAAGCTCTGGACAGGAATCGAACCTCCAGTCGAACTTATGAAAAAAACGGTTTTGGAGGCTTTGCAGGTTTGAGTGCTAATCTGAAACCAGGGAGTCAGGTCAATACAGATCAAAAACCTGAAAAAACGAAGGTGCTGATCCTTGGTGGAACTGGGGAGATGGGACAATGGTTTACCCGTTTTTTCAAGCAAAAAGGCTACGAAGTTACAGTCTGGGGAAAAGGTGGGAAAACAGAGATTGCAAGCAAATTAGGAGTTCCTTTTGCCTCGGATCTCGAAAAAGCTGTTCCGGAAAGTGACATATTAATAGTCTCGGTGCCAATCAATGTAACTGAAGAGACTATTGCGGAATTTGCCCCGAAAATGAAATCTGGAAGTCTGCTTATGGACTTTACTTCCATTAAAGTAAAGCCTGTGGAAGCTATGAAAAAATTCGCCCCTTCAGATGTGGAAATTCTCGGCACACATCCTATGTTCGGCCCGACAATTCCTACTATCAGAGGGCAAACTGTCATTCTCGTCCCTGTAAAGGGACGTTCGGAAAAGTGGTTCCCGGTAATAAGAGAGCTTTTTGAGGAAGGGGGGGCACATGTTGAAATTACTACGGCAGCCGAACACGACAGGCTTGTTTCGGTTGTACAGGGGCTTACCCACTTCGCCTATATTACCATAGGAACGACCATTGACAGGTTAGATTTCGATATAAAAAAATCTAGAAAATTCGTAAGCCCGGTCTACGCCATAATGCTGGACTTTGTAGGCAGGATTCTTGGCCAGAACCCCTATCTGTATGCCCTTATCCAGATGGAAAATCCCGGAGTTCTGGAAGTTCATGACGCATTTATCAGGGAATGTGAAGAACTCTCAAGGCTGGTGCGAGCCCATGACGAAGAAAGTTTTGTGAAAAAAATGAAATCTGCTGCTCGTAAGTACGGCGATACGGCTCATGCCCTGCGTAAATCGGACAAACTGATTAATTCCAGAATAACTGAATACGAGACCATTCTGAACTCTGTTGGAAAGGTCTGTGGCTTTTCCCATTTTTATTCCGGAAAAATCCATGTAGGCATCCTGGGAAAAGCAGGACCAGATGAGATTGTCCTTACAAAGATGGTATCAAAAGGTACTTCCCCTCATATAAAAAACAAGTTTGTAAAACTCAAGCTTGAAAATCTTCGCATGCTTTCGGAATCCGAATTGTGGGAATGGAGAAAAGAAAACCTTGAACATTCTACCAGGGATATTTCAGTCCTTATCCCTGAAGGGGCTGACCCTGAAGTTATACTTAACGCTATAAATACTAACAAACAGCTTGCAGCCTGCGAAATAAGTGATATCTATAAAGGAGTTAATCAGGGAGATCACAAAAGGATTAATCGGGGAGATTATAAAGAATTTAACAGAATAGAAACTGAAAAAGAAAGAGAAGAAGCAAAAAGGCTCGGAGTTACTTACAGGATAACGGTTTTTGGGGATTGTGATGCTAATTCTGTTGAAGCTGATGTTACATCACTCCTTTGCGGTCTTGGGTGCAGAATAAGAGAGAAAAATCTGAAACAAATAGAAAAAACTGAGCCAAAAAGATGAAAAAAACTTTCTCCTTAAAAACCCGGGCTATCTGTATTAATAAAGAGAGAAAGTAATATAAACAATAAAAAAAAAGATAATGTAATGTCCGGAGTTCGATGGAGAGTCTCTCTTTTATTTGCACTTATCACTCTTTCTATATTTTTTTCGCTTCTTGCAAATAGTGATAGGTTTATGGAAGTCAGGGGAAATGAAACATACACACAGACCGGAGCTGGAATTTCAAGCAGTAATTCAATCGTAAATCTCACAAATAGGCTGGAAGCCGGCAACCATGAAGCGAGATTGAATGCTGCAGCTGAGCTTGGGAAGCTTGGTGGCCCTGCGGCAAATGGTCTTGTTGATAAAATCGAGTCAAATAATTCTAGTTCGGAAGAAATAAACAGTTACATGCTTCTCGCGCTTCTCGAAACCGGAGATGACAGAGCAGAAAATATCCTTTCCGAAAACTTTGAGAAAATTGAAGCTTCGAATAAGGCTGCAAACGAAAGTGAAGCTGAAGAATGGAAACAAGGACTCTCAGAGAATATCCTGCAGGCCATCGAAGAAAAAGATGCAGCCACAAGAAAGTACATTGCAGATTCTATTGCTATGGACTCCGCCAGGTCGAGAAATAGAGGAGAAACAAACGCTTTTGAGAGAGCTCTTAAATCAGAAATACAGAATTCAAGTCTCTATGTTCCTTTTGCGCTTTCAGACTTTGGACCTGAAGAACCAGGAAGTGAAACCGAAAAACTTATTAAAGCTCTTAAAAGCAACAAAGGAAGCACAAGAGTTGCAGCTATGATGGCTCTTGGAGAAATGAGAGAAAAAGCTGCAGTAGATCCCATACTTGCAATTCTGATGAGAGATTATCCGCCAGCACAAGCCAGTGCAGCGATTGCACTTGGAAAGATTGGAGACGAAAAGGCAGTAGACGTTCTAAGAAAAGAAATGAAAGACGGTGATAATGAATATGTTAAAGGCGGCTCTGCAATTGCGCTTGCGAGAATAGGAGACGAAAATTCAGTACCCTATATTATAGATAGATTGAGAGACCAGAGAATCAAAGTAAGAAGTAGTGCAGCTCTTGCGCTTGGAGAAATAGGAAACGAGAACGCGGTAGAACCCCTAATAGAAACCCTGAAAACCGGAAAGAGTACAGAAGGGCAAAAAAGTAATTCCTTGAACGCAAACACTGATGTCCGAAAAAGCGCTATCCTTGCCCTTGGAGAAATCGGGAGCACGAACTCTACTGAGACTTTAATCGGCATATTGAACGATAAGGAAGAGGAGCTTGAAGTCAGGACAGCGGCAACTTCAGCCCTGGGGAATATAAAAGATCCAAAAGCTGTAGAAAAGCTCAAACAGGCGTTTGAGGACAAAACTATGGATGCAAATATTAGAAATGCAGCTTTTCTTGCGCTTAGCAAAACAAGGGACCAGGAAACTGCAAAGATGCTTGTAGGAAAACTGGGAGATCAAGAGTTTGGGGCTATCGCCAGAGAAGCTCTCATAGATATGGGAGAATTGGCTGTTGATCCCCTTATAGAAAATTTGAAAACGGAAGACACGAAAATAAGAGCTGAAACAGCTTTAATTCTTATTGAAATTGGAGATCAGAGGGGAGTTAAACCTCTTATTGAGGCTTATAAGTAATTAGGACACAGAAAAAAATACGGCTGAAACTGGCTGCACTTATCTTATCAACATAACGTTTGGCTAAAACTCGCTTTTACTTTTTTAACTAGATTTTACTTTTTTAACTAGATTTTACTTTTTTGTTTCTGATGATATCAGATTTGCTCCTGCTGCAAAGAGTAACGAATTTGTGTAGGCGTTCTGGGATTGTATTAACACTTGATTTCGAGAACCGTATTCTACTATCTTTCCAGAGTGCATCACAGCAATATTGTGGCATATATAAGCAGCAGCAGTGATGTCATGAGTGATAAAAATGAATGTTATCCCAAGGTTTTCATTCATATCAAGTATAAGATTAAGAATATCGACACCAATGGAAGCATCAAGCATCGAAATGGGTTCATCAGCTATTATTATGTCAGGGTTAGTAATTATGGCCCTGGCAATGGCTACACGCTGACGCTGCCCTCCACTAAGAGAATAAGGATACTTATTAAGGTACTCTTCAGCAGGTGTCAAACCTACGGATTCAAGAACACTACGTACTTTATCAGGAGTACACCTGCTTTTATGCTTTATTAGATACGGTTCAGATACAATTTCTTCGATGGTCATCATATGGCTCAAAGAGTCATAAGGATCCTGGAAAATTACCTGTACTGTCGGTTTCCTTACTTCACTATTCACATCTGTAATATCTGTGAAAGATATAACTCCTGATGTTGGTTTCAGAATACCTAGTATTAATTTAGCCAGAGTGGTTTTACCGCTGCCGCTTTCTCCGATGATTCCAAGAATCTTATTCCTTTCGACATCAAGAGATACTCCATCAAGGGCCGTGACTAATGAACTGCCCTTAAATAATCTTTTACTCTTGAATACCTTTGTAACATTGATAACTCTGACAAGTTCATTTTTTCCCATCTTCATCCCTCAAAATGACATGACACTCTGACATTACCTGTACAATCAGGAGGTTTTTTCTCTCTGCAAATTTCAGAACTCTTTTCACACCTTTCCAGAAATTCACAACCTTGGTAAAGTTTTAGAGAAGATGGTGGACTGCCTGGTATACCCTTAACCCTTACAGGCTCGACCATAAGAGGCAAGCTTGAACTCAGCAGTTTTTGTGTGTATGGGTGGCGTGGATTCTCCAGTATCTCTTCTTTTGTGCCTGTTTCCATAATTCGCCCTGCATACATTATGTAAATCCTGTCACAAATTCTGGAAATAGTGTGCAGGTCATGAGATATTACAAGCAAAGAAGTGTTTTTTTGTCGTGCCATATTTTCCAGCAGGTTTATAATTTGCAACTGTACCATTGCATCAAGGGAAGTGGTAGGTTCATCGGCAATAATCAGCTCAGGAGATAGAAGCATAGAAAGAGCAATCATAAGTCTCTGACGTTGTCCACCACTAAACTCATAAGGGAAAGAATCAATCCTTTTAGGATCTATGGATACCAGGGAAAGCATATCATTACTAAGAGCAATCATCTCTTTTTCAGGCATATCCACATGATCCTTGATGGTCTCTATAAATTGTTGTTTAACACGTACAAGCGGATTGAGGGCGTTCATGGAAGATTGAGGTATAAACCCAAGATGCCTCCCCCTGAATTTTCTAAATTCTTCCTTACTGAGATTTTGCAGGTTCTCTCCCATGAAGCAGATTCTTCCAGACATACATCGATTACGGCTATTTATGTCAAGAACACTCATTGCAAGGGTTGACTTCCCGCAGCCGGACTCCCCTATTAACCCTACGATTTCTCCTCTTTCAACCCTGAGGTTCACATTCTTCAGAACATGGTAAACCCCCATTTTTGTGGTGAAATCAACCGTAAGTTCTTCAATATCAAGTATAGACATCAATAATCACCTTCCAGAGACTGTCCCAGAAGTACGAATCCCAGCACAAGCAGTGTTATACATGTCCCTGCAGGCAGCAGCCACCACATCCATGCATCTGAGAAAAATATCATTGGATATGATATTGCATATTTTATCATGCTCCCCCAGCTTGGATAAGAAGGGTCTCCAAGTCCCAGAAAAGCAAGGCCTGACTCTGACAAAATAGCACGGATAGACTGCATTACTAATGTAGTGACCACGATTGGGTATAAATCTGGAACAATATGTTTCCTGATTACATAAGGGGCTGTAGCCCCGGAAACCCTTGCGAAATCTACATGTCCAGATACCCTGAGAGTCCGAGTCTGAGCCCTTGTAACCCTTGCACCTACAGGCCAGCCTAAGAGTATAAGAATGAATATAATATTCCATATGCTTGGGCGCAAGTATGCTGCAAGAATGAGAATGAGAGGAAGTTCAGGGATCATGAGAAAAATATCAACTCCTCTCATAAGTACCCTATCAGAGATTCCGCCCATATATCCTGAAAATACTCCTATAAAAGTACCGATTACCAGCACTCCAAACGATACAACAAAAGCAACTGTAAGTGAAGTCCTTGAGCCATACAAAAGCTCTGTGAATATGTCTTTTCCCACGTCATCTGTACCAAGTGGGTGAGCATCATCTGGAGGGAGCAAAGGCTGACTTGATAAATCAGTAGGCCCATAAGGAGCCAGAAGAGATGCAGTAGCAGCCATAAAAATAAAAAAGACTAGAATTATAAGGCCTGCAATACCTTTTGGAGTTTTTAATCGCTGTGAAATACTCTTCTCGTGCATATTCACTCCTGCCCACTTCGACCATCAATATAGGAACATATGATATCAGCTGCATAGTTACCTGCCAGCACAAAAAAGGAGATGAAAACAAAAGCTCCCTGAAGAACAGGATAATCCCTTTCGATGAAGGAATTATAAACAAGTAAACCCATTCCAGGATACGAGAAAATAGTCTCGACGAATACAGCACCTCCCACCATGAATCCAAGCATTGCAGCTACTTGATTCACTATAGGTACGATTGAGTTGAGAAGAATGTGGTTTTTAACATGTCTATCTTTTAGGCCTCTTGCAATATCCATCAATATGTAAGGACGCTCAAACTGTTGGGAACAAACATTTCTTACAAGCAAATATGTACCCGGCATCTCAAAAGCTGTAAGGCAGGTCAGTGGAAGTACCAGGTGAGAAATGATATCTTTTGCCACGGATAAGCTGCCCTGATAATCCATATACGGTGTCACGGCTCCCGAAACAGGAAAAAAACCCATCCTGTATCCAAAAAAGAAAATAAGAAGCGTCCCCAAAAAGAATACTGGCACGGAACGGAATAAAGGTAAAGTGATGAGCAATAAGCTGTCGATTCTTTGCCCCCGTTTCCAAGAAGATTCCAGCCCAAGAAAAATCCCTAGCATTGTAGACAGTAGTAGTGCAGTCCCCATAAGAAGAAGTGTCCAGGGCAATCTTCCAAGAACTACATCAAGTACAGGGACATTGTAAAATATTGAATAACCAAAATCCAGATGTGCTGCATCCCTCAAATAATGAACAAACTGTAAGTGCAGGGGGTCGTTCAAGTGATAGTAGTCCATAAGCTTGTATTTTGTCTCTTCATCGATGACAACCGGCAAGTCTGCATTCTGGCTGCCAAGTATGCTTAGGAGTGGGCCCCCAGGCATAAACCGTGGCAGAAAAAAATTGACAGTAAGGATTATAAAAAAAGTGAGGGCATATTCCAGACCTCTGGAAAATACGTGCCCCCATTGAATTCTGTCCAGCAATTATAACACCTATTCATTGCCAATTACTTTTTTCGCCTATACAATACGCAAACAACTGCAAACGCAAGGGTTGCTGGCAGGATACCTGGAGCGTTCATCGTGTTGACACCAGATGCACTCTCTTTACTGGTACTTTCGTTTTTGTTCAAGGCAGTACTACTCTGACCATTCCATTTTCCATAGATGAAAACAAGCTTGTTATATTCTGTGGGAACGCCACCTCCTACACCCCCAGGTGTGTAGAAAAAGCCATCGAATTTGTCCTGATCACAAGCACTGTAAACATTCCTGTATAGGAGAGGAATTGTCGGAACATTATCGGCAATCAAAACCTGCATCTTGTCTACAAGAACCTTGCGTTCCTTTTCATCCAGGGTAATCATCTGCTGGTTTGCAAGAGATGTAAATTCGGTGTTGTTCCAGCCCGTGGATTCAGGGAAAGAATTTAACATCCTTGCAGGATCTGTCGATGTACCGTGAGAATAAATGGCTATATCAAATTTGCCTGAACTTACCAGACCATCAACGGTTTTCATGTCCCCTGGCTTAAAGACCACACCTATACCGACATTCTTCAAATAACTCTGAACAAGCTCTGCAATCCTCTGATTCTGCTGGTCTGAGGTATAGAGTAACTGGAACTCAAGTCTTTTACCGTCAGGAGTAAGCCTTATCCCGTCAGAATCTTTTTTATCGTAACCTGCATCATCAAGAATCTTATTTGCAGTTGCAGGGTCATATGCATATTTTGTTACATTTGAATTGTACCAGCTTGAGTATGGGGGTACATACCCCGGATTTCCTGTAATGCCTCCACCGTGAAGCACTTTTTTCTGAATATCTTCACAGTCAAGAGAATGATAAATTGCTTTTCTGACATCAAGATTTCCAAGGATAGAATTTGAAGGGATGTTGAATCTTAATCTATAAACCCAGTACCCGGCTCCTTCAACTATTTTTATATTCTCAGAATCATTCAGAGCCTGAACCTGGTCAAATGTAAGACCGGCTTCATCTATATCTCCAACCTTAAGAGAAATCACAGGATCGGCTGATTTCACAAAAATCAGAGTGTCAATGACAGGTTTCCCAAGGAAATAATTTTTGTTTGCAGAATATTTATAGGACTGCTTGTCTTTGTCGTAATCTTCAAGGACGAAAGGACCTGTTCCAATGGCAGCTTTAGCCTCCACATACCTTGTTGGGTCATCAACATTTTTCCATATATGTTCTGGCATGATAGGTATCACAGCAGCTACCTGTTGCATAAAAGGAGCATATGGCTTGTTAAGTTGTATCTGGACTGTATAGTCGTCAGGAGCTTTCACACTTTCAATAACTGCTGTATTATACCAACTAGCTCCTATGGGACTTATCGCTGCTTTATCCCTAATGTAATCGTATGTGAAGACTACATCACTTGCCTTGAAAGGCTCTCCATCGTGCCACTTCACATCGTTCCTTAGATGAAAGGTCCAGGTAAGCCCATCAGACGACTCTTCCCATGAACTGGCAAGCATCCCTGTGATGTTTCCAGTATCGTCCGGCCATACCAGCGAGTCAAAACAGAAACTCATCATTATGTAGCCAGGTCCTCTTGGATAAAAGGTCAGTGGCGAAGGAAAACCCCAATCACTGCTACTTGCCCCCCAACTTGCTTTAAAAACTTTTGAGTTTTCCTCACTGGAATTTTCCACTGCTGCAGCAGATGTAAGAAAAAGCGGACAAAATAAGGAAGTGATGATGAAAAAAGATAAGATAAAAAGAAATATCCTTCCAATCGATTTCATTGTTACCACCCTCTGGTATATTCATCATAACAGGATACGCATACTATCTCTCCATCCTGCATTCTGGCACGGGATTCAGCAAACATCTCACCACATTTTGAGCACTTTACCGAATTGAATATCCTGGCTTTATGAGGGATTTCTACGTTTACATATTTTATATCGAACATTTCTTCAGCAGGGACTCCTCTCATATATTCCGAGATACCATTCATCCGTTTTCTGAACTCCAGTATTTCGGATTCCGTGGCCGTACCGGACATTACTTTGGGATGGAGCTTGTTTAACTCCGGGTCGATATCATCAGTGTTAAAGTTGGATTTCAGAACTACCCTGACAGCTTTGCCGCTTTCTCTGCATATGAAAGTGAAGGCCTGCTTTCCATAATCCCTGTAGATAAGATTACCTTTTCCGATAGTACAGCCCGTTACAACCTGCACCGCGTCAACTCCGCATGCGTCATTTTCTACAATAGTCACAAGCTCTTCATCGATGTCTCTATCAACACAAAGCTCTTCTATGCCAGCTTTGGCAGCCATATAACCGATGGTCAGTCCCGGACATACGTGTCCATGAAACTTTGAAACCTCAGAAAAAGGAGCTATTTTTACTCCTGTATTTTCGTTCGAGCACTCTTCAGACACTTTGATCACAAGCTTTTACTTATTGTGATAACTATTATATTTTTCTAAATAATTATTAACATAAAATAATACAATATGATAGTATATTAAAATTATAATTATAAAAATTCATTTAACAGAATTAACTTTGCCAGAGAAGCTTTACTCAAAAATTTAAAAGAAAACTAAGAGAAAGCAGATAAAAGCGGATAAGAAATTTCAAGCTTGAAAATCTCCATACAAGGATGGCAATTGCCATGGAAAACAAAGTAATTTTGAGGGTGAGTGACAGTATATAAATGTATTTATTTAAGATTACTTCAACAAATTTAAACAGCCAATTGATATTACTTTATATCAAAAAAGTGTCATTAAAGTACTTTTTTTCCATTATTTTTATGATCCAATATAAGAATATTTATATAAAGTATTGAGAACAGGAAATTTGAAAAAATGATAGTAAGTAGTTGCAGAAAGTGAAACTGCTTAAGAAAATAAAATAGGTTCAAAGAAGTTCAAACAAGTTCAAAGAAGTTCAAACAAGTTCAAACAAGTTCCAAAAATGAATACAACCTATATTCGGCAGGTTAACGCAACTAGAGATATATTTTCATATTTATCTCTCATTAGACTCCATATCTTCCAGTTAATACCTTCCAGTTAATATCTTCCATATTTAGAATTTCTGAATTTGTTTTCCCTTTTTTCTGAGTTATAAGTTCTGTAATTCCCTGAAACTTGAAAAATATCCATCTCATTGTCGATTTTTTTGTTGGTTTCCCTTTTTGATCTGGAACCGTTTCATTTTCGTCTTCTAATTTTATCCTTAATTTCCATTCCGCAATTGAATAAATCATTAAGCAGAGAACCATTATCATTGTCAATGCTTCAATTTTTGATTTATTCTTGAGATACACTTTCGATATGCTAAAGGTATCACTTTTCAAAAATAGGAATCCTTTTTCTACTTTATCCTGTCCTTTGTAATATTTCAGCATCTCTTCAGGAGAAAGGCTGATATCACTACTTGCAATAATGAAAAGTCCCATTTTCTCCATTTCTATTAAAACAAAAGATTCGTTAACTTTTATTATTTCATTAATCCTGTAATAAGTCTTTAATTTCTCATAAGTCCTTAATTTCTCATCTTTCGAAGGTCTGCCTCTTTTACCTGCTTCACGTTTTTTAATGGTTTTCAAATATATTTTTTCAAACACAACTGAAGGGAAATCTGCAATCCATTTTTTTGCTGCTTTTAATGCATCTTCTTCACAGAAGAAGTCCTCTCCTGTCAATTTTTTAAAAACTTTATCTGCTTTTTCAAGCTGTTTTTAAGTTTCCTTCTGAGAATTGCCTCTTTCTTTTCTTTCATTTTATGAGAGAGTAACAAAACCCACTTTTGTTTAACTTCGCCATATTCTACAGAGGTTTGGTAAAACGAGTATCTTTCATCGCTTTTCAACGTTTTCAGGTTTAGATTTACATTTTTCAACGTTTTCAGGTTTAGATTTACATTTTAGCAGTTCCTTTGCCTCATTAATGTTGCAGGAACACGACTGATCCAGAATGACTTTCCTATATTCTTGATATTATTGTCTGTGTAAAAGGAACTATCAGCGACATAGTACACTTTGTTTCCAGGGTTTAAAGCTGAATTGAGAGACTTGATTGCTTCCAGAATTGTGCTTTTGTGGATAGTTATTCCAAAGAGTATGTAACACTTTTGAAAAAACGATGCCAGTAAAATTAATTTTTAGAAGAGATATATTTTCCCTTTGATAATATTAACATTCATCACAAAAACATGAGAAACACATAAGCAATTGGAATCACAGAACTTTCTAGACATTGCCGGAAAGGGTATAAAGGAAAGTATACAGAAATTGAAACACACTGAATTTAAACTCCGTAGAAGCCTTCATAATATAGATTTTTCAGAATTAGTACATAAAGGTTAGATTGGAAAAGTACTTTTAATTTTCGTTCCCTGGAAGGAACTTTTAGCCGAAAGATTAACGGTTCTTACCCAAATACCAGAATAGTTTAACTACTTTATCATTAGCTAGTCGGAAGAAGCATCTCTGATATATTCAAAATCATTTAAAAGTTAGTTTTCAGTAAAGCAACAGAACTGTTAGTTTAAAACAACACGGCTTTCCTGGCGAAGTCTCTAGCCGTTAATTGCGTCTCTAGCCGTTAATTGCCTGACATTTTTCAATCTTTGAAAAAAGGTAAAAACCTGAAAAATACTTAAAAGATATCTATAGCAGTCATGGAATTGAAGAGGCTCTCAAAGACGCTTTCTGGAAGCTGGAAATACTTGCCAGCAACATATTGCTATCGAATGTTTGAGGACAGATTTTCCAGTATGGATTCTTAAAAAGTATTTTTTCATAACATATTGTAATAATTAACAATTTTTTAGCCACAACTAATAAAGTAAAAATTAGAGTAATGAATAACACTATGGAGGTTCTTAAAATTTCTCTATAATTCCTTAAATTCATCACTTACCATCACCCAAGTGTATTACTTATCAAGTACCTGCCCCCGGTAAGAATGTAAATTCCTGAAAATTTATTTTGCAAAAATTAACAAAAGTAAATTGCAAAAAACTAAATATATACTAAAAATGTATCAAGCTATTCATTTAACGTTAAGCAAGATTTCCTGTTTAAGAGAATCCCTACACAAATTTAAAGCTCTAAACTTCAAAATCAAACTGATATCGAATTTATGGAAACGGTATAAAATATGAATCCCTCAGTGCCTAAAATCGTACTGTTACTATTCACACTGACACTTGTTGGAGTTGCTTCCGGGATCAGCGAAGGCAACAATGAAAACCCCAATGAAACAACCATTTTAGATATGAATAAGTCAGAAACTCAACAGGATATAAAACCTCCCACACTGACACTGATTGGAGTTGCTTCCGGGATCAGCGAAGGCAACGATGAAAACCTCAATGAAACAACCATTTTAGATATGAATGAGTCAGAAACTCAACAAGCTATAGAGCCTCTGATAAAGGCATTAGGAAACGATGATATAGACTCCAGAAAGGAAGCCAGATTTGCCCTGGAAGAAATGGGAGAAGAAGCTGTAACTCCTCTTATAGAAGTTATCGACTCCGAAAACCCGGAAACAAGGTGTGAAACCGCTCTGGCTCTTGGAAATATTGGTGGACAAGAAGCAGAAAAAGCCATAATAAAGCTTTTGAAGGACGAAGACCCGAAGGTTAGAAGCAGTGCAGCTCTAGCACTTGGTAATGCAAGAAGCCAGAGAGCAGAAAAACAACTAATTCAGGCACTTTCAGATGAAGATGAAAGAGTGCGCTCCAATTCAGCCTGGGCTCTTGGAGAAATTGAAAAGGCAGGTTCTTCTTCAGAGGAAGATGGCTGGGGAGGTACCTTATTCTCAGGAAAGGTAGAAAATGAGAAAATTGTTGAGGCCCTCTGCCTGAGTCTCGAAGATAATAACAGTGAGGTAAGGTCCAGTGCAGCCGAAGCTCTAGGAAAACTTGGGGGAGAAGAAGCCGAAGAGTCTCTGATTAAGGCCCTTTCAGACGAGGACGGAAAAGTTCGAAGGAACACTGTGGAAGCCCTCGGAAAGATAGGGGATAAAAAAGCCACTGAACCCCTGATAAAAGCATTGAATGACGAAGACAGAGAGACAAGAAAGAAAGCCATTGTAGCTCTCGGAGAACTCCGAGAAGAGAAAGCAACAGAAGCCCTGATTAAGGCCCTTTCGGATAAAGATAAAGACGTCCGCTGTACTGCAGCTGTTGAATTGGGAGAAATTGGGGATCAGAGAGCCGAAAAAGCCCTGATAAGTGCTCTTTCAGATGAAGATCCTGAAGTAAGGAGTCTTGTCGTGGAATCTCTTGGAAAAATAGGAGAAAAAGAATCAATAGGAGCTCTAGTCCAGCAGTTAAAAGACCCTGACCAAAAAGTCAGAAATCTGACTGTACAAACACTCGAAGAAACAGGAGACAGAAACACCAAACCGATTGTCCAGGCATTAAAGGATAAAAATAATGACGTCAAGCAGTATGCTGGTGATATTCTTGTTGGAATCGGAAAACCAGCAGTTGAACCCCTTATAGAAGCCCTTTCAGATAATGATACATATACAAGCTGTACAGCCGCCTGGGCTCTTGGAAATATAAGAGATAAAAGAGCAATAAAACCTCTCATTCAAAATCTCTCGGCTGAAAATGAAGAAACAAGGCTGGGCTGTGCCAGAGCTCTTGTAGAAATAGGAGAACCTGCAGTTCCTGATTTGATAAAATCTCTTGAGAACCAGAATAGGACTGTTAGAAAATATATTGTTTTTACACTTATTGAAATTGGAGACGAGAAAGCTGTTCCAGGACTTGAGGAACTGTTTAAAGAAAAAACAGAAACTTCTGCTGAATTCACTGAAAAAAAAGGTGATGAAAAAGTAGACCAAACTCTCCAGAAAGTTGTAGAAGAAAAAGACCTGAACTTCCGGAAGGAAGTAGCAAAAGCCTTTGAAGAGATTGGAAACTCAGAAACAAAACCCCTCATCAATGCACTGGAAGCAGACCCGCAAAACATAAAAAAATACGAAGAGGCTTCCGGAGTTAATCCTGAAGATAAAAAAGCGTCAGAGAAACTCTTAGGGGCATTAAAACGTGAAGAGAGTTATGTGAGAGTCAGTTCTATACTTGCACTGGGAGGAATGAGAGAAAAAAGTTCTATCGAACCTCTTATTGAAATACTGGTCAAAGACTGCAATGAGACAAAAGCCTGTGCAGCCTTTTCTCTTGGAGAAATTGGAAACAAAAAGGCAGTAGAACCCTTATCACTTGCCTTGAAAGTGGATAAATACGACAATGTGAAAGAGTGTAGTGCCATTTCCTTAGGAAAAATCGGGGATAAAAGAGCAGTAGAACCCCTTATCATGGCTTTGAATGAAAACGATTCAATAAAAAGTTGCGCAGTCCTTGCTCTGGGAGAAATCGGAAGCCCGAAGGCAGTTAAACCCCTGACCCAGATACTATCCGATGAAAATCCCGAAGTACGGCGAAATGCAGCTCTTTCTCTGGGAGCAATAGGGGACCAAAAAGCAGTGAAATCTTTAACTGTAGGACTACAAGATGGAGACGAAAATGTGAGAGTCGCTTCAGCATGGGCTCTTGGAAATATAGGTGATGCCACAGCCGTGGACGTGCTCAATAGTGCTGCAATAGATGGAAATGAAACACTAAGATGCACTGCTTTAGAAGCTCTGGGTAAAATAAATGACCCAAAAGCAATTGGAACTCTTAAGAAAGCTCTTGAGGACGACAACTCCAGAATTCGAATCTCTGCTGTTAATGCTTTAGGAGAGATAAAAGACGAAAAAGCAACTGAAACACTTGTCAAAGCTTTGGGAGATAATAACAAAAAAGTAAGAGACTGCGCTTCAACGATCCTCATTGATAGAAAAGAAGAAGCAGTGGAACCTCTAATAAGAGGCCTGAGTAGTGAAAACAAGAATATCAGGGAGAACTCCGTATTTCTGCTAATTGACATTGGAGATGAAAGAGCAGTAAAACCTCTTACCAAGTACCTGAAGGCAAATACCAGAGCTCAACCTGAAATTCAAGAAAACAAAACTTAAATCAGACGGATAAGGTCTTCAAGTGCGGCTTTTGGGTCTGTGGCTTTCACAATTCCAGATGCCAGAAGCACGCCTTGAGAACCAAGGTCAAGAGCTGCCCTTAGATCTTCACCTTTGGAAATCCCGGCTCCACAGAGTACCTTTACCCTTGGATTAATTTTTGCAACCGCCTCAACCGAACCGCTAACAACCTCAGGGTCAGCTTTTGAGACAGGGATTCCGCTCCCTATAAGTTCGGGAGGCTCGATTGCAACATAATCCGGCCCCAGGACTGCCGCTGCTGCAGTTGTCGGGACATTATTAGTGCAGATAATTGACCTGAGCCCGAATTCCTTTGCAGCCTTTAGCGATGCCTCAATCTCTGCAAGGGTCAGACGCTTTTCAGAGTGGTTGATCAGAGTCCCTACAGCACCTGCCTCTTTTATGCATTTTCCAAAAACGTGGCCTGTGAAGCTTCCTGCTCCTATCCCATCCAGATGCTGCGAGAAGACCGGGAGCGCAACTTCCGAGGCTACCCTGTAAATATCCGGAAGCTGCGGGGCTACTGCTATCTCGACACCTGACTCTTCGGATACAGCTTTACAGGCCTTTGCAATTTCCATTGCTCCCTGACCTGTACCCTGTAAATAAGTCTTATAGTTCAATACAATGAATGGTAAACCCAAAAAAATCCCCTCTTGAAAAGTAAAAATAAATGGAAAGCATGAATTTCGACGCTTTCTCTAAAAGTTTCTGCCGAAATCACTGCATGGTTTTCCCCTTTAGCGGTAGGTTTTTAGCAGTAGATTTTCGGCAATAGATTTTCAGCAACCTTTTTTCGAGAAATTCTTAAACCTGCTTAGAAGTCAGTCATGACCCTGAACTGGTCAATTTCCGGTTTGTTAAGGCTGTTGATGAACTGCTCAGCAACTTCCCTGACATCCTTTGAGTTAGTAATCGCACGTCCGACGACAAGAATATCAGCACCCTGGCCGAGAGCTACAGGCACTTTGTCAAGACGGACTCCGCCTGCAACGGCAACCAGAATCTTTGGAGCAATCTTCTTGATCTCGGCGATATTGCCCCATGCATGTTCGGTGGCTTCAATGTCGATTCCACGGTGGAGTTCAATGACATCAGGCATGACCTTAAGCTGTTTTAAGACAGAAATCGGATCTTGCTGGTTGAGAGTATCCATTACCGCATAGATACCTGTCTTATGGGCTTCCTCAATAAGCTTGTCAATAGTGCTTATCGGGGCAAGAGCAGAGACCACAATAGCATCTCCTGCAGCATCTGCAACCATTCTTGCTTCAAGATTTCCGGTGTCCAGAGTTTTTAAGTCAGCTACTATGAAGGCATCAGGCCTGACCTCTCTGATCCTTGAAATGACATCCATACCATAGCGTTTGATAAGAGGTGTGCCTGCTTCGATAATAACGTGATCGCTTTTAGGAATTTGGGATATGGCAGATTGCACAAATTCGATGTCAGGATTGTCAAAAGCAACCTGCAGGTATGGTGGGTCCCAGAGCCTTGTAACCTTGAATCCCATGATAGCATGGGTAGACTTGTTGCTTTCCTCAAGAACGGTGTTAATGTCCGGGAAGCCTCCGAGAGCACGCTTGATTGCGAGTTTTGTTGCTCCGTAATTATACCTGTAGATCTTGTTGTAATCCTGGGCATCAGGATGGATAAAGACACTGGCTACAATGACAATTTCTTCAACCTGGTCCTTTGAGATTACGCCTTCTTCAACTGAGTCTGCTACTGCCTTTGCAACGGCTGCCTGAGCAGGTCCGAAAATTTTTCCTGCCTGCTCCATATTTTTTACCGTAACCTTCGGAATAATTAGGGTTGAAGGTTTTGGAGGTAGATTGGGCCTGATAACGGACAGGAGTGGAGTATGTCCGACTGAAAGCTGGGTCAGGCCGTTTGCAAAAGCCTGCCCTACGGGTCCTCCCTTGTCTCCTATCATCAAATCAACATGGGCAAGTTCTGCACCCTGCCCCATTAAAGCTTCTCCTATTTGAAACATGTTTGACCTCGTAAAATGTGATAAATGATATGATCCTGAGTATTGCTAACGGTGTGGATAACCGTATACCTGGAATTAATTTACTATCAACTAAGGATAAGAATAACCCTTTTGCCTGCTAAATGCCAGCCTTATATAAATAATCTCGTATCACCCCGCAGGTTTTTTCCGCAGCCCTGATAGAGCCATAGAGAGTCATAGAGTTCGATTTTAGAGTTTGACTTTTGGAGTTTGACTTCGAAGTTTCCGGGACTACAGAAAACTCCCTATTAAAGGAGAATTTTAGGACAGATATCATCAAGAGTACATGTTTTGCACCTTGGAGAAATAGGCCGGCAGGTATTTTGCCCTAATTTTACGAGCAAGAGATTTACATGTCTCCAATATTTCTGTGGAAAGATCTTTTTTAATTCGGTTTCAGTTTCTTCAGGGACTTTTGTCTCTACTAGACCTAGCCTGTTAGAAATCCTGTGGACATGAGTGTCCACGGCAAGGGCATCCTTGAGAAAAGCATGGGCAAGCACGCAGTTGGCAGTCTTCCTGCCGACTCCAGGCAGTTCAAGAAGAGCTTCCATATCGTCAGGAACCCTGCCACCATATTTTTCTAGAAGAAGTCTGGAAATTTCCTTTATTCTTCCTGCTTTAACTCTGTAAAAGCCCACATCTTTTATAAGAGTTTCAATCTCGCTAACATCAGCTCTCACCATTTCTTCAGGAGTCGAAAATCTCTCAAAAAGCTTGCTAGCCGCTGGATAGGTCACATCATCCCGGGTTCTGTGGGACATCACAGTAGAAATTAACGCAAAAAAAGGATCTGTAAAGCCATCGTTAGAAGCTTCAGGATAAAGTTCAAAGAGCCTCTTCATGAGTTCATCAATGTCCATGCTCAAAAATCAGTCTTCTCTAATATAAAATTAAGGTTCGGAATTAAACCTGAATCAAAGTAAGCTATAAATTACTATCAGAAGCAGGCATACGATTTACTTATGTGATCCACTTATATGATAATTCATTTACGTGGTCACTTTACTTAAGCAGACCAAACGAAAAAAATTTAAGAATAGACCGTGAGAATCAGAAAATTAAAAGTTCTGGAAAAAAGATTGGTTTTTAAAGGAAAGCCAAGATCCGGATTCGAACCGGAATGGAATCGCTCTGCAGGCGATTGCGTAGCCGCTCCGCCATCTTGGCATTATGCAAATTCGTGTGGGATACTATATAAAATAATTTTAGAGCAATAAATTGTTTAAAGAAGAAGCCAAGATCCGGATTCGAACCGGAATGGAATCGCTCTGCAGGCGATTGCGTAGCCGCTCCGCCATCTTGGCATTCTTGATCACGTATTGCTCGTGTAGCTTCAATTAAAGGAATTTCTAATATATAAACATTTAGCTCAAGGCAATCGGTTTTTAAATTTTTACATAGAACATGACCAAAAAATAAGATGAGTTTTTTTATAAAAGGATAACACCCGTAGAAAAGAACCCTAAGAGAAATAATCCTGAGAAAGCAAATAGCCATGCTATAAATATGGCCATAAGCAGGATTATAAGTAAAGTTGGTAGCAGTACAGCTATTACGGACCTTGCCATGCTTATATCATGGACATACATTCCGCCCACAATATAGAGATATATCCCGTAAATTCCGGCAATCCAGCCGACGATAGGAATCCAGGAAAGTACCAGTACAGCAGTTGCATAAGAAATGAATCTTACAGTGCCTTCGTAACTTCCCGTTCCTCCAAGTATTTTATAAATAATATAGAGTATTGCAGCTTCGATAAATATAGAAATAATACCTGCAATAGGTGTTATGATCACAGTCATAAGTATCGCGAAAAAGCCAAGCCCTCGCGCACTACCGTACATACCCTCGTACATCCCACCATACGTTCCACCGTACGTCCAGCCCATATACATTCCAGGGCCAAAGAGGACGGTTAAAAGTATGGCTAAAAATGCGTATATGATGAAACTGATTGCTGCAAAGGTAAGCGGATCAGTATACCCTCCGGTCTTAGGCATGTCTCTGTAAAAGTCAGACGGGCTTTGCATTACCTCTTTCCAGGTTTCGATATAACCCATAAGTTACCCCCAATAAATATAGGTTTAATTTTTATTTAAATAAATTTATCAAAAATAATCTGATAAGACCTGTTGATCTAAGTAAAGTAAGAAAAATTTTATTATAAGTCGGAACGGTAGAGGCACATAATGTAGAAAACCCCACCGAACACGAATCTGGATAACCAATAAAGCACAAATAGCATTGCATTAAAATTTCAGGAAAATCAGAAAGCAGACTGGGGATCTCACACACCAGAGGCATTGTCAGTTATTCCACATTGAGGATTAGTTATTGCTTCTTCACACTTGCACATGCTCAGTGCTTCAAATATACCTTCACCGACATTTATTATTTTTAGAGCGCATTTTTCCATTAAACGGAGGTAAAGATCTTCATTTTCGCTCTTAATAAACTCGCACATCTCAGAAACGATTTCCTGTGATGCAAATTCTTCTTTTCTGTTTACCCAGTTATTAATTGATCCAATTAAGTGTTGACGTGTTGACGTATGGATTTATCGTCCCTGCTCTGATCTATTACACTCACGAAGACGCATTCATCTCTATTCAGAAGCCACTTACCAAGTCTATACCTGAACCTACTCCCGTTATCTTGATTAATTTTATTTTCATCAACCATATTATATCCCGAGCCTATCCCAAAACCTATTTTATTCTAAATCATCATGAGTTTTCGGGATTATTTTAGTGATTAGGTATTCAATTGATTGTTCCAAATACGAGATTCAACAAATCAAATTCTGAGTTTCGGGATAGGTTTCCCCATAATAACAAAAAGGCAGTGTACCAATTTTTCTGTAAAATCACAAATCTCAATAAGTTATTGAGTAAAAAATTCCATATAGGCAGATCAATTTTCTCCATAGTATGCAAAAACTTGACCTCAAATTTACAGCAAATTTGAGGCACTACCGCATAGGGGGTTATTTGTGAAGGGAAATGAAAAGATTATCGAGAGTCTAAACGCTCGTTTGACCGAGGAACTGACTGCTGTCAACCAGTACTTTGTTCATGCTGAGATGTGTGAAAACTGTAACTACAAACTACTGGGTGAGGCAATAGAGCAGCGGCCCATCGTCTAAATAAGACATGCTGAAAAACTAATCGAACGCATCCTCTTCCCGGAGGAAAAGCCCATAGTTAGCGAACTGAACGAAATGACCATTGGCTCCCTGTGTCGGAGGTGCATGAGCATGATCTTGAAGCTGAATAAGGGAGCCGTCAAAGGTTATAACGAAAGCATTCGTCTGTCGACTGAGTTGAGAGACAACAACAATAAAACTTTTCTCGAATATATCCTGAAGGAAAAAGAAGAACACGTCGACTGGTTAGAAGTCCAGCTCGACCAGATTAAACAGATAGGTATCCATACCTATCTGGCACAGCAGATATATGGATAAGGAAGTTCCTGCTGCACCTCTATACTTTGAAGAGATTTTTTTTAAGAGAATTCCTAAGGTCATTCACGAAAATGCCTGACTAAAGGGTAAAAATTCCCAGTATCCTAGGAATATCTCTCTAAGGAGAGTTATGCAATGAGAAATTGGAAATAGAATTTGTGAATATGTTTTTAGCCTTTTAGATTACTTTCTTAAATAATTAATTTCACAGATCACGTAAGAATATAAAATATCCTGCCAAATTGGCCAGCAGCCAAACGAGAACGATACAGAAACATGAGCATTAAAAGAATCAGAAAACACCTTTATTTCTTATGGAAAAAGGCGAATATCTGTTTTTGTAGTCATAAAGAAGGTCTATAAAGTAGAATATGAGAAAAAGCGATTCAAAAATGAATTGAAAAAGCAATATAAAACCATTATCAAAAAATTAATTCAAAAATAAGTTACAAAAAACAGATTAGTGAAAGTAAGGTATTATAAGGTGAGTATGGCAACGATCCAGAGTTCCCGAAGGCTCGCACACTTCAGTACAGTAAGGAACGCGGGCAGGCTTATCTACTGTGTTCGGGATGGGTACAGGAGTTACACTGCCGCTATGGCCGCCAAACTCTACCTATAAATGGGATTGTGGAAAGATGAAGTCATGTACAGTGCTGCATACTGAATTTCGCCTGGACCGGATTAAGAAAGGAACGGATAGTTAGTAAACGCGGACTGAACACCTCGTTGCCTTGGTGCTTACATCCCGTTTCTATCAAACCGGTCTTCTACCGGAATCCTTAATGAGGTCTCTTTTTAGGTGAGAGTTCGAGCTTAGATGCATTCAGCTCTTATTCTTTGGCGCGTAGCTGCCCGGCTATGCCTTGTCAGACAACCGGTACACCAGTGGCGCCGCTGCTTGGTTCCTCTCGTACTAAAAGCAGCTTACCCGCAGACCTCGTGCACCTCTAGTAGATAGTAACCGACCTGTCTCACGACGGTCTAAACCCAGCTCACGATCTCCTTTAATAGGCGAACAACCTCACCCTTGGCCGCTGCTGCACGGCCAGGATGGAAAGAACCGACATCGAGGTAGCAAGCTGCCGGGTCGATATGTACTCTTGCCGGCAACGACTCAATTATCCCCGGGGTAACTTTTCTGTCATTTTTGGCCCCCACCAAGGAGGCTCAAAAGTTCGCTAGAGCCGACTTTCGTCTCGTCATCCACTGCTATGCTGAATAACGTCAGGCTGACTTATGCTCTTGCACTCTTCAGTGAGTTTCCGACCCACTTGAGTCAACCATTGCGCGCCCTTGATATCTTTTCAAGGGCGTCCCGCCCCAGGCAAACTGCCCACCTATCGGGGTCCTCTTCTCAGAGTTAGGGTCGTAGTCCCAGAAGGGTAGTGTCCCAATTGCGGCTCCACGTATGCTGGCGCATACGCTTCGATGCCTCCTACCTACTCTGTACATCCAGAACCACAACCCAGCGACAGGCTGCAGTAAAGCTCCACGGGGTCTTCACTTCCCCCTAGAGGTCTCTAGACTGTGCACTAGAATGTAAGCTTCACCGGATTCCAGTTAGGGACAGTAGGGCTCTCATTGATCCATTCATGCAAGTCGCCAATTAAGCGACAAGGTACTACGCTACCTTAAGAGGGTCATAGTTACCCCCGCTGTTTACAGGCCCTTCGTCCCGTTGAAACGGGGTTTCAGGTACCTGCACTGAGCAGGATTCAGAGATTGTACTAGCCCTTACGGGTTTGCAATCTCCTATGTTGGTATTAGACAGTTAGAGCCCCCTGGTCACTGCGACCTGCTGTCTCCACAGCAGGCACTCCTTATCCCGAAGTTACGGAGCTAATTTGCCGAATTCCCTTAACTGAAGTACTCCGACACGCCTTAGCCTTTTCAGCTAGGGGCACCAGTGTCAGATCTTGGTACGGACATTTAGCGGCCTTTTCACGGGTCCCGGGGTGCAACCGACTTTAGCCATAACAGATTCGCCCGATTCTCGCCATTACGGCTCTCCACGGGGTTCGCTGCTTAGACGGCGCGACGACGCCGCTCGGTCTGCCCAGAGACGTCAGACGGATTGCTAAATGGTACAGGAATATTAACCTGTTTCCCTTTCGGCGTACTCGAGTTACGGTACGTCTTAGGACCGACTAACCCTCGGCTGACGATCATTGCCGAGGAAACCTGGCCCCTTCGGCGGCAGGGATTCTCACCCTGCTTTGCTGCTACTATTACCAGGATTTTCGTTTGCGAACGGTCCACAGGACTTTACAGCCCTGCTTCGGCCCGAACGCAACGCCTTCCTACGAGATTACCTTGCGGTACTCCGTGGTATCGGTGGTCGACTTGAGCCCCGTCAATTTTCGGGGCCCCAAACCTCGACTGGTGAGCTGTTACGCACTCTTTAAAGGGTAGCTGCTTCTAAGCTAACCTTCCAGCTGTCTTGGGCTTGGGACGCCCTTTAGTATTAACACTTAGTCGACACTTGGGGACCTTAACCACGGGATGGGTTGTCTCCCTTACGGACTACAAGCTTACCCCAGCAGTCCGGACTCCGACTTTCTACAATGACGGTGGGTTTGGAGTTTGACAGGCGAGCGAGGAGTTTCCCCCCCGGAATCGCCAATCAGTGCTCTACTCCACCGACGATCTCCAGTCAGGTCATGCTGCGACATGTTTTGGAAGGAACCAGCGGATGCCGGGTTAGATTAGCATTTCACTACGAGACGCAGGTCACACGAATGATTTGCAGATCAATACCGCTTGCGGTCCTCCACGTAGCTTTCGCCACGCTTCAACCTGCCCACGCCTAGATCACCCGGCTTCGGGTCTTACCCCAGTGACTCCACGCACTTGTATACGTCGTGCCTCGCTCGGAGAGCTGCGCACATGTTGCTTTCGCTTCGGCTGCCCAGATAAAGGTTAGCCATTGCCACTGAGATAAACTCCCTGGCCCGTTCTTCAAAACGTAAGATACGACACTGGCAGTGACATTCGTACAGCATTCTCGCGAATGTTTCCTTCATGCCAGAGTTCCTTTAATGCCGTATCGTTCCATCACTATCAGGTTTCAGGCACTTTGCACCTCCCTTCTCGGGGTACTTTTCAGCGTTCGGTCACCCTACTATTTCGCTATCGGTCTCAAGTAGTATTTAGTTTTGGAGGTTGGTGCCCCCCAGATTCCCGCACGATATCCAACGCACGGTACTCAGGGACATGTTCCAGTCTTTTGGTTTACACATACGTGACTGTCACACTCTACGGTCTGCCGTTTCAGGCAAGTTCTGTTTAGCCGCCAGACGTTTGAACAGCCCTACAACACCACATTTCCCTGTGAAGGGATTCGGTTTGAACTGTGCCGTTTTCACTCGCCGTTACTCACGGTATCTCGGTTGATTTCTTTTCCTGCTCCTACTGAGATGTTTCAATTCGGAGCGTTCCCGATCATTACTGATCACTATGGAGAGGTCCCATTCGGAAATCCCGGGTTCATAGGCTCCTTGCACCTACCCCGGGCTTATCGCAGCTTGGCACGTCCTTCATCAGCTCTTGAGCCGAGCCATCCACCTGATAGCATAATTCCTGTGTATCCTAACCAGGTCCAGAAAGCGTCCAGTATACAGCACTTATACATGACTTCATGTACCTGCGTGTCAACGCAGGCAATCCGCCCTTCCCCGAAAATTTACTTTCCGGGTGCATTTGATGAGTTAGAATTGATCATTAGATTATGATCGATGATTTAAATGGTGAGGATTTTGTTCGGTTTATCGGCATCTGGGTGGTGAGTTTTTTTGCTTAGGAGGTGATCCAGCCGCAGATTCCCCTACGGCTACCTTGTTACGACTTAACCCCCCTTGCAAAGCACAGGTTCGAACACGACACGATGTTCGTGCCCTCACCCATACCTCACTCGGGTGGTTTGACGGGCGGTGTGTGCAAGGAGCAGGGACGTATTCACCGCGCTATATTGAAACGCGATTACTACGGATTCCAGCTTCACGAGGGCGAGTTACAGCCCTCGATCCGAACTAAGGATGGGTTTGTGAGATTACCAGCCCTTTTCAGGGGAGGGACCCATTGTCCCATTCATTGTAGCCCGCGTGTAGCCCGGGAAATTCGGGGCATACTGACCTACCGTGGCCCGCACCTTCCTCCGATTTAACACCGGCGGTCCCCACAGAGTACCCATCATCCCGGAGGATATGCTGGTAACAGTGGGCACGGGTCTCGCTCGTTGCCTGACTTAACAGGATGCTTCACAGTACGAACTGGCGACGGCCATGCACCTCCTCTCAGCGATTCAGGTAAGGTCTTCGGCCTGACCTACATATTGCTGTCGTTCCCGGTGAGTTGTCCGGCGTTGAGTCCAATTAAACCGCAGGCTCCACCCGTTGTTGTGCTCCCCCGCCAATTCCTTTAAGTTTCAGCCTTGCGGCCGTACTTCCCAGGTGGCTCGCTTCACGGCTTCCCTGCGGCACCAGACACGGTCGCGCCATGCCTGACACCTAGCGAGCATCGTTTACGGCTGGGACTACCCGGGTATCTAATCCGGTTCGTGCCCCCAGCTTTCGTCCCTCACCGTCGAACCCGTTCTGGTAAGACGCCTTCGCCACAGGTGGTCCCACAGGGATTACAAGATTTCACTCCTACCCCTGTAGTACCTCTTACCTCTCCCGGTTCCAAGTCTGGCAGTATCCCCCGAAAGCCTAATAGTTGAGCTATCAGATTTCCCGGAGGACTGACCAAACCGGCTACGGACCCTTTAGACCCAATAATCACGATCACCACTCGGGCCGCCGGTGTTACCGCGGCGGCTGGCACCGGTCTTGCCCGGCCCTTGCTAACAGGTGTATTTTACACACCTGGACAGCCAGCATATGATGCTAGCACTCGGTGTCCCCTTATCACGGTTTCCCGCATTGTAAAGTTTTCGCGCCTGCTGCGCCCCGTAGGGCCTGGATTCATGTCTCAGAATCCATCTCCGGGCTCTTGCTCTCACAACCCGTACCCGTTGTAGGCTAGTAGGTACATTACACCCACTACTACCTGATAGGCCGCAGACCCATCCTTGGGCAGACGAATCCATTTTACGCATAAAGCATTCCAGCATATGTGCGTTATCCGGTATTATCCCCAGTTTCCCGGGGTTATGCCGGACCCAAGGGCAGGTTATCCACGTGTTACTGAGCAGTACGCCATGTTCACGAAGAACATATAACTCGCATGGCTTAGACGAACACCGATAGCAGTAACCTCTGGCAGGATCAACCAGAATTGTTAATGTATCGCACACTTCAAAATAAAGGTCTTGGTCGCAGAAACTTGCACTAACAACTATCAATTCAGTTATTTTCGTTTCGCGATGATGTGTTATGAAAAACTCTCACCGCCCAGAATTAACCGAACCGACAAAATCCTCGTCAGACAGGAAAAAACTCCTGACTCCATTAAAAGATGAAAGAGATATGTGATTTTTTTACCTACGCAATCAGTTTGCGCAGGGTCATATACAAGGCATTTATTGTATATAAAGCTTTGTGTTATTCACCTCGACACAATCGCGTTGTGCGAAGGAAGTATACAAGACATTTATTGTATATAAAGCTTTGTATTGAGTTCCTCAGAACGTTTGAATGATATGAGGAATATATACAACGCATTTATTGTATATAAATATTCTCCTGCAAAGGAGATTGAACAACTTTGAAAGAGGGAAATGAGAAGAGTTAAAAGGTTTCAAAAGAATTGTACTTTCGAATCCTTAACTTTATCCGTTTTTATGAGTCATTGTTTCAGAAAAACAATGTCTACAGGCGCCTTCTGTTTCCGTTTTTCAGATTCGTTTTTTCGGCACCTTTGAATTCCGTTTTTCAAGTCCCGTTTTTCAAGTTTCGTTTTTCATTCTCATAGATGTCGTGTTACACCTTGAGAAGCAACCCTAGAATGGGGTATCTAGTATAAATAATTTTCCGTCAAGAAATTAAAAAACAAAACTAAGTTTAAATATAAAAGAACTCTCGTGAGATTTATATACTAGAAATCTACATTCAACTAGATGATTACTATGAATGTAAGAACTGAAAGAAGGGATCGATTTTTACATCGAACCTATGAGGAATAAAAAGGTAACTGTTTTTGACACAACACTGCGTGACGGAGAACAAACCCCTGGGGTATCTCTAACTTCTGCCCAGAAGCTGGAAATTGCCCGTCAACTTGACAAACTCGGGGTAGACATTATAGAAGCTGGATTTCCAATCTCATCAGAAGGAGATAAAGAATCCGTAAAATCTATTTCTAATGCCGGACTGGATCTTGAGGTTTGTGGACTTGCCCGTGTATTGAAAAAAGACGTTGATGCCTGTTTTGACAGTGATGTAGGACTTGTGCATACTTTCGTCCCTACTTCTGAAGTACAGCGGACATATACCATCAAAAAAAGCCAGGAAGAAGTAATTCAAATGGCTGTGGAGACTGTCCAGTACATTAAAGATAATGGGAGAAGATGCATGTTTTCTGCAATGGACGCTACGAGAACCGAACCTGAATATCTCATAGAGGTTTTCAAAGCAGTGCAGGAAGCAGGATGCGATATCATTAACGTGCCAGACACTGTTGGAGTTATGGTTCCATCAGCAATGTACAGACAGATAAAGGATATCGCAGATGAAGTAACAATTCCTATTGATGTACATTGCCATAACGATTTCGGGCTTGCTGTAGCAAACAGCCTCATGGCAGTCGAAGCAGGTGCGTCCCAGGTTCAGGTTACAATAAATGGAATAGGTGAAAGAGCAGGAAACGCCGATCTTTCTCAGACAGTCATGAGTCTGACCTCAATCTACGGGGCAAAAACAAATATTCACACTGAGTATCTTGTAGAAACCTCGAAAATGATTGAAAACTATACTGGAATCAGGCTACCTCCAAACACACCTGTAGTAGGCCAAAACGCATTCTCCCATGAATCCGGAATCCACAGTCAGGGAGTACTCGAAAAATCCGATACTTTCGAGCCCGGAATAATGACACCGGAAATGGTAGGACACAAAAGGCGTATTGTCCTTGGTAAGCATACAGGTAAACATGCAGTCAAGCAGTCTCTTGAATCTGCAGGCATAATCAGCAATGACGAGCAGCTTGATGAAATTGTATCCAGAATTAAGGAGATTGCAAATAAAGGAAAGCACATTACAGACGCAGACCTTTATGCTGTTGCCTCTGCCGTTCTTGGAAAAGCAAGTTCAGAGGATGAACTGATTAAACTCAAAGAAGTTTCTGTAATGACAGGAAATATCCTGACACCGACTGCAGTAGTCAAAGCAGATATCGAAGGTAAAGAAACCATTGCAGCAAAGACAGGGGTTGGCCCTGTAGACGCCGCCCTCAAAGCAGTAAGAGATATCCTGGGAGAAAGTAACCACTTTAGACTCCAGGAATTCAGGATCGATGCAATTACAGGTGGAGCAGATGCCCTTGCAGATGTATATATAGGTCTCGAAAATGAGAAGGGCAGAGTTGTAACTGCAAGGTCTGCAAACCCGGACATAGTTATGGCCTCTGTAGAAGCCCTTGTAAATGCTATGAACCTGCTGTATAAGAGAGAAGAAAAAAGCTAAAATTGGAGACTTGGGCTGGCCAAACAACTAGAGGGCTCAGGTGCCATAATTAAAAAACAAAAAACCGGATAAGAGCTGCATACTCATTTTCGGGTTTGTATTCCATAGTTAGTATAAAAAGTAAAATAAAATGAGATGGAATACAAATCCATGCCTTATCCAATTATTGATTCCCACTGTCATCTTGATTTTCCAAAATTCAACCGCGATAGGGAAGAGACTATTCTACGAGCCAGAGAGGCAGGAGTTGTCGGAATGGTCAACTCAGGAATTTCCCTGAAAGGCAACCGTATTAGCCTTGAACTTGCGGAAAAGAATGAGGATATTTATGCCGCGCTTGGCCTGAGTCCTGATATTGGCAGAGGAGGCGAGGATAAAGAGATAAATGCTATTCTTGCTCAGATTGAAGAAAATGCAGGAAAAGCAGTTGGAATCGGAGAAGCGGGCCTGGATTTCCAGGACTGCAAAACAAAAGAGGAACGTGAGAGGCAGACTGCTGCATTCAAAAAGGTAATTGAGCTTGCAAAAAATCTGGACAAACCTCTTATAGTTCACGCCCGACAGGCTGAAGCAGAAGTGTTAAAACTTGTCAAAGGTGTGGATACGGTAATCTATCACTGCTATAGCGGCCCTGTTGAGACCATGCGGGAAATTGTGGATATGGGATACTATATTTCCCTGGCAACTCTTGTCTGCTTTTCCGAACATCACCAGACTCTTGCAGAAGCTGTTCCGCTTGAAAACTTGATTCTGGAAACCGATAGTCCCTTCCTTTCTCCCCGCAAAGGCAGAAATGAGCCTGCCTTCATAGTAGACTCTGTTCCTGTAGTAGCGCAACTTAAGGATGTGGAGCCAGCAGAAATCGCAAAATCGACTACTGAAAATGCGCGCCGAGCTTTTAATATCTAAATTTTCAAACATTAATTCCCAAACATTAATTTCCAGCATTAATTCTTAGACATTAATTCCAGACATTAATTCCAGACATTAATTCACAGACATATTAAAAGCAAAGAGTGAACAGTAAGGAAAGTGTAAGAAAGAGAAGTAACACAGAAAGTGCAGGAAAGGGAAGCAAGGAAAAAAGGAAAAGAGAAGTGAAAGAGGAAGAACTATGGAAGTCCGGTATATTTGCCCTACAGCTTACGATTCCAGTGTCTATCTGGTAAATGGAAAAGTGCTGATCGACACAGGAATGAACAGCGACCTGATTATCAAGCAACTGGAGAAATATATAAAGCTAACCGACATTGAATTAATAGTCCTGACACATTGCCATTATGATCATACCGCAGCAGCCGCAGTTATTGCAGAAAGAAGCGGTGCAAAAGTCGGAATACATAAAGCTGACCTGGAGGGCATAAATGATGACTACCTCAGCGTGGCCGTAATTTTTGGGGAGCGAGCTCCTGAAGTCAGGCCCACAATTACATATGAAGAAGGAGATAAAATTGACATCGGAAATGGGGAATACCTGGAAGTAATCCATACGCCGGGTCACTCAAAAGGAAGTATCTGCCTCTATGAGCCTGTCTCAAAAAGTCTTTTCTCCGGAGACACTGTATTTCCAGGTGGGGGTTCCGGAAGAACGGACTTTGAGGGTTCTGTGCCTGAAAAGATGGCTAGCTCAATAGAAAAGCTCACAAAACTGGATGTAAAAAACCTGTACCCTGGACACGGATCCCCTACAGATAGGGATGGAAATAATCAGATTATGGCTTCCTACAGAATGTTAAAAATGATGATGGGCGAATAAAAGCACGAGAAAAAGGAGCCTTAAAGCAAGTTATGGCCAAAGATACAGCGATTTCAAAAAAGAATAAAAACTTAAAACCTGAAAAGCGGAATAAAGAAAGACCGAGCAGAAAAACCGGTTCTTTTGTTCCAAAAAAAGCTGAATTAAGACAAAAAACGCAAGATGGAGTGGAACTCAGGGTAAAATCAGGGATAAAACCTGAAAAAGCCGAAGGAAAAAAAGCCGAAGGAAAGTTCTCAGAAGTAAAGCTCTCAAAAGTAAAATTACCGACAAAAGCGGGAAAAAAACCTGGGAAAGGATCTGAACCTAAACACAAGAAGAGAGAAAGAAAAAGAAAATCCGTTTCTTCCCGCATACCTGCATCGAAATTTCTTCCAATGAGCCTTGAAGAAGTAAAAGCTCGCGGCTGGGAAGAGCTTGATATTATTCTGATTTCTGGGGACGCCTATGTAGACCACTCCAGTTTCGGCACGGCAATAATAGGAAGAGTTCTTGAAGATGCCGGTTTTAGAGTAGGAGTAATCGCCCAACCGCGCTGGGACAGCCCTGAAGATTTCAAAAAACTTGGAAAGCCAAGACTCTTTTTTTCCGTAAGTGCAGGAAATACCGATTCTATGGTCAGCAACCTGACCCCAGGCCTGAAGCCGCGGAATAAGGATGCTTATTCCCCTGGAGGAAAAACAGGGCTTCGTCCTAACCGCGCCGTGATAATTTACTCGAACAGAATAAAAGAGGCTTTTCCTGAAGTGCCTATAGTGCTTGGGGGCATTGAGGCTTCCTTACGTCGCTTTGCTCATTATGATTATCTTTCAGATAAGGTCAGGCAATCCATTCTGGCTGACGCGCCTGCTGACCTCATAGTCTACGGTATGGGAGAGCTTCAGATCGTAGAAATTGCAAAAAGACTGCAGGCCGGGGAAGATATCAGAAATATCAGAGATGTCCCCGGCACAGTATGGAAGATGGAAGTTAAAGCCTGGAAGGAGCTCAAAAAAAGAGCTGAAAAGTCAGATAATAGGTCGAATAAAAAAGAACAGGAAAAATCAGAAAAGGAAGTACTGAAAAAGGAAAAATCGGAACAGGGAATACCGGAAAAGGAAAAATCGGAACAGGAAATACCGGAAAAGGAAAAGTCAGGACAAAAAGACGAGAAAATAGCTGAGAATGCAGCCACATTTTTAAAGCGATATCTCGAAATTCCTTCTTTTTCAGAAGTTTCTCAGGATAAAACAGCCTTTGCAAAAGCTTTTCGTATATATTTCGCGGAACAGAACCCTGTTACTGGAAAAGGGATTATTCAGCCTCACCCGAAAACCGTAATCGTGCAGAACATGCCAATGCGCCTTCTTACAGAGGCTGAAATGGACCATGTGTATGAACTGCCGTTCACTGGTGAAACCCATCCTTCCTATACTGAACCGGTTCCTGCCCTGGAAATGGTAAAATTCTCCCTGACAACGCACAGGGGATGCTTTGGAGGCTGTGCTTTCTGTGCAATTACAGAACATCAGGGGCGCATGATTGCAAGCCGCAGTATCGAATCTGTCCTGCGTGAAGCAAAAAAGCTCACAGAAAAACCTGATTTCAAGGGCATTATAAACGGAGTTGGCGGCCCAAGTGCAAACATGTACGGCATGGAGTGTAAAACCTGGGGAAAAAAAGGAGCCTGTCTGGACAAATCCTGCCTTTATCCTCGCATTTGCCCTGCTCTGGATACCAGCCATAAAAAGCTGCTTGAACTCTTACGCCGCCTGCGCGAACTTCCAGGAGTTAGGCATGTCTTTACAGGTTACGGGGTACGTTATGACCTGGCTCTTAAGGATGAAGAGTACCTCGGAGAACTTTGCGCCTACCATATCAGCGGACAATTAAGAATCGCACCTGAACACTTTTCGAGGCAGGTCACAAATGTAATGTGTAAGCCAGGCAGGGAAGTCTACGAGAAATTTACCCAGAAATTTACAGAGCTCAACCGGAAGTGCGGCAAAGAACAGTACATTGTAAACTACCTGATGTCAGGGCATCCGGGCTGTACCCTTGAAGATATGATAGAGATGGCGGAGTATGTGCGAGACCATGGAGGCTATACCGAACAGGTACAGGACTTCACCCCAACACCTATGACCGTATCGACATGCATGTATTATACAGGACTGGACCCGTTCACAGGCAAAAAAGTATACGTTGCAAAAGGCAAGAAAGAAAAGGCCATGCAGAGAGCTCTTATGCACTACAGGAACCCTGCAAATTACGAGCTTGTATACGAAGCTCTCGAGAAGGCAGGAAGACTTGACCTTGTGGGGAATGCTCATAAGTGTTTGATAAGAAGAAAGGAAAAAAGGAAAAAGTAAGCGACAAAGGTAAAGTTGTTCGTGTAGAAATTATAGTAAATCAATTAGTATACTGAAAGTTCTGTAAATTTTAATTTGTGATACATAGACTTTGTTGCAAAATCTGTGTAAAAATATCCATTAATTCTTCCTATGTGTTTTTACTATTTTTTACGTTTGATAGAAGTAATAAATCACAACTTGAGTATTCCTATGTGAGTTAGAATAACTGAGTTTAAAAAAGCATAGATCGGGTATATTTAGAAAAATACGAAAGTTATTGCACTACAAACATTACAACTTTATTTTAGTCTACCTACTCTTTGTTCTATAATTACAATTATTACAATTTCTTAGAATATTGCTCCATTGGTCCTCGGTTAAGGAATTTTCTTGCCTGAAAGCTATCGATTTTGCATTAGAAGCCAGACTTAAATTTTGGCCTGTTTACATGAAATCGATACCCTGTTACAGCTCGTAATTTATTAAAATATTTGACAAATGTTGAGGAAATTGACGTAATTGTCACGATTCCTCACTTAACCGAAGACGCATGAATATTGCTCTAATTTTGAGAAAAATGACAATAGTTTAGAGATATTTAAAAAGAGTTAAATAGTATACAGAAAAAAATAGTTTCTTAAAATCTAAATGAAGATATGATTATAATCTGAAAGTCGAAAAACGAATCTTAACTTTTAGATAGATAAATCCAGGTTATTTGCTTCCTGATTGTCACATATAGTTGAATAGATGTTCAAAAATACTTTGTTATCCGACGTTGGAGCTGCTGTATTATGATTAATTATGATACCACTTACCAAGGCCATGTGAATCATGTCAGCTATAAAGGTAAAAATATATCTAATCCAGAAGACTTCAAATCTTTTTTGAGCGAGGTAGTTTATGACCGTGTAAAAGATGCTGAACATGCCGAAAGCTTCCGTCGAGATTTAGAAGAACTTGCTACAACGGAAATGGCATCAGATACATTAATTAAATTATTGAGCTCAAATAATTCTCATATAAAACCTTGGGAAATCGGAGAAGCTTTTGTTGAATGCGCTTTAAAAGATGAATATAATATAAAATGGCCTTGGAATTCAGAACGTGACAAAAGAACGCCAAAAGCAAGTCTCCCTGGCGCTGATTTAGTTGGGTTTTATAAAGATGGAGAAACAACACAATTTTTTTTTGGAGAAGTAAAAACTTCAACTGAAAAAAAAACTCCTCCTAATGTGATGACTGGCCGGCATGGTATAATTAATCAATTAGAGATAATTTATGGAACCCGTTCAATTCGTCTAAGTTTAATTAAGTGGCTTCACATTCGCTGCAAAAATACAGAAATGTGGCCATATTTTCAAGAAGCTGTTGAAACATATCTTAAATCGAAAGAGAAGTCTGTAATATTGTATGGTGCACTGATGAGAGATATAGATCCCCAAGAAAAAGATCTAATTAATCGAGCAAATGCTCTATCAAAAAAGATAGACTCTTCAATTACGAGGGCTAAATTAAATGCATGGTATTGTCCTTGTTCTATTGCTGATTGGCCAATAATCATATTGGAAGGTAAAACATGAAATCGTGGGTAATGAATTTAATAGATGATGACTCTTTAAAACAAGCCCATATAGAGTCTTCCAGACGATTACTTCACGAATCACTAAAATTGGATTATTCATCAGTCGAAGAAGAGAACTCAAACTTTTTATTGATAATTGATTCTTTAGAATTGGCTTTGATTGATTTATTAGACGATGATGAGCAAATCAATAGTCTTCGTAAAATCAGTGCAGAGCTATTTCAATTATTAAGAGTACTTCCCAAGCCAGAGGATCCTATTGAAGCTGGAAAAGAATATTTGCGCTTATCTTGTTTTGGCGTTTTAGGAGATCGTGGAGCAGATGCATCAAGGTTGCTTAGAGAGCTGCCTCCAATAGATCTACCAATTAATTCACCATATTGGAATAAAAGAACATTTGCTACTATTATTGATGTGTGGTTGTCTATTATTAGAAAAGATGGATGGAATGACTTAGATAGAGTTCACGAGAGAGTTGTAGATTTAAGAAAACATCAAAATGAATATGAAAAAGATTATCTTGAATCAGAAGGTGATTATTCAAGAACTGCTGCTTGGGAATTGGTAGCATTATATCATTTAGCAAAAGCTGCGGAATTGTTAGCGATTTATACAACTCAAGGTCAAGTAGAAGGAAACTACGATATAAGACAACAACTAGAATCACAATTTGATTCTGCACTAAACGCATGTACTAGAGCAGAACTAGTTGAACTAGATAATTTAACTCGATTATTAGAGTGTACATCTCAACAGCTAGTTGATAATTGTATATGGACTATAACAAGAGCTGTTAATGATCAAGTAACTCAATTTGTTGAAACCCTTGTATCAAGAGAACGAAGTAAACCAATTTTTGAAATGTTGCCGCCTCAAAGGTATACTTTACGAGAAGAAGGATTACGCAGTTCAAGTCCACGTTCGATTGTAATTAATTTGCCTACATCTAGTGGAAAAACGTTTATTGCTGAATTCCGAATCCTGCAAGCACTTAATCAATTTGAAAATGGATGGATAGCATATCTCGCCCCTACTCATGCACTCGTAAATCAAATTTGTACACGTCTAAGAAAAGATTTTAATCCCCTAAAAATTAACGTGGAGAAAATCAGCCCTGCTCTTGAAATCGATAGTCTTGAAGCTGGTCTGCTTACTGATGTGGAAAAATCTTCTTATTTCCGAGTGCTGGTTACTACACCTGAAAAATTGGATTTAATGCTTCGTGGAGGATGGGAACAAAAAATAAATCGGCCTTTATCTTTAGTAATTGTCGACGAAGCACATAACCTCTCTCAACCAGTAAGAGGAATAAAACTAGAATTGCTGCTTGCTACTATTAACAGAGAATGTCGTGATTCCCAGTTTCTGCTATTAACTCCTTTTATTAATAACGCTACACAAATATCTAAATGGCTTTCTTCCGATAGTAACAAATCGATTGAGATGAGTGTGGATTGGAACCCAAATGATAGAGCTATAGCACTAAGTCGCCATAAAAAAAGTAATAACGGTAACTATTCCTTATATCTTGAAACTCTTCACACAACAAGAAATACACTACATATCCCTGAAAAACTACAGTTAAGTAACAATCGTCCACTTGGATATAATTGGTCACAAATAAATAATAACGCTAGTAAACTAGCCGCAGTAACTGCACAAGTTTTGAAAGAAAGAGGATCTGTTATAGTCTTGGTGGGAAAAATTCAACATACATGGTCACTCGCAAATAGTTTTAAACACCCTGATAATAAGATTACGGATTTACCTGAAGATGTGAAACTTGTAAAACGTTATATTCAAAGTGAATTTGGTGATGATTTCCCATTATGTGATTTGCTGGAATATGGAATTGGTGTGCATCACTCTGGTCTGTCGGATGAAACTAAATGGTTAATGGAATGGTTATTTGAATCAGGACATATTAAAATTCTTGTTGCAACTACAACGATTGCTCAAGGAGTAAATTTTCCCGTAACAGCTGTAGTTATGGCTGACTATAGATATCCATATGGTAAAGAAATGCAACCAGAAGAATTTTGGAATTTAGTTGGCCGAGCAGGGAGAGTAGATCAAGGGAGCGTAGGAATTGTTGCATTAGCTGCGACGAATGAAAAAAATGCTGTAAAGTTAAAGACGTTTGTTGATAAACAAGTTTTGTCTCTAAATTCAACACTTATAAAAATGGTAGAAACAGCTATAAGTGAAGGACAAATTTTAGAATTACAAAAATTGTCCTATCTCCCAGAATGGTCGGCTTTTTTGCAATACATAGTTCATTCATATCGTCAAATTGGAAATTCTACTGAATTTACCAAGCAAATTGAGTTAATTTTACGGGGTACTTTAGGGTTTGAAACATTAAGAAATAATAATCCTGATAATGCTAGATATCTTATTGCTGGAGTTAGAGCATATGCTGATAATTTATCGGGAAATGCTCCACTTAAGTTGGTTGATAGTACTGGTTTTTCGTTAGAAACAATAAGAAATACTTTAAAAAGACTGCGTGACGAACGTATTGGAGAAAATATATGGGATCCAAATGAATTATTTAAAGATAAAAAAGATTTGAGGAAGCTGATGGGGATATTGTTAGATGTTTCCGAATTACGTGAAAATTTAGAAGCTGCTACTGGTGGTTGGGGGAAAGATGGAAGTCGTTTAGCAGATATGGTCACTGATTGGGTAAATGGACTTAGCCTGAAAGAAATGTCTGACAAATATTTTGCTAACGACAAGCAAGGAAATGCTATTGATTCCACAAAAGCTATGAGTAATTGTTGTAGAAATATTTTTGGAAAACTTACACAAACCGCCGCATGGGGCCTCGCTGCTTTACAAACAATGACTTTTGGAGATAATTTCGATAAATTATCTGAAACAGACCAAGCAACACTTCGAAATTTGCCTGCAAGAGTTTATTATGGCGTAGACACAGATGAAGCAATTGCACTTCGTTTATTAGGAGTGCCACGCAGTGCATCACTTAGCTTGTCAAAAAACATGTTTTCAGTAATACATGAAAAATCTTTGAATGATTTGCGTACAGAATTAGCAAGCCATGATTCGAGATTATGGACAGAATCAATGGGAAAAATTGGTGAGGATTATTATAAGATTTGGAAGGTATTAGAAGGAATTGCCTAATTTTTAGGCAGTGTCACGAATTTGCTGTAAATTCGAAGTCAAATTTTTCGATACTCTGGTAAAAATTGATCTTCTGATACAAAATCTTTTACCCAATTACTTTATGAGATTTATAATTTTACAAAAAAATCATGCACACTACCAAATCAATCAATTATTCTTTTTTAAACCAGTTGTAAAAAACACACGTAATCCTGATGTAAGCATGGATTGGATTCACCTTCATAAACCCTGACACTCACGCCAGAAAGTCCTCAATTTTCCACTTACCTGCCCGCAGTAAGTTTCAAGAGGTCTTTCTTTGATCTCAATTGACAGGTTTGCCTCACCGTCCCAGCTAAAATGGGCAACTATTCCGTTTCCTTCAAGCACACCGGAATTTCCGGATGAAACTTCAATTCCATAGCTCTCAAGTTTTTTCTTCATACAGGAAAATACTTCAGGAGTTACATTTCTGAATTTAATCCCCTGGCAGCCCTCAGTATCCAGTTTCCTTTCGCCCATAGTCTTAATCCGAAATTAATTCCTATGAAATTGATTCTTGTAGTAATCCGAAGATAATTTTTGAAGCCAATTCCTAAATTCCCTCATAAGTTGAAGCAAACTTTTACGAGCCATGGCAAGCTCTTATAAAACTTTTTATTTTCTGAGCCGCGATTTCACAACTGACGATAAAGGGTTTTTCCGTAATTGTAATGGTAAGATTGGACTGTCCGTCCCATTCGAAATTCGCAGTAATTCCTTTGCCAGAAAGTTCTCCCCTATAACCCTCTGGGACATGGATTCCGTATCCCTGAAGCTTTTTCTTCATACAATTAAAAGTATCAGGATTAACATTACGAAACGTTATCGGTTTACAACCCATTATCCTGTCCTCCTAACCAATCTCTAAAACTCATCTTCAGCTTAAACCCAGTAAACAAGAATCTTGTTTTCCGGGAATAAAAATATGGTGCCATACGTCGTAAAAAAGAGTTGAGCCGAATCAAACCGGCCCTTAGTAAAATCAACTGAGAAGCCGCAGTTGAACTTAAAATAACTAGACTTTGAAGTTAGCTAGACTTTGAAGTTAGCTAGACTTTGAAGTTAGCTAAACTTTGAAGTTAGCTAGACTTTGAAGTTAACCGGACTACTCCATTGCCATTGCCACGAGTTCTACAATATCAATAACCTCGATGTCTCCACCTGCGTCCCTGAGATTTCTCACGCAGAGAGGGCAGGAGGTTACAATGTAATCCACGCCTTCCGGCACATCTTTAAGCCTGTTTCTTGCAAGCTCAAGAGAAATATCAGGATACCCTGTCCGTACTCCGCCTCCACCACCACAGCAGCGTGCATTTTCTTTAATATATTTCATTTCCTTGAGAGTACAGATTGCCTGAATGACCTTTCTTGGAGCATCGTAGACCTTATTATGCCTGCCCAGATGGCAAGGGTCGTGATAAGTAACTGTAAGGTCAAGTTTCTTCAAATTAAGTTCTTCCAGGTGTTCGACAAGGAATTCTGGGAGACTTATAACCTTAAGTTCTTCTGGGTAGTTGTTCTTGAGCGTTGTATAACAACCGGCACAACTCGTAATAATTGTGTGCGCGCCCACTTTTCTGATTTGCTCAAGATTGTGCTTCATGACCTTTTCTGCATCCTCCTTAAATCCGGTACGCAGGAGAGGAGAAGCGCAGCATTGCTCGTCAGGCAGGAGGGTTACGCCAAACTGCTGCAGAATTCCAAACGTTTTTTTAGCAAACTCCGGGTAGCGGTAGGAGTCGAAACAGCCCACAAAATAGACATAATCGGACTTTTCAGGGAGTTGAGAACGTTCTACTTCGGAGAGCCAGTGTTTACGGTCTCTTGTTTCCCCGAACGAGTTTCCGTATGTCATAATAGTTGATTTCAAGTTTTTCTGGGCTTCGGTCGTGATGCCACATTTCACAAGCTGGGCACGAGCAGCTTCAACAACCTTAGGTGGTTTTACTCCTGCAGGGCATTTGACAGCGCAGATCCCGCAGGTTGTACAGGAAGCAAGGCTTGGAAGCATATCTTCAGAAGGGGGCCTGCCTTCGAGCAGGCTTTTAATAATGAGCATTCTGCCTCGTGTATTGGCAGATTCCCAGCCTACCACGTCAAATACAGGGCAAACCGAGCGGCAGGTTCCGCATTGTACGCATCTATAAACCGACCTGCGGTCAACCTCAAAGGACTGCTTTCCACTCTCGTTCCCGTTTATCTCATTCTCGGTTATTTTGGTTTTTTCCGGTTTTTTTGCCTGCTCAGTTCCCTTTTTTCCTTCGTTTTTCATATTCTCACAACCCCAGTTTGCCCGGATTCAGTATACCTTTCGGGTCAAGGGCATTTTTGATCGCACGCATTACCTCAAGGGCAGGGCCCCATTGGGCTTTCATGTATTCAGCCCTGGCCGCACCTATTCCATGTTCGGAGCTAACTGTACCTCCAAGCTCAATCGCTGTCCTGTGAATAAGATCCGCAGCTTTGTTTAGGCGATCCCATTCATCTTTATTCAGGACATCAATGAAAAGTGCAAAGTGCAGGTTTCCATCTCCTATATGCCCGTATTTCATAGCCGGCAGGTTGAATTTCTCAGCGATTTCCTGTGCTCGTTTTAGCAGTTCAGGGATTCGCTTTATGGGAACTCCCACATCTTCTCCTACATAGATGCGGCTCTTTGTTGGGTCCAGGCGAGAAACCGCAGCCCCTACGAGTTTTCTGGCTGCCCAGATATCTGCCATTTCCTTTTCACTTTCCGCAAGCCTTATAGAGAGAGACAGGGGAGTACAGACTTTCATGATCTGTTCTGCAGCTTCACGTGCCGAGCTTTCAGTGCCGTCAACCTCGAAAAGAATTACATCGCCTTCTGAAGGAAGCACAAGGTTCGGGTCGTAACGTTTGAGAACCTGCAGGGAAACCCTGTCCAGAATCTCGCAGGCTGAGGGAATGACCCCGTGTGAGAAGGTTTTTACGACCGCCTGCCCTGCAATTTCCGCGTTTTCAAAGGAAGTAATTACCAGTTTTCGAGTTTTAGGGAGAGGGGCAATCTTAAGCCTGGCTTTTGTAACAATGCCGAGTGTGCCTTCCGAACCCACAATAAGCTGGGTCAAGTCATATCCTGCTGCGGATTTCAGCATCTTTGAACCGGTATGAATAACTGTCCCGTCCGCAAGCACCACTTCAAGGTCGCGAACATAGTGTCTGGTAGTACCGTACTTAACGCAGCGCATTCCACTTGCGTTGTAAGCTATCATACCCCCGATAGTACACATGGCTGAACTGCCAGGATTTGGAGGAAAGAAAAAACCATACGGCTTTAGCGCTTCATTTAAATCATCCTGAATAATCCCGGGTTCTACCTGGACCTGAATATTATTAATATCGATTTCAAGAATCCTATTCATGCCCGACATATCCAGCACAATGCCCCCTTTAACAGGGACTGCACCACCTGCAAGTCCTGTGCCTGCTCCCCTTGCAGTCACAGGGATCTCGTTCTCATAGGCAAGCCTGACAATCCGGCTTACTTCGTCTGTGCTTTTCGGGCGTACCACGTAATCAGGCATTCCCTTGACCTGGGATGCGTCAGAAGAATAACAATAAAGTTCCGAAGGCGAGACTGAGAGTCGCCCACCAACGATTTTTTGAAGTTCTGCAGTTATATCCATTCTAGACCTCAAATTGGAGTTCAAATGTGAAAAATAGAATTTCTGTCACGGCTTGAGACAGACAATGACAGACAAATGAAAGATGAGTTGCAGCAGATAATCAAGATTAATAATATATAAAAATATACCATCTTCCTTTCTTCTGAAGAATATCATTCTCTTTCTGAAGAATATCATTCTCCTTCTGAAGAGTTAGCATGGAATAAACAATAAAGCTGAGAACCTTTTGGCTTCAAAAAAATGGGAAGTGAGAAAAACTGGCAGTGTCTCAAATATGCTGTAAATTTGAAGTCAAGTTTTGAGTACTATGGAGGAAATTGGTCTTCTGATATGGAATTTTCTACTCAATAACTTTTTGAGACTTATGATTTTACAGAATAATTGGCATACTGCCGAAAAACTTTCAGAGAAATGAATATGAAAAGTAAATTATCAGTTCATACTAAGTGCAAATTTCTTCATGTATTCCGGAAGCCCTGCTTTTGCAGTTGATAGTGTAGAGTATGATTTATCGACTTCATCAAGGAGCCTGCCAAAAACTTTCCGGGTAATTGTCTCCTGATCCTCAAAGATACATATAGACACAAAGTCTCTCTCCCATTCCCTAAATTTGAGACATGTAATGGTTACATCTCTACATTTATCGTCATTAAGCACGCCAAAAAAGAAAATAAGATTGTTCTCATCTTCAATAGAGCAGTCTACAGAATACATACTTTCCGGGTCACGCGCTTTGTCCGTGTAGTTAAAGTTGCACTTAGTGCCGAACTTCTCTTTCAAATAGCTTCTGAATTCTTCATAAAACATAGATTTTACATATTCTTTTTTTGTAAATAATACGAGGTCAACTATTCTGATTAACCCCTGGATAAACGTAAAATATGATTCTCCAAAATCCTCTCCTTCTACCATAATTTTGAGCTCTCCTCCATCATTTTCCATGTTATGGATAGAGAGGATTTGCTTGAAGATCTCCTGCCGCTTACCCCTATCAAGTGAAGTATCAAGATCTGTATATGATAAGTGCATTAGAGTGCTGCCTTCATCGGTGAAATACCAACCGGTTTCCCCCTCCTTGAGCACTGTATTTAGCGAATCTCCATCGTCAAATGTAACTGGGGAAACAATAACAAGCCTTTCTTCTCCTTCATAGAAGATTTCAATATCTTCGCAAATTCTTTTCTTTATATCCCGCTCTAACGATGTAAGATCCATAATTTATCACTTACACGAATTTGTCCAAATTAGAATTACCAATATCAAAGTTACATTCTTTTATCATTGTGTCTAAAGCCCCTCTCCAATCAGAGTAGGCTTCTGTAACTTCGGCGTACCCTTCCGGCTCATATCCTTTTTCTTGGTACCTTTCAGTTATAGTGTGGATGTGAAAACCCCTTATTTTATTTTTCTCAATCTTATTTGTATGTGTATGTATACCATTGTATCTTTTTATAATGTGCAGGTTATTGCCATCATCTTTGTATGAAAGGATGACTGAAAAGTCAAATTTGTAAATTGTGTTCTGCCTAATTTTTACAACAAAGGTATTCCAAGACTTGCTTTGTAGTTCGTATGACCAAACGAGATGTTTCTTATCTTCCCTTACTTTTGGCTTGATACCATTAATTACTTGGTAAGGTATAGGTTTGACATCCTCAATGAGCTTTTGAACCTCTATATCTGAGATCATAATATCACATTCTATATCCTTTTGTACTTTCCTCCTTTTATAACTTTCATACATTTTAATTTTATACACATAGTTAGATACACGAACAAAAATATTATCCACTCACAACTATTCTGGCAAACTCAAGCGACTCTATTCCTTCGAGTTCCTTGGCCTTCTTACGAAACACTTATTGCTGCTCGTCGAGATCCAGAATTCAAAGCAAGCAATGTCTTTTTTAAGGAAGTCTGTGGTTTCCTACGTACCCTTTCGTATACCGGAAAATATCGTATCTATTCCTAATTTTGTAATAGACCTGATATATCAATTAGTTTTTCATCTGTTCATTAAAACTATTAATATGCTCATTATATCTCTGAATATGCGTGAAGCCTTCGGTGAGATATTTTGTTGTATTTTCCATATCTTCAAGTGCAATAACTTGTGCAGCTCCATTGAAAGCTTTCATAGAAAGGTCATATTCAATTTTAGCAAACTGAAGATTAGAGGATACTTCATACTGATCACTCTCCTCAATTGCAGCCTGTGTATCTGACATGAGTTTGCTTGAATTCACATCCGAAATATTGCCGGCATCTACTGCCGCGACTATTGGTTTAAGATCGTCTGTAATCACCGGAAGCCAATATATAGCAGACTTCAACCAAGTAGCATCAGGACTCTCTGATGAACTTTCATTGATATCACTCACGGTATTGTTGTCATTGGGTGAACTAGTGCACCCAATCCCCGCTAAAGTTACTAATATTACAAAAATAAAAAGAGCTTTAGTTTTAATTTTCAATTTCATCGCCTCTAACTCTTGATATTATGTTACCTATATCAATTCAATAAATCTAGAACCTGCTTTCGGCAGGTCGACATAAAAATCCATTCAATTTTTCTATTGATATCGTTTTTTTCAGAACGTTTAAAATTCAATTTAAATCAAAAATTATTAAATATTAATTATAGCATAATTAATATACATTTACAGTGAATAAGAGAATTGACAAATTGAATTAGATATGAAGTCTGCATAACACTGATTTATAACTGAACCTACAAAAATAATAATCAAGGATATTTCGATGTTAAAGTGTGTTTGCTGCCGAAAGCAGGTGATCAATGAATGGAATTATAATGGTGAATTTAGAATCCTTCAAATCACCGAAATTCAGAAAGATAGTACTTTGGGAATTCTAAAGAAAGCGAATTCAGTGGGAAAGCGAAAATTTTAATTAATGCTAAATGTCATAAAAGTACTGTATCTAAATTATTTCAATTTTTTGAGGGATTTTTCTAGCTCGTTTTCAATTTCCTTGACAGCCAATTGCTCTATCTTTTCTAACATTTCCTTTTTTGATTTTTCAGATAATATGATCCTGTGGAGTTCCTTGCCGCATGAAGGACAAGATAAAGTATTCACCAGTGTAAGATTAGAATCCTTAATGTTCTTTGAAGTGGTGGTGAACTCGTATTTACACTCCGGGCACATGGCTTTGAAATTGACATCTTCCCTTTCAAAATCAAATTGTTGCGTACTCATGTGTTTCACTTCTTTACAGTAGACTTCTTGGAGACAGAACCGAGAAGTTCTATATATAAGAGCTAACTTTTTTTATAAAATTAAATTTGGCTTTTTTATGTGAGGTTCACTTGTTTAGAACTTCTTTGAATTTGTGATTTCATAGGAAAAATCCGAATCAGACGCTTTTGTACCAGCCAATAATTCAAAATTTATATATTGTATTAAAAAATAAACTTAATGTTAAATAAATTTGTCTATTCTATTCATTTAATGATCGCATTTCTATAAAATTGAGATGTACTTTTCGTTTTATATTTTTACTTGCGTAGACAGTTCCATAGATAGTCAAATCAGAGGAGGTTTTGCCATAGTCCACAAAATTTCGTATTTTTCAATAATATTTAAATATAAAGTTTATTTTGGGAAAAAATTTGCTTAAATTAATTTAAAATCAATTTAAAAAAATTTTATATTAGTATAATTGTTATTTAAAAGAGCATTTAAACATGTAATAGGGCAAAAAGCCCTATATAGTTTCAACACATAATTAATATTTATCTTTTCATAAAAGTTGTCAGAAAAGATTGTATTAAGTATTAACTTTATATATAAATATAACATTGGGCCTATCCCAAAAGCCATTTAGTTCTTAATCATCAAGAATTTTCAAGATTGTTTTCATGATCAGAAAGTTGATTGATTATTCGGAATACAGGATTCAGAGAAGCAATTTTGAGTTTTGGGATCAGCTCATTAATTAAGTTCTTATTATTAAATTTTGTATTCAGCGGCATTTTATGGTGCGATTTTAAAGACGCAAAATGTAATTTTTTGATCAAATAAGCAATTGTAGTTCACTTTTTTTGCATTTAATGCGTTTTCGTCAATTTTGGCAAACCCTCAGATCAAATGTTCTCTACGCGAAGGAATAATAAATATTAATTGGATTCATGTGAAGACGTGCAGGACAAACCTTTACATCCTGATAGACATAAGAGGACAAACATGACACGGTACTTTGAGATAGAACAAAGAGACGGAGCAGCAAGGATAGGAAAACTTCTGCTGTCTCCCGAGCTTCATACGCCCTGCATTTTGAATGCGACAGAACTTGGAAAGCTTGAAAACCCCGGCCCTGTTGTTGACGCGGGAAGTTTCTGGGATGTAAAATCCGATGCAGAGCTCGAAGCACGCGTAAAGCAAATCCGGGAAAAAGCAGGAAAAGGAACTCTTATAATCCTGCCGCATCAAACTTATCCGCCTGCCATTCCAGCTGAGTCCCTCGGGAACGTCCAAAAATTTACTGCTTTTAAAGGCGAAAACGTTGAAGATGCAGGCCCAACAGGTTCTCTCCTTAGAATAGGAGGAAAGCCTGAGAAAACCGACCTGTATGTAATGGAAGGGGCAGGTACCCTGGAAAACAATGCACGAAGATTTCTCGAGACCGTAATAGAATTTAAAAACCAGATTCCCCCTGATACAGCTCTTTATGCCCCAAACCTCGCGCTTCCTGAAAATATAGCTATGCTAATCTATCTTGGAGTTGATGTTCTGGACGATACCAGAGCAGAAATTGCAGCTTATTCTGATATCTACCTGACAGCAACAAGCAGCTTTTATCTTGACTCCCTGACAGAGTTTCCCTGCAGGTGCAGGGCATGCGCTGAAAGTACGCCCGCAGAGCTCAGGAAGCTTCCGAAGATCGAGAGGGCAAAATTCCTTTCAGCTCACAATAAGAATGCTCTCGAAGCCGAACTTTCCCTTGTGCGGGAAAGGATAAGGGCAGGAACATTGAGAGAATATGTTGAGGGCCAGTGCAGAGTAAGACCCTGGCTCACAGCCCTGTTAAGACTTGGAGATTTTGAGTATTCCTACCTTGAAGAAAGAGTTCCTGCTTTCCGGCAAAACCAGTTGCTTGCAGATACCTCAGAGGCTCTATCTCGAGTCGAAGTGGTGAGGTTTGCACGACGTATACAGGAAAGGTATACACCTCCAGACCTTGAGGTCCTCGTACTTTTGCCATGCGCGGCCAGAAAACCTTACTCAACCTCCCAATCCCATCAGAAATTTATTCTGGCCCTAGGAAAATACCGGAAATTCGTCCATGAAGTGATTTTAACCTCACCTCTTGGAATAGTACCCAGAGAACTGGAATTAACATATCCAGCAGCCCATTATGACACTGCAGTTACAGGACACTGGGACGAAGAGGAGAAAAACTGGGTTTCCGGCTGCCTCGAAGCTTATCTCTCAAAATACAGATACAAAGCCATAGTTGCCCATGTAGAAGGGGCATACAGGGAAATCTGTGAAAGAGCGGCAGGCAATCTCGGGATTGAAATAACCTATACTGCTAAAGGAAGTCTTGTGTCTACGGAGGCTCTCTCAAACCTCAGGAGTACCGTTGAATCTATCTGTTCATCCGAAAACTTCAGCAGGAAAAGCCTGAACGCGGAAGAAAACAAGAAGAATTTCGTGAGAGCTATTGCAGAATATCAGTTCGGAGAAGGTGCTGCATTTCTTTTCTCTGAAGAAATCGGAAAGCTTGTGGTCAAAGGCCGATTCCCCAAGTATCAGCTCTTTTCCGGAAAAAAACAACTTGCAACCCTGGTTCCACAATACGGAATGCTTGCTCTTTCTCTCGAAGGAGCCGAACTCATGCTAAAAAATAAGAAATACCTGGTAAAGATTGATGATTTTCTCCCACGCGGTTCAATCCTTGCCCCAGGAGTTATTGAGGCTGATACGGGAATAAGGCCTAATGATGAGGTAATTGTGCTCGGGAAAAAAGCGCTCTGCGTAGGGCGAGCTATGATGAGCGGAGAGGAAATGGTAAAGTCTAGTAGAGGAGTTGCAGTGGATGTCAGGCATATCAAGAAACTCTGAGCTTGCATGCGGACCTTCAAATAAGTTCTACGAAAACAAGTTCTACGAAAACAAGTTCTACGAAAACAAGTTATATGAAAAATCAGCTATACTGAAATAAGTTCGTGAAATCTGGACTGTAGTATTTCAGAATGACTTCAGAATGACTTCAAGAGAACTTTATAAAGAAGATTTGCTCTCGAAGAAATAATAAAATAGTAGGAATATATTAGGTATTATGATAAGGCGTTTTGCACCTGAAGACTTCCAAGAAGTAATTGAAATTGAAAGTGAGGCCTTTTCGGAGCACAACTCCCTCTTATATATGAGCTTTTACGAAACCGTTGGGGATGGTTTCCTTATCGCAGAGCAGGATGGAAAAGTCATGGGGTATGTAGTAGGCTACCGTTCTGGAGAAAATGAAGGGCACATTTTTTCTATCGGTGTCAAAGAAGAATATCGGGGAAGAGGAATAGGTACATCACTAATTCATGCTATCTGTGACATATTTGTTGCAAACGGACTTCGATACGCAAGGCTCGAAGTAAGAAACAGTAACAAAGGAGCACAAAAATTATATAGGTCCATAGGATTTGTACCCTGCTGGACCGAAAAAAAATATTACTCAGATGGAGAGGACGGGATGGTGATGAAAATGCATCTTCACCCTTATCGTCTCCTAATTTCAAAACAAAAATATCTGGAATCTATAATTTCAGATAACGAATTCTTTGTCACCTTCAAGAGCCCTATCAGTTATTACCCATGAGCTTGATGACGGAATTCAGTGAATCCCTCATATGAGCTGGTGTTTCCTCAAAGATAGGGTCGTCCCGGGACATGAGAGTTGCAAGCTCGCCTCCTAAAATCAAATTGCGTGCGGCCACCCCACCCTAAAGGATGGGGTATGCTTCGGGCCGCCCGCCCGGTTATTTTGGTACTTAGAACTCATTAATTCTACGTTGCCCGGATTTTTTTAACCTCTGTGATTGAGCTTCTGTTTTCGTTTTTCCCTGCGATTCCTTAATATAATGCTTGATTGTGTCAGCAGTTACATTCCCAACAGATCGATAGAACTTTCCACTTGACCATAGACTTCCACTCCAATACTGGTGTCTCATTTCAGGATGAAGCTTGAAAAGTCTGTAAGAACTTCCTCCTTTCAAGTATTGAATTACCTCTGATAGAGAAGTACTTGGATGAAACTCTAGAAACAAGTGAACATGATCATCTACAACTTCCATTGCATGAATTTTGTAGCCTTTTTCCATGCAAATACTGCTGAGAATCAACTCGCAATCCTTTTTAATCCGCTTGTTGTAGAATATACTGTATCGATATTTAGGTACCAACACGATGTGGTAGGTAATCTGACCATAGCCATGGCTAAAACTACGTAGTTCCAACATTATATCACATCCTAGCCATAGGTGGCTGGCACCACCTGTGGTTATGGTGCCAAAAAAAACTTTATTTTACAAAGAACTGATGATTGAAACAGTTATGCGAATATAAAACAGCCAGCGAGGGTTCACTTCATCCCCGACCTAAAGGTCAGGGTATTCGTGACCCTCTGCGCTCCCATAGTAATAAAAATTGCGCGCTTGTGATCTGCCTTGCTCCGGTGAATGTGTACAGGGCTTATGGATAAAGCCTTGTAGTCATCGAATTCGTGCGTTACCCCGTGCCTTTCAAAATATCTCTTCATCTGGGCCATATACGTGTGTAGTTGTATTAGCTCTTCCTTGTGCATAGCGAACAGACCTACAATTTTACAAGATCAATTTAATATCATCTTGAATCGGATAAAAGAATTATCCGAGGAAATGAACTTCCTAGTTTTATATGATAAACTTTTCTATATAATGTATATGATAAATAATGAAGGATTATGGGAGAAAGTGTGAAGTTTAGCACTGTGGTGTGAAATAATGCCAAATCGTGGTATCCTTTGAATCCTATATATAAAGATTAAAGATGACAGTCCAGATGGAATTGACTTTAGGAGCAGATGAAAAGTATAAGGATATCGATTTTAGAAAAGTGAGAACAGGAAATTCAATGACTCATGGAAGAAAGCCAGGTTTTAAAAAATAAAAATACTTGAATTAAGAACAGAAACAAAAAAGGAAGCTGGAAAAAAAGGAAGCTGGAAAAAAAGGAAGCTGGAAAAAAAAGGGAAACTTAGGAAGTAAAAAATGAAAGAAGATTAAGCACTAGAACAACAGAAACAGAATATTAAAGCGAGTAAAGAAGAACAGAGATTGAAAGAAGAAAGTAAAGAAGAACAAAGACTGAAAAAGGCGAGTAAAGAAGAACAGAAATTGAAAGAAGAAAGTAAAGAAGAATGGAGATTGGAAGAAAAGGAATAAAAAAGAATGAAACTTGAGAGAATTAAAGGTCTCTCAAAGCATGCTTGCAGTCAAAACTTCCATATCAGCAGGAACCTTAGCTATATTCCCTATCTTCACACCTATAAGGTTTTTAATTGCATTACTTGAGGCAATATCAACGAGCCTCTGAGTAATTACGCCATCAAAAACAACACTCTGGATATTTTCTTTATATGTTTTCAGCCTGCTCGCAAGGTCCCGCACCGCAATCTCTTCTATTACCTTATCCTGGGAATCAAGAATTCGGGCCGTTAAAGTTCCTTTCAGAGCTTCGACATGAGGTCTGAACCTGGTGGCTTCAGGAGAAACTGGAACCGTCTTTACCGGAGCAGGAGAAACTCTGACAGCCTCACCTCTAGAAACTTTAACGGCTGACGGAACCTTCTCAGCAGGTTTTTCTCTGGAAACTCTGGCGGCAGCAGGAGCTTTCCTTGCTGAGATCTGAGGTTTTGCGACGATAGATCTCGTTTTGACTTTTCCTGCAGTTGCAGGAACCATTTCCGAGACTTTCTCAGCAGCTTTTACAGAAACCTTTTCAAAAGCTTTTGCAGATGCTTTCCCTTTCGTTTCTTCTTCCGGAAGTTCCTCCTCATAAAGATCTGGCTTTGAAGAGACCCTGTGAATTTTAATACGCTTGTGCAACTTCTTTTCAGTAATCCTGGGAGCAATCTCAGGTGCTCTTATCTTTCTTTTGGAGCCCCTTTCCACTCTGGTACTTTCTTCACCTTCTCTCTCCTGGATTCCGTATTTCTCGATGATCTGTTCTACAGGAACTTTCCGACGAAGAGCTCGTATAACTTCTTTCTGAACAAGATCCTCTACACATTTTCCATCAGGGGCACGGGCAACATAATCGATGTCTGCCACCTGTAGGAGCTCACGTATTATGAGTTCTCCTCCACGATCTCCATCAGTAAATGCTGTTACTGTTTTCTTTTTAGTAAGCTCTGCAACTTCTGGAGGAATGTTTGTTCCTCCTACACAGATGGTATTCTTTATACCATAACGGAGTAGGTTCAGAATGTCAGCCCTTCCCTCGAGAATAATGATGGCATCTGAGTTAAGTACATTCGGCCCACAGGGAATTCTGGACTTTCCGTAGTAAGTGAGTTCATCGACTCTTACGGACTGTCGGACTTCATCAGCCAGCTCCTGGGATTCGGGCACGGTCTCATCAAACATTTTGGTAAAAATGAGCTTTGCCCTTTCAATAATCTTCTTTCGCTTTACAGCTCTTACGTCTTCTACCTGGAAAACCTCAATTTTGGCGCTGCATGGTCCTACTCTATCAATGGTCTCAAGCGACGCGGCAAGAATTGAGGTTTCAACCTTATCAAGGCTTGAGGGAACAAAGATATTTCCTTTGGTCTTTCCTCCTTTAGCCGTAACCATTACCTCGATCCTGCCAATCCTGCCAGTTTTTTGCAGGTCACGGAGATCAAGATCAGCCCCGAGTAATCCCTCAGTTTGCCCAAAAATCGCACCTACGATATCAGGACGTTCAATTACCCCATCCGCATTAATTTTAGAATGAATGATGTATTTTGTAGTATCTGTATTTTGCATGTGAATTCTCCCATATATTGTGAATGATTTATCGTGATAGTTTTATTAAATTAAATTCACTAGGAATTTCATACTTAACAGTTGCAATTAATTGCATTTCTGAATTAGATCCGTCGAGTTTTCTGATGACATAAACTATTCTCTAGACTCCGAAAACTCGTAAAGCACTGACAATGCAAAAATAGTAAAAAATCAGATTTTATATCGGATCAGGGATAAAACACCCTTGAAGGGGCAGATTTAAGCATTAACTATAACTGTAGCCGGAAAGATAGTTCCGAACCTGCCTGGAGTTTCCATTATACTTATGCCAGGAAACCTGATCCGGTAGAGTACCAGAAATTTACGCTATCGAGTGGAAACTCTTACCTTATGAGAACTTGGTAAAGTACCAGATCTGAGTTAGCCTGGCTTAAGGCTCTCTTAGATCTAGAATCTCTTAACTTTCAAGTGAGCAGACATAATACCTGCGTTGTTCCTGAGACTTTCCAATACCTGCTCGAAAGCCTTTTCCCTAACATAAGTTTTTATTATGACCCTGAGATAAATTTCAGAGCCAAAAGCCAAAAAGAAGTGTTCACATTTCAATTAGCCTGATAACTGCGGTTTTCAAGAAATACCCTTAAAAACGGGTAATCCAGGCATGAAGCCTATATGTGCCAGACGCTCTACCCCGTGGTTTAGGGGCTCTGTAGTGATAACTGGTAAGCGGTAAGTGAAATGTATCAGGTTTATCGAGAACACTTTTTGACTTTTACTTCATGGGTGATGAGATATGAATTCCAGCTTTACGTTGAATGGTTATTTTAACCCTGAGTGATAATTTAGTAAATCTAAGTTTTTATTATATTTGCATGTGGATTAGTTACATTGGATTATCTTTACGAATTTAGCAATGATGAATAGGTGAAGTTGTTAATCAATGATATGATCTGACAGAACAGTTCCCCCCTGCCTTTAAAGAAGTCTCGGCAAATAAGGAATCCTGCGCGTCATATGTTTTAAATTCATGTATTTAATGCCGGCAGGATTTAAGAACTTTGTGGTTATTTAAAGAATTTTATCAAATCAAAGTCATTTTTTATGCCTGATGCCTTAAAGAGAAGATACTTTCAAAACAACTCCAGAAGAAGTCTTTCAGAACAGGTCAGAAGAAATTAAGAAAATGTAAAAAATAATAGAGTCGAAAATTTAGAAAAGTATATATAAAAAAAAAGACTTGTAAAAAATTGAACGGGCGAGACATAGAAACTTTTTTATGTACTAACCCCCCACTCCCAAACTCGCTCGTTCAGCCCCCCTGAGTACTATAAGTCCTTTTTCGCGCTTTTTCCAGACTATGTCAGAGGCGTATTTTTTCATGAGGGAAGAGTAGATTTTCAAGTAACTTGTCTTTCAAAAAGTGCCTGATTAAATAGCCTTAATAGATCGCTTTGAGAGTTCCCTACGCGAGAACCTGAAAGCTTTTCGGATACTTAAAAACTTATAATAGGCGTGAAACACAATTACTGAGAGTATGGGAAGCGATTCCGGCACAGAAAGTGCTGTAGATGAAATCCAGAAAGCAGCCAAATCTGATGAAAAATTTCAGGAAGCAGTATCCGCACAGAACCTCGAAAAAAAAGATCCCATAAAAGTGATTATTATAGGAGGGGGAGCCTGTGGCATGGCGGTTGCTACCAAAATTCGAAGACAGAGCGATTTTGAGATCACTGTAATTTCAAGAGATTCCCATACTGCTTACAGCCACTGTGGAATCCCTTTTGTTCTGGGCCGGGAAATTAAGAGTTTTGAAAAATTAATAGTTAAACCCAAGGATTTTTTCAAAAGAAATCGAATCGATGTCAGGCTAAATGAGTGTGTCAGCTCAATAGATTTGGATTTAAAAGTTGTTCGGACAGGAGAAAGGACTTATCCTTTTGACAAACTCGTTATCGCCACAGGTAGCCTGCCCTTTATACCTCTAACAGGTAGTACAAATGTTCTCCCTTATGGTGTTTTTACTCTGAGGAATCTTGATGATGGAGTGCTTTTTGAAAAAGCCCTGAAAACTGTTGAGAGAGTTTGCATAATAGGTGCAGGAACAATAGGAATAGAATGTGCAGTGGCACTTTCAAGAAGGGGAGTTAAAGCCATCCTCATAAACCGAAGTAAAAACCTGCTTTCCAGACAACTGGACCCTGACATTTCCGAAATTATAAGAGAACATCTGGAAAGTCTCGGGATTGAGGTAATCTCCGGGGAACTTGCGGTTTATCCTGAAAATTTCTGGAAAGAAAAAATACTATATGTAGGGGAGAGGCAGCTTCCTGCAGATCTTGTGCTTCTTGCAAGTGGAGTTAAACCTGAGGTATCCCTTGCCCTAGAGGCCGGTATCGAAATTGGGAAAGCAGGAGGAATAATTGTAAATGAAATACTTCAGGTTAAGGCAGGAGATAAGGCAAGAGAAGAATTTCTTCCCTATGTATATGCAGGCGGGGAATGTGTGGAGGTAACAGACCTTATAACAGGGGAAGCAAAATTAAGCCAGCTAGGCACGACAGCCCGGCATATGGCCGACATAATCGGCAATAATATCACAGGAAAAAGTACCCCTCTTGGGCCGCTTGCCAATCCCTGGGTAGCCGTGGCAGGAGATTTACAATTTGGCGGAGTTGGCATTACCTCAAAAGAGGCTGAAAGCCATGGAATAAAGATAAACACAGGATTTTCACTGAGCCGTACAAGAGCTTCCTATTATCCGGGCCGTAAAGACCTGTACATTAAACTCCTGTTCAAAGACGATATTCTGGTGGGGGCGCAGCTTGCCGGAGGAGAGGGGATAAAAGAAAGGATCGATGCTCTTTCCTTAGCAATCCGAAAGAAAACTACCATTAGAGACCTTCTTGACCTGGAGACTTGCTATACACCACCGGTCTCTATGCTTGTGGATCCTCTCAGACTAGCTGTAAAAGCTACAATCCGAAATATAAAGGAAAAGAAAGGAAAGCAAATACAAGAAAAGGAAATGGAAGGAAAGCAAATACAAGAAAAATGAATGAAGGAAAGCAAATACAAGAAAAGGAAATGGAAGGAAAGCAAATATAAGAAAAATGAATGAAGGAAAGCAAATACAAGAAAATGAATGAAGGAAAGCAAATACAAGAAAATGAATGAAGGAAAGCGAATGAAAGGAAAACCTCAGGATAACGTAAGATGAAATCAGGAAAATGGGGGGAAGCAAATGTTAGAGATCGACGGCTCTTATGGTGAAGGGGGAGGGCAGTTGGTCAGAACGGCTGTTGCTCTTTCCGCGGTTACCGGGCAAGGGATAAGGATTACTAATATCAGAAAAAACAGGCCAAGTCCAGGCCTGAAACAGCAACATTTAAAAGCACTGGAAACTGCAGCCAGGATCTGTAGGGCTCAGATTTCGGGACTTTTTCCAGGCTCTACTGAAATTTCTTTTGTTCCAGTGGAAATAGAGGGGGGTAAGTATGATATTGATATCGGGACTGCAGGAAGCATAACCCTACTCCTCCAGTGCATTATGCCTGCACTGCCGTTTGCGAAAGAGAAGGTCGAGCTCACTATAAAAGGAGGAACTGACGTGGCCTGGTCTCCGACAATAGACTACCTGCAGCATGTAACTTTCAGGGCTCTGGAGCAACTTGGATATTCAGGCAGCATAACCCTAAAAGAACACGGTTACTACCCTAAAGGAGGAGGAAAAGTTTCAGCTTATTTTAAACCTTGCAGGCTGCGAGAATTTCATTTTTTAAAAGAAAAGGAAGACATCAAGGGAAGTTCTCACGCCTCGAATCTTCCTGCTCATGTACCTTTACGCCAGGCAGAAGCTGCCAGTAAGAGATTAATGGAAGCCGGATACCCCTCTCTGATCGAAACCCAATCCTTTGAAGCTTTTTCCATTGGAAGCGGGATAACCCTCTGGATAGGCTATATAGGAGGGAGTGCACTTGGGGAAAGAGGACTTCCCGCAGAAAAGGTAGGCAAAAATGCTGCAGATGAAATTATTCCTGAACTTAGATCAGGAGCCTCGGTGGACACACATCTGGCAGACCAACTAATACCGTACATGGCTCTTGCAGGAAATAGTTCTTACACTGTCCGTGAACTCTCTCTTCATACTACGACAAATATTTGGGTCACTGAACAGTTTCTGGATGTCAAATTCAGGATAGAAAAAAAAGAAGGTCTTTTTGAAGTGTCCGTGAGTTGAAAGAGAAAAGGAAAGATAGATACAGAAAAAAGGAACAAGAGATAAAAGAGAGAAGATAAAAGGAAATCGGAAGTACAAGGAAAGAAAAGAAAAGAAAAAGGAAAGAAAATAGGAAAGAAAAGAAAAGGAAAGAAAAGAAAAGAAAAAGGAAAGAAAAGAAAAGTACCACAAATAACTTGCTAGAAATTAAACAATCAGTCTTTTAAAGTTATTCTTTTGAAATCAACCCTTTAAAGTCACTCTTCAACGACAAAAAGATATTCAGGAGGTATCCTTTCCGCAAGTACGATGTCATCAGTTGCAAGTTTGAGAGATATCCCATCTTCCTGAGCTTTAAAGGCATCGATTTGAAGGATGACAGGGTTTTCAGTATGAATAAGGGCCACTTCTACTGCTTTTTCATATGAAGTGCTGAGGTGGACATATCTTTGCTTTATTGGAAAAATTCCGTTCTCCAGCAGAACATCAACTTCTTCAGGGCTTGCCCCATAATACAGATATGGAGAATCGCTTTCCCTGTAATCCAGATCAATGTTGACAGAGTGCCCGTAACGTGCCCTGATTCTTGAATTGCGGATCTCATACCTTCCTTTTTCATCAGATTCTACAAGCGCGTAAAGGTATTCCTTCCTCATCCAGCTGTATCGCTTTCTCATAACGTCACAGAAATCGTTGATATTAACCCAACCGAATCTGTCCATTGTAACTCCTGCAGATTCTGGGAAATGCCGGAGAGTGCCAGATACAAACCTGCCAAGCTTTTCTTCCTTGTTATCGTCCAGCAGGTATCTTCCAGGGCGTTTACACTGCAGACAGCTGCCTCCTCTAAAATAGCCGTGCTCAGTGCATTTTCGAATCATGGTATCACGTACATAATGAAACTTTACTATAAATAATGTTTTGTTTTAAGTTTTATTTTGACAAAGCTGCGAAGTTAAATTTTCTGTTTCTCAACTATCTTCTGACCCAAAATGTTTCCTGGAATTTTGCAGAACAAGAAGCCTCTGAGTTCTTCAGTACTGCAAGCTAAGGAAAGGAATCTCAAGCTTTGATTTCAGGATATCTTTAGTTTGAAAGCCCGCGAGAGATAGAATAGATAAGCATAGGCATAGTTTATTAAACGGGCATAGTTTATTAATATGGATTCCGCTTTGTTGAGAAATACTTTCATCTGGCACACGGTAATCTTTAGTAAGACGGCTTGCATATCGTAGCGCAATATATAAAGTACTTCGACAGCGCGTGTTCAAACTTAAAATCAAGAAGAATAAACTTGCCTCTTAACAGTTTTTGAACTTTATTATACCCTGAATAGAATTCAAGGTAGCAACTATCACTAACAATTATTGCCACAGGAATTGAGGCAAATAATAGACACTGAAAATAGAAATCATACATTAAGGGGATAATATGACAGATATTGAATCAATTTATAAAAAACTTAGCCATGTTATCAGTAAAGAAGACTTCCTGCAACGTGTACAGGAAAAGGTCGAAAGCATGGGAGGGCTTTGCGATGAACCTATGGCTGCCATGCTGGTTGCCAACGAACTTGGATTTTCGGATGTAGGTCGGGACAGTGTAAAGATTGAAAACATTACAGCTGAGAGCGGACAAATTAACTTTGTTGCAAAGGTTGTGTCAGTTTTCGATACCAAAGAATTTACCCGAAACGACGGGACGATAGGTAGAGTCGGAAATATAATTGTTGGAGATGAAACCGGAAAGATTAGGCTAACACTCTGGGACAACATGGCAGATCTCATAAAGGCTGGAAAAATCATAGCAGGACAAACCCTCCAGATCAGCGGCTATGCGAAACAGGGATATTCGGGAGTGGAAGTCAATGTAGGAAATAATGGAGTCCTGGCCGAGAGTGAAGAAGAAATCGATGTGGCTGCCAACAACCAGAAAATAAAGGATATAAAAGATGGCATGGGAGACCTGAATTTGACAGGAAAAGTCCTGGAAATTTCAGAAGTAAGGACCTTCCAGCGAAAAGACGGTACCAGCGGAAAGGTCGGAAACCTGCTTCTTGGAGACAGTACAGGCACAGTCAGGGTGACCCTATGGGACGACAGGACCGAGTTCCTAAACCAGATAGAATACGGAGACACTGTGGAGCTGGTTAATGCTTATGCGCGAGAAAATGCTTTTACTCAGAAAGTTGAATTGCAGGTGGGAAACCGAAGTATAATAAAGAAAAGTGAAAAAAAAGTCGAGTACGAAGAGGAATTTGCCCCAATTGAAGATATAAGGGCTGATATGAACAATATTAACGTTTCCGGTAGAGTGCTCGATATAGGGGAAATCCGGACCTTTGAGAAAAAAGATGGGTCTCCCGGAAGAGTAGGAAATCTTCTTCTTGGCGATTCCACTGGAAAAATCAGGCTAACTCTCTGGGATGAAAAAACCAACTTTCTGGATGAAGTTGATTTTGACGAGACCATAGAAGTACTTCATGCTTATTCTCGGGAAAATGCCTTCAACCAGCAGGTGGAACTCAATCTAGGAAACCGGGGGATAATCCAGAAGAGTGAAAAGGAGATTGAGTATAGAGAAAAATTTACGGATATTGCTGATATTATCCCTGGGGAAAGCTATTCGGTCCAGGGGAAGGTTTCCGAAATAGGGGAACTCCGAGAGTTTGAAAGAGAAGATGGAACCGAGAACGTGGTTGCAAATCTCCAATTAAAAGACGAAACCGGCAGCATAAGGTTAACTCTCTGGGGAGAACAGGCTTATGTGATCGAAGATCTTGATATTGACTCCGAAATCCAGATCATTAATGCGTATGCGAAGTATGGCCTGAATGAAGAAATCGAGCTGAGTATTGGGAACCGAAGCAGAGTAATTATGCTTTAATCACTCTCCCTTTTTCGGCTTCTGGTTTGGCTTCGGCTTCTGGCTTACTCCTCAAACCATGCTTTTCAAGGTAAAAGCTTATGAAGTGCGTTCCAGTGGAAATAAAGGGGCCCGAAAAATTTCTTGTGAGAGAAATAGAAAGCATTACAAATATAATTTAGATTTTTTTAAACTGTATAAGCCTGTTTTCTAAAGTCTACTTCTCTTCTGCACTTCTTTCTAATACTTCTTCCAGACGATTAAACCTTTTTCATTCTCAGCAAAAACCTCCAGTGGAAATGTAGGGGTTCTGAAAAATTTTCTCCGTGACTTTACTAAGCTTTTTGCCATGTATTTTATCATAAACAAGCTAACTGGAGATTTAAAGTTAATGCGTTCGACTTCATGCAAGTTTATGTTCTCTACAAAAAAAGCAAACGCCGTTATTATTATGTACCATTGAATCATATATTTGAGCTGTAAAAAAAGTCCGAAAATTATGGGGAAAACGTCTTAGAGGAAGCGGACAAAAAATAAATCCGGGACAGCAAGCCTCACCGGAGTATCATCTTTAAAAAGCTAATGATTGCAAGGCCTAAACTGGACAAAGCCTAAACTGGAGGGAAAACTAAAGCAATCTTGAATGTTTTTCCACAGGGAACTGGATACCTGAAGAACTTTTAATCGAAAATGGCATTATAAATTATATTTTAAATATTATATTATAAATTATACGTTGTAAATTGATGTAAATTATCTGAATGTATCTGAATGTATCTATAAATTTTATATTGTGAATTGCCAATTACGGAATGAAAGGGGGAACAGCAGTAGATGGCAGATGTACCTGGAAGGGACACCGATGCTGAGAGAGACATGGGTACTGGTATTCATAGCAAAGAGATTGAAAGAGAGGTTTCAGTTGCTGAAGTCATGAATAAAGCAGTCATAATAATGGATATTAATTCAGATATTCCTGCCATTGCGAGGGAAATGGTCAGTCGTGATGCAGGAAGTGTCATCATTACAGAGAATGGCAAAGCCATTGGAATTATAACTGAAAGGGACTTTGTAAAGGGTATTGTTACAGAGGATAAAAAACCAGATGAGGTAAAGGCAAGTGAAATCCTATCAACCCCTTTGATAACCGTAGAGCCTGAAACAAGTATAGTAGAAGCTTCCGAGATCATGTTAAAAGCTAATGTTAAAAGGTTGCCTGTCCTGGAAAACAGTAGAATAGTAGGAGTGATTTCAAACACTGACATCTTGATAGTAACGCCCGGGCTTAATACTATCCTTAAAGAACTTATTGACATGAACAGAGAGGCTCTCCTTTCCACCCCCTCACTCGAAGAGGTTTCAGAGGGAGAAGATTTGCAAACTGGAATGTGCGAATCCTGTAATGTCTTTTCATATGATCTTAGATTTGTGGACGGAAGATACCTTTGCGGAAACTGCCGGCAAGAAGAAGGCGAGGACTACGAGTAACTTATGACCTTTAGATATCATTTTGAACTTCTTTTTTTAAAGATTATAAGGAGGTAGACAATGAACGTTAGCGAGATTATGACAGATGAGCCTGTGAGTATCAAAGAGAGAGAATTTGTGACTCGCGCCCGTCAGTTGATGCGCGATTACCTTCTCCGAAGCCTTGTTGTTGTTGATGAAGAGAACAGGCTTGTGGGAATGCTGAGTGACCAGGATATCTTAAGGATTACCTCTACTCGCTCGAATGTCACAGTCGGCGGGTATGCAAGCCAGTCCCCTACGGTCACTCCAGATATGGATATTATAAAGGCCGCAAAACTGATGGTGCAGTCGAAGCAGAACAGAGTTCCCGTTGTTAAATCTACTACGGACCGTACAGTGGTTGGAGTCCTGAGTAATGTGGATATTCTCAGAAACGTCGAAGTTCCAAAAAATATTCCCAAAACATTGCAGGCCGTAATGACGAAAAAAGTCAAAACGTGTTCACAAGAGGACAAAGTCAGCATAGTCTGGGCGCATATGCTCGAAACCGATTATACAGGTATTCCTGTAGTTTCAAAGAAAGGCGAACCCATTGGAATGATAACTCGCAGAGACATAATCAAATCAGGTGCTGTGCGCACTGAAGTGGAAGACGAGAGACGAACAAGGCCTAATGAAAGCCCAAAAGTTGAGAAGATAATGTCAACTCCTACGTATACACTTTCAGAAAATGATTCCATTCAGAGTGCAATTGAGATGATTATTCACCAGGATATCGGAAGAGTTACCATTGTAAATGAAAAAGACAGGGTATCCGGAATCGTTGATAGACAGGACCTTCTAGAATCTATTGTCAATGTATGGCCTGAAAAACCCTTCGAAAACCGCCTTTGAAAAAATATATAATGAAAAGTATCCGGTGAAAGGTAACAACTAACCGCAGAATTTAAAGAAAATTTAAAGAAAATTAATGAAATGCGAAAAACAGCAGTAAGTTTTCACACAAAAAGATTATAACATCAAAGATCATCATTAATAATTATAAATTTAGGATAAAGTAAACCTTTTGGAAAGATTCGGGAGAAATTGCTTTCAGGTTTTATTTTTTTCCGGGAGCAAATCTGGATCTGTTGAGAAATGAACTGCAGACTCCAGGAAAGTTTCTACAAGAAAACAGGAAAAGAAGAAACAGAGAAACGGAATACAAAAAAAGCAATTAACTGCAACTCGAATTCGGTGGTTCTATTGAACAGAAATACGACATTTTCGTCCGTCGATAAGATGAAGGTTCAGCCAGGTGTGAGCAAATCCAAGAAAGCGCAGCAGAAAGACCCACACACGATTAGCAGCATGGGTACTATGCGAATAGGTCCTGAGTTTAAATCCCGTATTTCAGAACATGAGGGAAAAATCCTGGCCCTTGCAACAAGGAATGTAGTAACACTCCCTCCAACCGCAACAATAATGGATGCAATCAAGATTATGACTGAAAAGAGGTTCAGGCGCATTCCTATTACAAACGCCGGAACACGGAGGCTGGAAGGGGTAGTTACTTCCGTAGATATTATTGATTTTCTGGGGGGCGGAAGAAAGAATCTGCTCGTTGAAAACCGCTTCAAAGGTAACCTTCTAGCTGCGATCAACGAAGAAGTACGGCAAATCATGGAAACTGACATTCCCTATCTTTATGACCAGGCTGACTTTAAAGACGCTGTTTCAACAATGATTGAAAGAAGAACAGGTGGTCTGCCAATCGTGAACAGTGACATGCAGGTCGTCGCAATCTTTACCGAAAGGAATGCACTTGAACTGATGGGTGGACTTGTGACAAACAGAACTGTTGATGAATATATGACCGAGAACGTCAAGATGGTATCAACTGATACACCCATTGGACAGGCAGCAAAAGTAATGGTAGATAACAGGCTCCGAAGGCTTCCTGTAGTTAAAGATGGCATCTTCGCAGGAATTATCACGTCCTCTGATATTATCCATTTCCTTGGAAATGGAGAAGCTTTCAGTAAGCTGACAACAGGAAACATTCACGAGGCTCTAGACCAGCCTGTAGGTTCTATTGTCTCAAGAGATCTGATATGGACTGGTCCAGGTACAGACCTGGGAAAAGCAATGGAAATAATGCTTGAGAAAAAGATAGGTTCACTTCCGGTCCTGGATAATGGGCTGCTCCGCGGCATTATTACTGAAAGGGATCTTCTGAGATCTCTTAAATGAACTTGAGAATATAATCAATTGATTAGATGATTCCAATTGATTAAACCTGGTCCAGGCGGTTCAAGCTGGTTCAAACTATTACTGGTTCAAACTGTTACGGAACTTAACTAAGTTTAGCGAAAATTAAAGTCGAACTGATCCTTAAGTCGACTGAGCCCGAAAAACCTTCGGGTTTAAGTTTTAAGAAGATTAAGCTTCTAGGAGATTAAGCTTCCAGGAGATTAAGCTTCCAGGAGATTAAGCTTCCAGGAGATTAAGCTTCCAGAAGATTTGGATAAAAGGAAAATTCTCTAGCTGGATAGATCGAGAAGTAAACCTGTACTTTGTGGATAGATCAAAAAGTAAGCTGTACATTGAGTACTTAAAATTTGAAGTGTAGCTCATTTTAAAGTAAGAACTTTATAAAATAAGAACCTATTAAATTAACTCTCGCTTCAACAAGAGGTACTGGTTACTTCCTTAAAAGTTGACCAAGTATAGCTAAAAATTATAACTTTTGCTTCCGATTCAAAAAGTATAATTATTGACACTTATATATTGTAAAAGTGAAGGAGGTACTTCATGAATGTAGCGGACATCATGAGTTCACCTGTGTACGTCGTAAACACAGAAGAACCCGTGTCACGTGCGAGAAAACTGATGTTAAGGCATAAAATCAGTACGTTGCTTGTTCTCAATGAGGACAAGATAGTGGGAATCGTTACAAAATCAGACATCACTAACCGTCTGGCTCAGGCTGAACCTCTCTGGAGGAGAAGACCGATAGATCAGATCCCTATCAAATTATTGATGACTGAGTCGGTTATTAGCATCTATCCTGAAGCCTCTATTTCCCAGGCAGCTGCCTTAATGCTTGAGAACGGAGTGCATACTATTCCGGTGGTAAAGAACGATATTGTAGGTATTATCACCAGGACAGATCTTGTGCGCTATGTTGCGGAAAATAAAGAGGATATGAAAACAAAAATCTCTAAATTAATGACTGAGGATATTATTTCTGTTCACAGGCATCATACTATCAACCATGTAATTGACGAAATGAACAGGAATAACATCGAAAGAGTTATTGTTAAAGACGATGCAGGAAAGCCTGTGGGGATTATTTCCAGCAGAAGCCTCGCCTTAAATCTCTTAACTGATTTTCAAGGCGAACTTTCCATGAAAAATATCAAGATGACCAGGAAATCCTCTCCTGGAGGCCAGAAGACCTATAGATACGTAAAAGAGTTACCTTTGACCGCAGAAGATATCATGATATCTCCAATAAATTCCATTGACGTAAATGAAGATGTTAGTGCAGCCGCCAAAAAGATGATGGAAGATGGAGTGACTGCATTACCTGTCAGTGATGGAGAAGATATAGTGGGTATACTAAGCAGAACCGATATCATGAAAGCCATCCTCTGAAACACCGCAGTGGAGGTATGTACTGCGAAAAAAACAATAAACCGCGATAGATAAATCATCCAAAGTAAGAAAACGATACGGAATTAAACCGTAGGAAACGGATGAAGAAAACACGCAAAAAATTGCGAAAAATATAATTGAAAATTCTGGATACGCATGAGGTGAATTGCATGCAAGCTAAAGACATAATGGTACAGCCATACAGGATTGATAAGTCAGACACTATATCTCACGCTCTGGATCTAATGGAAAAGAAAAACACAAAACGTCTGCTGGTAGTTCATGACGACCAGATAATCGGTGTACTTACAATGAGAAGTCTGACAGAGCAGCTAGGGACTCGTAAGAAACTGAGTAAACCTGCATCCTCTCTGCATGTTGCAACAGCCGTATCCGACAATTTTGTAAAGGTTCTGCCTGATACCGATACCAGGGACGTTCTTACCCTGATGAAAAAAACTGGTGGCGTAATTATTGTCACTGATAATGGAAAAGCCCTGGGCTGGGTGACACCCCAGGAATTCATGGAACTAAACCACTTCACAGGCTTTGCCGGGGAAGTAATGGAAAAAAGTCCCGTAATTATCAGTTCATCTGAGAGGGTTAGCCACGCTAGGCGACTTATCCTTGACAAAGATGTAGGAAGGCTGCCAGTAATTGAAAACGGAAAACTTGTAGGCATTATTGCTGAAGACGATATTGCCTTTGCTATGCGTTCTTTCAGGGATCTAGTGGCTGATAATCAGCAGGATTCAAGGATCAAGAACCTATTGGTAGGAGATATTATGACCCGTAGTGTGATTAGTGTCTATACCAATACTCCACTCGAAGAAGCTGTTAGGACAATGTTAGAACATGATGTGGGAGGTGTTCCAGTCCTTAGCTTGGATGATGAACTTGCTGGTTTCCTGGCCCGCAGAAATGTAATAAATACACTTGAGAAGTAAGCTCAAAACCAGAGAAAGAGAGCCAGAAAAAACTTAAGTGAAATCCTGAAAGCCAGTAATTAAGAAAAGGCCTGCTTTTAAGAAAGCAGGCCTTTTTGAATTTCTACGCTTTCCTTTGAATTTCTACGCTTTCCTTTGAATTTCTACACTTTCCTTTGAATTTCTACGCTTTCCTTTGAATTTCTACACTTTCCTTCGAATTTCTACACTTTCCTTTGAATTTCTACACTTTCCTTTGGACTTTACAATTTCCTTTGGACTTTACAATTTCCTTTGGACTTTACAATTTCTTTTGGACTTTACAATTTCCTTTGGACTTATTTCTTGCTTTAAAACAAATTCTACTTTAATCCCATTTAAGAAAGGTTTCTATTTTACAATGAATCCCCTTAAGAAAGATTTCTATTTTACAATGAATTCCTCTTTAAGATGAACTCGATTTTAAAACCAATTTCACTTTTAGAATATTTTTTTTGTTTAGAACAATTTCCCATTTTTAGAATGATCTATCTCCACCGATGAAGCCCCCCAGGATACCGGTCCCAGCAACGCCGTTTTGTTCTTCCCGGTTACCAAAGGCAGAGGCTGCAAAGATTCTGTCAGCGAGGCGGGAGAAAGGCAGACTCTGCATGTAAACCGTGCCCGGGCCTGTAAGGGTTGCAAGAACAACTCCTTCACCACCGAAAAGGGCGTTTTTAAAGTTCCTTGACCAGGTTATATCATAGGTTACGGTTTCAGTGAAAGCTGCCACACAGCCTGTATCGACACGATAAGTCTCACCAACTGCTAGATCTTTTCTTATAACTGTGCCCCCTATATGGAGAAAGGCCAGACCATCACCCTTCAGTCTCTGCAGGATAAAACCTTCGCCACCGAAGAACCCTACTCCAAGCTTGCGGGTGAAAGCTACTTCTATCTCTACTCCGCGAGCAGCACAGAGAAATGAGTCTTTCTGACAGAGGAGACCGCCTCCGAACTTTGTGAGATCAAGGGGGATAATCTTTCCCGGATAAGGAGCCGCAAAAGCTACATGCCCTTTTCCGGAACCTTTTTGAACAAAGCTTGTAATGAAGAAACTTTCTCCTGTCAGGGCTCTTTTAAGTCCTTTTTTGAGACCTCCAAAAAGTCCACCACCGTCATTACTCATACTGGTTTGCATCTGAATTCCGGGTCCCATGTAAGCCATAGCCCCGGCCTCTGCTTGAACGGCTTCTTCAGGATCAAGCTCAATTTCAACTATCTGCATATCGTTGCCGATAATCTCGTAGTCAATCTCATCTGCCATATTATACTCTCCAATCTTTTTGCAAACTTAGATGTAACAGATTATAAGCCAAATACTTAAAAACATTTTCAATGTACTGAGACATTCCCCAATTTGTTGCTCAAGAAACAAGTAAAAACAGGTTATGTACTGATACTCATACCTGAGAATCATATCAGATACACACCCGAGAATCGTATCGGATTCACACCTGAGAATCGTATCGGATTCACGCCTGAGAATCATATCAGATACACACCCGAGAATCATAAATAAACCATAATGATACTCTGAAGACGTATCATTCTGAAGGCATGCCTGAGAACGACAACTTATTTCAGGCCTGAAAACAGATAAATAAACATGAGCAGAGAGGGGAACGAGGAGATAGATCCTCAATTTATAGCTAGACTTGCCAGTTTCCTGGGATTTAATAAGGAAAGGGTTCAGCACCTTTTTGAGAAAAACTATCTTGCCCAGAATTGGGGAAAATATGAATATCTGTTCCGTTTCGATAAGGAGATCTCACATATCGAAAGGGGAACCGTGCTTTATGAGAAAGACGGTTCTTTCGAAATCATTATGGGTTTCCCGAAAATCCGGAGAGCCATGGTACTGGATCCCACAATTAAAAAGCACTTTAACGGCCTTGAAAAAGTGGCCGTGGAAGAAAAAATGAATGGGTATAATGTCCGCATAGCGATTGCAAAAGACGAAATCCTTGCAATTACCCGGAGCGGGTATATCTGCCCTTATACGACTCAAAAAGCAAAAGAGAAGCTGAATCTGAAATTTTTTGACGATTTCCCTGAACTTGTACTTTATGGAGAAATGATAGGCCCGGACAATCCTTATGTTCCAAAAGATATCTATGACATCGAGTCGGTAGAGTTTTACATCTTTGATATTCGGGAAAAAAACAGCGGTAAGCCTCTTCCAATAAAAAGGAAGCATGAAATTCTGGAAAAATACGGCTTTTTCCAGGTAAAGTTCTTCAAGGAAATTCCCCTAGAAACTGCTGCTGAAGAAATAGGAAAAATCATCCGGGAACTTGGAGAAAAAGAACATGAAGGAGTCGTAATAAAAGATCCGGAAATGGTTCTTTCTCCGTTAAAATATACCTCTTCCCAGAGTAATTGCTCGGATCTCAGGCATGCCTTTAAGTTTTACAATGAGACCGGCAGAGACTATATGCTTTCCCGGATTGTCAGAGAAGGTTTTCAAACAGTTGAATGGAACGAAGATAAGGATGAGTTTGAAAAACGCTGCATGCAGTTAGGGAAGAGTATACTTGGCCCTCTTAGTGAATCCATCCTAAGTGTAAAAAACGGCCAGCGTTTATATGAGGAAGCAAAGATCCGAGTAAGGGATCTAAAAACTGCAGCCGAGTTCGAAGATTATCTTAAAAGACTCGGGATAGATGCAATTTTTGAAGAGCCTCAGTTAGTAGGAGGAGAGTATCTGGTAATTATAAAAAAGATTAATAAAAGTACTAATGATAAAACTCAAGCAATCTGGCAGGGCGAACCATGGTAATCTTTCCCTGCCAGACTGCTTTCCCTGCCAGACTGTGTTTTTAAGATTTGACTTTTTGAGAACTTTGGAGTTTAAAAATTTATTTAAAGTGTTTCGAAAAGAAATATATTACAGAATAATTATACCAGATGCATTATACCAGATGTAGGTTCAGATTTATAATACCTTGTAAATTCAGAGTTATTAATAACATGCAGCTCAAGAATGCAGCTCAAGAAATTAAAAGGGATTAAAAGAGATTATAAGGAATTATAAGGAATTACAAGAAATTACAAGAAATTACAAGAAATTACAAAGAATTAGAAGGAATCCAGTATGACAAACGTTGCAATTATCGGGACGGAAAAGAGCGGAAGAACCTCCCTTGCCGCAAATCTGGGGAAAAAAGGAACATCCTCTGACATAACTATGTACAATAATGCTAAGGAGAGCCGGAAAATGGTTTTTGTAGACTCGCACGGCTATCCCAAAGCTTTAAAATCCCTGATTACGGCACTGAATATTTCAGATATGACAGTTCTCTGTGTCCCTCCTGACGGCCTTGATAGGAATAATCCTGCAAGTGTTCATACCGGAGAATGCATTGTTGCCCTGGATCTGCTTGGCCTTAAGCATGGAATTATTGCCCTGACAAAGTCCGACAGTACCCATATGTATGCAATCGATGAGCTGAAAAAGAAAATAAAACTGATGACTGCGGGCACTTCTCTCCAAGACTGGGACTGTATTTCCCTGAATACCAACAAAAGTGCAAAAAATCCTTTTGAGGGTGTGGAAGACCTCAAAGCTAAAATTTCCGAGATTTCGGAAAAAATCGAAGCTGAACAGGCTGACTTGAATAGTCTGCCTTCAAGAGTGTTTATAGACCATGCGTTCAACGTTACTGGAAAAGGCTGTGTTGTTCTTGGAGTTGTCAAACAGGGGATTTCAAAAGACAAGGACAAGACTAAAATTTTCCCGATGGATAGAGACATTGAAATCCGATCTATCCAGAGCCATGATGTGGATATTGAAAGTGCACCCACAGGCACCAGAGTAGGAATGCGTCTTAAAAACGTGCAGGCCAAAGATATAGAAAGGGGATTTATTATCTCCGATAAAGAAATCATAAGTACTGATTATGTCCTTGAATGCACCATCTCAAAATTCACGCGAGCAATTGAAACCTCAAATGTGCTTCATCTCTTTGTTGGCCTGCAGTCCGAACCTGTACGTGTGGAGAAGATCCTGGTTGATGGACAGGAAGTAAAAGAGGTAAAGCCTGACAGTACTTGCGTACTGGAACTTTCAGGTAACAAAAAAGTAGCTTACAGTAAAGAAGACCGTTTCCTGCTAGCAAACCTTGACCTACCTCAGCGGTTTGCAGGTTATGGTTTTATGAAATAAGTATTTTATAATTTTGTTGTTAAATAATTCATTTAAGGGTATAATATGGAAGAGGATGCAAGAAAAAATGAAGCTGCTTGTGAAGACAAAGAGAGTAATGTAAGAGATAAGATTCTCTATGGAAATGTTTTTCACAGAAATGTCTGCTGGCAGCGTTCGTACCAGAAACCTGAAGGTGAAGAGCTTATCATGGCACTGTATGGCAGCCTCAGAAACGGGCTTTACAATAGCCGCCGTTTTGATCTGCAAAACAGATCAGAGTTTCTGGGCACAACAAAGGTAGACGGATACGCTCTTTACTCTCTGGGCCCTTATCCCGGCATCTACCCTTCGGAAAATTCCTGTGTTTTAGCCGAAGTACGCAGGTTTTCAGGAAAACAGCAACTTGAAATTGCCAAATCAATCGATTATATGGAACTTTTCGGAGGATACCACAGAGAATACGTGGATCTGGAAATTGATGAGCAGAAATTCAGAGGCTTTATTTACGTTTATGACGAGAAACCTGAATCGGAAAGAATCGAGCATGGTGATTGGGCCAGATACTTGAAAGAAAAAGAGTTACAGGAAAGAGAATTACAAGAAAGAGAGTTACCTGAGTGAAAGAACTGAAAAGATAAAAAACGAAAAAATAGAGGAGAATGAGAAAATAGAGGAGAATGAAAAAATAAAGCTATGGAAAAATAGAAACCTTAAACCTGACAGATTCTCTAAATCTTACAGATTTCTTATTCTCTAAATCTTACAGATTTCTTAAAAAATCAAGGCTCTCAATTCCTTCTTCCACAGAACTCATCTCGGTAACGAAAATTCCTTTATAATCCGAAAGTTTTTCCATAACTCGTATCCAGTCTATTGTGCCTTTTCCAAGGGGTAGGTGTTCATCTTTTTTACCCATGTTGTCATGGATATGCACATGAGAGATATTATCTTTAAGAAGGTCCAAAAAGTCGTCAATAAGCCCTACAGTGTTTGCGTGTCCTACATCGAAAGTAAAACCCACATTATGGCTTCCAATAGATTCAAGCATCTCAAGCATCTCGTCAGGATATTTTCCGAAGATTTTCGGCATGTCGGGCATATTTTCGACAGCAACAAGGATTCCGAAATCCGCAGCAAAGTCACAGATTTCTTGGAGAGAAGCAAGATTGGTAAAATAAGCTTCCTGCGGAACCTGCACGCCATAAGGGGAAAGGTAACCAGGGTGTACTACAGCGAGATTGACATAATTAGAGGCAAGAGTCAGGTAGTGTTTCATCTGCCTGATGACTTCTGCCCTGATTGAGTCATTCAGGCCTGCCAGATTCATATCCGAGAAAGGCAGATGCAGAGTTAATTCAAGGCCTGTGGTTTCACTGATATTTTTCAAATTCTGAATGTTCTTGCTGTTCAGGCACTGAGAACCTTCCTGTACGATTTCCCAACCGGTATACCCATGGTCTTCGAGCGTGTAAGCCCATTTGAAAGGGTCTTCAACGACTGCACGCGAAGAATAGCTGATTCTATGCAATTGCATGATGAAAGTTCATTCCTTTTCATTTATCAATATACGTCATCTAGCGAGAACTGAGATATATTTAACTGAACGAGTTTAATGAACGGTTTTAATGAACAAGTTGAGTGAACGGTTTTAATGAACAAGTTGAGTGAACGGTTTTAATGAACAAGTTGAGTGAACTATTTACGATCTCATTTTTATAAAATAGTAGAGACGTTAACAATATATAAAAATATACAGATAAATAAATATATGTTATGTTAAACGTATTAAAGACCTTCAATCCTTCTCCACATAGTCCATTTCTACCTCAACAACAGGTTTTCCTTCTTCAGTAAGGGGCAAAAGCCATTCAAAAAGTCTTTCCATTTCTTCCTGAGAATCAACTCTAATAATGATTTCAATAGATCCAAGAGGCTCTTCCTGTGCAGGTACACTGGGAATTCCGACAAAAGCAGCCTGTTTGTTGAGAGAAAAACGGACCGAAAGCCCGTCACTAGACAAACCTTTACTGAAAGCTTTATTGCGGACACTATCTATAATTTCTTCCCTGCGAACAAGCCCATGCAGAGTTTGCAGAATGTCAATTCCTCCTTCCCCTGAAAGGAAAAAAGAAGGAGAAACTCCTGTTTCTGACCCAGTGTCCTCAATAGCTTCCTTCTCAAGTTCAATATCAGTAAAAAGGGATGAGACTGCTTTGATAACCTTTTCTAAGTCTTCTGTAGGATATACAGCTGCTGAAACCTTAACGTGTATCATAAATCTGCTCCAGTAATTTAAAAAGGATTTATTCCAGAATTTTGAATTTTTTTCAGAAATATACTCAAGAGAGTTACTCAGAAGGGGTTTGTCGTAAGTAATTGCTCAAAACTTCAACAACGTCCTTTTTGAAAATTTCCAGAGTGGAATTATTTTCAATTTCAATGTTCGATGCTTCTATAGCTTCTCCCATTCCCCAGCTGAGTTCTCGTTCGTCCCGGTTGCGGAGCCCTTCTATACTATTCATATCATCGCTTCTGCCTCGTTTCTGAACTCTGGAAAAGCGGATTTCAATAGGAGCGTAGATCGAAATCAGAATAAAACCTTCTCCTAATTCTCGCCTGAAGCATTCCACTTCAGCAACTCCGCGCACTCCGTCCACAACAATAAGGTCAGAGCCAGCATCCCTTATTTGGGAAATGCAACGTACCGCAACTGCATCCATACCCTCGCATTTGCGAAGCTGTGTTGCAACCATTCCGGTGTTGGAATCATTGGGTTCAAGCCCGCGCCTTGAAACTTCCTTCCGGATCACATCACCCATGTTAATAACGGGAATTCCCATTTCAGCAGCAATTCTGGCAGCTTCCGACTTTCCAGATGCTGGCATGCCTACGAAAGCTATTATCTTCATCAAAAATTACCCTTTAAACTTTAATTAAACTTAAAATATTAATTTTAGATGTTGTGCCTGCTTATTAACTTGAATTATTGGATAGTGAATCATTGGATTTAAACTATTGAATCACAGATTACTGGATTCGAATTATTGAAACATGGACTACTGGATTTAAACTATTGAATCACAGATTACTGGGTTTGAACTATTGAATTATTAGGTTTGAACAGAAACCTGGATATATTGAATCCTAATTTCAAAGGTCAATAAAGCTAAAATTATAAATTAAATAGTAAGTTGAATACTCAAGTCCATAAGCTAACTGTAAGACGATATGATTCTAGTCAAATCACAGGATCGTATATATTATTTCCTGAAAACTAATACATAAATAATACAAATAAGCTGGAGAGAAGCTGGAGCGCGAAAAAACTGAAAAACTGAGAATAAAGAAAGGTCAAAAAAAAGTCAAAAAAATTTGAAGTAAAGAAAGTTAGAGAAGACTTAAAGGCTTGAAGCAAGAAAGGTTTAAAGAAGTCAGGAAGACCCCGAAAAAATGAGAAGTTAGCAGGTAGGCCAAAAAACCAGGATGAAGAATATGAAAGTCTCATCCCGTGAAAACATGCCTCATTTCTATGAAAACATGCTATCTTTATGAAAACATGCTATCTTTATGAAAACATCTTGCTGAAAACTGATGCCTTGAAATCTACCAGAGGTTTGAGCCTGTAATCCTCAAGAAGTACTTTACGAGTGCTTTCTACTGGAACGCTCAGAGAAATTTCTTTCGTTCGACCGTAACGGCCTTTACTTACAACCACTGCGTTGACTATGCCCAGCATATCAAGTTCGGACATGAGATCAGTAACCCTGCGCTGGGTAAGGATATCCACATCAATATGGTGACAGAGCTGGCGATAAACATTATACATCTCGCCTGTTGTGACATTCTTACCTTCTCTGCCCCTGCTCCGCAAAAGAATGATACTATAGAGTACGAGTTTGGACTGCGTTGGAAGGGTTCTTACCACTTCGACTACGCGATCAACTTCGATTTTTTCCTGAGCGCGCCTTACGTGCTCTTCAAGAACCTGAGGCTGGTTTTCCCTTTCTGCAATTTCTCCCGAAACCCGCAGGAGATCGAGTGCGCGCCTTGCATCGCCGTGTTCCTGAGCTGCAAAAGCAGCGCATAAGGGGATTACCATCTCACCGAGAGAGCCGTCGGTGTAAGCCATTTTTGCTCTTTGTTTCAGGATATCGCTTATCTGCTCAGCATCATAAGGAGGAAAAATCAATTCTTCTTCGCCCAGGGAACTTTTGACCCTGGGGTCCAGAAATTCCGTAAATTTCAGATCATTTGAAACGCCGATCATACTGACTTTGGCTCTCTGCAAGTCTGTATTGATTCTCGATAGGTTATAAAGAACATCATCTCCTTTTTTGATCAGCTTATCAATTTCATCCAGAATTATGACAATGACCTGCTCTTTGGAATCGATTGCCTCCTTGAATTTCATGAAAACCTGGTCAGTAGGCCACCCAGTCATAGGAACTTCTTCTTCGAAATGTCTGGCAAGATTTGCAAGGAGACGGTACTGTGTATCAATTACTTCACAATTAATATAAACAACCGAACAAAAAAGTGATTTCTCTTCACTTACCCTTTCAAGTTCTTTTCCAACATAACGGGTAACCGCGGTTTTTCCTGTCCCGGTTTTCCCATAAATAAGTACATTGGAAGGAGTCTCTCCTCGGAGTGCAGAAACTAGGATTGTTGCAAGACTGTTAATTTGCTCATTTCTATGCAATAAAAGGTCAGGAGTGTAAGAAGGCCGAAGCACTTCTTTATTTTTGAAAATTGATTTCCCGTCAAGTAATTTTTCGAATAAGCCGTCTAATGATTGAGCTTTTATCATGAAAATCCTCTATAAAAATTATGATATTAGGCATTTAAGGAATTAAGGAATTAAGATACTTCTAACGTAGATAATTAATATAATGTGAACCATTGCACGTCAAACTAATTGATAGTAATATTACTATGCAAATTATATATAATAAATTAATACAGTTGATAAACTCTGTTTTTTAAATGTTTTTAATTTTAAGTGTTTTAATTTTAAGTGTTTTAATTTTAAGTGTTTTAATTTTAAGTGTTTTAATTTTAAGTGTTTTTAATTTTAAGTGTTTTTAATTTTAAGTGTTTTTAATTTTAAGTGTTTTTAATTTTAAGTGTTTTTAATTTTAAGTGTTTTAATTTTAAGTGTTTTTAATTTTAAGTGTTTTAATTTTAAGTGTTTTTAATTTTAAGTGTTTTACTACTACCTGAAATCAGGAGGAATTTTAATAGTCTGCAACCAATTTAATCCTCCGAATCTACATCTATTAAATATTACGTATTTAGAGCTACGTTTTTAGAGTTATGTTTTAGATTTTCCTTTTCAAATGGTTGCACAATTATAACCACAACTGCTTGATAAATTTTAGACTGAATACATAATAACCTTTTAGCGGGTTTCAATAATTATTGTAATGGTCATTATTGTAATAGTCATCAAAGGATTTTAGAGGGTTATAAATGGGGGTTAATGTAAGGGTATTTGGAAAGAGAGAAAGAGGGGAAAAGGTTAAACTCTTAATTCCGAAGTCTTAACTCTCAATATCTGGAACTAAAGTTTATTTTAGGATTTCTAAAATTTTACTTCATTATTGTTTGTACCTTTATGAAAAACCCTATAAATTCCGCTAATAAGGAGAAAGGGGTAGAAGATACATCTTTCTTATAGTTAATGCCTGAAACTCTCATTTTCTACTAATTGCTGATAAAATTGCGGGCGAGTCTTAAGTATTAAGATACCTCGCAAGCCAGATAAAATCTATATTCCCGATCTTCTTTTGTTAAAATTTTAGGTAAAATTGGTTTATAAGCAAGTAATTTTAAGTCATATTTGCAGTAGATCCAATGGAAGTACACCGTATTAATTGTTATGGTAAAGACCCCTGTATTTCCACTGGAAAAGATTTATACCTTAAATA